>NZ_JAPWHM010000009.1:0-86916 GCF_027214245.1 Sulfitobacter dubius | reverse complement strand
TGGGAGTATCACCAAAGGTCAGTAGAGGACCAAACCCTGAACAGAGCGAACTAAAGAACGCGGACTCTAAGGGGAGCAGGTCACTTTTAATGCCATGATCTAGGCTCAGCTAGGGCCATGAAGCCCTGAGGGCGCCTCCTAGGTTTCAGTTTTTTTGCAAGGCGCGCAGGACGCGATCCAGCGCTTGCCCTTGTTTGGAATACTTAGCCGGACCGTCTTTCACCAAATTATAATACGCGGCGGCATCATAGAGTTGCACAGGCAGACCCAGATCCCGCGCAGTAAGCTGCCCAGTAGAGGCCAACACAGCATAGGCTGCAATATAGAGATTTGCGCGGGCAGTAACGCGCGTCGACTCTGCATCTAATAGAACCTGTTCCGCATCCAGAACATCAAGCGTGGTGCGCGCGCCCAATTTTGCCTCTTCCCGCACCCCCTCAAAGGCCGTACGTGCCGCGCGGATCTGCCGATCAGAGGCTTCAAGCTGTGCGCGAGTTGAAGACAAAGATGCATAAGCGTTTCCGACTTCTTGTGCGACCTCGCGGCTTACAACGTGAAGATTTGCGCGCTGCGCATCCTCTTGAGCCATTGCCCGACGCACTGCGGAAGACAGCGCCCCGCCTTGATAGATTGTCTGACCCGCTTCTACACCAACACTCCCGCTGCGGCTGTAGCGCTTACTGTCAAATGTCTCAGACAGCCCGTAATTGCCTTGGAGCGTAATCCGAGGGGACATAGCGGATTCGTTTGAGCTAACCGCCAGCCGCGCGGCTGCAACCTGATGCTGGGCGGCCAGTACAGCTGGATGCCTACGTACGGCCAAGGCCTTGGCCGCTTCTAAATTGCCGCTTACATTAGGAAGTTGCGGGGGCGGGGTAAGGTTGCTCGGCGTTCGGCCCACAACATTGCGATACTCCTCAACAGCGCGCAGCAACGCGCCCTCAGCCCCCGCTAATCCGCTGCGGGCCTCAGCCAGTTGCGCTTCCGCAATTGCCACATCGGTATTAGTTACCTCACCTACATCGAACCGATCACGCGCGGCGCGCAGCTCTTGGGTCAAAAGGCGCAGGTTATTATTGCGCAACGCCACCACATCAGAAGCTTCAATGACCCCCATGTAGGCCGCCACGGCGCGCAAAAGAACCTGCTGTTCGAGGTCAAGTAAGGTCTGGCGGGTGGCAAGTACCGTTTCCTTAGTAGCTTCAACCCGGTATTGGCTCGCACCAAAGTCGTAAAGCAAGAGCTCCCCAATTAAGTTTATGGAGGCAGTAAGGCTTGCGGTGGACTGCGATGACACCAAACTGGAGGTTCGGGTTGAACCAAAACTCTGTGTCAGCCCTCCGGCCCAACGCAGCACGGGCTTTAACGCTGATTTGGCGCTGGCGACATCTTCGTCCGCTGCCCGGAGCAAAGCCCGGTTTTGTTCCAAAAGCCCGGAGCGCTCATATGCTCCTACCAAAGCATCGGCCAATGTTTCGGCAAAAGCCGGACGCGGCACCACCAACGCGAGCGCAAGCGGCAGGGCAACACCAATGCGACACAGGGTTCTTTTAAAACGGGATAGATACATTACTCGTCTCGCCTTTTGTCTACGCGTCATCTTCCTCGCTGGACGAGAGTGAACGCGTTCTGCTCTTCCCGCTTTTTTATAAAGCTCAAAAGCCCCAAAGCGGCGAGCGCTTCTTCTCTGAACAAACGCAACCTCATGCGCAATCCGATTAGGGGCAATTAACTATGATGTAATGCGGGTGATATTATCGAAGAGTATGACACAGTGGGGGAGCATTTGCTACGTGATATCTCCTTTAGCTCTGCTCAACGGCGGCTTTGGTCCAAAACTGCTTCGATGTCATGTGCAACCTCATCCCATGTCCTTAGAGACGTGGCGTTGATTTTTTTCTCCAGCGCGCGTCGGTGTTCCGGATCTGTGATCAACCTATGACAAGCATCGTAGATGCTGCTGATCGAATGGGCATCGCAGTATTCGACCATATCGCCGCCAACCTCCGGCATGGAGGAGTTTTGCGCAACCACTGCTGTTTTGCCGAACGATAGGCTCTCACCGATAGGCAGACCCCACCCTTCGTAGAAACTGACCGTCGCGGTAAAAAGGCAGTTTTCATACAAAAACCCAAGTTCGGTGTCGCTGGGTTGCTTTGCGAACTGCACCCACCCTCCCAGGTTTCCCGTGGCTTCCATGAGAGCTTCAAAATCACCATTGTACCAGCCTGGCTTGCCTGCAAAGACAAGCTTGGGAACATTCAGTCCCGGAGTTTGGGCCAAGCGTTGCCAAGCTTGTGCAAGCGACCAAAGATTCTTACGCGACTCCATTGTTCCGACAACCAGCACATACGGTGTCTTGGTCAGGTTCAGTACACCGAGCCGCACGCCCCGCAAACTACTAAGACGCGATTTAATAGGCTTTGCCGGATTACTGACTCTATGGGAATGCACGACGCTAAATTTCTGCGCCAACGGCACAACATCGACGGGGCGTTGTTGCTCGATCTCATCCATAAAGGCCTTCAAATCGCGCGCGGTGTTTTGTGAGTTTGCTAGGAAGCGCTCACAATAGCCCGCTGAAGAAAGCAGCCATTGGTAAAATGCTCCAGAAAAATCCGCGGCGATATGCTCGGTAGCAACCAGCGGGATCAAATCGTGGACGAGCTGGTAAATCGCGACGCCTTGGTCGTCCTTTAAGCTCTGGAAGGCCGCCTCCAGCCCATCAATATTCCAAATTGCCCCTAAGATGATCAATTGATCGCCAGGCTTGGCTTGTTGAGCCACCTTCAACCGCGGTGTTTCTTCGGCCACTTTCGCTTGACCAGAACCTTGTCGCGCTTTGAACGCGTGCCATTCCTCAATGCTGGACCCCTTCTTGGCAAAATACTTCTCATGCCCAAGTGACGCGTGATACGCGCGAGCCAGATAGTGCAGCCAATACTTTAGCGGCTTATTGCGATATCGTACCAAGGTCGGGGCGGCATCTCCTTGGCTACGCGCTTTCTTCCCAAAAAACACAGTCCCCAGAACGTCAGGGGAAAACTCCTCCATATCTTGTATGAAGCCAGATGGGATCGCTACATATTCCCTCCGCCCTCGATCCCAGAAGCTCAACAGAACATTGTCAGCGCCCAAGCGCGCAACCATACGGCGAATGACCTCAAAAGAGACCCTCTGAATTCCTGAAACTGTGGTTTCTTTCTCCACGTAGATCAGGATATCTGTCACATCGATGTAGTACATAGGTTGTGCTTTCCTAACCCTAGCGCGCTCTCTTCAAGAGAGGTAATATTCCCTTTTGCTGCGCCGCTCTTGACGAACATTTCCGTGTTCCTCAACCCCTAGGGATAATGATAAGAGGACTTATGAGCCCTATATACTATGACCTTTCAGAACAGTTCCTTTCTTCCGGCATAAAATTTCGGTACTATGGAATTGCGCGAACCGTTATGGAAGTGGGCTATGAACTCGCTTGCTCTCCTGCAGATGTACGCTTCGTTGTATTTTCCCCTGCCCATGATCGTTTTTTCGAGGTCGAACCCCGTATCGGCGCAAACTCTCCAACAGGCGCCTGTGATCCTAACATCTCACCCGAAGCAAAGCCTCTGCGTCTTAGATATAGCTTCCCTCAGCCCCACCCTGTGCGAGATGCACTTTACCCACTCTTTCGTATGATCGTGAAGCGCATATGCCGCAAAAGATGGGAGCGAGCGGTGCCTGAGAATAGTTTGCGAGAGGTTGATCTGTCAGGCCAAATTTTAGTGTCTTTGGGACGCCCTAAAATGATGGCTGACTATCTTGTAGCCATGGACAATCAAAATATACAGATGCGGTTTTACCCGTTAGTTCATGATATGATCCCCTTACATGAGTTCGCCCACCCGAGCCAAAGCATGTTTGCGCGTAATTTTGCGCACGACAATCGGATTGTCATCAGCCACGCTGAAGCAGTGATGACCAACTCCGCCTTCACTAAAACTGAGCTCAAACATTTTTCTGCCTCAGGCCACCTGCCTATCCTTCCTCCTGTTGTTCCAGTCCCGTTGCCCCATGAGTTGCGCAAGACAGACGAAACCGTGGAAATAACCATCCCTGACAAACCCTACCTTTTAGGGGTGGGGGTGATGACCGGGCGTAAAAACCTCGAATGCATCCTTCAAGCCATGGTTCATCTTCATAATACAGGTCGCCCTGTACCGATGTTTCTGTTGGCTGGAGCTCATAGAAAAAGAACAGACAAATATCTTGAACGTCCTGAACTCGCCCCAATCAGAGATAAAGTTCAGGTCATACTTGACCCGAACCAAGCCAGCTTGCGAATGCTGTATCAAAAAGCCCTCGCTTTGGTCATCCCTAGCCACATGGAAGGTTTCGGATTGCCACTTGGGGAGGCGCTATGGCTTGGAACCCCGGGCCTTGCAGCTGATGTTCCCGCTTTGCGGGAAGTGGGGGGAGATCTCGCGGAATACTTTGACCCTAACGACCCAACTGCGCTTGCCAGTTTGATCGACAAAATACACAGCGACCCCAAAGCCCATGCGGCGGCCAAAGAGAAGATACGAAGCAATCATACATCGCTGCGCACTTGGAAAGACGTTGCGACAGATATTATTGCCACTGTATCCCCTGCGCCTCCTAGGCCATAAAGCAAGCCATGTCCGACGAAGATCATACCGCTTCTGCGCAGGCAGATACGCCTAAAGTAGCGCGCAAAGGCAAAAAGCGTGCGCCGCTATTTAATGACCAAGACAAGGACAACATTGCTTGGTTCTGGTCCTCTTACCTTAAGCAACGCGCGCCCTGGTTGGGGCTGGTGATGGCAATGATCCTTGTTCAAGGGTTTGCCTATCAGCAGTTCATTGCCCTCACTGAAAGTGGGCTTCGGGTGATTTTCGACGACGGCAATGTCTCTGGCCTCATCAAAGTCTGTGGCATGGTACTCGCAATTTTTGCAATTCGCGCCATAATGTCTTATTGGGTTCCTCGGCTTTCGGCCTGGTTGGCTAGTGATGCTGTGTTCAAAATGCGCCGTGATCTCATTGATCACATGATGACATTGGACCTAGCATTCTTCGAGCGAACAAAGTCCGGTGATATTATCCTGCGGCTGGTCAACCAAGCGCAAGACCTCTCGGGATTTATAGGGCAGACCACGGTCAATGCCGTCCGCGACTCCGTCACCATCATCGCCGTCTCAGGGTATTTGATTTGGAAAAACCCCGCTTTGTTTGCGCTGGTCATCATTGTGATGCCCACTGTTACGATCGTTGTTCGGCGGATCTCACAGGGTATCAAAAGCACTCAGGCCAACGCCGAGAATGCTATGGGCAACTACATGTCTGGCATCGAAGAGATGACCAATGGCATGCGCACCGTCAAAATATCAAACCAAGAACCAGTAGAGAAAGCCCGTCTCAATAAGGCCACCGGCGAGATAAAAGACCTCACAATCAGTCTTCAAAAGCTACAAGCCATGATGAGCCCGACAGTCGATATCCTCGCTGCTATCATCTATGTTTTGATCATTGGGGTGGGCGGCTATATGGCCTTAAGCCCCGCCTTCGAAATGGATGGCGCCGGCATAATTGGATTTATGATCGGCATGGCGCTTATTTTTGATCCAGCACGTCGCTTTGCCGCCTTCTTTGTCTCTATGCAAGCCAGTCTGATTATCCTCGACAGCCTACGTTCGCTCTACCGGGAGCTGCCGACGATCACCAATGCGCCCAATGCCATAGAAACGTTCAACCCCGCCGGAGATATCGCCCTAGACAACGTCACCTTCCAATATTCCGAGAAACATCCCCTTTTCCGCGGCGTAAACATGACGTTTGAAGGGGGAAAAGTAACGGCAATTGTTGGCGCCACCGGATCGGGCAAAACCTCTGTTCTCAGCCTGATTGCTAGGCTCTATGATGTCAGTGAGGGGGTGGTGACCATCGGTGGCACCCCCGTCAAGGAACTACGCATCGATAAGCTGCGGCAGTCTTTTTCTGTGGTGGCACAAGACATCGTCATCTTTAACAGCTCGATTTACGAAAACATCCGTTACGTACGCCCGGACGCTACGGAAGAGGAGATTTGGCGCGCCGCAGAACTGGTTGGCATCGATCAGCTGATGCGTGATCGCGGCGACGCGCCTTTAGGCCCCAAAGGCTCTCAGTTGTCAGGGGGACAAAAGCAGCGCATCGCTATTGCCCGCGCTTTTCTCCGTTCCGCCCCGATTTTGTTGTTGGATGAAGCAACATCGGCCCTCGATCAGCGCACCGAGGAAAGAGTGCGCGACGCCATCCGCGAGCTCTCGAAAGACAAAACAACTATCATGGTCGCCCATCGCCTCTCGACCGTCACACATGCGGACAATATCTATGTGTTGGATGAAGGTACCGTGGTCGAAGAAGGCACCCACGCGGAGCTTATGGCAAAAGAAGGCCTTTATGCCGCGATGTTCAATGCCCAACGCAACAGCTATGGGTGAGCTGCAACATATCGTCCTCATTTAAAGCTGCCTGGGCCGAGCAAGCTTGGGTCTGTTCTGTTCCAGATGACCGCTTTCATCTCAGGTGGGCGGGTCCCCAAAATAGCCCATAAGCTATCAGATGAAAATATCGCCCTGGAGGTGAGCCTCCCGTGACAGATCGTCTGGCTGGTCGGAAACAAATTGAGATGGCGCGCACCGGACGCAGCAGACGCCAGAGCAAGACAGCCGTATAGTGCGAAGAGCCAAAGCCGGAACCTTGAGGTGGGGAGGCGCGCGCTGCGAACTTGCCCAGAGACCGCGCCTTGGAGCTATTTTATGATATGACAGAGCAGCTTGACGCTGCATTGGGTCGGACCCCAGTTCAAGCTTAGCGAGTTGGTACCCGGCACCGTCAGTGATCCGATCGCAAATGATGCCAAGGAACGGGCCGCGCAAGTTAGGCGGCTGCTTTAAAGGGCGAGGCTGCGTCAAATCGACAGACAGCAGATTTTCGCGACGCGGCCAAGGGGTCTGCACCGAGCTTCTCACCTCAACGAACAAGACAGTTTGTCTCTGGGGCTGGAAATACGCATCTTAATGCAGGCCTTCCGCCCGGAGGTACGGCGTGCCCAGATCATTAGTGTGCTCGCTCGCCGCCCCACGTCGATACCAGACGTCCAACTGACAGCACCAAACGGCACTAATCGCCCAGTTACAAAGAAAAGGCGGGCTCAAATGACCCGCCCTTCCAGACTTTCTTACATCCCGATCGTTAGTGCTGAACGATACCAGTCACATTGCCGATCCCGGCAATGGTGAAGTTGGCAAGATTGTTCGAGCCGACCTGCGCAACGACAGCTTGGTTGTCAGAGCCCCAAGAGATTTCGCCAACAATTTCGTTGTTGGTGCCATCTTGAAGCATCGCAAAAGCGTTTCTATCGGCCATAACATTGAGGGTCAGGCTGTTTCCGTCACCATTCTGAGAAAGGTCTCCTTGATTAAGAGTAGAGAACATTGCGCTCAGTGCTAGGCCGCTATCCCGGGCCCAATCTGCATCTCCGACAAGGGGATTGGTGGTCGGGTAGTTGTTGTTGTCGTTGCCAGCGATCATGACATTCATCGTGTTGCCACCAGCAGCACTTCTCTGATCCACATCCAGATGGTTTCGGTTGCCAGTTACATCCAGCCCGGCCATGTTGTTCAACCCGGTCTGAGTAGATGTGAGTTCATTGTCGTGCCCCGCGATCATAATGGCGAGTTTGTTGCCGTCACTGATCGCCCCAGCAGTACTGTCTTGGGAAAAGTCGACAAAGTTGCGGTTCCCATCCATCTCAATACCGGCAGAGTTGTGAGACCCTGTTTGAACGCCATAGGTTTCGTTGTCGCTTCCAGTTTGCCGGATCGCCACTTCTTGGCCTATGCCATTGCTGACACTGTCGATCATGTTGCTAAACCCCGCCTGGAGAAAGCCAAACTTATTGGCTTCACCCTCCGTCGAATAGGTCAGATCGTTTCCGCCACCTGTTTGTTTAGCAAACGACTGGTTGCCAAGTTGCACCTCAGTAACAAGAGCTGCTGGACCGTCACTGGAGAATGCACCTTTGCCGTTATTACCGTTTCCGGTAACTTCCTGAGTAATCGACAGAGTGTTGTCGAGAGAGCCGTAATTGTACTGATCAACCAGCTGAACGCGACTGCCACCTGCAGTACCCACATTGCCTGATTGAGTGATTGTAGCAATATTCGACCCAGACCCACTTTTGGTGTCTTGCTGTTTTAAAGTATAGACTGACTGGCTGTTCCCACTTTGGTCGACCGTCGCAGAGTTGCCGTTGCCAATCTGCGTAATACCGCTGCCATCTGACCGTGGACCGGACGAAGTGTTGCCGATTAAATTCAATTTGCCACTTTGCAGAATGGTGATTTCGTTGGCATCGGAGTTACCGTATCCATCGAACGTCTGATTGATATTGCTTACGGTCTGTCTCGATCCTGTCTGAGTGATCGTTGTAATGTTTGAATCGTTCGCCGCCCCCCCTGTCTGCTGGATGTCAAATACATCCAAGGACGCACCTGACTGGCTCACGTCCAGTTTGTTGTTATCGCCAATCTGATCTACGCCTTGACCAATTGGATTTCCTTGAATCGCGGCACCAGAGCCAATTCGGTTAGTGCCTCCCAGGTTCTCTTGAAAAAGATCAATTTCGTTATCGTTTCCGTTTTGAGTAATTGTACGATCAGGAGTGCTATCACCGGCGAGGTTGCCGCCGATCTGTTCAATCGCCAGGGTGTTGTCGTTTCCTGACTGGCTTGTATAGCTTTCGTTTCCACCTGCCGCATAGCTTGCGGATGCGACGGCGGTTAGGGCAGTGGCGCCAAGAAGTGCGCTTTTGAAAGTATTCATTAAAATTCTCCTCGTTGATTGATCTTCTGCGGGCAGCAGGTGCGACAATTCGCAAACTTTGAAGATCAAAGGGAGGCTACTGCCTTCGCCTCATTTTCGTCAATAAATGTGCCTTTTTCAGCCCAATTTGCATCTTTAAAAGTAGTATACGGCATTATGAATCAATCAAAGGTTGCTAGCGCATACTGATACGTAAACAATCCCCTCATAATTTTGCGATTAGGGCCAGTGCTCTTCGCGAATCAGAACACCAAGTAAAGGGAGTTGGACCGCTTGTTTTCCGCTTTATCAAAGCAGGAAGCTCTTCGAAATGATGCTACCCATCTCGCTCGCACAACAAACTGGTTCGTCTGGCGCGTTCTGGCTCACTGTTACAACGCACTGCAACCCACCTCTTAAAAAGGGACAAGATTGGGCCGATATCTTGACAGTCTGCTTCAGATTTGGGCAAATGCTCGCGTCGCGAGTAATTTTATTCAAGCGCATCATTTCACTAAAGCGCATTATACAGTCGGAGAGTCTGCAGATGAACTATAAGGCCAAGTCTGTATCTGCTGTGCTCTGCGTGGTTTTTGCTAGCGGCGCTTTCGCAACCTCTACATTTGCACAAGATCTCGTTTACACGCCGATCAATCCTGCTTTTGGCGGAAACAGCCTAAACTCCAGCCACCTCCTCGCCACCGCCAGCGCACAGCGTAGCGCAACAGCTATTGATGCGAATGATGGCCTTGGCGGCGGTGCTGGCGAGGATGCAACGCCTGGACAGTCTGATGCAGACCTGTTCGTTCGACAACTCGAAGGACGCTTGCTGTCCGCATTGGCAGGACAGGTAACCGATGCGATTTTTGGTCAAAGCCCACAGGACTCTGGCCTCGTCACCTTTGGCACCACCACTGTGCAATTCACGCGCTCTTTGGAGAGCATTACACTTCTTATCACCGATTCATTAGATGGAACGGTTACAGAAATTATTGTACCACAACTGGTTACCGGAAACTCTTAACACAAAATACGCCGTGGCTAAGCGTATAAGAGCGCTGCCCGCTTCAAAACGAATGCCAAACCATTTAGAAACAAATATTCGAGGAATGACAAAATGGCTTACCGCCGCACCCTAAAATCACTCGCTGCGGCTGGATTGCTTTTAGGACTGGGCGCTTGCGCGCCAACCCTGTCAGAGGTGACCGAAGGACAACATCTGGCGAGCTTAAGCCAAGTGACGGCCCAAAACCGCGCCTTGCGCGAACTGCCGCCCCCGGCGCAGCGAATTACCGTCTCCGTCTACGACTTTCCAGATTTAACGGGACAGTACAAAGAACCCACAAACGTCCAATCCCTCTCCCGCGCTGTTACCCAAGGTGGCGCTCCTATGCTGATCAAGGCGCTACAGGACGCGGGCGAGCGGCGTTGGTTTTCAGTTCTTGACCGTTCAAACTTGGAATCCTTGATTAGAGAGCGTCAGATCGTAACCGAGATGCGGCGGATTTATCGCAATGAGCAGCAGATAAACCCTGCAGCCCTAGGACCGCTCGATCATTCTGGGATTATCCTTCAAGGCGGGATCATTGGGTATGACAGCAATACGATGACCGGGGGCTTTGGCGCCCGTTATCTGGGGATCGGTGGGGATCGGAAGTGGAAGCTGGATCTCGTGACCGTCTCTCTGCGCGCAATCTCAACGAACACAGGCGAGGTCTTGGCCAGTGTGGTCGTGCGCAAACCCATCGCGTCGGTTGCCGACCGCGGCTCCATCTTTCGATACATCGAATTAGACAAATTGCTTGAGAGCGAAGCCGGCTACGCGGCCAATGAACCCAAACAGGTCGCCGTGGAACAGGCCATCGAAAAAGCCGTGATGGCCTTAATTGCCGAAGGTGCGGAGCTGGGGGTGTGGTCCTTCGCGGACAAAAATGCCGGCCAGGCCTTTGTCAACGGATACCGCGCGCAGAAGTATGAGGGCGCGATCCCGGTATCTGCCCGCTCAATTGTGCGCCCGAAGACCAGAAATGCAGCGCTGACAGTCGAAACGCGCCCCCTTCGCCGGGCGCCTGCTGTGCTCAGGAAGGTTACCGAGCGCCGCCTGCCCCCACAACCGACCTCCGCCGCCCCAGACTTACCCCCTGAAGGTCCTCAGAATGGCGAAACAGTAGGATAACGTCCCCCGGTCACTTTTAGGGCGCAAAGCTTCAGCGCGGCAATAAAAGTAGCGCGAAAGGCCTTCTTCCGCGCGCAGCCTTCCTCTCGCGCAAGGATGCCTACACGAAGCCTCAGGCCCTCCATAAAACCGCCCCATTCGCAGTCAAACCTTTAGAAGCCTCAAAGTTCCTAAAGGACAAACATGATACACTCCATGTCTGTGCATCTCCGCATTATAGGTGCCGCCATCTTCCTGATAGCATTTGGCTTGATCACTCACGGGAGTGCAGAGCCTATCTCAGGAGACAACCCTTTAGAAATAATTCACCTAAAGCAGACCAACCAACTTTTGATCCTACGTACCATACCGAGCAGTGGGCATCAGGCCAGCATCGCCATCTCTGCGCATTCACGCCATATAGAAACTGGAGAGTTCAAAACCGACTTTGAGGGGTCTTTAACTTCTGATCTTGGCATCATTGCGCAATCCGGCTACCGCCAATCCGCCGCCCTCCAGATCACTGGGGCGAAGAACTTCTTCTCAATCACACAAAGCGGGGATGCGAATGAAGTTATGGGTGTCATCTCTGGCACAGAAAATCAGGCTAAAATCTCTCAAGTGGGCTCCTACCAACGTGCAGTCTTTAGCCAGACAGGCCAGAACAACCACGTAGCAATCGATCAAAGGATGTGATATTGATACCGCATATATTTTGTAATTTAGCGGGTTCTTTGAAATGTTTGTGGTCCCGGTTCGTAGCATCGTCGCAATAGCAGCTTTAATAGCTTCGTGTTCTTTTTCAGCTGCTGATGAAAACAAGCTCTATATCGTGCAAGACAGCACCCTCGCTGGTCCTGTAGGCAACACTTTGTTTGTTGACCAAAGTTCCTCTCAGGGATCGACAGTAATGGGGGTTCCTGATGACGCAACGCTCATTACTGCATCCCCTTCGGCACTCGACCCTGCAACACTGCCCGCTGTTCAGATTGGCTCTGGGAATGATGCCGACATAAACCTAAGCGGCGCACTCTCTTTAGGAATGCTGTCCCAGACGGGCAACGGCAATGCGGCCATCATCGACGTTTCTGGAAATCGCTCTATTGGCGCAGTCCGCCAAACTGGAAACCGCAACACTGGTGAAGTTAATGTCGCTGGGGATGATCTGACCGGGGTTTTGATACAGAATGGTCACGGCAACAGCCAAACCTTGAACGTGACCAACGCCAATGTGACATGGACCCAAAATGGGAACAACATCACTCAAGGTGACGCCAGTGCTTTCGGCAATCCAAGCGTTGTCAGTAACGGAGCGACGGTTATTGTCACGCAGACCCGGTGAGTCCTTCGCCGATAGGAAGAATGCATTTCATGCGTTTAATCGCTTCGGCTCTTATAGCGCTACTCGGGATGATCGGTGAAGCGCGCGCGGAACCGCCCATTATTGCTCTACCTGAACTTACGATCACCCCGGCAAATACAACATTGCAAATATCCGGTCGCGTCATTGGCCTTAAGACCGCGAACATAGAGGCGACTTTACGGATTGAAAAAACCGACAGCGGGGGCAGTATTGACATGACACAAAGTAACGATGTCTCAGTTACTCCGGGAAGTTCTGATATCGTTGGCTCGACACAAATCTCGACCCAAGACGGGTTGTCCCTCCGGGTCTCGCTGACCTTGCGCGCCCGCGGCGCAATCATTGGAAGTACGACCATCTCTTTGGGTCATGAGCCCAAGTGATTGCCATACCATACGGATAGTTTGATGAATTTTTTGAAGCGTATTTTACTCCCTGCAGCCGTAAGCCTGTTGGGTGCAAGCCAAACATTTGCTCAGTCCGAAACCGAATTCGTCAAAGCTTTTTCCGGCGAATGGTACGTGTTTGACAGCTCCTTTAGGAGCAATGGCCAGACCTGTTCCATCACGCTTTCACAGCAAAAGAACGCTCAGGCCCTGGAGGCTTCTACCGAGGGCTGCACCGAGCCCCTTGGTGCTATCGAAACGTGGAAAATCGTTGATGGACGAATTCTGCTTTCGAAAGAAGACGAACTGATCGCAGCCATGGGAGGCAATCAGTTTCGCGTCACAGGCGAGTTGGCGAACACCGACCGGACCGCTGTGATGGAACGGGCCGCGGGAGACGGCAACAGTAAGAAAATCGCTGCCGCCCTAAGTAAACATAAATGCTATTTCGTAGGCTTCACACAAGTTTGTGCCGAAACCGAAATGCTTCGGCTTCCGGACATTGATGATGAAGTTGGCCATGTCACTGTCGAGACGCTGGTGAACCTGAATGCCCGCGCCCTGCCGCGCCGGGACGCCGCCATAGTAGGGAATGTTGCCACCGGCACCGAAGTAAAATTAAATCAATGTTTGACTGCTTCGGACGGCAATTGGTGCCGCGCTCGCGTGGGAGACACATCCATTTGGCTCGCGATGACAGCGCTCAGAATGGAAGAGTGGCCGATCGTCACCTTCCGTGTCCTCCAAATGCCGTAATGTAGATTTATACGCAGACGTGAGCCAGGCATGGATTGAGCTCCACCGCCTAGAACCGCTCACATCGCGCAGCGGGGTTCAGAGTACTGCCGGACTGATTTTGTCTAGGAGCTAAGGTCATTTTTCATGGCCCAAGCTTGAGCGTTCGTCGGCCCCTGCCCCCGCCATGATGGTTTTGGGCTCTATGTGAGAGACATCAAAAGGAGGATAGCCTGCTCACCAAAGGGTGCAATTTTTTGGCAAAATCCTCCTTTGTGATAGGAAGCACAGCGTTGCTCTAAGCCCTCTGCACAATTGCGCCTCAGCCCTCCTCCAGCGGATAAGTAAGAGACAGGTGGCCCTGCATGTAAGACCTGCCAACCCGCTTAGGAGATCGCAGAATGTCAGTTCAGATTGGCTCAAAAACCATCAACGGAGACATAGGCGATTGGGCAGGCAGCAGCCCACTGTTCACTGAAACAAGATCAGGCGGGTATTCTCTTTACGGGGAGACGTGGCCAGATGGTGTGGTCTTCGCAATCAGTGGCACCGCCCCCATTGGCGCAAACACCACAATTTGGCTTGATACGGATCTTGACCGATCAACCGGCTACCAAATTTGGGGGTTCACGGGGGGGGCCGAATACAACATTCAAATCGCGGCAGACGGAACCGCGGCGCTCTACTCTGGTGGCGCAGGCGAGACTTTTGTTGCTTCGCTCGACGTGCAATACAGCCCCGACAAAACCGTCATGGAAGTGGCAATCCCTTCTTCCGTGCTGGCATTGCAAGAGTATCTGCGCGTCTTTGCGGATGTGAATGATCAGTATTTTCTACCTGATGACTATTCAAACATCGACCTAATCGTCGGGCCGGGCGGGCAATCCGGACCCGCGCCCTTTGCCGCGGGGCAGTTCACGCTCGATGGCAATTTAGCGGATTGGACCGGGAGCGCGCCGCTCTATACAGCCGACGATGGCACGGTGCTACACGGCGCGATCTCGGAAGGCTATGCGGTTTTTGCAATCAATGCGCCTCTTCAGATCGGCCAAACCACGACGATTTGGCTCGACACAGACCTTGATCCTGCCACGGGGTATCAGATCTGGGGTTTTGCCGGCGGTGCAGAATACAACATCGAGATTGCCGCAGATGGCACTGCGGCTCTTTATAGCGGTGGCGCGGGGGAGGTCTTTGTGAGTGATCTCGAGCTGCGCTACAATGCCGATCATACTATCGCAGAAGTGGCTGTCTCCTTGGCCGATGCAGGTATCTCCGAAGCGGTTCGTGTTCTGGCAGACGTGAATAACTCGGTTTTTTTACCGGGGGATTATTCAAACACAGATCTTATTGTGGGGGAGACCGCTTCACCGGCTCCTATCGCCTTTGGCCCCTATGTAGTTGATGGCACTTTGGCTGAGCACCCGGCCTCAACTTTGCTCTATGCGACGGCCGACAATGGCGCACAGATTTTTGCTGATGTTGTAGAAGAAGGGGCCGTCTTTGGCCTTACGTCTGATGCAGGGATCAATGCTGGCACAACCATATGGCTGGATACCGACTTAAACCGCTCTACAGGTCATCAGATCTGGGGCTTTGCTGGTGGGGCGGAATACAACATTGAAATCGCCGAGGACGGGACTGCGGGCCTTTATACAGGGGGGGCGGGCGAAGTGTTCATCTCAGCCCTCGAAATCCGCTATGCAGAAGATGGGCGTTCAGCCGAGATCGCCTTGCCACGCAGTTCTGCCAGCTTTGAAACCCAAATACGCCTATTTTCTGATATCAATAATTCTATCTATCTTCCAGGGGACTATGCAAACGAAAACCTAATTGCGGGCACGTCCGTCAGTTTCCCGGATGCGCCTGATATTCGCGTTGGCATCGTCTATTCAGAAACCACGGCCGCAAACTACTTCAACATTACGAACTATGGTCAATTGATCATGTCCGCCCAAAACCAGGCGATGCAGTCAGGCCTTCCCTTCGATCTTTTGGATGAAACGGCCCTGACCGATGCAGAGCTTCTCGCGCAATACGATGCTTTGGTCTTTCCCAGCTTTGCCAATGTACGAGCAGATCAGGTCGATGAGATCACCCAGGCGTTGAGCCTCGCCGCCCAAAACGGAACCGGGCTTATCGCTGCAGGCAATTTCATGACCAATGATGAGACCGGGGCAGCATTGGCCGGAAACTCCTATGCACGCATGCAATCTCTCCTCGGGGTCACCCTTGACGGGTTTGGCTCGACACAAGGGGTGGAAGTGATCGCAGGAGATGCAGGCCACCCAATACTTGAGGGCTATACCCCCGGGGCCTCAATCGACCGCTATGAGGCATTGAGCTCCTATCTGCACTTTAAAGACATCACAGGATCAGCTGAAATTTTGTTTGATCAAGTCCTAACACAGAACGGTGTCAGGACCTCAGAAGAGGCCGTCATTGCCACAGAGATCAATGACAACCGCAATGTTCACTTCGCCACAGATGCGGTCATCGGCAACTCCAATATCTTGCACGAAGCCATAGACTGGGTCGCCAAAGACGATGTGGCCACAGCCGGCATCGGGCTGCAAATGTCGCGCAGCTCATCTCTTTTCTATTCGCGCAACGACATGGACCAAAGCCAAGAATATTATGACGTGGCTGTGTTGGATGAAGGAATCTATGATCGTCTCGTACCCATCCTGGCAGATTGGAAAGAGCGATATGACTTCGTGGGGTCTTATTACATAAATGTAGGAGCAAACCCACCAGACCAGCAGACCGATTGGTCCGTCTCTCTTCCCTACTACGATGCGATCCTATCCATGGGTAATGAGATCGGTTCACACAGCTACACACACCCAGAAGACACAAACCTCTTGAACGGCGACACCCCTGAATTGTTGGACTTGCTCGCGCGCATTGATCCGCGCGATCCCGATAGTCTTAACCCTTGGGAGCTATCCGTCTCAGAGCAGGAAATGCTGAACAATTCCTTCCGCTTCCAGTTTGAAACCTCTGCGCTTGAAATCGCTCAAAGGCTTGGCATCGATATCACGGGAGCCGCCGTGCCGGGTGCCCCCGAAACGCTTGATACATCGCTCGAGATCATCCGCTTCTTTGACTATCTGTCGGGGGGGTATTCTGGCGAAGGGGCCGGCTACCCGGGCGCCTTCGGCTACCTCACTCCTGACCAAAAAACAGTATATCTTGCGCCAAACATGAGCTTCGATTTCTCTTTGCTCGACTTTCAAAATCTTCCCCCGGAAGAGGCCGCAGCCGTGTGGGCTGCAGAGCTTGAAGACATCACCAACAATGCCGACACTCCTATCATTGCCTTTCCATGGCATGATTACGGGCCGACCGAATGGACATTCGATAATGAGGCCTCTTCTTACACTTACGAGCTGTTTGATCGTTTCCTTGCCCTAGCACATGCATCCGGAACCGAGTTTGTCACGGGCCAAGACCTCGCTGAACGTATCAGAACATTTGAAGCCAGCGAACTTACACTTCACCGGGTAGATAACAGCATAACCGCGCAGATAATTTCTGGCGATGCCGCCGGGCGTTTTGCTCTCGATGTCGGCGAACAGATCAGCGCGGTATCTGGCTGGTATGCATGGGAAGGCACCCAAATCTTCCTGCCGCAGGGCGGGGGGCAGTTTGAGATTGCCGTAAGCGGAGCGGTCGAAGACGTAACGCGTTTGACCGCACTTCCGGACCGATCAGAATTGGTGTCGCTCAGCGGTGATGGGCGCAATCTTCTCGCCGAAATCAACGGCGGGGGGGATTTGTCTCTCAATCTCGGCGCTGATTGGGGTAATGGAAATGTTATTATTCGCGGTGCGCTCACTGCCCGCCAAGTGACGTCCGAGGGGATGACGCTGGTGTTGGAAGAGGGGCTGAACGCACTCTCAGTGGACTATGTCGAGGGCAGTACAGCAGGCACATCTGCCAATGAGATTATGATTGGTGGCTCTGCGGATGATATGCTTGCCAGCCAGGGCGGCTCGGATGTGATGATGGGCGGCGCGGGAGAGGATGTATTCGTCATCAAGATGGAGTCCGCTGGCACAAAGGTGTTGGATTTCGATCCTCTTGTAGAACTCCTTGTGTTGGATTGGCGCTCTGATGCAGCAACCTCCCCCTGGCAAACCGAAGAAGATATCCTCAACGCATTTGTAGATTACGAGACAGGAACGAGACTGACCTTTGGAGACGATTATCTTGTCGATCTTGTCGGTCTTGAGCGTGCCCAACTCGATACGAAAAACTTCCAGTTCAATGATGGGTCATGGATGCTGTGATAGACAGCATATGGCGAAGGAGAGCACAATGAAGGGACGTATTCTCACCACTGGTGGGGCAGGATACATCGGCTCGCACACCACAGTGGAGCTTTTGAAAGCTGGTCATTCTGTCGTCATTCTCGATAATTTTGAAAACTCTGATCGTGATCGGGTTGCACGAATACCGTTGATTGCAGGCACCGCCGATGTGCGGTTGGTGGAAGGTGATGTGCGTGATGCACAGTTGATGGCGGACGTGCTAAAACGCCACAAGATTGACGCGGTGATACACTTTGCTGGTAAAAAGGCTGTGGGGGAATCCGTCGCCAACCCGCTGCTCTATTATCATGACAACATTACCGGTGCGGTATCAGTGCTTTCGGCAATGCGGGAAGTCGGATGCAAAAATCTAATTTTCTCATCTTCGGCCACGGTCTACGGCGATACTGAGATGCTTCCCACCTGCGAAACAGCTGCCACCTCTGTCTCTAGCCCCTATGGGCGGACGAAGCTCATGATCGAAGAGATCATTGACGACACCGCAGCTTCTTTGGCCGCCTTTCAGGCTATTTCGTTGCGCTATTTCAACCCGGTCGGAGCCCATGCATCCGGGTTCATTGGAGAGTGCCCCCGCGGTGTGCCAAACAATCTCTTTCCCTATATCGCCCAGGCCGCAGCAGGGATCAGAGACTATGTGCAAATCCATGGCAGTGACTACGAGACCTGCGATGGCACGGGTAGCCGCGACTATATCCATGTCGTTGATCTTGCGCGCGGACATGTCGCTGCGGTAGAGCACCTGCTTTCATCTTCGGCAGATTATGCGCCTCATCGCAAAGTCAACCTGGGCACGGGTCAGGGCCATACGGTGCTGCAAGTGCTTCACGCCTTCTCCAAAGCTTGCGGGTTTCAAATTCCTTATCAGATTGGTCCGCGCCGCCCGGGCGATGTTCCGGCTTCACTGGCAGACCCATCGCTCAGTCTTGCTTTGTTTGGTTGGAAGCCTGAGCTCGATCTCGAAGAAATGTGCCGTGATCATTGGAATTTTCAAAAGCGTGAGCGTGACAAGTCGAACATTGGCATGCGCATGCCCCCTGTAACACATAAAGCCACATCCGATCACACAGACCCGCACAGAGCCCACCAGTTCACCTCTGGCAGCCGAAACGTCCTTAATTGAAGAGGTTTCTCGGTTTGTTTGCCGCAGCAGCGGCTGCATTGGCCTCTCAGCCCGGCCAAGCTTGCCCAGAACCGGCTGATAACAGAACCGCCCGGCTCACTTCGGCGCTCAAATCCGGCTATGGTGTTCAATACTGGGGGGCTTCGTTTCAGGCGGAAACACTGGCGCAGGCACCGCATGGTCTTTTGATCATCGAAGCGACAAAAATAGGCGCAGCTGATACGTCAGATGGGCGTGAAGTCACCTTCACCCCAGAAGAAATGGAGCGGGTTCGCCGTCAAGGTGAGCGGCCCGTATTGGCCTATCTGAACCTCACCGAGGTAGAGCCTTGGCGCGATTACTGGCCTGAAGACGGGAAAACGCCACCGTGGCTTGGACCCGAAACATCAACTGGCGACAAGCTCGCCGCGTTTTGGCGAAGCGAATGGCGAGAGATACTTCGGCAGCGTGCCATCCGCTTGATGAACACGGGCGTCGACGGTCTTTTCCTTGATGACGCGCTAAATTATTTTGTAGCAGGTTCGTTAAAAGGCAGAGCGCCAGGCATGCCTTCAGATGTGCCCGAAGCGGCTGAGATCATGCTGTCTCTCGTTCAAGAAATTGCAATCGAGGCCCGTACAGTACGCTGTAACGCTCTAATTATTGTAAATAATGGGGTATTTGTCGGCCGAGATGCCGGACCCGAAAACCTGGCTGCATTCGATACATATCGTGCTGCGATCGACGGTATTATGATCGAAGATGGGTTTGGCGGCGCGGATACCCCTGTTTTGCACACCGCTTTGCAAGAAGACTACCTTGCCAAAGGTATCCCAGTCCTCTCGCTGGATTTCACCTCAAAAGCCCAAACCGAAGACATGGTTAAGAGAGCCCGCGTCAAAGGTTATGCGCCCTATATTGTTCCGGATGGCAGCTTCTCTTCACTTGAACCGCCCGTCGCGGAGGCGCCCTAACGTCGCGCTCTTTGGTTATGGAAATGCATCACGCGCTGCCGGGAAAACCCCCCCTTGCGACAGGCTCTTGAGGTCAAACGCCGTGCCCGCCTGTGCCTGCAGACGGTCAAAATATTCCGTACCATGCAACCTAAGCGCAAGGGCATGCCACAGCATCTGGTCATGTGTCGTTTGCATGCTCCGCTGCAAGGCAAAAAAAGCTTCATCTGGGCGCTGCCGTGTCAGCGCCCACGCCGCTTCCACCAAAGGAGCGCCTTCAAGATACGCGGGTGTCAACCAGAGTTGGTAAGGCAACAGCGCGCCCTCGCCATCGTATCGTATAAGAGGCAAAAACCCGTTCTTTGGCGGTTGTTCTTGTACCGGCATTTGCTGCAGCAGATGTTTGAGAGGGCCAGTGTCACCACTTCTATCGGCGTAAAGTACAACTGCCTCCCACCCTTCGGGGGTCATCGAGCCAAAATCCACCCAAGGCTGAAGCATTAAGCGGGCAGCGTCGTAAAGTCTCACTTCCGTAAATGTTTTTGCTAAAAGAGCCCGGGCTTCCGGGACTTGGGAGACCACAGCTGCGGCAAACGTCTTTGCGAGACGTGGCCGCACCGTCATCACCTTGGCGATAGACATTGTCACGGCCGGCCCATCTGGTCTTATAAGCCAAGTGGCGGTAGTTTGGATCAACAGATCCGATTGCTCTGTGCTAAGAGCTAACGCGGCAAAGCGTTCTGCTAAAGCAGGTGCGTCCTGCCCTGCCAGTGACAAAGCGGAATGCGCCACCTCCAATGCCTCCGCGGTCGCGCCATCAGCGGCCATAAGATCAACCAACCGCATGCGCTCCGAGGCTGACAACTCTGTCACAGGGACACTGGAGAGGGTTTTACGCTCTGCGGCCCTATCCCCGAGTTGGCGGTAGATATCGGCTAATTTCTGGCGCTGCCTGTCGTTGGGCACAAGGCTGTGAGCTGCGGCAAGGTAATCTGCTCCCTGTCGCAGATTACCGGAGCGGAACGCAAGATCGGCACGAGCGGCCGCAATACTGGCTGTCTGTCCGGTGCGCGCTATGAGACCTGCCAGCAGTCTATCGGCCAATGCGCCGTTGCCTGCTGCTGCCGTCAACTCCGCTTGTCGAAAAGCAAGAGGGGGTGAAAGAGGTTCTTTTGCCGCATTGAGCAAGTTAAGCGCTTGCGCCTCAGACAATGACGTCAGGCGCGCCTCTTGATCTAGCTCTCCTTGGGGCACCAGAAAAAAAGCGGCCCCCACGCCAAAAGCCACAAGCAGGACAAGAGGTAACACGACATCACGGTCCCGCATTAGGGACACCCGACCGACAAGGTTAGCCCCATTGATGTTACAGAATGGTCCGGCACCATAAACTGCCATAAATTCGGCCCCGACGGAAAAACGGTTAAACGGTCCTGCTCAAGCCAGATCTCGGGTTTGAACGGTGCCCGGACGGTGATTTGGCCTGAGCCTTCGACCAGAGCCGTCGTTCGACACCCGTGACGGTCCAGGCGTTCCAGCGTTGGGCCTGCCTCAACCAATTCGATTGCCTGCAACGCCGTATCTGTAATGCTGAGCTCCGGACCTAAAGCGATCACAGCCGTTTCAGCGCCCGGATCCAATGCGATAAACAGCGCAGGGCCCACCTTCCAAGAACCCAACACAGCAGTGCTGCGGCTCATATCCAGAGTTAAACTTCCTGGGCGATCAAAGCGCAATGTGTGCAAGGCACCGCGATTGGTGACCCGCCACATATAAGAGCCGAGAGGCTCAATACGGGTAGACACCGCACCTTTGAGCAGCTCAGCGTATTGCGCCACACTCATCGCAGCCCGATCTTTTGACGCATGCAGCGCCCGTACCTCAACCACAGCTGCTCGTCCGGCCTCTGTCAGCAAATCTTGCGCGCCCACCACGAGGGTATCTGGCGCGAACGGCCAAGGCGCACCGCTCCTTGCGACCGCGGCGGCGCGCGCATACAATCCAGTTGGATCTCCAAAGCCTGAGGACCCTATAAGCGGAGCGACTGCGACTTGATCAGCCAGAGGGGATGCATCTCGCTCTCCCTGGCTTGCGGGTAAAAGCCGAAGAACAGCAGGGGATCCAAAAGACAAAAACCCATCGGTCTTGCTAAGGGGAAGACTATGGACGTGACGTGCCTCTTTCAGGGCGCTTACTGCGGCTGCAGCACCGGGCTCATCGGAAGGCCCCTGGATAGAAGGCTCCGACCACCCAAAGGTAATGGGGGCGCCTTTTGCCTCGAAGATCTCGCGCGCGAAAGCGTAGGCCGGGATGCCAAGGGACGCGCCCCCTGAAGGCGGGGCGCGAAGCTGCCACCCCTCTGCAAGCAGCATTGAAAGCGCGATGCGACGCCCTTGGAACATTGCAAGGTCTGGTACCGGAGTGAGACCTGTGCCCGTATAAGACGAAAAAACACGCGCAAGATCGACCGCGGTGGCCGCCCCTTCTGCGCGATCCGCCAAAAGCCGGTCCGAGAGCCACGTTTGAACACCGCGCTGAAACCCCAACGTACGCGGCATTTCATCTTCCCCGCTTAGCCGCACAATCGGCACGCCCCCTGGGGGCGCCACAGGCGCTACAACCAAGCCCGGGGGCACTGTGATTGGCCTTTCGGGCATCCAGTCTTGTGCAGCCTTGATCTTATCACGCGCGCCATCGTGCAAGATTGCCGCTCGCGCCCGGTCTACGCCGAATTGATGCCAAAGAGGGGCGCCGCCTATTTCACCGATCGCCACATGGGGCAGCGCTCTGCCACACTCCCTCTCTCTTGCGGTCAGCCAATCTTCTAGCGCTTGGGGGGCGGGCACATCCGAAGAAAACCAGCTTATGACACCAGCAATAGGGGCTGTCTCAAAGGCCGCAGGAAGCGGTGATGCGACATCCACATAAAGAGGAAACAGCCCTTTTTGAGCCAAAGGTCCTGCCAGATTGCGCGCTATGCGACTCGTTTCCAAAGAGGTCTCTTCGCGCCGATCGACCAGTGCAATCACACGGTTCGGCAAAGCCAGCTCCCCCACGCAGGCTGCTTCTAATGCGCGCGGAGACCACCAGATCGCGAAAAAGAGTGACACCCCCAGCCAAAAGTACGCCATCGATGCACCTTTCGAATTATAACTTCTAGATGAAACGGGCGAGACCCACCTTATGGAGGATTGTGGAAAGAATAAGGCAGTCATAAAATGTAAAAAACTTTTTGCTTAAGACGTTAGGGCTTCCCTTCGTATTGAAAGGACCAGCATGCTAACCGCGACGCTTTCCAAAGCTGGACTGGGCCTTGTGGCATTGGTGGCAGTGGGTGGCATCGAAAACTTGCCAGCGCTCGCCACCCGGATCCCCGCCAAAACAGCTTTAACTCATTTGGCGGCAGCAGACCATACAGCGCCAGTCCTTGCCACCCGCACCGATCCCGTTTTCGTAAACACCGCGGCGCGCTCTGTTGAAAAACCGCCAAACGTGATTGAGACGCCTTTCACCAAGAAATCATGCGATCGCAGCGCCTCAGAAGCCGACCTCGTCGTACCCGGAGACCGCCTCACATTGCGGGTCTTCGCTCGGGCGGTCAACAGCGCTGAACGCTTTGAACGACGTGATCTCTCTGGCACCTTCACCGTGGATGCAGCAGGAGAAATCGCGGTGCCTGGTATCGGCCGCCTGCCCGTGGCCGGGCAGGGACCGGCATGTCTGGAAGGCCCTGTAAGCACGGCTTTAGAAGCCGAAATGAATATCTCAGCCACCGTCACAGTATCATTCGATGCACGGCCGCCCGTCTTGATACAAGGCACCGTAATCTCGCCGGGAAGCTATGAGTTCACCCCGAACCTCTCCGTGCGCGCGCTCTTGGCCAAAGCCGGTGCAGGCGGTGGCACGGCAGATACGGCCCTGTATCGCGCTTTGGATGCCCGCAGCCGTGAATTGCGAACCTTGCGAGCGGGGCTCATGTTGCGCCACGCCCGCCTGACAGCACAGCGTGCCGGCGTGCAAGATTTGAGCCTTCCATCTGATCGGATCAAGTCATTGAACACTCAGCTGGGTCGCGACCGTGTCCAAGGTGAGACTGCCGTTCTCCAAGCCGCTCTTGCGGAAACAGCGCTGCGTAAGGCGCGAGATGTCGCCCTACGCACCGATCTAGAGAGCACATTGGAAATCGCCAAAACGCGGCGCAATTTGGTACGCTCCCGCTATGAGCAGCTAAGCCGTCAGCGCGATCAATTAGAGACCGACATCGGTGCAGACTGCCGGGGGCGCTGTGGCACCAGCCGCAGATATGACGAACTGCGTTTTGACAACCTCAACGGGCGGCTTGGCGACCTTGATCTTACCGTGGAAGATGCAGAAAGCCGTGTCATTGAAGCCCGTCATGCCCTTGATCGCCATGACCGTGACGTGGCCTTTTCTTATGCGCAAGCGGATAGCAAACTTGCCCTCTCGGTGGCCGAAACCTTGGCAGAGCGCAACGCGTTGGACGCAGAAATCGTATCCGTCGAAGCCCAGATCATGGATCTTGGCGGTTCGGCAGATAGCACCATTCGCGTAGAACGACGCCGCGGGTCGCAAATCCAAACGCTTGAAGTCCACAAAGATTTCCCCTTACTGCCAGGAGACCTTGTCATTATCGGGCCGCCCGATGATACAATTCTTGTCTCTGCTGAGGACCATTAGGAATGAGCGCTACGCGACTGCAAAGCGACACCGTTCATCAAACTCCCCGCCCCCGCGAAACCTTTCAACGGGGATTGCTGGGATCGGTTGTCTTGCTGCTGATCATCGCCGGCGCAGAAATGCTGTTTCTTGAGCCTGGCTATTTCGACAATCTAGCCCTGCATCCCTTCTGGATTGTGATCATCATTGCCGCGATGCAAAATGGCGTCGCCGTCGGGGCCATGACCAGTGTCATCGCCACCCTCTTGGTCGGCCTGCCCGATCGCCTCATTGATGAAAGCGCTACCGTTTACGCGGCCCGCGCGGCAGTGCTCCCTTTACAATGGTTTGTCGTCGCCCTGATCATCGGCTTCTACCGGCAAAGAGAAATCGAAGAGGCCGACGGTTTACGCGCTGAAGTCGCCCGGCTTGAAGGGATATCAGCCAGCCTTGCTGATGAGGTAGAACGTATGGATAGCATGGTGGCGACGCTGGAAAGCGAAGCCGCATCGCATTTGGCCCCAGCCCCCCCTACCGCTCCCAAAGAAGACCTTTTCCACCGCGCCCTGCCCGAACTTGCGGCATTGGCAGGATCAAATGGCGCAGATCTGCCGCACAGCTTTGAAGACGCCGCCGACGCCCTTTTTGAAGGTCCGGTGGCCTTGGTCGTCTCGGCCCAAGGGCGCGGTGAGTTTGTGATCGGAACAGCCCCTGAAGATGAGACTGATGCCATCACTTTGGCCCAGCTGATCTCAAAAAACCTTAAAGGTCAAAAAGGCCGCTCACAGACAATATTGCTAAAGGACCTAGGGGTCACTCAAGAGGGCGCGGTGCGGGTCGCCCGCCAGAGACCAAGAACACAGAACGATATGTCGGCCTTGGTGATCTTTTATGCGCCGGACCGCGAAAGCGCAGATGCCGCCGCGGCCAGCATAGAAATCATATCAGAACTGTCCCGCATTGCCATTGAGCGCCTGAGCCGCGAACTGGATGCGGAAGAAAGCCGTCAGGCTGATACTTGGGATCGTGAATAATCCCATCCCATTGCAACGGGCCTGCGCAATTTGCATGACGCTCATTGGACTGGCCACAGCACTCATTGCGCTCAAGTTCGGTCTTTGGGTTGCGGTGGTTCTATATGCAGGCTTGGTTACAGTTCTTGTAAGCACATTGATAATCCTCGACCGTCCCGCCGCCATCTTATTTGCCATATCCGCGGTGACCCTCGGTCCGCTTTGTGGTCCAGTCTTACTCTTGGTGACAGGGCCCTTGCGTTGGACCGCACAGCCCACCCCAAAGCCGATCCTTTCCGCGCCAACACGCGCAGAGCGTATCGCTCAAGACATTGCCCAAGGGCGCCGACCGCTGATGCGCGACCGAGCCGTCTTACCGCTTGTGACGGTATTTTCTTCGGGAAACCTACGCGACCAGCAAGCCGCTTTGGCGGCCATTGCACGTTACTTTACTCCGGAGTTGCGCCCCGCTCTAGACCGCGCTCAAGCCTCTGACATCCCTGCCATACGCGCCCAATCTGCTGCCGTCTTAACACAGCTGCGTGACATTTACGCTCATCGCGCCCGAAAGGTGATGACAAAAGAAACCGATTTGAGCGCCTCGGCGCTGGCCGCCGAAGTCCAAACGATTTCAAAGTCGGGATTTGTGGACCGACAAACATTGTTGGACCTTGAACGGATCGCGCATAGTGCGCCGACTTGCCCCGATAGGGTGCCAACATGACTGCGCAAGACAAAGCGGACGTCTGCATCGTCGTCGAAGGATGCTACCCCTTTATCACAGGGGGCGTTTCTTCTTGGCTGGACTGGCTCATTCGCGCTCAGCCCGACCTTACGTTTGCGATCGTGGCGATCACCGCAGATCACCATCCCCGCGAGATCAAATATGAGCTCCCCCCAAATGTCTCTGATTTTCGTGCTCTACCATTGGCACCTGAGGCCCGCCGGCCACGTATTGGCCGCCCGCTAATTGACGGCCAGATCTATGGTGAAGCTCTCCAGCGTTTTTGGGGCGCGGCCGATGGGAATGCTTTTGAAACGCTTTGCCAAATCGCGACCACCCCCATAGGACGCAACCTACCCGCTTTGCCCTGGCAAATAGCACAGCCCGACCATGCTGATTTTATCTCCTCGCAACCTGCATGGGAGGCGCTCAATATCTGCGCGCGCGCGCTAGCCCCTGAAGCCTCCTATAGCGACACATTCTGGGCCTGGCGCACCCTCGTAGGCGGCGTAATGTCTATTTTGTCGGCCCCCCTCCCCCAAGCAAACATCTATCATGCGATATCAACAGGATATGCCGGACTTTATGCCGTTCGCGCCGCCCGCGAGATGAAAGCACGTTCGGCCATAACCGAACATGGCATCTATACGAATGAAAGACGGATTGATCTGCTGATGGCCGAGTGGTTGGAGGATCGCATTCACAAAGGGTTTGCCGTTCATGACAGGCGTCGCGACGTCCGCGATCTATGGACCCAGATGTTTGATAGCTTTGCCCAAGTCGCCTACGCTCAGGCGGATCGCATCACAACGCTCTACGGGGCAAACCAAACTTTCCAGCGCGCCTTGGGCGCGCGTGACGACCAGATGTCGATCATTCCCAATGGCATCATGTTGGAAAAATTCGAAGGGCTCTGCCCTGTACAGAATAAAGCCCGCCCTACCGTGGGTCTGATCGGACGGCTGGTGCCCATCAAGGACATCGAAAACTGCATCCGCGCCGCCGCGGTCATCCGCCAAGCGGTATCAGACGTAGAAGTGCTGATTATCGGCCCAACCGACGAAGACCCAAGCTATTTTGAAGCATGCAAACGCCGCGTAGCCGAACTACAACTGGGCGATACCGTGCGCTTCACAGGCCGCATGAACATCTTTGAAATTCTTCCCTTTCTTGATGTCATGCTCTTAACCTCAATCAGTGAAGCCCAGCCCCTCGTCTTGCTCGAAGCTGGCGCCGCGCGCATACCTTGTGTGGCAACCGACGTGGGTTCGTGCCGAGAAATCCTGGAAGGGACGGCAGAGGAGGTCCCTGCTCTCGGGAGAGGTGGCTTTGTGGTGCCGCCAATGGACCCGGAGGCTCTGGGTGCCGCCGTCATTCGCTTGCTGTCCAATGACGCCCTGCGCAAGTCCTGCGGGGAAGCATTGCGCAAACGTGTGGAAACCAGCTTCACCTCGGAAATATCCGCCGCTGCATATGGGGCTCTTTATCGCGAGCTTTCTCCATGAACCCTCGCTGGATAAACAGACTTCATGAGGCCACGGCCAAGACAAATTCGTGGCTTGATGGACCGCTACTGACTCCAATACGCAAGGTTCTGGAAGCCCTGATCGTCGCAGCAGGACCATGGGTTCTCGCGGTTGTGACGCTGGCTTTAATAGGGCGGACTGCTGAACGGTGGCTTACCCCAGAAGCTTTGGAAGATATTCGTCTTACGGTGGTATATGCCTTTATGATCGCCCCTATGGTGGCGGCCCCCCTTGGAGTGACCGCGGCACGTTTGATCACCAGTGCTGCAGAACCGCCTCCTCACGATTCTGGCGTAGCGGCGCTTATGCTCGTCACCTGCGGACTGGCAGGCATCATGGCTCAAGCCTTGGCTGTAGTGGTGGTATTTACCTTGGGGTTGAGCGATCCTGAGCTCGCGCTGGCCTTTGTTGTCTTAACATCCTCCTCCGCTATGATGTGGACAGCATTTACCATCATGAATGCCTGCCGGCTTCGCCCGCATCTGGTTTTATCATTTGCCGCGGGCATGGTCCTGGCTCTGACATTGTGCCAGTTCAGTATCCAAATCTCCATCAGCGGCGCCCTTCTCGTGTGGTGCTTCACCGCCGGAATCGCCCTCTCTTTTGCTCTTTGTTTGGCCCCATTCTGCGCTATTGGTCTGCCTCCCGCTTTACTTCGCAAGACAGTCGTTGACCTGAGAAAAACCGCAAGGGCTACCTGGCCCCTCGCCGCCGGGGCTTTTTTGGCAATCACTGGAATTTGGGCTGATAAATGGATTGCTTGGGCCGGGCCCAATGGCTTGGTTTCAACGGCTGGATTCGCACATACTCCGACGTATGACAGCGCTTTGTTTCTTGCGCATCTTTCAGCCGTTCCCGGCCTCGCCGCCCTGACTGTTCATTTTGAAAGCCCTGCCCGTCATGCAATGGCACAATTCCAAAGCATATTGACCAATGGCGCTTCGCTGAAGGCCGCAGAGCAGGCTGGAGAAGCGCTGTCCGTAAAACTTTGGAAGGGCATTCATCGCACCTTGTTGACGCAACTCGCCCTCTCGGGCCTGCTTTTTTTACTAGCCCCTGCTGCCGCATCTCTCGCGGGCCTTTTGCTCGACCAGTTTTTGATCTTACGGACTGCGCTTATCGGCTCGCTGCTGCACATTTTATTCCTATCCACCTCAGCGGTACTCATTTTGTGCAATCGCAAACAGGCCTTCTTGGCCTTACAGTTGCTGTTTCTGGCGACGAACGTGGCGGGTACGGCGATTCTATCTGCTGTCTATGGCACGACCGCGCTTGGCTTCACCATCGCTTCGGCACTGGCGAGCATCGCCGCCACCATATACGCTCACGCTACACTGCGCGATGTTTTGCGGCATTGTTATCTCACCGGAAACGAAGCTCTCTTCCACAAGTAAATAAATATAATTATTTAAAAACAATATATTAAGTGAATTTTTTTTACGCATACAGGCCGCAACGCGGCCTGTATGGGCCATCCACTCCCTCGTGAACGTTGATTTTCAAGCCTCATTATGGGCATAATGGCGCTACAGTCTTAGCCAATTTTCATCGCTATCTGATACTTTTTAACAGGCCCAGTAGATCTGATTACAATGGACAATGGCACTCGGCTACATTCCAGAACGCCTGCCTAGTCCAAAGGTATTGATACATGTCAGATCAAGAGCCCTTCATTATACTGCTCGATACACTGCCCTTCAGGCGGGCAGCATACGCCAATCAGCTGAGCGCTTGGGCTGCACCAAATGGCTTTGCTATCCGGGAATGCACCGAACTGAAAATGAATGCCTGCGCGCCCGCTCTCACACTCATCGTTTTAGGATCACAGCGCATTGGAAGCGTCGAGGGGCGCGCGCGTATTGACGCGGCAATGCGCATATCAAACAAGCCGGTGGCCGTGATTGTTGATACTCAATCCGCTGAATGTATCAATGTCGCTTTGGACGTGGGCTTGCATGGCGTGTTGAATGTCTCAGAGACACCTGAAGTTCTCTCCGCAGCGCTTGGCTTCATTATCGCAGGCGGGCGTTATGTCCCACATATGCGTGCCTCTGAGGCTGCTCCTTCAGAAATGTCCTATTTGCCGCAACCAGCGGATACGACTTTGACGCCGATCCAAGTGCTTGGCGAGGAAAGCTTCGACAATCCTGACCTCACCCGCCGTCAGTATGAAGTTCTCTATGGTCTTGCAAATGGCCACTCTAACAAAGAGATCGCCCGAGATTTGGCACTTTCTGAAGCCACGGTAAAAAGCCACGTACGTCAAGTCATGCGCAAACTGCATGTCGACAACCGGACCCAAGCCGCTTTGCTCGCTCGGGATCTCTTAAGTACGCCGAGCGCACAAAACTTCTATACACAAACGCCGCTGACCTGACCCCGTTAAAGCCGCAGACAGCTGCAGCGCGCAGCCTCAAAGAGTGACCAAACGATTTGTCCTGCTGCCCAAGCGGCGTGGCTGTTGGCTTCTGAGAGCAGCGTAAGCGGCGCGGTGCTATACTTGGGATCTGCTTGACGGTTGGAAGTTCCAGGAAAGCAATCATCTGCACCAAATCATTGGCATCACCTATCTCACCACAACTCCTTGGGGCGTATTCCAAGCCTAGCCAGGTCGTTCAGTATTCGGCAGTATAGAAGGACGGGAGAAATGGGGGAGTACCGGAATGCTGGAACCTTCGACAATCACGTCAATTTATGATGCATCATTTTCAGACGCGCATTGGCACAAGGCGCTTGATGTTTGCGGCAAGACGATCTCCGCAGAGGCTGTAATTCTCTACGAGTTTTCTGAGTTGAGGCAAGTAAGCTACGCTCTTCAAGCTACCAGCACTTCCATTCAATTGGCAGCAGAAACTTTGCAAAGATATAACAGGATCGCTGCAGAGGGCCGTGGCTCAAACTTCGACAACGAAGGTCTTGCCGCCGCCCACGGGGCAAACGCCTTCGAAGTTCTGTATGATAGCGATATCTGGAAAATTGATGCGAACTATCGGAATAGACCAGAAGTCAAAATGGTTCTTGAGGAGTTAGGCTGGTTCCGTCGAGCAACCGTGAATTTATCGGATGACCCGAGTGTCTACCGGGGGGCAATTTTTTTCTTCGGCGCCAAGTATGTTAGAAGAATGCCGGTACATACTAAAGCTCTCGCATGTCAAATAGGTCCTCATCTAGCGAAATCAATTGAACTCAACAGGTTAACTTCAGGTCTCCGAAGGAAATACAATGCCGCCCTTTCTGTGCTCGATAAGATTGAGACGGGGGTGTTTGTTGTATTAAAGAGCGGCGAGGTGATCCTTAAAAATAGGGTTGCGGCCGATTTGATCTCAGCGGACCGCGGATTGCGGTTGAAAGAAGATAACTACCTGACATGTGTAACGGAGTCCGCGCAGTTAAAATTGGCAAGCTCGATCAATGATATAAGCCTTACAGCTGAAGGGCAAAATGATGAGGTTTCTAGAATCCTCGAAATCCCCGGCGATAGGACCGACTCCACGCTCTTAGCTATTGTATCACCATTACGGGATGCAAATATCGAACTTGAAAGAGGGTTGACTGGAGCATTGCTTACGACAATCGATCCGCTCCAACCCATCAAAGTTAATACCGATGCGCTGGCACATGCCTACCGCTTGACGCGTGCAGAGAAACGATTGGCAAAGCTTTTAATAAAAGGACTTACCAACAAAGAAATTGCTTTGAACCTTGATGTAAGCCCAGAGACCGTCAAAACCCAACTAAGTTCAATTTATCAAAAATGCAATTGTAAAAATCGTCTTTCTTTTGTTTGGAGGATTTTTCAGTTTTCTCCGCCGATAATATAAGCCCATCTGTACTACCGGCCTGGCTGCGCCTGAATTTGAACAATCGCGCTTTTACTCTTAAAGCAACACGAGTCCGGCAGGTTACCAATTGCGGTATTTGCCAGACCGCCACTCCGGGCTTTGTGACCCTACCTAAACACAATGGCGGAGGCGCGATTCAGAGGGGGGCATAGCCACCGTCGCGCGTGTCCGGAGTGCTTCGGCCGAAAATGCTGCACAAGTGCTGCCAGCTACGCCTGTGGGCAAAGAACTCATCCAAATCTGTGCACCTGTTCGAGCAGCCATACTTCTTGCTCGGCCAGCCTGGGCGACGTTTCTTGGTCCGGAATAGGGCTTCGGTGAACGGGCTGTCATTGTTGCCACAGAAAGCCCCTCTCCGGTTCACCCTTGGAAAATGGGACACAACCGCAGCGCCCACCGCGAGAACCTTCTCCCGCCACGCCTGCTTCTTTATTAAATGACGGAGACCTGGAAAGGCAGGCTGCTTGAGCACCCGCGGAGTTTACCCATCCTGCCCACAAACCCAACCCCTTCCCCTCATTCGACAAGGTTTCCCAGATTTCCTTCGGAGCCTCTTTGAGAGTTTGGCCATCCCCCAGATGGGGGATGGATTTAAGGATACTTATCTTTCAGCATAATAAAGCGGCACTTTGGTGCTGCCAATTTGTTCTGCCTTCTTAAGAAGAGCTAAGGCGCGCAAAAATGCGTTTCTGTTCCTACGAAGGTCTTCCACAAAATCTCTCCAAAAGGGGTGTCTGCAATGGAAAACTACAAGGCGCTAATCACGCAACTTTATATCGGATATTTCGGTCGCGCCCCTGAACCTGGAGGCTTGGAATTTTGGATAAATGCCCTTGAAGGGGGCTTTTCCATACAAGAAGCAGCGCAAGACTTTGCTTCTCAGGCAGAAACGCTGGCACAATACCCATACCTAAAGAATCCTGATAGCAGTGACTTAGGGTCTTTCCTTACCGATGTTTACAACAATCTCTTTGGCAGGCAGCCAGACGCTGCAGGTCTGGCTTTCTGGACGGAAGTCATTGAATCGGGCCTGCCCATTGGCACCGCCATTCATGATATTGTTAACGGTGCGCAGGGCGACGATATCAACATACTAGAAAATAAGGTTGAATTGGCCTTGCGCTGGACAGACCTAGCAAACAATGAAACCGATTTTGGACTTACACCGGAAGGGATAGCATCATCCCGTGCGGCTTTGGCTCTGGCAACGGCTGATCCCGCAAGCGTCGGGCCGCAGGGCGCCGCAAGAGACGCATTAGACAGCTTCTTTAACGATGCGCCGAGCTTGAGCATCACCAGCACAGTGAATTCATTGAGCGAGGGTGCAGATACATCCTCTCGCATTGAAGTTGCGGAAATCACCATTACGGACGATGATCTGGGGCAAAACACGCTGTCTCTGTCAGGCAGTGATGCTGGCTTGTTCGAGATTGAAGGCAATAAACTTTTTCTCAAAGCGGGCACCCAACTCGACTTCGAAACGGCCGCTCAGCTTGATGTTATGGTGGGTGTTGATGACCCTACAATCGGCAGCACACCTGACGACAGTTCTTCGTTCAGCCTAGTGATTACCGATGTCGCTGAAACCCCGGCCGACCCCGTTCAAAGGGTAGACCGCTCCGGATCGACTTCAGATGAAGTCATTACCCTGCCTGGCAATAGTCCGACTGTGATCAAGTCCGGCTCGGGCAATGATATCATCACAGCGGGAGATGGACCCAATGACATCGATGCCGGTGAAGGGAACAACACGGTAACCACCGGCTCCGGCAGTGATACAATCGTTACGGGCAGCGGCAATGACACCGTCTCCAGCGGAAGTGGCAACGACACTGTCACCATTGGGGATGGTGATGATGCAGTACACGCCGGTGGAGGCGCAGATCTTATTGTTGCGGGCAACGGCGGAGGCGATGACTTTATCGATGGGGGATCGGGAACAGACACCGTTTCTTACCCGTCGCTCACATCCTCAGAACCTGTAGGCATCGATTTGAGCGAGATTGATCGGTCAGATGATGCTTTCATCGCAGCAGTCTTAACGCGTGAAGGATTGGCTGCAAATACACCAGTGGGTTTTGCCTATGGGGGCCCCTGGGTTGGAGCAGACGTTCTGATCAATATCGAAAACGCTTCGGGAGGTGCTGGAAACGATACGATCTCGGGGAGTGAAAACGCAAATGATCTGAGCGGGGGGGAAGGAGACGACATCTTGTTTGGGCACGCCGGATCTGACCGCTTGGATGGCGGGGATGGCGCAGATCAACTAGATGGTGGCGGTGGCGCAGACATGTTTGTCGCAAGCCGCGGCAATGACACTATGGTTGGCGGGCTCGGGCACGACGAGTTGCTCCTATCGGGCGCCAACACCGATTACTCTGTTACTTCAAACGGTGATGGCACCTATACCGTCACTGACAGTCGCGTTGATGGAGACGGCGTCGATATCATTTCGAGTGTGGAGCAAATGACCTTCTCGAACACCTCAGTGGGGCTTTGGACCCTCGTGCCCTATTTCGAGGTGGTGGGGACAAATAATTCTGAACGGCTCGAAGGAACCCTAGGCCACGACGTCCTAAAAGGACAAGATGGAGACGATCTTCTTTTGGGGTTTGAAGGGTCAGATGAACTCACCGGCGGCCGTGGGAACGACACCCTCGATGGGGGCCCCACAACGGATGATGACAATTCTCTTCGCGATGCAGCAAACTATATCGAGGAGTATTTGAACGGAGGAACCCAAGGGGTCACGGTTAATCTGGCAACAGGTATTGCAACTGACGCTTATGGCGACACCGACACCCTCATCGAAATAGAACGTGTCTACGGAACAAATTTTGACGACCTTCTGATCGGCTCAGATGAAACCGATACAGGCGAAGCTTTTGACCCTTATGGAGGAAATGACACTATCTATGGGGGGGATGGAGAGGATCGTCTCCACTACCATCTATCTGAAGGCGTCGGTGGCTTCGGCGGCATAACGGCGATATTCGATGCCACCACTGAGGGAGCGGGCACGGTGTTGGACCCCTTCGGCGACACCGATACGTTCACAGGCATTCGAGAACTCAGAGCCACGCAGGTTGCCGACACCATTACGGGCGGCGCTGGACGCCAAATTATTTCTCCCCTTGATGGCGCAGATACAATCGACGGAGGGGCGGGGATAGATGAAGTTCGCTTTGACCAAGATGCCAACTATGGCGGCACACTCGCGCTGAACCTTGACATGGAACTGGTCGACGGTAGCGGATATGCAACCGCGACAGATGGGTGGGGCAACAATGATCTCATCCGCAATGTAGAAGGCATTCGAGGCACAGGCTCTGATGACTTTATTGGTGGAGATGCTCTAGCAAATGTTCTCAACGGCCGCTCGGGGGATGATGTCCTCGAAGGCCGCGGCGGGGACGATACCCTATTGGGCGAAAATGGTGCTGATCTGCTGGACGGCGGTATCGGGGCAGACATCCTTGTGGGCGGCATTGGCAATGACACCCTCACAGGCGGCAGCGATAATGACTGGATGCACGGTGGACTGGATGCCGACACATTCGCTTTTGCCGCGGGAGATGGGAATGACAGCATTGCCGATTTCTCGGTCGGAGAGGACGCCCTGCTTTTGCAAGCCGGGCTGACAATCACCTCTCACACCGAGGCGGATGTGGATGGTAAAGTTGGTTTGGATACGGTCCTCGATCTTTCCTCTGGCGATACCATTACATTGTCAGGCGTCTCTGGCATTACCGATACCAGCTTGCTGTTTTGATCTTAGGAAGCCCATACGACCCCATCGTTATGAGGAGCACTCTGATTCAAATTGCGCACTTTTCCCAACAAAGCTGTGGCGCAAAGCGCATGCGCGTGGTTTGCGACATTTCAACCTGGGTTTCTTCGAGGCCCACGTTCAGTATCGGCTTATGTGTAAAGGAGGTCTCTACCAAGATGACGCGATCACCTTGTGAAAGTGCAGGCAGACGGTCGCGAAACTTTCCACTGGCAAAGTCAGAGTCTGTTAGACTGGAAAGACCTCGGCCTTCAGAGAACACAACATTCAGGACCCTTTCTGCAGGTTTGTCACAATCTTTCACACAGCGCAGCTGTGTAATCCGCAGGCCTACATTTTCGCCGTATCTGGTGAGCTGTCCTGCGACAGTTTGAAGACCTCTAAGGTAGTTTGCATCGATCGGGGTAGTTTGCCGAGAAATGGTATCGGCGATAACGGATGTTGCATCCACGGCGACCCCGCGCACGCGAAAAGACTCGGTGAAAGCCAGCATGCTACAGATACTCCAAACAAGGAGGGGAACCACGATGACGAACTCGATGGACTGACTTCCATCCTCTTTTCTGAAAAACGAAAGGATGTTTGCTCTGAAAAAGTTCATCCGCGAGGCTCCGTAACAAATGCAGTCGTGATCCGAACGCCGTACTCACCATCAGAGTTTTCAGGCAGTTCGCGGCCGAGACCTGTACCAGGCAAGAGGGGATCGAAGAGCCGGCACACGCGAACGAGCATCAGTTCGTTCTGCTGACCGGGAATGAAAGTGTTTGCAGGATCAAAGTCTTCTTCTCGGTCGATGCAAGGAGCCGCCCCTGTTATATTACCCCATTGCGAGACTGACATAGCTTGCATCTGGATGCGAATAGAGCTCATGCACCCCGCGCTGAAAAATGACCTTTCGCAGATCATCTGTTTCATTTCTTGGTAGTTTGGGGGATCCGCCGCACTCAGGCGCACGTCGCGCGCAACCATATTAGTCGCACGGCGCAACATGACTTCTCGTGCGCTCCAAAGTCCGGTTTCGAGCGCCATAAAAAAGAGATACAAAACGACCGGAACGAGGATCACGAACTCGAGCGTAACGCTCCCGCTTTCCGACCTTTGAAAAAAATCCAGTTTGCGCTTATTGATCATTTGGTCAGCCTCAACATGGAGATTGACGCTGCGATCATCTCGAAAGCCGCCTGGATTTCCATTCCTTCAACATCGAAATAGTGCGCTTCTGTTGAAGCACAGTCTTTCAGGATCTCTAGTGAGTTGGATTTAGTTACATCCATACCAATGGTGTAGGTGACAATACCCGCCTGACGCGCCAGGTTGCAGAGAGCGCGAAGTCGCGTATCTTTTTCGTCACGATCTATCTCTACTATTATGTCATTCCACTGGTCCCACATGCTGTAGTACCAGTATCTTGAGTTGTTCAGCTGGCGGGCGCGCATGTTGTATGCGTAATAGAATGGAGACATCTCAGCCCAGACTTCAGCCCATGTAAGGTTTCCGCCAGCATAGGTCTCTGAAGAAAATTGTTCATTGCTGTCGAGAGGGTCGTTGTTCCAGAAAGGATCGCCATCTTCGTTACCCTCCGTATCATTCTTTTTATTCTTTCCTTTACCGTTTCCTTTACCGTCACTTACCTCAGGGTAAGATGCGTAAAAGTACTCTTCACCAAACGTTCCGTCACCATCATCAGCGCCATATCTCTCGTTTGATGAAACATTGTAATATGGACCCCCGTTGCCCGTGAATTTAAAGAGGTCTGATTCCCCTGAGATATATCCTGGACGTAGCTGTTGCTCTTCCGTGTTCTCGCCATCGGTCATAATGACGAGAACTTTCATGTTGTTGTCTGCATTATGCGGATGTGGCCGCCCACTGAATGCAGGATGTACAATGCCCTCTGAGACAAGTGCAGACACTGGTTCTTGAGCAGATGGATCAAGAAGCGCGAGACCCCACTTGGCCCCGATTTCGATAGAGGTCGTCCCATCTGGATAGAGGTTTTGGATATTGGCTTTCAGTTCGGTAGCGTTACTTGATAAGGGCGTAATTTTAAATCCTGGGTCGGTGCGACAGACCCAGTTCCCATAGGTCTTGTTCCCCTGATTAGGGTAAGATCGGTTGGAGTTTCTGAAATGTCCTGTTCGCTGGATTTCAGCTTCGGAAGAGACTGCGAGACTATCAAAATCTTGAGAACTAAAATCCACACAATTAGAGTAACTATGCTCTTGTGTGGCGTTATACTGTCGCAAAAGGTCGGGGCCGACGTTCACCTTCTGCGCATAGGGAATAATTGAAATCGATACACGCCCCTCCTCGGCCTCGCTCAGAACGGCGTCCACAAAATCTGATGCAGCCGTTTTAAGAGCGTTAATTTTAATACCGCTGCCATCTGAGGCAGACCACCCCATGGACCCTGACACATCGAGAACCAGAGAAATTTCAATATCTTCAACGCGTTCTGTCGCTTGGGATTCGATACTCATGCCAAGCTCATCATAGTCGAAAAATCGGAAAAAATAGGTCCCGATACTTTCATCCATAGAGGCATGAACAGTGCGCCCCACAACGATGTCGCCAATTGTTTCGGTGGATGTTGTTACTTTTACTCCCGATGCGTCCAGGCCTGCAGACGTGATGTAGCTCATAACGATTTCTTCCGGCGTAAGAACCTGAGACAAGCTTGCTGCGGCAAGCACAGCGTTATCGAGATGGGTTTGGAAGGTGGTCCTGGTGCGCTCATGGTTAGCAAGATCAACAGCAAGGCCACCAAATACGACCATACCTACGAACAACATCAGGGATAGGAGAAGTATCGCTCCGTTTTCGTCTCTCTGAAACGCGAAAAGCCTACCTGAAATCCAGGTTAGTGCATCTTTGAGCATCGTAAAGTTCTCTATTTCTAATTGGACCTCCATCCAGGTCCAATGACCAAAGGGAGGCTTTATAGCTCTTAAAAAGCATCGTCCCTTTGTTCTATGTAGTTAAATGGGCGGAATTGCGGCATTTTCTGCGCAAAACACGCTCCTTAACCGCTATGGCTAACAACGTCATCCGCATGATCCTATCACACAATAAATCGTAAAGATTGGTGTCAAAGGTCCAGCGGTAGCTGGTCAGCATGCCCGGCATGGTCTGGTATTTCTATGAAATGGCTGGTCTCGTCCTGGCAATATGTTGGCGCATCGGACGGTGTTTGGGCGCAGGTGGCTATAAGCGATCGTCAGAGTTCTCGCTCCCATCTTCGCAATTACTTGGAGGCTGAAGCAATGCCTGCTGTGATTCTTACACGAAACAGCCCAACATTCGGCAACTGCGAAGAGCACCCTTCTTGACCCCGACAATAGGAACTCGTTCATGCTCTTGCCCTTGCGTTCCAGCACGACATTGTCCAGCATGGTATCAGCCAGCAGGCGTTTGAGCTTGGCGCTCTCATCCTCGAGCGCCTTCAGCTTAGGCGCCTCAGACACCTCCATGCCATCATATTAGCCTTGAGTTTGCAGAATGTCGCAACACTCAAGCCATGCCTGTGGGACTCCTCCGCGGTCGGCACTCCGGCTTCTTGATCCTTGATCATCCCAATGATTTGCGCCTCGGTGAAACGGCTCTTTCCCATCTGTCTGCTCCTTCAGTGTTGGTGCAGACTCTACATCACGGTGAGAGATCTCGCGGGGGAGGGCAGGTCAGTCCCAATCAGATTAATTGAACTTCATATTTGTATCAGTTTTTCTTTGCGCTTTCGCTTCCAGAAATCCACTCTGTGCCGCCGTAAGCAACTGCGAGCACGAAAACTGTTGTTGTATTTTTGTCTATCTCGAAGACTACGATACCTTTGCGTCCAGCCGGGACTACCCTTACGGCGACGCCAGATTCGCTTTGAGCGGTTCCCTTCTCAGGGTTCCCAGCAAGACTGAATGCAGTTTCTTGAATTTGTATTAGCTTATGCGTTGCTTCAGTGTTTCCTGAATGGTCAGCGATAATTTCGGCAATTGTCTGCAGATCAGTGGCCACCTCAGGGTGAAACCTTATCTTGTATGTCACTAAAATCTAATCCACGTTTATGCGCTGAAAAGCGCTGCGGAAGAGTTCTTCACCTGAAGCGAACTCTGATCTTGCCAATTCCATTCTCTCGGAAATTGCAGATGAGACGGCTTGTAGTGCATTTTCTCGTTGCACCTCGTCTTCAATAAGTTGCTCGATTGCAGCGGCAACAGCTGAGCTTGCGGTAGCAAATGCCCCTTGTTTGACCTTGGCCATAAGGAACTTGTGATGACGGTCAGTAAAGCTAAGCGTAGTTTTTACGGTCATTGAGCAGCCCCTTTTCGTGAACAAGTCATACCACTGGATGGTAGAAAGGGTCAACGTCATCGAGGCAGTTTCAGCGCGCAAAAACTATGAGCCACGCTCAGGAGGGAAGTCTTATGCGTGCGAACTCGCCGTCGCGCTGCGCCATTTTTTAATGTCCGTGAGGCGGACTTCTTCGACGGGGGAGAAGAGATTGCCGAAGCCAACTTCTAACCTTCTACAAGCCAGCCATACCTCGGATCAACCGCCTGATCCCACTGTGTTCATTTTGGTCGTTGTGCCTGCTGTTGCGTCTAATGCTGCGGTTTCAATGGTCGAAAGCATTAGGACTGTGAGGAAAATGAGAGCGGCAGTTAGGACAATCCACTCGAACGTTACTGCACCACTCTCACCGGGTAGAAAGTCGAATTTCATAATTCTGCTCTTCTTATGTGACGGATCGGACCCATAAAATGCCCAGCCTTGAGGGAAAAAGCTTTTGGAGGCTAATTTCTCTACTTTTGAGTGAGTTCGCTCGGGGAAAGCTTCATAAAGGCACAGCTTATTACTTTGAAAAGTTACATTTTTAGCCAAAGTATCAAATATCAAAGGCCACGCTACTTGAATTAGCGTGGCCTTTCAGGGAAGCAGGCGCTCCTTGGAGGGAGAGACGCCCTAGCATTGAGAGATGCCAACCCTGAGGTTTATTAATTTGCTTCCTCTGGCGCTACTGATGCAAGGTCAGCCGCAATTCCTTCGACAAGGGTTTCAGTACCGTCTCCAATCGTGTTGAAAGCCACAACCGCCAAGCCGACAATAGCTGCGGTGAGAACAACCCAGTCTACTGTAACGGCGCCGTCTTCATCACGGGAGAAACGTTTCATCTTAAGAGCAAAGTTCATGGTGCATTCCTTTTCTATGACCTTCTGTGAATCTTTATAGCCTGGGGTCATGTCGAAATATTGTCGCGCAAGGGAAATGTGTTGTTAATATTGTGGCATAAACTAGGCAACCCATCCTTGATGCAAAGGAAGGCCTCTACAGGATCTCATGCTGAGCATTTTCGCCGTAGAGAAGCATTGTGTGAGGGATACTTGAGCTGCGCATCTTGTTGAGCTCAGGGCATGAGGCGCCGCCTAGTCTCTTAGACGTTTGCCTCATTCATTTTCTGCTGCTTCATTTATAATCAACCGGGGACAGCATGACACTGTTTGTGTGGTTTCTCATCGGATTGTAAAACACCTCGATGTAGTCGGAACACGTCCTGCCCCGCTGCGTAGCGGGCGTCCTCGGTGGGGAACGATCCCCGTGTTCTTATCGTTTTTTGGCTTCCACAGTTCAGGCCTTCGATCACGTTCGAGGTACAGAGGGATCGCCAGATGAAGGCGAAGAACCCTTGGCCAGGCCGGTGCGAAGGAGGTATGTTTCCCGCCCCATTTTTCCTTGAAGACATTTGATAAAGGCATATCCGTCGTCATTCATGCGTTACCGCAGTCCAAAATGGCCAGCGTTTTGCACAGCGAGATGTCGACGCGCCAAGCAAGCAACACAAGAAAACCCAACGCCAAGCGCCCTTCGCCCAAACACCCTGGATCCTTGAGCGTATTTGCTTATAACCGATCCATAAGGAGTAGATATGTCATCATTCAAACCCCCTTTATTCCTACTGGCCGCCATCGGCGTTGTGATCGCGGCTTGCACAGTACCCTCAATGCCTGAAGCGCCTGATGGTGCCAAATTCTACGCTGAAAACTGCGTTTCGTGTCATGGAATGTCAGGGCGAGGAAACGGGCCTTTAGCTAAAGAACTCGATGCATCCCCTACAGATTTGACGCTTCTGGCCCGCAAGAATGGCGGGAATTTTCCGCGTGCATGGGCATTGAGCTATATTTATGGCCACCCAGAGCAGCGCGACTTGGGCCGCGTTATGCCACAATTTGGCGGGGCAATGGCAAACGATACGGTGCCCGTCGAGATAAATGGCATTCTAACGCCCACGCCGCGGGACCTGGCGGGGTTGCTTGTCTATCTGGAAAGCATCCAGCGTTAAAATGCGCGGCATCCCGAATGCCTCTATTGTTCGTTGAAAGGCTGCAAATTTAGGCCCTGCTTCAGTCGGGCGGCTTTACGCGAGTCTTTTTCGATAGCGCTCAGCCACGCTCTCCCCCCCGCCAGGGCATCGCGACAGAAAAGGTCTAGGGACACCTGGAGAACTCGGTTCTTATGGGTGCAATGCGCCTCAGAATCTAAGACAAAAGCATACCGGCTGAGGACATTCGCACTGGCATGTGGCCACGTGGCGTTGGCTTCTAGGCCTTGATAAAGCATCGCGCATTTCAACGCATAGCAATCGCTCCCAGACAAAAATGTACGCGGCCCCGATAAGAGGCTTGTTCGATACTTCCCTCCAACCCACCGATCAAACCACTCAGAATACCTTTGGCGCGGCTCAAGCTGTGGACTTTCAACAGCACCAGCCATCTCAGGCAAAACAAGGGTAAGACAGATCGCAGCATGCCTGTTCTCACCTTCTATGCATTGCTCAAGAGAGGCCAAGAATGCGTGCATAAGGCTCCCTACCGAGAATGTCTTTGCCCACACCTGGGGCATATCAAAGTGGCATCAACCCAGGTTTCGTTATCTGCCTGATAAAAGCCGTGACCGAAAACCCAACAGAGAGGTCGAAGCAACCAGGATTTTGCTCCCTGCGCCCTGTCAGACTCTTTCCAAGTTAGCCGCGCCATCTTCTTCTCCCCTATGGCTAAGCGAGCGCCGAGATCAAAGCGATGAAAAGCACAATACACGCTACCTATTCATAACCGCTATTGAAAACCACTGACGCCATAAACCCCACCGCAGAACACCCAATCGTCACTCGGATCTCTCCTTTTGTTCAAGGCTAATGCCCGCCCGATCCGCAAGCGCACGGATCACAAGAGCGGCATCTGACATAATGTTGCCTGCCAAACGCGGACTACAAGAAATATCTTCCGCCCTCATGTCTTCCAAACACCCTAGAACCTCTGCTAGCGTTGCTTGCTCTAGAGGCGCCTCTCCAAGTGTCATGTTTGTTCGCTTTGGCACCTCTTTTTACATGCCCCCATTCAATCATAGATGTTTCTTGCAAAGATGCCCCGGCGGGTTTCGAATGACCTGGGCCAAAAGCCTATCCAAGCTACAAGCACTGACGCAAACGTGGGGGGAGCTTGGTGCAACCCACAGTTTGAGCGCTAACTTTCCTTTGGACGCTCAAACGGTAAACTTGTATAGAAGCCTAGACTGTCTAAGACATCCGGCGCTTTGGAAACATATCAAAGAAGTCATTAAATGAAGCTCCTTATCCTTATGTCGGCCTTGCTCCTTTCAGCTTGCGCCTCCTACGAAAAAGGGGAACTCCCCCTGATGCGCGATCCAGCAACCGGCGAAATGCGCCCCTGTGGGCACATCGGCGTTTTAGGAGACTGCAAGCACTACATGTGAAGAGGTCTTAGGTTCAATGCCGACCGGCTGACCTTCAAACTGACCGTTTCCAGTAGATACAATAATGTTACCATTCTCCAAGGCACGAACAAAAGCGCCCTGAATCTGAATATATTTACTAACTAAAATAGTTCGGACCATCGGGAATTTCCTAACAACTAATAGCGCTTACTATACCCACCGGAGCGAACTGCGTAAAGCTGCCAGCGACGCTAAACAGCGCACGTCTCTCGCTAAAATTTATGGGCAGCCCTTGGTTCCTGCTCTCCACAGGCTACCCCTAGAAACGCTCAGAGAGGATCAGAAAGAAATCCACTTTGTCGTCAGCCCTTCGCACCCTGTCCGCGCGCATAGACATCCTCATAGCGGATAATATCATCCTCGCCGAGATAGCTCCCCGTCTGAACCTCAATCAAAACCATCGGCACTTTGCCGGGGTTCTCCATTCTATGTGTGGCCCCCAAGGGAATATAAACCGACTGGTTTTCACTCACCAACTTTACCTCATCCCCGATGGTTACCTTGGCTGTACCCTCCACCACGATCCAGTGCTCAGAGCGATGGTGATGACTTTGCAGGCTAAGCGCAGCGCCAGGGTGCACCGAAATCTTCTTAACTTGAAACCGTGAACCCACCACAAGACTTTGGAACCATCCCCACGGGCGGTAGTCGCGCGGCAAGGTCTCCGCCTGGGTAGCCCCCTTAGCCTTCAAAGCAGCGACCGCTTTTTTGACGTCCTGTGCACGGTCTTTGTGGGCCACGAGCACCGCATCGGGCATTGCCACCGCAATAATATCGCGCAGCCCAATGCCAACAAGATGTTGTTGCGGATCTTCTGCACGCAGCAATGTATCATGACAATCAATCGCCGTCGCCGACTGCGACACCACCAGACCAGACTCGTCGGGCCCGGTTTCGCGCCAAACGGCATCCCAGCCCCCCAAATCCGACCAAGCGCCTCCGTAAGGCACCACTGTAAGATTTTCAGCCCTCTCCATGATCGCATAGTCAATTGAGTCTTCCGCAACCTGCGCCCAAGCCTCCGGCGACAGCCGGGTAAAGCCGAGATCTTGCTCAGCCTGGTCCATGGCCGCCCGCACGTGAGCCAGCATGTCAGGCGCATAGGCTTCAAAAGCTGCGATGATAGATTTTACCGAGAACAGGAAAATACCTGCGTTCCACAGGTGCTGCCCCCCCTTCAACATCGCTTCTGCAGTGGCACGGTCGGGTTTTTCCACAAAACCTTTAAGCGGTTGCGGCTTTGGCGCAAAATCTACGCTTGGACTGCTCATCTCTAGCCAACCATATCCGGTTTCCGCACGGTCAGGGCGAATGCCAAAAGTCACAAGCTGGCCCTCTTGGGCCTCGGCGGTCGCTGACTGCACGGCTGCGCGGAAGGCCGCCGTGTCAGGGATGACGTGATCAGAAGGTGCCACGAGCATCAGTGCCTCGGGGGCACGCGCAGCCAGGCTCAAGGCAGCTGCCAAAATAGCAGGGGCAGTGTTGCGTCCTTCTGGCTCAATAAGAATGTCCGCGGGCGCAATCTCTACTGCGGCCAACTGCTCTGTGACGACAAATCGGTAATCTGCCCCCGTCAGGACCACCGGTGCCGCAAAACCCGCTCCGCTCAGCCGCTGCGCAGAGGCCTGAAACAGGCTATTCTCTCCCATTAGCTTGGCGAACTGTTTAGGGTAGCTTTTGCGCGACAAGGGCCAAAGCCGGGTTCCAGAGCCGCCAGCCAAGAGCACCGGGTGAACAATATGGGTCATGGAAATATCCTTAGAACTGGCAGATTAGGAGTGATTGGCACGCGGGCCAGCCATAAATCAATCATAGGTTTCCTACAGCCCCCTTTCCAACCAGTGGAAGCTTTTAGGTCCTTGACGTCAGTGCTGGACGCCGGGATCGAGAGAAGAAAATGTTGCAGGACCTGGCTCAAAAGTATGACCGGAAACCTAAAATCATCCCTGTGCGATTGCCTCACCGAAGGGCGCGGTGCCGCCACACCCCCCCAGAACAGCGCATAGAAAAAGCCCTGCAAAATACAATTTCATGATCGACTGCCCTTATTCGTTTTTCGCAACATTCCGGTATGGGCGCTTATCGTGTCAACGTTGGGCCGCCCGCACGCCGCTATGGCCATAAATGGTTGCGCAAAAGCAATACCACCCTCGCCTAATTTGGCTGGGCACGCTCTTCGCTGCCGCTCTTGTCGTGCTTGAGGCGAAAGGACCTATTGTCTGCATAAAAGCCCCGAAAGCAGGCTTAGCAACGTCCCATAACCGCCATTCTCGCCCACTTGGGGGCGACGGCGGCTTTAGACGCTGCGTCCACGATCCCCGTCGAGGTTGCAAAATGCCTTGTCAGGGAGATCAAAGACAAAGGGTCACGGCAGTAACGGTTGATGCAAATCCGCAGGTTTTTACTTGCGTGCTCGGTAACATGTGCCCATGCGGCTTCGCCCAGAAAAACCTCCCCGCCATGGGTCTCGTAAGCCCTTACCAAGTCATTCAGGGCAAAAGGCCCCCTCGCATCGAAGACCACCAGCCGGGGTATGCAGCCTAAGGCGCAGCACTCAGCTGGCACCGAAAGCTCGTCGCCATGGTCCCATCGATCAAGGGAGACATCCCGAGCACTGCTCTTGATCTGGTAGGAATAGGGGCCCCGAGCATAATCTCTAACCTGTCCAGAGCCGCCTTCTTTCATTGCCTCTGGCAACATCTCATCTGAGTTGGCGCATGCACGTAACGCGATCCTGACAATAGCCGACCGCAACTTGTGGATTTCACCCTGCAGCTGTTCTTTAAACACGGCAGGCGTGCTTTCCCTCACGCCGATCGGGGCATATATCTCGGCTGCCTTGAGTTTAAATTGCCGCACCGCGTGCAGGCAAAAAAGAAGATCTTGATAATCCGCAATGGTGGATTTCGCTTCCCCCTCCAGGGCGGCCCAATCCACACGACCTATAGGTTTGGAAAACCAATTGCTGGGGAGGTCTTTTAAGCACTGCTTAGGGCGCATGCTGTCCGGCAGGCTTTGAAGCTGCCCCTCTTCTAAAAACTCCGCCTCCATAAGAGCAATCAGATGTATCAGGGTTGTTCGCGCTCTGCTTTGCATCGCCTTGGCATCGGCCGTCCCAAAAGCGTGGACGGAATTGCGATGTTCGGACATGGTTTCTTCCCCTAAAAGGTGAGCCAATAGTGCACCATACGCAACGAGCTCGCTATCTGAAGAAATAAGCGCCTTAAGTGCTCCTAAAGGAGTATAAAGACGCTTCCTTGGAACGACAGCTTTTTCACGCAGGCCAGTTATCTGTCTCGGCCTTAGCGGCCTGCTGCGTCTCAAATTTTGCCCGCACTACGAGAGTTCGGATAGGGGGGCGCTCAAGGTGTTAATCAAGGCTAGCGACTGGTTCGGTTCGATCGAACGCTTCAACCACCTGGTCGCATTACGAGATCAAGGTCTATTTAGCATCCGCGTCGCGGCATCGATGTATGGGGCGTCAATGCGCGGCTATGGTGCATGCTCGTTCGCGCCGTCGGCCCCTAACTGCATTCTAGCGGCATTTGCTCCCCAATCACCGCTTTCTTCTTTAGGTGCGCCATTCGAGAAACCTTATCGTTTTGCGCGGCGTAGCCTCGAGTGGTCCACGCCAGAATGGCGCGATGCCGCCCAGCCTACCTGCTGCAGGAAAAGTATATTGATTCTATGGTCCGACAGTGTGGGGAACGCCTGACCATCAACTGGAAATTCCAAATCTTACTGGCATTTTGCACGTTATAAGGTTTTAAGGGCTCCGTAATGCCCTAAGCGGTTTTACCTCGTGCGCTCCAAGGGCACACTGGAACAGGAAATGGGGCAACCCATTTCCTGTTCTTACTTCCGCTCACAGCTAGAAACGAGAGCAGCGGCAAGCGCAAAAACGCTCACCGGTTGCACCTCATTGAGATCACTTGCCTGAACGCTGGTGGCACAGTAATGAAGCCTCCAAATAGCACACAGCTGCTCCGGCTGCTATGCGCACTCAGCCTTATTGGCTATCCTTTCTCCATGAGAACAGCATCCCACCTGCAAGAGAGCGATCCTACATGAGCTATACCTTGAGCGACTACAAATGGGGCCACGGCGAGAAGGGTCATGCAGGAGGTATCGTAAACTGGAGCTTTGCCACCACCGGGGTCGCCTTCACCGGACAGATCACAAACCCCCTTTACCAAGGGCTCATACGCGATGCGTTTCAGGCATGGGAGAACGTTGCAAACATTGATTTTGTCGAAGTGGTTGATGGCTCACAAAGCAATTTACGCTTGGGGTGGGATGCGATTGATGGAGCCTATGGGGTGATCGGCAATGCCAAGTCTCAACTGAGCAAAACAACGACATCTCTTTACAGCGTCACAGAAGCCGAAATCCGGTTTGATCTCGCAGAAAGCTGGTCCACAAGCAAAACCCCTACGACCAGTGACTTAAATTTTTACGCGACGGCCCTGCATGAAATCGGCCACACCATGGGCTTACTACATACAGATGATCCTAACACCCTCATGTACCCAACCTTGGAAAAGGTATCTGGCCTGACAGCACATGACATCGAAGGAGCCCAGATCATCTATGGGGCAAGAACAGCTGGAAGCATTCAAAGCGATATGTTCACCGCGACAGAAGGGGCAGATGTTATAGACGGATTTGCAGGGCTTGATACCGTTCGCTTCAATGGCACCTCAGAGCTTTACGCGATCACCGATGACAACCAGCTCAATATTAGCGTCCACGCCTCAGGTTCCGGCATTACGCACACCCTAAAGAACGTTGAGCGGCTACAGTTCGATGACGGGTATCTCGCGTTCGATACCAGCGGTACGGCCGGCACGACGTTCCGGTTATATCAAGCAGCCTTTGATCGCGCCCCCGACCCTGAAGGCCTGGGGTTTTGGCTTCGGCATTTCGATGCAGGGACAATTACCCTACAGCAAATGGCGAGATACTTTATCGGATCCGAAGAGTTCGAGGGGAGATACGGAAACCCTGAAAGCCTGCAAGATGACGCCTTTCTCAGCTCGCTCTACAACAACGTTCTCGACAGAAACCCCGATCAAGCAGGCTTTGATTTTTGGAGCGAGCAGCAAGAAAACGGCCTCAGCCGGCCTATGATCCTTCAGCATTTTACCGACTCCCAGGAAAACATCCTCAAAGTCGCCGGCGCTGTGGACGACGGTATCTGGTATGTCTGATGGGCCCGCGAGGCCAAAGCCGCCCCCTATGCATTCCCTCCAATCATGAGACCGCCCGAGCAGGGTCGTGCGGTGACTGCCCTTCCCCTTTTACAGGAACGCGCCCCCCCTATTTCTCTAGCGCCTCGATAGCCGTCTGAAGATGCTGTGATATCTGCGCCGCTCCTTCGACGTTCAGATGGTCCCGGTCTCGAAATAGAAAATAGCCATCTTGGTTTGGACTACAGACCTTCGAAGTCGGGGGACAAAGCTTTGAAAATATATCTATAAACTCAGCGTTCTCATGCTTGCCTGCAAGACGGCTGAGGTCACGGTGTACAACATCGGTCAGCTCCTCCAGCCTGCTGCGGTCTATTGAACAACTAAGCTCATCGTCAGGAACACAGGCACGTATGTCTTCAAACATGAACATGGGGGGCGGGCCTACCAAGAGCAGACCAATGCCAAGACGCTCCAGTTCGTCCGCAAAGAGGCCGACCTCCTCAATCCATCTGCCAAATGTCTGGCGGACACTCAACGGATCGGTGCGCGAGAAGTAAAGGCGCGATAAGACGACAATATCTCCAGGCTTCCAGTTGCGCTGTACCTCCTGAAAAAGTTTCAAGCGGGGCGCGAAGCCGCCGGCCTCAACCACAGGAAAACTTTTTCCAGGCGTCTCAACCAAATGGACGCCATAGCCGTAATCCTCCCGCAGCCTGAGCAAGGCACCTTGCAGATGGCCTGCATGGCTATCGCCCATTGCCCAGAGCGTTCTTTCCTCGCGAGCCAGGGGGGCAAAAGTGCAATTTTCGAACGTATCGGGCTTTAGCTGTCTGCCGCGTCCATCCACGACGCAAGTGGGATTAAAGGGCAGACCACTGCCCGGCAGGGCCAAGAATTCCGGGTGCATCGCAGCTTCGATACGAGAGCCCCCCGAAGATTTGCGATAAGAGTTCCCCGCTGCAACAAGAGCAATCACACATAGGACAGATGCAAAGGCCCCTGCAAAATGCCAAAGCTTCGGTTGGGGCGTTTTAACCCTTTGAAAGGGCTGTTCCACAAAGTGGTAGGATAAGATAGCGGCAAGAAATGCGCTGCATATGCTCACCACAGGGTTCGCCCAGAGACTATAGGGGGCCAAAAGGCCAAACGCCAAAAATGGCCAGTGCCAGAGGTACAAAGAATAAGAAATATTGCCCACGTATCGCGCGGGCCTATTCGTCAGCAGACGGGTCTGATCCTCATTCTTGACGCCGACAAAAAGCAACGCAGTGGTCAAGGCCACGATCAAGATATGGCCAACGAACGCACCGCCCAAAGGCACGATGAAGACCATGGTCATGGCGGCAATCAAGATCGGCGCCGGTAAGAACCGCCCCGCATTTTGCAACATGTCAGGGCGGTGGTAGAGAATTGCGGCAGAGGCCACACCGATCCCCAACTCCCAAAAGCGCAAGGGCATCATATAGTACGCAGCCATGGGGGCGCTGGCCTGATAAACGACAAACCCTAGCAACGACAGCACGCTAAGCGACAGGATAACGAAGAGAAACCGCGGCACATCCTGGGTCCAAGATGGCTTGTAGGCAAACCAGAATAAAAGCGGGAACAAGAGATAGAACTGCTCTTCGACCCCTAGGGACCAAGTATGGGTGAAGCTGTTGTATCGGATCGATGGCGAGAAGTAATCAAGCTCTTGAAAATATAGCGAAAAGTTAGAAACGCCAAACAGTGCTGCGGCGCCTGTGCGCAAAGATGCCTTAGGCGCCGAGTCAATGAGCAAGAGGATAGCGCAGGTGAGACCGATGCACACCAGCATAGCCGGAAGAAGCCTTTTGATCCGCCTTAAAGAGAAGGCCGCGAAGAAGGCCCCAAACGATGCGCTCGTCCTGGAAACAAGCGAAAGCGTTATGACAAAACCTGATATAACAAAGAAAACATCTACGCCGAGATAGCCTCTTGGAAACCACTCCTCAAAGGCATGCCCAGCAATAACCGCCATCACCGCGACGGCACGAAGCCCATCGACGTCCGGTCTATATATACTTTTTTTAATTTTATCCTGCCCGGGTTTGGAAAAACTAACCCCAAAATGCTACGGTAAAATATTACTCATGTCAGCTATCACATGAAGGCGCAACTTTTCCGCTCATGCTGATCACCACGCTATAGGTTAGCTTCAAATGGTATCGCCATCACCGCTTTTGGCCAGAATGGCGAAAAAGACAAGCTTTCACCTTTCTTTGCAATCAAAGGCTTTCAGAACCGAACGGCCCCTTCTCTCCCTAAACCGGCCCAGACAGATGACTGTTTTTTCTCTGCCACGATAAAAACATAAGTATATTCCACAGTTGCAGACCGAAGTTAAAACGGCCCGAGAGATGCTCGGCCCATGTTTGCCTCACCAGATTAACATCTAAATAACCGCTATCATGCAGGCGTGACACAGACAGCAAATCTTCGGCCCAGTCCCGCAACGGCCCCCGCAACCAGATGCCCACCGGCACCTCAAATCCCATCTTGGGCCGCTCAATCAACGCCGCAGGAACATAGCGATAGAGCACCTGCCGCAGCGCCCACTTGGACTTATTGTCCCGCAGCTTCATCGACATAGGAAGACGGCCTGCAAACTCCACGACCCTGTGATCCAATAACGGCGCTCGCGTCTCCAGAGAAACATGCATCGCCGCCCGATCTACCTTCGTCAAAATTCCATCTGGAAGATACGTGAGCTGATCTAGCAGCATCATCCGCTCAGCAGCGCTTTCGTCCTGCGTTGGAGGCGCAAGCCCATTCAAAAAGCACTGAGGCTCCCGCCCCTCTGGCACCAGATCTTCTGGTCGGCGCCAACGGGAGACCAGTTTCTGGTGCAAGTCTTCAATCGACGTACTGGAAACATAATCTGCCATCCTGTGCGTCCATTGCCCATTTGGCTCTTTTCCAACCGGCACCCGACGCAACGGCGCTAGCGCCTGATCCCAAAACCGTGCCGGAATTGCCTGCGTCGCAGCCCCCAAGGCGCCACGTAAGGGCTTTGGCACAACACCCAACTGCCGCATCAAAGCCGCACCCTGCCGGTAGCGATCGTAGCCGCAAAACAGCTCATCCCCGCCATCCCCCGACAGGGCGACCTTGATACTGCCTTTGGCGAGCTTGGAGACCAAAAAGGTCGGGATTTGTGAGGCATCTGCGAAAGGCTCATCATAAATGTCGGGCAACATTGGTACGACGTCTCGCAGGTCTGCATCTTCGACATAGAGCTCGGTATGTTCAGTGCCAAGATGGGCCGCCACATGCGCGGCAAACGCGGCTTCGTTATAGCGCGGCTCGCGGAACCCCATAGTGAAGGTTTGAATGGGCCGCTCTGACTGCGCCTGCATGAGCCCCACGATGAGCGATGAATCGATGCCACCAGACAAGAAAGCCCCAAGCGGCACATCGGCCAGCATCTGGCGGCTGACAGCATCGCGCAAAAGCGCATCTAACGCATCAATCGTCTCCAGGGGGGTATCTTCTCGTTTTGGCTGCTGTGCCGCCTCAACGGCCGACCAGTAGGGCGTCACCACAACGTCGGGATGATCAAGAGACACTTGCGCCAAACACCCAGGCGTCAGCCGGGAAAGACCCGCATAGATCGCGGGCGTGCCGCTGACATGTCCATAGCGCATAAACTGCACGACCGCGTTTCGGTCGATCTCGGCGCCACAAGAAGGATGGGCTTGCAGCGCGCGCAGCTCCGAGCCGAACAAGAAGGTTCTATGAGACCCCTCCCCTTGCCAGCCATAATAAAGCGGCTTCTCTCCCATGCGGTCCCGGCCCAAGATAAGCTGGCGTGTCTCGCGGTCCCAGACGGCAAAGGCAAACATACCAATGGCGCGCGAGACCGTTGCGGCCACCCCCCAGGCATCAAATCCCGCGATCAGGGCCTCTGTGTCAGAATGTCCCCGCCAACCCGGCGCACGGCCGCTTTGCTCAAGCTCCGCGCGCAGGTCCAGATGATTGTAGATCTCTCCGTTGAACACGAGGACATAACGTCCTGAGTTTGACGCCATCGGTTGATGCCCCGAGGGGGACAAATCAACGATCGACAGCCTGGCATGGCCCAGCCCGACACCGGCGGCGGCGTCCACCCATAGTCCACTTGAATCAGGTCCGCGGTGGGCGAGGCGCTCCGTCATGGCCGCCAACCGCCGTTCGCCCTCCGCACGCGGGGGGCCGAGAAAACCTACTAATCCACACATACCTGCGGGCGCCTCGTCTATTCGTTATTTTTCCACGGCAGACTGCGGTTGCACACCCCAGTGAGGTTCTTGCCGTGTTTCGATGGCCGCGATTGTCTTTGATTTACCCTGTCGCAGCGCTTGGCGCTGATAAGCGCGGATAAAATCGCGCAACTCAGGATCATCCAACTGGCGCGCCCCAGTCCACCAGGCCCGCGCATATCCATACAGCATCGCAGCCCCCCCCACGACATAAGGCGACCGCGTCATCCGAAACAGCGCCGTGGCTGTAAAATAGAGTGGATCAGACCCCATAAAGTACTGACCAAACCCGTGGCGCGCACGGCCCGTTAGAATATTGTTCTCACTGGACCCCATCGGCCGCAGATGATGGAATTGTAAATCAGGCTCATCCCAGCTGCGCACCATCCATCCACGCTGGCGCGCCTTGTGGCAGTCGATCCCATCCCACATCACCTCACGAACAAAGCCACCAATGTCTTCAAAACAGCTTGTGCGGTAAAATTTTGTCATGCCCACAGACATCTCATCGCCGCATTTTTCACTGACCCAAGCCCCCCCCGTGCCGCGGTAATAAGGCTTGCCGCTCGCACTGCCCAAGCGCGGGTTCGCCTGCATCCGGTCCATCAAAATCTCGAAATACCGCGGTGGCAGATCAAGATCGACGTCCAACTTACAGATATAATCAAACGCATCTAACGAGAGCGTCCGAAGCCCCGCGTAGAAGGCTTCAATGACACCCGGGCCGACAGCCCGATGCCCCCGGTCCGGCTTTTCGACAACCTTGATCCAAGAATATTGAGCACTGTATTCAGTAAGAACCTCCCTGGTCCCATCCGTCGAACCATCGTCGACGATCACCCACAGCATAGGGAGCTCAGACTGTGCAATCACGCTATCAAGCGTCTTTTTGATGAACCTTGCTTCGTTGCGACAAGGAGAAATCAGGGCATAGCGGCGGCCAAATCGGCTCATAAAAATTAAGGCTTTCTTACAAATGAGTCCTGCCGGCCCGTCATAGCCCCTGCGCCAAACACTATTTTTTCCGAACGAAAGATCGGCCCAGATCAGATACTCTGTGGTTTAAATCTATGGTCTCAATACTGGGCAAGAACTTCCCCGCAATGCAAGAATTCATTGCATCAATGTCTTTTAGCGCATCTCTCAAGCTAGGCTGCCGCACCTAGAGAAAACCGTCGATTCAGCCGATCGCCGCCCCGGACAGCAATGCCGCCTCAAGACGGTCCGAGAAGGCAGAGCGGGCAAGGCGCCGGCATAAAAAACATCATACGAAGTCCATCATCGCACGAATTTGCGCACCTCCAGGGGGCCGTTTTCCATGAACACCGTCGCCTCCAACATAAAGCGGTCGAACTTCTCGGGGTTCGTCAAAACGCGCTTGGGGAAGGTCACCCTCAAATAGTCGAGGACCGCCTGCGCCGCTTTCATGTTCATATCCGTATTCTTCGTCATATGATCTTTGCCGGTGCGTGTTTCACTTGTGTAAGTTGCCAAGCGGTAGAGCTTCGAAGACGGCTGTTGAAACGCCGGTGCCCCACTGGATTGTGAAGAATCCCATTCTCGCGCAGCCTCAAAGAGCCAAACAAACACCACCCTCTCTCCCGGGGTCCCGGGCACTTCACGGGCGCGCCAGCAGCTGCAGCTACAGACGACCCCACGTGATCGGCAGCTCACTCCTTGTGAGCGCCCATCATTCAACGCCTCCGACCCGCCCCAGCCTTTAGCCCAGAGTGCCCCCGGCGCTCATAAGCTCAGCGAGATTGCGTTGTCGTTCTCTACCATCGGCTGCAACGCGCTCGGCGGGAGCTGCAACTGATCGCAGACCGCGTACAAAAAGTGCGCATAGCTGTCTTGGGATAACGCGCCCAGTCCTGTGATCTCTCCAGATGGCGCGAAGACAATCCTCCCCCCGGCCCCGGCGACACTAAAGCCCCCCTCACGACCTCTTCCAATGGTGATGTCGTGCGGGGCAAAGGCAGTCCGTGCCGCGCTCCGCAGCGCCCGGAGCATATCTATGGCGCGAAGGCGTCTTGCGAGAGCTGCGCTTTGATCCAAGCGATATCCTGGGAGAGCGCCTGCAGCTCCTGCCCCATCAATATCTGCTGTCCTGTCCCAGGCTGTGCTTCTTTGAGCGTCAGGGCGGCCTGTTCGAGCGCGCGGCTGTGCCGCTCCATCACCGTGCGAATGCCGCTCAGCTCCGAGACCAGCGCCGTGATCTGGCCAGCCACCTCCCGCTCGGCCGGCTGCCCCAACACCTGCTGAAGAAGAATGCAAAGGTCTTTCATCAAAACCTCGAGAGGCGCTGTGGTCTGTGTGTCGTAGAGTGCTGTGGTCATAAGAAAGTGTCTCCAATCTGGCTGTGATGCGGCGCAAGGCCGAGCGGTCAAAGGTGGCGAGGCAGGTCCCGATCAGGCCAAGGGCCGTGGTACGCACCAAGTGCTTGCGCAGGCGGCGCAGGCTTGTCGTGAGGCGGTGCGCTACGGTTGCAAAGCGGTGCGGTGCTTGTGCGGGTCGGGACGCGTCGGGATGGCATGACGGCACGTCGAGCTGCGGCACCTGGACCCGCGTCGCCCAGTCGGGCTCGGCCAGGGCCCAAGCGCTTTTCCCATAATGGGAGGCATTCCAAGCCGCGCGCCGCCGCCACTGTTGCGACAAAGCATTGTCCACCGACGGCTTGGGCGGGACCCCAGCCTTCGGAGCCTTTGTGCCCAGACATGTGCCGCGCAACACAAGCGGATGCGGGTCTGTTTCTGAAACCAAAGCGATCGCTCCCCCCGGCCTTGGCTCGAGGTCATATTTTGCTGCCGCCGTAACCTTTGCCATCAAAGACAGAAAGCTGGACCGGTTCCGGCCGTGGCGGCTGCCGGCGATCCTCTTTGCCCCCTGCAACATAAAAAGCTTTGGCTCGGAGGAGGTGAACTCAACCGCGTGCCGCCGCGCCGCCGCCACCCGCTTTTCCAACCAATCTGGCCCTATGACGGCGCGCGCTTTGTCGGGCGACCGCGGGTTCTCCCAGCCAAAGGCATCGTTCAGAAAATCGCCCAAAGCATCCCAAGCATCTTGGCTCCCCTTCATCGGCGGATGCGGGTTAAAACTGCGCAACTCTCCGGCTTCCATCCGGATAAAACGCGGCATCACAATGTTGATTTCCAAGCGACCCGTGTGCGTATGTGTGCCCGCAAAAACCGGCGGGCGGTTTTGCTCCGGCACCCCAGCAAAGGCCATTTCCAAGAACAGGTCGATAGCTCCCGCCACCGGGCCGCGCGCAGAGCGCTCTCCCGCGTTGAAAGCTGCGACGTCAATATCAGAGGCTGCAAATGACAGAGTCGCCACGCGGTATTTTTTCTCGAACCGCAGCGCGGAAATCGCGCTCTGTACGATGCTGGGCCGGCCCAGCAGAAGCTCAGGAACAGGCTGCCTGGTCTCCAAGACGCGCCGCGATCCGACCGTCTTCATCACCTGAGTGTCAAGAAGATAAGAGCTCGGCTGATGCAGGTCTGCAGAGCTCTGATGAGGCGACCAACCGATCAACATGCGGATGTCCGGGCAACAAAAGGAACCGGTGCCAGCATCACCAGAAGCTGCTCAATCCGTTGCAGCTGAAACAAGACCAACAAGCCGTCGCTCTGCTGTGCATCCTGATGCTGTGCAATCTGCTCCAACAGAGTCACCCCCTCATCGAGCAACTCAACCAACTGCAGGACCTGCACCGCTGAGGCCCCTGCCCTGGCGCCAAGCCCTACATGTCTGAGATAGTCCGAAAGACTCCGACCGGCGGCAGCCGCCCTTTGCATCAGCACCTCTTTCTCTGCGGAAGACACATTAACCTTCAGCCGTTCAACTCTCTTGGTTTTGTCACAGGGCGGCATAATAGCTCTTTCCAAATGGGGCCCAACCGGGGGGCCTTGATCGTCGGCATGTCTCAAAGACTATGTTCTGGTAAAACTGATCCAAAGAAAAAGCGCGGGCAGTACGCCCAAGAGATGTGGATAACCCATTTGGGTCGCCCACCGACGACGTCCGTGTCGCGAACAACACGGGACGGGCCGCAAACGGCGGACCGGTGCGCATCTGTTGGGTACGCGCACTGGGCAAAAGGCGGCTCCAAGCAGAAACGTTGAAAGGCCCACGGTTGGCCGAAACTCTTATATAAAAGGCGCCAAAGCCTGATCCCCGGACAACATGAGCCGGGCAAACCAAAATCGAAATCCATGGCATCTTGAACTGAGACGCGCGTGCAGTGGCAGCAGACAATGCGCCCGGACAAGGCAGCCGTCTCCTCTTCAAGCGCGCGCGCAGGGGGGCGCCGACGTGTCGCATAAAAACAAACGCCTTGCCCGCGGCGCCACCGCAGCCGGCGCAACGTTCATAAAGATTTTGGCAGCAAATAGAGAGCGTGAATGGGAGACCCTAGGCCCTCCTTCTCGGATGCGCCGATGATCTTGGCCTGCCGCGCCAGGCTTTTGGCATGGTGTGACGGCGCAAAGACGCGCGTCTTGGCGACAGCAAGGATGTGCCCGAAGGCGGCCTCGACAATGACAGCCTCCAGAGCGGCGGGGGCAAGCTCCCCCGGCTCGGAGGTCGGCGCAAAGACGCGCGTAGCGATCTATCGCAAGCCTTTCTCTCCTTCGCAAAAGCGGGATCGATAGAAGGCATCGCAAAGTTTCTATGGCCCGCCGGCCCGCCCCATGGTGGAGGGGTAAAAAGCTCCACGCGCCCCTGTGTGCAAAAGACCCTGGCAGAGCTACTTCAGCAACTGAAGGAGATAGGCGCCATAGCTGTTTTTTGCGAAACTCTCCGCCCGGTGACGCAGTTGCTCGGCGTCGATCCATCCCTTGTTGAAAGCGATTTCTTCGGGGCTGCCAACCTGAAGCCCTTGCCGCTCTGAGAGCGTGCGCACGAAATTGCCCGCATCCAACAGGCTGCCGTGGGTCCCCGTATCGAGCCATGCGAACCCCCGGCCCATTTGCTGCACGCAGAGTGCGTCGTCTTCGAGATACATCCCCAAAAGCGAAGTGATTTCCAACTCGCCCCGGGCTGAAGGTTTTACAGCTTGCGCCCGCCTAGAGGCAGTTCCATCCAGAAAGTAGAGCCCCGTTACAGCGTAATTCGAGGGCGGCACGCGGGGCTTTTCAACAATCGCCCGTACGCGACCTTCGGCATTAAAATCCACAACCCCATAGCGCCCCGGATCAGAAACCCGGTACCCAAACACCGTACCCCCCTCTTCACGGTCACCGGCAGCAGCCAGCGCTTCAGGCAACCCATGCCCAAAGAAAATGTTATCACCTAAGACCATTGCCGAAGGCGCGCCGTTCAAGAAGTCCTCGGCCAGGATGTAGGCTTGCGCCAGCCCATCGGGGCTGGATTGCTCAATATAGGTAAGGTTCAAACCCCACTGGGCGCCGTCGCCCAGGCTGCGTTTGAACTGATCCGCATCCTGAGGCGTGGTAATGACGGCGATCTCGCGGATGCCCGCCAGCATCAGCACAGACAGCGGATAATAGATCATCGGCTTATCGTAGATCGGCAGCAATTGCTTGGATATGCCCAAGGTGATCGGGTACAGCCGGGTGCCAGACCCGCCGGCCAGCAGAATGCCCTTGCGTGCGCTCATGTCAGTTCCTTCACGATATCCTCCAGCGCCAAACGCCAGTCCGGAGGGCTGATACCGAAATCCCTCTGCAGGGCGCTGCAATCAAGACGAGAGTTCAGCGGCCTTTTTGCCGGCGTCGGGTAACCTGAGGTCGGAATGCCAACCACCTCAACCGCCCGATCCGCAGTGGCAAATGTTTCGCGCGCGAAACATTTCCACGAAGTCGCAGGTGCCCCCGCGTAATGATAAGTGCCGCCGCCTTGCCCTGCCTTCATCGCGCCCGCCATCTGCAGCAATGTTTCCGCGATGGACAGCGCCGGGGTAGGCCCCCCGATCTGGTCATCAACCACCTTCAGCACATCACGGCGTTCGCTCAGCTGCAGCATCGTGGTCACGAAATTCCTGCCCGTCGCAGAGAACACCCACGATGTCCTCAGAATTGCATGGGGCCCGCCGGCCGCACGCACAGCCGCTTCGCCATCTGCTTTACTGCGCCCATAGGCATTAATCGGAGCGATGGGATCGTCAGGGCGCCAAGGGCTATGTCCGCTGCCGTCAAAGACGTAGTCCGTCGAAACATGCAAAAAGGGGATGTCCAGTTCAGCGCAGGCGCGTGCCATAGCCCCAGGAGCCTCGGCGTTGATGAGCCTGGCCAGAGCCTCTTCTTCCTCAGCACGGTCTACGCCCGTATAGGCCGCAGCGTTGATCACCGCGGAGGGCAGTGTCGCACGGATCACCGCGGCGCAGGCTTCGGGATGGGTTAGATCGGCCGCAGCCCGGTCAAGAAATTGCGCGTCATATGCGAGGCTGCGCAGCGCAACGGCGAGCTGCCCGGTGGCGCCAAAAACAAGCAAGCTCATGCCCGGCCCAGCCTTTGCCCGACCCCGTCGCGCGCCTGCAGCGCCCACCACCAGCGGGGATTGTCGAGGTACCAGGTCACTGTGCGGCGCAACCCCTCTTCCAGCGTGACAGAAGGCTGCCAGCCCAGTTCGGTGCGTATGCGGCTGGCATCAATGGCATAGCGTGCATCATGACCAGGTCGGTCCGCGACGAAGGTGATAAGGTCAGCATAAGCCTGCTTAGCGGGGCGCAATTCATCCAAAAGAGCACAGATCTGATGCACCAAATCGATGTTGCGCGCCTCAGCGTTGCCGCCGATATTATAGCGGCGCCCAACTGCCCCTTTGGTGAGAACCGTCAGCAGGGCTTCGGCATGGTCTTCAACGTAGAGCCAGTCGCGTATATTCTCGCCCGCGCCGTAGACTGGAATTGGCGTGCCCGCCAACGCGTTGAGGATAACCACCGGGATCAGCTTCTCAGGAAAATGATAAGGCCCGTAGTTATTGGAGCAATTGCTCAGCAGCACCGGCAAACCATAAGTTTCACCCCAAGCGCGCACGAGATGGTCAGACGCAGCTTTGGACGCCGAATAGGGGCTGTTGGGCGCATAGGGCGTCTCTTCGGTGAAATACCCCTCAGCCCCGAGGCTGCCGTAGACTTCGTCGGTGGAGACATGGTGGAACCGAAACCCATCGGGCCGGCCGCGCCCCTCCCAATAGGCCCGCGCCGCCTGCAGCAGCGTATAGGTGCCGGTCACATTCGTATCGATGAACGCGCCCGGTCCGTCGATGGACCGATCGACATGGCTTTCGGCTGCCAAGTGAAGCACCGCATCGGGGGCATGGTCGGAGAAAATGCGGGCCAAAGCCTGTTCGTCCCGGATGTCCGCATGCTCAAAGGCATATTCAGGCCGATCCGAAACCTCCGCGAGGTTGTCGAGACAGGCGGCATAGGTCAACGCATCGAGGTTCACCACTGCATGTCCCTGCGCCAAGGCAAGTCGCACCACGGCAGACCCAATAAAACCGGCACCGCCGGTGACAAGCAACTTCATGCAGGGGGCTCCCAGCTAAAATGCGGAGCAATCTCGGACAGCAAAGGCGCGTTGGCGTCTTTCTCAGACAGGATCGGCGCTTGTCCTTGAAGCCCCCAGTCAATGCCAATCGCAGGATCATCCCAGCGGACCGCCGCATCGCAGTCCGGTGCATAGGTATCGGTGCATTTGTAGATGATTTCTGTCATCGGCTCGCGGGTGATGAACCCATGCAAAAAGCCTGCCGGGATCAACAGTTGCCGCCCATTTTTAAAGCTGAGGTCCACGCCCACCCATTGCCCGAAACTTGGCGAGCCATGGCGAATGTCCACGGCAACATCAAACAGCGCGCCACGTCCACAGCGCACCAATTTTGCCTGCGCATGCGGCGGGGTTTGAAAGTGCAGGCCCCGCAGGGTGTTTGGCGCCTCAGAAAGAGAGTGGTTATCCTGCACAAAGTGATAATCAAGCCCGGCATCGGCCAAGGTCTTGGCATTCCAGCTTTCGCTGAAAAAGCCGCGCGCGTCGCCGTGGCGGGCGGGCGTGAGGATCAAGACCCCAGCCAGGGCGGTTTTTTCAACCTGCATCGTAGAACCTCTGATCTTACAGCAGCCTTCGGGCGCGGTACCGGCCCCAACGTCGCTTTGCCTCATGTGCGGTTTGGCCGTCTCACGGCCTTCCTACAAGAGCTTGGCGGAATAAATTGGGTCGGCACATTTGTGCACCTCATACGAGGCATTAGGCTGCTCAGCATTTCGATAACTTGCGCAACAGCTTAAGCTTGCTGATCAATTGAACGCAACTACATGCTCTTTGCTGAGCCGCGGCAGGTATTTTTGCTTGCCTTCGATTTTGGTCCTATCGTGCTGTATTTGGCGGTATAGGGACCCATCTACGTGTTTTGTGTGAACCCGGCAAAGGATCAACCTACGCCAGCTCACTTCAAGTGTGTCTTCCCCCTCGCCGAAAACCCTCAACAACGTACGGATCGCTTCTCTCAGTCCTGTAAATGGGTACCTTTAAAAGCGTCTTTGGCTTTTCAATGAAGAATAAGGTTGTGGGGAACCGGTGATGTTTGAGTGCCGTTCTGCGCAGCACGTCTGATCTCAAAACCCTGAAGCTGGCGAGACCAACCGTTTGATGTAACAGTCCATATCTTGGCATAGTGCCAAGATCACCTTTCTGGCAGGTAGAATTTCCTGTGCCGGAAATCCGTAAGGAGCGCAGCGATACCCCGTCCAAAGCATATAAACTTGCGCCGTGCTTTCTTCCTACTGATGCTGCTCAGTGTCTTCTGGTTGCCAAAAGAGAGGCGGATGACCGTCTTTCTTACCGGCTACAGCTACTGGGACAACACACCCCCCAAGTCTGCCATTATTGGGCGGCCCATAATACATGACGTCGCGGCCGGAATAGGGACCTACAACGATCCGGTGACCTTGGCCGTTGGCTGGCGAAGAGACGGAAGCGAAATCTCTGAAGACTTCAAACCAGGTACACGGTTCTATATCCCGCGCCTGCGCAAATACGCGGTCGTCGAAGACCTCTGCGGAGATGGGGAAAAACCCCAAGCTGGACCCTGCCATGTCGGGTGGGAGGGGCATCCATGGTTAGATGTTTATGTCGACGGAAGCGCACGAAACGCCCAAGAGGCCGATCGCTGCATGGAAAAACTGACGGGCATTCAGCCCGTGCTCACAAACCCAAGAAGAGGGTACCGCGTCTCACCGGGGCCTATCGTAGAAGCCGGATGTAAAACTTTCTGAGCCCCGCAAAGATGTTGGGGGGGCCTCCCGGTGAAGTGCAGTTTCAAGACAAGACGCCTAGGCCGGCTTTGAGCTCACAGCTCGATCAGAATGGCCCGATCGCCCCACATGAGCTGTCGGTGCTGTAGAATGAATAGCGTCCAGGGATCACAGTTTATACCCCTTCGCCTGGACCGTCCGCTTGCGCCGGCCGGATCTCAATGGATGGCAAGGGCCGCTACCAAGCAGCCGGGCGTCCTTGGGGAAATCGAGCTCATCAGTCAGCTGTTCGAAGCCCTCTAAGCCAGGGTAACTGCCTGACACCCTCCCTTCCTTAGTCAATCAATGCAACAGTTCCAGTTGGCGCGACATCGGTTTAGGCTATCAGGCGGCGATCTCAGCAAGCTTAGCTGCGCGTTGTCTTAAGAACCGCTCTGGGTTGATTCCTTGAATTCCAGCAAGATGGGAAATCTTGGCATCTGCGGCATTATTCACTGAGGGTGCCGCATGTCCCCGGCGGCAATATGTTCATACGACGCCGGTGATGCCCAATCTCCCCACCGGGCAAAGATCATCGCCCTGCGTATCGGAAACGTAGCACGAATGCGTGATCGACGTTAGCATGCATCTGCATAGGCACGGTTGCATCAGCGGTCTGTCAAACTGGGCGAAGCATTCGGGTCCGAAGATCGCGACCTTATTTCGGGATAGATTCTGTTTTGATGGGCAAACTGTAGTGTGCGCAGAACACCATGAAGCCGAAGCGATGTTTCAATCAATCGTCGACAACAGCCCGTTCGGCGTTTGGGTCGTGGATCAAGACGGCCTTGTCGTCTTCAGCACTCGAAGCGCAGAGGCCTTGTTGCTGCAGAGAAGGACAAAAACCACCGGCGCGCAAATCGCAGAATTATTACCGGCTTTGTCGGTGTCTAACGGCGGGCTGACCATCACCGACCTTAAGATCGGGGACTTCGAAAATATCATCTCCCTCCCATCGGATGACGGTGCGCGCTATGGGGAAGTAAACCTGAGTCAGTTTAAGGACGCTGCGGGTCGGCCATTTACCATCGTGAACGTCAACGACATCACGAGTCGCGTCAAATCTTGGTATGCCTTGAGAGATCAGGAAGAACGCTGGAACCTGGCGCTTGAGGGAAGCCAAATTGGTGTGTTTGAGTCGGACCTTCGCACAGGCTCGGGCCGTGCGTCTGACGCTTGGTATCAGCTGCTCGGCATATGCGATGCGAACGGAAAAGATTCCGATCGCGAGTGGCGCGAACGGATCCATTCTGACGACCGGGAAGAGGTGGAAGCACTTGACGCCGAATGCATCGCAGGGCGCGTTGAACGATCAGAAGCCAAGTTTCGGATGCGCGTGGGCGACAACGATTGGCGCTGGATGCGGTCCATCCTTAGAGTGACGGAACGAGATGAGCAGGGCGATCCGGTGCGCGTGCTCGGCACGATGATTGACATCACCCCGCTCGAAACCGCGCTGGCGCTGGCGGATGCCCGCAGGGCGGGCCTGGAGATGCTGGTGTCCAACGCGCCGGTTGCCATGGCCGTCATGTCTCTTGATGGGACGTTCTTGTTGCTGAACGATCCGTGTTATTCGCTGTTCGGCTATGCCGCCGGGCAGCTTGAGCAAAAGAACGTCTGGCAGCTTTCCGGACAGAAGACGCTGGAAAATCTTAAGGCTGAAGTTGAAACGCTTCTGGACGGAGACAGCAGCATTTCCCGCGTTGAGGAGAAATACGTACGTCCAAACGGCGAAGTTATTGATATTGCTATCAGAATATCGATCTATCGTCCGGAGCATGTCAGCGACAGCCGTCTCATCGTTCAGATGGTCGACATCACCGAGACCAAGAGGCTGGAGGCCCTGAAGAATGATTTCGTGGCCACGGTCAGTCACGAATTGCGCACCCCGCTTGCCTCGATTCATGGTGCCCTGCGTCTGCTCGCCGGGGTCATCGGAGAGGGCGCGCCCGAAGAGGTGGACAGGCTTTTGGGAATGGCGAGTAGAAACAGCGAGCGGCTGACCCAAGTGGTCAACGATCTGCTCGACTTCCAAAAGCTTACGGCAGGGCATTTCTCGGTCGAGATCACACAGGTTGATGCCCTAGACATCGTCCGGCAAACCGTCGTCGACAATGAGCCCTTTGCAAACAAGTTCAACGTATCTGTCTTGGTAGATGCGCCGGAACATGACATCATCATTCATGCCGACGCCCAACGTTTAAAGCAGGTGCTCACCAACCTTCTCTCAAATGCGGCCAAATTCTCTGACTGCGGCACAACGGTCGACGTCAAAGCGGAGATCGATGAAGAGGCATTCCTGATTTCCGTAACCAATATGGGTCGCGGTATTTCCCCTGAGTTCGGCAACCGGCTTTTTGAGCCTTTTTCGCAGCAGGCCGAGCATCTAACCCGTGATCGAGAGGGCACCGGTCTGGGGCTGGCAATCTCAAAAGAGCTGGTCGAAAATATGGGTGGTGAAATCGGCTACAGTTCACAAATCAATGCGCAGACCACGTTCTGGGTTCGGCTTCCTCTGGCTTTGCCGACGGGCGCAAGTGCAAGACCCCGCCCATCAAGATCAATAGAGGCCCCGTCATCTCCAACATCCAGTTCACCCAAACGGAATGGGATCACCCGATCCATATGATGGAACCCGGCCGCCCCCGCGATGGGGCTGGAAAGACAGCCTTGAGGGCCACCTGCCAGGACAGCAGCCCCGTACTAATGTAAAGCGCCGCAATCAACCACCCGCCCCAGCCTAGATCGCCGAGGCCAATCGGCCAGCTATCCAATGTGGAAGACCAAATCGCGTGCACAGAAAGCTTGGATCACAACTCGATCAGAATGGCCCGATCGCCCCACATGAGCTGTCGGTGCTGTAGAATGCTGCGCAGACTGCCAGCGCCATCTACGTCTTGATCAAGATCGACACCTGGCAAAACCGTAACCTTGGCATAGACCCTCCCCCTCAACTGAGAGATATGAGGGGTCACCACGCGGACAGGAGTGTCTGGCCTGAGCGTCCGGCGGATACGCTCTGCCTGTTTTTCATTATGACAAACGATCAATTCCGGGAGATACCGAAGCTGGCTCTCAGGCTTTGCCCATCCGAAATAGAACTTACCGAACCGGACCATAACGACTGCCCTTAAAGGTTATGCCACGCGCGGCCCGCCTCTCGCGCTCCTGAAGCGCGCTTTGTCGGGCCCGGGCAGAAATCTTATAGAGTGGCGAATACGAGCACTGCGGCAATTGAGCTGTATCCGACCATAAGGATGAGTTCATTTTTCCAGTAACGTGTCATTTTTGGCTCCAATAGCGCGTTTCTAAGCTCATTGTTCACCACAAACATGGCGGAAATTGGCGGGGATAAGGGCAATAAAGTGCCGCACCGCAATGGTCTCCCCCTTTCCTCCTCCAAAAAAATCGCTTTGGGATCGTTTTGGGTATGAGGGCTTCTAAGCCCTCTCCTGCTCAAGCGCCGCCAGCTGCGCCATCTCTTTAAAAAAGACCGCCAGATCGATCCCCTTGCCCCCCAATTGCTTAAGCGCATTCTGGATCACATTGTAGGCTCGGCGGTCCGAAGAGAGGATAACGAAAGGCTCTTCCGGCGACAGCAGCTGTGCCAGCTTGCTCGACATAGCAAAGCCAGCCCCTGCATAGATGCACGTGAACACAAAACGCACCCCTGGCATATCCAACAGCGCAAGCACAGGCGCCAGGTCTTTGGGATCATCCGCCACGGTCGGATACCGAGGCCAAGAATGCCGGGGATCGGGCCATCCGATGTCACGCGGCGGTTCATTGGCCTGGGCTGCGAAGGACTTCAGGTAGTCCAGCAGGGCCTCCCCCGCCTTTGCCAAGCCAAAAGACTCTCCTGCTGGGGTGTCTTTATGATAATACAAAGCCGCCGCCCGGCCAAATTCCATCATATAGCCACCGACGTCAAAACGCGCGCCCGCCATCACCTGATGCCGGCTTGCCATACCCTTCTGCGCGGGCCTCTCTGTGGGCATGTAGACCGAAGGGTCTGCATTAATGGTCTGAGCAATTTGGATCGGTGTGCTGCGCATAAACTGTCCTCTTTTCAAAAGAAACTAGGGCAACCTTATGGGCCTGCATAGCCAACAGCCCCGCACTTTATGTGGATAACCCAAGAATGCCCGCTATGGATCGCCGGATCGGAAACCCAAGGGCCCTCGAGAGGCGCCAAACGGGCACCGCAGGGATCTCACACAGGGAGTAACGCCCCGCTGTAACAGTCCAACTCATTGTAAATAAATGATTTATTCAGGTCGGAAAACGCCAAAATGGTCGTTTTACACCCCCTGTTACAAACATATTGAATGATTTCAGCACCTTAGACTTTGTAACGCATTACGCCCACATATGTCTTAATATTGGCGCACAATGATCAATAGACCTGTCTGTCTCGCATATACACTTTTTCTATATTTCTGTTACAGATAGATAAATATATATAAATGAGATAGATTTCATACACTTACAGGCGTTACTTAAAGTGTTACGGGGCCGTAACGGCGTTACAGCGTTGTTTTTAAAGGGGATTTTTTCAGATGACCCCCTTCAGAAGCCAGATCTGCCCCTCCGCCGGTCGCAAATGGGCTTTTTGCTCCCAAGCCCCACTCTTGGCGACAAGACCTACAGACAGTCTCCAGCACATCTCAAGGCACCCTCACACAAAAACCTTCCCAGCAAAAAGTCGCCCCAGCCCCGGCAAGCCCAGCCTGTGCATGCCCTGCTTCAGACCTTACCCTTTGGGGCGCCTCTCACGCAGCGCCAGCAAACCGGCGATCAAAATCAAAATTGGTCCCGCCATCTCCAAAAGCCAATTGAGACGGACCGCCTCGACCTCAATTGCAATCAGGCGATCCATATGGTGAAAGCCTGCAGCACGGATAACCACGAAGCCCAATACGATCACACCACCGGTGAGGGCAATGCCGGTGCGGCGCAAGGTTCCGCGCAAAGCAACACAGGCAACAGCAGCTGCGGTCAGCATCAAGAGAAGAATCCCGATGATAAACCCTATCTGTATAGGTCTGCGCGCTTCATACCATCCTTGCATCTGAGACAGACAGCGCGCGGCATCGGTCAGTAATGTTTGCAAGTCCAACTGCTTGTTGATCCCCAAAAGCAGCAGGCCGCCTCCCAACACGCCCCAAAACACCCGTTCACGCTGGCACGATATTTTGGGAAAGGGCGCGATACTGGCCACCCGTAGAGCCAACAAACCCGTCACCGCGTAGAGCGCTACGATCAACCACCCGCCCCAGCCCGGATCTCCAATACCAATCTCCCAACTGTCTAAAGCGCACGACAAGATCGATTGCACAGGCCCTTCCTTTCTTCACACCGAGTTTGTCCACCGGTGAGGCACGCCGGTGGGCAAGCCCCTCCACGCGGCAACTTGACCGTCATGATCCGAAGCCATCCTTATTTGAAGCGCGCCCATCTGGCACCGCAGCTATCGCAACCTAAAGGACGGGAGTGATTCCTCCAAAATATCCTTAATTGGCCTGCCCCAAAAACGCGGTTAAAGCCCCTCACATCGGGTCCGAGACTTAAGCCCCCGCAAAGCGGCCGACGAGCCGGATAGATCAAAGCGCGACATCACTTTCCCCCCCAGCAGGACATCTACACGAGACCCGCTGCGCAGGGCAGATGTAATTGCCTGCATCTGACTGACGGGCCAGGGTTCACCCCCCAGCATAAAATCCTGGGTGCACCCCTGTGCGCCGCAGGTGGCCGGCATCTGCAGACCGGGGCCCCCGTCCACTTGAAAATAGAGGACGGCCCCCTCCCCCACGAACTTGAGATCTGCAGGACGGGTATCGGGTGTGAGTGAAATATCTATGAAGCCGCCATTGCCACAGCCGATATCCAGTCGATGACCTTGCGGGTTTACAGCGAAAGCACTGCCGTGATCATCACCCGCGCTTGGGTGCCGGAGCATCCATTCCGCGCGCGCGCCTGTCGCCAGAAGAGCAGAAACCAGAACCAATCCTAAAATTTTGATCATACTATCCTCCCAATCAGCTTGTCCCTTCGGGCACATCGTTCAGTCGGTTTGCACCTGTTCCGCTGCGACCTCCGCCTGACGATCGGCTGACAAAGAGGACATCATGCGTTGGTAAAGCGCCGTTCCCCGAGGCATGTCATCCCCGCGGTAACCCAGCATATCTGGCGAGCCGCCGATGAGTTCGCCGCCCAGCGAGAACACCCCATGAATGCCCACGAGTTTATCAGCAGGTTCGAGAGGCGCATCAGAACCATCAAACATCAAACGCCGGGGCATCGCGCCCATAGAAGACAGAAGGAGCACCGCATCACCGGATGGAGCAACAAGTCCCGCAGATTGGCCGAGGATCGACGCCGGCAACCTGGCCAATTCGGCGCCCGTCTCGCGCTCGAAGACAATCAGGTCAAAATTGCCGTTGGGCATCGCAAATACATGATCCCCATCATCCGTCGCGAGCCGGCCCCAATGCACGCCAAGCCCCGAAGGCTCATCTGGAAAGCGGTGTACCAACTTGGCGCCTTCGCGTGCGATGCTCCACAGCGCCACCGGGGGCGGGGTGCCCTGCGCAACATCGGCGGAGACAAAATGCATAACGCCGTCTCGGCCGCCATCAATGGGACTGAGAAGCGTGAACTCTCCAAATTCCATGCTAGCGACGCGTTGCCAGTCGGCCGTGTCCCACAGATGAGCAACGGTCGGCGATGCGCCGAGTGTCAAAAGCAATGATCCATCACGTGAAAAAGCGGCGCCACCCGAGTTTGGGAGTGTGCCCGGCGCATGGCCCGGCAAGCGCGCGATCTCCTCCCCCTTTGAGGCATCAAAAACCACAGCCACACCCGCCACCGGGGCCATCTGGACAAGAAAGCGGCCGTCAGGAGAAAAGGCAGGGGCCTGTACTCTCCAGGCACCGCTGGTCAGAGCCTCGATCGGTAGGAGTTCGGCCAGCTTCTTTGCGCTTCGCGGATCCCAAAGCGTCAGCCCGCTTTGAGACTGGTCGCCGTCCGGCGAGGGGAACAGCCCGACACTTGCAAGGCGCGTCCCCGTCCCGTCAAACTCGAACACAGACAGGACGGGCAAATCAAGACGAACAGAACGAGATACCGCCGCACGTAAAAGAGCATCATAGGCCTCATCGAACCGCGCAAGCGCATCTTCCCCCGGCGCTGCTGGCAATCCCTTTAACGCCGCAACAATGGCTTTAACACGGTCCCCCGCGCCGAGCGCTTTATGCGAAGCTGCGGCAAAATCTCGTGACTGATAGTCGGCCAAATCTTCCGCCAAAAGGGACGTCCCGGCAAGGAAGGCAAAGGCTGCAAAAAGAAGACGCATCGGATCTCTCCTCGTCCTGTGCACAATCAGGCGTGAAACTTTTGTTTCTGTCAACCTTGGCGATTGGATGGATGGCCCATGCCAGTGAAGATACCTTTGGTCTCGCACCGCGCCCCATTTGTCTAAGCATCCTCTCGGCGGCTCCCCCATAATTCGACAGGCTGGTCCTGCGCCTCCCCGGCGGCTCAAATCCAACATTGCTTTACTAAAAAATAACCCAGCCATGGCCCGCGCGTTTGCGGGCACATTCAACCCTGCGAAAAATACTCATTTATAAACATACGCTTAGATGAGCGCTTCCAAGGTTATCCACATCAATTCGAGCCCCAAAATTTGCGCCATGCAGATCCGGCGCGCATCTTCTTCACACCAAGGGCGCCTTACAGCGCTTTCACTGCAAACGCCAAATCGGCGAAACAAAAAAGAAGAACGACAATGAAGAAACTCAATATGCTCGCCACCGGCGAAAACCTCTCTGATATCAAAGCCGCAGCAAAAAAGCTGGCCGCCCAGGGCGTCACAACCAAGGCCGCAGCTCTTGCCGAAGCTGCCGCGAAAAATGGCGCGCCCACGTGGGCCGAGCTCAAATCCCGCGGCTGGTCGCTCGATGAGGAGGGCGATATCGGCGCGGCTGCCGCCTGCAAGATGCCGGGGGACAACTTCAAAATCCAGGTCTACTCTGCCCTCATTGATCTCGACGAATATATTGATCTCGATGAAACTTGGAGCGTGAACGTCAGTCTTTCGACGCGCTACACCCCCTACCTCTACGTCAGCTTCGTCTCCGCTTATGAAGGCTCCAACTTCGATCTGGACGAGGGCCAGAAGGAGGCCTTCGAAAAAGCCATTGAGACCGGGTCAAAGGCCGATGCCATCGTGGCCCAGGCCGCCCTGATCGAAGATGTGATGGGGTGGTTTGACAAAGATTGGGTTGAGATGACCGCTGCAGATGTGTGCAACCTGCGGCGCCTTGAGTTGGGCATCACAGATGAGGACCTCTTTTGGCGCCGCCCTGATATTGGCGGCTATGGCAACGGTGAGCAGTGTCTCAAGGTCTATGACGCCGGTGACGGCACAATGTTGGTGTGCATCGAAGATTCCAATCTTTTTGAAGAGGAAGAGGACCCTTACGGCTACATCACCTACAAACAGTACGATGACGTTGAGCACACGCCGGACAATTATGCGCGGATGGAAAAGGCCTTTCTGATCGCGGCGGACATCCAGGTCCCCTTTGCGGGCAGCCGCTCACATATGGATCAGCCCTGGTAAAACAGGGGCTCTCCACGTTTCTGCAGCGCCCTCTGCCCCCGCTCTTGCTTTTTTTTGGCAGAGCGGGGTGTGCCCCTGCCCCGATGCATCAGCACTGCGCGCACAGACCGTGACGTTATCCACATAAGACGCCCCCTCCGAACCTATCCCTCTCAAAACCAGCGCGTAGCTCCCCCTTAGACACCCCAATAAGGAGCCGGCGCAAATTGCCGAACATGCCTATGCCAGATCAGACCAAACCAAAGCGCCGCCGTTCAAAGGCTGAACGCCAGGAGAGCGCCGCAACCTCCCGCACCTATGATGCGAACAAACGCGCACAGGGCTTGGTGCGTACCAGTCACTGGGTGGCCAAAGAGGACATTGCTGCCGTCAAATCCTTCATTGCCACCCGCGCGCAGCTGCGGCGCGACCGCCTGGCGCAGACACAAGTTTTTGCGCAGCTTGAAGCATTGAAGCCCTTCAAAAAGACCACGCGCGGCTCAAAACACGATCCCCGCCAGACAAGTTTCGACTTCGGCTAAGAAAGCCTGGCACCTTCCCCAAGAACCAGTTTTGCCGCCCGCACCCATGTCATAATTTGCCCGCATTCCCGAAATAAGGGAACTGTATGAGCCAGACCGAAGCGATCAACAGCAGCAACTTGAACCGACGGGGGCGGCTCGGGCGAAGCCTGCGCATTGCTCTCTCAGGGGGGCTATTGGCGCTAACGATCTTTCTCGCCGGAAATCACTTGGCCGCTTTAGACCAAGCCTCTTACATCAGGTCTTCCCGCGCTCCCGCTGCAACGCCTATTGTAAGCACGGACCTAAGCCGCACGACCCAACTGGCCAACCTCTTTTGCACGGATAAGGGCGTGTCTAATCAACACGCACCCTAACCGACCTTACCTGCATGCGGGCCCTGCCCCGCCTGTGGCCAATCCCAGCACGGGGCATGACGCCGCCAGCTCAGCGCTGACATCACCCCTCAGATCAACGCCATCACCAAACTCGGTGAGTTCAGGTCAGTTGAGGCGTAAGTCGACAGCAACCCACCCTAATTGCCAGGGTTGGCGTAGACTTAGGACAACTTAATGGTTCAGACGGCGGCTCCCCGCGTCAAAGACTATGGCAGGTGGACACAGTCATGATGTACAGCACCACCAGTTTACAGGCAGGTTTAGAGACGATCACGAACTGACCCATCAGAAAGGACGACTCTGTCCATCGGAATATCCCACGGCATGGGGAAAATTGTCGGAATGAGACAATTGGAAAATCCCACGCCGACAACCTTTGGCAAAGGATCGAACTGCGCCAAGGTCCGGTCGTAATATCCACCGCCATTGCCGAGCCGAAAACAGGCGTCGTCTACACCCAATAAGGGCGAGATCACGATGTCCGGCACCGCTTCTGCGCCGTGCCTGGGTACCGGAATGTTCCAAACGCCGCGCGCCATCGCACAACCTGGCTGCCAAGCGCGAAAGCTCAATGGCGCGTTTTTTTCCGCGACAGCCGGGAGCAAAATAGTTGCGCCCGCAGCATGCGTCTTGGCCATCCAGTCGCGCAGGTCCGGTTCGCCCCGAATGGGCCAGTAGACAGCGATCCTCATACCCTGCTGCGGAGCAACGAGGGTCTCGAGCTTTGCCGCCAAACTTCGAGTCTCCTCAGCACGCTGCTGAACAGATAAGTGCCGCCGGGCCTCTAGCAGACGGGCACGCTCCGCCGCCCGAAACCGGGCCACATCCCGCATCCTTATTGGATCGACAGGGGTCCCGTCGATCAGCAGATGCGCCATGCACGGAGCCGATCCGCCTGGGTCACCATCCTCCATGATCAGTCCTTCCCAGACCCGCCATCATCAATGTCTGATAGAAGATCGGGTTTTAGGCGCCGCCGCGCAAGAGCGTCGGTCAAGTCGGTTCGCGTGACAATACCTACGACACGGCCCGGGGGATAAAACCGGCACGGCATCAAAGGCCTCACCCGCGCCACCGCGCGCAATAGCCACCAGCAATCAATATTTCCCCAATGTCACGACCATCGGGTAACCGGCAAACTCCGACTTCGCGATCATAGCTACGCCGTCCTTCCAAGCTGCATCGAAGCTGAACGCCTTTAACGATCCTGGTGATTTTCTGCGTTGCGCGATCGCCAGATGCACTGCCGCGTTCAGCACAGTCGAGATTGGCAATCCGGATCGGGATAAGACCAACAACAATGGTATCGCCGTCCCGAACGCGGGTCACGGAGTCAATAAGCTGGGTGCCAGGCGATGCAGCCGAAGTTTCTCGTGTTCCATGACGCCCCTTCCATGCGTTACCGCCGGACCATGCACTTCCCCCTCTTAGTATGCGCGGTTTGCTGGCATCTTGCCGAACGGCGATCTGATGCTCAGGTCGCAGCGCGATCGCCGATAGCAAGACTGCGCAGCCAATTATCGGCAGAAAAAATGACCAACCGATTTTGCGGCGGCGGAACTTCGTGACCTTCAACATGCTGTCCAGTTTGCCGGGCAAATCGGGCAGGAATTTGGCCGAAGAGGCTCAGGAAAGTTCGGTTTGAAAGCGCTCGGCACCCCTGCGATGCAACTCCCCCTTCCTGAAGGCCGCCGCTTCCAAGTCATAGCACTCCTGGGCTGCCCGTCGGTGGCGCAGGGCGTAGTATCTGTTTGCGGCTATTCTGCGCAAGGCGCCGCCGGCGGCTGGGAACCTGACAGGTTGTTTCATTGGCATGCCGAGCAGACCAATGAAGGGCTCCGAAAACTTGACTGATTTTGAATTTTGCAGGACCCTAAAATTGTATCGCTCACTTTGAAGCGGCGGTCCTTTTAAGGGAGTTCTGACGTGAAAAGTCTCATTCTCGGATGCGTTGCCGTGATGGCGTTTTCAAGTTCTGCTGCTGCACAGGACCTCATGGCAGTTTATGACGCTCGGCTTGATCCGCATGATCTTGTCAACTCAAGCGGCCAGCCATTGGGCAGTGTGTGCGCTGCGGTTCAACAGGACCGGGCTAATTACCACAGGTTCAGAAAGCGCGGGCAGGTCGACGAGACTGACCCGATCTTTGCTGACAAAACAATGCGAGCGCGGATCGCTGGGAGTTGCGCCATCATGCCGGGACATGAACATCTGCGAAAAGCCGTCTTCAGCGGCATTGGGTACGGTATTGTTGTGCGCGTACAGGTGGTCAACGATGCCGGGACGTTGAAGGTCCTTGTCAGTGAGCGCGCCGGGTAGCTGTTCCAGTGCGAAAACTTTGATGCACATCGATTGGTTCGGGACCGGGCTGCAAACGCTAAATCTCATGGCTGTGAACGGCAGCAAGCCTGCGGGGCCCAAGAGCCGCCTGAGACCTTTAAGCGCTTGACTGTTCGGCGCACATTCGACACCTTTACTTTATGAGCGCGACAGACCCCATCATTTTGAGCTTCCGAATATCGAGCTGATTCAGTTCGTAACGTTCGGGAGTGGCATGGTGCGCAATGGGCCTTATACCCCCTTTAGATGCCAGATTAGCGTCAGCGCGGCGGTTCGAGTCCGCCCGCTCCTACCATTCACCTTGCGTCAGATGACGCACCCAATTCCTCATACTCTACAGTCTTAGTCTACGTCACACTCTTCCGGCGCAGCCGGGGTGAGCGTGGCCTGCTATGACCTGCTCCCCGCGAAGGTTGGTGGCACGCCTATTTGGGTGCCCCCGGGGAATGGCACGGGCTACTTATTGCCGACATTGATTACATGATATCACATAGGCCAGTCGATCCTTCCCAACGACATTACGAGCACGCACTGCGATGATCCCAAAAAGCTCAGCCTCCCGAGCACACCTTTTGCTGCGCGCCCCGACCTGGCAAAATAGAGCCATCGCCCGGACACCAGTAAACTTCCAAACGGGCTTACAAAGCACTCTTTGGCCATGAGCCCCTGACGCCCACTCCCCTACGTAAGTTTGGTTTCCCGCGAAAAACTGTTTCCAAAGAGCCGCGCTCTAAACGCCCTCGTGGGTCTTGGCTCAGCAAAACCACTCCAAACATCGAACATTCTTGGATTTACACGCGCCGCAGGCCTGTCGCGCATCATTCATGTGGATAACCTATGGGCCAAGCATATCCTAGGACAGTTGCGGCGCCTAATTTTGTCATGACATTAGAAAAGGACTTCGTCATGACACTCAACAACTGCACTTCCGAACTGACAGTTAAGGCATATCTTTTCAAACTGGCCCATGAACTGGCCTATTCTGAGGCAGAGATCAGGGCCGGCCTTGAGTACGCGGACCGTGCCACACGCCGCAGCCACCCTCTTGGGAAATGGGATAAGGCAGGCCGCTTCTATGCTCTGGAACGCACCCTCAGCGTTACCACCTGCCGCTCTCCCAGCCAGGCTTGGCCCTATTCTCAGATGGTGGCCGCACGGACCGCAGCTCATTGTGCCGAAGTCTATAAAGCCGACAACGCAACCCATGTCGGTCGCATCGGCCGCGCGTACAACAAACTTCTTGCAGGGGAAGATAAAGAGGCCGTGCTGCGCCTTCTGAAAAAAGGTATCCGCAAGCGCGAAGCTGAACTGGCGCGCGCGCTGCGCAAGTAGCGTGCCCAGTGGCGCGGCCAAATCGGAGCTGCTTCAAGGTCTCTTTGCAAGCCAAGCGACAGCACCTTACGGTCCCGTCCCCGAGCCCGAGACCGTAGAGGGCGCTCGATACCCTCAGCGCAGGTACTGCCCCGAGAAGACAGATAGCTTTACAAAGACCGGAAAGCTCCGCCAGGCACACCGCCCGGCAATCTGCATCGGGCAGCTGACTCACATATTGATTACATGATATCATATAGGAGGGAGGCGTCAGTTCTGCCTTCTCCCTCCTCGACGCCGGCCACCCTGCCCTATCGGCCCAGGCGTTAAAAACATAGAAAGCCCGAGGCTAATTATGGCGCTCCCCATACTTTACGCTAAATTATGGGTTTCCCAATAATTAGGGGAAATTGAGAGCGGAAGAGACCTTCGCCAGCTACGTACCGGCAAGAAAAACGTCGCAGTTTGATCACCACCACCACCACGCTCCAGTGATTTTAGTCTCGGCCTATTTCATTCCAAAGCAGCCTCTTAAGGCCATGAGGTGCATTCTGACCTCTTTGTCGATGTAGCCGATTTCGTCCCGTCCGCCAAAGCGCTGCGACCGCCGCCCAAACGCCCCGCCTCTCATCTGACGATGACAGATGCTCAAGTCCCACATCCCAGAACACCCACCACGTCCTGATGATGATGATCTCTTCACCATTCTCTATCACTCCCTGCAGACTGCGAGACCAAATTCCGTATCGCCGAGACGCTCTTTTGCCGGCCCCGCTCTGACGTCACCTCTCAGGTCAGTGCTGACATCAGCGCTCATGTCAGCTGAACCCGGAAAGCGGGGCGTTATTGATCCCGCCTGCCTGCAGCCCATTCCTCCACTATGCGTCGGATCAGCTCTGGCCGGCTGGGCAGATCCTCCTCCACCCGGCGCGCTTCGTCGAGGGCCTCTATCAGCGCTGTTGGCATCCGAACCATCACCGGCTGGGTATCTGTTTTAGGGCGACCACGTGATTTCATAATATTACTTATTGACAGATTGATTTCTTAGTATCATATATAAACACATGGACGGCGGAGGCGCAACTCCACCGCCCATGCTCACCATTCTGACTACGAGGATCTCATCATGGCTGCTAAAACCTCTACCACCCCTACCCGCGCGGCTGAACCGCTCAATCGCTTGATCCGGCTCGATCGGCTGGAATTCCGCAAGCTCTTGGACCTCTATTTTGGAGCCCTGCGGGCGGATTGGATGTATCACGAAACCCGGCAAAAGCTCGGCACCAAGGCAGCGACGGATCAAGGGCATGCCGCGGCTTCGGCTTGGAGCGCCTGCACAATGTCGCTTCTCCTCCTGCAGGACATGCGCACCGTCGACCCCGATCTCCGCGCGGCCGTCGACGTTCTGCTCAAGACCTGCCCCGATCAGATGCCAAGCAGCGGTGACCTCATGCGCTGCGGGACTGAAATGCTCGCCCTCGCAGACAAACACAAACACAGCGGTTCAGACCTGCTACCGCTTCTCGATGAGGCCTTTTGCTTGCTTGAAGCCCATCACGGCAATCAAGCGCTGATGTCAGCGCAGCAGGCTGCCGGTTCCGGGGCGGCTTAATCCGAGCGCCTTAATTGTGGGGCTCACGCGGCCCCCACCCCCAACTTTACGCATCTTCGCACACCGGGCGCTGCGCTCTGTGCCATTGGTCATGTCTTTTTCTTCGGAGTCCTTTATGCCGCTTAGCAAATTCACCTATCCCTTTCCCATCGATGGTTCGTTCCAGCACATCTTCAAAGGTCCCCGCCCCACGCATTGGCAGGAGGCTGCCGCGCAAAAAGGCTTTGAGCTCATCGGCCGCGCTAAAGATCGATTGCACGTCGTGCTCGGCTGCAAGGTTTGCGGAGCTCCAACCCTAAAACGCGTCAGTGTTGTCCTCGGCCACAATCCAGAATGCCCGCATTGCATCCAAGCGCGGCGATCGGCGGCGGCCCGGGCCATCGGAGCCGAGCTAGTCGGGGCGGACCCCAAAGGTAATCGCCATTATGGCTTCTTCCGGTTTGGCTGCGGCCATACTGATCGGCGCCAATATCACCGCGTCGAAGCAGCGGCAGCGGGCGGGCATCAGGCAAGCTGTTCTGCCTGCATTGAAGACCGGTACGCAAAAGAAGCGCAGTGCCAAGATTGGGAATTGGTCGGTCCCGCCCGGCGCAAGGGGCTGAACTATCGAAACTACCAACACACTTGCGGTCATCGCCAGGAGGTGGCCGTCGTCAACATGCGCCACGGCGATCTGGATTGCGCAGGATGCGGTGAAACCTGGGCGTCGAAGCCCAGCGAAATCTACATCCTCGCGTTCACGGTCCCTAACCTCTCGGTGATCAAGCTCGGCTACAGCAGCAACTCCACGTTCCGCATGCGACAAGTCCAACGTGATCCGGATCAGACGCGCGGCTCTCTCCTGCGCAAGATCGACGTTGAGACTGGGCACCGTGCGATCTGCGTCGAAAAGGCCCTTCACAGCCATATTCGCCGCAACCGCCCCGATCTCATCGTGCCGCCGGAGCTCTTCCGCGACCACATCCGCACCACGAGCGAGGTCTACCATCGCCACGGCAAGCCATACATTGAAGCGCTCCTGGATGCTGTCGAGGGTGGTTGGGACCCGCGCGTTCAGAGCGCTGCCGCCTGAGTGGTTCAAGAGACCGCTGACCGGCAGCCTTTACGAGCCCCAATATTCCCAGATTTTTGAACACGCAAAGGCCTTGAACGGAGGACCCCAGCTGGGGTCCTCCGTGAAAAGAGGTGGAAGGTAATACAATGACACCCCTAACCTGACCCCAACAAAAGTCGCCGTTCAAGTAGTGCCCACACCTAACAGTTTGCGGTGCTAAAACCGTCTCGCACGCGCATTTGTCCAAGTGCCCCGTCTCGATGTCCCTTCAGGCCTAAACGTCCGTAGCACCGTTAATGGCAACCAAGTACTTCATAGTCCCAACCGTCCGTGCGCTTCTCGGAAGCTTCCCAACGTGTAGCGGAGCCGCTACGCGCAGGGGACCGCAAGGCGCGTGCAAGATTGCGCGCTGACATCGCCTCGCGACGGAAAGTGCCATCCCAAATCTCATCGTCAACCCACGCATCGCCGACCTTGCGGCGTGCAAAGCGCATAATCGTGCCGGGAAAACGTTCGATCGTGCCGTCGCTGTTTTCGATAAGGGTATCAATCCCGTAATCGTGATAGCGCGCATAATAATGCCGCTTAGGTTTGGTCTGCTCTTCGCTCGTTTGTGCCTCTCGATTGCGCCAAGCGTTCACTCGGCAGGTTCATTGTCACCTTAGACTATGGCGCGGTCTACAAATTACAAAACCCAACCTCAGGTTATCCACATAAAGTGCAAAGCAACCTTCGCTCCGCTTCTCAGACCGTAAAGGAAATCTCTCTCCAAGCAGCAAGCGCAGCACACATCACGGCCACGAGGGCCCTCTGAACATGGCGACCTGAAGGAGAAATAATTTTGGCCGCAAACGGGGCGTAAACTTCACGCCGTGGCGCTCGGCCGCCGCCACGCGGTTAAAATATATGGCGGGTGAGCCACTAGGTTGAGGACGCTCGGATCCACATCTTTTGGCTGCAGAAGACAACTTAGCATAAGATAAATCGAGGAGTGATGCTCGCCGTTGCTCTGCCGTTTTTTAGAGGCACAGCCTGCGCTCAGCCTTCCCAACGCCAATAATTGTTGGCACAGTGTTGCGTGAGGGCGGGTTGAGTGCTCCCACCTTCTGCGGTCGATGTCACGAAGGTGGGAATGATCATGGAGGCCTCGAACTGCCGCCCCGCCTATCGACACCTATTGGTAAATTCGGGAGGATGGTATGAGGGCCTTAATATCCGCTATGTGCCTTGTCGTCTTTCTGATGACCACCCATGCTGCTAAATCGTCAGAAAGGGAAATGGCCGAAATTTGCGACGCCATTCACTATATTGGAGATAAGTCACTTGAGGCGGCCGCAAGTGGGTTTTCCCGCGATGATATGATCATCGCAGTGCGAATGAATACCGAAGGTGGTGACCCTGAAATTCTCGCAATCCTTCACCCGGCCTTTGATCGCATCATTGAATATGCATTTTTCAACAACAGGTTTGGTCTCTCAGATGCAGCGCAGAGAGAATGCCAGATCGTTGAACAGCTTCTGCTTGAGCTGGTCGAGAAAGAGCCAGAATAGGCGAAGTTATCTAAGAAAAACAACTCAAAGCAACTTTGCTCTTAAAGCTGGCTCCGCACGCTCTCGCCAACTGGAGCCGAACCTATCTCGGAGTACGCAATGCGCATTCTGGAGGGTGATCCCCCTCCCCTGCCGCGGATCCCCAAGCCGAGACAGCGATCCCAGCCGCCAAGGTCTGGGCCTCCGAAGAACATGATATGAAGCATCGGCGAACTTATCGGAATCTCAATAATTAAGGGCATTTACTGTGGAAGGGTTGAAATGAACGATGGGAATGCGCGCATCCAGTGTCACCCACATCGAGATGCAGTGTTGGGCGTGCGGCCACACTGTAATGTGCAAACCCGATGACGTGCCGGCTGGGAACCCGCGGCACCAGTTTGAGCGTCGAGCCATTTGCCGGTGCGGCACAGGATGGCCCCACCTGCTATAGTTTCCTAGGGAGGGACCCATGACAATAGGATGTCGCTAAGTCGGTATATTGGACAAATCCGGCCTACTATGTCGGTTTTTTGGACATTTGCCGGAACTGAGCTTCTAATTGCAGGCCATTACCGTGGCGGGCGAGAGCCAGAGCATGGCTTTGCATTTTTATAGATATTCGCGCCCGCGTCACCATTTCTACCATCCCCGGGGGACATCTGTTACCATCCAACCATGTTTACAGATGATGTGCTTAAGGTGATTGAATCGCGGTTCGTGTCGGCCCAGCTGGCCTATGCATGGTATCAATCAGAGCCCTTACCAGGGCTAGGCGGCCGCACTGCAATGCAGCTTGTCCAAGACGACAGGGCACGGGAGGTTTTAGAGTATCTCGATGCGGTGGATGCAGGTGTCTACGCGTGATGACTGCTCAAGCTCTGATCGCGATCTGTGGCATATTGGGTAGCATCGCCGCGCTCTATCTTGCTAAGAGGGCGCACGATCGCTCCTTTAGGGCGACCGAGCCCGACGAGGAGCTGGTAAAACGCTTTGTCGAGAGCGCCCCTGTGTACCGCCTCAAAGACATCACGTCAGCAGAAAACTTTGAGGACATCGCAAGAAAGCATCAAACACTAGGGTCCCGCGACGCCCCATCCGCCTACGAGCGATTGCGGACGATGTATGTGTACCAAGCTCGACAAAAGGGGTGGTACGTGGGTGAAGGCAGCGTGGATTACAGGATCGCTAAACGCATGTTGGAAGATGGATGGATCGAAGCTGATGTTGCCAGCGCGATACGCAAGCGCAGCCCAAATATCGAAGATCGATACCGCGATCCTGATGAGTACGCAGAGCGAACGGCCAATAACGCGCGGGGCGAACTTAAGCGCAAAGACGAAAACTTCCGAAGATGGCTAGGAGGCTGATGAGGCTATGGGAGAGGCCACTTTTGGCTGCAGAGCCCGTCAGGTCAAACATAACAGCGTAGCCGGAATGCCGGGTGCCCCATGATCTAACGACCTAAATTACCAGAATCTCATAGGACATTGTCTGAATCTAGGCAGGCAGGTTACGCAGGATGAGCAAGTTTGTAAGCCGTCGACGATTTCGGACAAAATTTCGCTTTCACCTCACCCGGATTACCACCCGTTTCCGGCTGGAATCCTGACAGCCTTGCCATCGTATGCTTGGCGTTCCGGCACTCACGATCGGCAACCCATATCGGCAAATTTCTTCACTTTCTTCGCCTTAACATTTAGATTGAAAGGGAATTCACGAAGGAAAGATCGGCAAACATGTTGGAAACAACTGGCAGAATCGAACCGTGTTTCTTCGAGGAGTACATCCCCGCTGAGCTAGCTGACCTTTCAGTCGACCTCCAGAAAGAAGCTGCGCAACTGGGACAGGGGTTGCACCCGGACAGCGCGGCGGAACTTGCGGACCTCGTGCGCGTAATGAACTGCTACTACTCGAACTTGATCGAAGGTCACAACACACGCCCCCGAGACATTGAACGCGCGCTCGCCGGCGCCGAACTCGAAGAAGAGACCCGCCCGCTTGCCCTGGAAGCGCGCGCGCATGTCATTGTTCAGCGCGCAATCGACGAAATGCATCGCGCTGGCACCCTGCCCCGGCCCACGTCCGTTGAATTCCTTGAATGGGTACACAAAGTTTTCTACGATGAAATGCCTGAGGAGTTTCGGGTGATCGAACATCCCGATGGAACACGCGAACCGATCATTCCCGGGCACATGCGCCAACAGGGCGACAAGGAGGTAGCCGTCGGGCGCCACATGCCCCCTTCCTCATCACGCGTAGCAGCTTTCATGGATCACTTCGATAAGCGTTTTCAGATCGCTGCACGGTCGTCGAGCGGTCGGATCATCGCGATCGCGTCGGCACATCACCGGTTGAATTATATCCATCCGTTCCCGGATGGAAACGGACGCGTCAGCCGTTTGATGTCGCATGCCATGGCTCTCACGGCCGGAATTGGAGGCCAAGGCCTGTGGTCGGTTTCCCGTGGGCTTGCGCGCGGACTGGCGGATCGCGGTGAATATAAGCGTATGATGGATCTCGCGGACAGCCCACGACGTGGAGACCGCGACGGGCGCGGCAACCTTTCCGAAGCCGCTTTGAAAACGTTCTGCGCGTGGTTCCTAAAGGTATCTTTCGATCAAATCACGTTCTCCACAAAGCTGTTTGACCTCTCCGGGCTGGAAAAGCGCTACCGGCGTCTCGTGGAGGATACCATTGATGACAAGCGCGCACCTGATCTGATCGCGGCGGTGCTTCGACATGGGGCGCTTGAACGGGGCGACGCGCAGATTGCCCTCAAGACGTCTGAGCGCACCGCGCGGAACACTCTTAGCAAACTTACGGCTGCGGGATACCTCGCCTCCGCTTCTCCGAAGACCCCGGTGAGATTGGCGTTTCCATTGGACTATCGAGAACGGCTATTCCCCAATCTGTTTGCCGACGGAGACCTGCAGACACCCCCTGTCTAATCGCAAAAGACGCGCGTACCCCCGCGCGTCGGCCATATTAGTAAGCGCGTATTCACCCAAACTGACCTTTGGCTTTTTCGGCCGCCCGATTTACTGGAAACTCTAAGCTGTTCCCGCCCCGTCCTATACCCACCCGTTAAAATAAGACGCAATCGCGCGCTTACGGGATCAAAACCGGCGTAGATGATTGTCAAAACACGTGGTACGCAAAGTTATCTAAGAAAAAATACTTTGTAGTAACTTTGCGCTTAAAGCTGTTACGACTGAAATTACTCAACCCTGAAGTGAATAGACACCGCTGTCGAGGTTTCAGAACCCCGTCGCGGTCGCGGCGCCGCAATGCAATGGCATCCATCCCAATCTTCTCTAAATCCCAAGAAACGCCCATTAAGACCTTCACGATTGCTCCACACAGGGTTCTTGAACCCACCGTGCTTTCTCTAGATTACGCAACACCAATAGAAATATTGTGATATAAAACAAAAGGTTGCCGCGATTCATCCCGGCAACTCTTTCGTCAAGGTCCTATAAGTGAGAATGTGCCGGGCGAAACCGCCGGGGCCAAGTTCTCAATAGTCAGTGACCCAGGGTCGCCGCATCGACGCGCCGGGGGTCTGATGCCCCAAACAGATAGCCGCTTTCTTTGTCCACGAGAATCGATTGGGTCGAGCCCATCACCGAGTTTTCGCTGACCTTGTGACCGCGTTGCTCAAGCAAGCCCACCGTGTCGAGACTGATCCCGTCTTCAATCCGGATTTCATCGGGAAGCCACTGGTGGTGGATACGCGGCGCGAAGGAGGCTTCTGCGATGTTCATCCCATGGTCGATGACATTCATGATAACCTGCAACGTGGTGGTGATGATGCGCGAGCCGCCGGGTGAGCCGGTGACCATGAAGACCTCACCGTCCTTCATCACGATCGTTGGCGACATGGAAGAAAGTGGCCGTTTACCACCTTCCACTGCATTGGCATCTCCACCGATCAATCCATAGGCATTGGGCACACCAGGCTTGGCCGCGAAGTCATCCATCTCATTGTTCATCAGAATACCGGTGCCGTCAGCAACCATCCCGGACCCATAGGAGAAGTTGATCGTATAGGTATTGGACACCGCGTTGCCGTCCTTGTCCACGATCGAAAAATGCGTGGTCTGGTCGGACTCGTATGGCGCGAGCTCTCCCGGCCTGATGCTGCTCGACGGGGTCGTCGCATTCAGGCTGATGTTCCCGCGAATATCCTCGGCATAGGCTTTGGAGGTGATCTCACTTAAGGGCACATCTACGAAATCACTGTCGCCAAGGTATTCCGAACGATCCGCATAGGCCCGTTTCATCGCTTCGACCATAAGGTGGATCGTGTCGGCCGTGTTATGACCAAGGAAAGAGATCGGATAGTCTTCGAGAACGTTGAGAATTTGGATGATATGCGCCCCGCCAGAACTGGGTGGTGGCATGGAGACAATCTCGTACCCGCGGTAGGTGCCGCGCACCGGGTCACGCAGAACCGGCTTGTAATTCGCCATGTCCTCCACTGTGATGCGCCCGCCTGCCGCCTGCACAGCTTCGGCGATTTTAGTTGCGGTCTCACCTTTGTAAAAACCATCCGGCCCCTCATCAGCGATCTTCTGTAGAGTATTGGCAAGGTCGGTCTGCACAAGAGACTCGCCCGGCTCGTAGTAACCGCCACCTTCTTTATAAAAGATGGTCTCAGAACTCGGCCATTTCTTCAGCCGGTCCTCAAGGCCTTTGAGGCTGTCAGCAAGGCCGGGCGTGACCGCGATGCCATCCCGCGCCAGCGCGATGGCCGGCTTAATCACCTCGGCAAGCGTCATGCTGCCGTAGTTTTCTAATGCCATCTGCATGCCCGCCACAGTGCCAGGCACGCCAACGGCCAATCCTGTGAACCGCGAAAGCTCGCTGTCGGCGTTGCCTTCGGCGTCGAGATACATGTCCCGTTCGGCGGATGAGGGTGCCATTTCACGATAGTCTATGGCCTTGGTCTCGCCGGTCTCCGCGTCATGAACGATCATGAAACCACCGCCGCCGATATTGCCCGCGCGTGGCAAGGTCACAGCCAACGCGAATGCCACAGCAACGCCTGCGTCCACCGCGTTGCCGCCAGCTTCGAGAATATCGAGCCCGATCTGGGCCGCCACGGCTTCTTGGGCCGACACCATACCGCTCTCGGCATAGACGGGATGCACACGGTCATTGCCAGAAAAAATCGCGGCTTCTTGGGCATGAAGCGCAGGGGCTGCCGACAGTGTCAGACATACCGCGCATGTGATAATCTGTCTCATCAAATTCCTCCCAGTTGCGTTTGCGTGGGTGGAGGTTGGCTGTTTCCTTTCAAGAGTGCAACGGGAAGGGCAGAGCTGACGCATTCCGCGCGGTAGGATACTAAGACTGCGCTTCCTGACATCCGCGACGAGGCTTTCCCGACAAAGAACGCTCAGTCGGAACCTTCAACTTCAAACCAGTTAGCTCTTGGAGAGCAGAACATCGTGATCGCTAGGCAAACAACTGCTGCGAGCCGGTTCCTCTTTTGAGAACCATTTGATGCGCTTGAAATCATCACTGCTCACCGTTGCAGAGGCTTCAATCTCGACGCAAACCAACTGGCTGGCTCCGTCGATCAGAACGTCAATGTTGCGCTGACCAACCTATCTCGGGCCGATGAGGTCAACAACATGCGCTCAAGAGACCCACCCTCAAGCTCTGGAATGAGGTGTCATGATAGATAGTCTGCTGGATCACGCATGGACCAGTGCTTCCCTTCCGAGCATTGCAGAACGCATCTCGTATGAGAGGTCAGGTTCCTTGCCCCTGGTTGCTTATTAGAGACCCCACCATTTGCTCATTAGTAGCCTCACCATTTGCGCCCTACGTGAACTTTTGGTGGATCAACTTGCCAAGCCAGCATCCTCTAGCTCGCCGCGGTCGGGCAAATCACGGAGGCTTTCCATCCCAAACGCCATCAAGAACTTCTGCGTCGTCACATAGGTGAAGGGTGCCCCAGCCCTCGGACTACGCGGACCCGTGGCGATCAACTCCTGCGCCCTCAACCTTCCAATCAGATCCCGGCTGATGTCTTTGCCAAAAATATCCTTCAACCCATCCCGCGTCAGTGGCTGGTGATAGGCAATTGATGCGAGTACTGCGACTTCGAATTCGTCCAAATCCAGATGCTGGTCGCCCACATCGGCCGCCGCGCGAATGGCATCAGCAAATCGCGTCCGCGTTCGCATCAACCAGCCGTCTGCTACGGCAACCAACTCATAGGGGCGATCGTTTAAATCGGTCTGAATATCCTCAATCAACAGATCAACCGAGGCCTCCTGCCCCACAACGCGCGCCAAGTCCCCGCGCGGCACTGGCGAAGCGCTTGCAAAAATCACCGCTTCAATCCGGCCCATCCATTCACGCCAGCGCAATTCCGGGGGCAGATCTTCTAATTCAGTGTTCAACACTGAGGTTTCCTTGGCCATGCTTATACCCCGTACAGTCGGAACGTCGATCTGCCAGTCAGTTCCCGCACGACGCCCAGTTCCACCAAACGGTCACACAGACGGCGCGCCGCGCGATCCGTCATCGGCATCAATGTGCCCTGGATTATCGGGCTTAACATGACTGACGGTGAAACCGCATCGTGGCTCAGGAACAAAGCTAACGCAGCGTCTGATCCTTTGGCCCGCAGTTTTGGCGCAACCGACCGCAACTTTGCAACGCGCAAGTCTAGGTCCGCCGCCAAACGGATGGCAGTGTCGCAAGCAGCAACAATCGCACGATGTACAAAAAGCCTAGGTTCACCCGCCCCAGCCGCAATCGCGCGGATATCCCTGCGCGCCATATGCGCCCCCAATAATGGCACAGGCCGTTCCCAACCGGACGCACGGGCCAGAGCAACATCCGCCAACATCAATGCTCCCGCTTCTTCTCGTGGGAATCGGGGCAGCAGCTCTGCTAAGATGTCGCTTGCTTGTCCCACCGGTGTTCCCGATAGAGTTCCAAGAATGGACACAGCCTGATGGGCCAGCGCTGTTGGTAGCGCATTCTCCACCCGCCCCTTCCATCCACTGACACCCAAGTTAATCCGCGCCAGCTTACGCCACCCCATAAACATCTCGCCCGCAGGTCCCAGCCGATCTCCTGCCCGCGCTAAACACACCGCATCGCGGATATCGGACCCGGATTCATTGCGACCCTCGAGCTTTAAGCAAGCCACACCAGCATCCAGAGCCATTCGATCCTGCAACAAGGCACAGGGCAGTGAGCCGTTTGGGTCGCGTAACACCGCATCTAGCGTAGCCAGCGCCGCGCCAGATAAAAAAGCAACAGTTTCAGGGGTTTCATCTCTTTGCAGAGTGATCCAACGGGGCAGGAGCTGTAGGCTCATGGTATCGCTTATAATAAGTTAAACGGACGGGTTCATCCGGACAGACTAAACCTACGCGGCGCTTACCTCCAGATAATAGCGCATGAACCGCCGCATCTTGCTGGTCCAATTTGTGTCCAATAATCTTGCATTATCGGACATAGTGGAATATGCTGCAGCACAGTCTTATTACTGGTGAGTTTTCGGGGGAAACATTGTCGGATGACCGGAATTCATGAGATTCAAGCACTTCTCTGAAGAACCGCCCGGGGTTCATGAGATTCTGTAGCGGT
>NZ_JAPWHM010000008.1:0-100742 GCF_027214245.1 Sulfitobacter dubius | reverse complement strand
TGGCGAGATTGAAGAGCGCCAGTTCTCGGGTCCGATGGGCGATCTCCAATCGGACCCGGATCGCCCAGACATGCTTCAATCGGACCCGGATCGCCCAGACATGCTTCAATCGGACCCGGATCGCCCAGACATGCTTCGGTTGCAGCGGTCGTTTCTGGCCGACGATGCGCCCCTTGTTCCAAGCGGGACGGCAGGCACGGATTGCTGGTAGGTTGGCGGTAGGCATAGCGGTTCCTCCAATCCACCGGTCCCGCCACGTCTTCGGCGTTTCGCCGACGGCCAACTTTACAATCGATCTGCGGCGAAAGTCGGCTTCGAGCCCTAACTTACGAATGCTGCGCGTAGCTTAAATGTCAGCTATGGTGCCGCCGCCATCTCAAACGACCAGGTTCATCGGCCAATCGTGTTATGTCGATTTCCCTGTCCTGAAGAGCCGAACCGGTCCCTTGCCGTTGCGCTCGATCACACCTTTGGCTTCGAGGTCGAGTTGCACTGCCTTCAGCCACCAACCGGCCTTCTCACCGCCCGGAAACAATTCCTGTGACAGGTTCGGCAATAGCGCGGCCTTGGCCTCGGCGACGGACATACCAGGGGCCTCGGTCGGCAGCACCGGAAGCAACGCATCGCACATGGCTGTGAACTTCACCTTGTCCACTCGTCGGACGTGATGCGGTGACGTGATACTCTCAATCTCGATTTTCTCGTCGGCGTCAGACATTGATCTCTCCCGTGTTTGGCGTCTTGGGGTTGCGGAAACCCATGGCGACCCAAGCCCCGAAAAGCTTGACGAAGAAGCCGAGGCTCTGCTTCTTTGCGTTAGGAATGTCGTCTGGCAGCGTGGCACCCTCCGGGAGATCGGAGGCCATGGTGCGCATCGTGGGCTCAGGCTTTGTGCCGGACGGCCAGAGTCCACTGTAGAGGCTCAGCCAATGTCCGCCTTTGAACTCCAGATAGACGGGCGTGTTGCAGCAGGTGGCGATCACCCGCATGCTGGGGGCCTCGGGCGACAGGCGGAACCTGGCCAGGTTGGTGGCCCCCGCAAGAAGACGCACGCGATCCTTGCGATACATGACGAAGGGCGTCGTGCCGTGATCGGTCAACGTCCGAGGTGCGCCCTCAAGACCCTGCATCCTCCCCGCCGCCTCGCGGCAGGAGTTGCAGCAGCATTCGACGCTCGCGATGGGCCTCCCCTCGACTTTAAGGTGGGTCTGGCCACAGGCACATCCGATCTGTGTTGCCTCACCCATGCGTTGGTTCCTTCTCGGCAGCCGCTTCGAGGGCGGCAATGTCAATCTTCTCCATCTGCATCATCGCCTCGCTCACGCGGCTCACCACGCCCGGATCTTCGCTGGCCAGCAGGTCCGGCATTCTCTTTGGCACGATCTGCCAAGACACGCCGAAGCGGTCCACGATCCAGCCACACCGCCCTGCCTCACCGCCTTTTGCGGTCAGCTTGGCCCAGAGCCGGTCCGTCTCATTCTGATCCTCGGTCAGCACAGAGATCGATGCGGCGGGTGTCAGCTTGTGATGTGGCCCAGCGGTCAAGATCATCATGGGCGCACCTGCCAGCGTGAACTCAACGATCATCGGGTCGTCTGGTTGGCCGTTTTCGCGCACGGCCTCAATCCTGCTGTCTGGCAAGAACGTTACATATTCCTGCGCGGCATCATGTCCGCCTTTCTCAAACCAGAAGCAGGTCCGCACTTTCGAGGCATGTTCCATCCAAAATTCCTCCACTGTTTTTGTGGTTTGGGGCTAAGCATTTAAGCCGGGTGGCCCCATCCATATTCAGCCACGCTTGCTTTCGACGTAGGTAGCGAAATTGTTTAAGATCGCCTGCCACCCGTCGCGTTGCATCTCAATCGGGTTTTGCGCCTCGGCGTCGAAGGTGGTCACGACATGGGTCTTTCCGCTGCTTCCGGTAAATGTCGTGCGGGACTTACGGCCGTCGTCAAGAACCAGCATGAGTGACTTGTGCGGCTCGATCTCCTCATAGGTGCCTTCGAAATCGAAACCCATGCTTCCGTCCTTTGCCTCCATACGGGCGATCTGCTTGCCGCCGGGGCGCAGATCCACTTCGGCCCGCGGGCAGCACCAATCATCGCCTGCGAAATTCCACCCCATGATGTCGTCCGGGGTGGTGTAGGCGCTCCACACCTCTTCCACGGAGGCGGCAACTGTCGTTTCCACGGTGATTTGCTGGTTGGTCATGTTGATTTCTCCCTGTAACTGGTTTCAGATGTATTTGGTCCCACCCCGAACAGGCCGCGCACATAGCGGATGAGATGGTCAACGCTTTCACGGGCGAGGTCCGGGTCTCCGGTGGCCTTTGCAAGGATGAACCCACCCTGAAGGACCGCCTGCGTGTGGCGGGCAAGGCTCTCGGCAGTCCAGTCAGCGTCGATATTACGGTGCTTACGCGCCGCTGTGATGTCGGCCTCCAGCGTGGCGGCATGGCCGAAGATGCTGGCGGCGCAGGCATCCCGGATTGCGGGCGCGCTATCATGCACCTCCTGCGTCATGGTGCCGACGAGGCAGGTGTATTCAAACGTCTCGCCGCCGATGATCCCCTTGCGGAAATCGAGATAGGCCAGAACCCGGTCCAGCGGATCGTCTGGCTCATGGTAAGGCGCACTGGCAAAGAGTGCGCTGGTTGTCTCGGCCCAGAATTTTGCTGCCGCCACGCCAAGCGCGTCCTTCGTCTTGAAGTGATGGAAGAACGCACCCTTCGTGACACCGGCCGACTGGCAGAGATCATCGACTGAAGTTGCGGCGAACCCCTTGCGGCGGATCACGTCGCGCGCGGCTTCCAGCAGGCGTGTGCGCGCATCGCCGCGCTCGGGGGATTGCTTGGTTGGTCTCGGCATATGCAGGACATACCATACGGTTGGTATGTAATCAATAATAAGAGAATGACGTGCTGCTGCGACGCTAAATGTCGCCACTTGCGCAATTGAAACTTGATATTAGGCTTCGGCAGAAAGCAGACTATTCAACTTTCGCGGCGAAGGGCAGCAAGTTCCGCACTGCGGACCTAAGGGCCTGTTGCAGCTACCGTCTTCTTTGAGCCCAAACTGATCCGTGCTGCGTTGCAAAATTCAGCTTAAACTCCGCCCCTTTACAGTCTGGGACTTCTATGGCGGGCTTATGAAAAAGTCAGAAAGGCACTTTTCATGGATTTTCAGATTTGGTCGGCCTTCGTCGCAGCCTCGATTGCACTCTTGCTCATTCCGGGACCGACGGTGTTGCTCGTTCTCAGCTATGCGATCAGCCAAGGTAAAAGGGTCGCTCTTGCGACAGTCGGCGGTGTAGCCCTCGGCGATTTCATCGCAATGTCCGCGTCACTCGCCGGTCTGGGCGCCTTGGTTCTGGCTTCCGCCACGCTCTTTACTGTCCTTAAATGGGTAGGCGCCGTTTATCTTGTGTATTTGGGCATCAAGCTTTTTCGAAGCGCATCGACAGCTTCGCTTGGCGATCTGGAAAAGGTGACGGAAACCAGCGCATCGAGCGTTTTTGGCCATGCTGCGGCTGTGACCGCGCTCAATCCAAAATCCATAGTGTTCTTTATTGCGTTCGTGCCGCAATTCGTCGTCCTGGACAACCCGCTCCTGCCGCAGTTTGCCATTCTTGTTATCACCTTTGTCGGACTCGCTGCAATCAATGCGCTTGCCTATGCGCTGTTGGCGGACAAGTTGCGGGCCAAGATTGCACGACCATCGGTGTTGGCTTGGTTCTCCCGACTTGGTGGTAGTGCGCTGATTGCAATGGGTGTTGCGACGGCTGCATTCAAGCGGGCCCAGTGAGCCTCAATCTAAGGTCGGCTTTGTCCGCACAGCTGACTTTCACCAAACGAGAGTGCTGCACGATGTTTGAATGGCCGGTCTCGGGAAGTCGCAGTGCGGCATCGAAGCCGGGTCTAAATGTCCGGTTAGGGCCGTTCGCGTCGGCGATGCGACTCCCAAAACCTAGGCAGATTCTTTAGCCCCAAACAGCATATTGGGAACAAGTTGGCAAAACGAGACTTAAAAAATCTTAACGCTTATATGACATCTGTTTTCGCCCCTACATCAGTCGGCCAATGGCTTGGCATAGGTCATCACTGAATTTTAGCGCCTAAGAACCTGACCAATCGCAGAATGCGACCCGCTAGATATCGACGCCGCCAGACGCCGCCATACCATATGTGGAGCACGGGAAAAACTTAGCCTCCCATGGGAAAATCTTAGGTATGTCTTACACCCCTCAGTGGGTCCACGCCCCGCGCCGCCCGGTCGCGAAATTCTCGCCATAGCCACCAGCGCGGATGTTGGGCTTGCGCTTGTTGGGCAGTTGCACCTGCGCGTCGATGCCGTGATCGCGGGCGTATTCTTCGGCGGCTTCGCGGGTGTCGAACTGCAAGCGCACTTGGCTCTGCGTATCATCGGACGAGGTCCAGCCCATCAGCGGGTCAACGCTGCGCGCTTCCGCGGGCGAAAACTCAAGCAACCAAACACGGGTCTTGGCCGTGCCGGAGGACATCGCTGTACGGGCGGGTTGGTAGATACGTGCGCGCATTTCGGGACTCTCGCTTCAGGAACCTCGGGCTTTATCTAATATTCCGCGCCAAGGGGCAAGGGAATGCACGACCGTGCAAATAAACCCTACCATGCTGCGGTGCAGAGACTACATCATGATTACCTCATTGGAGAGCACGATATGACCCCCTTTACCCTCTTTGCGTTACAAAGCCAGTTTGCCGCCTTAGCGGTCGAAACCCAGATCGTGATGTCCCTGCGCCTTTTGGCCATGGCCGGTGCGCTGCCCGCGCGCCCCGGTGAAAATAACCGCATGGTCGCCGAGAAAGGCCCCGCCATGGTCAAAGCCTTCAGCGCCGGAACGCAGGCGATGATGCTGGGCAAAAGCCCCGATCAGGTCATGAACGCCTCGCTCGCGCCCCTTGCCCGCAAGGTGCGACAGAATCGTAAACGATTGATGAAGTAGCGGCAAAAGCGCCCTTCGCGGCCCCCTGCCCCTTGAACCCTGCGTGAAAGAGGGCACCTATGGGAAGCTTGACGAAGGATACCCGCGATGCCCTATGCCCATTCCGACAAATCCGAGGGGATGCCGATGCTGGCAACCCCCGCGCCAGACGTGCGCAGCCGCCCCAAGCTGGAGGGCGGCCATAAGTTCAAGCTGGTGACCGAGTTCGCTCCGGCGGGCGACCAGCCCACCGCAATCAAGGAATTGACCGAAGGGGTGAACTCGGGCGAACGCGATCAGGTGCTTCTGGGCGCGACCGGCACGGGCAAGACTTTCACCATGGCCAAGGTGATCGAGGAAACGCAACGCCCGGCCATCATCCTTGCGCCGAACAAGACGCTGGCGGCGCAGCTTTACGGCGAATTCAAAGGCTTCTTCCCCGACAACGCGGTGGAATATTTCGTCTCTTACTACGACTACTACCAGCCCGAAGCCTATGTCGCGCGGTCCGATACCTTCATCGAGAAGGAAAGCCAGATCAACGAACAGATCGACCGGATGCGCCACTCCGCCACCCGCGCGCTGTTGGAGCGTGACGACGTGATCATCGTGGCCTCGGTTTCCTGCATCTACGGCATCGGTAGCGTCGAGACCTACGGCGCGATGACGCAAGACTTGAAAGCGGGCGGCATGTACGACCAGCGCAAGGTGATCGCCGATCTGGTCGCCCAGCAGTACAAGCGCAACGACGCGGCATTCCAGCGCGGCTCTTTCCGTGTGCGCGGCGATAGCCTTGAAATCTTCCCCGCTCACCTTGATGACCGCGCATGGCGCCTCAGCTTCTTTGGCGAGGAGTTGGAAAGCATCACCGAGTTCGACCCGCTGACGGGTGAGAAGACTGACACGTTCGACCAGATCCGCGTCTACGCCAACAGCCACTATGTGACGCCGAAACCGACGATGTCCCAAGCCATCATCGGCATCAAGAAAGAGTTGCGCACTCGGCTCGACCAACTGGTCGCCGATGGCAAACTGCTGGAAGCACAGCGGCTGGAACAGCGCACCAATTTTGACATTGAGATGCTGGAGGCCACCGGCGTCTGCAACGGGATCGAGAACTATTCGCGCTATCTGACGGGCCGTGCACCGGGTGAGCCGCCCCCTACCCTCTTCGAATTCATCCCCGACAACGCCATCGTCTTTGCCGATGAGAGCCACGTCTCGGTCCCGCAGATCGGCGGCATGTACAAGGGCGACTATCGGCGCAAATTCACGCTGGCCGAGCACGGTTTCCGCCTGCCGTCCTGTATGGACAACCGACCCCTTAAGTTCGAGGAATGGGACGCCATGCGCCCGCAGTCGGTCTTTGTCTCGGCCACCCCGGCGGCGTGGGAGATTGAGCAGACCGGCGGTGTGTTTACTGAACAGGTAATCCGCCCCACCGGCCTGCTGGACCCCCAAGTCGAGATACGGCCCGTCGAGATGCAGGTCGATGATCTGCTGGATGAGGTCCGCAAAGTCGCTGCCGATGGCTACCGCACGCTTTGCACCGTGCTGACCAAGCGCATGGCCGAAGACCTCACCGAATACATGCACGAACAGGGCATCCGCGTGCGCTATATGCACAGCGATATCGACACGATCGAGCGGATCGAAATCCTGCGCGATCTGCGCTTGGGCGCCTTTGATGTGCTGATCGGGATCAACCTTCTGCGTGAGGGTTTGGACATTCCTGAATGCGGGTTGGTGGCCATTCTGGATGCCGACAAGGAGGGTTTCCTGCGCTCCGAGACTTCGCTGATTCAGACCATTGGCCGCGCCGCGCGGAACGCCGAAGGCCGGGTCATCATGTATGCCGACCGCATCACCGGCTCGATGGAGCGCGCCATGGGCGAGACCGAGCGCCGCCGCGTTAAGCAGATGGCCTATAACGAAGAGCACGGCATCACCCCCGCGACGGTGAAAAAGAACGTCGAAGATATCCTTGCCGGGCTCTACAAAGGTGATGTGGACATGAACCGCGTCACCGCCAAAGTCGACAACCCGTTGGCGGGCGGCAATCTTCAAGCCGTGCTCGACGGGCTGCGCACCGAAATGCGCAAAGCGGCCGAGAACCTTGAGTTCGAAGAGGCCGCAAGGCTGCGCGATGAGGTCAAACGGCTGGAGGCGGTGGATTTGGCCGTGGCCGATGACCCGATGGCCCGGCAGCAGGCGGTGGACCGCGCCGTCGATGCGGCCCAACAAGCCTCGGGGCGCAGCACCTCTGGCCGCGGCGGGATGCGCGGCGGCAACGTCAAGCGCCGCAAACGGTAACGCAAAAGGGCCGCCTCTTGGGGTGGCCCTTACGCACGAACAGCATGTCAGAGCGGCCAAGCTACCGTCGAAGTGCCGCCACCAAGGCCAGTACCAGTGCCGCGCCAATCGCCGCCACGATCAGCAGCAAAAGCAAGCCCCCCGCCGCCACCACCGTGACGCCAAGCGCGGCAAGGATAAAGGGCAGCGCAACGGCGCCCACAACCCCCAGAATGAGGTACAGAATTCGGTTCCGGCCTGCCACGGCGCCAGCAATCGCCCCAGCAGCAAGCCCGACGACCACAAGTGCGATCAGCGCCACCGCGCCAAGCGTATCAAGAAAGGCTTCCATCAAAAAGATCTCCTACATCAGATGAATGGTACGAATGGCACGCCGCATCCCGCGAGGGTAAGCAGCAGGCTAAAAGCGATCAATCGGCGCATCGAGAATTCCCTTTCCAGTCACGGCCAAACCGACCGTCCCGGCATGAGACCCGATGCGCGCCGCGAAAACAATGGGCTGCGCTGAATATCGCCCCTACCAAAAAAGGGAGGCGATGCCGCCTCCCCCTTGTCGGTCGGGAATACTGATCAAAGCCAGTAGTAGGGCACGCCGTAGTGGTCAAACGTGCGCTCTTGCCATGTGCGGTCGCTGTGCCACTGTTCGGTCCGCTCCGGCGCGCCTTTGACCGTGGCCTCGTCGATGTTTGTCCTGAAACCATCGCGGGCCGGATCATAGTCCAGCGCGTTCCAAGGCACGGGGTAATGCTCTTCTCCGATGCCAAGAAAACCACCGAAACCCATCACGGCATAGGCAACCTTGCCGGATTTCTTGTCGATCATCAGGTGGTCGATATGGCCGATTTCGGTCCCATCCGCGCTAAAAACGGCGGTGCCGTTCACATTGTCCGAAGAAACCAGCGATGCGGGTGCTGTCGTGTCAGTCATGGCCTGTTCCTTTCATGATTGCTGTAGCAACAAAACCCAAGGCGGGCGGCGCCGGTTCCCGTCATGCGGGCGGGCTGGCAAAGATCGGCTCACGTCCGCGCGGCGCGGTTCGGGAACTATTTGGCCCTCGTTTGGGTTGATCACGCAATAGAAACACACGCATTCGAGAGGGATCATACAATGGAATATGGACTTTTAGGGCTCATCGTCCTCATCGCCGACATCTACGCCATCTATCAGGTCATCACCTCAAACGCCTCGGGCGCTGCCAAAATCGCCTGGGTGTTGGGCATCATCATCCTGCCTGTACTCGGCTTCATCGTCTGGCTGATCGCAGGCCCACGTGGCAACAAAGCCCACGTGTAACAGCCCCGACATAGACGACCCCGAAACCCGGTGCCCATGGCGCCGGGTTTTTACGTTCGACCGTCCGAGGCAACGATTTGTTAACCGCTATTAACCAAGATCGCCGCAGGAGCCTGCGGTGCGATCTGCCTTTTGCCTCACCCTGCTGGCCTGCCAGCTAAGCCCCGCCGCCGCCCCAGCCGGACCATGGCTGCGCGAAGAGGGCACGACTTTTATCTCAAGCTCCTTCTCGGCGACCTATTACTACGACCTTAGCCAAAGCACCTATATCGAATATGGGCTGCGCGAGACCCTGACCCTCGGCTTCGACCTAAACACCGCGCAAAGCCGCTTTGGCCAGCAAAGCGGCCATGCCACCGTTTTCCTCCGCTTTCCCTTGGGAGAGCCGACCGAAATGGGGCGTTGGGCCTATGACATCGGCGCCGGAGCAAGCTGGTCGGGGGATCTGATCTCTCCCCACCTCCGGGCGGGGCTGTCTTGGGGCCGCGGCTTTACCTTGGGCGCGCGAAACGGCTGGCTGACCGTCGATACTTCGGCAAGGTGGGAGTTTGGGTTTTCACAAGAGGTCATCAAGATCGACAGCACCGCCGGGCTGGACTTCACACCGGTGACCACCGGAATGGCGCAGGTCTTTCTGACCTACACCGGGGGCGAAACCTACGCAAAATTCGCGCCGTCCATCGTCCTGTCGCCTAGCTTCAGCAAGTACCGCCTGCAATTGGGCAGTGAAATTCCAATCGACGCGCCCGAAAATACCGCCCTCACCCTCAGCCTCTGGCGGGAGTTCTGACAAAAAAGGCCCCGCCGATCTCCGGCAGGGCGCTTTAGTGGTTCAGCAAGCCGGCGGGATCAGCGGTTGTCCATCCGCACCATCACAGAGACCTTCCCCTTCACAGGCGTCGGCCAAACCACATGAAGCTGATCCCGGTCCGGCCCTTCGGCATGTGTCACGTAAGGCATATCAAACTGCGCCACGTTGTTGCTGTTGCGGATCGCACCATGAGCCACCACCGCATCGCTGTTCAGCGCCTGCCCCTCGAAAGGCAGATGGCCCGCAGTATCGATCACCCAAGTCTCTGACGGCGTGGACTGCGTGAACTCAATCTCGGCCATATTCTCCACCTGCGTGGTCACCGCGTGGAAAGAATTGCCTTTCATCACCACGTTCTTGCAGCGCGACAGATCAAGGTCGGCAAAGGTCGTATCCACCCGCTCCGCCCGGTCGATGCTGCCGTTCAGGCTGCGGAAACGGTTGCCGGTGATCGCCACCCCGCTCAGGAAATGCCCCGCGCCATGCGGTTTCACCACGATATAGCTGAACCAAGGCGCCACCTCGCCCGACAGAAAGATATTGTCGCTGATGCTGAGCGCACTGAACGAATAGCCCGAAGTGAAGGCGGGGGTCGGGTCCTGCTCATTCGTCCATTCGATAAAGCAGTTGTCGACGTAATTGCCCGTCACCACCGCGCTGGTATGCGCCGAGGCAAGGATGAGCCCCGCCGAGCGCACACCATTGTCGACCTCATCCCCTTGAAAGAAGTGATTGCCCGTCACGATGCTGTTGCCCCCCGCCAGCAGCGCGAAATGGCGGAACTTGGTGGCGCGGCAGTCGCGCAGCTTCACGTCGTTGGCGTTGGTGTTGAGCGCGATAGAGGTCCGGTTCGGCACCGTCAGCGCATCCTCCGCCGACAGGAACTGGCAGCGGTCGATCAACATGCCCTGACAGCCCCCGCCGATCGACGTGACGCCGCGGTCCTTGGGGCGGCTGACGAAACAGTCGCGCAGGTGAAAGATCAGCCCCGCGGGCGCAAGGTTGATCGCGCTACAGCGGTTGTTGCACTGGAATTCGATGTCGGCCATCACGAACTTCGACAGCGAGGCGAAGCCGCTGAAATCCACCATGTACTGGAACTTGCGGAAGGTGAAATTCTGCGTTCCTTCCGCATCGTAAAGCGGCGCGTTGAGCGTAATCTCCTGCGTGGCGACGTTTTTGGAGCGCACATAGATCTCGCGTCCCACCCCGGTGCCTTCGACCAGCGCGCCCACGGGCACATTGGCGATATTGGTTACATTGGTCAACTTGCGGCTGTCGGAGGCGGCATAGCGCGCCTGCGAGGTCACCACCACCGTGCCCCAATTGCTGCTCGACGCCGCCTCAAGCTGGCCATTTCGGATCACCCGGCGGGTCGCATAGCTGGTCTTGTCCGGCACCGCCGCCTGCATATCCAGCGGTCCGGTCACATTCACTTTGCGCCCGCCCATGTCGAGAGAGTCGTGATCCGCGTTGTTTAGAAGCGCCTGAAACGCCTTGAGAAAAGCGGTTTCTTCGTTTTCGAAGGCTTCGATATAGCTGGGCAGGTCAAAGTTGCGGCGCAGCAGCAGAACGGCCCCCACCGGCATGGTGACATGGCCCTCAAATTTGACCGGCGTGTCAAAGGTGATATCCCCGTTCAGCAGATAATTCCCCGCAGGCACCAAGACCGTGCGCCCGTCGGCGGCGGCATTGGCGGCCTCAAAGGCCGCGGTATCGTCACTCACCCCATTGCCCACCGCACCAAAGTCGCGCACATCGACCTGCGCCAACATGTCCCGCAGAAAGACCGAGGTGACATCCTCGATCTCGATATCGTCGATCCGAACCACGCCACCGGTCGGCCCGGTCAGGTCCAGCCCAAAATGGCCGTAGACGGCCCCGGTGCCCCAAACCATGTCGACGCCGCCCCGGTCGCCGCTGCCGATAATCGCGCTCACCTCGACCACCTCGCCATAGGTCGTCAGCGTCTCCGCCGGGCCAGCTTCCGTCACGCCGCTCACCCGGCCCCCGCCCGATTGCGCCGGGTATCCCGCGATCCGCACCGTTGGCAGATTGCCACTGATCGCCTTCACCCGCGCCGTCACCCGCAGATAGCACCCCGGCAGCAGCGTGGTTTGCCCCATGTAGCGCAATTGCTGGGTACTTTGGGTCTTCAGCAATTCCAGCGCCCCGCCGAAATCCTGATCTGCCGGGACAAAGGCCGCATTGGCCGCGTTCTCATAGGTATCCGACCCCGGCGTGCCATCGCCGCTTGACCAGACATCCAGACCCGCCGCAAAGGGTGTCGGCATCAGCACCACGCCGTCGGTAATCGCCTTGTTCATCGCTTTTCCTTTCCCCGGTCCGCACCTCCCACCGGGGCGCGCCGCTCAACTGCTCTGGCTCGGACTGGCCGAACCGCGAGGTCAGGGAAGTATCAACGATATGTTAATCGCCGCTTGGCCCGCCGAGCGGGCATCGCGCAACAGCGCTCAGACGTTGGCTCCCGGCGCGTCGAGGATCTGCACCCCTCCGATGCGCCAGCCCGCGTCCGTCTGCTCCATCAGATAGCCCAGCAAATGGGTGAACCCCTTGGGGTCGACAACCTGCACCACCTGATAAAAGCGCGACCCATCCGCGCGACGGTCCAAAAACCGCACCTCGGCAGGGTTCTGCACCATTGGATAGCCATTGCTGACCATACTGCGAAAGTTCTCGGGGGTCTGGAAAAAGCGCTGCAAATTCGGCGTGGCGAATTCGAGGGCAGCGGCAAAGTCATCCGCGCGAAAGGCGTCGAATTGGCTGTTGATCGTCTCTTCGATCTCGGCCTGCTGCGCCATGGCGCCAAAGCTCAGGAGGGCCGACAGCACCAGCCCTCCGAAAAATGTGAACATCCCTTTACGCATCGCCTTTCCCCCTTGGCCCATACTGAGTGATCTAAGTCACGCAAGGGCAGAGGCAAAAGTTTCACGTGTTGGTCAGCTTGCCTTCTAGTGCGGCGTCGATCAGTGCAACGGTCTCATCCACGCCGTAAAGCGCGATAAACCCACCAAAACGTGGCCCTTGGCTGGCCCCCAGCAGCACTTCGTAAAGCGCCGTGAACCAGTCGCGCAGCGGGTCGAAACGCTCTTTGCCGACGGCAAAAACCATGCTCTGCAGCGCTTCGGCATCCAGACCACCGTCCCAAACCTTCAGCCGCTCGCGCAGGTCTTCCAGCGCTTCGCGCTCCAGATCGCTCGGCGCGCGGAACACTTTGGTCGGTTTGACGAAGTCATTGAAATAGCGCACTGCATGGCCCGCCGCCTGATCCATTCCGGGGTTGTTTTCCGGCGTGGCCTCAGGCGCATAGCGCTGGATAAAGCCCCAAAGCTGCGACTTGTCCTCGGCGCTCGACACGCTCGCAAGGTTCAGCAGCATCGAGAAGGGCACCACCATATCCGACTGGGGCACATCGCCGCCGTGGATATGCCAAACCGGGTTGTTGAGCCGCGCCTTGGTGTCTTGTGTTTCATAGGCCCGCAGCTGCTGGTGGTATTCGTCCACCGCCTTGGGGATCACGTCGAAATACATGCGCTTGGCCGTTTTGGGCTTTTGGAACATGAAATACGACAGGCTCTCAGTGCTGGCATAGGTCAGCCACTGATCGATCGAAATGCCGTTGCCAGAGGATTTGGAGATCTTCTGACCGTTCTCATCAAGGAACAGCTCATAGCTGAAATGCTCGGGCTTCTTGCCGCCGAGGATCTCGCAGATCCGGTCATAGATCGCGGTATTGGTCGCGTGTTCTTTGCCGTACATCTCAAAGTCGACATCCAAAGCCGCCCAACGCGCGCCGAAATCGGGCTTCCATTGCAGCTTCACATTGCCGCCTGTCACTGGCAGGGTCATCTCGGTGCCGTCCTCGTCGTCGAAGGTGATCGTGCCGTCCTTGGCGTTGACCTCTTTCATCGGCACATAAAGCACGCGGCCCGTTTCGGGGTGGATCGGCAGAAAGATCGAATAGGTCTGGCGACGCTCCTCGCGCAGCGACTTCAGCATCACCGCCATGATCTCATCGTATTTCTCGCAGGCGCGCAGCAGCACCTCATCGAATTGACCAGAACGATAGAACTCGCGCGCGGAATAGAACTCATACTCGAACCCAAAGGTATCGAGGAACCGGCGCAGCATGGCGTTGTTGTGGTGGCCAAAGCTTTCATGCGTGCCAAACGGGTCCGGCACCACGGTCAGCGGTTTGTGCATATGCTCTTTCAGCATGTCCTGCTGCGGCACGTTGCCCGGCACTTTGCGCATGCCATCCAGATCGTCCGAAAAGCACACCAGCTTGGTCGGAATATCGCTGATCTCTTCAAAGGCGCGCTTGATCATCGTGGTGCGCAGCACCTCGCCAAAGGTCCCGATATGCGGCAAGCCCGAGGGGCCATAGCCCGTCTCGAACAGCACATAGCCCTTCTCTGGCGGTTTCTTGGCGTAACGTTTGAGCACCCGGCGCGCTTCTTCAAAGGGCCATGCTTTGCTGCTGAGTGCCGCGTCTCGGGTCTCGGACATGTTAGATCATCCATCTTTTGGCGCCCCTGCGCCCAATGCGCACGGGGTCGCCCGTTCCTATTGCTTCGCACCCTGAGGGTCAATATTCTGCGCTGCAACATACCTGTCCAAAGGATCTCCCGATGCCCGACACATCTTCCCTCTCGCTCAGCGCCCAAGATAGCCTTGTCGCGCTGATGATCGCGGTCTCGGCCTCGGACGAAGACATTCGCACCGCCGAACTGGTGAAAATCGAATCCGCGCTGAACCTGCTGCCGGTGTTCTCGGGCTACGACAACGACCGCGTCGCGACGATCAGCAAGACGGTCTTTGATCTGTTTGAACAAGAAGACGGGTTGGATGCCCTCTTTGGCCTGATCCGCGAAGCGCTGCCCGAACGCTTGAATGAGACCGGCTATGCTCTCGCCTGCGACGTGGCCGCCGCCGACGGCACGCTCGACGAAGCCGAACTGCGTCTCCTCGAAGAAATCCGCTATGAACTCAACATCGACCGGCTCCACGCCGCCGCGATTGAGCGCGGCGCGCGGGCGCGGCATCTGACCTAAGCGCGGGTTAGGACTCTTCCAGTACGGCTTCCGGCTCTGCCTCGCCCTCAGGCTCGGGGGCCGTCTGCGTTTCAGGCTCGGCTGCGGCTTCCGGCTCAGGTTTCACGGCCACGTTATACAGCAGCCCCCACCGCTCCAGCAGTCCGCGCTGCACACGTTTGGCCCGCCCGTTCCAAGTCCGCGCCCCCGGCGGACGCTCCCGTTCCGCCCGGCTGATCTTGGCGCGTTCATCGGTGTTCGCGGTCAGGATCGCAAAGGCCAGAACCCGATCTTCGGGCGTGGTCAAAAAACCAGCCAGCGCCGAAACAAAGTTCAGCGTCCCTGTCTTTGCGTCGATCTTGATCGGATTGTTCCGCTCTGGACGGCCCCGGTCATCGCGCAGATAGACTGGTTTCAGGATAGGCCGCAGCCCCGTACCATGAATACGCGCCAACCCTCCGGCCATGTCATGCACAGTCATCTTGCTGTCGTCGCCAAGACCCGAATGGTCGATCATCGCCGGGTTTTCCATGCCCAGTTCCTCAATCGCCCATTTGTTCATCTCGGCGGCAGAGGCACGCAGGCTTGGCACCGTTCCCAGCCGTTTGGCGCTGGCGGCCAGACCAACCATCTCTGCCGTGAGGTTGGTGGAGTATTCCAGCATGTCCTTCAGGATCGGCCGCAACTCGGCGCTGCGATGGGTCACGAGGGTCTCCCCTTCAGGCAGCGCTTCGGCCAGTTCCGCATCGCCTAACTTGATGCCGTGGCTGCGGGCAATCGTCGCGAAAATATCACCCGCATAGACGCCGGGCCGCCGGATCGGCAGCCAACGCGCGCCGCCCGAGCCCAAAGCGCTCTTTGCCACGGTCCAAACATCGCGATCGGGTTTGTTCTCATAGGTGTAGACCGGCCCACTTCGATCCACGACTTCCATCGTCGCGGCGCGCACCGCCGGCGCATAACGCCCTGCGCGGCCCTCCATCGTCACGTCATAACCACCGCCACTGCGTTTCCATTCGAAGTGAACCCGGTTGTAATTCAGCGCGATGCCCGAAACGCCGGGGTTATAGCCCACATGATCGGGCTGTTCGGGGTCAATCGCAAAGGTTGCGGGAAATGCCCCCTCATAGACCTTGAACTTGCCCTTTACGCCGATGATGCCCGCCTCTTTCAACTCTTCGGCCATCTGGCCCAGATCGTCGCTATCGAGCGTCGGGTCCCCCCCGCCAACGAGGATCAGATCGCCCTGCACCTCGCCATTGACCACACCGCCGGTCGCCAGCAACCGCGTCTCGAAAACGTGATCGGGGCCCAGTAGATCCAGCGCATAAAGCGCGGTGATCGCCTTGATGCTGCTGGCGGGCGGAATGCCATCGGTGGCGTTAGACGCCTCCAGCCAGATGCCGCTTTCGACATCGACCACGGCAAAGGCTACCGTGCCGCTGATGCCGCTGTCTGCGATGATCTCGGAAACGTTAGGAATGGCCTGTTTATACAGGTCGTCATCACGCCCCATGGGGCGCAACGAAGTGGTCGGGGACTCGGCCCAAGCAGAGGCCGCCACTATCGCAGCGGCAGCCGTTCCAAGGAAAATGCGTCGTGTAAAACTCTGGCTCATGGGCTTGATATAAACCCCATGCGGCGTTCGGCCACAACCTGTCTGACAACGGGGGGCCTTTCGCGGTTGCACAAAACCGCCGACCTGCTACCCCGACGTCATGCAACGCGCTATCCCTATCATGTTTATCGCCATGTCACTGATCCCCGCAGGGGACAGCGCGGGCAAGATTTTGACCTCGGGGATGGGCGTGGCACCGGTTTTCGTGGCATGGTCGCGCTTCGCCATCGGCGCGCTGATGGTGCTGCCGTTCCTGCCGCGCGGCACTTGGGGCCTGATGCGCGACTGGCGGCTCTGGCTGCGGGCGGCAACGCTGGCCTTGGGCATCACCTGCATTCAAACCGCGCTCCAGACCGAGGCGATTGCCAATGTCTTTGCCGCCTTCTTTATCGGACCGATGGTTAGCTACCTATTGGCCGCGATTTTCCTGCGCGAACGCATCAGCCTGCTGCGCAGCGCGCTGATCCTGCTGGGCTTTTGCGGTGTGCTGCTGGTCGTACGCCCCGGCATGGGGGGTGGCACGGGCGGGCCGGGGCTGCTGTTCGCCGTGGCGGCGGGGCTGTTCTACGGCGTCTTTCTCACCATGTCGCGCTGGCTTTCTGATCTGGCACCACCCCTTGCGCTGACCTTTACCCAATTGGCGATGAGCGCGGTGATGCTGCTACCCTTGGGCCTGATGAACCTGCCCCAAGCCACCCTGCCCGTGGCCGGTCTGGCAACGGCCAGCGCGCTGTTCTCCATGCTGGGCAATCTGCTGCTGCTCTACGCCTATCGCCGTGCGCCCGCCACACGACTGGCACCCTTGGTCTACTTCCAACTGATCGCAGCGGTGCTGCTGGGTCTGTTCCTGTTCAGCACCCTGCCCGATGCGCTGACATGGGCGGGGCTTGCGGTGATCATCACCGCTGGCATCACCTCGGCACGGCTACGCTGAGCGCCAGCCCCCGGCAGCGCGCAGCGCAGTGGATGAGACATCAACCATCGGCACATTCACGAAACACCACGCAGGCGCGGAGGCATGAGCCAGAAGCTGACTGTTCCGCCCCGCGATCCGGTAGGGCGCATACAGCGCCGCCGCCCGGCTCATTCGGGCCGAAATACGTTGGCCGGGTCGTGCAAGCACACCGACCGGCACTGTCTCCATGATCTGCCGCCAGTCTTGCCACAGATGAAACTGCGCAAGGTTATCGGCCCCCATCAGCCAGACGAACCGCACACCGGGATAGCGCCGCCGTAGGGCCTCAAGCGTCTGCGCGGTGTAACGGGTGCCAAGCTGCGCTTCGATGTCCGTAATCTCAACCCTCGGGTGGCCCATCACCGCATCGGCCCGCGCCTTGCGCTGCGCCATCGGCGCTGGTCCGTGTTCTTTCAGCGGATTGCCGGGGCTGAGCAGCCACCAGACGCGATCCAGCCCGAACCGCTTTAGCGCCTCGCGGGTGATATGCGCATGCCCTTCATGTGCCGGGTCAAACGACCCGCCCAACAGGCCGATGACCTGCCCCTTAGTCGCGAATGGCATGGTATTGCGCAAGAAAATGGCCCCCGATCCGAAATCAGGGGCCAAAGGAGGGGCATTGCCGCCCTTTGTCAATGCAAGGCGCTTACTTGTGCTTCACGATCTCGCCCGAGCGCAGCCGCGCGACATAGCTGTTCAGCTCGCGCTTCACGATCGGCATCAGGAAGTAAAGCGCGATGATGTTCACGATCGCCATCGAGAAGAGCATGGCATCGGAGAAGTCGATCACCGGCCCAAGGCTCGCCGCCGCGCCGATCACGATGAAGACGCAGAAGATGATCTTAAAGATCAACTCTTTCACCGCCCCCTCGCCGAAGAGATAGGTCCAAGCCTTGAGGCCGTAATAGGACCAGCTGATCATGGTCGAGAAGGCAAAGAGCACCACCGCGATCATCAACAGGATCGGAAACCACGAGAACGCCCGCGCATAGGCCGCCGAGGTCAGGGCCACGCCGCTGACTTCACCTTCGGTCGCGATCCGGCCCGCTTCGGCGTTCCAGATGTAGAGCCCGGTTTCCGGGTCTTGGTTCAACACGCCGCTGATCACGATGACCAAAGCGGTCATGGTGCAGATCACCACCGTGTCAATGAAGGGCTCCAACAGCGCGACGTAGCCCTCGGTCACCGGCTCTTTCGTACGCACCGCCGAGTGGGCGATGGCAGCCGAGCCGATGCCCGCTTCGTTTGAGAACGCCGCACGGCGGAAGCCTTGGATCAGCGCGCCGGTAAAGCCGCCGACTACGCCGAGACCAGTAAAGGCACCCATGAAGATCTGGCCAAAGGCCCAGCCGATCATATCCCAGTTGATGATCAGGATCAGGATCGACACCAGCACGTAGAAGACACCCATGAAGGGCACGATCTTCTCGGTCACCCGCGCAATGGACTTCAGACCACCTGCGATCACGGCAAAGGTCACACCGGCAAGGATCACACCGGTGATCCAGCCCGGATAATCCCCCAGCACGCCCGCAAGCTGCGCATGGGCTTGGTTGGCCTGGAACATATTGCCCCCGCCGAGCGCGCCCAGAATGGTAAAGATCGAGAACAGCACCGCCATGAACCCGCCCAGCGGCAGGCCGCGCTCGGAAAAGCCTTTGACGATGTAATACATCGGCCCGCCTGAAACATGGCCGTCAGGGAATTCATTGCGGTATTTCACGCCCAGCGTACATTCGGTGAACTTGGTCGCCATGCCGAAAAGGCCCGCAACCACCATCCAGAATGTCGCACCCGGCCCGCCGATGCTGACCGCCACGGCCACGCCCGCGATGTTGCCCAGACCCACGGTGCCCGACAGCGCGGTTGCAAGCGCCTGAAAGTGGCTGACCTCGCCCGCGTCATCCGGATCAGAGTAATCGCCCCGCACCAGTTGGATCGAATGCCAGAAGCCTTTGATCTGGATGGCCCCGAAATAGACGGTAAAGACCACCGCGCCCACGACCAGCCACAGCGCGATCCATGAGAAATCCGTGCCGGGCAGCGGGGCAAAGATGAAGGAGACATACCAGCCGGTGTAATCTGCGAAAATCTGGTTGATACGTTGATCGACGCCGACAGCCTCTTGCGCGGCGGCAAAGCTCGGCAGCAATGACGCGAATACCGCCATCACATAGGTAAATAACTTGTTCATGGCTTGTCCTTTCAGGGAATGATCGTGACCGGCACGCTGGAGCCTGCGACCAACCGGCCCGTCACCCCACCAAAAAGCCGCTTGAGGCCCCGTTCACCGACCCGCCCCACAACGATCTGGATCGCACCGCGTTTCTTGGCGACAGCTTCAAGGATATCGGCCACATCACCGTGCCGCACGATGCCCTCGACCTCGACACCGGCGGCTTTGGCCTCGGCCACCGCCGGGTCAAGCACCACATCATGGGCGCGCTGCAACTCCTGCTCGCGCCGCATATGGCGCTGCTCGTTCTCTTCCTTGGTCTGAAAGGTGAAAGGCGACCATTCGATCACAAAGCAAACCGTGATCGAACAATCCCCGATCTGTTTGGCCTGCGACTGGGCAAACGCCAAGGCACGCGCGCCGGCCTCCGACCCGTCCAGACCCACAACGATGGTGGATTTTGTCATGAGTATTTCCCTGTTATTATGACTGCCAGTTGATGCACCCCGAAGGGAAAGCACTGCCTGCAGCCTGCCTACTCCACGATGGCCGGAAATCGCCGCCCAATCGTAGATTGAATAAATCCTAGCGCGAAAACCGCAGAAAAGTCGACCAGATTTCACTTTTCGACTGCATGGACCGGCTGCCAAACCGTTGTAAAACCATCCAATAGCCCGTCTCGCCCGTTTTGACCAAACGGCGTGCGGCACATCGCGCAAGCCATCAGCGGGCTACGGCCCTGCGATGGATAGAGTGTTTGATCTTGCCCTGCCCGGGCGATATTGCACTGCAAACCCCAAATCGCGTTTCGAGGATTCTCCAAATGGCTGCCTATCAATACGTCTATCACATGTCCGGCGTCTCCAAGACCTACCCCGGGGGCAAGAAGACATTCGAAAACATCCACCTGAACTTCTTGCCCGGCGTGAAGATCGGTGTCGTTGGCGTCAACGGCGCGGGTAAATCCACCCTGCTCAAGATCATGGCCGGGCTCGACAAGGATTTCTCGGGCGAAGCCTGGGCCGCCGAGGGCGCCAAGGTCGGCTACCTGCCGCAGGAGCCCAAGCTCGACCCGACCAAGACCGTGCGCGAGAACGTCATGGAAGGCGTGGCCGAGAAGAAGGCCATTCTGGACCGCTACAACGAACTGGCGATGAACTACAGCGACGAGACCGCTGAAGAAATGGCCAAGCTGCAGGACGGCATCGACGCCCAGAACCTGTGGGATCTCGACAGCCAGATCGACGTATCGATGGAAGCGCTGCGCTGCCCGCCCGATGACGCGATGCCGGAAAACCTCTCGGGCGGTGAAGCGCGCCGCGTGGCACTCTGCAAACTGCTGCTCGAAGCGCCCGACATGCTGCTCTTGGACGAGCCGACCAACCACCTCGACGCCGAGACCATCGCCTGGCTGCAACAGCACCTGATCGAGTACAAGGGCACCATCCTGACCGTCACCCATGACCGTTACTTCCTTGATGACATCACCAGCTGGATCCTCGAATTGGACCGTGGCCGCGGCATCCCATATGAAGGCAACTACTCCGACTGGCTGGAGCAAAAGGCCAAGCGCCTGAGCCAAGAGGCCCGCGAAGACAAATCCAAGCAAAAGACGCTTGAGCGCGAACTTGAGTGGATGCGCCAAGGTGCCAAAGCACGTCAGGCCAAATCCAAAGCGCGGATCGCAGCCTATAACGAGATGGCAGAAACCTCCGAGCGCGAGAAACTCAGCCGCGCCCAGATCGTCATCCCCAACGGCCCGCGCCTTGGCAACAAGGTGATCGAGGTCGAGGGTCTGAAGAAACACATGGGTGACAAGCAGTTGATCGACGGGCTCGATTTCTCGCTGCCGCCGGGTGGTATCGTTGGTGTGATCGGCCCCAACGGCGCGGGTAAATCCACGCTATTCAAGATGCTCACCGGCCATGAAACGCCCGATGCAGGCTCCATTGAGTACGGCGACACGGTCGAGCTATCCTATGTCGATCAGTCCCGCGACGACCTGAACCATGACGACACCGTCTGGCAGGCAATCACCGGCGGAGCCGAGGTGATTAAACTCGGCGATGCCGAAGTGAACTCACGCGCCTATTGCTCGTCGTTCAACTTCAAGGGTGGCGACCAGCAGAAGAAAGTCGGCCTGCTGTCGGGCGGTGAACGCAACCGCGTGCACATGGCGCGGCTGCTCAAAGAAGGCGGCAACGTTCTGCTGCTCGATGAACCGACCAACGATCTGGACGTCGAAACCCTGCGTGCGCTCGAAGACGCGCTGGTCGATTTCGCGGGCTGCGCCGTGGTCATCTCGCACGACCGTTTCTTCCTCGACCGTATCTGTACCCACATCCTTGCCTTTGAAGGCGAAGCGCATGTGGAATGGTTCGAAGGCAACTTCGAAGACTACGAAGAAGATAAGAAACGCCGTTTGGGTGCTGATGCGCTTGAGCCGAAGCGCCTGAAGCACAAGAAATTCGCGCGGTAAGCATTGCAGATTAGCGATTTGAAGGGCGTCGGATTTCCGGCGCCCTTTTCTTTTGCACAGCGCAGAATCGGTCCCGCCCTGTGGCACGCGGGGCATCGCCAGAACGCGAAACGCCCGCCCCACCACTCGGGCAGGACGGGCGCTACACAACCCAGAAGACGAGCAGAGCCCTCAGCGTTCTTCGTCGATCGCCGTTTCCAGCTGGGCAAAGAGGTTGTCCTCATCATGCCGCGCCAGACCGTGCAGCGGATCCCAGCTTTGCAGATACTCACGCAGCTTGTTGCTGGCCGAAAGACCCGACCAAAGGCGCTGCTCGGTGACCGAATGAACTTGCAAGGACGGGGCCAGCCCGCCGTTCATACCTTTGCCGTCCCAGTTCTTTTCTAAATGCTCGCGCGTGCGATCGGCCATGGAGGCGGTGTTCAACCGGGCGCGGCTCATCACCACCCCGATGAAACGCCCACTGCCCGCATAGGCCAGATGAAAGCGCATGCCCTCCAGCGAATGCACCGAGGCGCGGGCCACCTGCTCCATCTGGCGACGGAAGGCCGGAGCCTTGACCGCGCGATAGATGCCGCGCGCGCCCTCGACCGAGATCGAAAAGAGGCTCATCGAAAAACAACCGCTCGGCAGGCGCAGCAGGTAATTTTCCAGCTCGGAGACGTTGCTACAGGCCGAGACATCAAGATCGAAATCCTCGTCAAAGCGGATCTGCATCATCTGCGTCAACTCGCTCAGCGTATGCTGCGCCTCACGTTCGCGCAGCAGCGAGGCATTTAGCATGCTGGCGGCATTGATCCGCGCGCTGAGCTCGACACCATCCAAAGGCTTGCAGAGGAAATCAGTGGCCCCCGCATCAAAGGCCCGCTGCATCATCGCGGGTTCCTTGCTGGCGGTGATCATGATGATCGGCACGGCGCGGTAGAAAGGCACATCGCGGATCATCTCACACAGGCTGATCCCGTTGATGCCGGGCATCATGATATCAAGCAGGAAGGAATCGAACGGTTGGTTCGACTCTTGCATGATCTCAAGCGCCTCTTCAGAGCTTTCGCAACAGGTCAGCTCGTAATTGTCATTCTCGGTCAGGCAACCTGTAAGCAGGTCAAGGATGACCGGGTCATCGTCTACGGCAAGGATACGCATCATGTCTTATTACTCCACATGAGGGGGGCGCTGGCAGGCGCACTTGGGGCTTTCTCACAAAAAACCACCTATGTCGGGCAGCAATGAGACCAGTTTTAGGCAAACTCGGGACAGCGCATTCGGGGCCGCTCCCCGCAAAATATGGGGAACACGAAACTTCGTGGCGATAATTTGCCGAAATCCGCGACAGCCCAGAGCTGTTGTAGCCCCAAAATGCGTTGGCCCTTGAACGAATCCCCTCCTGATGCAATATAGACGGTGCAGACGTTATCTTTTTCGACCCACTGTCTCCCTCATACGGCGCTCAGTCTATCGATCCAGACCAACCACGCCGGGCCATCGCACCAACGCGGATGGCATAAATATGGAGACTACGGATATGGCCACTGGCACCGTAAAATGGTTCAACACAACTAAAGGCTTCGGCTTCATTGCTCCCGATGGCGGCAGCAAAGACGTTTTCGTGCACATTTCCGCTGTTGAGCGCGCTGGCCTGACCGGCCTGGCCGACAACCAGAAAGTGACCTTCGACATCGAAGCAGGCCGTGACGGCCGTGAATCCGCGACCAACCTCGCGCTGGCCTAATGGCCGGGGGCCTCGGCCCTGATGCAAGAATTTGTCCGACCTGCTGATACCGGCAGGTCGGTTTTTTTATGTCCAGCCTTGCTAAAATGCGCCCCCGTGGCAAAATGCAGGGCGAAACAGCAGTAGATTGATGGAGCCTGCCATGCGCCGCCGTAGTTTTCTGACCAGCACCGTGGCCGCAGCCGCCCTTCCCCTGATGGCGCAGGCGCGCACCGCCGCCTACAGTGCCGCTCCGCAGATGGTGCCGATGAAAGCGCAATATGCGCCCGGTCAATTGCTGATCCTGCCGCGCAGTCATTACCTCTATTTCGTAACCGCCCCGGGCCAAGCGATGCGCTATGGCGTGGGCGTCGGCAAAGCGGGATTGGAATTCACCGGCACCGCCACCATCGACGTCAAAAAAGAATGGCCCACATGGCGCCCGACCAATGAGATGATCGAACGCGAGCCGCAGACCTACAAACGTTTCATCGGCAACACCGACGCCCAGCCCGGCGGCCCCGGCAACCCCTTGGGCGCGCGGGCGCTCTACCTGTTCCAGAACGGGCGGGACACCTTTTTCCGCATTCACGGCACCACGCAGCCGAACTCCATCGGGCGGTCCGTGTCGAACGGCTGCATACGGATGCTAAACGAACATGTGATCGATCTCTATCAGCGGGTGCCGATTGGGACGAAGGTCACGGTTCTTTAAGCCCCCTAGAAGAGAATAAGGGCTGAGCCTTGCGCTGGCCTTTACCGCCCCCATCGGCCCCGGTTCCAAGGGCCATCGTCTGCCCGTGGGGAGGCGATCATAACAGCAGACAATGCCACTTTATGGCGCAGATTTGATGTGCGGCAGAAAGCGCAGAGTAACTCTCGCCAAATCGCCTACCCGTCGGGACGGGCAGGCGATGGCCCGGCGCCTGCGGCTTGATTCCGGGCCGTAAGACCACTTGGGAACGTCGCACAAACGAAAAAGGGCCAGCGCGGCGCGCCAGCCCCTCCCCTCATCGTAGACGCCAAAGCTTACTGAAGCGCTTTATCCGTAATGTCATGGGTCCAAGCCCCCTCGGGCGTTTTGGTGATCATGCCACCTTCCATGGTGATCTCCGCACTGCGGTCAAACGCGGCTTCGTCCAAGCGGCCATCGCTGCCCTCGGTCAGTTTGGCGATCTCGCCCATCATGCGGGTCTGATGCTTCTCGGTCTGGGCACCGGTCTGGTCATTCTCCAACACGATGTCGGCGGCTTCCTCGACATTCTCCTCGGCGTATTTCCAGCCTTTCATTGAGGCCCGCACGAAACGCGCCAGCTTGTCGACCATCTCGGGGTCTTCGAGGTTCTCTTCGGTGGTATATAGCCCGTCTTCCAGCGTCGAGATGCCCTCATCCTCATATTTGAAGACCACCAGATCCTCGGGCGTCAGCCCCGCGTCGATCACCTGCCAATATTCGTTGTAGGTCATGGTGGTGGCGCATTCGACCTGTTTTTGCAGCAGCGGGTCGACGTTGAAGTTGATCTTCTGGATCGTCACGCCGCCTTCGGAGCCATCGGTGGCATAGCCCAGCTTGCCCATCCAGCTCATCAGCGGGATCTCATTGCCGAAGAACCATGTGCCGAGTGTATTGCCGGGGAAATCCTCGGGGCTTTCGATGCCATGCTCTTTGAGGCAGGTCAGCATCAGGCCGGATTTCGCGAAAGGCTGGGCGATATTCACAATCGGCGCGCCCTTTTCGCGCGCGGCCAGCGCCGAGGGCAGCCAGTCGACCATCACGTCGGCCCCACCGCCCAGAAGCACCTGCACCGGCGCGATGTCCGGCCCGCCGGGCTTGATCGTGACGTCCAGTCCCTCTTCCTCGTAAAAGCCCTTGTCCTTGGCCACATAATAGCCTGCGAACTGGGCCTGCGTGACCCATTTCAATTGCAGCGTCAGGTCGTCGGCGGCCTGCGCCACGCCCCCCCAGAGGCCCAAGGCGGCCCCGGCTGCGATCTTCGTGATGGTTTTCATTTTTATCTCCCTGTTGGTTGGTCGTCTTTAGTTCCTCTGGCTGGGGTGCCAAAAGGTCACCCGTCCTTCGATAAGGGCCATGATACCATAGAACGCCGATCCGGCTATTGCCGCGACAACAATCTCGGCCCAGACCAGATCAAGCGCAAGCTGCCCAACCGAGGTGGAGATGCGAAAGCCCATGCCCAGCACCGGAGAGCCGAAGAATTCAGCAACGATGGCGCCGATCAGGGCAAGGGTGGTGCCGATCTTTAACCCGTTGAAGACAAAAGGCATCGCCGCAGGCAGCCGCAGTTTCAAAAGCGTGCGCCAATAACCGGCGGCATAGGTCCGCATCAAGTCGCGCTGCATGGCGTCGCTGGCTTGCAAGCCCTGCACCGTGTTCACCAGCATCGGGAAAAATACCATGACCACCACAATCGCCGCCTTGGACTGCCAGCCAAAGCCGAACCACATCACCATGATCGGCGCCATGCCGATGATCGGCAGCGCGGCGACGAAATTGCCCACGGGCAGCAACCCGCGTTGCAGAAAAGGAAAGCGGTCAATCGCCAGCGCCGTCAGGAAGGCCGCGCTGCAGCCGATGATGTAGCCGCTCAGCGCGCCTTTGATGACGGTCTGCACAAAGTCGACCCAGAGGATATCAAGCGACGACGCCATGCGCGTCGCAATGACCGAAGGGGCAGGCAGAAGCACTTGGTTGATGTCGAAACCACGCACCACCCCTTCCCAAACGGCGATGAGCGTAATGCCGAAGACCAGTGGTGCCGCCAGCGACGCCCCCCGCGAGGGCCGCTGCCGCGCCAGCCAGACGTTCAGCGACAAGCCAGCGATCCATGCGAGAATGGCGAAAACAATCCAGCCCATCATGCCATCCCCATCCGTTTGAGCGTCAGCCGCTGGATCAGCCCGATGAGCCCGACCATGGCCGCCGCAAGGGCCGCCGCCATCAAAAGCGCGCTCCAGATCTGAACGGTCTGACCGTAGTAGCTGCCCGCCAGCAACCGCGCCCCAAGACCCGCGACCGCCCCCGTCGGCATCTCACCCACAATCGCCCCGACCAGAGAGGCCGCGACCCCCACCTTCAGCGAGGTAAAGAAATACGGCATCGACGACGGCAGTCGCAGTTTCCAAAAGGTCTGCCAACCGCTCGCGTGCCATGTGCGCATCTGGTCCAACTGCATCTGATCCGGGCTGCGCAGCCCTTTGACCATGCCCACGACCACCGGGAAGAACGACAGATACATGCTGATGATCGCCTTGGGCAGCAGGCCCGAGAGGCCCACGGCATTCAAAACCACGATGATCATCGGCGCGATGGCCAAGATCGGAATGGTCTGACTGGCGATCACCCAAGGCATCACCGACATGTCCATCGTGCGGTTAAACACGATCCCCACCGCCAACAGCGTGCCAAGCGCAGTGCCCATGACAAAACCAAGGAAGGTCGCGCTGAAGGTGACCCATGTGTGATAGACCAGCGAGCGTTTGGACGTGACCTTCTTCATCACCGTGGTTTCCCACAGGTCGGCGCCCACCTGATGCGGTGCGGGCAGCTTGGGCTTGTCCTGCGACCACGTATCGGCCACCAATTCCGAGAATGTCAGCGTTTTGTCCGCCCGCGCCGCCACATCCCGCGCCCACTGCGCGTTGAGCGCGACAGCGGCGCCATACCAAACGACGATCAACAGCCCCACCACCATGAGAACGGGAATAATGTTACGCATCAATCGTCCCCATGCCCGGCGCGCAGCCCCTCACGGACGCGATGCGCGATCTCAAGAAACTCAGGACTTTCGCGGATTTCCAAGGGCCGTTCACGCGGCAGCGGGCTTTCGATCACATCGGCGATCCTGCCGGGGCGAGGGCTCATCACAACGATCTTGGTCGAGAGATACACCGCCTCGGGGATCGAATGGGTGACGAAGGCGATGGTCTTTTCCGTCCGCGCCCAGAGCTTCAGCAGTTGCTCATTCAGGTGGTCCCGAACGATCTCATCCAACGCGCCGAAGGGTTCGTCCATCAGCAAGATATCGGCGTCGAACGACAGCGCCCGCGCGATGGAGGCGCGCTGCTGCATCCCGCCCGAAAGCTGCCAAGGGAATTTCTTTTCAAACCCGCTGAGTTCCACCAGTTCCAGCACGCGCCGCACCCGCTCGGCCTGCTCTGCGCGGGGGATGCCCATGATCTCAAGCGGCAGGCGGATGTTGCCGCCAATGGTGCGCCACGGGTACAGCCCCGCCGCCTGAAAGACGTAGCCGTAAGCCCGGGATTTGCGCGCCTCCTCGGGCGAGACACCGTTGATTGTCACGGTGCCGCCCGTAGGCTGCTCAAGGTCGGCCATCACCCGCAGAAAGGTCGTCTTCCCGCAGCCCGAGGGGCCGATAAAGCTGACGAAATCCCCTTTGTGGATCTCAAGATTCACGTCTTTCAACGCATGGACCGGCCCGTCATTGGTTTGAAAGGTCAGGTCAAGATTGCTGGCGCTGATCACGCTCTGGCTGTCATTCACGTATTTTACTTCCCTGTTGGTCGGCCGCTTTTAGCGCGGCACTTTACCTGATTGTCGTGGCGGCTTTACATCGCTCAGATCCCCGCCGGAATGTTCAGCGGATCGCGCTTGATCATCTTGGGGCTGTTGAGCTCCTTCCACTTGCTGAGCGCGACATTGGCGCTCGGGAAGGCTGGGCGCGGCACGAAACGCCCACGACCGGGTTGCGGCTGGCTGTTTTGACCCCAAGCCCAGATCACCTCACCGCGGCTGAGGGTATAGCGGCTCTGGGCCTTGACCTCGAAGCCCTCAAAGACGTTGTAATCAAGGATGGAATGGTGGTTCGCGGGGCTGATCGTCTTGGTGATTTTCGGATCCCAGACCACGATATCGGCATCCGCCCCTTCAACGATCGCGCCCTTCTGCGGATAGATATTGAGGATCTTGGCGATATTGGTCGAGGTCGCAGCGACGAATTCATTGGGCGTAAGCCGCCCCGTCTCTACCCCTTCGGTCCAAAGCACTGCCAGACGCTCTTCCAGCCCGTTTGAGCCGTTGGGAATGATGCGGAAATCATCGCGGCCTGCACGCTTCTGCTCGGTGCTGAACGCCGCGTGGTCCGTCGCCACCACCTGCAAACTGCCCGCCTGCAACCCGGCCCAAAGGCTGTCTTGGTGGTCTTTCGAGCGGAAGGGCGGCGACATGACACGGCGCGCGGCATGGTCCCAATCCTTGTTGAAATATTCGGACTCATCCAGCGTCAGGAATTGGATCAACGGCTCGCCGTAAACCCGCATCCCCTTCTGCCGCGCCCGGCGGATCGCCTCATGGGTCTGCTCGCAGGAGACATGCACGATATAAAGCGGCACGCCTGCGGTATCGGCAATGGTGATCGCGCGGTTGGCCGCTTCGCCCTCCAGCTCAGGCGGGCGGGAATAGGCGTGGCCTTCTGGCCCGGTGATACCCTGATCGAAATACTTCTGCTGCAACTCGGCCACCAGATCGCCGTTCTCGGCATGGACCATCGGCAGCGCGCCCAGTTCTGCGCAGCGCTTGAAAGAGGCGAACATCTCATCGTCCTCAATCATCAGCGCGCCCTTGTAGGCCATGAAGTGCTTGAAGCTATTCACCCCCATGTCGACCGCGTCTTTCATCTCGTTAAAGACGTTTTCGTCCCAGCCGGTGACCGCCATATGATAGCCGATATCGCTGCAAATCTGCGGTGCCGACTTGCGGTGCCATTCGTTGATCGCGTTCTTGATGCTGCCATCGGCGCCCGGCAGGCAGAAATCCACCACCATCGTGGTGCCGCCCACTGCCGCGGCCCATGTGCCGCTCTCAAAGGTCTCAGCCGCCGTAGTGCCCATGAAGGGCATCTCTAGATGCGTATGCGGGTCGATCCCGCCGGGGATCACATAGGCGCCTTCCGCGTCGATGTATTCATCACCCGTAAGGTCTTCGCCGATCTGCTTGATCTTCTCGCCCTCAATCAGGACATCGGCTTTCCATGTGCGATCCGCCGTGCAGACCATGCCACCCTTGATTACCTTGCTCATCGTCTTCTCCCCATCTTTTCTGGCAATTCACGTCGGGGGGCCGGGGCAGCACCCCAGACCTCCGCCCGCGTGTTCAGCCCTCTATTTCCGCCGTCTCCAGCACCGCATGGAGCAGCACATCCGCCCCCGCCTTGGCCCACTCCTTGGTGATCTCCTCGGCCTCGTTATGGCTCAGACCATCGACACAGGGGCACATCACCATCGCCGTGGGCGCCACGCGGTTGATCCAGCAGGCGTCATGCCCCGCGCCCGAAATCAGGTTCATATGGCTGTAGCCCAACCGCTCTGCGGCGTTGCGCACAGCCGTCACGCAGCCCTCGTCAAAGGCCACGGGATCAAAGCCGCCGACCTTTTCAAACTCGATCTGCACATCCATATCGTCGGCGATCTTTTGACCCTCTTCGCGCAGGCGGGCCTCCATATCCTCGATGACCGACAGTTCGGGCGACCGGAAATCGACGGTAAAGACCGTCTTGCCCGGGATCACGTTGCGCGAGTTCGGGTAGACTTCGATATGGCCTGCCGCGCCGACCGCATGGGGCGCATGGCTGAGCGCGATCTCGTTCACCTTTTCCAGCACCCGCGCCATGCCGAGCCCCGCATCGCGGCGCATCGGCATGGGGGTGGAGCCGGTGTGGCTGTCCTTGCCGGTGATCGTCACCTGCGTCCAGCTAAGGCCCTGCCCATGGGTGACAACGCCGATGTCCTTGCCCTCGGATTCCAAAATCGGGCCCTGTTCGATGTGCAATTCAAAGAAAGCATGCATCTTTCGCGCGCCGACTTCCTCGTCGCCCTTCCAGCCGATCCGCTGCAACTCATCACCAAAGGTTTTGCCTTCCGCATCGGTGCGCTCGTAAGCCCAATCCTGGGTGTGAATGCCAGCAAAAACCCCCGACGACAGCATCGCGGGGGCGTAGCGGGTGCCTTCTTCGTTGGTAAAGTTGGTCACGACGATCGGGTGTTTGGTCTTGATGCCCAAATCGTTCATCGTGCGGATGATCTCCAACCCGCCGAGCACGCCGAGGATGCCATCGTATTTCCCGCCCGTCGGCTGGGTGTCGAGGTGGCTGCCCACATAGACCGGCAGCGCATCGGGGTCGGTGCCGTCCCGCTGGGCGAACATATTGCCCATCTGGTCCAGACCCATGGTACAGCCCGCCGCTTCGCACCACTTTTGGAAGAGGGCGCGGCCTTCGGCGTCTTCGTCCGTCAGTGTCTGGCGGTTGTTGCCCCCCGCCACGCCGGGGCCGATCTTGGCCATTTCCATCAAGGAATCCCACAGACGGTCGGGATCAATCTTGAGGTTCTCTCCGGGCGCGGGCATAGGTCACTCCTCTGTCATCGGCTTGGGCCGTGTTGTTTTTTTACCATTTGGTAAATCCACGATTGCGATTAGGTTAGGCTCTGTCAAGAACTGGTTTGAAACAACCCACCGCCGACCCGGCAAACGCCTTTTTTAGCAGCACCAAGGATCATTGCCTTGCCCGAAAGCACCGCCAAAAAACCCAGCCGCATCCAAAGACGCAACCGCCGGGTGATTCTGGATGCCGCGCTCGAAGTCTTTTCCAAACATGGCTACCGGGGTGCCACGCTGGATCAGATCGCCGCCGAGGCTGGGCTGAGCAAACCGAATATTCTCTATTACTTCAATGGCAAAGAAGACATTCACGTCACTTTGCTGTCGCAGCTTATGGAAACATGGCTTGACCCGCTGGTGGAACTGGACCCCGAAGGCGACCCCCGGCGCGAGATTTTGGACTATGTCGAACGCAAGCTGACCATGTCACGCGAATTGCCGCGCGAGAGCCGTCTTTTCGCCAATGAAATCCTGCAAGGTGCGCCCCGGATCGAGCCGGAGTTGCACAGCCATCTCAAACCCCTGTTCGACGAAAAATGCGCCGTGATCGCGGGCTGGGTGACGGCGGGCAAACTGCCCCCGCTGGACCCGCAACATCTGATTTTTTCCATCTGGGCGACGACGCAGCACTACGCGGATTTCGAGGCGCAGGCGCAAATCTTGCTCGGCCCCGAGATCGATCCCCGCCCCCGCGCGCAGGCGCATCTTCAGGCGATGTTTGGCGCGCTTTTGGACCTGCCGGAGCCATCGGCAAACGGTTAACCATAGCCGCCAGAGATGGACCGCGTTTAATCCTCCATTAACATTTCCGCCGCAATCTGCCTACGGGTGTGGGCTCCTTAGTAGTTAGAGGGGCAGTGATGAATGTAGGCGATTTTAACGGCGCAGGGGCTGCGCGGAATGCGAAGGGACTGAATGCAAAGGGGTCTGATGAAGCGGCGATCACGCGACCGATCCCGCGCGAACAGATAGCGCGAGATGCGGCCATGGCAGTGATTGCGGCGCGGCGCGATCTGGCACGGATGGTCCCGCAGCCATCTGCCGAAACCACCGCCCCGTCGCGCAGAAACTCCTGAACGCGGGGCGGCGGGCCTTGGCTTACTCTGCCGGTTCAACCGCTTTGGCAGAGGGGTTGTTGGGGTGCGTGGTCCAGTTGGCGTAGTCCGGCGTCACCGTCTTGCCGGTGCGCAGGTCGGTGGTGCCCGCCGCCAGTTCCTCCATCGAGATACAGTCTTCGACAGGACACACATTGACGCAAAGGTTACAGGCGACGCATTCCTCTTCGATCACGGTAAAGGTGCGGTCCTCTGACATGGCGATGGCTTGGTGGCTGGTATCCTCGCAGGCGGCAAAGCAGCGGCCGCAAGAGATGCACAGGTCCTGATCGATCTTCGCCTTGGCGACGTAGTTCAGGTTCAGCTGGTTCCAGTCGGTGACATTCGGCACCGCGCGGCCCACAAGCTCATCGACCGAGGTCATGCCCTTCTCGTCCATATACTCCGACAGGCCCGAGATCATCTCTTGGACAACCTTGAAACCATAGGTCATCGCCGCCGTGCAGACCTGCACGTTGCCCGCGCCGAGGGCCAGAAACTCCGCCGCGTCGCGCCATGTGGTGACCCCGCCAATGCCGCTGATCGGCAGGCCGTGGGTCTCGGGGTTGCGGGCGATTTCAGCCACCATGTTGAGCGCGATCGGCTTCACCGCCGGACCGCAATAGCCGCCGTGGGTGCCTTTCCCGTCAATCATCGGCTCGGGCGCAAAGAGGTCCAGATCGACCGAGGTGATCGAGTTGATCGTGTTGATCAGGCTCACCGCATCCGCGCCGCCGCGCTTGGCGGCCTCGGCTGGGTAGAGCACATTGGTGATGTTCGGCGTCAGCTTCACGATCACCGGCATCCGCGTGTACATCTTGCACCAGCGGGTGACCATTTCGATGTATTCCGGCACCTGCCCCACGGCAGAGCCCATGCCGCGCTCGGCCATGCCATGCGGGCAGCCGAAGTTTAGTTCGATCCCGTCCGCCCCGGTTTCCTCCACATGCGGCAGGATCGCCTTCCACGCCTCCTCCTCACAGGGCACCATGATTGAGGCGATGAGCGCCCGGTCGGGATAGTCGCGCTTGACCGCCTTCATCTCGCGCAAGTTCACCTCCAGCGGGCGGTCGGTGATCAACTCAATGTTGTTCAGCCCCAACAGCCGCCGATCCGCGCCCCAGATCGCGCCATAGCGCGGGCCGTTAACGTTGACCACAGGCGGGCCTTCCATGCCGAGGGTCTTCCAGACCACCCCGCCCCAGCCCGCCTCATAGGCGCGGCGCACGTTGTATTCCTTGTCCGTCGGCGGGGCAGAGGCCAGCCAGAACGGGTTGGGGGATTTGATCCCGATGAATTCGCTTCTCAGATCAGCCATGTTATGTCTCCCTCTCGGCGCGGCCTCAGCCCGCCGCCCCCATCAATGTGGTGTGAATGTCCATCGCGGCATCGCGGCCCTCGGCCACGGCGGTCACCGTCAGGTCATCACCACCGCTGGCGCAGTCGCCCCCGGCCCAAACGCCATCCAGACTGGTGCGCCCGGTGCCGTCGACCTTGATCTTGCGCCCGTCGAGTTCGGGCAGCCCCTCGCCCAACAGCGTTTGACCGATGGCCTTAAACACCTGATCCGCCTGCAGGCGCAGGGTCTGGCCCGTGCCCTTCATCGCCTCATCGACATATTCAAACTCGATCTCGCGCACCGAGCCATTGCCATGGACCGCGATCGGCACTGCATGGGTCACGATCCGCACCCCTTTGGAGGCCGCGAGGTCTTGCTCGAACACACTCGCATTCATCCGGTCGCGACCACGGCGATAGACCAGCGTCACGTTCAACGCGCCCAGCAGTTTCGCCTGCACCGCGGCATCGACTGCCGTCATGCCGCCGCCGATCACCACCACGTCGCGGCCAATCGGCACGCCTGACATGTCGCCCGACTGGCGCAGTTCCGAGATGAAATCGACCGCATTGGCGACCCCGGCCTTATCCTCGCCTTCGGCCCCAAGCGCATTGACGCCCACCAGCCCCATGCCGAGGAAAACCGCGTCATAGTCGGTCTTCAATTCCTCAAGCGTGACATCCCGCCCCACGGCGACCTCATGGCGGAAGGAAATCCCACCGATTTGCATCAGCCAATCCACCTCGGCCTGCGCAAAGCCGTTCGGCGTTTTGTAAGCAGCGATGCCATATTCGTTAAGCCCGCCGGGCTTGGGCCGTGCGTCAAGGATTTCGACATCATGGCCCAGCATCGCCAGACGGTGGGCGCAGGACAGACCCGCCGGGCCTGCGCCGACGACGACAACGCGCTTGCCCGTAGGGGCCGCACGCTCAAACGGATGTTTGCCCTGTTGTTGCAGATGGTCTGTCGCATAGCGCTGCAACTGGCCGATCAACACCGGCTTGCCCTCGGCCACCTCGCGCACACAGACCTCCTCGCAAAGCGTTTCGGTCGGGCAGACCCGTGCGCACATGCCGCCAAGGATATTCTGGCTCAGGATCGTCTTGGCCGCCGCATCCGGCGTGCCAGTGGCGATCTGGCGGATGAACAGCGGAATGTCGATGTCCGTCGGACAGGCCGTCATGCAGGGCGCGTCGTGGCAAAAGTAGCACCGATCCGCCGCGACCAGCGCCTCATGTTCATCCAAAGGCGGATGCAGGTCCGAAAACCCCTCGTTGTAGTTCTGCGGCGCCAGCCGCCCCGGAACGATCCCCGGCTCAAAGACATCATGTGCCATATCAAAATCCCTGTCGTTTTCTTGGTATTTTGAAAATGCTCACATGGAATCATTTTTTTATCAACTGGTAAATTTTTGAAAAACGCGACTTACCGAAAAACCCGTGACACCTGCCAGTTTTGTAACAGGCAGGTTATATTTCATGGGCGCTTCCTTGCTTGCCCCATGCCACCCCGTAAAAATCCTTGATTTTAAAAATAGAGATTCCAATATCACAACTGCGACGCGAAGACTTTTCGACCCGGCTGCCCTAAGGCTCCAGCGATCACGAATTCGACCGAGCCGCGCTGCCGCATGTTGCGGGCAGATCAGACAGAGGGAGACACGGGTCATGGCTACTGGCACCGTCAAATGGTTCAACACGACAAAAGGCTACGGCTTCATCGCGCCGGACAGCGGCGGCAAAGACATCTTTGTCCACATTTCCGCAGTAGAGCGCGCAGGCCTGACCGGGCTTGCCGACAATCAAAAGGTTACCTTTGATGTCGAAGCAGGCCGTGATGGCCGCGAAAGCGCGAGCAATATCGCGCTGGCCTGACAGGGCCACTTTTCGATGATCGAAACGGACGCTGCGGCGTCCGTTTCTTGTTAGCGGGTCTCTGCGGCCTGTGCCGCAAGCTCGGCCACAGCCGGGCCGATATCCTCCACGATCAGCGCCACGCCTTCGGCATTGGGATGGATGCCATCCCCTTGGAAATAGCGCTGCACCGTCTCGCTCCGCGCGCTGGCCGCGCCCTTCTCTTCGGCCAGAAGTCCGGTAAAGAAATCCGGGTAGAACTGCGTTCCATGAGCTTCGGCCAAGTCGGGATAGAGCGCTTCGAAATCCGCCTTATATCCCGCGCCATAGTTGCCCGGCGCCGACATGCCGACCAGCAGCACCTCAACCTCGGCGCGCTTTGCCGCCGCAAGAATGTCATCGATGTTGCCGCGCGCCTGCGCCGGGTCCAGCCCGCGCAGCATGTCATTACCCCCGAGTGTCACGATCATCGCGTCGACTTCGGGCGTCAGGGTCCAATCCACCCGCGCCCGGCCGCCTGCGGTCGTATCGCCCGAAACACCCGCATTGACAATTTTCGCCTCAACGCCTTCGGCATCCAGCCATGCCTGCAATTGCGGCACGAACCCTTCTTCGGCGGGCAGGCCATAGCCTTGGGTCAGACTGTCGCCAAGGGCGGCGATCACCACCTCTTCGGCCTGTGCCGCGCTGCCTAAAATAAAGGCACAGCAGATCAATACCTTGCGCATCCTTCACGGACCTCCATATCCAACTGATACCCAGAACAAAGGCGGCCCGATGAGCGACCCAGTCTATGACCTTCAAGATGTCACGTTAAGCCTCAAGGGCAATGCCGGAACCGTCGATATTCTGCGTGGCATTTCGCTGCAGGTCCAGCAAGGGGAAAGCATCGCGCTGACCGGGGCGTCGGGATCGGGAAAATCTTCGCTACTGATGGTCATGGGCGGGCTTGAGCGTGCCACGGGCGGCAAGGTTATGGCCCTCGGCCATGATCTCAGCGCGCTGCGTGAAGATGGGTTGGCCCAGTTTCGGCAAGGCCGCATGGGGATCGTCTTTCAATCCTTCCACCTCATTCCCACCATGACCGCGCTGGAGAATGTCGCCACCCCGCTTGAGCTTTCGGGGGCGGAGGACGCCTTTGACCGCGCGCGCAGCGAGTTGGGGGCCGTCGGTCTTGGCCACCGGATTGATCAATACCCTGCGCAGATGTCAGGCGGCGAGCAGCAGCGCGTGGCCCTCGCCCGCGCCGCCGCGCCGCGCCCGGCGATCCTGCTGGCGGATGAGCCGACAGGCAGCCTCGACAGCCGCAATGGCGCAGCGATCATGGACCTGCTGTTTGAACTGCGCGACCGCCATGGCGCGACGCTGGTGCTGGTGACCCATGCCGACGATCTGGCCGCGCGTTGTGACCGGGTGGTGCAATTGGCCGACGGGCGTCTCGCATGAGCCTGTCCCTCGCAGCCCGTTTTGCCCGCCGTGAAATGCGCGGCGGATTGCGCGGTTTTCGTCTATTGCTGGCCTGCCTCGCGCTTGGCGTGGCCGCCTTGGCCGCCGTCGGCTCGGTCCGCGCTGCGATTGAGGCGGGGCTGGAAGCCGAGGGTGCCGCACTTTTGGGCGGCGATGCCGAACTTGATTTCACCTATCGCTCCGCCAGCCCTGATGAGCAAGCGTGGATGGCCGAGCGGGCCGAACGTGTCTCCGAAATCGTTGAGTTCCGCTCCATGGCCGTGGTCGGCGCGGGGGACACGTCAGAACGCGCACTGACGCAGGTCAAAGCGGTGGACGACCTCTATCCATTGATCGGTGAGATGGTATTAAACCCTGCCCTGCCGCTGGAGCAGGCGCTTGAGACCGGTCTCGAAGGACGGCCCGGCGCCGTGATGGAACGAGCCCTGTCGGACAGGCTCGGCCTTGCCCCGGGAGATGTTTTTGCCTTCGGCGAAACCGAATTTCGCCTGACGGCCCTGATCGAACGCGAACCGGATTCCGCCGCCAGTGGCTTCTCGCTCGGTCCTCGCACGCTGGTGCGGCGCGCCGCGCTGGATGGCTCGGGCCTGCTCGCACCGGGGACGCTCTTTAACAGCAAATATCGGCTCGATCTGCCCGAAGGCACCGCGCTTGACCCCTTGGAAGCCGAGGCCGTGGCGCGGTTTGCCGACGCCGGGATGCGCTGGACCGATGCCCGCAACGGCGCGCCCGGCGTGGCGCGTTTCGTCGAACGGCTCAGCGCCTTTCTGGTGCTGGTGGGGCTGTCGGGCCTCGCGGTGGGCGGGGTTGGCGTGGCGGCAGCGGTGCGGGCCTATCTGCAACGCAAGACCGCCGTGATCGCCACCTTCCGCGCCATGGGTGCAACCCGGGCGACGATCTTTCAGACCTACTTCATTCAGGTCGGGCTGCTGGCCGTGATGGGCGTGGCGCTTGGCCTGTTGATCGGTGCCGGGCTGCCACTGTTGCTTTCCCCGCTGATCGAAGCGCAACTGCCCCTTCCCGCCCGTTTTGCGGTTTATCCCGCCCCGCTGGCCGAGGCCGCGCTATACGGGTTGCTCACGGCCGCGCTCTTCACCCTTTGGCCGCTGGCCCGAAGCGCTGACGTGCGTGCCGCCACCCTGTTTCGCGATGACTGGCAGCGCCAATCGCCTCTGCCCGGCGCGCCCTACCTTGTGGCGATGGCGCTGCTCTTGGCCGCGCTCTTGGCGCTGGCGGGCTGGTTTAACGGCTCGTGGTCGCTCACGCTTTGGACGCTTGGCGGCTTGGCGGCGACGCTGGCGGTGCTGGCGCTGGCGGCAGCCGTGTTGCGGGTGATCGCGCGGGCCGCAGCCAAGCGCGTGCGGGGGCATCCGCGCCTGCGGTGGGCGCTGGCGGCGATTGGCGGGCCGGGCGAAGGGGCCACGGCGGTGGTGCTGGCACTTGGGCTGGGCCTGTCGGTCTTGGCCGCAGTGGGCCAGATTGACGGCAATCTGCGCCGTGCGATTTCGGGCAATCTGCCGGATGTGGCGCCGTCTTATTTCTTTGTCGACATCCAGAAGGATCAGATCGACGGTTTCACCGAAAGGCTCACCAGCGATGCGGCAGTCGGCCGGGTTGAGAGCGCCCCGATGCTGCGCGGCGTGGTGACCGAGATCAATGGCCAGCCGGCCCAAGAGGTGGCGGGCGATCACTGGGTGGTGCGCGGCGATCGGGGCATCACCTATGCCGCAAAGCCGGGGGAAGACACGCGGATCACGGCGGGCGACTGGTGGGCCGAAGACTACACCGGCCCGCCGCAGATCAGCTTTGCCGCCGAGGAGGCCGAGGAACTGGGGTTGAGCCTTGGCGACAGCCTGACCCTCAACGTACTGGGCCGCGCCATCACCGGCGAGATCACCAGCTTCCGCGAGGTTGATTTCTCCACCGCCGGGATCGGCTTTGTGTTGACGATGAACCCTGCTGCACTGGCCGGCGCGCCGCATAGTTTCATCTCAACCGTCTATGCCGCGCCAGAGGCCGAAACCGCGATCCTGCGCGATCTGGCCGAAGCCTACCCCAACATCACCGCGATCCGGGTGCGCGATGCAATCGACCGGGTGGCGGCGGTGCTGGCGGGGCTGGCCTCGGCGATTTCGTTCGGGGCGCTGGCGACGCTGGCAACCGGCTTCATGGTGCTGATCGGCGCGGCAGCCGCAGGCACGGGGGCGCGCAGCTATGAGGCGGCCTTGCTGAAAACCATGGGCGCTTCGCGACGCACCATCGCCAGCAGCTTTGTGCTGCGTGCAGCCCTGCTGGGTCTCTTTGCCGGGGGCGTCGCGCTGATGGCAGGCATCGCGGGTGGCTGGGCAGTGAGCCATTACGTGATGGAGACCGATTTCACCGTGATCTGGCCTAATGCGCTGATGATCATCGCAGGCGGGGTGCTGGCGACGGTTCTCGCGGGCTTGGGCTTTGCGCTAAAGGCGCTGAACGCCCGGCCTGCGGATATGCTAAGGGCGCAGGAATGATCCCGCGCCCTTTGGCTGTCTTGGTGGTCTGATCACTCCGCCGCTTCGGCGTAGTCCTCCAGCGGTGGGCAGGTGCAGATCAGGTTGCGGTCGCCGTGCACGTTGTCGACGCGGTTGACCGGCGGCCAGTATTTGTCGACGCGGAAGGCACCGGGAGGGAAGCAGCCCTGTTCGCGGCTGTAAGGCCGGTCGCCCCATTCCACCACCAGATCCTCCACCGTATGCGGTGCGTTTTTCAGCGGGTTGTTGGCCCGGTCCATCCGGCCCTCTTCGATCTCGCGGATTTCCTCGCGGATCGCCAGCATGGCGTCGCAGAAACGGTCCAGCTCGGCCTTTGTCTCGGACTCCGTCGGTTCCACCATCAGCGTGCCCGCCACCGGCCAAGACATCGTCGGCGCGTGAAAGCCGCAGTCAACCAGACGCTTGGCGACGTCTTCGTTGGTGATGCCCGCGGTTTCCTCATAGGGGCGCACGTCGATGATGCACTCATGCGCCACCCGACCGCTCGGCCCTTTATAGAGCACGTCATAGGCCCCTTCGAGACGCTTGGCGATGTAGTTAGCGTTAAGGATCGCGGCGCGGGTCGCCTGCGTCAGACCGTCACCGCCCATCATCAGGCAGTAGGACCAAGAGATCGGCAACAGCGAGGGCGAGCCGTAAGGCGCCGCCGAGACCGCGGCCCCCTCTTCGTTCGGGTGGCCCGGCAGATGCGCGATCAGATGCGATTTCACACCGATCGGACCCATGCCGGGGCCGCCGCCGCCATGCGGGATGCAGAAAGTCTTGTGCAGGTTGAGGTGGCTTACGTCGCCGCCCAGATCGCCGGGGCGGGACAGGCCCACCATGGCGTTCATATTCGCGCCGTCGATATAGACCTGACCGCCGTGGTCATGGGTGATCTTGGTCACCTCATGCACGGTTTCCTCGAACACGCCGTGGGTCGAAGGATAGGTGATCATGCAACCGGCAAGGTTCTCACTGTGCTGCTCAGCCTTGGCGCGGAAATCGTCGAGGTCAATGTCGCCATTGGGCGCGGTCTTGATGACCACAACCTTCCAGCCGACCATCTGGGCGGAGGCCGGGTTGGTGCCATGGGCGCTCATCGGGATTAGGCAGATGTTGCGATGCCCCTCGCCCTTGGCGCGGTGATAGGCGGCGATGGTCAAAAGCCCCGCATATTCGCCCTGCGCGCCCGAGTTTGGCTGCATCGAAATCGCGTCATAGCCGGTGATCTCGCACAGCTTGTCCGACAGATCGTCGATCATTTCCTGATAGCCAAGCGCCTGATCGGCGGGCACGAAGGGGTGAATGAGCGAGAATTCACGCCATGTCACCGGCATCATCTCAGCCGCTGAGTTCAGCTTCATTGTGCAAGACCCCAGCGGGATCATCGCGCGGTCCAGCGCCAGATCGCGGTCGGCCAAGCGGCGCATGTAGCGCATCATCTCAGTCTCGGCCCGGTTCATGTGGAAGATTGGGTGCGTGAGGTAGTCGCTCGTGCGGACCATCGCGTCGGGCAGACGGTACTCAGGCGTGAAATCATCATCCGCCTGACGGATGCCAAAGGCGCGCCAGACCGCTTCGATGGTGTCGGGACGGGTGCGCTCGTCCAGCGTGATGCCAACCTTGGTCGCGCCCACACGGCGCAGGTTGATGCCTTCGTCCACGGCGGATTTCATCACCGCGGCCTGCAAGGGGCCGACCTCGACGGTGACCGTGTCGAAATAGCTCTCGGGCTGCACGTCAAAGCCCGCGGCCTCCAGGCCCTTGGCCAGACGCACGGTCTTGCGGTGGATGCGCTGCGCGATGGCCTTCAAGCCTTCCGGCCCGTGGAACACGGCATACATCGACGCCATGACGGCCAGCAGCGCCTGCGCGGTGCAGACGTTCGAGGTCGCCTTCTCGCGGCGGATGTGTTGCTCGCGGGTTTGCAGCGACAAGCGGTAAGCGCGGTTGCCATGGGCGTCGATGGACACCCCAACAATCCGCCCCGGCATGGCGCGCTTCATGGAATCCTTGCAGGCCATATAAGCAGCATGCGGGCCGCCATAGCCCTCGGGCACACCGAAACGCTGCGTGCTGCCCACGGCGATGTCGGCCCCCATCGCGCCCGGCTCTTTCAGCAGGGTCAGCGACAATGGGTCGGCGGTAACGATGCCCACGGCCTTGGCCTCGTGCAGGGCCGCCATGTGATCGGTGAAGTCGCGCACATGGCCGTAGGTGCCCGGATACTGGAAGATCGCGCCAAAGACTTTTTCCGCGTCCATTTCTTCGGGTTCACCGACGATGACCTCAATGCCCAAAGGCTCGGCCCGGGTCTTCATCACTGCGATGTTCTGCGGGTGGCAATTGCTGTCGATAAAGAAGCCCTTGGCCTTGGATTTCGAACTGCGCAGCGCCATGGTCATCGCCTCGGCGCAGGCCGTGGCCTCATCCAGAAGCGACGCATTGGCGATTTCCAACCCGGTAAGGTCGCTCACCATGGTCTGGAAATTGAGCAACGCTTCCAGGCGGCCCTGCGAAATCTCGGGCTGATAGGGCGTGTAGGCGGTGTACCACGCGGGGTTCTCTAGAATGTTGCGCTGGATCGCCGGAGGCGTGACGGTGCCGTGATAGCCCTGCCCGATCAGGCTGGTGAGCACCTTGTTCTTGCCCGCAACCTTGCGCATGTGCTCAAGCACCTCACGCTCGCTCATCGCCTTGCCGAAATCAAGCGGCTGTTTCGCACGGATCGCCTTGGGCAGCGTGTCATCGATCAGCGCGTCGAGGCTTTCGGCGCCCACGGTGTCGAGCATCTGCGACATTTCGGAAGGGGACGGGCCAATGTGACGCCGGTTGGCGAAGTCATATGGCAAATAGTCGGTGGGCTTAAAGCTCATATCGGGTTCCTCGTCACGGCGCGGCAGCGGCGCCCCCTGTTTGTGGTGCGCCGCCCAAAGGCGACGCAATAGATCAGTTCAAGATGCCGGACCTGCCGACATCAAAGCCGTTTAGCCGATAAATTTTTGATAGGTTGCTTCGTCCATGAAGTCGTCCATCTGGCTGGCATCGGTGAACTTCATCTTAAAGAACCACGCATCGCCCTGCGGATCATCATTCACCATGCTGGGGTTGTCGGTCAGCGCAGAGTTCACCTCGGTGATTTCACCGTCAATGGGGGCCAGAATGTCCGACGCCGCCTTGACGGATTCGATCACGACCACCTCGTCATCCTTGCTAACGACGGTGCCTTCCTCGGGCAGTTCCACGAATACCACATCGCCCAACTGCTCGGCGGCGTGTGTGGTGATGCCTACGACCACTTCGTCACCCTCGACGCGCAGCCATTCATGTTCTTCGGTAAATTTCATATCGGATTTCCCTGTGTAGATTCAGCGTTTGAAGTTCGCCGCGACGAACGGCATTTTCGTGACAGTCAGTGGCAAGCGCTTGCCGCGCACCTCGCCCCAAAGCGGCGAGTCGACCTTCGCATGCTCGGCGGTGACATAGCCCATGGCAACGGGGCCGCCAACCGTCGGCCCAAAGCCGCCAGAGGTCACTGTGCCAACCTCATTGCCGCCCTCGGCTGCATCGAAAATCGCCACACCTTCACGCATCGGCGCCCGGCCCTCGGGCAGCAGCCCCACCCGTTTGCGTGGCGCACCATCGGCCAGTTGTTGCAAGATCACACCGGCACCGGGGAAACCGCCCGCACGCTCGCCATCGTTGCGCCGTACCTTCTGGATCGCCCAGTTCAGCGCCGCCTCAACCGGCGTGGTGGTGGTGTCGATGTCATGACCATAAAGGCACAACCCGCCCTCTAACCGCAGACTGTCACGCGCGCCCAGACCAATGGGCTCGACCTCTTCCAGCGCCAAAAGCTTGCGCGCCAAGGCCACGGCATCATCATTAGCGACCGAAATCTCGTAGCCGTCCTCTCCCGTATAGCCCGAGCGCGACAGGGTGACGGTGATCCCGTCAATGTCGACATCCTTGGCAACATCCATAAATTTCATATCCGCCACCAAGGGCTGCAAGCGGGCCAGCGCCGCTTCGGCCTGCGGCCCTTGAAGGGCCAGCAACGCACGGTCATCCAAGACCTCGATGTCACAACGGTCCGACAGCGCCTCTTTCATCAGAGCAATGTCATCATCCTTGCACCCGGCATTCACAACAACGAACAGATGATCACCCAGATTGGCCAACATCAGATCGTCCAAGATACCACCCGTGGCGTCCGTGAACATCGCATAACGCTGGCGCATCTCGGCAAGCCCCAACACATCAACCGGCACGAGGCTCTCCATCGCCAAGGCCGCATCATCATAGCTGCCAGACTTGGCCCGCAGGACGACCTGCCCCATGTGGCCCACATCGAACAACCCAGCGGCGGCGCGGGTGTGCAGATGTTCTTTCATCACGCCAAGGGGGTATTGCACGGGCATTGAATAGCCCGCAAAGGGCACCATCTTGGCCCCCAGTTCCACATGCAAATCATGCAATGCCGTCTGCTTGAGATCGCTCATCCGGTTCGCCTTTCCTGTCCCTTCCGGATGACCTTTTGACCATGCCGGCACCTTAGCGCCGCTAACGCTGCGCATGATGCCCCCTCTGTCCTTCCGCCTGAGATCGTTATCCCTTCGGCGTGCGCATCCGCGCATCTCTCCAGAGTCTTGGTCACGTCACGGTCCTGGGGCCTGAGAGTTTCCGGGGCGGTTGCTCCTTCGGCATCGGCGTTAACCGATTCTCCCGTGACGATTGGGCCTTTCGTATGCCGCCGCATACCTCTGCGTCAAGCATGCTTGTGGCCGGATACGACACATGTTTTGGTGCGCGCGACAAATACAGGACCTTTCGCGCATGACCCCCTATTTTTTTGGCTACGGTAGCCTCGTGAATCGCAACACCCACAGCTACCCCGATGCCCGGCCCGCCCGGCTCGATGGCTGGCGGCGCAAATGGGTCCGCGCCGAAGGGCGCGACATCGTCTACCTCTCTGTGGTGCAAGATCAAAGCACCCGCATCGACGGGCTCATCGCCGCCGTGCCGGGTGCGGATTGGGCGGCGCTGGACCAGCGTGAATACAGCTACGAACGCCACGCCTCAGGCGGTGCCGTGGTCCATGATCTGGTCCCCGCACCCGATATCGCCCATTACGCCATCCCGCTCGAAATCGCGATCGACCACGGCGATCACGTGATCCTGCTAAGCTATCTTGATGTTGTGGTCCAAGGCTTCCTGCACGAGTTCGGCACCGATGGCGCGGCGCGCTTCTTCGACACCACCGAAGGCTGGGACACACCTATCCTGAACGACCGCGCAGCCCCCCTTTACCCGCGCCACCAGACCCTAACGCCAGAAGAAACGGCCGTGGTCGATCACCACATCGACCGCTTGTCGCTACAGGTGAAATCACGCGACGAAGTCCCCTTCACAAAGAAGAACTTCTAACCGCTCCAGTTCATCCTTTTTCAAATACCCGCGGGGGTCCGGGGGCAGCGCCCCCGAATGCCCTCGGCCCGCCTCAACCGCGTGCTTTGACGGTCTGGAGCAACGGCAGAACCTGCGCCATCTCTGGCCCGTGTTCCTGCCCCGTCAGCGCCAAACGCAGGGGCCGGAACAACCCACGCCCCTTGCGCCCGGTGGCCTCTTTGACCGCGGCGGTCCAGCTTGACCACGTAGTTTCATCAAAGGGCATCTCCGGGAGCAGCAGCATGGCCTGAGCCACGAATTCGCGGTCTTCCTCGGCAATCACCGGCTCGGCCCCGTCGCGGAACATGGCCCACCATGGTCCCAAATCCTTCAGCGTCGAGATATTCTCGCGGGTAACCGCCCAGAACTGCGCGGCTTTGTCCTCCGGCACGCCAAGGGCGGTGATGTCGTCTTTCACGGCCTCAAGCGGCAGTTGCTGCAGGTAGCGCCCGGTCAGCGGGAACAGATCCTGTACGTCGAACTTGGTCGGCGCCGAGCCGAAGCGGTTGATGTCGAAACCCTCGATCAACTCCGCCATATCCGTGCGCAGCTCCACCGGATCAGAGGACCCCAACCGCGCCATCAGGCTCAGCAGCGCGAAGGGCTGAACCCCCTGCTCGCGCAGATCACGCAGGGCCAGCGTGCCAAGGCGCTTGCTCAGCGCCTCGCCCTGCGGGCCGGTGAGCAGCGAGTGGTGCGCGAAGGAGGGCACCGCCCCATTGCCAAGCGCCTGCATGATCTGGATCTGGGTCGCGGTGTTGGTCACATGGTCCGACCCGCGCACCACATGGGTCACGCCCATCTCGGTGTCGTCCACGACGCTCGCCAAGGTATAAAGGATCTGCCCATCGCCACGAATGAGTACGGGGTCACTAACCGAGGCCGCGTCGATTGAGATATCGCCCAAGATACCGTCATCCCATTCGATCCGCTGGTGATCGAGCTTGAACCGCCAGACACCATCACCGCGCTCGGCGCGCAGCGCGGCTTTCTCTTCGTCGGAGAGGTTCAGCGCGGCGCGGTCATAGACCGGCGGCTTGCCCATGTTGAGCTGTTTCTTGCGCTTGAGGTCCAGCTCTGTCGGCGTCTCGAAAGCCTCATAGAAACGGCCCTTTTCGCGCAGGTCTTCGGCGGCGGCATGATAGCGGTCCAGGCGTTCCGACTGACGCTCGACCCGGTCCCATTCCAGCCCCAACCATTCAAGGTCTTGCTTGATGCCGTCGACATATTCTTCGCGGCTGCGCTCGGGATCGGTGTCGTCGATGCGCAGGATGAAAGTGCCGCCCGCCTTGCGCGCGATGAGGTAGTTCATCAGCGCGGTGCGCAGGTTGCCCACGTGGATATAGCCAGTGGGGGACGGGGCGAAACGGGTGATCGTTGGGTTGGACATCTGGCGTACTCCTGTTGCGCGCGGGCTTGCCACAGGGCGCGGGCGTTGTCCAGCAAAGGCGGGGGTCAGCCGCCGTCTGCCGGGGTGCCGGTCGGCGCGGGCACAACCTCGGAGGTGTCTTCCTCGGCGCTTTGCTCAGGGGCCTCCTCTGCGGCGGCTCCTTCTTCACCGGCAGTTTCCGCCGGGGTCGCATCCGCGGGCGGCGTCTCTTCCTCGGGTGCTTCTGCCTCGGCTTCCGGCGCTGCCTCAGCAGCCCCATCACTCAACGCGCCGTTCTCCCAATCGCCCGAGGCTTCTTCGCCGCTGGCATAGCGCATGGTGCCGCTGCCCTGCCGCTTGCCCGCCTTGAACGTGCCCTCATAGACATCGCCATTGGCATAGGTCGCCACGCCCTGTCCTTCGATCTCTCCCTCGGTCCACTCGCCTTCGTAGACGAAACCGCTGGCCATGGTGATCTTGCCCTGACCGTGACGCTGCCCATTTCTGAACGCACCTTCATAGACCGTGCCGTCGGGATAAGTCGCCTTGCCCTGCCCATGGCGCTGACCATCCTGCCAGCCGCCCTCATAGCGGTAGCCATCGGCATAGGTCATCACCCCTTGGCCGTGGTTGCGGGCGTCTTTGAATTCGCCCTCATAGACCACGCCATTGGTATAGGTGGCGATGCCTTCGCCTTCGATCACGCCGGCGACCCATTCGCCTTCATAGGTGGAGCCATCGGGATAGGTGATCTTGCCCGTACCATCGGCCAGATCATTGCGGAAGGTGCCGACATAGACCGACCCGTCGGGATAGGTCACCTGCCCCTCGCCTTCGATCTGCCCGGCGACCCAAGAGCCGGTGTAGACATAGCCATCGGTACCGGTAAACGTGCCCTGACCGTCGCGGCGGTCATCCTTGAAGTCGCCTTCATAGGTGTCGCCGTTTTCATAGGTGACCTTGCCCTTGCCTTCACGGCGGCCCGCGACCAGCGTGCCTTCGTAGATATCGCCATTGGGCTGGGTCAGCGTGCCGGTGCCGTCAATCTGGCCGTCTTTCCACAGGCCGACATAAATCAGACCGTCGGGCATGGTCAGCGTGCCCTCGCCACTGCGTTTGCCGCCTTCGATCTCGCCTTCATAGACCGCGCCATCGGGGTAGGTGATCGTGCCAACGCCCTGTTTGACGCCATCAATCCAGTCGCCTTTGTATTCATAGCCGCCGGGGCTTTGCATCACGCCCTTGCCGTGGTGCTTGGCATTGCGGAACTCACCCTCATAGCGCACGCCATTGGCATAGATCGCCACGCCTTGGCCCATGATCGCGCCCGCTTCCCATTCGCCCTCATAGGTGCCGCCATCGGCAAAGGTGATCTTGCCCAATCCGTCCGGTTTGCCCTTGGCAAAATTACCCTCATAGACCGAGCCATTGGGGAAACGCGCGACGCCTTCGCCCTTGATCTCACCCTCGACCCATTCGCCGGAATATTCATAGCCATTAGGCAGCTTATAGGTGCCGCTGCCATGCTGAAGACCGCCTTGAAAGGTGCCTTCATAGATGCCGCCGTCGTCATATTCCTTGGTCAGCACCTGCCCGTCCTGCGCCGCAAGCGGCGTGGCCAGAAGAGCGATCAGACAGAGGGGCAAGCTGCGGTGCAACATGGGCGGAATTTCCCGATCTCGTTAGGTATCATTTGCCCTGAGGTTACGGGTGATAGGCAGCAGAGGCAACGTGTTTGCAGGACAGGCGCGCCGGTTTCGGCGGATCCCGCGCACCCGGCGCGGCGGGCCAGCCTGCGCGCAGGGGTTTCGCCCTCGGCCCGATCTGCTACATCCAACCCACACCAGCCAGCCCGGAGCCTTTGCATGTCAGACCGTTTTCGCCTCACCCTCGGGCAATTGAACCCGACCGTCGGCGACCTGCCGGGGAACGCGGCACTGGCGCGCGAGGCATGGCAGTCCGGGCGCGACGCGGGCGCGCAACTGGTCGCCCTGCCCGAACTGTTCCTGACCGGGCATGATGCGAAAGCGCTGCTGCACAACCCGGCCTTTCAACGCGATGTCGTGACCCATCTTGAGGCGCTCGCCGCCCATTGCGCCGATGGCCCTGCCTTGGCGCTCGGCGCGCCTTGGGTCGAGGGGGCGAAGCTTCATAACGCCTACCTCATCCTACAGGGTGGCAAGATCGCCCAGCGGGTGCTTCAACACAGCCCCGCGCGGCACTCTCGCTTTGATGCAGGCCCGATCAGTGGCCCCTATGCGGTTGAGGGGCTGCGCATCGGCTCCCCCATCGGGGTGGATGGCTGGACTGGCGATGTGGCTGAGACGCAGGCCGAAACGGGGGCCGAGTTCCTTTTGATCCCTAATGCGGCCCCACATCAGCGCGGCGCGATGGACCGGCGGCTAAATCATATGGTCGCGCGGGTGACCGAGACGGAGTTGCCGCTGATCAGCCTTAATATGGTCGGAGGGCAGAATGAGGCGGTCTTTGATGGCGCGTCCTTCGCGCTGAACCCCGGTGGCAAGCTGGCGCTGCACCTGCCTGCCTTCGACAGCGCCATTGCCCATGTCGATCTGGAACGGGCACCGGAGGGTTGGCAGATCTTGGCCGGAGACCTCGCACCGCAGCCAAGCGCGCTGGAGCGGGATTACCGCGCTTTGGTTGTGGGCCTGCGGGACTATGTCGCCAAAGCCGGAGCCTCCAAGGTGCTGATCGAACAGACCGAGGGGTGTGATGCCGCGCTGGCCGCGACGATCGCAGGCGATGCTTTGGGGCCCGAAAATGTGCGCCAACTCGCGGTCCCGGTGGGGGGTGATTTACAGTCCACACTGCACGGCCGCCTCGCAGGGATTGGCGCGACGGTCGGCGCCGATCGCCTCGCCCTCCCCCTGCGCGGCCTGATGCTCCGCGCTTTGGCGGAGGATGCGGGGAAGATGCTGCTCACGGCACAGAACAAATCTGCGGCCGCCATGGGGCAGAGCGCGGTGCCGGGCGATTTCAATCCGGTCAAAGATCTGTACCAGACTGAGGTGCTGGCCCTTTGCCAATGGCGCAACACCACCCACCGCGTTTGGATGCGAGGCCCAGCCTCTGTGGCGTTTCCGCAGCGGGAACATTCTCGAGAAGATAGCGCAGTGGACGACATCCTGCGCATCTTGCAGGACAAGAACGGCAGCGTGGGGGACTGCGTAGCGGCGGGCTTTGACCAGCAGACCGCCCAAGAAGTCGCGGCGCGCCTTCTCAGCAATTCGCCGGGGAAAAATCGCTTTGCCCCCGGCCCGCGCGTCACGGCATCGCAGCCCAAGCACCCCTACCCCGCCCAGTGGCGCGACGGCTCATAACGCCCAGATCACACCTTTGGTTTCTCATCTTTCCCTGAGCGCGAGAGGCAAGCGATTTGCCGCCACCTGCCAGCAGGTTACCGCCCAATTATCAAGCGCCAGGAGCCAAAAACCGGGCGCTCCGATCTCCATGGGGAACGAACCCTTTCCTCCACAGTTGTCCAAACACGACCAACAACGGCGCTGGATTTCCCGCAGGGCACTCCCGCCGAACAGAAAGGGTTAAGAGATGAATATCGTTAAACTTGGAATGGTATCTGCCATCGCTTTGGGTGCCGCTGCACCTGTCTACGCACAGTCTGCCGAAGCCTATGCCGCAACCGATCTCAACATCCGTTCGGGCCCCGGCCCGCAGTACGACATCGTCGGTGTCATCCCCGGTGGCGAAGCCACTATGGTGGAAGGCTGCCTTGACGGCCAATCCTGGTGCCAAGTCAAATTTGGCGACGCGATGGGCTGGTCCTATTCTGATTACCTCGCCGTTGAAGTCGAAGAGCAGGCCGTGGCACTAACCACCCGCCCTGCGACCGTCGAAGTCGGCACCGTAACCTATGAAGACCCCGAAGGCACCGCCGAGAATGAGACCGAAGGCGCTGCTGCCGGTGCAACCCTTGGCGCGCTGACCGCATATGCCGTTGGTGGCCCGATTGGTGGCATCATCGCTGGTGGCATTGCAGGGGGTGCTGCAGGTTCTGCCGCGGCTGAGCCCGAAGAATCCACCATTACCTATGTGCGTGAAAACCCGGTTGAGACCGTGTACCTCGACGGCGAAGTCGTTGTCGGCGCAGGCATCCCTACGACCGTGACCACATATGAAGTGCCGGAGACCACATACCGCTATGTGAACATCAACGGCGCGACCGTGATCGTTGACAACGAGACGAACCTGATCGTCGACGTTGTGCGCTAAGTCGCAACAGGCTTGGTTAAAGAGGGCTCGGAGAGCGATCTCCGGGCCTTTTCTTTATCCGAAATTTAGGGCTAGCATGGTTGCAGCAATCTGAGGGAGCCACCATGATCGCCGTCATCTTCGAAGTCTTCCCCCACCCCGACCGCCGCGCGGAATATCTCGACATCGCGGCCAAGATGCGGCCTCTGTTGGATGAGGTGGATGGCTTTATCTCTGTCGAACGGTTTCAAAGCCTGACCAACCCCGAAAAGCTGCTGTCGCTCTCTTTTTTCCGCGATGAAGAGGCGGTGCAGAACTGGCGCAAGCTGACCGCGCATCGCGGCGCGCAGGCCGCGGGGCGCGAGGGGATCTTTACCGACTATCACCTGCGCATCGCCCATGTGATCCGTGACTATGGCATGTTCGACCGCGCAGAGGCACCACAGGACAGTCAGGATATCCATCCGCCACGGCCTGTAGCCGAGGGCTGAGCGGGCCTAGACCGTCTCCCCCGCCTCCAACCGCCGCAACCAGTTGCCCGCATCGCGCAAGACCGCCTCACGGCGGTCGGCATCCATGCGGTCCCACGTGGCATACATGTTTCTCATCCGCGCATTGCTCTGAAACCGCTCTCGGTGCCGGTCTAGGAAGTGCCAGTAAAGCAGGTTGAACGGGCAGGCTTTCTTGCCCGCCTTCGCGCTGACACTATAGCTGCACCCTTTGCAGTAGTCCGACATGCGATTGATGTAAGCCCCGGACGAGACATAGGGTTTCGAGGCGATGACCCCGCCATCTGCGAATTGGCTCATACCCACCGTGTTGGGCGCTTCGACCCACTCATAGGCGTCGGCGTAGACCTCCAGATACCATTCATGCACCTGATGCGGATCGATCCCCGCCAGCAAGGCGAAATTGCCTGTCACCATCAATCGCTGAATATGGTGGGCATAGGCGTATTTCTGGGTCTGCCCGATGGCCTGACGCAGGCAATTCATCTGCGTGTCGGCACCCCAGTAAAAGGCAGGCAAGTCGCGGTCGTGTCGCAGCACGTTGCGCGTCACATACTCCGGCCCTTCAAGGAAATAGATGCCCCGCACATATTCGCGCCAACCGAGGATTTGGCGGATGAACCCTTCGGCGGCGTTGATAGGCACAGCGCCCTCCTGCCACGCCTTTTCGGCGGCCCGGCACACCTCCAACGGGTCTAACAGGCCGAGGTTAAGGTACGGGGAGATCAGCGCGTGAAAGAGATAGGGCTGCCCTTCCAGCATCGCGTCCTGATAATCGCCAAATCGCGGCAGGGCGTGGGTGATGAAATGCGCCAAGACCTGCAGGGCCTCCGCGCGCGTGGTGGCAAAGTCAAAGGGGTGCAGATCACCGAAGTTGTCCCCATAGCGCGTCTCCACAAGGTCAAGCACCGCTTGGGTCTCAGCATCAGGCGCAAAGCTGATCGGCTCGGGGAACTCTAGCCCCTCCTTAGGGGGTTTGCGGTTGTCGTGGTCAAAGTTCCACTTACCGCCTGCGGGGTCCGCGCCCTCCATCAACAGGCCGGTCTCGCGGCGCATTTCGCGGTAGAAATACTCCATGCGCAGCGCCTTGCGTCCCTCGGCCCAATCTTCGAACCGTTTGCGGCTGGCGATGAAACGGTCGTCTGGCAAAAGGCGGGTGGGGATCGGCGCATCGGTCAGCGTGTTGATCAGACGCCATTCCCCTGGCTCGGTCGCGATTATCTCGCCCGCGCCGGTCTCCTCCGCCCGGCGGAGCAGCTCGCCGACGAGAGAGCCCGCGTTTTCGGGATCATCCAGCCGGGTATAGCGCAAGCTCCAACCGTCATCCTCCAACTTGCGGGCAAATTTGCGCATCGCGGCAAAGACCAGTGCGATTTTCTTGGGGTGGTGACGGACATATTCCGCCTCCTGCGCGACTTCGGCCATGACCACCACATCGCGCGCCTTGTCGGCCTCGCGCAGCGATGACAGGTTGAGGGAGAGTTGATCGCCCAACACCAAGATCAAACGGCTCACCACGGCACCGCCTTTCCGGCCCAGTCGAAGAACCCGCCGCTCTCCTCCGGGGTCAGCCCGTCGATCACCCGCAGCAGATTGTCCGCAGCCTCCGCCGGCGGCACCGCCGGATGGCGGCCCAGATATTTTTCGGTAAAGGGGGTTTCCACGGTGCCGGGATGCAGCGCCACGCAGATGCTTTGCGGATGGCTGCGGCTGAGCTCGATCGCGGCGGTGTGCACGATTTGGTTCACCGCCGCCTTGGCGCTGCGGTAGCTGATCCAACCGCCCAGACGGTTGTCCCCGATGGAGCCGACCCGCGCCGAAAGCACGGCGAAAACCGCCCGCCTGTCGCGGGGCAAGAGCCGCCCCGCGTGTCGCAGGATCAGCGCCGGGCCGACCGCGTTGAGCGCGAATTGATCCAGCATCGCCTTTTGCGTGATGGCCCGCAGCGACTTTTCCGGGGCTGCCCCGTCGATCTCCAAAGCACCTGTGGCGACGATCACCGCGTCGAAGGAGCCGGTAAGCCCCTCCAGCGCAGCATTGACCGATGCCTCATCCATTAGGTCCAGCCCATCGCTGGCGCGAGAGAGCGCCGTCACCGTATCGCCGCGCGCGCGCAACGCCTCGCTCAGCGCCGCGCCGATCCCGCCGCTGGCTCCGATCACCAGCACCCGCGCGCTCATGCCGCCGTCCATGGTATCGCTTGTCGCCGCATCCTGATCTCCCTTGCTTATAGGCAGATAGGTGGCGCTGGCGCAGGGGCAAACAAAAGCCGCAACACCCCCTTTTCATTTGAAAAGACGGGCGTATAACTACGCCTATGACACAGGCCGTCCATATCCCGACCCTGCCGCGCGACCGCGCGGGCCTGCTGCGCGCCACCTTGCTGCTACTAATTCGCCTCTGAGCGTGCCCTTCGGCGCGCCCGCTCAGAGGGATGTGTCGCGCGCCAAGGATACCAGCAAAGAAAGAACCCAGGATGACAGATATGACGAAACAGGACCGTGTGCTGATTTTTGACACCACCTTGCGGGATGGCGAACAGTCCCCCGGGGCGACGATGACCCATGCCGAAAAGCTGGAGATCGCGCAGCTTTTGGATGAGATGGGCGTCGACATCATCGAAGCGGGTTTTCCCATCGCCTCTGAAGGCGACTTTAACGCGGTGAGCGAGATCGCCCGCCAAAGCCAGAACGCCGTGATCTGTGGCCTTGCCCGCGCGCAACTGGGCGACATCGACCGATGCTGGGAAGCGGTGAAACACGCCCGCCAGCCGCGCATCCACACCTTCATCGGCACCTCGCCCCTGCACCGCGCGATTCCGAACCTGACACAGGATGAGATGGCCGACCGCATCCATGAGACCGTGACCCACGCGCGCAACCTCTGTGACAACGTGCAATGGTCGCCGATGGACGCGACACGGACCGAGCTTGATTACCTCTACCGCGTTGTCGAGATCGCCATCAAAGCCGGGGCCACCACGATCAACATCCCCGACACCGTGGGCTATACCGCCCCGCGCGAAAGCGCCGATTTGATCGCGAAGCTCTTGGAGAACGTGCCCGGCGCGGATGAGATCATCTTTGCCACCCACTGCCACAACGACCTCGGCATGGCGACAGCGAACTCGCTCGCCGCCGTTGAAGCAGGCGCGCGGCAGATCGAATGCACCATCAACGGTCTGGGCGAACGCGCGGGCAACACGGCGCTCGAAGAGGTCGTCATGGCGCTGAAAGTGCGCAATGACATCATGCCTTACGAGACGCGCATCGACAGCCGCAAGATCATGAACATCTCGCGCCGGGTCGCTGCTGTTTCAGGCTTCGCGGTACAGTTCAACAAGGCCATCGTCGGCAAGAACGCCTTTGCCCATGAGAGCGGCATCCACCAAGACGGCATGCTGAAGAACGCCGAGACCTTCGAGATCATGCGCCCCGAGGACGTGGGTCTCACCGAGACCAATATCGTCATGGGCAAGCATTCGGGCCGCGCCGCGCTGCGTTCCAAGCTCGAAGACCTCGGGTTTGAATTAGGCGATAACCAGCTCAAGGACGTTTTCGTGCGGTTCAAGGAATTGGCCGACCGTAAAAAGGAAATCTACGAGGATGACCTGATCGCGCTGATGCGCACCGCGACCGACCCTGAAGAAGACCGCATTCGCCTGAAATCCCTCAAGGTCGTTTGCGGCACCGATGGCCCACAGACCGCCGATATGGTGCTGGAGATCGATGGTGCGGAGCAGACCACCAACCAAACGGGCGATGGCCCCGTCGATGCGGCGTTCAACTGCATCAAGGCGCTGGTGCCGCATTCCGCGCGCTTGCAGCTTTATCAGGTGCATGCGGTGACCGAGGGTACCGACGCGCAGGCGACGGTTTCCGTGCGGATGGAGGAAGAGGGCCGGATCGTGACCGGTCAGTCGGCGGATACCGATACCGTGGTGGCGAGTGTGCGGGCGTATATCCATGCGTTGAACCGTCTGTTGGTGCGGCGTGAGAAGGGCGGCACGGACAAGCGCGAGATCAATTATAAAGATGTGAGTTGATGCGGAGGGCGGGGGAAACCCCGCCCTTTTTATTTGCGGAGGGGTATTACCCCAAACCTTCGCCTCATTGAACGGCTAAAGCTGTAGATCGAGGGCCAGCGCCTGCCCGCGGGTCGGCGATCCAACGCTACGTTGGTGCCACTTTATGGTGCAGCCGTGATGTGCGTCCTCTAGGTCACACCCAGCCTTACCAAATCGCCTACCCGTCCGGGCGGGCAGGCGATGGCCCGGCGCCTGCGGCTTGATTCCGGGCCCGGTGTCACTTCAATAAGGGTTCTTCGCCCCGCGATCCGTGCTCAGCGACGCCTGCCCCCGCTCCACGATCTTCACGACCGCATCCGCCAGATGCTGCCGCTGAATATGATCCTCCCCCGCCGCCACGCGCAACTTGTGCGCCTCCAGCATCACCTCGGCATGGCTCGACCCACGCGGCGGGATAAAGGTGTAGCAGGCCAGTTCGATCAACAGCCCCAACGGATCCTTGAAATAGATCGAATGCATGAAGCCGCGATCCTTGACCCCCGAATGCCCGATGCCCCGCGCCTCCAACCGCGCTGGCACCTGATCGAATATCGCGCGGTCCACTTCAAAAGCCAAATGATGCACGCAGCCCGGATCCATCGGCGTGCGGTTGTGCACCCGCTTGCGGGTCTCATTAGTAAAGATCGTGATCAGCCGCCCATCGCCGGGATCGAAATACAAATGCCCTTCATCCGGGTCATCCAGATTGGGCTGGTCAAAGATGAAAGGCATCCCCAAAACCCCTTCCCAAAAGTCGATCGAGCTTTGCCGGTCGGCCCCGGAAAGAGTGATGTGATGCACCCCAAGTGTCTGTATCTTTCGCATGGTATTGCTGCCCTCCGCCCGCGCTGCGCCCTAAATATACCGCTCTATGATAGCGCGGCGGCAATATCGCGCCACCTTTGCGGTCTTGCCCCTTTCACCCTGACCCTGTGCGCCCTATAAGAGCCAATAGCCCGCGCGTGGTCCCATGCTGGCGGGCCTGTCCGAATATTTGCAAGGCTCCGCTACTGTTATGTCCATCCTCGATCAATTCCGCGGCCTGTTCTCCTCCGATATGGCGATCGACCTCGGCACCGCGAATACGCTGGTTTACGTCAAGGGTAAGGGCATCGTGCTGAGCGAACCTTCGGTTGTCGCCTATCACGTCAAGGATGGTGTCAAGAAAGTGCTCGCCGTGGGCGAAGACGCCAAGCTGATGCTGGGCCGGACCCCGGGCAGCATCGAGGCGATCCGCCCGATGCGTGAAGGGGTCATCGCCGACTTCGACACCGCCGAGGAGATGATCAAGCACTTCATCCGCAAGGTGCACAAGCGCTCGACCTTCTCCAAGCCCAAGATCATCGTCTGCGTCCCCCATGGCGCTACCCCGGTTGAGAAACGTGCGATCCGCCAGTCGGTTCTGAGCGCTGGCGCGCGCCGCGCCGGGCTGATTGCGGAGCCCATCGCCGCTGCCATCGGTGCGGGCATGCCGATCACCGACCCAACCGGTAACATGGTCGTCGACATCGGCGGCGGTACAACTGAGGTGGCGGTGCTTTCTCTGGGCGACATCGTTTACGCACGCTCTGTCCGTGTCGGCGGCGACCGGATGGACGAAGGCATCATCAGCTACCTGCGCCGCCAGCAGAACCTGCTGATCGGTGAGACGACTGCCGAGCGGGTGAAAACCTCCATCGGCACCGCGCGGATGCCCGACGACGGGCGCGGCACCTCGATGCAGATCCGGGGCCGTGACCTGCTGAATGGTGTGCCTAAAGAGATCGAGGTGACGCAGGCCCAGATCGCCGAGGCGCTGGCCGAGCCAGTGCAGCAAATCTGCGAAGCGGTGATGACCGCGCTGGAAACCACCCCGCCGGATTTGGCCGCCGACATCGTCGACCGGGGCGTGATGCTGACGGGCGGCGGTGCGCTGCTGGGTGATCTTGATCTGGCGCTGCGTGAACAGACGGGCCTTGCGATATCGGTCGCGGATGAGCCGCTGAACTGTGTGGCTCTCGGCACCGGCAAGGCGCTGGAATACGAGAAACAACTGCGCCACGCGATCGACTACGACAGTTAACACTGGCAGATTAGCCAGACCCGGCACGCGGCGACACCGCCCCGCCTGTCCGGGTGGGAGTTTCGGCACAGATGGCCAAGGACCGTTCCAGTTCCAGCGATTTCACCGGCCCCCTGCGCCGGTTGCTGCTGGCTGTGCTGGTGTTGGCGCTGGTCGGGATTTTCCTGCTTTGGCGGATCGACAGCCCCCGCGTTGAACGCTTCCGCGCGCAGGTGACGGATCGTTTCGTGCCCAACCTCGATTGGGCCATGGCCCCTGTTACCGGCACGATCAACCTGCTACGCGATTTTCAAAGCTACCAACGTCTGAGCGAACAAAACCGCGAGCTGCGTTCGGAACTGCGGCAGATGCAGGCGTGGAAAGAGGCGGCCTTGCAGCTTGAGCAAGAGAACGCGCGCCTGCTGGACCTTAACAACGTGCGGCTTGACCCGCGGCTTACCTTCATCACCGGCACCGTGCTGGCCGACAGCGGCTCGCCCTATCGCCAATCTGTGCTGCTGAACGTCGGCGCGCGGGATGGGCTGGTTGAAGGCTGGGCGACGATGGACGGCATCGGCCTCGTGGGCCGCATCGCGGGCGTGGGCAAGAACACCGCGCGCGTGATCCTGCTGACCGACGCTTCCAGCCGCATTCCGGCGACGATCCAGCCTTCTGGCCAGCGGGCCATCGTGGCGGGCGACAACAGCGCGGCTCCACCGCTCGACTTCATTGAAAACCGCGAGTTGGTGCGCCCCGGTGACCGGGTGATCAGCTCGGGCGATGGCGGGGTGTTCCCCGCGGGCATCCTGATTGGCCAAGTCGCCGCCGATCCGGGTGGACGGCTACGCGTAAGGCTGGCTGCGGATTACGAGCGGCTTGAGTTCCTGCGAGTGCTGCGCCACCACGGCAATGAGAAAGTGCCTGACACCGCCCATGTCATTACCTCCGATGGCCCATTGGCCGAACCGGCAGCGCCCCTAGGGGTGGAGCAATGACCGATCTGTCGCGCAGCCGGCTTTGGGTCATGCGCCTGAGCTTTGTGGCGCTGGCGCTGGTGATCCTGTTTTTCCACCTCCTCCCGCTTGAGACGATTCCGCGCAGCTGGGCGGGGCCGGACCTGCTTTTGGGCTTTGCCTGCGCTTGGGCGCTGCGGCGGCCTGAATATGTGCCCGCGCTGTTTCTGGCCTTGGTCTTTTTGCTGGCGGATCTCTTGCTGCAACGCCCGCCCGGCCTTTGGGCGGTGCTGGCCTTGATGGGGGTCGAGAACCTGAAATCGCGGGGGCGGCACCTGCGGGATGCAAGCTTTGCCGCCGAATGGCTGACCGTGGCTGTGATCCTGACCATGGTGATCTTTGCCAACCGTATTTTGCTAAGCCTTGCGCTGGTGCCCACGCCCGCCATGACGCTGAACCTCACGGAATTGGCACTGACGACGCTCGCTTATCCGCTGATCGTGGCGGTGACCCATGGTATCATGGGCGTGCGCAAGACCGCGCCGGGCGATCTGGACGCGCTTGGCAAACGGGTGTGATCGGGGAGCGATGAGATGAGACGTAGCCGCGCCGACAATGATGCAAACCACACGCGCCTGACCCGGCGCGCTGCCCTTTTGGGCGGGGCGCAACTGCTGTTCATGGGCGGTCTGGCCGCGCGGATGCGCTATCTGCAGGTCGATCAGGCCGACCAATTTCGCCTGCTCGCCGAAGAGAACCGCATCAACATCCGCCTGATCCCACCCTCCCGCGGTGAGATTTTCGACCGCAACGGCGTACAGCTTGCCGATAACGTCCCCTCCTACCGGATCGTCATGGTGCGCGAAGATGCAGGCGACGTGGCGGCGGTGATGGAGCGTTTGGCCCAAGTTATCGAAATTGATGACGAGACCCGCGAACGCGCCATGACCGAGATGGCCCGCTCAGCGCCCTTCCTGCCCGTTACCATCGTCGATGACGTCAGTTGGGAGGTCGTGAGCAAGGTCAGTGTCAACGCCCCTGCCCTGCCCGGCGTCACCCCCGAAGTGGGCCTGACCCGCGTCTACCCGCGCGGCGCGGATTTCGCCCATGTGGTGGGCCGCGTAGGCCGGGTGAGCCAAGCCGACCTCGACGCGCTGGAAAACCCCGATCAGGTGCTGCGCATCCCGCGCTTTCAAATCGGCAAAATCAACGTCGAAGCCCGCGCCGAGAACCTGCTGCGCGGCGCGGCGGGCACCAAACATGTAGAGGTGAACGCCACAGGCCGCGTGATGCGCGAATTGGAGCGGCGCGAAGGTCAGGCCGGGGCCGACCTGCAATTAACCGTGGACGCCAATCTGCAACGCTATGTGCAGGCCCGTCTGGGCGAAGAGAGCGCCGCCGTGGTCATCATCGATTGCGAGAATGGCGATCTGGCCGCACTCGCCTCGTCGCCCAGCTATGACCCGAACCTCTTTATCGGCGGCATCTCTTCGGCGGACTATAACCCGCTGCTAAACTCCAAATACCGCCCGCTGGTGAACAAACCCGTACAGGGCACCTACCCGCCCGGTTCGACCTTCAAGATGATCGTGGCGCTGGCCGCCATCGAAGAGGGCATCGTCGCCCCCGATGAGACCGTCTATTGCCCCGGCCATCTGGAGGTCGCGGGACGGCGGTTCCACTGTTGGAAACGCGCAGGCCATGGCTGGGTCAACCTTCAGGATTCGCTCAAGCAATCTTGCGACGTCTATTACTACGATCTGGCTGTGAAGGTGGGGATCGAGAAGATCACTGCCATGTCCAACCGCTTTGGCCTTGGAATCAAACATGATCTGGCGCTCTCTTCGGTGGCGGGAGGGCTGGCACCGACGAAGCAATGGAAACGCTCGGCCCGCGGCGAAGAGTGGGTCGTCGGTGACACGGTCAACGCCTCCATCGGGCAGGGTTTCACCCTCTCCTCCCCCCTGCAACTTGCAGTGATGAGCGCGCGGATCGCCACGGGGCGCGCAGTCACGCCGCGGCTGATTAAATCCATCGATGGGGTGGAGCAACCCAGCGGCGCGGGCGAGCCGATGGGCCTGAACGAAAACAACCTGCGCCAATTGCGCAAGGCGATGTACGACGTGGTCAACGACCGCCGCGGCACCGGCTATCGCAGCCGCATCATCGACGACACGATGCGCATGGCAGGCAAGACCGGCACCAGTCAGGTGCGCAACATCACCGCCGCCGAACGCGCCCGTGGTGTAACCAGTAACGCCGACCTGCCGTGGGAGCGCCGCGATCACGCGCTTTTTGTGTGCTTTGCGCCCTATGACAAACCCAAATACGCGGCCTGCGTGCTGGTGGAACACGGGGGGGGCGGGTCAACCGCCGCCGCCCCAATTGCGCGCGACGTGATGTTGCAGGCCATGGCGGGCGGCGAGCCGCCGCTCGAAGCCTACCCCAAGTCTGATCGGGGCCGCATCGCCACCCAACAAGAAGAGCTGCGCGACACCGCGCCGGAGACCTCGGCCAGCGTAGCGGGAGACGATCAGGCATGAGCTATCTTGAGCATACGGTCAAATCCGTCCCCACGGGGCTGCGCAAGATCCTTTTCATGAACTGGCCGCTGGCGATCCTGTTGACCAGTGTCGCGGGCGTGGGGTTCTTGATGCTCTACTCGGTCGCGGGCGGGTCATTCTCTCCTTGGGCCGAACCGCAGATGAAGCGTTTTGGCATGGGCATTGCGATCATGTTCACTGTGGCGATGGTGCCGATCTGGCTCTGGCGCAACCTGTCGGGCGTGGCCTATGGGGCGACCTTGGTGCTGCTGGTCGCGGTCGAACTCTTTGGCTCTGTCGGCATGGGCGCGCAGCGTTGGATCGACATCGGCTTTATGCGGCTGCAACCGTCGGAACTGATGAAGATCACGCTGGTGTTGTTTCTGGCCGCCTATTACGACTGGCTGCCGGTCAAAAAGGTGTCGCGCCCCTTTTGGGTGCTGCTGCCGATCCTGATCATCGTGGTCCCAACCGCTTTGGTCCTGAAACAGCCCGACTTGGGCACCTCGATCCTGCTTTTGACCGCGGGCGGCGGGCTGATGTTCCTTGCTGGTGTGCATTGGGCCTATTTCGCCGCCGTCATCACCGCCGCCATCGGGCTGGTCACTGCCGTCTTCCAATCGCGCGGCACCCCGTGGCAACTGCTGAAAGATTACCAATACCGCCGTATCGACACCTTTCTCGACCCCAGCCAAGACCCGCTTGGCGCGGGCTATCACATTACCCAATCCAAGATCGCGCTCGGCTCGGGCGGCTGGTCTGGGCGTGGCTATATGCAGGGCACCCAATCGCGGCTGAACTTCCTGCCCGAAAAACACACCGACTTTATCTTTACCACGTTGGCCGAAGAGTTCGGTTTCGTCGGCGGCGTCTCACTACTTGGGCTTTATGCGCTGATCATCCTGTTCTGCGTGGCCTCGGCGGTGAAGAACAAAGACCGGTTCTCAAGCCTGCTGACACTGGGCATCGCGCTCAACTTCTTTCTCTTTTTCGCCGTTAACATGTCGATGGTCATGGGGCTGGCCCCCGTGGTTGGCGTGCCGCTGCCGATGGTGAGCTATGGCGGCTCGGCCATGCTGGTGCTGCTGCTGGCCTTTGGGCTGGTGCAATCGGCGCATGTTCATAGACCGAGGTAATTCATGACGATCAATATTCTCTTCGCCGCCAAAGCCGAACGCTGGGACGGCTACGAAAAGCCGTTGAACGACGCGCTGCGCAAGGCCCTGCCGGGGCGGGATTTCACACTCGCCACCGACCTGCCGCCCGAAGAGGTCGATTATATCGTCTATGCCCCCAACAGCGACTTGCAGGATTTCACCCCCTACACCCGCGCCAAAGCGGTGCTGAACCTCTGGGCCGGGGTGGAGGCGATCACCGGCAACGAAACCTTAAAAATCCCGCTGACACGGATGGTCGATTTCGGCCTGACCCACGGCATGGTCGAATGGGTCACGGGCCATGTGCTGCGCCATCATCTGGGGATGGATGCGGACATTCTGCGCGAAGACGCTAAATGGGAGCCGCGCACCCCGCCACTGGCACGCGAGCGGGGCGTGGCGGTGCTGGGCATCGGTGCGCTCGGCCAAGCGGTGGCCGCAGCGTTGGTGGGTCTGGGCTTCGATGTGACCGGCTGGTCGCGGAGCGAAAAGCAGATCGAGGGCGTGCGCTGCCTGCATGGGGACGACGGCCTGACAGAGACGCTGAAACGGGCCGAGATCGCCGTCCTGCTGATGCCCGACACCCCCGCCACGCGAGATGTGCTGAATGCCGAAACGCTAGCGCAGATGCCCAAAGGCGCGTTTATCATCAACCCCGGACGTGGCCCACTGATCGATGATGACGCCCTACTGGCGGCGCTCGACAGCGGGCAGATCGCCCATGCGACGCTGGATGTCTTCCGCGTGGAACCGTTGCCCGAAGATCACCCCTATTGGGCGCATCCGCGCGTCACCGTAACCCCGCATATCGCGGCGGCCACGCGCAATGAGACCGCCTCGGAAGTCATTGCCGAGAACATCCGCCGCAGCGAGGCCGGAGAGGCTCTGCTGCATCTGGTAGACCGCGACCGGGGGTACTAACCCCCGGCCGCGTCAAGGCTCAGGCCGCCAGCCCGCGCCCTTTGAGCAGCGCCTCGACCCCCGGCAGGCGCCCCCGGAACGCGGTATAAAGCTCTGCCGGATCGCGGCTGCCGCCGGTCGACAGGATGTGGGTCTCCAACGCCTCGGCGCGCTCCGCGTCAAAGGCGCCGCCCGCTTCTTCGAAGGCGGCGAAAGCGTCGGCGTCCATCACCTCGGACCACATGTAGCTGTAGTAGGCGCTGGAATATCCGTCGCCCGAGAAGACATGCGCGAATTGCGGCGTGGCGTGGCGCATCCGGATCGCCTGCGGCATGCCGATGCTGCTGAGCACCTCGGCCTGTTTCGCCATCGGATCGGCAGGCGGGGCACCGTCGTGGAACTCCAGATCGACGAGGGCCGAGGCGATATATTCCACCGTCTGGAACCCCATGTCGAAGGTCGACGCCGCCAGTACCTTGTCCAGCATCTCACGCGGCATCGGCTCGCCCGTGCGCGCGTGGGTCGCGAATTTCTGCAAGACCTCGGGCTGGTCCAGCCAATGTTCATAAAGCTGGCTGGGCAATTCCACAAAGTCCCGCGCCACCGAGGTGCCGCTGACGCTTTCATAGGTCACGTCCGACAGCATTTGGTGCAACGCATGGCCGAACTCGTGAAACAGCGTGCGCGCGTCGTCATAGGACAACAGCGCCGGGTCGCCCTTGGCGAAATTGCAGACGTTGATCACCACCGGCGCCTGCGCGCGGGGGAACTTCGCTTGGCTCCGCATCGCCGAGCACCATGCGCCCGAACGCTTCGAGCCGCGCGCGAAATAGTCGCCGATAAAGACCGCCACATGCTGGCCGTTCCGCGTCACCTCCCACGCCCGGCAATCGGGATGGTACAGTGGCACTTCGAGCGGCGCGAACGCCAGCCCGAACAACCGGTTGGCACAGTCGAAGGCCGCGTCGATCATCCGATCGAGCTGGAAATAGGGCTTTAGCGCCGCCTCATCGAGGTCATGCTTTGCCGCACGGCGCTTTTCGGCGTAGTAGCGCCAATCCCATGGCTCCATCGCCCCGTTCACGCCGTCCTCGCGCATCAGCGCGGTCAGTACCTCGGCATCGGCATCGGCCTGCGCCTTGGCCGGTTTCCAGACCGACATCAGCAAGTCGCGCACGGCGTCCGGCGTCTTTGCCATTTCGGTTTCCAGCTTGTAGGCGGCGAAATTTTCATAGCCCAGAAGTTCCGCGCGCTCCTTGCGCAGGGCCAGCGTTTCGGCAGCGATGTCGCGGTTGTCGGTTTCCCCGCCATTGGCACCGCGTGCTTCCCATGCACGAAACGCCTTTTCGCGCAGGTCGCGACGGTCTGAGAATTGCAGGAAGGGTGTGATCAGCGACCGCGAGAGCGTGACCACCGGGCCATCCGCACCCTTCTCCTTGCCCGCCGCGCGGGCGGCGTCGAGCGCGAAATCCGGCAAGCCGGTCAGATCGCCCTCCGACAGCGGCATGAACCAATCCCGCTCATCGGCCAGCAGGTTTTGCGTGAACTGCGTGCCCAGCACCGCCAGCCGCGCCTTGATCTCTTTCATCCGCGCGGCGGCCGCCCCGGTCAACGCCGCGCCAGCGCGGACGAAGCCGCGATGCGTCAGCATCAGCACGCGGGCCTGCTCCTCGGTCAGCGCGAGCGTGTCGCGGGCCTCCCAGATGGCAGCGATGCGGGCAAAGAGCTTAGCATTACCCGAGATCGCCGATTGATGCGCAGCAAGCTTGGGCGAGAAATCGCGCTGCAACGCCTCGCGCGCGCCGTTGCTGTCGGCCCCCGCGACGGTGAAAAACACGCTCAACACCTTGTCGAGCGCGTCGCCGGACGCTTCGAGCGCCTCGATCGTATTGGCAAAGCTGGGCGCCTCGGGGTTCTCGGCGATGGCGTCGATCTCGGCCCGGTGGGCGGTCAATGCCTCCTCAAGCGCGGGGGCGAAATCATCGTCTGAAATGCGGTCAAAGGGGGCGATGCCGAAAGGCGTGTTCCAGTCAGCGAGCAGCGGATTTGTCATATAAATCTCCTTTGCGCTCTAGATGGGGCGCGGGGCGGAGACTTGCAATCACCCGCTGCAGGTTTCGCAGTCCGCCCGCCGCTTGAGCCCGATCTTGCGGGTCTCACCGTAAAGCCCGTCGTAGATCATCATCTCGCCGCGCAGCACGTTGCCCGCGCCGGTGATCAGCTTCACCGCCTCAAGCGCCATCATAGTGCCGATCACGCCGGGCAGCGGCCCGATCACCCCGGCCTCGGCACAGGAGGGAGCCAGCCCCGCGGCAGGCGCTTGCGGAAAAATACAGCGATAGCAGGGCGCACCGCGCGCGGGATCAAAGATGCTGAGCTGCCCCTCCCACTGGCTGAGCGCGCCTGAAATCAGTGGCTTACCAGCCCCGACACAGGCGGCATTGACCCGGTAACGGGTGTCGAAATTATCGGTCCCGTCGAGCACGAGGTCATAGTCGGCCACCAGCTCGGCGGCGATCTCGTCGCTGAGGCGACGGTGGTAGGGGCGCACGGTGATATGGGGGTTTTGCGCCAGCATCTCGGCTTGGGCCGAAAAGACCTTGGGCGTGCCGATGGCCGCGTCTTTGTGGATTACCTGCCGTTGCAGGTTCGCGTTCTCGACCGTGTCGTCGTCGATCACCCCGATGGTGCCAACGCCCGCCGCCGCGAGATATTGCAGCGCCGGCGCGCCGAGGCCACCCGCCCCCACGACAAGCACTTTGGCGTTTTTCAACGCCTTTTGCCCGGCCCCGCCGACCTCGCGTAGCACGATATGGCGGGCATAACGGTTAAGTTCACTGTCCGAAAAACGGCCCGAGGTCTGGGGCGCCGTCGGTTCGCGCGGCCGGGCGCGGGCGCGCAGGGTTTCCAGCCCCTGCCGGTAGAGCATCACCAGCGCAACGAAGCCGCCCAGCAGCAGCCAAGGCGCGGCGCTGCCTCCGGTGGCCAGCCGCAGCGGGTGCGTGGCCGGAAAGGCCAGATGTAGCCCCACCAAAGCCAGATACATAACCGCAACGAGCCCCGCACGCAGCCCGCGCGGCAGGCCAAGAAACCCGCCGCCAAACCACAGAGCGGCAGCGATGATCAAAACAGCCAGCATCAGTGCGCCCCCGTCGAGCCGAAACCGCCCGCGCCGCGCGAGGTTTCATCAAGGCTGTCGGCCAGATCGAACCCCGCCTGCATCACCGGAGCCACGACCATCTGCGCGATGCGCATGCCGTGTTCGACGGTGAAAGCCTCGTGCCCCATATTGCCCAAGATCACCCCCACGATACCGCGATAATCGCTGTCGATGGTGCCGGGGCTGTTGATCAAGGTGATCCCATGTTTCAGCGCAAGGCCCGAGCGCGGGCGGACCTGCACCTCGAATTCCTGCGGGATCGCCATATGCAATCCAGTCGAGATCAGCGCCCGCGCGCCGGGGACCAGCGTGACCGGACCATCGGGCAGGTTAGCCCGCAGGTCCGCGCCCGCCGCGCCTGCGCTTTCATAGGCGGGCAGTGGCAGGCTGCGGTCCGCGCCATCGGCCCAGCAGAGTGTGATCGTGCTCATAGCGTCCCCTTAGGCAAGTGCTGCGGCGATGCGTTCGGCCAGACGGGCGGCCACGGCATCCTTGCCCATGCGCGGCCAGTCCTCTGCGCCCTCGTCGGTGATCAGCGTCACGGCATTCTCGCGGCCGCCCATAATGCCGGTGGCGGGGGAAACGTCGTTGGCAACGATCCAGTCACAGCCCTTGCGCGCGCGTTTCGCGGTGGCATGGGCCAGCACATCGTCGGTCTCTGCCGCAAATCCCACGACGAGCGCGGGGCGGCCTTCGCTGCGCTGGCTTATGGTTTTCAGGATGTCGGGATTTTCCGCGAATGTAAGACTGGGCAGCCCGTCTTTGGATTTCTTCAGCTTACGGTCTCCTGCCCCCTGCACGTGCCAATCGGCCACCGCAGCGGCAAAGACGGCGGCATCGGCGGGCAGTGCGGCGTCTACCGCCTGCATCATCTCTTGCGCCGTTTGCACGCGCACCACCTTGACCCCCTCGGGCGGCGCGACCTCTGCCGGGCCGGTGACAAAGGTCACCTTTGCCCCCAAAGCCCTCAGCGCGCGCGCGATGGCCGTGCCCTGCGCACCGGAAGAGCGGTTGGCGATGTAGCGCACCGGGTCGATCGGCTCATGGGTCGGGCCGGAGGTAACGAGGATGCGTTTGCCCTTGAGGGGTCCGTTGCCAAGCTGCGCCTCAACAGCGGCGACGATCTCAAGCGGTTCGGCCATACGGCCCGGGCCGAATTCACCGCAGGCCATGTCACCGTCATTCGGGCCCACCATGGTGATGCCATCGCCGCGCAACGTGGCGATGTTGCGCTGTGTCGCGGGGTGCTGCCACATGCGCACATTCATCGCAGGCGCCAGCAATACGGGCTTGTCAGTGGCCAACAGCAGGGTCGAGGCCAGATCATTCGCCGAACCCTGCGCCATCTTGGACATCAGATCAGCCGTGGCGGGGGCGACCACCAGCAGGTCTGCCGCGCGGCTGAGTTGGATGTGGCCCATCTCGGCCTCATCCCCCAGATCGAAAAGATCGCGAAACACCTTCACCCCGGTCAGGGCAGAGACGGAAAGCGGGGTCACGAACTCTTCGCCTGCGCGGGTCAAAACCGGGGTCACCTTGGCCCCGCGTTCGCGCAGGCGGCGGATCAGATCAAGGGATTTATAGGCGGCAATGCCACCGCCGATGATCAGCAGAATATGTTTGCCCGACAGCATAAAGGCCCCCCGTTTGCGTTCGGGAGACCTTAATCCGGGGCGGCGAAATCTGCCAGCCCCGGTGGGCATCGCTGTAGGGGGTCAGGCGAGAAAGGCAAAAACCTCGCGCGATTGCAGTTCAAGCGACTTGCGCATCTTGCCAAAGGCCGCGGCCTCAAGCTGGCGCACCCGCTCTTTGCTGAGGCTCAGCTCATCCCCGAGGCTTTCCAAGGTGCGTGCAGGGTCGCGCAGTTTACGCTCGCGCACGATGAACTGCTCCCGTTCCGACAGCCCCTGCATCGCCGTCAGCAGCCAGTTGCGCAGTTGCGCGGTGTCATGGCTCTCCTCGACACGTTCCGCCGCCTGCGCGCTTTCGTCAGCCAGCGCTTCAATCCACTCGCGGCCCTCGTCCTCAGCCGATTGCGTAGCGTTCAGCGAATAGTCAGAGCCCGACAGACGCCCTTCCATCATCTCGACATCATGCAACGGCACGCCGATCTCGGTCGAGATCATCTGGCGCAGCTGGTGCTTGTCCAATGTCTCGCCCATTGCCGTGGCTTCGCGCTCCAGCCGGGCTTGCACGCGGCGCATGTTGAAAAATAGAGATTTCTGGGAGGAGGTCGAACCGGTCCGTACCATCGACCAGTTGCGCATCACATGGTCCTGAATGCTCGCCTTGATCCACCAGACCGCATAGGTCGAGAACCGCACGCCGCGGTCGGGGTCGAATTTGTCGGCCGCTTTCATCAGACCCAGACCGGCCTCTTGGATCAAATCGTTCATCGGCGCGCCGTAGCGTTTGAACTTGCCCGCCATTGAGATCGCCAAACGCATGTAGGCGGTGATCAAACGATGCAGAGCGGCCTCATCCCGCTGATCACGCCACGCATAAGCCAGTTCCAACTCTGTCTCGGCGTCGAGCAATTCGGCCTTCATTGCGGTGCGGGTGAGTGAAAATTCGCGAGCGGTCTGCAATGACATTTGGTATCCCCCTTGAGAAATGCGTGGCGCACCTTGTGATGGGCCGTTGGTGGAGATACGCAGAGACATGCCATTTGGTTCAAATATTTGGTGAGAAGATGTTGCCTAGAACTACCTTTGCCCTAGGCGGGGCGGCCTCGGGCAAGTCGGAATGGGCAGAGGGCCTTGTAAATTCCAGCGGCCTGCCAAAGACTTACCTTGCCACCGGACGCATTTGGGACGACGAAGTTCAAGAACGCGTGAACAAACATCAAGCAAGACGTGATGCAGGATGGCGCACCGTTGAATGCCCGCTTGATCTGACCGAACCGCTGGCGAAACTGCCCGCAGGCGAAATCGTGCTGATCGACTGCGCGACCATGTGGCTTAGCAATCACCTGATGGAAAACAGCGATCTAATAGCCGCGCAGGCACAGCTTTTGACGGCTCTGCGCGCCTGCGCCGCGCATTGGGTCATCGTCTCGAACGAGGTCGGCCAAGGCATCGTGCCCGAAAACGCCATGGCGCGGCAATTCCGCGAGGCGCAGGGGCGGCTCAACATCGCCTTGGCCGCCGAGGCGGATACCGTGGTGCAGGTTGTCGTGGGCCTGCCGCAACTGCTGAAAGGGGAGATGCCGTGACCATTTGGCATTGGGTGCGACACGGCCCGACCCATGAGAAAAACTTTGTCGGCTGGCGCGATGTCCCGGCCGACCTTTCCGATGCCCCCCGTCTAGCACGTTTGAACCTGCACCTGCCTGACGACGCGCTGCTTGTGTCATCGGACCTGATGCGCGCGGTGGATACGGCGGATGCGCTGGCCCTGCCCTCTCGTCGCCGCTTGCCCCATGAACACGGGCTGCGCGAACTGCATTTCGGCGCTTGGGACGGGCTGCATTTTTCCGAGGTTGCCGCGCGCGACCCCGACCTCAGCCGCGCCTATTGGGAGACGCCCGGCGATGTCGCGGCCCCCGAAGGGGAAAGCTGGAACCAGACCAAGGCCCGCGTCGACCGGGTGGTGGCACGGATCAACGCGGCCCACCCCAACGCCCATGTGATCGCCGTGGCGCATTTCGGGGTGATCCTCACGCAGGTGCAACAGGCCCAAGGCGGCGGCCCGCTTGAGGCGATGGCCCATAAGATCGACAACCTCTCAGTCACACATTTGGTACATGAAAGCGGCACTTGGCGGATCAACGGCATTAATCACACGCCCTAGCCTGCACCGCCGCACAAAGGGCTTTGCTTGGCAGCCCGCTTCTGCCTAATTTCGCCTATGACATATGATCTTTATATCGGCGATCGCACCTTCTCCAGTTGGTCCCTCAGGGGATGGCTGATGCTTGAGAAATTCGGTCTGCCCTACCGCGCGCATCTGGTCGGCCTCTACAGCGGGACCATGGCCCAAGACCTTGCCCCCCTCGCCCCGGCGCGGTTGGTGCCTGCTTTGCGCCTGCCCGACGGCACCGTGGTGGGAGAGACGCTGGCCATGGCCGAAACGCTGGCCGAACGGCATCCCGATGCCGGGCTCTGGCCCGCTGATCCAGCCGCCCGGGCCACGGCGCGCTGGCTATGTGCTGCGATGGCTTCCGGCTTCGGCGCGCTGCGCGGAGCCTGCCCGATGCAATTGCAACATGTGTGGGAGGGGTTTGACCCGGATGCTGATACTCGGCAGGACCTAGAGCGCATCGAAGACCTGTGGCGACATGCCCGCAGCCAGGCGCGCAGCGCAGGGCCATGGCTTTTCGGGGCCTACTCGCTCGCTGACGTATTCTATGCCCCGGTTGCCGCGCGGATCGTCGGCTATGACCTGCCAGTCTCGGCTGATGCGCAGGCCTATTGCGACACCACGATCCATGATCCGGCCTTCAAAACATGGCGCGCTGCCGGGTTGGAAACCGCGTATGAGCCGTTCCCCTATGAGCTTGGTTTGCCCAAACGGGACTGGCCCGTCGCCAAGGCGGCCTAAGACCTGCATTAACCATTCCTAAACCCGTCTTGCCTACCGATTAACCATAGCAAGGCGGGAGAACGCGCAATGGTATCGCGGGCCTATACGGTCGCATTTCAGGGGGTTGAGGCGCGCATTGTCGAGGTGCAATGCGCGGTCACTGCTGGCCTGCCCGGTTTCTCCATCGTCGGACTGGCGGACAAGGCCGTGTCAGAAGCGCGCGACCGGGTGCGCACCGCGCTCAGCGCCATGGCCATCGCCTTGCCGTCAAAACGCATCACCGTGAACCTTTCCCCGGCAGACCTGCTCAAGGAGGGCAGTCACTTCGACCTGCCCATCGCGCTGGCACTTCTGTCAGCGCTCGACATCCTGCCAGAAGACATCACCCAGAATGTGGTCGCCTTGGGAGAGCTTTCGCTTGACGGTACGCTGATGCCGGTGGTCGGTGCCCTACCCGCGGCGATGGCTGCCGCCACCCACGACCGCAGCCTCCTATGCCCCGCAGGATCGGGAGCAGAGGCCGCTTGGGTCGGCAACACACAGGTCATCGCCGCGGCCAATCTAGGCGACGTTGTTCGCCATTACACAGGCCAAGTGCCGATCACCCCCGCAGAGCCGGGGGAGGTGCCATTGACCGCAGCAGGCCGCGATCTGCGCGAAGTCAAAGGTCAGGAACGCGCCAAACGCGCGCTGGAAATCGCCGCCGCCGGACGGCACCACCTGATGTTGGTCGGCACGCCGGGTTCGGGCAAATCCATGCTGGCCGCACGGCTGCCGGGCATCCTGCCGCCGCTCACCGCGACAGAGGCGCTGGAGACCTCGATGATCCACTCCCTCGCCGGGCTTCTGGATGAGGGGGGCATTTCCCGCAGCCGCCCCTTTCGCGAGCCGCATCACACGGCCTCGATGGCCGCGATCATCGGCGGCGGACGCCAAGCGCGACCGGGTGAGGCATCCCTCGCGCATAATGGCGTGCTGTTCATGGATGAGTTTCCAGAGTTCAATCGCACGGTCCTCGAAACCCTGCGCCAGCCGATCGAGACTGGCGAGGTCATGATCGCGCGCGCCAACGCCCATGTGAAATACCCCTGCCGCTTCATGCTGGTGGCCGCCGCAAACCCGTGTAAATGCGGTTATCTGCCCGATCCGGCTCGCGCCTGCGCCCGAGTCCCGGCCTGCGGCGAAGACTACCTAGGCCGCATTTCGGGCCCGCTGATGGATCGTTTCGACCTGCGCGTCGACGTGCCCCCCGTCAGCTACAGTGACCTCAACCTGCCCGCCAACGGCGACACCTCTGCCGAGGTTGCGGCAAGGGTCGCTGCCGCGCGGACGCTCCAATCAACCCGCTACGCCCAGCATGACGGCATATCGGCCAATGCCGACGCGTCGGGGGAATTGCTTGAAACCGTCGGCAGCCCGGATGCGGAAGCGCGCGACCTGCTGCTGCGTGCGGCTGAACGGTTTTGCCTCTCCGCGCGTGGGTATCACCGGGTCATGCGCGTGGCCCGCACCATCGCCGATCTCGAGGGCGCGGCCGAGGTGCGTCGCCCCCATATGGCCGAAGCGATCAGCTTTCGCCTGCCCGATCCGGCGGCAAGGCGCTGATCCACTCGGCGAGGGTCGCAAGGGTCTCGCGCGCCTCCGGCAGGTGGTTTTGGAACAGCGGCCAGACATGCGGCAGATCATGGACCTGTTGAAAGGTGACCGGCACCCGCGCGTCGCGCAAACGGGCCGCAAGGCGGCGGCTGTCGTCACGTAGGATTTCGCTGTCACTCACGGTAAGCCAGACCGGCGGCGCCCCTTTGAAATCCGCGAGGATCGGACTTGCCCGCGGGCTCTCTGCGCTCTGCCCCCGAAGATATAGCCGCGCCATCTCTGCCGCGCGGGCGGCGGGCAACAGCACGTCCCTTTCGGCATTCTGCGTGAAGCTCGCGCCGGAAAAGGTCATGTCCAACAAAGGGGAAAGCCCAAAGGCCCCCGCAGGCAGCGCCGCGCCTTCGCGACAAAGCTCCGCCAAAAGGTCAAAGACCAAAGCACCGCCTGCGCTGTCGCCGCCAATCACGATGTCACGCGCGGCGATGCCTGTCCGACACAGCGCGTCCCAAGCCGCGCGGATGTCTTCCGCAGGTTTGGGAAAGGCCGCCTCCGGCACCCGCGCATAGCGCGGCAGCACCGCCTGCGCGCCCGTCAGCAGCGCCAAACGCGCGACCATGGCACGGTGGGTTTCCGGGCTGCCGAAGACAAATCCGCCGCCATGGATGTAGAGGATCACGCGACTATTCGAAGGGCCCTGCGGCGTAAGCCAAAGCGCCGAACCCGCCCCCGGCAAGCCCCGCCATTCGGCGAAGACATCGCGCGGCCCTTTGAAAAAGAGCCGCGCCTGCATCTCCATCGTGGCCCGCAGCATTTGAGGGTTTGCGCGGGCCAACAAAGGCTTCTCTGTCAGACGCAGGCAGCGGTTCAAAAGATGTTGGCGCAGGCTCACCCGCGGCGGGCCTCGATCGCCTCCCAGATTTTGCCGGCGATATTCTCGCCGTCGAACCGTTCCAATTCCTGAATGCCGGTGGGAGAGGTCACGTTGATCTCGGTCAAATAGTCGCCGATGACATCGATACCGACGAAGACCTGACCCTTTTCTTTCAGCAATGGGCCAATGGCGGCGCAAATCTCCAGATCGCGCTCGGTCAGCCCGACCTTTTCCGGCCGCCCGCCGACATGCATATTCGACCGCGTTTCGCCTTCCGCCGGTACGCGGTTGATCGCGCCAACGGGCTCCCCGTCCACAAGGATGACGCGCTTGTCGCCTTTCGACACGGCGGGCAGGAATTTCTGAACGATCAGCGGCTCCCGAGAGAAGCCGGTGAACAATTCATGCAACGAGGTGAGGTTGCGGTCATTGGCGTCCAGCCGGAACACCCCGGCGCCGCCATTGCCATAGAGCGGTTTTAAGATCACATCGCCGTGCTTCGCCTTAAAGGCTTTGATGGTCGATAGATCCCGCGCAATGGTGGTGGGCGGCGTCAGGTCGGGAAAATCGAGAACCAATAGTTTCTCGGGATAGTTGCGCACCCAGAAGGGATCGTTGACCACCAATGTGGTGTCTTTCAGCCGGTCCAGCAAATGGGTCGAGGTGATGTAATGCATGTCGAAGGGCGGGTCTTGGCGCAGCCAAACCACGTCGAAATCGGCCAGATCGACCTCACGTTCATCTCCGAACTGGGCATGATCGCCCTGCACGCGCTGTACGGTAAAATCATAGCCCCGCGCGGTGATCCGCCCCTCTTGGTATGCCAGATGATCGGGTGTGTAAAAGAACAGTTCATGCCCCCGCGCCTGCGCTTCTTCAGCCAGCCGAAAGCTGCTGTCGGCGTTGATGTTCACGTCCCCGATCGGGTCCATTTGAAAGGCGATTTTCATCGGCGTCCCCCGCTGCTTACCTGTCGTGATCCGACCCGGACCGACGGTGCAGGCGTTTGGGATCGCTTCTTAGATGGCGCAGCAGGGGCCTATACGCAATGGGTCAGCCGTGCCCAAAAGCGTTTTCAATGATTTCCGTGGCTCCCTGCCCATCGACAAGCGCCACGTCAAAGCGCACTTCGGTCAGGCTGCCAGCAGGTTCACCGGCAAGGAATTCTTCGGCAGAGCGGTAGATGCGCTGCATCTGTCGGGCAGAGAGGCTTTCAGCGGCACGCGCAAAACTTCGGCTTTGCTTCACTTCGACAAAGATCAGGGCAGCCCCATCGCGCAGGATCAGGTCAATCTCTCCGGCGCGGCCACGCCAGCGGCGGCGCGCGATGGCAAAGCCGCGTCTTTCGTAGTCTTGCGCGATCCTATTTTCGGCTGCGATCCCGGCATGATAGGCCATGCGGCCCCGTTGGCGTTTGGCCGCAGTTCGCATCATTCCTGTGTCACCCTGCGCCATGTTCGTTACTCCGACCGTTGTCCTAACCTTTACCCAACGCCAATGCCGCCTGATAGACTTGCCGCCGAGGCAGGCCATGGGCCTGCGCCACCACATCGACAGCGTCACGCATCGACATCTCTTTAAGCGCCCGTTGCAAATCTGTTTCTAGGTCAAGGTGATTAACAGACTCTGAACGGCTTCGATCAATAAGAACGACCACTTCGCCTTTTGGCGTTTGGGCCTGATAGGTCTCCGCAAGGTTTTCAAGCGTATCGCTTTGAATTTCTTCGAACTTCTTGGTCAACTCTCGGCACATGGCTGCTTTACGCCCCGCGCCCAGCGCGGTTGCCGCATCGCGCAGCATGGCCCCAAGCCGTTTGGGTGATTCGTAAAACACCAAGGTTCCCGGCACGTCGCGCAGCTTTTCCAGTGCCGCGATCCGTGCGGATTTACTATTGGGCAGGAAGCCCGCGAAGAAAAACGCGTCCGTCGGCAGGCCGCCCAGCGCCAGCGCGGTCAGCACCGCCGAGGGCCCCGGTGCGCAGGTCTGCATCACCCCCGCCTCGGCGGCGGCACGGCTAAGCTCGAAGCCCGGATCGGCGATCAGGGGCATGCCCGCCTCTGACGCATAGGCAACCGATTTGCCCTCACGGACCGCCGCGATAAGCCGCTCTTGCACGGATGTGCCGCTGTGGTCGTGCAGGGCGATTACCTTGCGTCCATTGAGTGGCACCCCGTGGATTTCCATAAGCCTGCGCAGGCTGCGCGTGTCTTCTGCCGCCAATAGATCCGCCGCGGCGAGCGTGTCCAGTGCGCGCAGCGTGATATCGCGTGCGGTGCCGATTGGGACGCCCACGAAATAAAGTCCTGGGGCTAGATCTGTCTTGAGGAATTTCAACGCTGGACCCGCCTTTCGCAGTGACTATGATCGCGGCCATGTTCCGGCGACCGTCGTCGTCTTGCCACCACCGGGGAGTGAATACAAATGATTGCCTGTTTCCGAGCCTTCCGCAAGAAGATGCACCTGCTCTTATTGCCTCTATTCGCGGTCCTGCTCGCGGCCTGTCAGCCCGTCGCCATCGGCGGCGCCAATTCCGGCGGCCCGCGCATTGACCCTTCTGCCCCCGTTCCAGTCGCGCTTTTGGTGCCGCGCGGCGGCTCTGCTAGCGACGAGTTGCTGGCCAAAAACCTTGAGAACGCCGCGCGCCTTGCGATGCGGGACCTTGGCGGCGTCGAAATTGACCTGCGCGTCTATGGCACCGCGGGCAATGCCAGCAAAGCCGCTGCCGCTGCCTCTCAGGCGGTGAATGAAGGGGCCAAAATCATCCTCGGGCCGGTTTACGGCGAGGCGGCCAATGCGGCCGGCGTGGCGGTGGCCTCTTCCGGGGTCAATGTGATCTCTTTCTCGAACAACCCGACCATCGCGGGCGGCAATGTCTTCGTGCTTGGGCCGACCTTTGCCAATACCGCCAACCGTTTGGTGAGCTTTGCCAAGCGCAATGGCAAAGACAAAATGGTTGTGCTGCATGGTCAAGACCTTGCCGGTCAACTGGGCCGTGATGCGATTGTTCAGGCGATCAGCGCCAATGGCGCGACACTGGCGGGCACCGTGGATTACGCGCTGAGCCAAGAGTCTGTCGTGGCTGCCGTGCCGCGGGTCAAGGCGACGATCGAAGGCAGTGGCGCGAATGCACTGTTCCTCACCACGTCCTCGGCCAGTGCCCTGCCGCTTTTCGCAGAACTGCTGCCCGAAGCTGGGATCCAATCGGCGACCACACAATACATCGGCCTGACCCGTTGGGACATCCCGCAGCAAACGCTGGCCCTGCCCGGCGTGCAGGGCGGCTGGTTTGCCCTGCCCGACACAGCGGCAAGCGGTGCCTTCTCTAACCGCTACAAAGCGGCCTATGGCAGCGACCCCCATCCTTTGGCCGGGCTGGCCTTTGACGGGATCGCGGCGATTGGGTCCTTGGTAAAGGGTGGCAAATCCAACGCGCTTTCCGGTGCGGCCCTCACCCAAGGGGCCGGCTTCCAAGGGGCCAGCGGCATCTTCCGTCTGCGCCGCGATGGCACCAATGAACGTGCGCTGGCCGTGGCCACGATCCGCAACAATCGGGTTGTCGTGCTAGACCCGGCGCCGCGCGGCTTTGGCGGGGCTGGTTTCTGAATTGGACCTCGCGAAACCGACAACAACATCAGGCGCGCGTCGACACCCGCGCCTGATTTGCGCGCCCGAACAAATCTTCGACGATACGGCCGTCTGGCAGGCCCTTTCGCAACGCGACAGCACGTTGGAAGGTGCCGCGCTGCGGGCCGAGATCGTCCCCCTCATCCAAGAAGCCCAACAGGCAGGCCGCAAGGCAATCGCCGCGGGCTTTGCGGAATCGCCCTTTGATGCACGGGCGATGACCTCTTCCTACACCTATCTTACCGACCAACTGCTGCGCTGCGTCTCGCAGATCGCCACGCAGGTTTTGCACCCCAATCCGAACCCGACCGAGGGTGAACGGCTCGCCATGATCGGCGTGGGGGGCTATGGCCGGGGAGAGATGGCACCCTTTTCCGATGTCGATCTGCTTTTCCTCATCCCCTACAAGGCCACCGCTTGGTCGGAGAGCGTGATTGAATCGATGCTCTATATCCTGTGGGATTTGAAGCTGAAGGTAGGTCACGCCACCCGCACCATCGAAGATTGCCTGCGGCTTGGGGCCGATGACTACACAATCCAAACCGCTCTGCTGGAAAACCGGTTTATCGATGGCGATCTCACTCTTGCCCAAGAGCTTTCCGAACGCCTTAAGAACGACCTTTTTTCGGGCGCCGGAAAGGATTTCATCGAAGCCAAGCTGGAGGAGCGCGACAACCGCCACCTGAAACAGGGTGAGCGCTATATGGTCGAGCCCAACGTCAAGGAAGGCAAAGGCGGGCTACGCGATCTGCATTCGCTCTTTTGGATTGCCAAGTTCATCCATGACGTGGACCGGGTCGCCGATCTGGTCGATCTCGGTGTCTTTCGCGCCGATGAATACGACACCTTCCGCGAGGCCGAGGCCTTTCTCTGGGCCGTGCGCGGGCATCTTCACCTGATTGCAGGTCGCGCGACGGAACAGTTGACCTTTGACATGCAGGTGCAGGTTGCCCAAGCGATGGGCTATCAGGATATCGGGGGCCGGCGGGGCGTCGAGATCTTCATGCAGGCCTATTTCCGCCACGCAACGGCGGTGGGGGATCTGACCCGTATCTTTGTCAGCGGGCTTGAAGCGTCACACATGAAGGCCGAGCCGCTGCTGGAGCGGATCTTTCGCCGCCGCCCGAAAATGCGCGAAGGGTTTCAGGTGGTCCACAACCGCATCGCGCTAAAGGACGACCAAGAGTTTCTACAAGACAAGCTGAACCTGCTGCGCATCTTCGAAGAGGCCCTGCGCACCGGTATGTTGATCCACCCTGACGCGATGCGGCTGATCAAAGCCAACCTCGCGCTGATCGACGATGACATGCGCCGCACGCCAGAGGCGCGGCGCATCTTCCTTGATCTGCTGTTGAAACACGGCAATCCTGAACGCTCCCTGCGGCGGATGAACGAATTGGGCGTCTTGGGCGCCTTCATCCCCGAGTTCGAGCCGATCGTCGCGATGATGCAGTTCAACATGTACCACTCCTACACGGTGGACGAACATACCATCCAGTGCATTGCCAACCTCGCCCGGATCGAAAAGGGCGAGTTGGAAGAGGAACTGCCCGTCGCCTCTTCGATCTTGAAGCGCGGGGTGAACCGCAAGGTGCTGTATGTGGCACTGCTGCTGCATGACATCGGCAAAGGGCGACCCGAGGATCATTCAATCATCGGCGCGAAACTGGCGCGTCGCATTGGCCCTCGCTTGGGGCTGAAACGTGATGAGGTCGATACCGTCGAATGGCTGGTGCGCTATCACCTGCTGATGTCTGACATGGCCCAGAAACGCGATATCGCCGATCCACGTACGGTGCGTGATTTTGCCAAGGCGGTGCAGACGGTCAAACGGCTCGACCTGCTCTGTGTGCTCACGGTCTGCGACATTCGCGGCGTGGGGCCGAACACGTGGAACAACTGGAAAGCGGTGCTGATCCGGGCGTTATATCGCCAGACCGAGCGGGCACTTGAAACCGGGCTTGAAGACCTCAACCGTGAGAACCGGGGGGCGGAGGCCAAGAAAGCCCTGCGCGCCGCGCTTTCCGACTGGCCGCGCAAGCTTTTGCAGCAAGAGACAGCCCGCCATTACCCGCCCTATTGGCAGGGTCTGCATGTCACCGCTCACGTCGCCTTTGCAGAACTGCTGCGCGACATCGGCAATGACGACATCCGCATCGATTTGCACCCAGACGAAGATCGCGGCGCCACGCGCGCCAGCTTTGTCATGGCCGATCACCCCGGCATCTTTGCCCGGCTCGCAGGCGCATTGGCGCTGGTCGGGGCCAATGTCGTCGACGCGCGCAGCTATACCACCAAAGACGGCTTTGTGACCGATGCCTTTTGGATTCAGGACAGCGAAGGCAACGCCTATGAAGCTTCGCGCCTGCCGCGCCTGCGCGACACGATCGAAAAGACCCTGCGCGGTGAGATCGTCGCCCGCGATGCGTTGAAATCCCGCGACAAGGTCAAGAAACGTGAACGCGCGTTCAAGGTGCCGACCCATATCACTTTCGACAATGAAGGCTCGGAAATCTATACGATCATTGAGGTCGACACCCGTGACCGGCCCGGCCTTCTTTATGATCTGACCCGCACCTTGGCTGGCTCAAACGTCTATATTGCCAATGCCGTGATCGCGACCTTTGGCGAGCAGGTGGTCGATACCTTCTACGTCAAAGACATGTTCGGCCTGAAATATTACACCGAGGCCAAGCAGCGCACCTTGGAAAAGCGCCTGCGCGAAGCGATTGCCGCAGGGGTTGAGCGGGCCGAGGGCTAGGGTTCCTTCGGCACGCTTTGACCGGCAAAATCCCGCCACCCTCTATTTCCGCGCTTTGCTTTTGACATCGGATCCACAAAATCCCTTTCAACCCGGCAGAAGCGCGGGATTCCATGAATGAGGGACATATGAGCGTCACACGCGCAGCACTGCCGAACCGGGGCCTGATGGCCCTTTGCGCCACACTTCTTTTGACGGCAGCCTGCGCCAAAGCGCCTGACATCCCGCAGTCCTATGATTTCTCTGGGATAGATCCGCAGCGCCATTTCATGGCCGTGCAAACAGCCCAAGACATGCGGGCCAAGGGTCAGCGCGTTTGGTGCGTGCCCTTTGCCCGCAATGTCAGCGGCATCCAGATTCGCGGCAATGCAGAGACATGGTGGGACAAGGCCAAGGGGCTTTATCCACGCGGCAATGAGCCGGTCGTCGGCGCCGTCATGGCCTTTAGCGGGACCAGCTCGTTGCCCATGGGGCATATCGCTGTGGTTTCCGATGTCGTCTCACCGCGCGAAATTCGGGTGGATCACGCCAATTGGAAACGCAATCAGGTCTCGCTCAAGATGGCGGTGATCGATGTATCCAAGGCCAACGACTGGTCTGCCGTGCAGGTCGAAAGCCAGCCCGGCGCCTTTGGCAGCACCTATCCGATCAATGGGTTCATCTACCCCACCGGGGGATAAGCGCCACCTTGCCAAAGCTGAGGGGCCAGCCTTCCGGCACCGCTCACCGCGATTGCACAGGGTAAGCGCCCGCGCTAGGGATCACCTCAGCGCAATTTAAGGCACCTTTTGATGAAACCTATCCGTCTTATGTCCGGCTTTTTCACTGTCGGTGTCTGGACCTTGCTCAGCCGTGTGCTCGGCTTCCTGCGTGAGGTGCTGTTGCTGTCGCTCATTGGCCCCGGTCCGGTGATGGACGCCTTCGTCGCCGCCTTCCGCCTGCCGAATATGTTCCGCCGCTTCTTTGCCGAGGGCGCGTTCAACGCCGCCTTCGTGCCGATGTTCGCCAAAAAGCTGGAGGGCGAGGAAGGCGCTGGCAAATTCGCCCGCGATGCCTTCAACGGCTTGTCGCTGGTGGTGCTGGCGCTGACCGCTTTGGGCATGATCTTTATGCCCGGGTTGGTCTGGCTGACAGCCGAAGGCTTCGTCGGAGACCCGCGGTTCGACATGACGGTCGTCTTTGGCCGTATCGCCTTTCCCTATATCCTGTGCATGTCACTCTCGGCGCTGTTATCCGGCATCCTGAACGCCACCGGACGCTTTGCCGTGGCCGCCGCCGCGCCGGTGCTGCTGAACATCTTCGTCATCGCCGCCATGACCTTTGCCGCCCTCACCGGGGGCGAAATCGCGCTCTGGCTGATCTGGTCGATCCCGGTGGCTGGCGTGGCGCAGCTTGCCCTGACATGGCGCGCCGCGGCCCAAGCGGGCTTCCCCCTGCGCCCCTCGCGGCCCCGCTGGACCCCCGACATGCGCGCGATGATCGTCATCGCCCTGCCCGCCGCGCTGGCCTCCGGCGTCATGCAGATCAACCTTGTGGTCGGGCAGCTGGTCGCCAGTCAATATGACAAAGCCGTCTCATGGCTCTTTGCCGCAGACCGTCTGTACCAATTGCCCTTGGGCGTCGTGGGCATCGCCGTTGGCATCGTCTTACTGCCCGACCTGTCGCGCCGCCTGCGCGCCGGGGACAACGACGGCGCGCAAACTGCGCTCAGCCGCGCCGCCGAGATTTCGCTCGCGCTGACGATCCCGTCGGCGGTGGCGCTGATGGTGGTGCCCTTCGCACTGGTAACGGTGCTGTTCGAACGCGGTGCCTCTGGCGTCGATGACACCGCAGCGATTGCAACGGCGGTGATGATCTATGGCCTCGGCCTGCCATCCTTCGTGCTGCAAAAGATCCTGCAACCGGTCTATTTCGCGCGCGAAGACACCCGCCGCCCCTTCCATTTCGCCGTCGTCGCCATGGTGGTGAACGCAGCGCTCGCGGTGGGCCTTGCGCCCTTTATCGGCTGGATTGCCCCGGCGGTCGCCACGACGCTGGCGGGCTGGACGATGTTTGCCTGCCTCGCCATCGGCGCGCGGCGTTTCGGCGCTGCGGCCAAGTTCGACGCACGGTTCCACAAGCGTATCTGGCGCATTCTCATGGCCTCCGCCACGATGGGCGTCGCCCTTTGGCTGGGCAATGCAGCCCTGCAACCGATGCTGGGCCTGCCATGGTTGCGTGGTCTGGCGCTGGTGCTGCTGATCGCCATCGGCGCGATCAGCTACTTTGGCATCGGCCAGTTGATCGGCGCTTTCCGCCTGTCCGAGTTCAAACGCGCGGTTCGGCGCGGTTAACGCTGCTGCAACCGCGCCCTCAGTCGCGCCCATTCACCGGGCGCGACCAAAAAGCTCAGGCCAAAGCCACAAAAGAACCCGGCAAGTTCCGCAACCCACAAGAATCCAGTCTCAAAGAAAATGCCCCAGAAAAGCTGAAGCCCCATCAGCAGGGCAATCAGGGTGAACGCCTGATACTGCGGCCCGCCTGAGCCAAGCAGCCGCCGCCACATTACGAAACTATAGCCCCCGATCAGCCCATAAACATTGGGATAGGCGCCCGCCAACCAGACCGGATCGTTGAGCAGCGCCCCATAGACAAGCGCTCCGCCAATGCCCGACAGCACGAAGATCACCAAAAAAGCCACCTGCCCCATCGCCTCAGCCACCAACTTGCCCAAGGCCAAAAGCAGCACCACGGCAAAGATCGCATGGGTAAAGCCCAGATGGATGAATGGATAGGTCACCACGCGCCAGATATGCTCAATCGGGTACTGGCCAGCGCCGATCATCGCGTCAAAAATCAGCCCCGAAAAGCCAAAGTCGCGCACCAGCCCAAGCCGCCAGCCGACGGCGGCGGGGCCGCCAACCAACCCGGCTTCGGCGAGCGATAGCACCACCTCAACCCCGGCGATGGCCAAAAACAGCACGATAACCGCTGGCGGCAGCGGGTTCACAGGGGGTTGGAAATCAGGGTCTTGCATGGGCGCTCCTTGACGGGGTTCGCGGCCAGAAGTAAGCCTGCCGCGCAAGACTTTCCAGCCCAGAGGTGCCGCCCGATGTCCGAGACCCAATTCACCCCGCGCGTGTTTTCCGGTATTCAGCCCTCGGGCGACCTGCATCTGGGCAACTACTTGGGCGCGCTCAAACGCTTCGCCGATGCACAGGAACAGGGCGTTCAGTCGATCTATTGCATGGTCGACCTGCACGCGATCACGGTTCCGCAAAAGCCCGAAGACCTCAAACGCAGCACCCGCGAACTTTGCGCGGGCTTCATCGCCTCTGGCATCGACCCCGAGAAATCAATCCTGATCAACCAAAGCCAAGTGCCAGAACACGCGCAACTGGCTTGGATTTTCAACTGCGTCGCCCGCATGGGCTGGATGGGCCGCATGACCCAATGGAAGGACAAGGCCGGTAAGAATGCCGAGGCCGCATCGCTCGGCCTTTTCGCATACCCCGCGCTGATGGCTGCCGACATCCTGATCTACCACGCCACCCATGTGCCGGTGGGCGAGGACCAGAAACAGCACCTTGAACTGACCCGCGACATCGCGGCCAAATTCAACCACGACTACGGCATCGACTTCTTCCCGCTGACCGAACCGGTCATCGAAGGCGCGGCCACCCGCGTCATGTCCCTGCGCGACGGGTCCAAGAAAATGTCGAAGTCCGACCCATCGCCCGCCAGCCGCATTAACCTGACCGACGATGCCGACACGATCGCCAAGAAGTTCCGCAAAGCCAAGACCGACCCCGACGCTCTGCCGTCCGAGGCCGAGGGCCTGAAGGACCGCCCCGAAGCGCGCAACCTCGTGAACATCTACGCCGCCCTCAGCGACCAGACCATTGATCAAGTCTTGGCCGAAGTCGGCGGCCAGCAGTTCGGCACTTTCAAACCCGCGCTGGCAGAACTGGCTGTCTCCAAACTGGGCCCGATCACCGCCGAAATGCAGCGCCTGATGGCCGATGAGACCGAGATTGACCGCATCCTCGCCCGGGGCGCGGAACAGGCCCGCGAAATCACCGCCCCGATCCTCAAACGCACCTATGAGATCGTCGGCATGGTCGGCTGACAGACCGGGGCTGTCCGCAATGCCGCACAGCCCCCCTGCTCTCCTACGCAATTGCGCCTGCCCCCTCTCGCTGCCATCTTAAATGGAGAGCGAAAGGACCAAGCGATGACCCACCCCACCATCGGCCATGTGCACCTCAAGGTCGCCGACCTTGACCGCGCCATTCATTTTTACAGCGACTTGCTGGGCTTTGCCGTGACCCAACGCTACGGCAATCAGGCGGCTTTTCTGGGCGCAGGCGGCTATCATCACCACATCGGGCTGAACACATGGGAAAGCGCGGGCGCCACCCCGCCGCCGCCGGGCCATACCGGCCTCTATCACAGCGCTTTTCTCTACCCCGACCGGCAGCAATTGGCGCGCGCCCTGCGCCGGGTGCTTGAAGATGGCATCACATTGGACGGCGCCGCCGATCACGGTGTCAGCGAAGCAGTCTACCTGCGCGATCCCGACAACAACGGTGTCGAGTTGTACCGGGACCGGCCCCAAGCCGACTGGCCCCGCGATGCACAAGGCGACCTAAAAATGGTCAACTCCCCCCTCGATGTCGCTGCCCTACTGGCCGAGGCAAACTGACCGCAACGCCGCTCAAAGAGCCCCCCCTTCCCCCTTCATCCTTTTACAAATACCGAATCCCGCACCCACCCCACGCACCACCGCCCGTGTGGACCCTTCCCGCCATGGACAATCCCGCTGCCCTGCGCCACCTTCCCCGCAAGGATGAAGGGGACACGACCATGACCACAGGTTTCTTTTGGGACGAACGCTGCTTCTGGCACGCAGGCGGGAACTATGCCTTTACCATGCCGGTCGGCGGGCTGGTGCAGCCCCTCGCCGCCGGCGGCCTGCCGGAAAACCCCGAGACCAAGCGCCGCATGAAAAACCTCATGGAGGTAACGGGGCTCTTCGACGAACTCGATACCCGCAGCGCCGTCCCGGCCAGCCGCGAAGCGCTGGCACGGGTGCATCCCGCAAGCTACCTCGATGAATTCAAGCGGCTCTCTGACGCGGGGGGTGGGGAATTGGGCCATGCGGTCCCCTTCGCCCGTGGCGGCTATGAGCTGGCCGCGTTGTCTGCCGGGCTGGCCATCGCCGCGGTCGACGCCGTGGCACGCGGCGATCTCGACAATGCCTATGCCCTCAGCCGCCCACCGGGGCATCACTGCCTGCCCGATCTGCCCAATGGGTTCTGCCTGCTGGCCAATGTCGCCATCGCCATCGAGGCCGCACAGGCCAAGGGCTTGGCAAAGCGTGTCGTCGTGCTGGATTGGGACGTGCACCACGGCAATGGGACCGAGGCGATCTATTATGACCGCGATGACGTGCTGACGATCTCTCTGCACCAAGAGGGGAATTACCCGATCGACACCGGCGGCCTCGCAGATCGCGGGCGGGGTGCTGGCGAAGGCTATAACATCAACCTGCCGATGCACGCGGGCTCGGGCCACACCGCCTACTTACACGCGATGGACCGCGTGGTGATCCCCGTGATTGACGCCTTCGCCCCCGACATGATTATCGTCGCCTGCGGCTATGACGCGGCAATCGTCGATCCGCTGGCGCGAATGCAGGCGACCGCCGCCACCTTTGCCGAAATGACCAAACGCATCCGCGATACTGCCGATAGGGTCTCCGATGGCAAGTTGGTGCTGGTGCATGAGGGCGGCTATTCCGAGGCCTATGTCCCCTTCTGCGGTCATGCCACGATCGCCGCGCTCAGCGGTAGCAAAATCGATGCCCCCGATCCAATGGCCCGCGCCCTGCACGCCCGCCAACCTTCGCCTGCCTTTGATGCCTTCCTGCGCCAGTCGATTGACGATATGGCGCGGCAACTGGACCTGTAAGAGACCGCAATGCCCGTAGCTGACCCTTCCGCCCTCGCCTTTTTGCAAAACCGGCGCTCGCGCCCGGCCAAGACGCTCGGCCTTCCGGTGCCCAATGCCGAGGCGCTGCGCCCGCTTCTGACCGCCGCCGCGCGCACGCCGGATCATGGGAAGCTGGAGCCGTGGCGCTTTGTCATCATCGACCGCGCGGCGATGGCGCGATTGGCTGAAGTGGCTGAGAAACGCGGCGCGGCCCTTGGCCTCGGGCCAGAGGACACCGCCAAGGGGCGTGGCCAATTCGATCAAGGCAACCTCGCCGTGGCGGTGATCGAAGTGCAAAAGCCCTCGCCCAAGATCCCACCACTAGAGCAGACCTATTCCGCAGGGGCCGTCTGCCTTGCGCTGCTCAACGCCGCCCTCGCCGCGGGCTGGGGTGCAAACTGGCTCAGCGGTTGGCCTTCCCATGACCGCGGCTTCATGGAGGAAGGCTTTGCCCTCGCCCCGCATGAGCGTATCGCGGGGATCATCCATATCGGCACCGAAACAGCCGCCCCACCAGAACGCCCGCGCCCTGACATCGACGAGATCACCACATGGCTGTAAGCGCGATACTGCGGTCCTTTACCCGCGCACTTGGTCAACTGGGCGATGCGCGCTTTCGCAAGGTGGTCCTGCTCGGCGTCGGCCTGTCGCTGGCACTGCTGATTGTGGCCACGGCGGGCTTTGCCTATCTGGTGGATTGGGTCACGCCCGAAGACGCATGGCTGCCGGTGCTGGGTGAGGTCAACTGGCTCGACGATCTGCTGAGTTGGAGCGCGCTGATCCTGCTGATGGTCCTTTCGGTCTTCCTAATGGTGCCTGTCGCCTCGGCGATCACCTCGATGTTTCTCGATGAGGTCGCCGATGCGGTGGAAGAGGTGCACTACCCCCATCTGCCCCCGGCGCACCGTGTCGGCATCGGCGATGCGATCCGCGATACTGTCAACTTCATGGGCGTGCTGGTGGGGGCAAACCTGCTGGCGCTGGTGCTCTACCTGCTCTTCGCCCCGGCGGCGCTGTTCATTTTTTGGGGGCTGAACGGGTTCTTGCTGGGGCGCGAATATTTCACCCTCGCCGCGCTGCGCCGCCATGGCCGGGACGAGGCCAAGCGCCTGCGCCGCCGTCATGCGGGCACGATCTGGATGGCCGGGGTGCTGATGGCGGTGCCTCTGTCGGTGCCGCTGCTGAACCTGCTGATCCCGATCCTAGGAGCGGCGACCTTTACCCACCTGTACCATGCGTTGGTGCCGCATTCGGATGCAGCCAGCCTTCGATATCCGCCACGCTGATCCAGCCCGACAGGATGACCGTGGCGCAGATCGCCCAGATGATTGCGGCCACCAGCGTGGTCCACAGCGCCTTGCGCCCCAGATGATGCTGCGCCGGCGCGCCCGCATGGGTGCCGGGCACGACCTCGCCTGCGTCCCCTTGAGTTTGCACCCGAATCGGCAGAGCAACCATAAAGGTCATCGACCAAATGACGGCGAACAGCACAATGCCCGAAACGATCCCCATGCTCAGACCTCCTCAAGCTCGACGAGCGCGCCGTTGAAATCCTTGGGATGCAGGAACAGCACCGGCTTGCCATGGGCGCCGATTTTGGGCTCGCCCGAGCCCAGCACGCGCGCGCCGGTGGATTTCAGATGGTCGCGCGCCGCGATGATGTCATCGACCTCATAGCAGATGTGGTGGATGCCACCCGCCGGGTTCTTTTCCAGAAAGCCGTTGATCGGGCTGTCGTCACCCAGCGGGTGCAGCAATTCGATCTTGGTGTTGGGCAGTTCGATAAAGATCACGGTCACCCCGTGATCCGGTTCGGCCTGCGGCGCGCCGACCTTAGCGCCAAGCGCGTGGCGATACTGATCCGCCGCCGCATCGAGATCCGGCACGGCGATGGCCACATGGTTAAGACGTCCGATCATCTTGGGTGCTCCTCGTGATTTGCCCAGCTTTATGCCCGCCTGTCCGCTGAACAACAATGCGTCACGTTAACGCGTCGTTAGCCAACGCGGCGTAACGATAGCGTAGCAGATGTTGTTGGAGGCGATCATGGACGACACCGACCCTTTCGAAAGAACCACCCCCACCCCCACGGCGGAGCGACCGCTGCTGGGTCTCACCGTTTTAGTGGTGGAAGACAGCCGTTTCGCTTGCGAGGCGATGCGCCTGCTCTGTCTACGCTCTGGCGCGCGGATCAGGCGGGCAGATAGTTTGCGCTCTGCCCGGCGCCACCTACAGGTCTATCGCCCCGCTGTGGCGTTGGTCGACCTTGGCCTGCCCGACGGCAGCGGTCTGGACCTGATCGCCGAACTCACACAAAGCACGCCGCGGGTGGAAACGATCATCGCCATCTCTGGCGACAGCCATATGGAGCCTGATGCCCGCGCGGCCGGGGTCGATGGGTTTATCGCGAAGCCGATTACATCGCTGTCATCCTTTCAGCAGGCCATTCTGAAAACCCTCCCAGAAGAGCGTCGTCCCGTGGGCCTGCGCGCCCTCCCGGATGAAGATGTCTCCCCGGACCGAATCGGCTTTCAAGATGACATTGCCCATATCGCTGGCGTGCTCGGCGGCGAACCGGATGAGCCCACGCTTGATTATGTGGCGCAGTTTCTCTGCGGCGTTGCCCGCTCCGCGAATGACCTTAGGCTGGAAGAGGCGGCAAGGGCTTTGGCCCACAAACGCGCCCTAGGCCAACCCGCGGGGCCAGAGGCCGCGACCATAGCCGGGATGATCCAGATCCGATTGACCGAAAAAATTGCGATTTAACCCATCCGGCAGGCAGGCCACTTAAAGCATCGGATCGCTCGTTACACGAACAAGGCGGGTCAGATCGCCGAGCCGTTCCTTCTGTTGCCCCTGCCCGTCAAAATTACTGGGGGACAGCCAAGCTTCAAACGCCTCTTTCAGCGCGGGCCATTCCGTGTCGATCGCGGCGAACCAAGCCGTGTCGCGGTTGCGCCCCTTAACGATGGTCGCTTGCCGAAAGACACCCTCATAGCTTAGTCCCAGCCGCTGCGCGGCGCGGCGGGACGGACGGTTGAGCGCGTCGCACTTCCACTCGAACCTTCGGTAGCCCGCCTCAAAGGCCCATTGCATCATCAAGAATATCGCCTCGGTCGCCGCGGGGGTGCGCTGTAGGGCGGGGCTGAAGTTGATGTGGCCCACCTCGATACTGCCTGCCTCGGGCTTGATCCGCAGAAAGCTTGCCACGCCCACCCATTGATCCCGCGCGCGGTCTTTCACCGCCATGAAATACGGATCGACCTGCGCTGCACTATCGCGCACCCAGCGGTGATACTGCGCCGCCGAAGAGAATGGCCCATAGGGCAGATAATCCCAAACGTGGTCCTCCCCCACATAGGCGGGGTAGAGCAGCGCGGCGTGTTTCTCTGCCGAAAGCGGCTCCAACACGACATGGCGCCCGGAGAGCACCTCACCGGCGGGCCGTTGGGGCTCGGCCCAATTCTCTATCGTGGGCCCGACAGGGCGCGGGTCTAATCTGCTGTTCATAGCAAAGTTATGCACCGCGCTTTACAGGCCGCCAAGATGAATAAACTTGAAATAATCCCACCAGACCCCAGTCTTGGCCTCCAAGCTACACATTCATGCCACATTCAGCCTGCAGCATTATGCTAAACGCACGCGACCCCCGGAGGGTGAAATGACCCAGCACCATGCCAAGGACAGCGCCAAACCCGCAAAACCGGTCGATTGGATTGTCGTGGGCGCGAATGTTCTGGGGCTGGTGGTCGTTACTTTGGCGGCATTTCACGCCCAAACAGGCGGGCTGTTCCAACAGGTCGCCAGCCAAGCGGCGAAGGGCGCGGTCTTCTAGGGCGGGAACCTGCCGGTGGCTTCGGCGTTACCCACAGGTAACACCAAAGGATTTTTCCCATGCCCTCCATCTATGACGCGATCAAAGAAGATCATGATGAACACCGCGCCCTGCTCAATACCATTGCCGACACCGAAGGCGACAGCGCCGAGCGCCGCAAGGCTTGGGACCGTTTTTACCATGACGTGAAGTCCCACGCCGCCGCCGAGGAAGAGACCTTTTATTCCACGCTGATGTCCGAAACATGGGGCCAAGATCACGCGCGCCATTCGGTTCACGAACACCAGCAGCTTGACGATCTTATGGAAGAACTGCGCGAAACCGATATGTCGTCTTCTGCTTGGCTGACTCGTTTCAAGCAACTCAAGCATGACTATGAACATCATATGGACGAGGAAGAAGACGAGCTTTTCACCCGCGCCAAGAAGGTCATTGGCGAGGAACATAACGACGCCTTCGGCGACAAGTTCCTGAAGCGTAAGGAAAAGGAAGCCAAGCTCATCGAGGAAAAGCGCGAAGACAGTCTTGAGGATTGACCGGACACGCTCTTACCTGATAAACGTGTTCTCTTAACGTTCTTGTGGATATCCAGCCCCTCTGGGCAGGTAGCGGTTGCAAGAAAGCCCGAGGAAACGCAATATATTGGATATGAGCGATAATCCATCACAAGACCTACGCGACTTTCTGGGCAAAGACCGGTTTGGCTGCGTCATGGCGGACCCGCCGTGGCGCTTCACCAATCGTACTGGCAAGGTCGCGCCAGAGCATAAGCGCTTGGCCCGTTATCCCACGATGACGGTTGATGACATCTGCGCCCTGCCCGTGGCCGATCACCTCGAAGACCGCGCGCATTGCTACATGTGGGTGCCAAATGCGCTGCTGCCCGAAGGGTTGCAGGTGCTCAAGGCCTGGGGATTTGAGTATAAATCCAACATCATTTGGCACAAAATCCGCAAAGACGGTGGCAGTGACGGGCGCGGCGTGGGGTTCTATTTCCGCAATGTGACCGAAATTTTGCTGTTCGGCGTGCGCGGCAAGAACGTGCGCACCTTGGATGCCGGGCGGCGTCAGGTAAACATGATGCAGACCCGCAAGCGGGAGCATTCGCGCAAACCGGATGAGCAATATGACCTGATCGAAAGCTGCTCTTGGGGCCCCTACCTCGAACTGTTCGGGCGCGGTGTCCGCGAGGGCTGGACCGTTTGGGGCAATCAGGCCGAGGCGGATTACAAGCCCGATTGGAAGACCTACAGCTACAATTCCAGTGTCGCGGCTGAGTAATCTGGCGCGGCGCATCGACGACGCGGTGTTCGACGATGAAAGGCTCGTCGAAGACCTGCTGCCCGTCGATCTGCGCGATCGCTACTCCGTCACCAGCTACCGCAGCGCCGCCGCCGTGCTGCAACAGCGCGCGCCCGAGGAACTGGCCGCGATCATCCGCGTGCTGCGGCAGTTCACGATCAGCCGCAATGAAATTCGCGCGCCGGGGGGCAACCGCATGTCGGCCACCACCCGTTTCGCGCAATATGCGGCGGCCGAGAATTTCCACGAGGAAGTGCGCATCAAAGCCGATCTGTTGGTGCAGCTCACCGCGGGCAAGGGCGACAATGCCCCCGAGGTCGACCGCATCATCCGCGAAGACTTCATCCACAACCATATGGTCGACTTTTGGCGCAGCCGCGTTGCTTTCGATTATGAGTGGAACAGCAAAGACCAGACCTACGACCGTGACCTCTATGCCTTTCGTAGCTTTTTCGAAGCGGGGGTGATCGATGTCGGCGTCATCGTGACGCGCGAACTGTCGAACGGGTTTTTCAAATCGCTCGGCAATTGCTTGGACAAATTCGGGAATGAGACCGACAAGACCGTGAGCGCGAAATTCGGAGCCAGCACAACCGGCACCCATAAGCTCATCAGCCGCATCGCCGCCGGGCGCAGCGGCGGCTGCCCGGTTCTGGTGCTGGGCATCCTACCGGGCAATATCACCCCCGACTGAGCCGGGGATGACACTTCATTCAGACAGGATCACTCCTGCGGGATGACCCGCAAGCCCAGTTCCATCAGCTGATCGCTGGTGGGTTCAGAAGGCGCGTTCATCATCAGGTCTTCGGCACGCTGGTTCATCGGGAAGAGAATGACTTCGCGGATGTTCTGCTCTTCGGCCAGCAGCATGACGATCCGGTCGATACCGGCGGCACAGCCGCCGTGGGGCGGGGCGCCGTATTGGAAGGCATTAACCATGCCGCCAAAGCGCTTGCGCACCTCGTCTTCGCCATAGCCTGCGATCTCAAACGCCTTGAACATGATCTCCGGCTTGTGGTTTCGGATCGCGCCCGAGACCAGTTCGTAGCCGTTGCAAGCGAGGTCATATTGATAGCCCAACACCTTGAGTGGATCGCCCTGCAGCGCCTCCATCCCGCCCTGCGGCATGGAAAAGGGGTTGTGCTCAAAGTCGATCTTGCCGGTCTCTTCGTCACGCTCGTAGATCGGGAAATCCACAATCCATGCAAAGGCGAAACGGTCCTTGTCGGTGAGGTTCAACTCCTCGCCGATCACGTTCCGCGCGCGGCCTGCGACTGCTTCAAATGACTTCGGCTTGCCACCGAGGAAGAAGGCCGCGTCGCCGACGCCCAGATCCAACTGCTGGCGGATCGCCTCGGTGCGCTCGGGACCAATGTTTTTGGCCAGTGGACCAGCCGCTTCCATGCCGTTGCCCTGATCGCGCCAGAAGATATACCCCATGCCGGGCAGACCTTCTTTTTGAGCAAAGGCGTTCATGCGGTCGCAGAACTTGCGGCTGCCGCCCTTGGGTGCGGGGATCGCGCGGATTTCGGTGCCATCCTGCTCCAGCAGCTTGGCGAAGATCGCAAAACCGGAATCGCGGAAATGGTCGGACACGACCTGCATCTTGATAGGGTTGCGCAGGTCAGGCTTGTCCGAGCCATACCACAGCGCGGCATCCTTGTAGGAAATCTGTTCCCAGGTCTCGTCGACCTTCTTACCGCCGCCGAACTCTTGGAAGATGCCTGCGATCACCGGCTGGATCGTGTCGAAAACGTCCTGCTGGGTGACAAAGGACATCTCCATGTCGAGCTGGTAGAAATCGGTGGGCGAGCGGTCGGCGCGCGGGTCTTCATCGCGGAAGCAGGGCGCGATCTGGAAATACTTATCAAAGCCCGAGACCATCAAAAGCTGTTTGAACTGCTGCGGCGCCTGCGGCAGGGCGTAGAACTTGCCGGGGTGCAGGCGCGACGGCACGAGGAAGTCGCGCGCGCCTTCGGGGGAAGACGCGGTGATGATCGGCGTCTGGAACTCGCGGAAGTTCTGATCCCACATGCGCTTGCGGATGGACGTCACAACGTCGGAGCGCAGCGCCATGTTCTTTTGCATCTTCTCGCGACGCAGGTCGAGGTAACGATAGCGCAGGCGCGTCTCTTCGGGGTATTCCTGCTCGCCGAAGACCTGAAGCGGCAGTTCAGCGGCGGAACCCAGCACTTCGATGTCGCGCGCATAGACCTCAATCTCGCCCGTGGGCAGCTTGGGGTTCACAAGGCTTTCGTCCCGCGCCTTTACGGTGCCATCAATGCGCACGCACCATTCCGCGCGGACCTTTTCCATCTCGGCGAAGGCCGGGCTGTCAGGGTCGCAGATGACCTGAGTGATCCCGTAATGGTCGCGCAGGTCCAGAAACAGCACACCGCCGTGATCGCGCACCCGGTGCACCCAGCCGGACAGGCGCACAGTGTCACCCTTGTTCTCAAGGCTCAGATCGGCACAGGTATGGCTGCGATAGGCGTGCATGATGGTCCCTTCCTAGGGCTATTTCAGGTTTCGCGCAGGTACACCGTTTGACGGTCGGGAAGTCAAGACTTTGCTGCCCCGCCGCGCCACAATAATAGAAGGGTTTTGTGCCTTGTGGGCAAGCCGGGCCTGCGCGCAAGACGGGCAACAGCAATCACTTATAGCGCAAGCGCGTCCAAGAGTTGCGCGCGTTGGGCTTCGGATTTTGGGATCGATTGGGTGATTTGTCCGCGCTGCATGACGTGGAAATGATCGGCATTGAGGTAGGCAAATTCGAAATTCTGCTCCACCAACACGATGGCCAATTCCCCCCGATCCCGCAGAAGGCGAATGGTGTGGCCAATCATCTGGATGATATTGGGCTGAATTCCTTCGGTCGGTTCGTCCAACAGCAGCACCTTGGGGCGGGCAATAAGCGCCCGGGCGATGGAAAGCTGCTGTTGTTGCCCACCAGACAAGTCCCCCCCGCGCCGGGCCTTCATCTCAGCAAGGACCGGGAAAAGCTCAAAAATGTCATCCGGGATCTTGTGCTCGGATTTGGGAAGACAGGCAAAGCCCGTTTCAAGGTTCTCTTGAACGGTCATGAGCGGAAATATCTCGCGCCCCTGTGGCACATATCCGACGCCCGCTTTGGCTGACAGGGCCGCACGGCCCGGTTGCAATTCTTCACCATCAAGGCTGATCCGCCCGCCCGAAAAAGGATGCCGCCCGGCGATGGCTTTCAGCAAGCTGGTTTTGCCGACCCCATTGGTGCCCGTCACACAGGTCACCTGCCCCACGGGCGCGTTCAACGTGACCTCATGAAGTATCTGAGATTGCCCGTATTTCAGGTTTAAGTTCTCAATCTCCAGCATCGCTGCGCCCCAAATAAACGTCAATAACAGTCTGGTTGCTGGTGACATGATCCAGCGACCCTTCGGCCAGCACCGATCCTTCGTGCAAAACGGTCACCTTGCAATTCAGCCGCCGCACGAACTCCATGTCGTGCTCCACCACGATAACGGCGCGGGTCTCGGCGGCTTTTTTCAGGATGTCTGTAGTGTGTTCGCGTTCATGCGCCGTCATGCCTGCGGCGGGCTCATCCACCAGCAGCAAGCGGGGTGATTGCGCAAGCAGCATCCCGATCTCCAGCCACTGCTTTTGCCCGTGGCTTAACTCTCCGGCGGGGCGGGAGAGATGGGCGGTCAGGTTGATCTCATCGGCGATCTTTTCAAGCCGCGCCGCCCCTTCCGAGGTCTTGCGGTGGAACAGCACCGAGAATGTGCCACGCGGGTTCTTTAGCGCCATGGCAAGGTTTTCGCGCACGGTTTGCGCCTCAAACACGGTCGGCTTTTGAAACTTGCGCCCAATCCCAAGCATCGCGATCTGGCTTTCCGACATGCCAATAAGTGAGCGGCTGTCATCACCAAACAGAATATAGCCCTCATCCGGCTTTGTCTTGCCGGTGATGATGTCCATAAAGGTCGTCTTGCCCGCGCCATTGGGGCCGATCACCGCGCGCAATTCCGGTTCACCGATCTGTAGACTAAGGTTCTTGATCGCCTGAAACCCGTCAAAAGATTTCGAAATTCCGGACATTTCCAAAAGAGAACTCATGGCTTGCGCACCAGTTTATCAAAGAGGCCGCCGATGCCCTTGGGCGCAAACAGCGTGATAAGTACAAAGCTCAGACCGAGCAGCACCAGCCACCAATCGACCCAGTGGATCGTATAGACCCCCAGATTGATGCTGGGTGCGCCACCGCCCGTAAACCAACTGGACAAAAGCGAGACCACTGCCGCACCGATCACCGCCCCGTAAAGCCGGCCACGCCCGCCGATGGCGACCCATACCGCGAGATAGATCGACGCGATGGGGGCGATTTCAGCAGGGTTGATGATGCCCGCTTGCGGGTAATAAAGCGCACCGGCGATGCCTGCGACGATGGCGGTGATGGTGAAGACGAAGAGTTTATAGCTCTCTACATGGTAGCCCAGAAAACGAACGCGCGATTCATCGTCACGGATGGCTTGGATGACATTGCCCAGCTTGCTGTCGGTGATCCACGCGAAAAACAGATAGCCCAGAGCAAGCGCCAAGGCAGAGGCGAGGAAAAAGACGATGGAGACCACGTCTTGGCCGCTTTCCGCGAAGCCGGGGATGTTTTGCAGGCCCGACAGACCGTTGTTGCCACGCAAACCGCTGTCGTTCTGAAACAGGTAGAGCGCGAGCGCCAGGGTCATGGCTTGGGTCAGGATCGACAGGTAAACCCCATTAACGCGGCTGCGGAATGCAAGCCAGCCAAAGACCAGCGCAAAGGCGCCGGGGATCAGCACGACGAAGGCCAATTGGATAAAAAGGTTGTCCGCGAAGGCCCAGATTAACGGGAATTCCGATGAGCCGACGACCCCGAAAATCTGGTTTCCGATGGCGTCTGAAATCTCTTGCGGGGTTGGCGGGATGACCTGACCGGCGAGGCTGTCGGCCACGATGATTTCGGTGCGCGCATACATGAGCCACATCCCGATGGCGTAGCCGCCGATCCCGAAAAAGGCGAAATGTCCGAGGCTAAGGATGCCGCAATACCCCCAAACCACATCCATCGCGATGGCCACGAGGCAAAGACACAGGGCTTTGCCCAATGTCTTGACGAAGGAGGTTGAGACAAGACCGGTACCGGCGGCTTCGGACATTACCGTCACAAGGACTGTAAAGAGGCCGAGCGCGGCAAGGAAGTAGAGGACCGAAGGATTGCGCCCGATGAAAGACCGTCGTTGGCTGTGCGTCTGGGTCATGGCTCAATCCGCCGCTGCCCGGCCTTTGGGGGCGACGATGCCCTTGGGCCGGAATTGAATGAACAGGATGATGAAAAGGATCATGTAGGTCTGTGCCGCCAGCGTGTTGGACGGGTTCAGCCACTCGATCCCCTTTTGCAGGAAGCCAATCAGCCCTGCTCCGGCCAGCGTGCCGAATACCGATCCAACACCGCCCACTACGACGGTCATGAAGCTTTGCACGATATAGTTCGCGCCCATCTCAGAGGTGACCTGCGCATAAAGGCCGATGCCGACGCCCGCGACCCCGGCGATGCCGGACCCCAGCCCGAAGGTCATCATGTTGATGCGATCGGGGTTGATGCCCATTGAGGCCGCCATGCCGGGGTTTTGCGTCACCGCGCGCACCTCCAAGCCAAGGCGCGTGCGCTTGAGGATATACAGCAGCAAAAACAGAAAGATCAGCGCCAGCACGAATATGGCGATGCGGATGTAACTGATTTGAACCACATCTGAGATCACGAGCGCGCCCCGAAGCCACTCAGGCGATGTCAGCGGGCGGGCCTGCGTGCCAAAAATATTCTTGGCGATTTGCTGCAAGGCGATCGAGATGCCGAAGGTCGCCAACAAGGTTTCAAGCGGGCGGTGATAGAGATGCCGGATCACCAACCGCTCCATTGCGACACCCGCCCCAAAGGTAACGGCAAAGGCTAGCGGCAGCGCGATGAGCAGCGAGACCGTGTAGTCAGGGACGATGAGCTGCACGACATAGCCGGTATAGGCGCCCATCATGATAAACTCGCCATGGGCCATGTTGATGACCCCCATCTGCCCAAAGGTGATCGCCAACCCAATCGCTGCGAGAAAATAAATTGAGGCCAGCGACAAACCGTCCAACGTCAAATCAAAGGTCTGCGCCCAGCCGACCCGCGTCTCAACCGCGTCGAGCGTGGTGCGGGCAGCGTCGGTGATCGCCCTGTCATCCTCTTCGTAGCGTTCATAGAAGACGGCATTCCGCAGGGCGGTGTCGATATCATCCGGCGTTACCAATGGCGGGACGGCCCCCGCCTCGGCAAGCGCGCGATACGCATCCATCCGCTTGTCCGGGTCGTCCAATTGCGCCAGAGGGATGTCGCCGACGCGGCCATCGACGATATTGGCTTCAAGGGCAGCGCGAATATCACTGGGCGGCACGATTGCAGGGGCAAGATCGGCTTCGACCAGCGTCTCATAGCTCGCCGAAGGGGCCACCATGGGGTCAAGATTGCGGGCGATGTTACCCTCGGGCTGCTCTGCCGCAACGCCTGTCGTTACAGATAGAATTTGGCTCAGCACCGCGCGGGCTTCGAGAGAGGTGTCGGAAGACAGGCTTTCGATCGCACGAATGCGCGCCTCGGGGGCCGCTCCGAAGCGCGCGGTCAAGAAATTGCTCAGTTGCTCTTTGCGGGCGCGCAGGATGGGGTCATTCTCCCCTTCAAGCGAGGCCAAGAGCGGGTCAAGCTGGCTGGCATCGCTGCGTCGCGCGATGCTTTCAAGGGCGGCGCTGCGGCGTTCGGGGTCGGGATCAGACAGTTGGAACTGCACCAATGCCGTCCCGATGACACGCCGCACACCGCCATTGGGGCGCAGCTGGCTGAAACTGCCTGAAGAAGCCGTCGTCTCTTCGCCCGTATCAACGTCGCGCAGCGTGAGTGTATCGCCGGCTTCCTTCGCAAAGTAGAACAGGCCCGTTGCATCGTCTTGCCAGACGCTCCGCTCGGCCCATTGCTCAAGAAAAACAGGAACCTGCGGCAGGCCCGATGCCACCAGATCGTCCAACAAAACGCCGACCGAATTGCGCGATGGCTTGGCCACCTTTTCGGCGTGGGTCTGCAAGACAGACTGAAGTTCCTGAGCGGATGCAAGACTGACGGATGTCAGCAAGCACATCAGGCTGAGCAGTATTCGAACCATGAGATATGGGGCTTTCGGACGGAAAGTGTGTTCAGAAAGAGTGTCGGGCGCGGTTGAGGACGCGCCCGACGCTTGGCGTTAGTAGTTCGAGGTCAACTGAACGCAGGTCTTGGTTTCGGTATTATACATGCCGCACTCAAGTTCTTTCCAATCGGAGACCAGAACAGCCGATTCAGGCAGGAAGTCCGTCCATGCATCGCCGGGCACCTCTTCGGTCTGGCTGATGATGTCGAACTGGCCGTCAGAGGTGATTTCACCAATCAAGACAGGCTTGGCGAGGTGGTGATTGGGCAGCATGACAGCCGTCCCGCCGGTGAGGTTCGGGAATTCCTGCCCATACATCGCCGCACGAACCGCATCCACATCCGTGGTGCCCGCCTCGGTGACCGCATTCACCCACATGTTGAAACCAATATAATGGGCTTCCATCGGGTCATTGGTCACGCGGTCTTCGCCCATCGCCTCTTTCCAAGCGGCGACCCATTCGTCGTTCGCATCGGATTCTGCGGATTGAAAGTAGTTCCACGCAGCGAGGTGGCCGACAAGATCAGCGGTATCGAGACCCGAAAGCTCTTCTTCCCCGACCGAAAATGCCACGACCGGGATGTCGTCAGCCGAGATACCGGCAGCTGCCAACTCCTTGTAAAAGCCGATATTCGCGTCGCCGTTGATGGTCGAGATCACGCCCACCTGAGAGCCATCCGCCCCCAGTTCGACCACATCCGCCACAATGGTGGACCAGTCCGAATGCCCGAAAGGTGTATAGTTGACGAAGATGTTTTCCTTGGGGATGCCCTTGTCCAAAAGGTACTGTTCAAGGATATTGTTGGTGGTTCTGGGATAGACATAGTCTGTGCCGAGCAGAGCAAATTTCTCGACGCCCAGTTCCTCCAGGAAATAATCGGTCGCAGGGATCGCCTGCTGATTCGGGGCCGCGCCCGTATAGAACACGTTGCGCGAGCTTTCTTCGCCCTCATACTGAACCGGGTAGAACATCAGACCGTTCAACTCTTCCAGAACAGGCAATGCAGATTTGCGCGAAACAGATGTCCAAGAGCCGAAGATGACATCCACCTCGGACACGGTCAGAAGCTCACGCGCCTTTTCGGCGAACAAAGGCCAGTCCGAGGCGGGATCCACTACAACGGCTTCGATTTCGCAATCCAACAGACCGCCCGCAGCGTTTTGTTGCGTGATCAAAAGCTCCATCGTGTCTTTCAACGTCGTCTCGGAAATGGCCATCGTGCCGGACAGAGAGTGCAGCACGCCAACCTTGATCGGGCCCTCGCATTCCGCGCTGGCGGCTGAACCTGCGATCAATAGGGCAGCGGTCGCAGTAAGTGTGCGTTTGGTGGAAAGTCTCATTTCGGTATCCCCGTTTGGTGTGCGGAAGAGCGGAGACGCAAGCATGCCAAAGGCCAAATGCATTTCCACACAGCGTTTATTATAGTTACGCGCGGATGGCCCCCTTACCGGACAGCTCCGTTCGCGACGCCCCGTAACGGAGCCTCTACAGCCTCAGTTCAGAGGGCCGAGCCAGCAAGCCCTGACCCCGAGGAAGTTTCTGCACCGCAGAAAGGGTGCTGTATGATTGGGCAGTTGACAGCCGAACTGTGAAATTTTGGGCACCTGGCGTATGGGGTGCGCGCTGTTTTGCGGTAGAAGCGGAATGTCGGATGGGGACGGCCCGTGTGGCTTTGAGGCGGGAAGGCAGCAGGGTCAAATCCCGATGGGTAAGAGGGATTGCCCATTCCAACGCATGTGAGCGCGCGCCCTGCAGGGCGTCAGAGGACTAAATCTATTGGATAGTCCAGTTGCGGGAGCGCGATTTGGGCGCTGGCGTGAGGTGGAAAAATTGTGACCCCGTCACCCCAGCCTTCGGGAATTTGAATGGGCAACAGGTAGGAAGTTTCAGGCTCAGAGCACTAATTCTATAGACATATCACGCGCATTGCAGCTATGGCGGCCCCATTCAAAGCCACCTGCCAAGTTTAGAAAAAGTGATAGTTATGATGCCCAGCAACCTCGCGCCGATCCCCGAACTCTATGTCTCTTACGAGTCTTCGCAGAAACTGAAGATCGAAGCCGGCAATCTGGTGAGCCTTGATCTCACCCCGCGTCAGATCTGCGATCTGGAGCTTTTGATGAACGGCGGTTTCAATCCGCTCAAAGGTTTCCTGTCCGAGGAAGATTATGACGGCGTGGTCGAGAACATGCGGCTGGCCGATGGCAGCCTCTGGCCCATGCCGATCAACCTCGACGTCAGCGAAGCCTTCGCCGAAAAGCTGGAACTGGGTCAGGACATTGCCCTGCGCGACCAAGAGGGCGTGATCCTTGCGACCATGACCATCACCGACCGTTGGACCCCGAACAAGGCACGCGAGGCCGAGAAGGTCTTTGGCGCGGATGACGACGCGCATCCGGCGGTGAACTATCTGCACAACCAAGCGGGCAACGTCTATCTTGGCGGTCCGGTGACCGGCATCCAGCAGCCGGTGCACTATGATTTCCGCGCCCGCCGCGACACGCCCAACGAATTGCGCGCCTATTTCCGCAAGCTGGGCTGGCGCCGGGTTGTGGCTTTCCAAACCCGCAACCCGCTGCACCGTGCGCACCAGGAACTCACCTTCCGTGCCGCCCGTGAGGCGCAGGCCAACCTGCTGATCCACCCGGTCGTAGGCATGACCAAACCCGGCGACGTGGATCACTTCACCCGCGTGCGCTGCTACGAGGCGGTGCTCGACAAATACCCTGCCGCCACCACCTCCATGTCGCTCTTGAACCTCGCCATGCGCATGGCTGGCCCGCGTGAGGCCGTCTGGCACGGGCTGATCCGCAAGAACCACGGCTGCACCCATTTCATCGTCGGCCGCGACCACGCTGGCCCCGGCAAGAACTCCGCCGGTGAGGATTTCTATGGCCCCTATGACGCGCAGGACCTGTTCCGCGCGCATCAGGAGGAAATGGGCATCGAAATGGTCGATTTCAAACATATGGTCTGGGTGCAGGAACGCGCTCAATATGAGGCCATGGATGAGATCGAGGACAAAGACAGCGTTACCATCCTGAACATCTCGGGCACTGAGTTGCGTCGCCGCCTGCGTGAAGGTCTGGAGATCCCTGAGTGGTTCTCCTTCCCCGAGGTCGTGAAGGAGCTGCGCCGCACCTCCCCGCCGCGCTCGAAACAGGGTTTCACCGTCTTCTTCACCGGGTTCTCCGGCTCAGGCAAATCCACCATCGCCAACGCGCTGATGGTCAAGCTGATGGAGATGGGCGGTCGCCCTGTGACGCTGCTGGATGGCGATATCGTGCGGAAAAACCTTTCCTCTGAGTTGGGCTTCTCCAAAGAACACCGCGATTTGAACATCCGCCGCATCGGCTATGTCGCGTCAGAGATCACCAAGAATGGCGGCATCGCCATCTGCGCGCCGATCGCGCCCTATGCCACCACCCGTCGCGCAGTGCGTGAGGATGTGGAGAACTTCGGCGCCTTCGTAGAGATCCATGTCGCGACCTCGATCGAGGAATGCGAACGCCGGGACCGCAAGGGGTGTTGATTGTCACTGAGAACTGACCCGGTAGCCCCATAAATTGTCACTGAGAACTGACCCATGTGAACACACTTCCC
>NZ_JAPWHM010000007.1:0-121774 GCF_027214245.1 Sulfitobacter dubius | reverse complement strand
GGTCGCCATTGGTTGGCGCGATGTTACTCGCGGATCGCAAACGTTCTTTGGCATCCCAGCAGTCACCACGCTTTGGGTCGCGGCCGGGGGCGTGGTGCTGGCGTTGATCGTAGCGCGGCTGTATCGCGATTCAGTGTCGGGACTGCGGCTACGGGCCGGACGGGAGAACGCGATCGCTGCCAGTGCGGTAGGGGTTCGGATCCGGCGCGAGCGGCTGTTTGCCTTTGTGCTGAGTGCGGCCCTGATGGCCTTATCGGGCGCTTTGCTCGCGCATTTTCTGGGTGCGATCAGCCCCAAGAAATTCTATTTCACCGATACCTTCCTGTTGCTGGCGATGCTGATTGTCGGCGGCATGACGACCGTTACTGGGGCAATAACCGGTGCAGTGGCGATCACGCTGGTGACCGAGGTTCTTCGCCGGTTCGAGAGTGGGTTCTCCTTGGCCGGGCTTGAGGTTCCAGCGGTCTTTGGCACCACTCAGATTGGCATCGGCCTGATCATTCTTTTCGCGATGTTCCGCAAGCCTGACGGTTTGGCGGGCCTGAAGGAATGGGAGGAACGGCTGTTCCCACACCGCCCTATGCCTGAGGAAGAATCCAAGATTGCAAAGAACGCGAGCACCGAACCGTTGGTGGCCAAGGGCATGACCATGCAGTTCGGCGGGCTCACGGCGGTGAATAATGTGGATATAACGCTGACTCCCGGCGAGATTACCGGGCTGATCGGGCCGAACGGATCGGGCAAGACGACGCTGATGAACATGCTGTCAGGAGTGCTGGTGCCGACCAAGGGTGAGGTTCACCTTGGCTCTGAGGCGCTGACCGGGCTTGCGTCGCAAGACATCGCCGATCGTGGCATCGCGCGGACCTTCCAGAATATCCGACTGTTCGAAACCTTGAGTGTGTTCCAGAACGTGCTGGTGGCGGCACTGTCGACACGTGGCGGGCACAACGCCGAGGCCCGCACACGCGCCGCGCTGGAACGGATGGGCGTGACCCGCCATGCGAACGCAGATGCGGGTACGCTGTCTTATGGCGATCAGCGACGGGTCGAGATTGCCCGCGCGCTGGCTTGTGAGCCGTCGTTGCTGTTTCTGGATGAGCCGGCGGCGGGGATGAACCGCGATGAAACCGATGACTTGATGGAAACCCTGCGCGGTCTGACCCGTGATCTCAGGCTGGGGATCTTGCTGGTCGATCACGATCTGAAACTAATCAACCAGCTTTGCGACCGGTTGGTGGTGCTGAACGAAGGGCACAAGATCGCCGAAGGGACCCCGGCAGAGATTCAGAACGATCCGGCCGTAATTGAGGCCTATCTCGGCCCAAAACAAGAAGACAACGGCAACCAACTGGAGGAAGTTCAATGAAAAAGACAATACTTGCATCAACCTTAGTGGCGGCGGCCCTTGCCGGACCGACCTTTGCTGAAACCCTGAAGATTGGGCTGGCAACCGCTCAGACTGGCGGATTGGCGGGCTATGACGGGCCGGTGATCGAGGGCGTGCATATTGCTGTGGACGAGATCAACGCCGAAGGCGGGATCAACGGCAACATCAAGATCGAACTGGTAGAGAAAGACGTGCGCTCGGATGCAGCGCAGACCGCCATCGCAGTGCAGGAACTGGCCGACGAGGGCGTGTCAGTGATCGTGCTGCCGTGTGACGCCGACCCGGCGCTGGCCTCGATTGGGACAGTGACTTCAGCGCAGATTCCAGCGATTTCGACCTGTGCTTCTTCGCCCACCCTGCCGATGATCGGCGGCGACTTCATGTTTGCCAACTTCCCCGGCGACAACGTGCAAGCCACGGTGTCCGCCGAATGGGCGCGCGAGCAGGGCCATGAGACAGCCTATATTATCTATTCGCCAGACAGCCAGTATACCACCATGCCGCTATACTTCAGCGACGTGTTCGAGGCTTTGGGCGGCGAGGTTCTCGGCCAGGACACCCATTCCATCGGTCAGCAGGATTTTTCGGCGATTGCGACCCGGATCGCGGCGCTTGATCCGCAGCCCGATGTCATCATGACCTCATCTTACGAGCCCGACTTTCCGTCGATGCTCAAGGCACTGCGCGCGGCGGGCGTAACCAGTCAGATGATCGGTTCGGACGGCATCGACAGCCCGACGACCTTTTCGTTGGGCGATGTCGGCGAGGGGGTGGTGTTCACCACTGCCGGACATGCAACCGAGGGCAACCCGCTGGCTGAGTTTAACGCCAAATATGAGGCCGCGACCGGCAGCCCGTCGGAAACCGTGTTCAATGCCGTGGGCTATGATCTGGTGATCGTGGTCGCCGAGGCGGTCAAGGCGGCGGGGACAACCGATCCGATTGCCATCCGCGATGCCCTGGCCGAGCTGGAGAACGTGCGCGGCGCGACCAGTCTGATCACCTACAAAGGCACCAACGGCATGCCAGTGCGCGAGGTGACTCTGATCCGTGTCACCGATGGTGAACGTGAGCTTGTGGGCCAGCCGAGCCCGACCGCTGAGCTGATTCCAGCACCGCGGATGCAATAAGGGTCAATGGCCATGACATCGCTTCTATCTGTCCAGTCCCTTGCGGTCAGCTACGGCCCGATTGAAGCGGTGCGGGGGATCGACTTTGAGATCAAGGAAGGCGAGATCGTGGCCTTCCTTGGCGCCAACGGTGCGGGCAAATCCTCGACCTTGAATGCACTGGTGGGGCTGGTGCCCGTGGCCAGCGGCGCGGTTTATTTCAAGGGCAAAGACATCACCGATTGGGCGCCGGAATTGCTAGCGCCGGCGGGAATGACGCTGTCGCCTGAGGGGCGGCGGGTGTTTGGCTCCTTAAGCGTAGCGGAAAATTTGCGGATGGGGGCCTTTGCGATCACCGACAAGGCGGCGGTCAAGTCCGCATGGGATCGGGTCTACGACCTTTTTCCAATTCTGCACGAACGCCGCGACCAGTTCGCGGGTACCCTGTCGGGAGGGCAGCAACAGATGCTCGCCGTGGGGCGGGCGCTGATGAGTAATCCCAAACTGTTGTTGCTGGACGAGCCCTCGCTGGGGCTCGCGCCGAAGATCATCGGGCAGGTGTTCGAGCTGATAGAACGGCTGCGCGGGCAGGGCGTCACGCTCGCGGTGGTCGAACAGAACGTCGCAATGGCGCTTGAAGTGGCTGACCGCGGCTATGTCTTTGCCAATGGCCAGATCGTGGCCGCGGGCAGTGCCGCCGATCTGGCGCAGTCCGACACCTTAAAATCTGCCTATCTGGGAGGCGAATGATGGACTTGCTTTTGCAACAGACGGTCAATGCCTTCGCCTTGGGCGGCACCTATGCGCTGCTGGCGTTGGGGCTCGCGGTGGTCTTTTCGATCATGGGGCTGATTAACTTTGCCCACGGTGAATTGATGACGATTTCCGGCTATACGCTGATGTATTGTGGCATTGCCGGTGTATCGTTCCTGCTGGCTGTGCCGTTGGCGATTGCGGTGGCGATGATCGCCGCAGTGTTGATGGAGCGGATCGCCTTCCGCCCCGTTCGCAACAGTTCCGGCGCGACGATGCTGGTGACCAGCTTCGCGGTTTCGATGATCTTGCAAGTGCTGTTCCAGAACCTGATCTCGACCCGGTCGCAACCGGTGATCTTGCCGCAGGTGCTTTCGGATTCCATCACCCTTGGTGGGTTGGTGATCGGGGTGAACAAGATTGCGGCGATCGTGGCGACGATCGTGATGCTGATCTTTCTCGATATATTCATGAAGCGGCAAAAGACCGGCATCGCGATGCGGGCCGCGGCCGAGGATTTCAACGTTGCGCGGCTGATGGGCATCCGCGCCAATACGGTGATCGCGGGCGCCTTTGCCCTGTCGGGGCTGCTGGCCGGGGTGGCGGCGGTGCTTTGGGTTTCACAGCGATCTTCTGTGGCACCGCATATGGGCTTCCTGCCGGTGGTAAAAGCCTTTATCGCCGCGATCCTTGGCGGGCTCGGCAGCCTTCGTGGGGCTGTGGCAGGAGGGTTCTTGTTGGGGTTCATCGAGATCTATCTGGCCGCCTTCCTGCCGCCGGCGATGCAGGAATTCCGCGACCCCATTGGGCTGAGCATCGTCGTGCTTGTCCTGCTGTTCAGGCCTAACGGATTGATCCCGGCGGCTTCCCTTAAAAGTGTAAAGGTTTGACGATGACGCTGGACACGACACGGCCCCTGCTGGGGGCGGATGATCCCGCCCCGGTCACGGTGCTCAATCCCGATAGCAACCATCCGGTGCTGCTGGTGTGCGAACATGCCGGACGAGCGGTGCCGCAGGCGCTGAACGGGCTTGGTATGAAGGCGGACGACCGCGACAGTCACGTGGGCTGGGATATCGGTGCCGAAGCGGTGACACGGCTGATGGCCGAGACGCTCAACGCGCCGGCGGTGCTGCAATCCTACAGCCGCTTGGTGATCGACTGTAACCGCCCGCCCGAGGCCCCCGATGCGATCCCGGAAAGCAACCATGGGGTGTCGGTGCCGGGCAACCGTGCACTCGACAACGCAGCCCGCGTCGCTCGGGTGCGGGAGATTTTTGAGCCTTTCCAGGAAAAGGTTGCGGAATACCTGCGTCAGCCGTCGCGCCGGATGGTGCTGGCAATCCACAGTTTCACCCCGACATTGGGCAAGACCTCGCGTCCTTGGGAAATTGGTTTTCTGTTCCGACACGAGACCCATGCCTCGACCCATTTGGCGCGATTGGTTCAAGAGGCGCGACCCGAGTTAACCATCGGCATGAATGAGCCCTATCAGATTGACGACGAGTCCGACTGGTTCGTGCCCCAGCACGGCGAGGCCAGCGGTCTGCCGCATTCGCTAATTGAAATTCGCAATGACCAGATCAGGGATTCCCAAGGCCGGGCGGCTTGGGCAGAGACCCTAAGCACAGCCATTAACCGCTATCTCAAGGAAGTCTAACATGACGTTGACACGCAATGTTCCCCTCGTTCCGGCGCAATCGGCGCTTTTGTACGTGGATGTCCAGAATTTTTCGGCTCATCGAGACGGTGCTGAATTCGACGGCCTGACTGAGGAAGAATTTCAAGCCAAGCACGGCTGGCTGTTTGAACAGCTCGAAGAGGTGATTCCGCGGATGCAGGCGCTGCAAAAGGCCTTCCGCGAAAAGCAGATCGAAGTGATGTACACCACGATCGAAAGCCTGACGCTGGACGGGCGCGACCGCAGCCTTGATTACAAGATCACCGGCTTCAACGTGGCCAAGGGCTCATGGGATGGCAAAGTGATCGATCAGATTGCGCCGGGCGAGGACGAGATTGTGTTCCCGAAATCCTCCTCCTCTGTCTTTGTTTCGACCCATATCGACTATGTGCTGCGCAATCTGGGTGTAAAGCAACTGGTGATCTGCGGGTTGCTGACGGATCAATGCGTTGAAGGTGCGATCCGCGATGCCTGTGATCTGGGCTATCTGGTAACCCAAGTGACCGATGCCTGCGCCACCGAAAGCCAGGCCCGACAGGATAATTCGATTTCTACCATTAAGGGGTACTGCCGCCAGGTGGCCACGCAAGAACTACTCGAAGAGTTGAAGGCCCTATGACCGACGTCGCCCTGATCGCGCGGGATGGGGCCGCATTGTCGGCATTGCAAAAACTTCGGTTTTTTCCGCTGGCTGTCACGGGCGGTTCGGGCTGCACCCTGATTGAGGAGGGCGGCCGCGAGCTGCTTGATCTGTCGGCGTCCTGGGGGCTGTAAGTCTTGGTCATAGTCATCCGGCCCTGCGCGCGGCCGTGGATGGTGCGCTGTCGGATCAAGCGGGTGCGTCGATCCTGTCGGGAACCAACGAACCGGCGGTGGCGCTGGCTGAACGGCTATTGCAGCTGACCCCGGGGGCGGGGGAGCGACGGGTCTGGCTGGGGCATTCTGGCAGCGATGCCAATGAAACCGTGGCACGGGTGGTGCCGGCAGCAACCGGGCGGACGCGGATGATGGCGTTTTCCGGCGCCTACCACGGCGGAACGCAAGGCTCGATGGCGGTTTCCGGACATACCGCGCAAGAGGGGGTCGCGAAATCAGGTGGCCTGACATTGGTGCCTTACCCCGATCCATTTCGGCCCCTTGAGGGTGATGCCAGCGGCGCCGCGTTGCTGGCGCATATCGAACATTTGCTTACCACCACTTGCCCCGGAGAGGACGTGGGTTGTTTCTTTATTGAACCGATACAGGCCGACGGCGGGTTGATCGTGCCGCCTCCAACTTTCCTGAAGCGTCTGGCAGAAATCTGCGAGCGCTACGGCATCCTGACCGTCTGCGACGAGGTCAAAGTTGGGCTGGCGCGAACCGGCAGGCTGCATTGTTTCGAGCATGAGGATTTTATGCCCGACATCGTGGTTCTGGGAAAAGGGCTGGGCGGCGGGCTGCCAATCTCGGCAGTGATCGGGCCGGCCGAAATTATGGATCACACAACAGCGTTTTCAATGCAGACGCTCCATGGCAATCCCGTCTGCGCTACAGCGGCGCTGGCGGTTTTATCCGCGATTGAAGATAACGGTCTTGCGGCTCGGGCGCAAAGCGTGGGCGATGTTCTGATGGCCGAGATCGCCAGCGCGACGGCGCATCTGCCGCAGGTTGGCGATATCCGGGGCCGCGGCTTGGCCATCGGCGTTGAGCTGATAGCTGCGGATAGCAACGCGGTTGATGCGGACTTGGCCCGAAAGACTGTGTTCCGGGCTTGGCAACTGGATGCGGTGTTCTACTACGTCGGGATGCATTCGAACGTGCTGGAACTGACGCCCCCTTTGATCTTGAGCGAGGCTGAGGCCAAGCGCGGCGCAGCGATCTTGGCGCAGGCGGTCGAAGACGCGTTGGCAGGACGGGTGAGCGATGCTGAAGTTGTTAGGTTCGCTGGCTGGTAACAACACAAACTTTGGCTTCCGTCGATTCGGTCGCCAAAAAATGCAGGCGCATCGGGTGGGCAAGAATCCACTTGGAAAACCGTCAAGAATGCAGCGTTTGCGACTGTGCTGAGGTGAGCTGGATGCAAGTGGCGGTATCCAAGGTTAGATGCATTGTACGTTTATCTTTCACTAAGCCATTTTATTGCAAGATTACCTTTCGTATGATTCTTATTTGGCCCGCCATTCGAGAAGGCGTGATCACCTTGAACCGCCCCTAATTCGAGGTTTTCATTGGATGCCGTCGCGTCATGGGAAAATTCCGCGAGGAGAGCGCCCTGGATGAAACAGCGCGCCAATCCATTCCCTATACGCATCAGAAAAATTATCATGCCCATTCATATCCTACTCATGCTTTGCCCGTGAAGACGCGGAGAGTGTGCGCTTCTTGACTGTCTCAGGTGTCACAAGGTCATAAACTGCCTGAGACTTCATATTTTTGTGCCTATAGTTATCATGCTGTGACAGCGTTAGGTTCACCATGATCTTAGGACGTTAAGAGGAGGGCGCCGATGACTAGAGATCAGTTGATTGAGATGGCGAAGCGCGTGCTGAAATCTGAAGATCGTGCACAAGAATGGCTGTCACGCCAGCATCCGTTATTGAACATGCATGCACCCCAAGATCTGCTGAGCAGCCATTTTGGTCGTGATCGCGTAGAGCATCTTCTGGTGAGGATTGAGGCCGGTTTTGCTGTCTGAGGTATCGGCTCCGCTATTTGGCAACCTAACATGTGTATGCGCCAAATGCCCTTGAAGGGCTGCTGTCGCGTAGCCCTTAATTGGGCTCTGCCTCAATCTGTGTGGCGGAACGGTAGCATTCTCGCCCGCAACAATTCTGGACCGGCTCGACCGTACATGGCGCGTTTGAGCGTCTTCAGGCGATTGATCTGACCTTCTGCTTGGCCGTTGCTCCATGGCATCTCGATGGCGTTTTTGACTGCATCGAAGTCCCGGTTCAATGTGCGGGCAAAGCGCACGATGGGCGCCAGATCGGTTTCGATTGCCGCGCGACAAACAAGGTGAGAATCCAGCGTCAATCAGGATGAGAACGCGGGGATTGGGGCTCGCAGGGAGGGCGTAGCCCGACTGGAGAGGTCCAATCCCCGCGTTGCGCCCAGAATGGGTGGGTCTGACGGTCGTGGCCGGCTCGGATAGGGAATGATTTTCTGCGTAAGGAGATCGTTCATGCCGGGCCGTCATGTCACCGACCAACAGATGAGGCTTTTCATGACGCTCAGACAGACCCACACCGTTCCTGTGGCCGCGGCCAAGGCGGGGATCAGCCAGGCAACTGGCTATCGGCTGCAAGCCGACCCAACTTTACCATCCCAGAAGAAGACCCCGCGTGGCCGACGTCGCCCGGATCCGCTTGCCGATATTTTCGATACGGATGTCGTGCCGCTGCTGCGGTCCTCACCGGGGTTCCGTCCTGTCGCCGTTTACGAAGAGCTGCTGCGGCGACACCCCGAGCTGGGCACCGGCATCCGGCGCACTTTGGAACGGCGGATACGCGCCTGGAACGCCGAGCATGGCCCCGAACAGGAAGTCATTTTCCGGCAGGTCCACACGCCGGGCAAGATGGGCCTGTCGGATTTCACCGCCATGGGCAAACTGGGGGTGACCGTGGCCGGTGAGCCGTTGGATCATCGGCTATATCACTTCCGGCTTGCTTATAGCGGGTTTCAGCACGCCCATGTTGTGCTGGGCGGCGAAAGCTATGTGGCGCTGGCTGAGGGATTGCAGAACGCCCTCTGGGCGCTCGGTGGTGTGCCGCACGCACATAGGACCGACAGCCTGTCGGCGGCCTTCAAGAACTTGGACAAGTCCGCCCAGGCTGATCTCACCGACCGTTTCGATGCTCTGTGCAGTCATTACGGCATGACGCCAACGCGTAACACCAAAGGTGTCGCGCACGAGAACGGCTCGATCGAAAGCCCCAATGGCCATCTCAAGCGCGCCATCGAAGATGCGTTGCTCATGCGTGGGTCGCGCGACTTCCAGACTTTGCCGGACTACCGCCGCTTCATCGATGAGATCGTTGGGCGGATCAACGCGCGCAATGCAAAACGCATCGATGTGGAGCGCGCCAGCCTCAGGCCTTTGCCTGCGCGTCGCACCACGGATTATGAAGAGGTCAGGCTGCGCGTCACGTCCTCCGGTGGCTTCACCTTGCGCAAGGTGTTCTACACCGTGCCGTCCCGGCTGATCGGTCATCATCTGCGCATACGGCTCTACGATGATCGGCTGGAGCTGTTTCTCGGAGGCACCTCCCTGCTGACGCTGCCACGCGGGCGCGCATCGAGCAACGGCAGCCATGGTCACGTGGTCAATTACCACCATGTCATCCATTCGTTGCGCAAAAAGCCGATGGCCTTGATGGGACTGATCTATCGTGACCAGCTGTTTCCGCGCCGGGCGTTCGGCGACATGTTCGCAGTCCTGCTGGAACAGACCGGCGAGAAGAAGGCTTGTCGCATGACCGTCGATCTTCTGGCGCTGGCCCACGACCGGGGGTGCGAGGCCGAATTGGCCGCTCAGATCGAGGAGGATCTTCGTCAGAACCGCCTGCCTGACATGGCAGCCCTGCGCGTGCTCTTCAGCCCGTCGACCGAGGCGCTCCCCCAAGTCGAGGTGCGCCTGGCCGACCTGTCATCCTACGACCAGCTGGTCGGCAATGCGGCATCCGCCGAGGAGGTTGCAGCATGACGTCGTCGCAGATCGACACCGCCCGTCTCACCCTCGCTCTGAACGAATTGCGCCTGCCAGCCATCAAGGCGCTCTGGCCGCGCTTCGCTGAACAGGCCGACAAGGAAGGTTGGCCCGCCGCCCGGCTGCTCAGCACCCTGGTGGAGCACGAGCTGGCCGAACGCGTTCGCCGCCGTATCGAGCGACATCTCGCACAGGCCCGCTTGTTGCCCGGAAAGACCCTCGAGACCTTCGACTTCTCAGCCGTCCCCATGCTGTCCAAGGCCCATGTCAGCGCCATCACCGCGGGTGACAGTTGGATCGGAAAGGGCAGCAACATCATGCTGTTTGGCCCGCCGGGCGTAGGCAAGTCGCATCTCGGCTCCGCCATCGGGCTCGCACTTGTCGAGAAAGGCTACCGCGTCCTCTTCACCCGCACCACCGATCTGGTCCAAAAGCTCCAGCAGGCGCGCCGCGATCTCGTCCTCGAAAGTGCAATCGCGAAACTCGATAAGTTCCACCTGCTCATCCTCGATGACATCACCTACGTCACCAAGGACCAAGCCGAGACCAGCGTGCTCTTCGAACTCATCAGTGCAAGATACGAACGCCGCTCCATGCTGATCACGGCCAACCAGCCTTTCGGGGAATGGAATACGATCTTTCCTGACCCGGCAATGACACTGGCCGCCGTCGACCGGCTCGTCCACCACGCGACGATCTTCGAGATGAATGTCGAAAGCTACCGCCGGAGAGCCGCCGAAAAGGCAAAGGGGCCGGGGCGGCCCGCGCACAGGGCCTCACCGACAGATATGAAAGCTGATTGACGCGCCGCGACAATCAAAAACACAAATCCCTTGATCGCGGCTGAAAAGGCCACCATCGTTACCAGTGTCGCGACCAAGGATTCTCATCCTGATTGACGCGCTCTTCTCACCCAGATTGTCGCGCTACATTCGATCGCGTTGTCGATCCATGCTGGGAGCGGGTCTGCTTGGCGGCTGCGCAGGATACCGTTGAACCGCATGGCGAGACTTCGCATCGTTGCGAAGGCGGGAGAACCGGCCTTGAGCGCGTCGACTTTCCGCGCTTGATCCGGGGTGAGCTTTCCGCGGGGTTTGATGCACAGCGCGGCTGCGATGACCGGGGAAATCGCGTGCCCCGTTTCCGGGTCCCGGACTGGCTTAAGGATTTCGTGCTCTACCTTGGAGTCGCTCCCTTGCTGTTCTGCTTTTCGCCAGCCCGCCAACAGACGCTGCAAATGCGACTGACTCCCCTCGTAACCGCGCTCTCGGATCAGACGGAACAGGGCGCTGCCAGTTCGAATGCCCTCCTTCCAGCTTTGGCTCAGGAACTCTTCAAAGTACCACGGCGATGTCGGCTTCAAAGCGGCCCGCCTGCGGTCCGGTGGTGTCTCGAACTGCAGCCATTTCGCGATGCTGCGACGCGGGAACCCTGTTCGCCGCCCGATCTCGCTGCATGAAAGCCCCTGATTTCGGAGCGCATGAATGGTGGCGAAAATCTCTTCCCGAGACGTCCTATGCGCCAGGCGTGACTTCAGAAGGCTGCCGGCTGCGGTGATGTTGTCGGCGTCGGACAGCAGCGCCCTGCCGGTCGCACGGCCGTGAAGGTTCATTTGCTCCTCGATGGCCTGCCGCAGGTTTTGTACGATATGGAACCGGTCAGCGACCTGCTTCGCCTGCGGTGCCCCTTGCCGTGCTGCCTGGGCGTAGAGACCGCAGCGATCTCTGCTGATCACTTCCACCTCGGGGTGTCGCTTCAGCCAGTTGGTGCAGCTGACGACATCTCGATCCTCAAGAATGTCGATCACCACGCGACGCTCCAGATCCACAATGATCGTGCCGTAGGTTTGCGATTTCCGCCAACTCCAGTCGTCGATCCCGATGACTGTCGGCGACTCGCCACTGTCTTGGGCACGGTTCTTCAGCTGCCTAAGCACCGTGTCATCGCTGACTCCAAGGCCCAAACGATGCAACAACCGCTCGGCTGGCCGTCCGCCGCTCGCATGCCCAAGATGGGTGACAATCTCCCCGACACGCGAAGTACGACGTGCAAATGGACGCGCAATCGAGGCGATTTGGTCTGAGAATGTCCGGCGTGGGCAAGCGGGTGCCTGACATCGCCAACGGCAAATTGCGAGATCAACCGTTACCTCGTCTCCATGCGCGGGATAATCCTGCAGCCGCCGACGCCGCCAGCCGTGACGTCGGCGTGAATGCAATCCACAGTCTGGGCAAATGCCGTTGGGAGCCAAGACGCCAGATACAATCCACCCGCCTCTTTCACTTCGCTCAACGCTTTGAACGGCAACATCGCTCCCGGGCGACCAGTGCTTCTTCGAACTCACAACTATACCTCCTGAATTTTCCAGTTTCAGGATAGTTGCGCCACACAAAGTGAGGCAGAACCGATTAAAGGGCAACGCGACAGCTGCGCTCTTGAGCCCCTGTTTTTATATATTTCTAACCAAACTCTTATATCTTCAAGCTTCATTCCGAACCGACGACCTCGCAAGATCAGCTTGAACCGCGCGATCTGTTTGCGATCATAACTTCGTTCACGCCCTTGTAGCGTGGGTTTGAGAAGTTCGAGATATTCGTAATACCGCAGGGTTCGGGGGGTGACGTCGAATTTCCCGACCATCTCTTTGAAGGTGAGCGTTTCGTCATCGGACTTGTTCATGGCGTCACTCCGTTCTGATATATGGTCGTGTTAGCGTCTCGTCGTCTAATCCTAACGTGAACTGGCGAATAACCCTTTGCTGGTTTTTCGATATGCGGACGGCGAATCCCCTGAAACCCGCCGGAAAAATCGCGACAGGCTGGCAGTTTCCGAAAAACCGAGGCGATCTGCAACTTCAGCCAGCGGTAACTCGGATGTATCAAGAAGCTCCCGTGCGCGGCGCAAGCGCACGCTATCGATAATCTGGCGATAGCTCATCGACTGACTGGCAAGTTTTCGATGTAAAGAGCGTTCTGACAAATGAAGCGTTTCGGCCACTTCCGGCGCATTGGGAAAAACGCCGCGCACCTGCATCAACACCTGATAAACCGAATTTGCTGTTCCGGTATGCTTGGGGCCGGTTTCAAGCATATTCTCGCACAAAACACGATAGTTTACCGCAAGAAGGGCATTCGCCAGCGGCAGTTTCAGCGCGCCTGTTCCAGGATGAAAGTGAATGCAACTGCGCGGTGCGCGATACACGATTTCGGTTTGCCAGCGCGCTTCTAGGTTCATCCAGCCTTTCGGGCGGTCCAACGGGCATTCGATCAGACGGATGGGCAGGTTTTCTTGACGCAGGTCCCGGAAGAAGGTCGGGCCGGACCCAAGCAGCCGTTCATGAACAAAATCCAGAAGATCGGGCGGTACATACTGGTCGTCGGCAACAAACCCTGTTGCAAAACCTTCATCGTCCTCTGTGATGTCATATGCCAGCAGTGCGTATCCCAGCCCCTGCATTTGCGTGAAAACCCTCAGCCCCGCTGTCACATTCTCTGAAACTAGCGTGGCAAGCCCGATAGGGCCATACGAGATCAGGCTGTAACGCAGACCGGTGACAAAAGCGACACCTTCAATATGCGCTGTACTCCGGCAAAAGGCACGCAGGAATGTGAGTTCCTGAATACCGTCCAGCGTGCCCCATGGATCCGAGAGAAGGCTGAGCTGCAAACCTGCTTCTTTGAGCAATGGGTCAGGATCAATGCCGTGTTCGATCAGCACGTCACACATGAACTGGATGCTATGTTTGGGAAGACGCAGGTTTTGGAGCAAGCCCACCTTCATGACGATGACCTCAAAATTCTACTGATGGGTAAATAATATCGATTTGGCAGAAAATGTCAAATTTGTGGCGTTTTCGGACATTCCCTGCCAGTCCTAACCCTGCGATGCTTGATGCAAGAGATGGGGGAGGGTTAGGGACACGGTCGCGATCAGATGCACTTTTGCGCCATTTGCAAATCCATGATTTGTTACCGCCCGATTGCTGATCCGACGTATGATAAAACCCGCCAAACTTGCTGATAGTATTCTGCTTTTCCGGGAACGATTTATCCCGGGCAGCGCATCATTCGCCTTGCAGGAGAAACTTCTTGGGGCGTGAAACCGGGAGGAAAACTATGAAACGTCGGAATTTTCTACGCAGCGCCGGGGCGCTAACTTTGGCCAGTACCTTGCCTGCGCCAATGGTTCTGCGGGCCGCAACGCCCGAAGATTATCACATTGCGGGCATTCTGTCTTTCTCGGGCGCATACGGCTTGATCGGCAATGACATGCGCAAAGGCGCGGAACTTGCCGTGGCCATGCGGGGTGGCGAATTGTTGGGCAAAAAAGTCCGCTTCAGCTGGGAAGACGATGAAACCAAACCCCAGCCCGCCGTACAAAAAGCAAGCCGGCTGTTGGCGGAAGGCACGCAATTGATGTTTGGCGCGGTCAGCTCAGCGTCGACTCTGGCACTGCAAAGCCTGTCCACACAGCGCAAGGTGCCGCATCTGGTCACGATTTCCGCAGACGACAGCATTACCAAGATGGACGGTGCGCGTTACTCATTCCGTACGTCCAACACGTTGGCCATGGAAATGAACATGTGTGTTGAATTCGTAAAGAAACGCGGGATCAAGAGAGTATACGCGGTCACGGCTGATTATCAGGCCACGCGCAGCGCCTTTGACGACTTTGCCGCAAAAGCAAAAGCCGCCGGTGTCGAGATCGTCGGGAATGACTTTGCCCCGCTTGGCAACCGCGACTTTTCGGTCATCATCGACAAGATGGCGCGTTCGGACGCCGATGGTATTCTGGTTGTGGCAACGGGCAATGACGGCGTCACCTTCTGCAAGCAGGCAGGTCAGGTTGGGATGGGTCAGAACAAAGTGCTGTTCGGCCCCGTGCTTCAGGATGAAATCTTTGCAGCCGCGACAGGCGAGGCCGCATTGGGCGTGAACTCCGGCGTGCGTTATCACTTCTCGCTCGACAATCCGGCAAACGCCGAATTCGTGACGGCCTACCGTGACGCAAACGGTGACTACCCTTCGGCCTTCGCGGGCGAGGCATTTGACGGTCTTCGCTGGTGGATGGATGTCATCGAAGCGACTGACAGCTGGGATGTGGAAACCTGGGTCGATGCATTTGAAACATCGGTCTATGAAAATTCGGTCGAAGGGCGCAAGGAAATGCGCGCTTGTGACCATCAGGCCAAACAGGTCGGTCTTTGGGGTGAAGTTGTGAAGGGCGAGGCACCATTGCCGGACCTCACCATGAAAATCACCGAAGAGTTTTCGGCAAATAGCCTGTTTAGCGACTGTTAATCGATCCTCCCTGAACTGGGCGGCGCTGTTCCCTCGCGACATGCGTCGCCCGCTTTTTTGGGGTGAAACTGAGGAACCCTGAATATGTCCATTATCGTGATCGGGCTGAGTCTCAGCTTTCTGCTGTTTCTGCTGGCAGCGGGCTTGACCCTTATTTTTGGCATGTTGGGGGTGATCAACTTTGCCCATGGCGCGCTTTATATGCTTGGCGCGTTTGTCGGGTATCAAATTGTTCATATGACCGGATCGTTCTGGTTGGGACTGCTGTTTGCGCCGCTGATCGTCGCCTGTGTTGGTGCGCTGATCGAAATTTTGGCGCTGAAACAGGTCTATGACCGCGACCACATTTTTCAGCTTTTACTCACTTTCGGATTCATTCTGGTCATCGACGACGCGACAAAGATGATCTGGGGATTTGACTATAAGCAAGTGCCGACACCAGAAATCTTCATGGCACCGATTTCCATGTTTGGCAGTCAAATACCGTCATACCGGCTTTTTGTAATCGGTTTTGGTGCAGCGGTTTCTCTGGCACTGTTCTTGCTGCTGGACCGTAGCAAATGGGGCATGATTATTCGCGCCGCCAGTTCCGATCCGGAAATGGCTCAGACACTCGGTGTAAATGTAAACCAGGTTCGCACCGGCGTCTTTGCGCTTGGTGCGTATCTTGCGGCTCTTGGTGGCGTGGTTAGCGCACCGTTGGTGCCGATCGAACTGGGCATGGGATTCAGCGTTATCATCGACTGTTTTGTCGTGGTGATCATCGGCGGGCTTGGGAACATTCGCGGCGCAATCCTTGCGTCGTTGCTGTTGGGCATGACGCGGGCGGCCGGATATACCTACGCAACTGAATGGGTCGAACTACTTACCTTTGCCCTGTTGATCGGAACGCTGATGTTCCGGCCTGCGGGCTTGTTTAGCACAAAGGGGCGTTCGGCATGACACGCAGGATTATCGGTCAGGCCCTGATGGGCATTATTATCGCAGTTATGATTATCGTTCCGTTTTTTGTGCAGGATGAGCAATGGGTGAACCTTGTCAGCCTGATCCTGATCTGGGCCTTGTTCGCAATCGGCTTTGATCTGGTCTTCGGGGTGACAGGTATGCTGTCATTCGGCCATGCGGCGTTGTTCGGGGCAGGGGGTTATGCGCTCACAATCCTCACCCTCAGCTATGGCGTCGGTTTTATACCGGGCCTTTTTGCAGCGGCGATTGTCGGAGCGGTGCTGGCTTACCTGATGGGGCTTTTTGCGCTTCGGGTTTCGGGGCTTTTTTTTGCACTGCTGACACTGGCCCTGGCGCAGATGATGTACATCCTTGCGTCCAACAAGCTGCGCGCAATCACCGGCGGATTGGACGGTATTCCAGGCGTGCCGCGGCCTGACTTGTTCGGGATCAATTTCTACGACAACCACAACTATTATGGGTTTATCGTGGCGGTTTTCCTGATCGGACTGGCGCTGATGGCATTGCTGCGTGGGTCGCCATTCGGGCGGGCATTGCGCGCGGTACAGGCGAACGACGTGCGCGCCGCGCAACTCGGATACAACGTCCATAGCTTGCGCCAATCGGCGTTTATCGTTTCGGGTGCGTATGCAGGTGTTGCAGGAGCCCTGCTGGCATCGTTGATCTTCTACATCTCTCCGCAAATGCTGCATTGGTCCACATCGGGCGACGTTTTGATCATGACCGTGCTGGGCGGCAAAGGCACATTGCTAGGTCCGATTCTTGGCGTGGCCTTGTTTGAATTACTGAAAGAAGAACTGAGCCAAATCACCCAATATTGGTACGGCATCCTTGGTCTGGTGTTCATTTTTGCCACCATCTTCCTACGCAACGGTATTGCCGGAATGTTCCAAGGTGATCAGGACGAAGGAGACATGCAATGACTGCCGGATCATTGAGTTGCAACGATATTCAGGTCTCCTTCAGCGGGTTGAAAGCTGTCAACGGTGTGACGTTCGACTTCCAGCCGGGTCAGCTTTACGGGATTATCGGACCTAACGGTGCGGGCAAGACCACGTTGATGAATGCGCTTTCGGGTCATGCCAAGCTAAGCGGTGGTCAAGTGATGCTGGACGGGCGCGATGTAACGGGCCTGTCGGTGCATAAACGGACCCGCATCGGTCTGGGCCGCAGTTTCCAGATCACCAAGATCTTCGCCGGCATGTCGGTGCTTGAGAACCTTCAACTTGCTGCTTTTGCGCATCTGTACAGGTTGCAGCCCTTCTGGCTTCCGGCGGGCCGCTTTCCTGCAGTCAGGGAACGGGCCGAAAGCGTTCTCGAAGAGATCGGCCTGACGGTGATGGCGCACCGCCCCGCCGAAACCTTGTCTCACGGCGATCAACGCGCATTGGAAGTCGGGCTGGCATTGCTGAGCAACCCATCGGTCCTGTTGCTCGATGAACCATTGGCCGGTGTTGGACATGACCAGATCGGGCCTGCGATGGAGCTGATAAAACGGATCGTCAAGGGCCGCACCGTGCTGCTGATCGAACACAACATGGACGTTGTAATGCGGGTCTCCAGTGCTTTGGTCGTGATGGTTCAAGGGCAAATTCTGGCGTCTGGCAGCCCTGAAGAAATCCGCGCAAACGCCGAGGTGCGAGCGGCTTATCTGGGAGAAGAGGAATGAAGCTGCTTGCGTTGGAAAGCTGCAATGTCACTTATGGCAAGGCGCAGGCGTTGCATAGCGTGTCGATCGAAGTCGCACAGGGCGAAGTTGTTTCGCTGATCGGGCGCAATGGCGCAGGCAAAAGCACCATTCTCAAGACGATCATCGGTTTAAAGCAACCGGTTTCAGGGCGCAGAGTCTGGAAAGGGGACGACGTTACCGCGCGACTCCCGAACCAACTGGGCCGTCTGGGCATTGGGTATGTCCCCGAAGACAGGCGCATTTTTGACAATCTGACAGTGCATGAAAACCTGCGCATCGCAACCGTCATGGGACGCACTGGCGCATGGACCGAAACCCGGATTTTTGAAATGTTTCCGGTGCTGCTTGATCGCGCGTCACAGGCGGGAAACACGCTTTCGGGCGGCGAACAGCAAATGCTGGCGATTTCGCGCGCGCTTTTGACTAATCCGGAACTGTTGCTGCTGGACGAACCGACTGAAGGCCTTGCCCCGCTGATCGTTGATGAATTGGTCGATTCGATGCGGCGGATCAACGAAGAAGGTATGACGCTTTTGCTGGTTGAACAGAACCTGCGCGTGCCGATGAAATTGGCCCATCGACAGTACGTTGTCGACAACGGGACCGTCCAGTGGAGCGGCACGACAGCAGATTTGCTGGCCAACCGCGAAGAGATCGAAAAGCTCATCAGTGTATGAGTTCAGACTGGCAAGGCGGGAAAATCCCGGAAACCAAGATAGGAAACCGTTATGCGTGTGATCGATTTCTTCGACAGGGGTGTCGCAATCAACCCTAACGTGATCGCTTTGGAAGATGCTAAAATCGGCCGGAGTTACGGCGAAGTTCAGGAACGCACATATCGTTTCGCCAATGCCATCACTGCCGAAGGGTACGGACGCGACAAGATGGCCGGCGTTTACAGCCCCAACTGCGTGAGCGGCCTTGAAGTTATGCTGGGCTTGTTTCGTGCCGGCACGATCTGGGTTCCCGTCAATGCCAAGAACGGCGTAGAAGAAAACGCGTATATCCTGGATCATAATGATGTGGAGATTCTGTTTTATCACAGCGATCTTGCACCGGCGCTGGAACAATTGCGTGAACTTTGCCCAAAGATACAAAAATTCATCTGTCTGGATAAACAAGACGGCGCGGCACCATGGCTGGAAGACTGGATGGCCGCGGCCCCTTCAACCGATCCCGATGTGCCGCTTGGCCCTGATGATCTTGTCGGAATTTTATCCTCTGGTGGGACAACGGGGCGGCCCAAGGGGATCATGCTGACGCAGTTGAACTGGACCACGCTAATCGCGAACTATTATGCCAGTTTTGATGCCGGACCTGACCCTGTGCATTTGCTGATCACGCCTATGACCCACGCGTCAGGGGTGCTTGCCATTGCGTTGATGGCCGCTGGTGCGCGCAGCGTCATCCTGCCGGGATTTGATGCCGCCAACGTTCTAGACACAATTGAAAGCGAGGGAGTGACCCATCTGTTCCTGCCGCCGACCGCCGTTTACATGCTGTTGTCGCAACCGGAAGTTGCGCAACGTAGCTTTCCGTCATTGCGGTTCTTTCTTTATGCCGCCGCACCTATGGCCATTGACAAGCTGCGCCAATGCCTGAAGATTTTTGGGCCGGTCATGGCGCAGTGTTTCGGACAAGCAGAATCGCCGATGTTCTGCGCGCTGCTGACGGCAGAGGATCACAATGTTATCGGAGATCCGGCCCGCGAACACCGGCTTGCAAGTTGCGGCAGGCCCGCACTTTTGACACCGATGGCGATCATGGATGATGACGGTAACATTATGCCGCGTGGTGAGCATGGTGAAATTGTTGTGCGCGGAAATCTGGTGATGAAGGGGTATTACAAAAACCCCGAAGCAACCGCAGAGGTTTCCCAGTTCGGTTGGCACCATACCGGCGACATCGGGTATCTGGATGACGAGGGTTACCTTTATATCGTGGACCGCAAGAAAGACATGATCATTTCGGGCGGCTTCAACGTTTATCCCTCGGAAGTCGAGCAGGTGATCTGGTCGCATCCTGCCGTGCAGGATTGCGCGGTGATCGGTGTGCCTGACGAAAAATGGGGTGAAGCGATCAAGGCGGTGATCGAACTCAAACCCGATGCAACGGTGGAACCCGAAGCAATCATTGCATTGTGCAAGGAAAACCTTGGCAGCGTAAAGGCCCCCAAAACGGTTGACTTCTGGGATGAACTGCCGCGCAGCCCCGTTGGGAAAGTGCGCAAAAAGGACATCAGGGATACGTTCTGGCAGGGGCAAGCGCGCAGAATTTAGGGAGCAGAATTATGAACATCGCGTACATTTTGACACAGTCCGCGCGCGCCTATTGCGATCGACCTGCCGTCTGCTTGGGGTTGTCGACGTTCAGCACCTACACCCAATTACAGGACCGCAGCGCGGCCTTGGCCGCTGCGCTGAAACAGCGCAATCTGGTAAAAGGTGACCGTGTTCTGATCTTCATGGGCAACCGGCCCGAATATATCGAGATCCTGTTTGCCATCTGGACTGCCGGATGTGTTGCCGTTCCGTTGAATGCCAAACTGCACCCTAACGAAGTGACCTATATCCATGCTAACTGTGATGCCGCACTTGCCTTTACCGACCGGCCGGAAGACGTCGAAGGGTTTTCAGCAGTCATTGCGGTCGGTGGACCGGAATATAATGCGGCGTTACAAGCGTCAGCGGATTTGCAGCCTGCACACGCTGCGCAAACCGATCCAGCATGGATTTTTTATACCAGCGGCACGACGGGCCGCCCGAAAGGGGCGATACTGACCCACCGCAACCTCTGGACCATGACCACGAGTTTTCTGGCCGATATGTGTCCGGTTACGGAAATGTCGGCGGCGCTGCATCCGGCACCGCTGTCTCATGCGGCAGGACTGTTTATGCTACCGTTTGCGCAGCGGGGCGCGGCGAATGTTGTGCCGCAAAGCGGTGGATTCGATCCGCATGAAATCGTGACGTTGCTGCATGAATATCCCCATTCATCTTTTTTTGTCGCACCCACGATGCTGACGCGTCTGACGGCCTGTCCTGCGCTTGACACGGCGGCCATCGAAAACCTTGATCTGTTGTTCTGCGGCGGTGCGCCGATTTATGTCGCAGACCTGCGCCGGGCGATGGCGCTGTTGGGCAACCGCATCTGGATCGGATACGGACAAGGCGAGGCACCATGTACGATCACTTATCTACCACCGCATATATTGAGCTGGGAAATTCCGGATAGTTGGCTGGGATCCGTCGGCATTCCACGCACCGGCGTCACGGTCTGTGTGGTGGATGAAACAGGCACACAATGCCCCCCAGATGTCGCGGGCGAAGTGATCGTCAGTGGCGATGTGGTGATGGCGGGATACTGGGGCAATGAAACGGCAACGGCGTCAGCCTTGCGGGACGGCTGGCTCCATACCGGCGACATTGGCAGCGTGGACGCCCACGGTTTCCTGACGCTCAAGGACCGGTCCAAGGACGTGATCATTTCTGGCGGGTCAAATATTTATCCGCGCGAGGTCGAAGAGGTGCTGCTGCGTCATTCCGGCGTGGTCGAAACTAATGTTGTTGGCCGCGAGGAGGCCGAATGGGGCGAGGAAGTCATCGCGTTTGTCGTGGCAGAGCCGGGCGTGACCGCACAGGCGCTGGACCGTTTTTGTCTGGATAACATTGCGCGGTTCAAGCGACCCAAGGCCTATTGCTTTGTTCTCGAACTGCCCAAAAGCAGCTACGGCAAAATACTTAAGACAGAGTTGCGCCAGATGCTGACCGACCCCGATACACAATTCGAAAAACCATAAAAAAGGAGACCCAAAATGACTGCCATTATTGCCGGTGTCGGCATGATCCCTTTTGCAAAACCGGGCGCATCGGCACCTTACGACGAGATGGGCGAGGTGGCGATCCGTCTTGCACTGGATGACGCCGGTATCGCGTTCGAAGACGTGCAACAGGCCTATGCCAGCTATGTTTACGGCGACAGCACAAGCGGGCAGCGTGTGATTTACCGCGTGGGCATGACGGGCATCCCGATTATCAACGTGAACAACAATTGTTCGAGCGGTTCAACAGCGCTTTTCCTCGCACGGCAGGCTGTCGAAAGCGGTGTGGCAGAATGTGTGCTGGCGGTGGGTTTTGAACAGATGGCCCCCGGTGCGTTGGGTGTTGTCTTTCCCGATCGCCCGTCACCGCTGGCGGAATTTGATGCCGCCACGGACCGGCTGATAGGGGACGTCGATCTGCCGATGACGCTTCGGTATTTCGGCGGTGCGGGCAAGGCGCATATGGAACGATTTGGTACGAAGATGGAGACATTCGCCAAAATTCGGGCCAAGGCTAGCCGCCATGCCGCGAACAACCCACTCTCGGTTTTCCGCAAGGAGATGACCACGCAGGATGTAATGGGTGCGCAGGTGATCTGGCCCGGTGTAATGACACGGCCAATGGCTTGTCCGCCCACCTGCGGCGCTGCGGCGGCGCTTGTGGTGTCCAAAGGGTTCGCTGAAAAAATGGGCCTTGATACAACTGTACAAATCCGCGCGCAGGCAATGACAACGGATAAACTGCTGGACCCTGAAACCGGCGACATGATCGAAGTGGTTGGCGCCAGGCTGAGCCGTGATGCCGCGCGCATGGTCTATGAAAAGGCGGGCGTGGGTCCTGACGATATCGACGTGATCGAATTGCATGACTGTTTCGCGCAGAACGAATTGATTTCCTACGAGGCCCTGGGGCTATGTGCCGAAAGTGATGGCGAAAAGTTGGTCGATGATGGCGACAACACCTTTGGCGGGAAATACGTCACGAACCCGTCTGGTGGTCTGCTGTCAAAGGGGCATCCACTGGGTGCTACGGGGCTGGCACAGTGTTTTGAGTTGACCAACCAACTGCGTGGAAAGGCAGAGAACCGGCAGGTCGATAATGCGCGGCTTGCCCTCCAGCATAACGTTGGGCTGGGCGGTGCGGCGGTTGTTACACTTTATGAAAGGATTACAGCATGACAAAACCACCAATGAGAGATCGTGACGATTTCGGCGTGGCACTTGTCACCGGTGCAGGTTCTGGCATCGGACAGGGGATTGCTTTGCGGCTGGCGGAGTTGGGCGCGAGGGTTGTTGTCACTGATATTGCCGAAACAGGCATAGCCGATACGGTCAAGCAGATCGAAGCGGCAGGTGGTACAGCGCTTGGGCAAAAGCTTGATGTGTCGGATCCGGCATCGGTGAATGCGGCATTTGACGAGACGGAACGCTGGGACAAATGCGTGGATGTGCTGGTGAACAATGCGGGTATCGTCGGGATTAATCCGTTCCTCGATTTTCCTTTGGAAGACTGGAACCGCGTTATGGCTATCAACCTGACAGGCAGCATGTTGTGCGCGCAACTTGCTGCGCGTGAAATGGTTCGTCAGCGATATGGCAGGATCATCAATATCACGTCGGTCAGCGGCATCCGCGCAGGGGTCGGGCGCACGGCTTACGGCACGTCCAAGGCGGCCTTGGTGGGGCTGACACGCCAGATTGCGCTTGAAGTTGCGGCGCATGGCGTCACGGCAAACGCGATTGCACCGGGCGCCATTACAACTCCGCTCACCGAAAGCACCTATACCGAAGAAACGGTTGCGCGCCTGTTGCCGATGATTCCGGCGGGTTACATGGCCGACCCTGCGGATATCGCGGCGGCAGTTGCCTATCTGGGCTCGCCTGATGCGCGATATGTGAACGGTGAAACACTGGTCGTTGATGGTGGATATGTCTGTGGCGGCATGATGCAGACTGGCTCGCTGGATCTGGGCACAAAAAGTTCGTCCTGAACACAAGGTGTCGCGCGGCGAGGCATTTTTTCATGTCGCGCGCATCATCGGGGAACGCACTATCTTGATGTCGCCGGATTGCTGATTCTCCGATCAAATCGGACGGGAGAAACCGACAACCTACAAGCCTATGTAACCTAACGTAAATTAGTTCTTGATTTGATTATATATTTTTGATTACTTATTGGTAAGTAAATAGAAAGACGCACGCATGACTCAAGCGAATGTACTGGTCGAATACCGTGGTCCGGTTGCGTGGCTGACGTTGAACAGGGCCAACAGTCTTAATGCACTTTCTGTCGACCTCATTGGGGAACTGCGCGCCGCGATAAGAGAGATCGCTGTGGCAAAACAGGTGCGCGCAATTGTGCTGACGGCTGGGGGGCGTGCGTTTTGCGCCGGTGCCAATCTGAAGGAAGTCCTCGCTGGTCTGGATGATGCCGATACGCAAAAGGGTGATTTTCTTGACGCTATCGGCGCGACGTTTCAAGCGCTGCGTGATTTGCCGAAACCGGTGATCGGCGGGCTGAATGGCATTACCGTTGCGGGCGGGCTGGAACTCGCGATGTGTTGCGATGTGCTGATTGCGGGCGAGAGCGCCAGAATTGGCGATGCTCATTCGAATTTTGGTGTGTTCCCTGGCGCAGGCGGCGCTGCTGTCTTGCCGTGCCGGATCGGACTCGCAAACGCGAAATACCTCTTGTTTTCGGGCCAAAGTCTACCAGCGCGCGAATTGATGCGCATGGGGCTGGTGCAGGAAGTGGTTGGTGATGACGCGCTTGAAGCGCGGCTGCACGAGTTCAGCCAGTTGCTGGCGACCAAAAGCCCGCTGGTCCTGTCGCAGATGAAGCGGGTAGCCAATGCATCCATCGAAATGACGCAGGTGGAGGCGCTGAAACAGGAACTTGCCGTGCTGCGCGAACATCTGAAATCCAACGATGCGGCCGAAGGACTTGCCGCATTCGGTGAAAAACGAAAGCCGGTTTTCACCGGCACATGAGCGGAGATTGAAATGACAAAAATTTACATTGCCGGGGTCGCGATGACCAAAATGGGACGCCTCGACGGGGCAACGGTAAAGTCGCTGACCTGCGAGGCTGTCGATGGCGCGATGGCGGACGCCGGCATTGGCAAGGATGACATTCAGGCTGCCTACTACGCGAACACAACACAGCGACATCTTGAGGCGCAGTTGATGATCCCGGGCCAGATCACCCTGCGCGAGATGGGATTTGAGGGCATCCCGATGGTAAACGTCGAAAATGCATGTGCCAGCGGGTCAACCGCGTTGAACCTTGCGGCTCAATTTCTCAAAGCAGGCGAGGGTGACGTGGCTTTGGCCGTTGGGGCCGAAAAAATGTGGACAGGTGACAAAGCTAAGATGTTCAGCTTTTTCGATGGCGCGTGGGATGTGTCCACCGTTGAGGAAAATACCGAAAAACTGATGGCGCTGGGCAAAGGCATCGACGTGCCGAATGACACCACTTCGGACAAGCCGTTTTCAGTCTTTATGGCGATTTACGGAGCGTTCGGGCTGGCGCATATGCGCACGTTCGGCACGACCCAAAAACAGATTGCTGCGATTGCAGCAAAGAACCACATGCATTCGGTTGAAAATGAAAAGGCGCAATTCCGCGCGCCTTATACCGTTGACGAAATATTAAGCGCACCACCGATCACTTATCCTTTGACCCTGCCAATGTGCGCCCCGATGAGCGATGGCGGTGCCGCTGCGGTTCTGATGACCGAGGCCGGATTGAAAAAGTTCGGGATCAGCCGGGATCGTGCCATCGAAGTGCGCGCCAGCGTGATCCAGACCGGATCAAACCGCGCGCCGGAGGATTATGAGAACCACCTGACCGCGATTGCGGCACGGCGGGCATATGAAATCGCCGGTATCGGTCCCCAAGACGTATCAGTTGCCGAAGTGCATGACGCAACAGCGGTGGGTGAGTTGATCCAGATCGAAAACCTTGGGCTGTTCCCATTTGGCGAAGGGGGTGCTGCATCCGAGCGCGGTGACACCTCCATCGGCGGGCGGGTGCCGGTGAACCCGTCGGGCGGGCTGGAATGCAAAGGCCACCCGATTGGCGCGACTGGGTTGGGCCAGGTTTACGAACTGGTATCGCAACTGCGCGGTGAATGTGGACCTAGACAGGTCGAAGGTGCGCGGATCGCCATCGCGGAAAATGGCGGCGGTTTGATCGGTATCGAAGAGGCCGTGGCCTCCATCCTTATTCTCGGGCGCTAGGAGCGAAAGATGTTCAAAACCGAAGAGCAGATAATGGCTTGCGATTCCTTGCGCCGGTTTCTGGATGACCAGATCGAACCGGAATACCTGAAGGTTAAGGATGCGCCGTTCGAAAAAGAAGTCATTCAGGGTTTCATGACGCGACTTGCCGAGTTCGGTCTGACATCGGCCCCGCATCCCGAAGAAGCGGGCGGTATGGGGCTGGATTGGACCACCCACCTGATGCTGTTCGAAGAGGTTGGTGTTACGGCAATAGATATCGCGCTGCCCATTCTGATCAACGTGGTGGCAGGTGAGATTCTGCTGAAGCTCGGGTCTGATGAGATTCGCAAAAAATATATCGGTCCGTTGCTTGCCGGTGAAATTACCGCGTCGATGGGCATATCGGAACCAAATGTCGGGTCCGATGTGGCCGCTGTCAAAACCCGAGCGCGGCGGGACGGCGATGACTGGGTGATCAATGGCGAAAAGACCTGGATCACCAATGGTCGCTTTTCGGATTTCCTGATATGCACCTGCGCCACCGATGAGGGCCTGACCCATATTCTAGTGGATCGCAAAGAGCATGGCTATGAAACCCGCGACATCAAAAAAATGGGTCTGAACGCACAATCCACGGCACAGATCTTTCTTGATGACGTGCGTGTGCCGATTGCAAACACGATAGGCGAGGTCGGCCGCGGCTTGCAGCAAACGCTTGTGGTGTTTGAACGGGCGCGCGTTCACATGGCCATGTGGGGAATCTCCCTGGCACGGCGCGCGTTGGAAGAGTCGATCAGATATGCGCAGGAACGCAACCAGCACGGCAAGCAGATAGCGGGTCACCAGCTCATCGCAGACAAGATCGCCGTAATGGCCACAGAGATTGATGCTGCGCGGCTTTTGACCCTCCGTGCCGCTGGCATGATCGACCGCGGCGAACGCTGCGACAAGGAATGTGCCATGGCCAAATGGTACGGCACGGAAATCGCAGTGAACGCAACGCGCCAAGCAGTGCAGATCCACGGTGGCAATGGTGTCACCACCGATTTTATCGTCGAACGGCTGGCGCGCGAGGCCATTATCGGGCCGATCCCGGACGGGACTACAGAAATACAAAAATTGCTGATCGCACGGACGCTTACCGGCGTGCAGGCATTCAAATAGGAGCGGTCATGGAAATCGAAGGCAAGACAATCATCGTCACCGGCGGGGCATCGGGTCTTGGCGCGGCGACGGCGAAATATCTGCGAGCACGCGGTGCCAAGATTGGTATTTTCGATATGTCGCAGGGCGCTGGCGATGCGCTGGTCAAGGAACTGGGTGCTTCAAACGCAATGTTCTGCAACGTCGATGTGACCGACGATGAAGGCGTGGACGCGGCAGTTGACGCCGTGGTTTCAAAATTCGGTGCGCTGCATGGGTGCATCAACTGCGCCGGGGTCGTCAGCCCGATGAAAGTGATCGACCGTGACGGCAAGGCCGCGTCGCTCGACACATTCCGCCGCACGGTTGATATCAATCTTGTAGGCACATTCAACGTAATGAGCAAAGCTGTTCAGCGGATGTTGTTGAATGAACCCGAAAACGGCGAAGAGCGCGGTGTTGTTGTCAACGTCTCCTCTGGTGCTGCGATGGAAGGGCAAATCGGCCAGCCGGCTTATTCGTCGTCAAAGGCGGGGGTGATGGGCCTTAACCTGCCTGCCGCGCGCGAACTGGGTGCCAAGGGCATTCGCGTCAACGCGATTGCACCCGGCCTGTTCGGCACGCCGATGGTCATGTCGCTGCCCGACAACGTGATCGCAAACCTCGAAGCCTCTGTCGAAGCGCCCAAGCGTGTCGGCCGGATGGAAGAATTCGCTCATTGCTGTGCCTTTCTGATCGAGAATTCATATATGAACGGCGAAACCGTGCGGCTTGATGCTGCCACGCGCCTGCAGGCGAGATAGGGCGATGCTGCAACGCTCAGGTCCCCTCAAAGGTGTACGCATTGTTGAAATGGCAGGTCTTGGCCCTGCGCCGTTTGCTGCGATGCATCTGGCTGATCTGGGCGCTGAAGTGGTGCGCATCGCGCGGCCCGGTCAGAAATTTCCGTTGCCGATTGATGCGAAATACAATCTGTTCAACCGCTCGCGCCGCAGCCTGACACTTGACCTGACAAAGGCCAGAGATGTCGACCGGCTCTGGCAGTTGATCGAACGTGCCGAGGTGCTGATCGAAGGGTTCAGGCCGGGCAAAATGGAAAAGCTGGGATTTGGTCCGGAACAGGTGCAGGCGCGCAATCCGGCCTTGGTCTATGGCCGATTGACCGGATGGGGACAGGAAGGGCCGCTGGCACATGCAGCGGGCCACGACATGAATTATGCCGCCATAACCGGTGCGGTTTGGGGTTTGGGCGATGCGGACCGCCCGCCACCTGCACCGATGAACCTGATCGCGGATCAGGGCGGCGGCGCGATGATGCTGAACGTTGGTATCCTTGCAGCCCTGACTCATGCGCGCGCCACGGGGCAGGGGCAGGTGGTCGATACGGCCATGACGGACGGGGTTAACCTGCTGATGACCATGCAGCACGGGTTGGTCGCATGTGGCGCTTGGTCTGATAAACGGTCTGGCGATTTTATCAACGGCGGCGTTGCGTGGTATCGTTGTTACGAAACGGGCGATGGCAAATATGTGTCCGTTGGATGTCTCGAACCGCAATTTTTTGCCGAACTTCTGGCACTTCTGGGCCTCACAGACGATCCGCGCTTTGCCGATCAATACGCACCCACCGCGCAGGCCAGTATGATGGACGCGCTTACGGAGATTTTCCTGACTGCGACCCAACAGGAATGGTGCGATATTCTGGAAGGCAGCGACGCGTGTTTCGCACCTGTGGTTTCTCTGGCTGACGCATCGGATCATGCGCATAATCGCGCCCGGGGCAGCTTTGTCACAGTAGGTGGCATCGAGATGCCGACGCCCGCACCGCGATTCTCGCGAACACAACCCGACACACCGACGACCGGAGATGCGGGAGAAATCAGCCTTGATGAAATCCTTGAACACTGGGGGAACAACGCATGACTGCCTTGTCTTTTGCCGATGCGATGCAGCTTTTTGTGGTCGGCCTGTCACAAGGGTGCCTTTATAGCCTGATCGCGATTGGTCTGGTGCTTGTGTATAAGGCGACTGAGCAGGTGAATTTTGCCCAAGGCGAATTCATGATGCTGGGGGCATTTGTCGGGTATCAGTTCATCGTGCTGATGGGGATGCCCTACTGGCTGGGTGCGATGTTGACATTGGTCTTCATGGGCGCATTCGGCTACGGCGTCGAAGCGCTTGTGGTGCGGCGCCTGACGGGCCAGCCGGTGTTCACTGTCTTTATCCTGACGCTGGCATTGGGTATCGCGCTCAGGGCGGTTGCAGGGATAATTTGGGGGTTTGGCAACTATTCGTTGCCTGCTCCGGTTGATGGCAATCTTACACTGGGCCCAGTGATCATTTCTTGGACCAGCGTGTTGTCGATTGTTGTCACCGCGGTTGTCGCCAGCGCGCTGTACCTGTTTTTCCGTTACGCTCGGCAGGGTGTCGCCATGCAGGCGTTGTCCCTGAACCAGTTAGCAGCGTTCTACATGGGTATTCCTGTGAAACGGCTGACATCCTCGATCTGGGCAATGTCCGCGATCTTTGGCGGGATTGCCGGACTGCTCCTGGGGCCAATGACGTTGGTTTCGACGCAGATGGGTTTTATCGGGTTCAAGGCATTTGCAGGGGCAATTGTCGGTGGTTTCGGCTCCATCCCCGGTGCGGTGATCGGTTGCTTGCTGATCGGTGTGACGGAACCGTTTTTCGATATCATGTTCCCGACCCTCAAAGGAATTGGTGCCTACTTGATCATGTTCCTTGTGCTGTTGATCCGTCCGCAAGGCCTGCTGGCCCAAATTTATGCAAAGAAGGTCTAAGCCATGCGCGTAATTTTTCGCAAATCCTATGTTCAGGACATCCAGCTTTTCCGCGACCGTGGACAGGCATTCTGGTATCTGCTGTTTGCCGCGATCGCACTGGCCGCGCCGCTGTTTCTGGACGGCTATTTTCTGGATGAACTCTCATTCGTATTCATCTATGCTATCGCGGGTCTCGGGCTAATGGTGCTGACCGGATTTTCCGGGCAGGTGAGTTTCGGACAGGCGGCGTTTGTCGCAATCGGTGCCTACACTCACACGATCCTGCTGACCCGTTACAGCGTGCCGTGGCTTTTGTCGCTGCCGATAGCGGCGTTGGTGGCTGGGCTGGTCGGGTTGGCCGTCGGACGGATCTGCGGAAAGATGCACGGGCTGTATCTGGCGATTGCCACGCTTTCGATTGCGATTGTGACCGAACGGCTCATCGGTGGTGCGGGCGATTTCACAGGCGGTCATCGTGGCCTTTCGGTGCCGGAAATCAATATTCTCGGGCTGGCCATCGACGAAAGCTGGAAAGTTTATCTGCTGAATTTTGTCATCTTCGTGGGTTGTATCCTGATCGTTCGCAACCTGACACGCACAAGGTCGGGTCGCGCCATGATTGCGATCCGCGACTCCGAAGTGTCGGCGCGGGCGTTGGGAACCAATGTGGCCTTCTTCAAGGCATATGCGTTCTTCATCTCGGCAGTTTTTGCGGGCCTCGCGGGCGGGCTGCTGGCGCACGCCTTCTTCTACATCACGCCGGAAACCTTCGGAATGGGGGAATCCATCCGTCTGCTGTTGATGATCGTCGTCGGCGGGATCGGAACCATCCACGGCGCGGTTTTTGGGGCGTTCTTTATCGTGCTGCTGCCAACCGTGTTGAGCTGGGTCAAGATCGTGCTGCCCAGTGCAGTCGCCACGTCCGGCGGTTTCGATAGTCTTGCATTCGGTCTGATCCTGCTGGGGTTCATCCTGTTCGAACCTGACGGACTTTATGGACGCTGGACCAAGATCCATCACTATTTCAACGTGTTCCCGATGTACAAGAAGCGCAGTTTCCAGCGTCAGAAGACATTCCTCAAAACGGAGCGTTTAAGATGAACGGGTTGGAGATAGATAACGTATCGCTTTCCTTTGGTGGTTTGAAAGCGGTGGATGGCTTGAGCTTTTCAGTTGAACCGGGGTCGGTGTTCACCATCATTGGCCCCAATGGCGCGGGCAAAAGCACGGTGTTCAACCTCATCTGCCGGATTTACGATCCGTCGCAAGGCGACATCCGGTTCAACGGCAAAAGCCTGCGAAAAGCGAAATCCCATGAGGTAATCAACCACGGCATTGCGCGGACGTTCCAGAATATCGAACTGTTCGAACATGCGTCATTGCTTGATAACTTGCTGATCGGGCGCATCCGTCACGGCAAATTCGGGCCTCTGAGTGAGCTGTTTTTTACCCGTTCGCAGATGCGTCAGGAACTGGCCCACCGCCGCAAAGCCGAAGAAATAATCGAGTTTCTTGATCTCGAAGGCTACCGTCATGCACGGGTTGCGGATTTGCCGTATGGCGTGCGCAAAAAGACCGAAATGGCCCGCGCGTTGGTGTCGGAGCCAAAGATCCTGTTGCTGGACGAACCGTCAAGCGGACTGACCAGCGAGGAAACCGACGATACTGCTTTTGTGATTGAAGATATCCGCGAGGTCCTGGGTGTCACCGTTGTTATGATCGAACACGACATGAAACTGGTGAACAAAGTTTCGGACATGGTGCTGGCCATCAACGAAGGCCGGTTTCTTGCAAGCGGCAGCGCATCCGAAGTTCAAAGCGATCCCGATGTTCAGGCGGCATATCTGGGAGGGCAGGCAGCATGACCGAGGTACTGCGCGCCAGCAACGTCGAAACGATGTATGGCAGGGTGATGGCCATTCGCGGCATCAGCCTGACGGTCAAGGAAGGGTCGGTCGTTACGGTCATGGGCTCCAATGGGGCGGGCAAAACGACGATTTTGAAAACCATCTCCGGCGCGCTTGATCCGTTCAAGGGGCAGGTGGAATTTGAAGGGCGCGATATCACCGCGCTTGACCCAGATGTCATCGCGCGCGCCGGCATCGCCCATTCACCCGAAGGGCGCGAAGTGTTTTCCCTCTTGTCGGTCAAGGACAACCTGATGATGGGTGCCTATTGCCGCAAGGATCGCGATGAAGTGGCGCGTGACTTGGAAAAGGTGCTGGGCTGGTTTCCCGTGCTGCGCACCTTTCTGGAAAAGCAGGCGATCTATCTATCTGGCGGGCAACAACAGATGTTGGCTTTGGGTCGCGCGTTTATGCAGCGTCCGCGCGTGATGTTGCTGGACGAGCCGTCGCTGGGCCTGTCACCGCTCCTGATTTCCGAGATTTTCCAGATCATCAAACGGATCAACGTCGAAGAAGGCGTGACCATGTTGCTGGTTGAACAGAACGCCAGTGTTGCGCTGCCGGCCGCCGATTTCGGGTACGTCCTTGAAACCGGCCGGATCGTTATGGAAGGTGAACGCGACGTTCTCATGAAAAGTGCTGACATTCGCGAATTCTACCTTGGCATCAAAGCAGAAAGTGCGCGCGGCGACCGCCGCTGGAAAGCAAGAAAGACGTGGCGATGAACACAATGCAAGACCAATCCACCGCAGGATGGACGCCGCCGCCGGTCCAGATTGACGGCTGTGACACGTTCTCCAAACTGTTCCGGCAGAACTGCAAGAAGTTCGGCAACAAAATCGCAATCCGCGAAAAGGATTTCGGCATCTGGAAAGAATTCAGCTGGCTGGACTATTACGCATCCGCGCGCAGGGTCGGGTGTTCACTTATGGCGTTGGGCTACCGTGAAGGTGACGTGGCCGCGATCATTAGTGAAGACAACAAGGAGTGGGTGTTTGCCGACCTTGGCATCCAGTGCATCGGGGCCACGACTCACGGGCTATATCCTACTTTGCAGGAAAAGCAAGTTGCCTATCAGTTGAACGATAGCGGAGCGAAGGTGCTATTCGTTGAGGATGAAGAGCAGCTAGATAAGTATCTGGGTGTGGAGGACCAGCTTGATCATCTCGAAAAAGTTATCGTATTTGATATGGAAGGGTTGCGCAGTTTCCAGCATGACAAAGTCATAGGCTGGGAAGAATTTCTCGCACTGTCGGACGCTAAAATCGAAGAACTGAGCGTTGAATTTGAGCGCCGCGTTGATGCGGGCGATCCCGAAGATATCGCAACGCTGATCTATACGTCCGGCACAACCGGTGCTCCCAAAGGTGCCGCGATGTCGCACCGCTTCTTTCTAGCGCAATCGGATAATTACCCCGAATTGCCGCTCGGACCGGGCGATGAAGTTTTGACGTTCCTGCCGCTGTGTCACGCGGCCGAACGGATCCTGTCTGTCTGCGTGCCGATCCGTCACGGCATAACCATCAACATCGCGGAAAGCGGCGATACATTTGCCGCTGACATTCAGGAAGTCGCGCCAACATTCATCTTTGCGGTGCCGCGCGTGTGGGAAAAATTCTATTCCCGTATCAATTTTGTGATGAATGATGCCACCGCATTTGGCCGGTTTGCCTATGACCAAGCCCTGAAAACGGCTGGACGCAGGGAGGCATTGATTGCTGCGGGAAAATCTGTGCCGACGATGCTTAGGCTTAGGCATAAGGTGCTGGACTTTCTGGTGCTTCGAAATATCAGGGTCGAACTGGGACTGGCGCGCGCGCATACGATCGTATCGGGTGCGGCACCGATTTCAGCCCGACTGCTCAGCTGGTTCAATGCCCTTGGGGTGACAGTACAAGAGGCATATGGCCAGACCGAAACCGGCATTGTGACTGCAACCATACCGGGCAGATCACCGATCGGTTCCATCGGCCGGGCAATGCGCAATGTCGAAGCGAAACTGGCCGATGACGGTGAAATCCTCATTCGCTCATCCAGCAATTTTTCGGGTTATCTGAACCAGCCTGAAAAGACGGCGGAAACCGTGGTCGATGGCTGGGTCTATACGGGTGATGTTGGGACGATGGATGCCAATGGTGACCTAACTATTCTGGACCGCAAGAAGGACATCATCATCACCGCAGGCGGCAAGAACATTACGCCTTCGCAGTTGGAAAACGAGCTCAAATTCTCGCCCTATATTTCTGATGCGGTGATCATCGGGGACAAGCGCAAATACCTGAGCGTGCTGATCATGATCGACCACGAAAACGTTGAAAAATACGCGCAGGAAAAGCGTATCCCGTTTTCCAACTACAAATCCCTGTGCGCAAACACCCAAATCCAGGACTTGATCGAAGGCGAGGTGGAACAGGCGAACAGCGGTTTCGCGCCGGTCGAGCAGGTAAAGAAATTCCGGCTGATCGACGTACTTTTGACAGCCGAAGACGACGAGCTGACTCCGACGATGAAGCTTAAGCGCAACGAGATCGAGCGCAAATACAAAGACCTGATCGAAACGATGTATTGAAACACCAAAGGGAGAGACCAATGAAGAAACTAGCAACAGCACTTGCGTTTACCGCAATGACAGCCACCGGCGCGATGGCCGAGGGGCTGCAGGGCGTGACCGACGACATGATCACGCTTGGCACCTATACGGACCTAAGCGGGCCGTTGGCAGTCTGGGGTGTGCCCGAGGCGAATGGCCTGCGCATGCGCGTGGACGAGATCAATGCGGCGGGCGGCATTCACGGTCGCCAGCTTGAGATTATAATCGAGGACACGCAATATCAGGTGCCCCGCGCGATTCAGGTTGCAAACAAACTGATGCGCCGCGACCAGATTTTTGCGATGGTTGGCGCGCTTGGCACACCGATGAACCTAGCGATCATGCCGCAACAAATTGAAGCGGGAATTCCCAACATGTTCCCGATGTCGGCCGAGGTCGAGATGTATGAACCATTGGATCCGATGAAATACGCATTTTTTCGCAGCTATACAGACCAGTTTCGCGCGGGCGTTGCATACTTCAAGGAAAATGGTGATTTCTCAACACCCTGCATTGCGCAACTCGCAAATGAAGCTGGTGAATCAATGGCGCTTGGCGTCACGCAGCAATTGGCAGAGTATGACATGAAAGTCGCGGCCAAAACGGAGCATTCGGCAACCGAATCCGATATGCTCTCGTCTGTAACCACATTGAAAAACGCCGGTTGCGATATCGTGTTTCTGGCGGGTGGGGTGCGCGATACAATTCTAGTTGTTGCAACATCTAAAAAGCTTGGTTTTGAACCGACTTTCGTGACTGGAATGGTGTCCTATATGGATGCAGTTGCGACTGCCGCTGATGGCGCGATGGATGGTCTATATCTGGTATCGCCTTTTGTTTTTGCGAACGCAGGAGACTCCGAAGGGGAAGCAAAACGTATCCTGGAGAGTTACAGCGAAATTTACGGTGAAAAGATGGCCCCACAAGCGCAGCTTGGTTACGTTTTCATCGACCTGATTGCCGTGGCGCTCGAAGCTGCTGGTCGCGATCTGACGACCGAAGGATTTCTGGCCGCAACCGACGCGATCACTAGCTATGTTGATCCGATCGGCGGCCAGTCGGTCAGCTTTGGCCCGGAAGACCATCAGGGCATCGAAAGTCTGATTATGGCAAAAGTCGAAGACGGTAAATGGACTATTGCGGCCCGCGGGCTCGACTACTAATCTGTCAGTGATAAATGCGGGCGGTGCTTCGGTTCCGCCCGTTGGTTTTGAAAGAGTAGCTTTGACTAGAATCCATTGGCACAAAAAAACCAAAGATGCCAAAGGCCAGCAAAAGCTGAAACGGCGGGCCATGCTCAATCTGGCCGCGCATTCGTTTTCAACAGTCGGATACAAACAGACATCGATGGATGACATCGCAGCGGCACTCGCAGTCACCAAGCCCGCGCTTTATTATTACGCCAAAAGCAAAGAAGATATCCTGATGCAATGCGCCCGCATCTCGCTGGAGCGGGTCGAGCTATGCTTCACATCGGCACAGGAAGTTCAGGGTAACGGGCTTGATCGTATCCGCGTATTCTTTAGAGTCTATGCGAACATGGTTGTGAGCGAATTCGGCTCTGCCTTGATGCGCGAAGCGCGGCGCAATCTGACCGGAGAAAATCAGAAGAATTTGCGTCAGACACTGATACACGGTCAGAATTTTCTTGAAAGTATTATCGCAGAAGGGATCAAAGACGGTTCTATCCGCGATTGCGACTCAAAGCGCCTCGCACATGTGCTTTTTTCGGCCTTCAACCAGATGCCGATCTGGTATAATCCGAAAGGGCCGCTTAACCCAGAGAGTATTGCAGATGAAATGCTGGAACTAATCATCCATGGCGTGGGTGCGAAGAATACTTGATTCTAAATTTGTTGCCTATTCAAACAGCGCCGATTTTATTAAAGATTTAACATAAGATGGACTCTCGGATTTTTGAAGGAGCACTTTCATAATTAACATAAACTTCATTATGCGCCTTTATATTTTGTTTCGGGCACATTCTAAACTGATGGATTGGATGCCCCTCCTGCTGGTTCATTATAGAACCGTCCGAGCCATGGTGGTGCGGACGTCTTGCAGGAGGAACAAATGTCAGAAGCATTTATCATCGGTATCGACCTGGCGAAGCGCGTTTTTCAAATACACGGCGCTGATGCCGCAGGTAAAGTCTTATACCGTAGAAAGCTGAGCCGGCCTCAGTTCAATAAGTTTCTAAATGAGCACCCAAGTTGCATTTTTGCGATGGAAGCGTGCGCGTCCGCCCATCATTGGGGGCGTGAAGCGCTTGCTGCAGGTCATGAGGTTCGATTGGTACCGGCACGATATGTGAAACCGTTTGTCAAACGCCACAAGAGTGATGTTGTCGATGCAGAGGCCATTGCAGAAGCCGCGATGCGTCCCTCAATGCGCTTCGTCCCAGTGAAAGCCCCGGAACAGCAAGCACAGGCGATGTTGTTTCGGACGCGCGAATTGTTCGTGCGGCAGCGCACCCAGCTTATCAATTCGCTTCGCGGATACTTGGCGGAGTTTGGGATTGTGCTGCGGCTACGCATTCGGAACGCTGATATTCTCAAACGAGAAGTAGAGGAACAGGCACATAAACTGCCCGACGAAGCCAAAGGCTTGGCGGAACGGCTCCTAGCGCAGATCGAGACTATCAGCGCAGAAGTCGAAGGTCTGGATCATTCCATCAAGATGCATGCAAAAACGTCAGAGGAAACGCGGCTTATGCAAACGATGCCTGGCGTCGGCCCGATGTCCGCCATCGCAATTTCGGCCTTCTGTCCTCCCGCCAAAAACTTTCGCACGGGGCGGGATTTTGCAGCATGGCTTGGTCTTGTACCTCGACAGCATTCGACAGGTGGTAAGGAACGGTTGGGGCGAATTACAAAATGGGCCAGAAAGATGTGAGGCGGTTGCTGATCATCGGTGCAATGTCCGTCATCAATTCCATCGAACGATGGAAGCGTTGTGCCGAACCATGGTTAGCGCGTATGCTTGAAACACGCCCCCGTATGGTTGTTGCTGTTGCTTTGGCAAACCGCATGGCTCGGAGGCTTTGGGCCATGTTGATGACGGGCCAGATTTATCGCATTCGCGGGGCCGTCGCTTAGCGGCAGACCCACGGATACCGGCAGGTATGTGAGGACGAAAGGATCGACTAAGGAAAGCGGATCGACGAGAACGAACATGGAAAAACCAGTGCAACCCTTCGCGGCTTCGAGCCCGATAAACTGATTTGGAGCCAAGTTCGCGCATCTCCATAAGGGCCAGCAGCCAAGTGTGCTGCACAAACAGGCCGGACACGTGACTGCACCCGATCATGCTATCTAAACGTCGAAACAATCACCCACATAAACCGGGGCATCCACACGTGGGTTGCGACAAATCCCCTATCTTGCTGGAAAGCAAGGAGAACGGACATGGCCCACACAGAGTTAGGATTGCGTGAAAGACGCGCGATTGAAGACATGTTGAACGCGAAGATGTCAGTGGACAAGATTGCAGCTGAGATTGGGAGACATCGTTCGACCGTGTTTCGCGAGATCAAGCGAAACAGATACATTGATAATGAGCTCCCCAATCTTAGCGGTTACTACGGTGTGACTGCACAGAGGTCCGCCGTCGACCGGCGCGCGCGTCGACGCAAGCTGGTACGGTTTATTGAATTGCGAGATGCCGTGATCAAACAGCTCAAAGTTGGCTGGTCTCCGGAACAGATCGCGGGTCGACTTCAGTTGGACGGCCAGGAACTTCGTGTCAGCCACGAGACGATCTATGCCTACATTTACGGTCCCGATGGCCAGTCCGAAGAATTGGCGCGGTATCTACCGCATCGCCGTAAGAAGCGGCAACCAAGACGCAGGCGAACACCTCGAGGCCTTGCTTTCCCACCAGATCGGTCGATTCACCAGCGGCCTGACTATGTTAAAACCCGCGAAACATTTGGTGAATGGGAAGGCGACCTCATGATTTTTGAGAGAGCGCACGGTAAAACCAATGTTGCTTCTCTGGTGGAACGCAAAACGCGCTTTGCCGTTCTGTTCCGCAACAACGACCGCAGTACGACGCACCTGATGAACAAGCTGATGAGTGTGATGGAACCCCTGCCCCAGCCGGCGCGAAAATCGATCACCTTTGATCGAGGGATCGAATTCCGCGACTGGCGCAAGCTGAAGCCCGGTATCGGAACCGAGGCGTGGTTCTGCGATCCGCAGGCTCCGTGGCAAAAGGGTGCAGTCGAGAATCTGAATAAGCGCGCACGGCGGTATCTACCACGCGATGCACCCGTGGCCGCGCTCTCAAATCGAGACATGAAATCGATTTGCGATCGCTTGAACGGCACGCCAAGAAAGTGCCTGGGCTGGCGCACGCCAACGGAAGCCTTCAGAGAAGAACTGATGAAAATGAGATAGAGGAACGCGTCGCAACGTGTCTTGAGATTCCAGGGGCGCGCGCTACCCTCAAGTACGACTCTTGTTAGAAAACAGTAGTTTATCTAGTGAGAGGAATCGGTATGGGAGCCGTTTACAGCCAACTGAGTATCACAGAACGACGCAAGATAGAACGCTGGAGACACGCAAAGGTCCCCGTCGATGAGATGGCGCGCGTTCTGAAGCGCTGCAGATCCACGATATTCCGTGAGCTGAAGCGCAACCATTTCTCGGATGAAAACATGCCCGGATGCGATGGCTATTACGGTGCAGCTGCGCACCTGATACAAGCGGAACGCCGTGCTCGGGAGCGCAAACTGATCAAACATCCTGAGCTTCGAAAGCGCGTGATTGAGCGTATCAAGAACGGTTGGACACCAGAGCAGATCAGTAACCGCATGATCCACGAGCGCGCTTCCCTCAGGGTCTGCCAGGAAACCATCTATCGCTACATCTATTCCAAGGAAGGTCAGCGCGAAGACCTGTGGTGGTATCTACCGACCCACCGTGTCGCCCGCAGACCGCGTCGCACCAGAAGGCGCAGAGAACCCAAATTCCACCGCGATGTCAGTATCCTGTTCCGACCCGATGATGTCGCTCATCGCCGTCAGTTTGGCCACTGGGAAGCTGATTTAATGCTGTTCAAACAGAAGCTTGGCCAGTCCAACGTTACCTCATTGGTTGAGCGCGTCAGCCGCTTCACCGTGATCCTGAAAAACCCGAACAGGCGCACCAAGCCGGTCATGGGAAAGATCATAAGGTCTCTCAAAGATCTTCCCCTCGTCGCCCGTCGGTCCATCACTTTTGATCGCGGAACTGAGTTTGTCAGTTGGCCACACCTACAAGCTGAGATCGGAACCCAGACGTGGTTCTGCGACCCCTCCAGCCCCTGGCAGAAAGGCACAGTCGAGAACACAAATCGACGCCTTCGAAGGTGGTTGCCCCGCAAACGCGACCTCCGGCAATGCACAGATCACGATATGAAGGTGATCTGTGATCGCCTCAACAACACGCCGCGCAAGTGCCTCGGATGGAAGACGCCAGCCGAGGTCTTCCGCGAAAAGATGTTGGAGGAAATGCGATGACGCCCCTACCCTGAGCTCGATAAGAGTCGCAGTTCAGGTATCGCTCACAGATCGAAATTGGGGCCGATGTGGTGTTGCGGGTGCCGGGCGATGTTCCGGCGGAGCGAGCAGCAGCGGTGGCGCATGCGTTGCGAGGATCGACATGATTGTCGCGGGGCAGCGCCAGCCTATCTTGATCGCGACGCGGCCGGTAGACTTCCGCTGCGGCCATCGGGCGTTGGCGTTGATCGTACAAACTGAGCTGAAGCTCGATCCTCATTCGGGGGTAACGATCGTGTTCCGTTCGAAACGCGGTGACAGGCTGAAGATTTTGGTTTGGGATGGAACAGGTCTTGTGATGGTTTACAAAGTTCTGGAGCAAGGCAGCTTTGCTTGGCCGAAGGTTCAGGACGGGACAATGCGGCTGTCGCGCGCCCAGCACGAAGCTCTGTTTGAAGGTTTGGACTGGCGCCGGATCATTGCGCAGCGGGTCGCTGCCCCCGTTGCTGCGGGTTGATTTATTAGGCTGTTTTGGCTTTGTTTTATTGGCTTTCCTTGCGGGAACAGCTATAAATCCACATGTCGCAGCCCTTCGATCTCAGCCTATTTCCAGACCTTCCGCCCGAAGTTGTGAAGGCGTTCGAGGCCGCGCAGTTTGAGCTGGCGGTTGAGCGTGCGGCCCGCCAGCATGAGCAGGCGGTCGTCGCCGAAAAGGACACCTTCATCACCGAGTTGAAGGCCCTGATCGAGAAGCTGCAAGGTCAAGTCGGACAATACCGACATGCGAAGTTTGGGCCTAAATCCGAGAAGTTGGACACTGCGCAGCTCGAACTGGCGCTGGAGGATCTGGAAGCCGCCATCGCCGAGACCCAGCAACAGATTGACGCTGTCGAGGCGAAGATTGCGGCCAGTGAGGCCAATCCCGAGAAGAAGGCGCCGCGCAAGAAGCGCAAAGCGCGCGCCTTGCCGGAACACCTGACGCGCGTCGAGCGCATCATTGAGCCAGACAGCATCGTCTGCCCTTGCGGTTGTGGCGACATGGTCAAGATCGGCGAGGATCGGGTCGACCGGCTGGATTACATCCCGGCGCGGTATCAGGTGATCGTCACAATCCGCCCTAAATACGCCTGTCCCAAAGGTCGCGCAGGCGTGGTGCAGGCGAAAGCTCCGGCGCATCTTCTGGAGGGCAGTTGGCCCACCGAGGCGCTGCTGGCGCAGATCGCCGTGTCCAAGCATTCCGAGCACATGCCGCTGAACCGCCAAGCTGTGGTCATGGCGCGGCACGGTGTGCCGATCGACCGATCGGTCCTCGCCGACTGGATGGGTCGGACCGGTGCGCTGATCGCGCCGGTGGTGGACCGAATGGCGGTGCTGCTGAAACAGGGCAGCACCCGGCTTTATGTCGATGAGACGACCGCCCCCGTTTTGGACCCCGGACGTGGCAAGACCAAGACCGGCTATCTTTGGGCGGTGCTGCGCGACGATCGCGGCTGGAACGGCCCGGCGCCACCGGGCGTGGTGTTCCACTATCGGCCCGGCCGAAAGGGCGAATACGCCAATGAACTCCTGACTGGCTTCAATGGCACGATCCAAGTCGACGCCTATGGCGGCTATACCCATCTGGCTAAGCCAAACCGCAAGGGGGGTGAGCCATTGAAGCTGGCATTCTGCTGGGCCCATGGGCGGCGCAAGCTGATCAAGGCCACGCCGCAGAAAGGCTCGCCCATCGTCGATGAGGCGTTGGTGCGCATCGCGGCGCTGTACAAGATCGAGGATGCCATCCGCGGGTCAGCGCCTGAGCATCGTCGGGCGGTCCGCCAAGAATTGTCTCGCCCTCTGGTGGATCAGTTCTTCGCCTGGTTGGCCGCTCAGGCCGCGCGCGTCTCGCGCAAATCCGACCTCGGTGTGGCGCTTGCCTACATGCTGCGGCGACAAGACGGCTTCCAGCTCTTCCTCGAAGATGGCCATGTCGACATGGACTCCAACCTTGTCGAGAACGCTATCCGCAGCCCGGCCATGAACCGCCGCAACGCGCTTTTTGCTGGCCACGATGAGGGCGGCCGTTCTTGGGCGCGCTTCGCAAGCCTGATCGGCAGCTGCAAGATGAACGGCGTGGAGCCCTATGCCTACTTGCGCGACCTCTTCACCAAGCTCGCCAACGGTCATCTCGACCAAGACATCGATGCTTTAATGCCATGGGCCTACGCTGCGGCCTCATCCCCTCATAATGAGCTCATCCGGTAGTCCCCAGTGAGCTCATTCTGAGCACTCACGAAAGCGAAAACCCGACCGCAAGTAGATTCACAATGGGGCGTGGACGCCGCATACAATTGAGACGATGACAATAGGGCTGCAGTTGGATCAGATGGATACGGCAAGCTGACCTGGCAAGGAAAGCTCCGACATCGAGCCCTTTGTGACACCGTTGCTCCAGATGACATGAATGTTTGAGCGCAGATAGATTGCAATTTGCCGCTAGTATCCCCAATTCAGCTAAAACGCAGGAGGCTACCTATGCAATGTCCGATCGATGGAACCCAACTGGTGATGACAGACCGCTCCGGTGTAGAAATTGACTACTGCCCTCAATGTCGTGGGGTTTGGTTAGACCGAGGCGAGCTGGACAAGATCATTGAACGGTCGGATCCCGAACCTGCCCCCCGTGAGGTCGCCTCCCTGCGCAGTTCGGGACAAGATCGCGACCACGGCAAGCCTTATAAAAAGAAGCGTCGCGAAGGCTTTTTGAGCGAGCTTTTTGACTTTTGAAAGGCCTGATGGGCTTAGGTGGTACTTCTTGAAAAATCATGCGTTTCCGACGAGCTGCCTTGGCGTGCTTCTGACTGTCGCTTCTCTCTTTGGCACTTCCGCGATCGGGCAGGAACCGGAGCAGGAGAAGCAATTGCGCATGCTCGGCAGATGTTCCGGTTGTACCTTCGAGCAGATGGACCTCACAGGTCGGAAGTTGACCGGAATTGACCTGACCGAAGCTCAATTAAGGGACGTCGACTTCTCGGAAGCAGGTCTCAACCTTTCGCTGTTTGACCAGGCTACCCTCGAGAATGTTTCGTTTGCCTCTGCCGATTTGACGGGCGCCAGTTTTACCGGTGCCAAGCTCATCAACGTAACATTCGAGAACGCGGTTCTCAAAGCAGCCGTCTTCGAAGATGCCATTCTCATCGACACTGATCTTGATGCTGGGATCTACTGCAACACGCAGGTGCCAGATGAGACGATGGTCAGCACCGAATGCGATTGAGCGGCCATCTAATCGGTCTGGCTTGAGCTACATCTTCATGCGGCCTCGGCCGGGAATATTCAGGAAGGCTAGCTGATCGCGCCGCTTTGGAACAGGTATCCAATGTAAACTGCATAACCCGCTATGAACAGGAAGCCTGCTACTCGACCGATGCGCTTGGCTGCAAACAAGATCACAGCCAGGCCGCAGGACAGTAGTAGCATGAGCACCATATCAAGCCCCTGGAACCGTTCACTGACTTCAATCGGAACGATTGCGGATGTGATCCCAAGGATCGCTAGGACGTTGAAAATATTACTCCCAATCACATTGCCTATGACCACGTCAGACTGTTTTTTGAGGGCCGCAGAGATAGATGTGGCCAGTTCAGGCAGGGAGGTGCCGATGGCTACGAGGGACAGACCAATCACAGCATCGGAAACCCCGAACGTTTTCGCGATGGACCCGGCCCCGGACACCAGCAGATTAGCACCCGCCACGAGCGCTATGATGCCGCCTAGAACAAAGACGGTGGCAACGCTCGTTTTGGTGATGCCGGAACTTTCAAACTCCTCGGTCTCATGCTCGAACATCTGGGAGTCCCGGCTGCGTTTTTCCATCCAGAACGTCGCACCGAGGTAGACAGCTAGAACCGCGAGCAAAAGTGCGCCCTCGAGGCGGTTTAGAAACGCTCCTTTGAGCAGGCCAAACAGCGCGAAAGCGACCAAGGCCGCTACCATCGCTTCCCGTACAGCAGACCTATCCCAACCGGCGATCGGCATGATCAAGGCCCCAGCCCCGATGATAAGTAGGATATTGGCGATATTGCTTCCGACCACATTGCCCAGAGCAATTTCGGGGGATCCGCTGAAAGCGGCCTTCAAGGAGACCAGCAGCTCTGGTGCTGATGTGCCAAACCCAACGATCGTCAAGCCAATGACCATTTTGGAGAGTCCGGCCCGTTCGGCAATCGCAACGCTACCGCGAACAAGACCTTCGCCCCCTGCGAAGAGCAAAACGAGGCCGGCTGCGATGTAGATCAGATCAATGCCCATGCGGTCTCAGTTCATAAGAATATTGCATAGGCTCTTGGTTCCCTCAGGTTCATACCCAAATAGAGTTCCATTCAGCTCCCTACAAGAGTGGAACAGGGCGCATTCCGAAGGGACCTGCCAATCAATACCCCAGGCAGATGGGCCCCCAAGTTAAAGGCAGACCAATGACCACCATCCGAGAGACACTTTTCTATACTCCTCCCCATCGGGGCTTGGGAAAATCGTGACAATCGACTTCAGTTATCCACTGTCGAAAAGGCAAAGGACCGTCAAAAGTCGTTCTCTATCGTTCAATTTGCTTTGCGTGCTTCGGAGTGAGCGCCCGCGCAACGCGATACCCCTTGGTCATCTCTTAGAACAGTTGGGGGAGCGGTCATTCGGTTGGGCCATTCTGCTCTCATCCCTAATTAACCTGTTGCCGCTGCCTCCGGGCGCCACGCTTGTAACGGCCATCCCCCTGGTGTTCTTTAGTGTTCAATTGGTGCTCGGGCGTTCTTATATTTGGCTGCCGCCTTGGATTGCCAAACGGTCATTGTCCCGTTCCGCTCTGAGAAATACTGTGCTGCGTCTACGGCCGATTTCCCGACGCGTTGAGCGCCTGACTCGACCGCGCCTGCAAGGCGTATTCCAAACCAAAACTGAGCGTCTAATCGGATTGCTTCTCTTAGCAATTGCCTTGGCACTGTTTGTTCCTTTACCGCTCAGCGGGTGGTTTCCTGCTATTTCACTTTTCGTCTCAGGTATTGGTTTTGTTGAGCGCGATGGACTTGTTGTACTTGCTGGTATCGGCATGGGGCTGGCTTCGATAGTCCTGACGGTTCTCGTCGCGTTGTCAGTTGCAGCCGGGGCGGATGCCATTATGCATTGAGGGTGTCCTATGCAAATTTAGACCCAATACCTATTACGTCGGGTACTGTCCTTTGGAGCATTAGCCCACCGAGCATGGCAAAGCCGAACGTTAACAGGGTTACCGTCCTTCTTGGACCCCGCTGTGAATAGCAGAAGATGGTAGGATGCGCGGGATAACGGCGAGGATGATCAGCACGATCACCGTCGCTAGGACCGCAGTTGCCTCGAGACCGAGCCCCGCGACGATACCAATCCCAGCGGTAGCCCAAATGTTTGCAGCAGTCGTCAGCCCTTGGACCTTTTGTTCTGCTGCGCGTATAATGATCGCTCCTGCCCCTAAAAAGCCAATACCCTGAATGATACCTTGCAGAACCCGTGACATGTCTGGAGTGGGCATGCCACTCTGTAATGGGCCGATCACGAAGAGTGCCGCCCCAACAGCCACCAGCATATGGGTGCGCACCCCGGCGCTTCGCGCTTTGAGTTCTCGTTCATAGCCAAGCAGCCCGCCCAAAAACGCGGCCAATACCAAACGCAGCGTTATACGCGTCATGGTGGACAAATCGGGAATATCGGAAAATTCGTTGATGATGGTTGCCCAGACTTCTTGCCACACGGGTTTAATCCTTATTCAGCGCAACCTCGGCCGAGGTGCAACAACACCAGGGCGCCTCAGAACACCCTGCGCAGTAATCAGCTAGGGTAACAGCCTTACAAGCGCCACTCAGTATTCAAAGAAAGTTTGGGAACATGAGCGGGCACTCCGATGACCTGAAAAGCTCTATGATCACCTAAAAGCTCAGAGCAGACCGTTAACGAGATTGCTTTTTAGAGAAACGTGCGAAAGTTGGTGATGCCCTGAGGGGCGGCATATCATGGCGGTGTTCAGACGCCGTCGATTCTCTGCTGAGAAAAGGATATGCCACATGTCAGAGTCTACCATCACCCAACTGCCCGATCCATCGGGATTTAGCGCTGATCCGTTCACGGATGTCATCCGCGATGGCGCGCGCAAGCTGATCGAACAGGCGGTCCAGGCCGAGCTGGCCACCCTCATGGCGGCCTTTTCCAATGAAAAGCTTCAGGATGGGCGGGCACGTCTTGTCCGTCATGGTCACCTACCGGAACGCGATGTGATGACCGGCATTGGTCCGGTGCCCGTGAAGGTGCCGCGGGTTCGGGATCGGGGTGCTTACGAAGACAAGATCACCTTCACGCCCAGCATCCTGCCGCGTTACCTGCGCAAAGCGAAATCTATCGAAGAACTCCTGCCGTGGCTTTACCTCAAGGGCGTGTCTACGGGCGATTTTACCGAGGCGCTTGAAGCGCTGCTGGGCCCGAATGCCAAGGGTCTATCCGCTAAGACCGTCACGCGCCTGAAAGCCGATTGGTGGCAGGACTACGAGGCTTGGCAGAAACGCGATCTTGGCTCGCGGCGCTTTCTCTACATCTGGGCAGACGGTGTCTACTTCAAGCCGCGAATGGCTGAGGAAAAACAATGCGTTCTGGTAATCGTGGGTGCTGATGAATATGGCCGCAAGGAACTTCTGGCCATGACCGATGGCTTCCGTGAAAGCACCCAAAGCTGGCGCGAGGTGCTGCTTGATCTCAAGCGGCGTGGCCTGAAACAGGACCCCAAGCTCGCCATCGGGGACGGTGCCCTGGGGTTCTGGACAGCCCTGCGCGAGGTGTTCGCCACGACGCGGGAGCAACGCTGTTGGGTCCACAAGACCATGAACGTGCTGAACGCGATGCCGAAATCTGTGCAAGCCAAGGCCAAGGGTCATCTGCACGACATCTGGCAGGCCGAGACAAAAGCCGAAGCCAACGTCGCCTTCGATTTCTTCGTCGAAACCTACGGCGTGAAATGGGACAAGGCGGTCACCAAGCTGGTCAAGGACCGGGATGCGCTGCTGACCTTCTACGACTATCCGGCGGAACACTGGAAGCACATCCGGACGTCAAACCCGATCGAGAGCACCTTCGCCACTGTCCGGCACCGCACGAAACGCACCAAAGGATGCCTCAGCCGCACGACCGGGTTGGCCATGGCCTTCAAGCTAATGATGTCAGCGCAGAAGAAATGGCGCAAACTCGATGGACAGAACCGTCTGCCCGAGATCATCCAAGGGGTTGAGTTCCGCGATGGGATCCGCCAGCTTCAAACTGCCGCCTGATCAGGCATCACCAACTTTTGCCCATATCTCTGCTTTTTAGAGGTACTTGTTGTGGCCCGTCTGTAGCTGTCCTGTAGGCCTAATGAGGTCATTCTGTAGGCGCCTTGTAGACGTGACGCTGAAGGAGGATTTCTCTCCCGAGACCTTATGCCTATCGGTATAGACGGGGTGGTCGAAATGCAGGTAGCTGCGCATTAGGGAAAAACCAATCTGAAATGCGCAGCTAACCATCAGTCTCGCTCCCCGGATGTCTAGTTACTTTTCGGTCCCGAGATAGTTGAAATTCTAGGTTTCCACCGGTCAGATACGCATAGCATCGGGTGCAGTGCCGCTCTCGACCTGACTACGGAACCAATTTGGCTGTCGGCCCTTACCTGTCCAGGTCTGTTTCTTATCGTCTGGGTTGGCATACATTGGTTTTGAGGGCTTCGAAGTTTTCTTAATCTTGGCCCGCTTTTGCGCAGGAGCTGAGGGTTGCGTCTCTGAAATTTCGCCTAAGGAAAATCCAAATTCTGCGGCCGCTTTAGTAGCAGCTTTTCTTGCCTCTCGCTGATCTCTGTTTCGAGCCGCCTGCAATGCCTTTTTAACATCAGACAGAAGCCTCTCGAGCTCTTTTCGCGACATTGCCTTCAGGTCATTTTTCGTAAACATACCAGCCTCTATTTCAGATACGCCCCATATATGTATCAATAGGCATTAACGTCGACCCTCTAAAGTACATAGGTATCAGTATTTCTCTTTTCCGGGCAAAGTGGCTATAGCACTGGATATGAGGTTTCCCGGTTACATACATGGGGCCAGATCGTAGGCGCCGTCCTGCTCAAGGCAATCCTTCAATCGGGTCGTTCAACGGCAGCCTGCGCGATGAGCTGCTGAATGAGGAGATATTCGACACTCTGGACGATGCGCGGCTGGCCACGCTGCCTCAGCGAGGGACAGAGCTTACCCGTTCCAAGGCAAAAGTTCATGGATGGGCGGTGGATATCTACCAATGCCCGTCTTTCTGATGGGCTGTTCGATCGTTTATCGATGGCCCTATGTGCGCGTACGAAGTTACCCCCGCCTTTTTATCGGTCTGTGATACCGGCCACCGCCGCGAGCACAATGACGAAAAGATCCGTATCGTTGAGGAAAACTGCCTCTTTTGAGACTTCTTTCCGGGCGCACCGTCAAACGGTGATCGGTTGGCTCTTAGCTGGCCCATCGACGATCATCATTGCGCAGCCTCGCGAGCAGCGCTCAACGCGGCTGTTGATACCATAGAGGCGGCGGATCATCGCGGGTGTGAGTACTTCTAGCGTCGGACCGGTGGCGAGGATGCTGCCCTCGCCCAAAGCGATGGTGGTCGTGCTGCACCGCATCACCTGATTTAGGTCATGCAAAGCGAGGATCATCACAGCTCCGCTTTCAGCGGCATAGGATTGCAACGCCTCCAATACCTCGTATTGCCGGTAAAGGTCGAGCGCGGAGGTGGGCTCGTCCATCAGGATAACCTGTGGCCGCGTCACCAGCGTCTGTGCGATCGACACAACCTGACGTTGCCCGCCGGACAGTTCCGGCAACTGCCGCTCAGCAAGTGCGGTGATGCCCAATCTGGCCAAAACGTCGTTCACGGCCGTCAGCTCGGAAGCCGAAAGGCGCCAGCCGCCCCCACCCTGCTTCAGCGCGAGTATGATGGATTCGTAGACCGTCAGCGCTGCATTCATCCCCGTATCCTGAGGCATGTAGCGCAAGTCGTCCGCGGCTGCACCGCTGAGGCGCACAGTTCCTGCCCCCCGCATCTGACCTGCGATGCGCCGAAACAGCGTGGACTTACCAGCCGCATTGGCTCCCACAAGAGCGGTCAAGCTGCCTCCTCGAATTGGCGGTGTTGTTGCCTTGCTGAGGACCTCGTGCCGACCATAGCGCGCACCGAGGTTTTCAAGTTGCAGCGTCACCATGCTTTACGCCCCTTGGTCAGAATAAGAGCGGCAAAGAAGGGAACGCCCACCAATGCCGTGATAATGCCAATGGGCAGGACAGCGCCGGGCAGCAAGGCCTTCGAGAGCACAGATGTGGCCGAAAGGATCAGCGCGCCAGCTAACATCGCTCCAGGCAGGAAGAACCGTTGATCTTCACCCAAGAGAAGCCGTGCCACATGTGGACCGACAATGCCGATGAAACCAATCGTGCCGACGAAGGAAACCGGCACGGCCGCCAAGAGCGAAACGAGAAACAAAGCCTCCAGTCTCAGCCGACGCACCGGCACACCCATTGCCGCCGCGCGCGCTTCACCCAGTCGAATGGCGGTCAGGGCCCATGCCCGGCGAGCAAAGAGCGGCACACAGAGCGCGAGGACCACCGCCGTCACCGCCACCTTGCCCCAAGTGGCTTTGGTGAGGCTGCCCATGGTCCAGAAGACCACAGCAGATAAAGCCTGCTCCGAGGCAAAATATTGCAACAGCGCCAAGGCCGCATTGAAGCTGAAGACCAGTGCAATGCCCAGAAGGATAATGGTTTCGACCGTCACGCCCCGTAGAGTGGACAATCCAAAGATCAGCAAAGCGGCTGCCATCGCCATCAGAAAAGCATTGATCGGCACCATCAGGGAAATCGCCGCCGGAAAGAGTGCGACCCCCAACACCATCGCCAACGCCGCGCCAAAACTGGCTGCTGCCGAAAGGCCGAGCGTGAAGGGACTGGCCAACGGGTTCGCCAGGATGGTCTGCATCTGCGCCCCGGCAAGCGACAGGCTTGCCCCGACCGTCACCGCGAGCATGGCCATCGGCATCCGAATGTCCCAAACGACGACCCGCATCTGCACATCCGCATCGGTTGGAGAGACGAGGGTCCGCAGCACATCTGCCACCGAATAGCGCGCCGGTCCCAGTGATACGTCCACCGCGACAGAAAGTATCAGCAAACAGGCCAGCAGAGCCAGAATGAAGATACGTCGCGTCACCAGCCCGCGGTAGGCGAACGCGGGTGCCGTAGTGTCGGATGTGATACTGGTCATTGATCTGCCTTATTCGACAAGAGGGCTGCGCTGCGCGCCCTGGTTACTTCAGTGAAACCCAATATCCAGGACGGTAGTCGACGGGCAGGAACCGCTCGTGAAGTTCCTTAAGTGTTGCCTCCGCGTCGAGGTCGGCAAACAACTCCGGGTGCAACCATGTCGCCAGCCGTTGGACGGCGACAAAGCTATAGGGCGAATTGTAAAACTGATGCCAAATCGCGTGAACCTCGCCTGCCTCGACGGCCTTAACACCGGTAAAGGCGGGACGCTCCATCAAAGCTTGCAACTTCGCACGGGCCTGCGCTTCGTCCGAGCCTGGCCCGACGCCAACCCATGCGCCACCGGGGACGTAGGCTTCCCAATTACCGCCGGTGACTATGATTTGATCGGGGTTGGAGGCGATCACCTGCTCCGCGTTCACCGTACCAAATGTCCCGGGGATGAACGGGGCAGCCATGTTTTGCCCACCCGCCAGTTCGACCATGCGACCGAAGTTGCCGCTGCCGAATGACATGCAGCAATCCTCGGAGTAGCCCCCTGCCCGTTCGACAAATACCAAAGGACGCTCCAGATCGTTCTGCGCATCGATCACGTCTGTGACACGGGCGATCTGCTCTTGATAGAAGTCGTTGAAGTCAGCGGCACGCTCTTCTTCGCCAAACAATTTACCGATGATTTCCATCGACTTCGCGGTGTGTTCAAACGGCTTTTCGCGGAAATCAACATAAACGATAGGGATGCCGACCTTGGCGAGTTTTTCCTCATAGCCTGCCTCATCGGTAGCCGCCTTGGCTTCGAGGTTCATGAACATCACGTCAGGGGTCAGGGATACGGCCTGTTCAATATCGAATGTGCCATCCTTGAAGCCGCCGAAGGTCGGAATATCAGCGATCTCGGGGAATTTTTCAGCATAGGCCTCATAGCTCTCGGGCGCGGCCTCACGGAAATCGTCCCGCCACCCCACCACGCGCTCGAATGGGTCTTCGCCGTCCAATACGGCCGCAAAGAAAATTTGCCGCCCTTCGCCGAGAATTACCCGGTCCACAGGTGCTTCGAGTGTGACTTCTCGCCCTGCAATATCCGTTATGGTGATCGGGGCTGCAAAGGCAGGAGCGGAGAAAAGACACAGCGCACCGGCGCTCAAGGTGTAGCGAAGGGACATCAGGAGACCTTTATGTTTGAACTGGCCCATCGCCTATTAATTCCGACTTAAATCGTCAAGTTTTAATATTGACAAAAATTGTCGTCTTTAACATGGAAGTCATCGACCCGTCTTGGAGCAGACCTATGACCCAACCGCTTGGCAGCAACCGTGATCTACGCGATGAGATCCGCGACTACTGGTCGGATAGAGCGGCCACTTTCGACGCCGAGCCAGGCCACAAGATTGGGCAAGGTGAAGAACAAGCAGCTTGGCAGGCGCTTGTCCAAAAACACCTCGGACCTGCCGCGGGGCGCCGACTGCTCGATCTGGCGTCCGGAACGGGAGAGATTGCCCGCCTGTGCCACGATCTTGGTTATGCGGTAACAGGTCTCGATTGGTCCGAGCCCATGCTCGAGCGCGCCCGCGCCAAAGTTCCGGCCGCAGTTTTTATGCAGGCTGACGCGGAGCGTACCATGCTGCCCAATGCAAGTTTCGATGTGCTCGTAACCCGCCACCTTGTATGGACCCTCGTCGATCCGGCTGCGGCCTTCGCAGAATGGAAGCGCGTTTTGGTTCCGGGTGGACAGCTGCTGTTGGTCGATGGTGATTTCGTCACCCGTGGCTGGGTTGCGCGCACCCTGGCTCGGCTTTCTCCACGTCGGTCCCAGAACATGGATTCTCGTCATCAGGAAATTCTGTCGCAAGTTCATTTCGCTCAAGGCGCTCGGGCGCAGCAAGTTGCTTTCCTGTTGGCCGAGGCAGGCTTCAAGGATATTCGCATCGATACCGATCTTAGTAAAATACATCGCGCACAGGCACGACAGCTCGGCTGGCGCAGGTCTTTGATCCGTCACAGTGAGCATCGGTATGCTATCAGCGCAAAGATTTAAGCGGAGGGAAGGACGAGCGCTTGTCTCACAGGCATCTCGATACACAAATTGCTCTTGCAACCAGCATGGTCCTGTTCTCTAGTAATTTCTCGTTCATGAATAATGGTGTTATCCATATGCAGGTCAGTGTCCGCGATAATAATGTCGATCAGGCTCTTCGGGTTTTAAAGAAAAAGCTTCAACGCGAAGGCGTTTTCCGCGAAATGAAGCTCAAGCAGCACTTCGAGAAGCCTTCTGAGAAGAAAGCTCGTCAACAAGCGGAAGCAATCCGCCGGGCTCGCAAAGCGGCGCGCAAGCGCTTGGAGCGTGAAGGCGTGATGTAGGTCTACCGATACACATCACTCAGAAAATTGCCCTTCGGCGTGAGTTCCTATCTAAAACAAATGGCTTTTTCCCGACTGGGCTCATTAGTTGACCTGCTCGTAGCCATATTTGCCCTCGTAATCCCGCCACTCGACGAATACCGAACGGTGGCGGATGCTCGGACAATTATCGCCCCACCTCTCCAGCCCCACATGATCTTTCGGCAAGGTTCCGATCGATGAACGCTGCCAAGAGAAGTCTCCTTGAACGCCATAAGTTCCAAGTACAACGACCGCGCTCCGCTCGCAGTCCCCCTCGCTACCTGCCTCATATTGTCGAGCGTTCCGCACATCAAAGATTCGTATCGAGCGCACGAAGTTAAACTCCGGACCGCTGATGTCGATGTCGGCGCGTTCTTGACCAAGCGTAATAGAAAAGTCACTGCTCTTATCACCCGTTTCAACCCTTTCCGCCGGGAACACGCCCGTCGATGACAGGCCGACTTCCTGAGATCGGGCAACGGTAATCGTCTGGAGCAGCGGATGACGCGGTCTATCGAACAGAATGTCGAAGATACGGCCGCCATTTTTACCAGTGCCATTGAGTTCATGGGATGCTCTCATCGGACAACGCCATATCTGCAATGGAGGCTCTACTGGCCAGGGGGTTATTCTTCGAATGAATTCCGCGCGGGCGCGTGAGCATGGCACTGATGCGGGCCAACCCCCTGAAAGACAGAGGAGAATCGCGCAATCGATCGGATAGGTTTGCGCCCTAACCCGCTCGGCCGTTCCGAAGAAAGACGTGGAGCCAAGAGCGACAAGGACGACGAAACGAGTAAGCGCTTTGGGCATGAATACTCTCCTACAGTTTTGGCAGGTTGACGGTCTCTCTAGATATTTTATATTCATTGCGCCAATAGTATATTTTTGAAAGACCTGCTCCGATGACTATTAAGGCCTGCTAATTTGGGTATGCTCGCCGCCACTCGAAAGCGCTTCGAGGTACTCGATCACTTTCACTGGTGTCGACGATTTTGCCTCTGCCAGCACTTCGGGATGAAGCGGCGGCTCGATAGAACCGGCAGGTACCTGCTCGTCCAGCCAGAGCACCGACAACTCAGAGGAATCCCACAGGTATACCCATCCAACCGTGCGCTCCCGATCATTTCCAAACAATCGGGCTATGGGCTCTGCTTCTTCTTTCAACAGTCTCACCGCTTTCTTCATTCCAGTTTCCAACCACCAAGCAGGATTTCGATCACGTCAGACATTCTCTGGCCCAGTAGATGGCGATCGAATCACACTGCCTGTAGTTGCACTGTCGTGAGCCGCGAAATCACGATACGAAGCGAACGCCAGCGAAATAGAACGAAACGAACAACGGTACGTCCTTGATAAAAAATGGAAAATACTTCGTTCCTCCGTTGGATGACGGAAGTGACTTCAAGGAGTTGTTCAGACGGTTGAGCGCAGCGGGAGCGGGTCGGCCTATTGACAAAGATGGGATACCCTTGGGGCCGTGGACAGCCGAGCTACTTGCCACCGCAATTACTCAGATCGAAGCCAACCGGTCCGGGATCGAGCTGCGAACGGTGCAGCTTTGGTACCAAGACAACGAGAAAGGAATCAGCACCGAGAACATTCGATGGCTAGCAAGGGTGTTTGGGTGTGATGATCCGAAGGCGACCAGTGAATGGCAGACGGAGCTAAGTGCGGCCCGGACACGATTGGTAGCCAGGAGGCGAGCGCTGCGTGCGGGGCCAGACGGCCACGATGCGCATAGTCCTCCAGATACGGTTCAGAACGCGGCAATCGATGTTGATACCGTGGTTCCGTCACCGCTGGCGCACAAAGGTGAGGTTATCTCGCCGAGGCGGGGATTTAGCTTGGCGAGAACATCGGAGGCCGTGTTCAACCGGGGATCCCCTTTGGATTTGTCGGCGTCGGTGTTCGCAGGGGCAGTGGCCCTTGGATTTTCCTCTTACTTTTTGGGCATTCACAGCATTGTTTTTCCGCAGGCGAATGGTGTGATTAAGCAGGTTGGGTACTTATGGGCACCGAACTGGACACTCCTCTTCATGGTGCTCATGCCGCTATACTTCGTATTCGTGCGGGACTTAGTGGTCTTTTGGAGGGGTACAAGGCGGTCACTGTTAAGTCCTGAAGGTGAAGGAATCGCGAATGACGACATGTGGGTGCGAAAAGTCGCGACCTTTTCGGTGACGTATTGGGCGGCCTTTCTTGTTTGTTTACCTATAGCTACGGTTCTTCAGTGGATCGATAGGTGTTTAGGCCCATTACTGACCCGCGATACCGGCAACTACCCGGTGGAATGGGCTCGGATGGCGATTGAGCGCCCGCACGTCATTTCAATACCGGAGGCGGTCGCGTTCACCGGGTTCGCCTATCTCTACATGGGTGTGGTATTTTTTCTCTTCTTTGCAGGACTCATTTTGCTCTTCACAATAGCGCACGATTCTTGGGAACTTGGACGAAAGTCTGAATCGTGGGTAGATGGAGAATATCAATGTCAGCCTAATCAAGTCGGTCTCAAAATCATGCGTGGGATTTTTCGGTGCTGTATTTTAGGACTCTTGATTGCCATATGCATGAAGCTCCAAAGCACTTTTATGCTATCAAGTGAATCGACCATAACGGGTTGGTTGGCTAACGATTTCCTGTCAGTCTTGGGAAATCATGAGAAGGCAAGCGACTGGCTCGAATACAGCATGCCGACAAACTATAGCAGCCTGCTGATCGTATTGGCGACCTGCACTGTGTTTCTCTATGGGCTCATTCGAGTCCACGCCGCCTTGCGTCAGCAAGGGCACATTGGACATGGTCGAAATCAGAGAGAATTTAGAATCATGTTGGCGCGCGTCGCCCTGCTGGTCATCGTCTACGTGCTGATCGGTGCGGTCGCCGGTTTCTCGATCTTGCTGTGCATCGGGCTGCTGTCTGCAATCTACGGCCTGATTTATCCAAGCATCGATACCTGGCGGGCGACTAACCAAGGAGACAAACAAAGTGTATCATAGCTGGCTTGACCATTGGGATGAGCGACGAGCAGAGCGCGGGGACGAAGTAAAGAGGCCGACCGACTTCGCTCTGGACACTGAACTTGCCTTCCCTGGCTCCGGGCGTCCGGCAGGTATCGAGGCCTTTTGTAAACTTGCAGAACAGGCTGTTGAGGACCCAACCTATTTCGATGAACCAGATAACAACGACTTGGTCGTCGAACGCGAAGGAGAGTGGGTCAAGTTTCCTTCAGGAATTTCTACTGACGTCGCAGAGAACAATGTCGTCTGGGCGAAAGTAACAGAAAGCAGGTCATTCGACCAAGCATTGATTGTGTTTCACCATTGGAATGCAAGCGCGCGGTATCAACAGATCGCCAACTTTTTCGCCCGGCGCGGGATTACGGTTGTCGAGATAGCACTGCCGTATCACTTCGAACGTAGCCGTCCCGGCGCCGTTTATGCCGACTACATGCTAAGCCCGAATCTCGGACGGACGGTTCAATCCGTGAGACAGGCGGTATGGGATGGCCGAAAGCTCATTAGATGGCTGAAGGGGCAAGGTTATAAAGAGATTTCTGTACTCGGAATGAGTCTGGGTTCCTGGGTTGCCGGGTTGATTGCCGCCCATGACAAAACTGTTTCAAAAGCTGCGCTATTCCTGACGGCCGGAAGTCTTGCTGACATGGTGTGGACCGGGCGCGCAACGCGAACGATTTGCGAGAGCCTTCAACCCGTGATCGAATTGGGGGACCTCAGAAGGGCTTGGGGACCACTAAACTTGGTGAACCATGCGCATCATCTTGCGCGGGACAATCTCGAATTAAATGTGGTATTGGCCAAACGAGACAAGGTGGTGCTGCCGGAGCTTTCTGAACGGCTGATACAAGGGCTTAAGGACGCCGGAGCCGAGCCCAGCATATTGGAACTAAATTGCGGCCACTATTCGCTGTCCATGCCGCCCTACATTGTGTCGGCCGGCCGAAGCGTGGCTCGCTTGTTGAAACCCGACCCCTAAGCCGCTGACGACGGGGCTCGAACGGGTCTCGGCTGAATTTCGCTCGTAGTCCAGTTATCGAATTCGGAACCCGCGCGACTCGGACCAAAAGTTTCGCCCCGAAGTTATCGGTGAAGCGAGCCCAAGAAGCGCCCATATTCCTCGCTGACTTCGCGCGCTTCCTCGAAGGCGCGAGCACGCTCCTCGTCGAGGCAGCGAAAATAACCTGTACGTCACGGAAGTAGAGTTCGAAGTCATGACGGAGGATGTCCATAAATTCCGTGGCAACCTTCGGATCTCTTGGAACAAATGGCCGAGGCGGGGGGATGCATGGACCGGCGAGCGCCGGACAACCGACGAGCGACAGCAGAACGAATGTGCGCATCAAAGGTAGGATGCGCAACCGAAGGTAGCAAAAGCCGCTTAAATCCTTGAACGAGTGCATGTTACGTGCCTAAAGGTATCAGATCAACGTATACCGCGAAAATTATAATATACTATTGCGGTCATCAGTATACTATCGTAACCCTAGGCATCAAGTAGGAGTGCCCGGGTGTTGCGTCTTTAGAGAAAGCGTGAGCCGGGCCATGAACTGGGACATAGAAGCACCAAATGTGGTTACGGAAGCTAGGTTCCGCGAGCTCGTGGAAAGCGGCTATAGCGCAGAAATCCTGTGCCAGGAGTCGGCACACAAGAAAGGCCCCAGCTATTACGGGGTCTGGATCATGCGTGTTGCCTCTGATGACGGGGTGGAAAAGCTCCTCGTCACCGCCCGCACGCGGACGACCTACAACGATATCAAGATCCGTGAGTTCAAAACGATCTCTGGCGTGGTGTCATTCTTCATTGGCCTTGGCTTTGCGCATGTCGACCTGCCCCTTGAGGCGGGTACAAGCCGTACGCATAAACTCGCCCCGCCAGACAAAGCCCCATCAGACAAGGGCGCTGGCAACTAAGTTCGTCTGTCTCTGGCTGGTCGCCGCGCCAGCCTCAGCGCAAATCGTTCTGGTCATGGAGGGCGACGGCTCTCTGACCCCGTCGCGGTCTCAGAGCGGTTTTGCCCGGAACTACAATGACGGCGTTGGTCAGGGATCGGCGTCCGATGGTTTGGCCATTCTTGGTGAGACGGAAGCAGCGCCCAAACCTGACGCGCTGCAGCTTGCGGCACTCGCCCAGCCAGCACCCCTGCCCCGCGCGGACGTTCTCTTAGGCATCGAGGCAACGGCCCTGCGCTATGCCAATCATCCTGGTTTGCGCCGCGCGGAGCTCTCCGTGAGGGATTGGCTGGCTCTCTACCGGGCCAACATCGAGGTTGAGAGCGCCTACCGGCAGGATGCGATCTCAACCGCGGGCGCCATTGGTCTGGGTCAACTGATGCCAGCAACCGCGCGTGATCTCGACGTCAATCCGGAGGACCCGATGCAGAACCTCGACGGTTCCGCCCGCTACCTCGCGATGATGCTCGAGACGTTCGGCGATCCGCGCCTGGCGCTGGCCGCTTACAACGCCGGACCCGACGCCGTGCGCCAATATGGCGGCATTCCCCCCTACCGAGAAACCCAGAACCATGTGGCCCGCGTGATGGCGGTGGCCGCCCGATTGGAAGGATCAAATTCATGATGTCCCAACCTTTTTGGAAATCATTCCTCAAAACACTTATCGGCAATGTCACGAGAGCACGCAGCGCGGCAGTGCATTGGCGATACAACTTTTTCCAAACAAGTTGGTTTTCAAACCTCTTTGTCGCCTCGCTGGCGCTATTTCTGGTGATTGCCGAGCCCGCCCTAGCACAGAGCATCGACCTCTCCCCGATCCAAAGCTTGTTGCAGGGCATTGTCGATGCGCTGACCGGACCTCTTGGTGTGGTCATCGCCACACTAGCGGTCCTCGGCGTTTTCTTGAGCTGGTTCTTCAACATCATCGATCTGCGCCAGGCGCTCTGGGTCCTCGTCGGGATCGCCGGTGTTGCGGCTGCCCCCACCATCGTTGCCGCGGTCTTCGCCGGTGGCTGAGCGCGCGCCTCTCTTCCTCGGCCTCGTGCGCCCGCCCAAGCTTCTGGGCCTGCCCATCATGTATGCGATGGTCTGGCTCTTCGGTTCGGTGCTCTTGTTCGTCTGGGTCCAGCACATCGCGGTACTGGCTGTCGCGGCCCTTCTCTACCCGGTGCTTTGGAAGGCCGCAGATTGGGACCCGCGTTTCATCGACGTGATGATGACAGCCCTGCAGGAGACACCGCCCACGCGCAACAGGTCCATCCATGGCGGGGACAGCTATGCCCCGTGATGACGCCCGTGATGCTGCGCTCGATGCCCGCACAATGACGCCAGACTGGTATGCGCGCGAGACCCGGCTTGCGCATATGCTGCCCTATGTGAGCCTCGTCGACGACCAGACCGTGCGGACCCGGGTGAACGAACTCTTCCGCTGCATTCGCCTTGAGGGGATCAACAGCTACACGACGGACGATGCCTATCTCGACAAGGTGACGGCGCTTTTTGCTCGCATCGTCGCGCAACTCGGGCCAGAATTCAGCTATTACGTCCACAAGGTCTCCAAGGCCATCAAACCTGATCTCGACCCCATCCGTGAGGACAGCTTCGCGGGCGAGGTGGACCGGCGCTGGCGCGCGAAATTCGAGACCAGCGAGCTGCGCGACAAGACCCTGACGCTCACCGTCATTCACCGCCCGCCCCCGAAAAGCCTCCTGCCGCATCTCGGCCGCAGCGCGCCGGACCGGCTGAAGGAAGAGACCCGCAAGCGTCTCCAGCGCCTCGGTGAGGCCGTGAACGTCTTCCTGTCCGGCCTCGCAGAACTCAAACCGCGCCTCCTGTCGGCTGCATCGGGGGAGTTGGTGGGGTTTCTGGGCGCGCTGAACACAGGCACCGAGCTGCCGCTCTACCCTGCAAACACCTACGGCTTTTTGTCCGTCAACGTCGCCAATACCCGCGTGACGTTTCACGGAGACCATTTCGAGCTTTCCGAAGGCGTCGTGGGCCATCGCTACGGCAAGAGCTTCACCATCGGAGAATACTCGGAAGGCACCTCCTGCACCATGTTCGACATGCTGAACCTGCCGGTCGACATGATCGTGACGCACTCCTTCACGCCGATCAATTCGAACCTCATGGCGGGCCGCATCAAGCGGCAAAAGCGCCAGATGCAGGCCAGCCAGGACGCAGCCCTGTCGCTCCTGGAAGCCCTCGACATCGCCGCCGATGATCTCGAGGCCAAGCGCCAAAGCTTCGGCGAGCATCACATGGTCGTGACGCTCTTTTGCGACACGCTCGAAGAGCTGCAGACGCTCAGCGCCGAAATCGTGAACGCCGCCGCAACCGAAGGCGTGAAGATGATTGGCGAGCGGGTCGCGGCCAAGGCGCATTACCTCAGCCAGCACCCCGGCAACCAGTCAAAGCGCGTCCGCGCCAGCGCCGTCACCAACCGCAACTTCGCGGATTTTGCGGCCTTCCACCGGACACAGCTCGGCAAACCTGCAGCACTTACCCCCTGGGGCCGGGTCGTCACATATTTGCCCACGCCGGAGCAGAGCGCCTACCGGTTTTCCTATCACGAGCAAGGCTCGCCCGATAAAGAACCCACCAGCGGCCATACCCTGATCATGGGGCGGCCCGGGTCAGGTAAGTCTGTGCTTTCGGCCTTCTTGATGACCCAGGCCCGTCGCGCGGGCGCCCGGGTCTTCGTCTTCGATTACCGTCTTGGTATGGAGATGGCGGTCCGCGCCAATGGCGGGCGCTACGCGTCCCTGAACGCCGGTCAGCCCACGGGCCTCAACCCGCTCTGGACAGAGACCGATGCCCGCGGCACCGCCTGGCTCTCGGACTGGCTTGCCACCTTGCTCTACCGCGCTGACAAGCCCCTGACCCCGGCGCAGACCAATCGCATCCAGGAGGTCGTGCGCCAGAATGCCCAGGCCACCAATCCGGCCCTGCGGAACTGGCGGGATTTTGCGTCGCTTTTTGTGTCCACCGATGATGGCGGCGATCTGCACCAGCGCCTGCTCGAGTGGACCGAAGACGGCCGCTATGGCTGGATCTTCGGGCAGAGCCTTGAGGACACGTTCTCGCTCAAAGGCGATGTGGTGGGCTTCGATCTGACCGGCATTCTCGACAGCGAGGCCGACAAGGAGCGGATGGCGGTTCTCTCCTATCTTTTCCGCCGGGTCGAACGTGAGATCGAGGATCGCCACCCCACCATCATCGTGATCGACGAGGCCTGGAAGGCCCTCGATAACGCGTATTTCGCCGAACGGCTGTCGAACTGGCTGGTGACCGCGCGCAAGCAGAACACCGTCGCCGTGATGATGACGCAATACGCCAGCCAGCTCGAGCGCACCCGGACCGGCAAGACCATCGTCGAAGCCGTTCCGACACAGATCCTGCTGCCCAATATCCGCGCGCAGCCTGCGGATTACGCCATGCTGAACCTCACGGAGAAGGAACTCGACGTCCTTCTCAACACGGGCAGCAACAGCCGCCTCGCACTGATCCGCGACGATCAGGGCTCCATTGTCGTCGATGCCGATCTGAGCGCCCTTGGGCCCAATCTCACCATCCTTGGCGGCATGGAAAAGGGCGAAGCGCTTGTCGGCGCCGATTACCGCGACCGCTCGGACTTCTGGAGGCTTTCATGATCCGTACCCTGTTTCTTCTCACCGCGCTCGGCGCACTGGCCTCCTGCACCCAGTACCGGGAGCCGCAGGCGAATTGCTTCACCTTCCTTGCGTCCACGGCACCCGTCGCGCCTGATTGTGACTTCACGCCCCTTGGCACCCCGGAGGGCGACATTGAAGTCTAGCCTGCCTCATATCCTCGCGTTTTGCCTGCTGCCCGGTCTCGGCTTCGCCCAAGGCGTGCCGACCAACGACAGTGGGCTGACCGCGCGAGACATCGTCGAGACCGGCGACCGCGAGGCTGACTTGGCCGTTCAGGCGGACAAGCTTGCCGTGCGCGAACTCATTGCCGAGATCGACCGGGAGCAGCTGGAAACCCTGCAACGCATCCTTGATGCCCATACCAGCTTCGGCGGTCAGGGCTTACCGGCTATGGTCTCGGGGCTGGAAAGCGGCAGCGGGGATCCGGCCCGGTCAGTCGAGGCGGTCTATGGCAATGCCGACATCGACCCCAATCCCGGCGGTGCGCAGATGTTCGGCGACGCCGCCGAGAACATCGAGCAGCTCATCATCCGCGTCGCCCAGGAAACCAGCGGCTTTGCGGGTGTTGGCCGCGCAGGGCTCTCGCCCGTCCAGTGGCGCGCGTTGCTACAAGCGCTGATCTGGCAGGAAAGCCGCTTCACCATCGGCGCGCGTTCGCCGGTCGGGGCCTTTGGCCTCACCCAGATCATGCCCGGCACCGCCAGCGATCTTGGTATCAACCCGGAATACTACGACAGCCCTTACCTGCAGGTGCATGGCGGCGCGCGGTATCTCGCGACCCAGCTCAACACCTTCGATGGCAACATCATCAACGCGCTCGCGGCCTATAACGCGGGGCCGGGCCGAGTGTTCGAATATGGTGGCGTGCCGCCCTTTGCCGAAACCCAGCATTACGTTCAGGTCATTCCCGAACGCTATAACCACTATTTGACCCGTATCGGCGGGATCGATGCGCTTGGCACGATCGATCCGGCGCTTCTCGCCAATGCCAACCTCTCGCTCACGGGTCATGGGGCGGCCTTTTATGGCAGCAACTCACCAGCCGCGATCCGCCAAGCCGCCCTGCGCATTTCCGACATCGTCGAACGGATTTCCGAGACTGAAGACGTGCAGGAAAGCATCGCACTCAACACCTATGCCCGCGCCGAACTCGTGCGCCTCGTCGCTGCACGCATCCGGCTTCAGGCGGCACGCACCCGCGTCCTTTCTGCCGAGGAGTTGGCCCAGGCCAGCGCCCGCATGGCCGAAGGCGCGTTCATGGATTTTACGATCAGGGAGATTGAATGATGGGACATCTGCTCTTGAGGACGGCCTTGGCCACAACGCTTGGGATTGGCCTGCATCTGGACGCCCTATCCCCTGCCCTCGCGCAAGGCGTGCCCGTCGTCGACACCCAGAACATCACGCAAAATATCCAGCAGCTCCGGCAGATGATCGAGGACGAGATCCTGCAGAACGAGCAGCTGACGCAGCTCCGCGAACAGCTTGCCACGCTCACGGACCAACTCGCGGAGCTGCAAAGAACCTACGAGGCCCTCACCCGCCTCGCCGAGCTTCCAGAAATCATCCGCACCGAGATGGAAGACGAACTCAATGGCCTACTCGACCAGGAGTTCGGGGACATCCTCGCCACGATTGAGGCGATCAAGACGGGGGATTTCTCCGGCCTGTCCGGCTCCGGCGCAGGCGAGATCGAAACCCAGATGGACCGGGTGCTGGCCGACCTCGGCTTTGACGAAGACACCCTCTCGGAAATGGCCGCAAGCGGCAATCCCGGGGCCAACCGCGTGGCGACGCAGGCCACCACCGGCGCGCTCGTCTCAGCCGCCGCCCAGAACAGCTATGAGGATGCCGGCCAATCGCTCGAGCGGGTAGACCGCCTTGTCGGGCTCATCGACGACATGGACGAACTCAAGGAAAGCATCGATCTCAACACGCGCGTGACCGCGGAGCTCGCCATTGCGCTGGTCGCCATGTGGCAACTCGAAGCCATCCAGACCGTGGGCGATGGCACCGGCGGCGTGATCGATGCCGCCACCATCGCCGAAGAGCAGCGCTTCATGGATTTCACCTTGCCGGACCTCCGGGCAGACTAATCGTGGGGGCATGACGGGTGGCGACTGAACAAGAAATCATCGAGGAAGAACTGGTCTATGGTGCTTTACGCCGCGAACGGCTCTGGCAACGCCTTGGCCTGATGGGCCTTGTCTTCGGTATCATCGGCTGTCTGAGTGCCGCGGCTGTCTCGATCCTCGATGTCGACCCGCCCCCCGTCGTTGTCCCCTATGATCCCGCCACTGGTTTTGCCCTGCCCGAGGCGTCCGTTGGGGCCACATCCGTCACCGCCAACCAGGCGATCATTGAGGCGGAGGTGTTCCGCTATGTGGCCGACCGGGAGGTCTATAACCAGCTCGACAACGATCTGCGCATCCGCAGCGTCCTGCGTCGCTCGGACGGAGCTGCCGAGAGCGGGCTGCGCCAGATCTGGAACAGCGCCAACGAGAATTACCCGCCGACGGTCTATGGCCCCAATGCTCGGCTCGACGTGGAAATCCTCAGCATCAACCGGATCGGAACCAACCGCGCGACGGTCCGCCTGCGCAAGCGCCTGACGTCCATTAACGGCACCCAGACCGGCCTCTTCACTGCGACGCTTCTCTTCGAGTTCCGCCCGGAGACCCGCCGCTCCATCGATGAGGTCTGGACCAATCCATTCGGCTTCACCGTTCTCGAATATTCCATCCGCTCCGACAGATTGGAGAACTGACGTTGTTGTTTATAAGATCGCTTATTTTTGTCATTGCCCTGTTGCCCGGCCTCGCCTCTGCCGAAGCCATCCCGCGTGGCGGTCCCAACGACAGCCGAGTGCGCTTGGCCACCTACCAGGAGGGTCAGGTCTACCGTCTCAGCGTGTCGCTCACCCATGTGACCACCATCGAGTTCGGCGAGGGCGAAAGCATCCGCTCGATCATCGCGGGCGACACCGAGGGCTTCGAGATCGACGGCGTCCCGGGCGGTCAGGCCTTCGCGATCAAGCCTGTGGCGCGCGGGGTGCATACCAATGTGACAGTCTATACCAACCGCCGCAGCTACTACTTCAACGTCCAGGAGGTCCGCAGCCCAACCTTCTACGTGGTGCAGTTCCGCTATCCGGAGGACGATGCGCGCCCGACCCGGGCCATCGCCGCCCAAGCGCCGAACTACAACTACGGTGCCAGCGCGCGGACCGAGTTTACGCCAACCCGCATCTGGGATGACGGGACGTTCACGTATTTCGCGTTTCCAAGAAACGCGCCTGTGCCCGCGATCTTCCGCTACGCGGGAGCCCGCGAGCGCACGGTCAACACGCAAACTCCTGAAGACGGCGTGATCCGCGTCAGCGGCGTGAACCGCCAATGGATCCTGCGACTTGGCGAAGAGGTGGTCTGCATCGAGGCGATCCCGCCCGCGGAGGCCACCTCTTGAGCGATACCGAGAACACCGAGCTGGAAAGGCGCCTCGCCGCCCTTGAGAAAGGCAGTGCCCGCGCGCCCATAGCGGCGCAGCGCCGGTCGCCCCTTCTCGCGCTGGCCGTGGTCTTCGTCATCGGCGCGGGTGGTGCCCTGCTTTATCTCCTCTCACAGCCCGACGAAGAGGAAGCCTTGCCGACGGCCACTCCGGACGTCTTCCAAAACGAAGGGGATGGCTTTGGCGCTATCGAGACCTTGCCCCCGCCCGAGCCCGAGGTTGTGTTCGCTGGACCAGACCCCTTCGAGCCCAACGCGGAGCTTCTGGCGCAGATCACCGCCCTGCAGGCCCAGATCGAGGAGTTGCGCAACGCCCCTGAACCAGTTGTCGAGGAAGACACCGCCGCCGCAGAGGCAATTGACGCGCTGACTGCTCAGATCGCGGCGCTACAAGCCGCCTCGGAAGCAGCACAGCAACGATTTCAGGACGAACTGACGGCGCGGGATCGAAGCCTTGAGCAACTCCGCATGGATCTGGAACTGGCCCAACTCGAGGCCAGCCGACCCCAACCCGCGCCAACGGGCCCTACGGAGGATGAGCTGCGCGCACGTGAGCAAGAGCGACTGCGCCGTGAGGAAGAAGCCCGGCGCATGGCCGAGCTGGAGCGCCGCGCCGCGGAGGAACGCGCCTTCCAGGAGCGGCGCATCGTCTCTCCCACCATCGCTTTTGGTGGTGCCTCCGGAGCGAATGAAACGGCTCTGACCGAACGCACTTTTGGCGAGGTGACGGATTTCGTCCTGAACGGTGCGCTGCCCTCCACGGTGACGCAGGCCGAGGTGATCGCCAATCCTTCCAACACCATCATTCAGGGCACAATGATCCAGGCCGTCATGGAAACCGCCCTCGACAGCTCGCTACCCGGCCAGACCCGTGCCGTAGTGTCCGAGGATGTCTACAGCGTCGATGGCGCGCGCCTCTTGATCCCCCGCGGGTCCCGTCTCATCGGGCGCTACCGCGCTGGCGTCGATATCGCGCAGCGCCGGGTAACCATCGCCTGGGACCGGATCATCCTGCCTGACAATCAAACTATCCAGATCAGCTCCTTCGGGGGCGATGAACTTGGCCGTTCGGGTGTCACCGGTTTCGTGGACACGCGCTTTGCCGAGCGTTTCGGGTCGGCCGCCCTGATCTCGCTGATCTCCGCGGCACCTAGTGCCGCCGCCTCCGAGGTCCAGGATGAGACTGCCGCCGACGTTCTCGAAGACGTTGGCGATGATCTGGCAGATGCCACGGACAGCGTCATGGGCGATTACCTCTCCATCGGCCCCGTCATCTATGTCGACCAGGGCGCGCGCGTTACTGTCATGGTCGACCGCGATCTGGAGATATTCTGAGCCCATGTCGCTGAGCTATCTCGAAACCTCGCTCGACCGGATCGACGCCGCCGCCCGCGACGATGTCATCGAGATCTGCATCAACCCCGACGGGACCTGTTGGGGCGAATTCCAGGGCGATCACTTCATGCGCGCACTGGACCAGAGGCTGACGAGCGTTCAGGTCAGGGACCTCGGCAACCAGATCGCGTCCTCTGCCAATACCACGATGAGCAAGGACCGCCCCATCGTCTCGGTTTCGATCACCTATAAGGGTCGCCCGATCCGCGCGCAGGTCATCACCCCGCCCGCCGTGCTGTCAGCCATGTCGATCAGCTTGCGGTTCTTCTCGAGCCTGCCACTCGAGGGAATTGCGCTCGATTTCCTCTACGGAAAAGAGCGCAAGCTCGAAGACCTGCGCGTCGAAAAAAAGCGCGCCTTGCGCGCCGTGGTGGCCGCGGGTTTGATCGATGATGCGCTCGCCTTCTGCGTCGCGAACAAACTCAACATGATCGTCTCGGGCGGCACCTCCACCGGCAAGACCGTGGCCGCGCGCAAGATCCTCTCTCACGTACCAGCCGAGGAACGCATCGTCACCATCGAAGAAGCCGCCGAGCTTCTGCCGACCCAGCCAAATGCCGTGACCCTCATCGCCAATCGCGACGCGGAATTCCAGACCGCCGATGTGCTTCTCACCGCCACGCTGCGCATGCGCCCCGACCGGATCATCCTGGGCGAGGTGCGCGGCAAGGAGGCCATGACCTTCCTGGAAGCCATCAACACCGGCCATGGCGGGTCCATGACCACACTGCATGCCGAAACCCCGCAACTCGCCGTGCAGCGGCTCGCGATCGCGGCACTCAAGACCGAGATCCCGATGACCTATGCCGACATGATCCAGTACATCGAGAATTCCATCGATGTGATCATCCAGGCCGGTCGCCATGACGGTCGGCGCGGCATTACCGAATTCTACCTGCCCGGCGCAACTGAGATTGGAGCTTCCCCATGAAGACCTTTGAATACGATATCTTGTCCTTTCCCATGACCCGCAAAACCAGCCTCTCCGACATGCAGGCCAGCCTGAACGAGAAGGGCGCAGACGGGTGGGAGGTGGTGTCGATCAGCACTTCGGAATTCGCCAATATCGGGCACACCGTTTTCCTGAAACGCGAAACCACACCCGCTGGAGCCACGGCATGAGGCAGGCGCAGCACCTCGCCTTGGCCGCACTGGCCCTAAGCCTGACGCCTGCCTTCGCCGTTGCCGAGCGCGACCTGGTGCCAACCCTCGATCGCAGCTTTGACGTCTGTCCGGACCGGCCCGCCGAGCCCATCTGGATGCAGGAGATCCCCCTGCGCCAAGCCTATCAGCGGGTTCTGGTTCAGGACATCTATCGCGCCCAGAACCTCGAGCGGGTCGTCGAGATCGGCAACTGCGACTGCGCGACCCGGTTCCCGTCCTGGGACGCGGCCGAGGCGATGTTTCGGGAGAGCTACGCGAGCGACGAACGGTGGGAAATGCTCGAAGCCTCGGAAGGCTACAATCGCCGCGCCAACGCCGCCCGAACTGCCGCCAAGGCCATCTGCGACGCCGCAGGCAATTGGTAAGGCAATCCCGCGATGAGTGTCGTCACCTACTTCGTTGAAACCTCCCAGGCCTATCTCGACACCGCCGCTGAGACCCAGTTTGGTGCGGTTGCGGCAACGGTCGGCACGCTCCTGGTTTTGGGGACAACGTTGGTGGTGATCCTCGTCGGAATCAACATGATCTATCAATACCGGGCCATGGATGGGCACACAGCCTTCTGGCTCGCGGTCAAGATCGGGCTCATCGGGATATTCGCGACCAACTGGATGCAGTTCAACGCGTTCTCATCTGCCATTCTCTATGGGATCGACAGTATCGCGGGCGCGCTTGTAGCTTCAGTTGGCGGCGGCAGCCCGGGCCCTTCAGGCACCTTCGCGGAGGAATTCGACCGGCTGATCGCGGAGCTGGGCGACTATCTAAACGCTGCCGGGTCCGAGCTGAACTGGATGGCTGGCGCCATGCTTGACATAGTCGGTGTGCTTCTACTCTCAATCCTCGGCGGACTGGCCGCCTTCATCCTCGTGGCCTCCCGACTGATGATCGCGCTTCTGATCGGGATCGCCCCGGTGATGATTTTCCTGACCCTCTTCGAGGTGACCAAGGATTATTTCGCGCGCTGGTTATCCGCGCTTATCTCCTTCGCGATCTACCCTATCGTGGTCGCAGGGGTCTTCGCGACCATCACCGGGGTGGCCTCGGCTCTCATAGGCGAGTTGGGTGATCCGGAAGGGGCTTCCAACATCGGCGCGCTCATACCCTTCTTTATGATGGTGCTCATGGCCAAGGGCTTCATTATCGCCACGCCCTTCATCGTCCGCGCGATCTCCGGCAACATCATGATGCCCGCCCTCTCCGGAGGTCTCGGCGGCGGCTACAGCTTTGCCCGCGCCGCCATGGGAAGCCAGCAGGCCTACAATCGCTACCTCATCGGCGGGGCCAGTGGCGCAGAATACGCAGCCCTCAGGGCGCGGCAGTTCTTGGGCGTGCAGCAAATGCCAGCGCGGCAAGGCATGGGGCAGACGGGTTCCGGAGGCGGCACAGGATCCGCAGACTCGGGATCAAAAATGCTGGCGCAGCTTGCGAGACTGGGACGGCTTGGACGACGGTGACGGCCCAGTCCGGCCGTTCACCGAGTTCACTTTCGCTGTGCTGCGGCTACACCGAACCGATCATCTATGGCGGTGTGCAGCGTAGTCGGGAAAGCCAAGTGTGCCAGCGCTGCATTCGGGCCTCCGAAGTGGCCGCTCACAGCCGAGTGCAGCAAAAACCGGAGGCGAATGTAGCCGAGAATAGAGTGGTGAAGCGTTTCGTGTTCTTTTAGATATGGTCAGACGGCACGGGCTTTCCAGATTTGATAGATTGTCTTGCGGCGCTCAAATGCCTCCGGGCCGCCCTCCATGATGGAAATGACGTTGGACTGACAGGACTTATCGTCGATATTGCCAACCGATATGGCGATATCATCATCGCTGGCGCTGCATGTGGTGATGGTCTCGGCATCGCCAAGCACCGGAAAATTCGCGTTATGTGTCGCGAAGATGAATTGCTGGTTTGGCTTGATCCGCCGAAGCAGCTTGACCACCTCCTCGTAGACGGTCTGGCTATCAAGATCATCTTCCGGCTGGTCGATGAGCAGAAGATCATTCCCCTTCTGGCTAAGCAGGAAGAGCATCATCGCGGAGGCGCGCTGACCAAGAGAATGCGACAGAAGTGCTTTGCCGTGATACGTCACCGCATAGCTGTTAGGCACCTGATAAGAGATGAGTGCGTAGAGATTTGCTATGAAGCGCTTTTTGAAGTCCTCGCTTTTTCCCTTCGCGTGAGCACAAGCCTTTTCGAGGTCTTTGAAAATCTCGCCAAAATCGGAGTAAGCCTCTGCAAGTGCATTATAATATTCCCTGCGAAGATTATTGCCTCGAAGTAACCCGTCGATATGGGTCGTGAAGGCGTTGCGGTCTCCCTTGAACGCTGCATTTACTCTCAATGATCCTTGCGATTCGTTGATGATTTTCAGCGCCGCCGCGATTAACTTGAATTCATCGTGCCAGGCATCATTCAGCGATGTCATGGCGATCAAGACGGCTTCGAGCCTTGTTTTTTCCTTTCCCGTCCGCTTGGCCAGCTCGGCGATTTCAGCTTCAAGCTCCTGCTTGCGCTGCGTAAGCTTGATATAGGCATCCGGCTGGATCGAGGTAACGCCCTGTTCGTCCAACGCTTTGACCAGTTCCCGCTCGGTCTCGGCAAATTCTTCCTTTAGGCCGTCGCGCACGCCTTCAAGCTCTTGGCGCAGTTCATCCAGATCGCCGGACTTGGTCTTGATGGTGGCAGCAAGAGCCTTGGCTGTCGCAACCGTGCCTTTTAGCTCTTCCACCTTGGCTGCGTAGCGCGTGAAGAAATCAGCATTTTGATCGGAGGCATGAACTTCTATCAGCTTGAAATCTTCTTCGGCCTGGGTTGCAGCATCATCAATCGTCTTGCGCCAGGCCGCAGCCGTCTCGTCAATACCCTGACAGTAGGTCAGGTCCTCGCTATAGGCCAATTGCTTTTCAAGCTTGTCCTTGATGCCATGCTTGTCGAATTGCTCCAGGTTGAATTCAACATCCTTGAGTTCATCTTCCAGCGCTTGCTTGTCCTCCGCATCGCCGCGGACAGAATTGAAGCTCTCTATAGCCGACTTTAGTTCGCCCGCGCGTTCCTCGATCTTTTGCCGCACACCCTTTAGGCTATCGCCCATGAGCTTTTCGACAAGATCGTGCCCGAAGCCCTTTCCAGCAGCGGAGAGGTCCTTCTGCCCGAAGTAAAGCGGCTTGGCGATGATCGTCTCCTTAATGGAGACACCGGGGCGCAGCACGCCATCGACATAAACATCCGGCAAATGCCCCCAGATGCGCCTTACCTCATAGCGACCGCCATGCCGATCGGTCGCTTCGACAATTACCTTGCCGCCGCTTTTCAGAACATGGGGCAGGAGCTTATCCTTATATTCCTTGTCCTGTGCCTTTTCGCCAAAGGGGATATCAAGTGCGTAGCGCACGCTTTCCAGGATAGAAGATTTTCCGCTGCCCTGAATGCCAATCAGACAATTCAGATGCGGAGAGAAGGTAACACGCCTACCATCCAGCAACCCGCCTTCAAAGCGAACGGCGTTGATGTGGGAATGGCCTATGGACGGTATATCCGGCGCAACGCGGAAAGCATGATCAGTCAGGGCAAATTTCACCGCATCGAAACCAACATCGCCAAGCTTCAGATAAACCTTCTTACCTTTGCCGATTTCAGAAATTTCTTTTGCATCAGAGCCTTCCACTTCGGCTGGATAGTGATCGCCCCACCAGCGCTTGACCTTCGTGCGGCAAACGCCATCCTGCTTGTCATGGGTGCGGACCTTCTGGAAGCCAAGGGCATATTTTTGAATGAGCGGCTCAGCGGCAAGTTCGCCCATTCGCCCGCCGCTTAACTCCTTCCACAGGCCACTATTGGCCTCGACATGCGCGAAGATAATGAAGAAGTCGCGGTTGTAGGATTCCAGTTTTCTGAGCGTCTCGATCAGGTCATCATTGCTACGTCCGTTTTCCTGCTCGTATTGCGCGGGAACCTTCCCAGCAAACGCTACGCCAAGAAATTGGTTGATGTAATCCTGACCATCGGCCAACCAAGCTTCGGAAAATACCACGAGTGTGTGAACGCCGTTTGCGCCGTCCTTGACGGATAGTTCCACGCCGGGGAGCACACCGATACCGAATTTGCGCGCCCTCTTGCGCAGAGCCTTGAATTCTTCCAAGTCAAATTTGTTGTGGTTGGTGATGACGGCAAGGCGTGTTCCGTTAGCTTCAAGCGCCTCGACATAGCTGGCGACGAAACGGTCAGCGTCGCCGTCATAACGAAATTCCTTATCCGCTTGAGTGTGCAGGTGGAAATCTGCCCTTACCCACTTCGTGCCATGCTCGAAGAGTTTCTGAAGTGCCTCACTCATTCGCTACGTCCCTGTGATCAATTAGTTTTTCTTCCCAATGAGACCACGCAATGCGGGTCTCTGTAAAGTTAGGCGCTGACTGGCCCGCGGTTGGCCAGAACGGCGCGCGGGCGGCGGCAGTGTGACTTGCCGTAGGGTGCAAGCGCGACTACGTCCGAGCGGTCGCTGCAATTGTGTTGCAGGCCCTTAGAGGAAGTCGACGTTATACCCGTTAGGTGGTCATGAATCCGTTGCCAGCGGCAATCAATCTGAATGGCTGGTCTCACGGTTAGGCTGCGGCTGCAATGCCGCGGCGCCATGAGGCCGCTTTCCGCCCTGCGTTTCAGAGTTTGGCGCGATGCTGCGCCAGACGCGCGGGACTGCTCTCAGCGCTTTGCGGTCTTATGCCCAAACGGCTGCGACCGTTAAGGTTCAGACTTAGTCAGAATTAACCGGCCTTTCCGTCCCGAGACCCGCCATCCTACGTGGAAGTGATCGGCCTGCGAGGTTAGAAGGGCGAATTAACGAGAACCCTCTTTCATTTTTTTGCGGGGGGCTTGCTAGATTTGCTAGGTTTGAGGGACGGTGTGTTCCCTGGTGTGGTTTTGTTGTCACGGCGTCGCTGATCTGGGGTCCCGGTTGATTTTGCTATCGGCTTCGGTCCTGGTTTAAGTGCCATGAATGCTCTCCTTTATTGGTTTGTTGATTTGATGCTCCCACGAATGTCCGCGTTGTAACGATGCTGCGGAAGCAACGCGGCATCGCCGCATGTGTGCTTCCCGCCCACGAACTCAAAGATTAACAGGCAGGCAGCCTGTTCGATGTCTGAAGTTGGCCCAAAGCTATGGCGACCAACCGGCGATCGAAGATCTTCAATTTGCGCTGTCCAGCGACTTCCCCGCCAGCCCAGTCCTTAAGACCTTCCATCACTCCCTCAACAGTCGGTTCGATATCGTCGTGCTGCATCATCCAGTCGACAGTCGCCAGAAGTTCCATGCCGAGAGGCGACTCAAAGCCATCGATGGTGGCCGAAGCCCATTCCAGTACGCTTGAGAACTGCTTCCCTTCACCCGAGTTCAGATAGGCTTGCACTCGATCATACTTTGCGTCGTTGAACCAAATGAGATCCAAGGGATCGGCATCTGCAAGGCGCTTGTCGCACCGGAGATAACTTCCATCGAGACTGTCGAGCAGCTTCGTCAGGTTATGCGAATAAGGTCCGTACTTGTTTGCTTGGAACCTGAACTTGAGTGCGTCCGAACCCCCGAACCGTTTCACGCCGCGCTCGAGAAACCATCCCAATTTCTGCACCTCAAGAATCGAGCATTCAATCCCAAGGAGTGAGTACCGACGTACCATCTCAGCCACCAGTGCGCGTGCCGGGGTGAGCTTCTCAACACCAGTGCGCTTGGCGACATTCTGATACTTGGAAGTCGGCTCGTAGACGATGGCATTAACCCCTTCAAGTTCCGCCAATGCCGACTCGATAAGAGGACGCACATCGCGCCAGTCAAGGCCACCATTACCACAGCCAAGTGGAGGGATCGCAATTGAATTAATTCCCTTCTCACGAATTACTCGGACAAGGTCCTTCAATCCATCCTCGACCCATTCAATCTTAGTTTTCACTCGCCAATGGGTCTTTGTCGGGAAATTGATGATCCAGCGCGGCCCGAAGAGCTCCTTGTTCTCGGTAACAAACATTTTGCCAGTACGCACTTCGCCTGCATCGCAGGCGCGCGCATAAGCTTCGAAGTTTCGTGGGAATTGCTCCTTGAACATGAGGGCAATTCCTTTGCCCATGATTCCGACCGTGTTCACGGTGTTCACCACCGCGTCAACGTCAGCTTCCAGAAGATTGCCTTGCGTGTAAGTTACCATCAGAAATACCAGCCTGGTCGCGCCACGATCTTGAGATCGAGCCCAACCTCCTCCCGTTGCTGTTCAAGTGTTCCTTTTTCGTTCTCGCTCAGGCAGACTATGCCTGCAAGGTGCTCCACTGGCAAGTGCCTGTGCACGAGCGCCTCGGCCTGGTAGCGATCCGTCTTTTCGGGATCATCGACGTCGCGTTTGAAGTCTCTACGCTGCAGGATGCCCCAGTCGACCTTGTCGAGGTCGTCGAGCGAGGTGAAGAATTGCGCAGTCTGGAGGTATGCGTGGCGATCTGAAAACACCGTTGCTACGCCTCGATCCTCGAGCCCTCGAAGTGAGGACGCCATGATCACAATCTCCGTGTTCGGGAACTGGCGAATTCCTCCGTAGCCAGTCTTGATGTTGTACATCATCATCGAAAATGGCGTGAAATAGAACGGAATGTAATCTGATAGCGATCCGCCCGGTGCAACAGGTACATTCCGTGCAGTCCGACGCTGAATTAATTCGAGGTTCCCAATTCGCACGAAATTGGGGTCTTGCACTCCGGAATTCTTACAATGAAGCCCATGCCTGAGGATCCACGGCACATTGTTGATGTGCGTAATCCTGAAGATCAGAGCTTTTTCGGCGGTCAAGTTGTTTGCCATGTCTCGATATGGATACAGTTTGGGCCAACTTCCCTCAAGATGTTATATGGTGACCAGCGCCGTCGAGCACATAGCCGATTGACTGGTTCGCAAAACACTTGCCATTCGGTCTTCGCACGAACGCCAACCATTGGCGACGGCCAGCCCCGAATGTCCGCACCTGCTTATGGCGTTGAACCTTTTCGCACCCTTTGCAAATGCCCGGAATCCGTCCTCCCCGACAAGCAGGCGATGTCCGCCACCCTATCGAGCAACCAGCTTTTGACGACCGTTCTCTCGCAGCATCGCTTCCATTTCATCCAAGCCATCGACAGCAGAGCGCATTTGCGCCTCATCAACGACGCTCGCAACTTCGGCATCCACGACCTGACTGCCAAAATCCATCTCCATCTGACGCTGTTCCTCGGCGATGACGGCTTGAACGACGGGCGCGGTTTTCTTTGGAACAACATCAGATTGCCCTGAATGTTCAGCATCATTAGGCTGGCCTGCTACGTCTACATCGGCCTCGGGTCCACTTGGCCCGTCCGGCGGCGGCGCCATCGGCATGGCGCGCACACTCAGCGGCAGCGTGCCTTGCGACCCACCTCCCCCCGGCTTCGGAAAAGGCAACTCCCCCGTCTGCGCCGCGTGGATCGCCTTGAACAGCCGATCGTCAAAATATTGGATCCGCTTTGCCCGGACCGGCATCTGGGCATCGATGACCATGACGATCTCGTCGAGCGGCAGACGGCGCGCCTCATCTTCAGGCAATAACGAGCTTTCTTCGGTCCGCGTGGATTGGCTGCGGCCTTCAAAGGGGTTTTTGCCGATGGACTGGGATCGCGTGATGACGGTCTTCGTGGTCTTGCCAACCGCCTTGCTCAGTTCCTCGACTGTCTTTTCATCCGAAGGCGTGAGATAGAGTTTCACGCCGGCGTTGCCCTGCAGGGCGCGGCGGGTGTTCTCGCCGTAGATTTCATCGAGGGCGGGGATGGTTTGGGTGACCACGGCCAAATGGCCGCGATAGGTCCGCAGGGTCTCGATGCTCTCGACCACGATGGGCATCTTGCCGAGACGGTTGAACTCGTCGAGCATGATCATCACTGGCCAGGGCTCGTCGGGCCCGGGGTCCTTGTCCTGCATGGCGGAAAGGAGATCGGAGAAGAAGAGCCGGATCAGTGGTGCCAATGGTTTCACCATCAGCGGCTGGACCACGAGGTAGACCGAAAAGGGTTTCTTGCGGATCGTTCGGAAATCAAAGTCCGACACCGCCGTCGCCTCGTCAATCGCCGGGTTCTGCCACTGGTCGAGCCCCGAGGTCATCAGAAGCGAGACGTAAGAGGTCAGCGTGTCGTTGTTGGTCGAGGCCAACCGCGTGAAGATCAACTTGGCGGCCCTGTTATCGACCTCGTGGCCCCGCGCGAAATACTCCTTCTGCTTGTTCCCGCCCGAGGCCGCGATGCGGTAGATCTCGCCCAGGGTCGGACGCTTGCGCTGGAAGGCCAAGAGCCCTGCCGCCACGAAGAGATCGATCCCGCCCTTGAGGAGGCCCTGCACCCGGTCATTGTCGCTTTGCAGGAAGAGCGTCGCCAGAAGCTGCAGTTCCATCTGCTGGCGCGCGGGATCTTTGAGCTCGGCGATGCGCAGCAGCGGGTTGTAGCGATGCGTGCGCTTGCCCTCCCAATCGGTGGGGGCAAAGCGATAGACCTTGTCGCCCTGGGCTGCGCGGTGCCGGGCCGTTGCCTCGAAACACTCGCCCTTCACGTCGAGCGTCACGGCAGAGCCTTGCCATGTCAGCAGGTTCGGAATGACAAAGCCCGTGGTCTTGCCGCGGCCCGTGGGGGCCACGATCAGCGCATGGGGGAAAACCTTCGAGCAAATGTAATTGGCGCGGGAGCCCGGCGTCCCCAGCTTGCCGAGGATGAACCCGGTCCCTGGCGCCCCAAAGAACCCACTGGCCTTCATCTCGCGCGCGGTCTGCCAATGGGTCTGGCCAAAGCGTGTCAGAGCGGACCCCGAGAGAGCAAGGCTCAGCATCAGGCCGGCAGCGGCAAAGCTGCCGATGATCAGGTGGATGAGTTGGGCGTCCTCCGGGCGGCGATCCAGGATCGCCATGTAGTTCTGCGCGATATAGGCAAAGTCGATCTCGGCCCCGAAGCCGAGATCCTGGTAGGTCAGCACCGCCGAGGCGATGGTATAGCCCATGGCCCCGGTCACCAGCGTCACAAGCAGGACGCCCGTGGCAATCCGCGCTTTTCCCATGGAGGCGCTCAATGGACCTGACCCCGCTCGGTCTCGCCATCCACGTCTGTCGCGCGGTGTTTTTCATATTCGGTGTCGGCAAGATCATCGACCACCTGGCGCAAGGCCTCCGTGTTGGCCGTCGCTGCATCCGATTGCAGGTAGACCTTCGCGACATAGAGCCGGTCGAGGCGGTCCTCGAGAACCTTGTCCAGCGCATCGGCATCGCCGGATGTGAGCCGGTCGAGTTGGCGAACGTCCAGCACCCGCGCGATCTCGCCACGGAAGGCGTCCCGCTCCGCCTCCGTCTCGAAGGGCGCGGAGAACTCCCCGGCCCGCTCATGGTCCAGAACACGCGCAATCTCGTCTGCGAGGCGGTCGGCACGGTCAGACTGCGGCGCAGTTTCATCGCGGGCTGCGAGGATGTCGTCGTGCATGCCAGACCCGAGCCCATCGCGCATCTCGGTTTCGCGGCGGACCTGATTGATGGCCTCCGTGTCGCGTATCTCGACAACGGCCGCATAGGTCGCACCGAGCCCACGGGCAAGGTGGGACGGCATGTCCGGATAGCGCGCGCGCAAGTCATCCGTGACAGCATCTGCAACGGGCGTGCGGACGTCGCGTCCCTCCATGATCCGGTCGACCTCGCGGGTGATCGCGCTGGCGCGGGCCGCATCGGTGATGGTTTCCCTGTAGGGTTCAGACCGATCGATCACATCGCCTGGGCGTGCAAGCAGGTCCGGGTGCGCTGCGAGATACGCGCGCTGCTCGGTCTCGATCCGGCGCTCCGCCCGTGAGACAACCTCCCAGTCCCGGTCCTCGATCTGCTGCGCAGTCAGGCCGTCTGCGCGCATCTCCTGACGGATTGTCCCTTCCATCTCCCGCACCGCGCCCTCATGATAATGGAACTGCTCGCTGACCGGTTCCGCTTCCATGACCCCATCCCGGCGCAGCACGTTCTCCCGCTCCAAGAGCGTGCCAAGCGCGACGTGCACATCGTTGAGAATGTCACGCGCCTGTTCCAGATCGGCGCGGCGTTCAAGGTTCAGATCGCGCGCCTCGGCCACCTTGGAGAGATCATCTGCGATCCATTGATGCTCCAGCGCTGCATTTGAGGCGCCCGTCTCGATCCGGGCCACCACTTCCGATGTGCTGATCCCGGTGCCCCGTAGTGCCGCGTCAATGCGCGATCTCAGATCGGGCTCGGCCAGACGCTCGCGCTGGCTGGCGTCGATATTGGCTTCGGAATAGATCCCGCCCTCCGAGGGGGTCTCTGACAGCGTGGATGATCGCAGCCCCAAGGGCTGCATGTGCTGGACCTGCGTCTGGATCTCGATGAGGCGTTTTTCCAGCAAGGGACGTTCCGCGTCAGACTTCTCGGCGATCATGCCCTGCACCCGCGCGAGCTTCTCCGCATAGAGGCTTCTGAGATCCTCGAAGCTTTGATCCTCAGCCATATAAACATCTCCTGTTCGGTCCACCTTCCCGCCATGCGCCAGAACCTCGCCCGCGCGGAAGAGTGCCGCGGCAATGTCTTCGCGGGCCCCGCGGACCTCGGAGGTCTCCCGGGAGGCCTCCACGGCAAGCGAATGGTAGACGGTTCTGGTGTTGGCGATCTCCGCCAGCGTCCGCGTCAGGTCGGCCCCCACGCGTTCGCGTTCGCGGGGCGCGCGGCCCTCGTCTTTCGCGGCATAGACCTCGCTGGTGCGGGCCGGGTAATGCACGACACCGCGATCAACGCGGCGCGTGGCCTCCAGGCGCACGCCATACTTTTCCGCCTCCTCGACCATGGCGAGGCGGAAATCGTCATAGTTGAAGCGATGGTTGCGCCCCAGAAAGAAGAACTCGCCTTCCTGCGAGCGGCGGTTCAGCACCAGATGCGCATGCGGGTGATCTCGGTCTTCATGCACCGCGATGATGTAGTCGAAATGCCCCTCCTCGGTCTGGAAGAACCGCTCCGCCACATCCGTCGCGATGTCGCGCACATCCTCCCCGCGCGTGCCGATCGGGAAGGACATGAGCAAATGCGTGGTTTGCCCGAGCTTGGGTTTGAAGCCCGCATCCCACCGCTTGGCAAAGCGCTCTGTGAGGTCCTTGATGTCGCCCGCCTCGAGCTTTGTCTTGCCATCCAGAAACCCGCTCGAGTCGACGATATGGGTGGACTTGGTGGTGAGGTAATCGAGCTGGTTTGCGAGCTGTGATTTGGTATGCGTACCCCCGCCTCGGATCGCCTTGAAGACCGCCGGACGGTGCCCGGCCGCCGCGCGCACAAGCTGGCTCTGCTTGGCCACGTGCAGCCCTTGCATCGAGCCCCGGACGCGGCTCCAGCCATCCCGGAAGACCTCGCCCGTGACGGCATGGACGGCATCATTCAGCCGCATGGGCAAACTCCCTCAGCGCGACCGTGGCCTGCAGCTGCATCGCGTCCCGACGGCGGCGCAGAAGCAGATCGATCTCGTCAGCGGAATCCAGAATGAACCGCGCCAGCCCGCGCATCTGCGCGAGGCGCAATTCGGTGAACTCGGCACTCGTGCCCCCCACGGCCCCCTGCCCCCGCCGGTTGGCCTGCGTCATCTGCTTGGCGATCTGCGCGACCCCATTGCCGACCTCGTGCAGAGAGGCGCGATAGCGCGCCATCTCTGCCGCCATCTGCGCGTCCGGGACAAACACGCCGCCCGCAGCCTGAATGAGCCGCCGCAGCCCTTCGGCCCGGCTCTCGATTCCGGCCTCGGCCAGCACCTCGTCGAGCGCCGCAAGCTCCGCAGCCGTGACCTTCACACTGATCGCTGAGACCGGGATGGCGGCATCCGTCTGGCGCTCGGCATCAGCTTTCAAGACGTAGCGCACGGCGCGCGATGTAACACCGAACCGCGCAGCCAGCTCGGACGTCGACACACCCTCCGCGGCCTCGCGGACGATCTGCATCTTCTCCGTCTCTGTCAGGCGTTTTGTTCGGGACATGCGGAAGAAAGACCCCCTATTTCCTGCCACCTTCCACCAAGGCTGCCCCCACCTTACGATAATATACCGTGCTGTCAATTATATACTTACGTTGCATTCAGTCTCAGGCAGCCTTGGTGTCCGCTTCACGCCGCGGCCCGCAGGGACGCGGCTCTGCCGCCCTCACCACCGGGCGACCCACCTGTCCAATGGGTCCCCTTCCCCAGCACCGCCCGAGGGTCTGGACGAACACGCATGTGTTCGGACGGAACCGCGGGCGGGCGCAAACCCCACCGACAGGGCGGACAGTCAGGGTCAAGGCGGGCCAGATTTGGCTTGCCAAATCTCTGCCGCAAAAACCGGGAGGCCCTGGCCGATAGGTTTTTGTGGATGGCCCCCTTGAGGCTGACTGGCCGGTCTGTCGCGGCCTGATCATTTCGGGGGGAGTGCGTCCGTTGAACGCGCAGCGGCCGACGGCTTCGTGAAGTCGCCTCGGGCGATCTGACCGCCGGACGCGGCATCCCTGGAACAGGGATCGGGCCGCCCCAAGATCGTCCTGGGGCGGCCCATCCTCGTCAGAGGATTTAGTCCTGGGGATCTTTCGCGCTCGGCGGGAACATCACCAACTCCGAGACCGCGACCGGGAAGTCGAGCTTGAGGCTGAAAAACTCCGAGCCGTCCCCGTTGCGGGTGTTGCGGAACATAGCGCCCACGCGCTGAAAACGGGTGCGCTCCTGGCCATCGGTATCGGTGAACTTGACGGGGACGGTGGCGACGTAGTGGTTGGTCATTTAGGTTACTCCTTGTTGCGATGGGGATCACCCGGCACGGGGGCAAGAGGCCCGGTCGCAAGCGCAAATGCGGAGGGTCCGCGGCCAGCCGTGGAAGCCGTATTTGTGCTTGCCGAAGCGCAAGCGCAGGGCACGATTGGGCCGACCCCGTGCGATCCACATCTATGAGCAAAAAGGAGTGATCCGGATGACCCTTGCCATCACGCAGCCGCCACCATCCGCGTCCGCGTCCCGCCGAGCCTGGCCGGGGTGCTGACGGAGCCCGCCCGCGTGGATGCGATGTTCCGAAACACGCCCCGAGGGACGTGCAGGTGTTCAGCCTCATATGCGACGTCTCGACCCCTCGCGTCTTGCGCTGCTGACGATGTGCGTGAGGTGCGTACCATCCCCAGCCCGTACCGATGCGGATGGGCCGCACTCTGACGGACCGGGTAGAGGGATAACGGTGCTGGCCGCCGCGAGCTGCCGATCACGCATGACCAATCGCACGCGCCATGAGACATGACGAAAGGGCCGCGCCAAGCGCGACCCCCTCTCTTCAATCCTGCGACGCCTTCTTCGTCGGGTCCGCAACCCGCATGACCGTCAGGCCTTTCGCTTCCGCCTTCTGCCCGAGATTCAGCGCGACCCCGTTGCCGCCGAAGAGGACAACCCCCGTCGCCGCGAACTTGTCGTCGAGCATTTCGTCGTTGCACTTGAACGGTGCCGCCCGCCCATGCGCGGACCAGCGAGGATCAAAGCGCGCCTGCGCTATCCCGCGTGCCCGGGCCCACCGAGCCGCAATCATCTCTGCCCCGTGCTTGCCACCCTTGTGGCAGAGGAAGATCTCCTGGTTGCGGTTCTGCTTGATCCGTTCGCGAACCTTGTCGAGCGTGTTGAAGATCACATCGACATCTGTCCAGTCGGTGGCTCCTGAGACGATCAGGGGCACCCCCTCGACTTTCGACTTCTCGGCGGTTTCGCGGTCGTGCTGCTCCAGGAGCTGCCGTGCCTCGAAGACCGCCCCGGTCTCTTGCGCGCGGACGCTTGCGCGCGACCCGGCTGCCGGAATGAAGGCGTGGCCCGCCTCGATCTCGTAGCATTCCGCCGCAGCCTCGCTCATCACCTCGATGGCGCCGACAATCTCGCGCAGCTGCAGAAAGCGCGCCTGCGCCTCTTCGAGCGCGGTCTCGGCGATCTCCGATCCGTCGTGGGATTTTGCCAGCGCGCCGATCTTGTCGGCGGTGCGGTCGACCTCCTTGCCAAGCGCCACCTTGCGGCGCTGGAGGATCGTCGCGAGCCCATGGGCCAGCGGTTCGATTTCGGCTTCAAGCCCGGTCCCGCGCAGCTGCCCGAGCAAAGCCTCGAAGCTCTCGCGGATGATGCGGTCGGTCAGGACGTGATCCTCGGGGATCGGCAGCTGCGCGTCCTTCTCGGTCAGTCCGAAAAGTTCAATGGTCTCGTAGGTGTTTGCGTTGTCGTAAGCCATGTCTGGTCTCCAGTGTTCGGTTCCAAGGCCACCACGTGAGTGTGGGGGCATGGCCGAATGCCTGGTTTCCGAATCTGCCCGGGTCAGGGACGGCGCAGCCGCCGGCTTGCCGGGCGAAAAAGTTTTCTGCGCGCAGCACCCGACACATGCGCGCGCTCACGCACGGGACCGCCCCAAGCCACCGGCTACGCCCTCGCGGAAAAGTTTTGCGATCCTTGACGCGGGCTGATTTGGGGGCCATCCGGAGGATATGCTTCCGCACTCATGTGTGTGTGTTTTGACGGTAGGTTTGCCCGACCCGAGCAGGCAAACGGCCCGACCGGACGCGGGAGACGGATGGAGCGGCGGGATCGTTTTGGCCTCGGGCCAAAACAGACCAGAGCGCAATCCGGCGGAGCGGCCGGGGAGGGACGTGCTCGCGAGGCGGGCAAACCGGGGGCCTGGGTGCGACGCCGCGGTGAGGCCGCATGGCCGAATGCGCGACGGACCGAAGGGCCGTTCTCCCCTGCGACACGCGAAGCCGAGCTGGGGAGGCCGGAAGGCAAGTTGGAACTGCGTTACAAAAGAAGATTAGGGAAATTCTGAGTTTCAGTTGTAGAGGTCAAAAGCGGAACTTCGCTGCGGGACGAACGAACTGGTAAGATGCGGACAAAGCAGACTTGCCTTTCTCCCTCAATCACTGCTGGTGCCGGCATCGTCCGGCGATGCTGCTTCGGTCTCTGCAAACGCCTCCAGACTCTCGAGAACCGCGACCGCATGCGCCGCGTACGGACCGATCCAGCGGTTCTGAACGTCGTGGATCGGGAGGGCGTCGAGATGGTTCCAGCGTTCTCGGCCGCGCCGCTCAACAACCACCAGCCCGGCTTTTTCCAACACCGACAGATGCTGCATCACCGTGCAGCGGTCGAGATCCGTAAGCCTCCCGCAAAGGGCGCCGGTGGTCTCCGGCCCATCCTTGATCAGGTCGAGTATCCGCCGCCGCGCTCGATGGCCAAGCGCCTTGAACACGGCATCAAATTTATCTTCGATTGACATGTTATGATTTTATAACATGATTGACGAAACGCAAAGAGGATTCGCATCATGGAGCTGAAATTCACCGTGGCAGGACGCATATCGAAGCCGGTCGAAGAGGTCTTCGAGGCCGTGGTCGCTCCTGACTGCCTGTCGAAATATTTCACCACGGGCGGGGCACGGGGGCGGCTGGAAACCGGGGCCGAGGTGACCTGGGACTTCCACGACTTTCCCGGCGCTTTCCCCGTCCTGGTGCAGGAGGTCGTCCCAAATCAGAGGATCGTGCTGCAGTGGGAGGCGGACGAAAAGACCGCCACATGGACGACCGTGACCATGGAGTTCCGCCCGCTGGACGATGGGCGCACCCTGGTGCGGATCAGTGAATTCGGCTGGCCCGAAACCGAGGCCGGCCTGATCTCCTGCTTCGGCAATTGCCAGGGATGGACCGGGATGCTCTGCGCCATGAAGGCTTGGCTGGAGCACGGGATCAATTTGCGCGACGGATTCTACAAATAATTCAACATAGAAAGAGGAGAACCATCAAATGGAGCCGGGAAAAAACATCGCCATCAAGGTTCCCCTGCATCGCTGGGAAGACACCGTGGCCTTCTACCGAGACAAGGTCGGCTTGACGGTCGCCCGCGAACTGGAGAACAGCACCGGGTTCGAGTTCGGCAGCTTGACCCTTTGGATCGACCGCGTGCCGCATCAGAGCCAGGTGGATGTCTGGATCGAACTGTTCGACGAAGACCCCGACGCCGCCCTGTCGCGTCTCGGCAGCCCCAATCGGGACGAGCTGGAGCCGCTGACCAATGTGACCGGGCACTGGACGTCGGACCCGGCCGGGACGGTGATCCTGTTGCGCAAAGAGCAGATGGGTTGAGCCACTGGATTGATGCCACCACCCGATCTTGGGTCGGGTGGTGGCGCTCCGCTGCGACCGCAGGCGCCCGTTAGCGGGTTTGCGCATCCTTGATCTCTACCAGCTGGATCAGGTTGCCGCAGGTATCATCCAGCACGGCCATTCTGACATCGCCCGCATCAACCGGGTCCTGCGTGAACCTGACGCCACCTTTTGTCAGGTGATCATAGGTGTCGGCCAGGTTGTCGACCTGAAAGGAGGCGGCGGGAATACCATCCGCAACAATCGCTGCCCGGTAAGGTTTCACAGCCGGATGATCGCTGGGTTCCAGAAGCAGCTCAGTGCCAGTCGGCTGCTCCGGCGACACCACCGTAAGCCAGCGGTTCTCGCCCACCGGAATGTCGTTCTTCAACTGGAAGCCCAGCTTTCCGACGTAAAAATCAAGCGCGCGGGCCTGATCGTCGACAAAGACACTGGTGACATGGATTTTCATCATCGTTCGCTCCTAAAGAAATGGGACAAGGGCCTGTTGCACGGCCTCGCGCAGCGGACCCGGCTCAAACCTGTGGATCTTGGTTCGCCCCTGCCACGAAATTTCCAGCAGTCCCGCCCGTTCGAGGGCGTCGAGATGCTGCGAGACAGTTTGACGGGACAGATGTCGTGCGCCGCCCGGCTGATCCGGGGCGACACACAGATCGAAAAGCGTCTGACCGGGCTTCTGCAAAAGCGACGCCAAGATGCGGCGCCTTTCGGTATGCGCCAGCGCTTTGAATACAAGTGTTATCTGATCCTCTGTCATGCCTGCTAAATATGCAGTACAAATACTGCATGTCAACCTATTCAGTAAAGCGAGTGCCAAGACCTCAGGGTAGAGGTCGAGGCATGGTCACGAAGGTCGTAGTAGGGCTCTTCGGTAGCATTAGCTGCAGGCGACACGAACGTCTGCAATGTAGGCCGGGTTCATTCAACCACACCAGCACAGCAAAAGGGGAACCGTGGTCCCACGGCTCCCCTTTCGGTTCAGATCGTCTCCCCCTCGCGCGCCGATTAGGCGACCAGCGAGAGCCCCGCGCCTGCGTCCTGCGGCTGCTCACCGCTGTCGATGAACGGGATGATCGAGAAGGTCTGCCCGCCGCGCTGCTCTTCGTTCTGCACGGCGTTGACGCGCAGGTCGCCATCAGGCGTGTTGATCAGCAGCGACAGGTAGTCATTGCCCGTGCGGCTGCTTTTGGCCATCCACGCCGAGCCGACGCGGATTGGTTTACCCCGGGGCGAGCTGACCTCGATCCGGTAATCCGGGTGGGTCTCCTCGGATTTGTAGCTGTTCTCGATCAGCGTGAACTCCAGATCGAACATCATGTTGGCGATGTAGCCGGTGAACGCGTTGTCGGCGTCCATGGCGGTGAGCTCGCCTGAGATCGAGCCGGATTTCATCAGGCCGTTCGAGACCAGCGGGATGATCTCGAACTCCCCGCTTTGGGTCGCGCGCGATTCTTTCGTCTGCACCGCGTTGACCCGGAACGGACCCAAGCCGACATCGATCTGCATCGAGATGTAGGGGTTGCCGCTGGTATTGCCGGTCTCGTTCCAGGCCGTGCCGATGCGCACCTTGCGGCCTGATTTGTTGACTGCCGTCACGTCAAAATCCGGGCTGCGTTCGGACATCTTGGCCCGTGCCTCCAACTGGATGGCGACGTCAAAGCGCGTCCCGTGGATCATGCCGGTGTACTGAGCGGCTGCGGTCTCGACGTTGCGGGTGAGGGTTCCTGCGAACATGGGATAGTTCCTTCTTGGATTGGCCGGTGCCTGACGTTCTTGCCAGCGCATCCGGGATTGCTTTCTCGACCCCTTGAGGGATCACAAACCAGAAAGCTTGCTTTCCTTTCAGCCCCGCCCACGGGTCAGAGCTGCCGTCCGAGTGGGAATGCCCCCGCGCCTCCTAGTGCTACGCCCCTCCCCTGCCCGTTTGGTCTTGATTGGCTGCCCGGATTTTCCGCGCCGTCCTCCGATCTCGCGATGAAGAACTCCGCCTCTTTTCCGTTCAACCGGTGCCCGCTCCGGTCGGTCAGACCGATGCAGCTTCCGTTCGGCACATAGGTGATGAGGTACTGACCGAGCCGGTCTTTGTGCACAACGTAGCCGGTATTGGCCCAATGCATGGTCTGGCCGGCATCGACGGCCGCCTTGATGGCTTCGAGTGTCATGCGATCCTCCTCAAGAAGAATGGTGGGGAAACGACGCAAGAAGCCCGATCTTCCAACCGGGCTTCCGTGCGGCATTCGTTTGGCAAACGACCGAGACCTGTCAGGCGCTTTGCGTGGCTTGCATCGCGCGCGCCGCCATCCAATCCTTCAGGCCAAGAACCGTTCTTCCGGCGGCGACCTCGGAGGCCCAGGCAACCCTTGGGTCGCCGCAGGGCTCATCGCCAGAATGCCGGTCGATATGGCCATTGGCCATCCATGGCTCAGGCTGGATCCGTCGCAGCCAGTCCGCCATGCTCGGAATGCGGCCCTGGCAGTCTTCACGGATATGCTGCTCGCCGATCCAGCGCACGGGAATGTCCCGACCTGCGCTATTGGTCAGGGTCAAGCCGAAGACACGTTCGGCCTCGAACAGGCCTTGAGCGTGGTGGCGCATGGCTCGGTGCGTGAAGAGCGCGAGGTGCTCTTTCGAGGCGTCAAACCAATCGTGCACAGACTGATAGTCAGATGGCACCCCGCCGAATTTCCGGGCAGAGCTTTCGGCATGATGAAGCGGATGGGCCATCTCACAGCCCCTCGTCATAGCTGTGCGAACATTCGACATAGCGGTCCGCGTGATCGAGGATGATGCTGTCTAGTGCTATGTCCCAGGTCAGCGTGCCGTAGCCGCCCTCGTTGTTTTCGAACCCCGGATGATGGTGATAGGCAAGCGACCAGGCGAAATCGCCCACCTCAGTGGCAAGCGCCTCCGGCAGTTGGACCTCCGCAGGCTGCACCGTCACATCCTCGACATTGCCGGAGTCGCCATAGCCTTCGTATTCGGCGGTGACCTCGCTGATGCCAAGCGCGCGTAGTTGCGCAAGCAGCTCCGCTCGGGATGCCTTCAGGGTGGTTTCGCGCTCCGCGCGCCACTGAGCCGCCATCGCGGCGTAATCGATCTGGGGATTGGTCATGGGTCTGTCCTCTTGTCTGAAGTGGGGGCTGGGCAGGCATGGGGATGCCCGCGGCCGGGAAGCGCAGACCGGCCAAATCCCGATCCGCGACGCCCGACCGGAAGCCCGCTTTGACTTTTCAGGCGGCTTGTTCTGCAGCTCTAGCGGCTCGATGCCCAACGATCCGGGCCAGAATGCTTCCCGTGTCGATCCCGTCCCCATGCGGCAGAAACACCCGCAACTGAAAGGCGATGATCTCCGTGAAACACCCCATAGCCTTGAGGCCGTCGATCATGCCTCGATCTGCACCGCCCAACTCAAGGCGCATCTCGCCAGCGACACGACGACGGGTCAGGCTCAGGCCCCGGCCCAGATCGACAGGTGCGGTGGTGCCGAGGGCGGCGGTCAGCATATCCTGTGGCGTTTGCGGATTGGAGACGAGGAAGCGGGCGCGCAGCGCGGCCGCTCCTTCCTCGCTCAGCGTGCGCCCGATCATGGCGGTCGCCCCATCGGGCGTGACCCGGTAGATGCGCTCATTGGTGGTCGGAATGTCCTTCCAGATCGGCAGCAGCAGCCCGGTCAGCAGGTAGAGCTTGGTCGTGGTGGTTTTTGGCAAGGACGCGGCCTCGGCATCCCAGACCTGCGTGAACTCGGGCCTTTCAATGTCTTCCCAGGCAGACGCCTCAAATCGGGTCTCCTCCAGATAGCTGGACCCGTTTGGCCGCACCATCTTGCGCATGAGGGTGACGATATCCTCATCGTACATCTGCATGGGGCGCGCCGAGATGAGCGCCGCGCGGCCGGAGGCGCGATTAACCATCGGCAGCTTATCCGGATTGCGCGATATGGCCTCTTCGGCGCCCAGGACATGGACCGGGTCCGTCACCTCAAGTCCGATGATCCGCGTCACGGCGCCGGATTTCGGCCAGGTCCAGAGATCCTCAGTGGAGACCTGTTCGATCTTTTCGCCGCGCAGGGTTTCGACGCCGAGATCGAGCGTGCCCGCCGCGCGCGCCCTTTCCGTCTGATCGGCAATCCGGCGCATGAACTCGGCAAAGAGCGCGTTCTGCATGTGGATGGGAAGGGCCAGAACCCGGTTCAGAAACCGCTGGATCGGGGGCAGCTCCTCGAGCAGCACCCCGTCCTTGTCGATCAGCCGCAGGGCCGTCCAGTCGGTGAAGTTCTCATAGCTCATCGCCTCGGCGCGCCCGGCGGCAAGATCGGCGTAGTAGCCACGCAATGCCGCCCGCGCGATCGGGCTTTCCAGATTGTCCTCCTCGCGGAACATGCCTTGCGAACCGGTCTCGCGTTGGCCCTTGGTCAAGGCCCCCAGCTGGTCGAGGCGAGCTATGCGGGAATTTGGGTGATGGCGTGATTTGAAGTGCGGCGTATCGTGGCGGGTGTCAAAGCCGGCCAGAACCTCACAAGGAGCGATACGCCATGAAGGAAGATACAACGATCCTGCCATTTCGCCAATCGGAAACGATCGTCGATCCGCTGACAGAGCTTGCTCGGCAAGGTGCTCGTCGGATGCTGGCGGAAGCGCTGAAGGCCGAGGCTGATGCCTTTGTCGCCAGTTTTGCCGATGAGCAGTTGGAAGACGGGCGTCAGCGGATTGTGCGGCATGGATTTGGCCCTGAACGGAAGATTCAGACGGGGATCGGTGCTCTGGATGTCCAGCGGCCCAAGGTGCGCGACCGGATGGCGTCCTCTGATGGGGCAGAAAAGATCCGCTTTACCTCGAACATTCTGCCGAAATGGGCGCGCCGCTCGATCAGCTTGGACGCGCTGCTGCCTGTTCTTTATCTGAAGGGCATATCGACGGGCGATTTCCAGGACGCGCTGTCGGCCATCATGGGGCCGGATGCGCCCAACCTCTCGCCAAGCGTCATCTCGCGTCTGACTGCCGGATGGCAGGTTCAATATGATGCCTGGGCACGGCGGGATCTGTCTGCCCGCCACTACGTCTACATTTGGGCGGACGGCGTTTATCTTCAGGCGCGGATGGAGGAAAATGCCGAATGCATGCTGGTGATCATCGGCGCGACACCGGAGGGCAAGAAAGAGCTGATCGGCTTTCAGGTCGGCCTGCGGGAGAGCGCGCAGAGCTGGCATGAGTTGCTGACCGACATCAAAGGCCGCGGGCTGTCCGTCGCACCGGAAATTGCGGTTGGGGATGGAGCCATGGGGTTCTGGAACGCACTGGACAAAACGTTTCCAGGCACAAAGCACCAACGGTGTTGGGTGCATAAGGTAAAGAACGTCCAGAACTGTTTTCCCAAGCAGATGGCCCCGGCGGTCAAGTCAGATCTGGACGACATCCAGCACGCCGGAACGCGCGCAGAAGCCGATGCTGCGTTGGCAGTTTTCTCCGAAAAGTATGGCGTCAAATACCCAAAAGGTGTTGCCTGCCTGACAAAGGACGAAGAGGCGATGCTTGCATTCTTCGACTTCCCAGCCGAGCATTGGGGCCATCTGCGCACCTCGAACCCGATTGAAAGCGTGTTCGCCACTGTTCGGCACCGAACGGTGAGGACCAAAGGGGCGCTGTCACAAAAGACCGCAAAACTGATGGTTTTCACCCTCATTCAGGCAGCATCGAAAAAATGGCTGCGCCTCAAGGGCAGAAATCAGTTGCCAAAGGTTATCGAAGGAATCAAATTCAACGACGGTGTCGAAGTGACCAACGACACCGAAAACCGCGCCGCCTGATGATGCGCGTCACCCAAATTCAAGCATAGCTCGGTCGAGGCGTTTGCTGATCGTCGAGGTGAAACGCTTCTCGCCATGCACATCCGAGGTGCAGACCCGGAAGAAGGGCGCACTGACCTGGGCCGAGCGATGCGTGCGGCCCAGCCCCTGGATGGCCGCGTCGGCGCGCCAGCCGGGCTCCAGAAGATAGTGCCGCCGCCGTTTCTGGTTCTTCGCGGTCTGTGCCGCATGATAGGACCGGCCCGTCCCACCTGCATCGGAGAAGATCAGGATGTCCTTCTCGCCGTCCATGAAGGCCTGGGTTTCGGAGAAATTGCTGCTGGCGGCGCGCTTCTCGATGAAGAGATGGCCATCTTCGGCCTTGAGTGGCCGGATCGAACGGCCCGTGACCTCCGCGACAGCCTCGTCGCCAAAGGCCCAGAGGATTTGATCGAGGGCCGAGGGGATCGGCGCCAGCGTCATCAACTCCATCATGGCCGCGTCACGCAAAGCGAGCGCCTCGCGCGAGACGACCAGCGCGCCAGTCTCATCGCGCAACGGCTCGGCCACCATGTTGCCGTCGATCTCGACCAGCTTTTGCGCATGGATCGGGAAGGCCTGTTCGAGGTAGCCCAGAACATAATCACGCGGCGTCAAGGCACCCTCAACGAGTTCATCCTCCGGGTCCATCGTCTCAAGTCGGCGCTTCAACAGGCTCTCGCCTGTCGAGACCACCTGGATGACGCAAGCATAGCCCGCCACCAGATCCTGCTCGATGGCACGGATGATGGTTAGGGCTTTCATGCCCAACAGGAGATGGTTGAAAAACCGCTGCTTCGTGCTCTCGAAGCGGGACTTGGCCGAAGCGCGTGCGGCCGAGGCATTGGTCTCGCCCGAGGCGTCGTTGACCCCAGTCGCGGTCAGCGCCGCCTCGAGATTGTGGTGGATCGTCCGAAACGCGCCCGCATAGGCGTCGTAGATCTCGATCTGGGCCGGGGTGAGCGCGTGTTCGAGCACGTCATATTCCACCCCATCAAAGCTGAGGGCACGCGCCGTGTAGAGCCCGAGCGTCTTGAGATCGCGCGCGACCACCTCCATGGCAGCGACACCGCCGGCTTCCATCGCAGAAACGAAGCTCTCGCGTCTTGGGAAGGGGTATTCGGGGCCCTGCCCCCAGAGCCCCAGCCGCGCGGCATAGGCCAGGTTGTGCACGCTCGTGGCACCCGTGGCCGAGATGTAGAAGACGCGGGCGCGGGGTGCTGCCAGTTGCAGCCGCAGGCCAGCAAGGCCCTGCTGGGAGGGTTTGACCCCCCTGCCCTGCTCGGACCCTGCCGCGTTCTGCATGGCATGGGCCTCATCAAAAGCGAGGACGCCTTCAAAGTCTGCGCCCATCCAGTCGAGGGTCTGGTGCAGTCGCGTGGTGCCGCATTTGCCCGCGGACCGCAGCGTGGCGTAGGTGACGAAGAGGATACCGTCGCCCATCGGGATGGGCTGGTCCGGTTTCCATTTGGAGAGCGGCTGAATGTCGGCAGGCGAGCCGCCGAGATCGGTCCAGTCGCGGATCGCGTCCTCGATGAGCGTGGCGGATTTGGAGACCCAGATCGCCTTCCTGCGCCCGGAAAGCCAGTTCACGAGAATGAGCCCCGCGCATTCGCGCCCCTTGCCGCAACCGGTGCCGTCGCCGAGAAAGTACCCAAGGCGATAGGCCCGTGCGTCTGGGTCATCATCGGCGCGCGTCAGCTTGGTCTGGTCGTCATCGATGGTAAACCGACCGGGCAGGTCGCGCCCATGGGCATCATGCGCCATGATGATGGTCTCGAGCTGCGCCTCGGAGAGATCTCCCTCCTCGACCAACCGTGCGGGCAGGCGCAAGTCATCACGACCCGTATTTGAGGGCATGGGCGGGGCAACCGAGGCCATGGCGATGCTCTCGACGAGCGGGGTGGGATGTTCCTGCGCACCCGCGATCTCGATCCGTTGCGGCCGGTAACGCGCATAGATGTCCGAGATGGGCGTGTTGTCGCGAGGGGTCTCAAAGCTTGTGAAGCTGAGCGGACGGACGGCATTGGCCCGGGGTTTGGAGGCGGCAACAGGCGCAGCGGCGGTCTTGCGCGGGGCAAATGATGGAACGGTCAGCCGCGCGTGCGGCATCGACGCCGCCTGTTGTACGGGGCGCGCCTCGGGCCGGGTTGCGGCCACGGCGTCGACAAAAGGAAGGGCTTCGTCCAGATCGCACACAATGGCGCGGATCATCTCGCCGTCCTCCTGCACCTTGTCGAAGACCATGAGCTGTGTTTCGACAGAGGTGCCAAGCTTGCGGTAGACCTGCCCCGGCATCGTCAACGCCAAGCGCAGCGTCAGGAGACCGCAGGCGCGTGACCAATGCGCGGCATCGCGTTCGGGCGTGAACCCCGGCGGCATGATCGCCACCAGCCGCCCACCGGGCGCGAGACGCTTTGCAGCCGCGATGAGATGTTTGGCGGCGATGTGCTTGTCCCGCGACCGATCGACCGAGGAGGCGAAGGGCGGATTCATCACCACGACGTCGGGTAGAACCGGCGTCTGCAGCAGATCATCGATATGCTCGCCGTCATGGCCCGTCACCTCGCCGCCGAAGAGGGCCCGTAGGAGGCGCTGGCGAAAGGGGTCGATCTCGTTGAGCAGAAGCGTGGCACCGGCCCGGGCGGCGAAAGCAGCCAGGGCACCGGTGCCAGCCGAGGGCTCCAGCACGGTCTCGCCCTTGCGAACGGCTGCCGCCCGCACCGCCATGGTCGCGAAAGGCAACGGCGTGGAAAACTGCTGCAGCCGGATCTGCTGCTCTGACCGGCGGGTTTCCGTCAGCAGCCGTGAGGCAAGCAGCTTTGCAGCAGCGATGTCACCTGCCGCGTCGGCCCCACGCAGCAGCACCTGGACGGTCGCGGCCTGCATCAGGTCATAGGCCATGCGCCAGTCCCAGGCACCGCCGGCATCGCTGCCATGAAACGTCTCGCGCATGATACGCGCGAGCGCTGAACTGCGCAGGGGTTGGTGGTCGATCTCCGTGCCGATCTGCGCGAGGGCAGAGGCGAGGTTTGCGTCGGATTCAACAGGATTGGGGAGCGTTGAGCGGTGCTTGGACATGGGGGTTTCCTTTGGATCAGGGTCTGAGTTCCAAAGGACAAAAAGCCCGCTCTACACTTTGAAGGCGTAGAGCGGGCAATTTCTTAGCGGAGGGCCTGCACGCCGATCATGGCCACTGCTGCGCAGCATGAAGTACGCGCAAAATGGTCACCATCTCAGGGCTTTCAGCATAAACCACGATGTAGTTTGGCCGAACAACCATCTCCCTAGTCCCGTCCACACGGCCCGCGCGGTACATCTGAGGGCGTTCTGGAAGGAGGGACGTCTTGTGTTCAATCTCGTCTTTGAGAACTTGGGCGGCATCCGGGTTGTCGTCAGAGATGTAGTCAATGATTGCCAACAAGTCGGCGATGGCCGTGGCTTTCCATTCAAGATTTGGCAAGGCGCTTCCCGTCAATCAATGCCTGGGCGTCTTGCATCGCCTTGGCATGGGGCGTTGTGGGCCTTGGATCGTCCAGCGCTTCCTGTACCTTCGCCCGGAACCAGGCATCATAGGCATCCGGATCAGCGGTCAATCCGGCAGGCAATCCGCCTTCTGCGGCCACGCGGGTCAGAAGAATACGCACCGCATCGGAGAGCGTCAGACCGACGCCCGCAAGTGCGTCCGAAGCCTGTGCTTTCAGCTGATCGTCAACACGAACATGAAGCATGGATGTTTGGGCAGGCATGGATGGTCCTCCAGTTGATGGGAGTGATGTATCTCATTTGAGATACGGTTTCAAGTCGGCATTATGTGCGCGCGTGGTTCCGTGGTGTTGTCTCAGCGAGAAACTCAACCACCCTGCCCCGCCAGGAACTCCGCCAGCACCGGGCTAGCCGCACCTTTCGCGGAGCTGAGCAGCTCCGAGCCCGCAAGCGAGGCCTTCGACAGGCGTACGAGCCCACCAGTTTCCTCGATGCGGTAGCAGCGGCGTTTCTGCCGACCCCGCCTGTAGTGTGTCGCGGTGACGATCTGGCAGGTGCTGCCATCGGTGAGCGTCACGGGTGCTGCGAGCCTGATCTTGTCGCCTTCCTCGTAGTCAGGGATCGAAGCCCAGTCCCGGCAGCGCTGGCGCCAGTCCTGGGCGTAGCTGTCCGGGTCTTTCAGGTCGGAGAGGAGCTCGATCAGCCCAAGGGGAGCACGAGACTCGTTCGGGCCAGCGCTTTCCTCCATGTCCTTGTAGCCCCAGCAGCCGTCATCGTATCGGGTGAGGAAGACAGCTCCGAAAGTGATGGAGCCATCCGCATCGGTGACATAGGTCGCGTCTTCGACAGGGGTGCCGTCGCGATTGGTGACCCTAGCCGCTGCATACCAGGTGGAGCCGACCTTACAGGCCTTGACCAGTTCGGTTTTGCGCGTGTCGCCCTCGAAGGTGCACAGCCGGGCAATCTCCGCTTTCTCGTCCGCGTAGGTCTGGACGCGGCAATCGGTGTAGAAGAGCCATCCCATTATGCCGCCCTCCGGTCATCGATTTCCATCAATGCATCGAGCGGCACGCGGTAGGGCTGCATGGCGTCGAAATCCTCGCAATTGCCGCAGTTCTGCACGATCGCGAAGGTGTCGCAGGCATCCTTGAGGATGACCCGGAAGGTGCCGCCGAGGCCTGACGGCACCTCGTAGGTCCCGCCGATGAGATAATCCGAGGCCCGGCGCACGAAGACGCGGATGCTGTGGCCATCGGTGGCGAGCCGGATGGTCCCCCGCCCCCGGTCGATGAGCACCTGCACGTCATCCAGGATGTCGGTGTAGAACTGGCCTGTCAGATCGCGAAACGCCATGCGGCGCTGCGCCATCCAGTCGGTATCCCGAAACGGGTTCATGCCGTCGGCGAAGGCAAAGGAGGGATCGGCCTGTTCGGTGGTGACGATACGGGTGGTCGTACCATCGATGCCGTTCGAGCGCAGATGCACACCATTGCCAACGATCAGGATCAGGGCCGGCCTGTCCACGGGCCCGTTCCAGTTGGGCAGGAAGGTCTTACAGGCACGCGCATGTGCGATTTGCGCCGCGACAGCGGACGCAGAGAACTTGAGAATAGCCATGGGGATGTCTTTCTGTTCGGTTTGGAAGGGTCGACCCGCGCGCTCGGAATGCTCCGCGCGGGTCACTTGATGCGTCAGGCCGCTTGCGCGACCTCGCTGGCAGGCTCCGGAGTTTCCACGGTGGGCTCCGCCTCTTCAAAGGCGACACCGGCGGTCTGCATCATCGGCGGGCACCAGGCGGCCACGGCAGCGCGCTGCGCGTCCGTGAGTGTGGCGAAGGGTTCGGCGAAGAGCTTGTCACAAAAGGCGACGATCTCCTTCTTGCTCGACGAGGCCAGCGTCACCGCCTCCTGGGCGAGACCCAGATCTTCGCCGAGGATCCTCAGGAGCCAGGCCTTCTTGAAGCGGTTGAAGAGGGCCGCATTCGGCGTCCAGTGGGCGCGAATGTCGGGCATGATCTCGATCTCGAACGCATGCATCAGGCTGTCGCGCTGGCGGTCCCGCGTGAAGCAGGACTGCGTGGTGCTGGCGGTTGCAAAGGCGACGAGCTTGGCCTTCTCCCCTGCCTCCAGCGCGCGAAACGCCGCGAACTGATCGGTGGGCGCGCGGGTGTCATCGAGCCACGAGAGGTCCAGCGCATCATGTGCCGCCGCCACCTGCTCGAGCGAGGTCTCGTCGATCTCGTCCATCTTGGCATGGCTGCGGTATTCGTTGCGGGCATCGATCTTGATCGCCTGCGTGACACTCATGCCGCTGGCCAGAACGTCACTGACCAGCTTGAAGAGCGTCAGATCGAGCGTGGCCTCCGGATGCAGCGCCATCGCGGCGCCGAGGGCCATGGCCCGCTCGGTCTTGAGGTCCTCGGCCAGCGAGGCTGGGTAGGTGATTTCGCCGGCGTCCGGGGCCTCCTCCCCTGTCGGATTACTAGCGGAGCCGCGCGCGCCCTCCTCTTTGACGGTGTCCTCGGGGCGGACGAGGCCCACATGGAGCGTGACCTTACCGGCCGACCACGACGCAATCACACCAGCGCGGGCGAGGTCCTCGGTGCTATAGGCCTCCTGCAGGTCGCGGGCTTCCTCTTCCAGAGCGTCCACGCGCTCGTAAAGCGCGTTGTAGGCACCGTCCTCGAGCCCCTCGTCCTCCATTTGGAGCTGCAATTTCTCGAGTTCGGCGGTGATCTCATCGACGCGCTTCTGGGCAGCCTCATCCGGCTCGATCGGGCCGGGATAGACGCGGCCGTAGTCGGCCATGGTCGCGTAGTCATAGCGCACCATCGCATCGGCCCAGGCAAAGCCCAGCTTTATGCGGGCCTCTTCGGCAGCGGCACCGAGCTTCTCGAGCAGGATGGTCTCGACAAGTGCTGCATCCTCGAGCACGGAATGCTCTTCCAGAAGGTCAGCCGCGACAGCGCCGCCGCGTTCCTCGTAGTCCGCGCGCACGAAAGCCCCGATGTCGTCGCGGACCTGCACACCGCGGGATTTGAGTGCCTGACGGACGGTGTAGGCCTGCAGATAGCCGCCGTCTTTCGTGAGCGCCTCGAAGACCTCGCGCTGCGTATCCTGGCTCGGATGCTCGGCGAAGGCCTTCATCGTGTCGAGCGTGATCACCTTGCCCCGGGCCGCGGCGCGGATGTCGGGGTGGATCAGGCCATAGCGCAACCGGCCTTTCACGACGGCAACGGTGGTGCCGAAGGTCTTTGCGATCGTCTCGGGCGTCTGGCCGTCGACCTCCATCATCCGGGCGAAAGCCTCGAACTCGTCGATTGCGTTCATCGGCGCCTGGGTGATGTTCTCGGCGAGCGACAGCGCCGTGGTGACGTCGCAGTCGTCAGGGACAAGGCGGCAGTCCACCTTGGTCTTCGCCGTGAAGCCCTTGATGGCCTTTTCAGCGACCAGCTCCTTCAGCGCGGCATGCCGCCGGCCACCAGCCAGCACGGCGTATTTGCCGTCGAGCTTCTGGACCAGGATCGGCTGCAAGAGGCCCAGAACGGCGATGCTGGCCTTCAGATGGGCGATGTTCTCGGGATCATAGGTTTCCGGGGAGTTGCTGCGCACATTGGCGGGATGCGGGACGAGATCGCCGATAGCGACGGTAAGGGGAGCAAAGCTTGTGGTCATGGGATATCCTTCCAGGAGGGTGAGGTGTGGCCCGCGCGCTCACGCGCGTGACCAATCCCCGGCTTCAGGGATCACCACGACAAAAGGCCCACTTTCCCTTTGAGGGGTCAGTGGGCCTTCATCGCTTGGAGTGTCAGGGGGGGGTGTCCCCTGCCCTACCAGTCGCGCGCCAGCATGATGGTCAGCACGCGCATGGTGGTGGCAGGATTGTCCGGGGTCTCAGCCCCGTAGCGGAAATCCGAATCTGCCTCATAGAGATCGATCTTCCAGAACACGGTCTCGCCTCGGATCTCGACCGCGCCAAAATCGTGCCAGCCCTCGGGATCATTCTCTGGCTCGAACGTGGCAAACTCACCAGTCGCCTTCACCGCCTCGACCATGAAGCCATCGCCGGCCTCCATAAGCGAGCGGGTGACATGCATCCGGCCCTTGATGGGCTGCGCGGGCGGCACACCAAGGCACGCGAGCTTGCGAAACGCGTCGTTTTGCGCCGCGATCACACTCGGATCCGGGCGGTATGTATGGGTTTGTGCGGTCATGGACATGGGGATCTCCTTTGAGAGGTTTGAAACACCCTTCTCAAAGCCCGCTTTCACTTTTCCGCGTGGTGAACCAAACCTCCCCAACCCAAACAGATCCAAGTGTCCGTTCAGCGGGACTTTGCTGCCGTTCGACAATCTGGTCCAGAACCGCTAATCGACGGCATGCGCAAAACCATCGTTGATACACTTGCGACAGTGATCTTTTTCACGTTTGTCGCATCGCTTACCGAATTGTTCGTCGCAGGTATGGAGCCCGGCGAAGTTCTGAAGACGCGACTGACAATGATACCGCTCATGCTGTTCACAGGGCGACCGTACGGACTCTGGCGAGACTGGTTTTTTAGCACAACCAAGCCCACGGTTTCTTGGAGCAAAACTCTGATCGACGGGCTCGCCTTCTTGTCGTTCCAATTGCCCGTTTATGCCGTAGTGCTGTTTTTCGTTGGAGCTGACCGAAGCGAAATTGTTTTGCTTCTTGTATCAACCGCTGTGCTGATGTTCGCAGTCAGCCGACCGTTCGGACTGTTCCTCGATGCAGTTCGCAAAGTTTCTGGTGTGACCTAGCCTGAATTTCGGTCACGCATTCGATGTGATATTGGACTCAAAGCGGCCATATTCCGCTTCGCAGCAATAGATCTGTCAGGCGGCCTCGGCGCTGCGCCCTGCCCTGCCCGTCTCCGATCTGGCGATCAGATAGTCGCAGGCGCGCTGCGCATCCGCGGCGTGCTTGAAGATCGCACCCTTGTCCGACCGAAGAACGCGCAACCAGTTGTGGAGATAGGCGGCATTCATCTCGAGCGTATGGGCCGTGAAGCCGAGCGTTTGTCCCAGGAACACCGAGGTCAGTTCTGCGACGATCTCTTCGCGCGCGTAGGAGGTGTTGCCGAACTTCGAGAACCCGAAATCACGGTTCAGTCGATGGGGGGCTTTCGTGGCATGGGCCAGCTCATGGGCCCAGACCCCGTAGAAATTGCGCGGGTCCTGGAACCGCGTGATGGATGGCATGTAAACCTTGTCCACGGGGGGCAAATAGTACGCCTCCGTGCCCGTGAAGACGGTTGTGATGTCGATGGCATCGAAAAACGCCTGCATGTGCGGGATGGGCTCGGACGGCGGATGCTCGGGCACGGGCACGGGCTCCGGGTCAGTGTAGAAGCTGTCGGGCAAGCCCTCGATCTGGCAGGCGTTGAACACACGGTAGGATTTCTGGAAGCGGAAGATGCGTGCTTCCTCGGAGTGATCATCCCCGTCGCTGCGGTCATGCTCATCTGCGCCCGCGTCTTTCCGGCTTTGACCGTAATAAACGACGACAGAGGATTTTTCGCCCTTGCGGACCTTTGCGTCCAACGCATTGGCCTGCGGCAGCGTCATCCAGAAAGGTGAGCTGTGGCCCGCCATCACGGTCCGCATCGTCAGCAGAAAGTTGTTCACCCCCTGATAGGGTTCACCGCCTACGCGCAGGGGACGAGAGCTGCCACCTGCGGTCCATGGCTTGCGCCACGGCAGGACACCGCGCTCGATGATGCGGATGATTTCGTTTGTGATGACCTCGGAGGCATCGAATTTGGTCGTGCGGGATCGGGCCATGGCTGGCCTCCTTTCGAGTGTTGATGAGAGGGAGTGGTGATCAGGTTGACTGACGGGGGCGTGGATCGTTGGCGATCCTGCCACCGAGGGCTTCGACCATGTCGATGTAGGCGGTCAGCGAGACGGACCTGCCAGGGCCGCAAGGTTCAGGGTCGATCGATCCGTCCCGCGCCACCCGCGGCAGGTTCGCGAAGGCGATGACATCGGTGACGGGTCGGATATCGATGAACGGGATCCCTCGTGCGACCGCAAGAGTGGCCAAGGGAAAGCGCTCGATCGGCGCGAAGGTCGACACGGTGATCCAACCAAGATGGATGAATGTCCCGCCCTCTCCGCAGATCACATGCGCGTTTGGCAATGACGCCGCCTGCTTCAGAAAGCCGAGATCACGCAGGACGGTCTGGCGTTCGAGCTGCAGTGCCTGGCCCGTCTGGCCGGTTCGGCGTAGTTCCTTGTGTCGCCACCACGAGGCAGCGGTCGCGCGTAACACGCGCAAGACACCTGTTTGCATCGGAATGCCCTTCATCAGGAAAGACAGACCGGAATCCGGCCCGGACCCATCTGAGGGACCCCAAAGGCCCTCATCCGTCAGTCACAAAACCCGAAGAACACTTTTACTTTTTCCGGCCCCTTTGGGCACACAACAAAACCGAAAAGCCCGGCCCTTCTGCCGAAGCCATTGATTTCATGCAGCAATTCCAGATCGGCAGGCAAGATCGGCAACGCATATCGGCAAAACCTTGCTTGAAAGTACGAAATGTGTTTATTTTTCAATTACTTTGCAAACATGGAAGATCGGCAAAAATGCTGGAAACACCCGCCAGAATCGAACCCTGCTTCTTCAAGGAGCATATTCCTACAGAATTGGCAGACCTTTCGGTCGACATCCAGAGGGAAGCCACCAGGCTGGGACAAGGGCTGCATCCTGACAGCGCAGCCGAGCTTGCCGATCTCGTCCGCGTGATGAACTGCTACTACTCCAACCTGATCGAAGGACACAACACACGCCCCCGCGACATCGAAAGGGCGCTGGCTGGCGCCGAGCTTGAAGAGGAAACCCGTCCTCTTGCCCTGGAGGCACGCGCTCATGTCATTGTTCAGCGTTCCATTGACGAGATGCATCGCAAGGGCACCCTGCCCCGCCCCACATCCGTCGCATTCCTGACTTGGGTCCATAAGAGCTTCTACGACGAGATGCCTGACGAGTTTCGGGTCATCGAACATCCCGATGGCACACAAGAGCCCATCGTTCCGGGGCGCATGCGCCAGGATGACGATCGGGAAGTTGCGGTCGGACGCCACCTACCCCCCTCATCATCGCGCGTTGCGGCATTCATGGACCATTTCGACAGACGGTTTCAGATTGCGGCGCGGTCTTCGAGCGGAAGGATCATCGCGATCGCCTCTGCACATCACCGGCTGAACTACATCCACCCTTTCCCGGATGGTAACGGCCGTGTCAGCAGGCTGATGTCTCATGCCATGGCCCTGACAGCGGGGATTGGTGGCCAAGGGCTCTGGTCCGTATCGCGTGGGCTGGCCCGCGGGCTGACCGACCGGGGTGAGTACAAACGGATGATGGATCTGGCCGACAGCCCACGCCGCGGAGACCGCGACGGACGGGGAAACCTGTCAGAAGCGGCACTGAAGACGTTCAGTGAATGGTTCCTAAAGGTGACGCTCGACCAGATCACTTTCTCAGCAAGATTGTTCGATCTCGGCGGATTGGACCAACGGTATCGTCGTCTCGTTGCAGATACCATCGATGACAAGCGAGCGCCGGAACTGATTTCGGCGGTTCTTCGGCATGGCGCACTGGAACGTGGTGACGCGCAGATTGTGCTCAAGACGTCCGAACGTACTGCTCGCAACACACTGAGTAAACTGACCGCCGCCGGATACCTGACTTCTGCCTCACCGAAGACGCCAGTTCGGCTGGCGTTTCCGTTGGATTATCGAGAGCGGCTCTTTCCAAACCTTTTTGGTGATGGTGACCTCCCACAATAACTCTAGGGATTTAGGGTGTAATGCCTGACCGCATATTTCTTCCATGGCCGGCGAGATTTCCAACAAGGCTCGCTCGTGTGTCACTTGTCCACCGCGGTGGACATCTGCTGGTCTGAGATAAACTGAAGAACCACCACGCGCCGCTAGGTGCGTTTGGACAGTTGTGGTTGCCATAAGCGCTGTTTCCCGTTCGAAGTCCACCGCGGTGGACATTAGACGGTTTGCTCATTGGTTTTGGACAGTCGCTTGATCAAAGCTAATGGGTCAAATTGGTTTTGTCTTTGACCCAGGGTGATACTGTGGAAATACGCTCCAAAATCCCTGATGCGTTTTCCGAGCTGTAGCATGATGAAGATCGCGCATGACGTTTTCTGAGCTCCTACAGCATTCTTGGCTTTCTCGAAAGTTTCTGGGTGAATGCCCATCATGGGTGCAAGTGTTCGAGCATGGTTTTCAATGTCCAACCAGTTTCTAAGTCTCTCTGTGGAGAACGATGTCGCCTGATCGCAGACTGAGGTAAGCAAGTCTGGTTTCAGGGCCTCATCGCCTATGTTGCTATCTAAATCTTTTTTTTCTTTTTTAGACTTAGATTGATGCCGGACAGTTTGTCCGTCATTGGCGGGCAATTCCATAGTTTCAGGTGGGTCATCCGGGGTAGATAAACTCTGGAATTCTGCATCTGTATTGGCGAGCAGAGCGTGGTATTCGGGGAGGCTCAGCTTCCTGCGTAGAGCTTTCCGTGCGTGGTTGATGAATGTGTTGCTGGGATCATGCTCTTCCAAATGGGCGAGCTTAGTAAGAATCTGTTTGCGAATAAATATCCGATCGCGCCGGTTATTCTCTATCTCTTGCGCGATGGCGATAAGCTCGCTCGCACGTTGGAGCAGGGGGGTGAGAGACAATCCATAACTGATGCACTCGCCGCCGGATGAGCGTACGCGGTAGCGCTTTCGGTTCGAACTGTCATTGCGCTTGATGAATCCGAGCTCAACGAAGCGGTTGATGTGCCTGCGGAGTGTCCGTTCGTCGATCCCGCCAACGCGCTGGCAAATGGTGTAGTTGGACGCAAATACCGTTTCGCCGTTGCCAGGTTTCAAAAAGCTGAGCATTGCTTGAAGGGTCTGGATGTGGCCAGGGCGAAGCCCGAACACGCTGCGCGCGTCTCTCAGGGCCCGGAAGATGGTCCAGATATCGATTTCAGATGCGGGAATTGAGCCGCATGATGCATCTGCACCAGCAGCCTCGATTGATAGTTTTGTAAATGCCATGATTTGATCACGATGACCGTTTGGCCCACAGCTTCCCTGTCTCCTCCCAAGATTCTATCTGGGAAAAGGCAGTAAAAATCGGTTCACCGAATCGGTGACTCTTGACCGGTTTGCTGGAGGTTGCTACATCATGAGTGCAAATCGAATGATGAGGGCTCTCCAGGGGAAACTTTGGGGGGCTCTTTTCTTTCTGGTCTTCGCTTTTCTCCTTTGCTCGGGTTCCTCTATGTGGCTTGGGTTAGGACCCAGAGCCGCTCTCATTCCGCCACTCATCGAAGAGTTGCAAAAGCGTAGCTTCCGCACGTTCCTCGAGCCACTGGCCGAATTCCGGGTTGTCCTTTTTGGCGATCTTGATGGCGATCGCTTTCTGATCGACTGTCAGCGTTCCGACAGTGTCGCCGCTCTCATTCTTGACGACGGACGTCACGCCGCGACTGGTCGGTTTCTTGTCTGCACGCGCCTTGTGCGAGCAAGCAGAATAGACTGCCTGAAATCTCTCGGGGCTTGGAGTGTCGTCGGGCAGGGCGGCGATCACCTCTTTGGCCGAATTCACCAAGTCTACCTTTCCCGATAGGGCCGCTAAATCACCCCACTGCCGTCTTCCGATGCCATGTGCCGGCCCGATAAGCTGAACAAGCCCATCAGGCAGTTGATCGATAACGACCCGGTGGTTGGACACGCCTTGCCGGGTTAACCCCAAAGCATCCTGAATGACGCCGGGTTTGTACCCAATTTCCTGCATCTCTCTGATAAACAGAGATTTTTCGATGAAAGACGGATCAAGTCGAAGGTTGTTTTCTTGACCCTGTGCGATAAGCGAGGCGTCGTCGTCCAATGTGCGAACGATTGCCTTGACCGTTCCTCCGATTTTGCGGATCGCTGCCAGTCTACGGCGGCCGTAGATGATGCGGTATCTGTCGGGTTGGCCCGATGGGCGGACCATGATCGGCACTTGTTGGCCATGCTTGCGAATGCTCTCGGCAAGCTCGTCGATACTCGTATCTTCCAGCACCAACCGATCGCGAAGGCCATCCATGTCAATCTGACCGGGTTCGATGTCCCGGATCGAATTGGCCGTGATTTCGCGCAAGGAGTCCCGCAAACCGCCAACAGAGCCGGGCAGCTTTGCAGTTTTTTGCAGGGTAGGGGAGGGAGCCGCGCTCTCTTTTTCGTCCTTCGGAGGTTGGTTGAAAATGTTTCTGGCCATCAGCGACGCCCCCATGCCATTTGGATCGTCTGCTCCAGTTCATCGGCAACGCCGTTCACGCTGGTCAGAGCGCGATCAATCGTTTTCCTGATGAACTGGCCGGGATCAACTTCATAGACGGTTTGCTGGGTCATTCCGGCGTCAGAGATTGCGGTAGACTTCAGCATGGGTTCAGTCATGACCTGGCCGGCGAGAATTGATCTCAGGTAGCCAGCCATTTGGGTCTGTGGCCCATCTGACGGCTCATACCTTGTGATCAGGAATTTGACGAAATCCCATGTCACACGGCGTCCAATCGCTTCTTCAACGGCCTTTACCGTTTCTGACGCAAGTTTCAGGAATTGGCTCATGGAAGCGATATCCAGCATTCCTGGCACGACCGTCACCAGGAGCCCTGTAGAGGCCGCCAATGCCGTGAGAGTCAGAAAGCCGAGTTGAGGAGGGCAGTCGATCAGTACGATGTCGTAATTTGCCTCTACCTCCTCAAGTGCCAAGGCGAGGCGCTCCGCAAAAATGGGCTGCATCCGACGGGCGAGCGCGTTTGCTGTCTCGGTTTCGTACTCCGAGAGCATCAAGCCGGCCGGAACCATGTCGAGTTTGTGAAAGTAGGTCTTTTGGATCACGTCAGAGAGCGGAACCTGATCCTCATATCTCAGAGCATCATAGATTGTTCCGCCCTCGGCGAACTCGAGCTCAGGCCGAAAGCCGAAAAATGTGGTCAAACTTGCTTGCGGATCGAGATCCAGGACCAAAACACGGTAGCCGCGCAAGGCATAACGCTGTGCAAGATGAATCGTCGCTGTTGTTTTCGACGAACCACCTTTGAAATTGACGACCGATAGCACCTGAAGTCGGTCGCCATCGCGTCGACCTGGCCGATACGATTCGGCGTTCTTTCCTGTGCGCCCCAAGATGTTGCGCAATTCGTCCACTTCTTGGGCTGTGTAGAACCGGTGCCCGCGGTTATCAGTATGCACTTCCGGGAAGCTACCGTCCTTGTGCCGGTTGCGCAGGTTAGACGTGCTTACGCGCAGGAGACCGGCAACTTCGGTCGAGCTGAAACGCCGCAAGGCTTTACGCTCTTCGGGTTCGAAGGCGATCTTCATCTGCCGATCCAAGGACTCGGCCAGATTGTCGGCAAACGTGCCGATGTCAGAAGAGCCTATGCCTTGCGCATATCCAACGTTTCGATCATCCATATCCTGCCGCCCGCTCTCGGCCTCTGTTAAGGCTCTTGATCATTTTGACGACGCACAACGTGTCTGACGCAATTTGCCGTCAGAATGGGAATGCCACGATCCAGTGAGTCCGGCAAGAAGAATCTAGATGTAGTGCAAAAGTTATCCACAGCACCTATAGGTGTTGCCACGCAAAAAAATCAGCAAGTCATTGAAATGGATATATTAAATGCAGATCTAACCGAATCGAGCCACCACTCTGTTGAGTTGGCACAATAGTAGCTAACCCCAAGCAACAAATGGCACTTTCGGCCTCCTGCGGAGTTTTCTCCCGGTGAAATTTTTTGGATTCGGGTCAGAAGCTACACCTGATCTTGGCTCGATTCGTACGGCATGAGGCCGAGTCGTTCCGCCCGCTCCAACAGCATTTTCACCGAAGACGGCTACCAGCTGGCGCGTCCGCGCGGGGAGCGTTCGCGCATGGATTCCAGCCGGTCACAGATCGCCTGGAGCGTGATGTCAGGGTCCGCGCCCTTGATGCCAGCGACAATCGCGGGCAGGCGGTCGTCGGTTTCGCGTCGTCCAGCGCGACCAAGCACTTCATTGGGCAGAAACCCGTCGCGCACATAGGCTTTCACTGCGCGCAGAAGTCGGCTTTGCGTCCAGTGGCGGTCGTAGGGCAGGGAGCCATTGATGATCCGAAGCACATCTTCCCAGGCCATATCGGGTCGAAGTCGTCGGACATGTGGCACCCAGTCTTGAGCCGTCTCGTTCAGCCGCTCCATGTAGCCGTCTTGCCGCGCGAGCCGCACCTTGCGTAGCGCCGCTGGATCGCGGGCGCGTAGGCCCGGGTTCCCGCCGACCCGGCCCTTAGTACGGGCACTCGCCAGCCCCGCCTTGGTACGTTCGCGGATCAGCGCCCGCTCAAACTCGGCCGCGGCGCCCAGAACCTGCAGCGTGAACTTGCCTTGCGGGGATCCGGTGTCGATCGGGTCCTGAATGGAACGAAAGAACGCCCCCTTGGCCTCCAACCGTTCGATCACCTCGAGAAGGTGCGACAGAGACCGCGCAAGCCGGTCGATCCGAACGACAACCAGCGTGTCGCCCTTGCTGATGCGCTCCAATACCCGGGCAAGCACCGGCCGCGCGCGATTGCTGCCTGAAGCGTGCTCTTCATGGATCTCGACGCATCCCGTAGCTTGCAGGGCCTCAGACTGGGGCAGGGGGGTCTGATCCTCAGCGGAAACGCGGGCGTAGCCTATCAGGGGCATGAAAACAGGCCGTTTGCAATTTCAGGTATCGCTACTAAACGACCGATTGATGGCAGAAGAATAACGTTTCGGAGGTTGGTGCCACCTTTTTTCTGTAAGTTCCACATAGGCGGCGCAATGGAAAACCGCTATCTGGAAGAATATGCGGGAGACCTGTGGGCCGGGTCTGCGGGGCGGGCATTGGGGTGTTGCATGGACTTACGGTTGAGGGATTATTTTGATGTCGGCACGCTGCAACGCGGTGAAGATTATGCGCATCGCGGTCTGGTCGCGACGGTCGAGCCTCTGCCGGATGGGAGTATCCGCGGGCGCGTGTTGAATGGGCGCGGGGAAAGCTACCAACAGCGGATTACCCTGAGCAACAGCTTTGTGGACGGGATTTGCTCTTGCCCGGTGGGGCATAATTGCAAGCACGTGGTCGCTGTTTTGATGACATCGGCGGAACGCGATTCCAGCTCCCCGCAACTGGCAGCACCGGTGCGGGGTTGGCTGACCCGTGTCAAGCAGCAGCCGACAGCCCTAGTGCCGCCTGAGGCACGTCCCGAGGACTATCCGGACAAGGTGAAGGAACGCCTGCTTTATGTCCTGATCCCGAATGAAACAAAAGTCAGGATCGACATTTACAAGGGCCGTATCAATGCTGCTGGCACGGGCCTGAACAAGGCGATCCGGCGCTATGATGCGCTGCATGCCCTGCGCAGCAACGCTGTGGCAAAATTCATCCGACCGACCGATCTGGAGCTTTTGTCTGCGCTGGCGCAGACCCAACTGTGGGAAACGCACTATAGCTACGGCCTGCCCGGTATGTTCAAGCCAAAGGGGCAGGATGCTTTGCCCCTGATCCGGCGCTTGTGCGACACGGGTCGCTTCCTCCATGACAATTCTCCGGACGCGGAGTTGAGCTGGTCAGAAGCGTGTCCAAAGGCCAGACTGGCCTGGCGCATGGCGGCGGATGGCAGTCAGAGCCTGGGGTTTGAGGACGCAGACGGCATACAGTTGGAGTTGCGGGCGTTGGACGGGGCAGCGCTATGGGTGAACACCGCGCACGGTCAGATCGGGGCGCTGGCACAGCCGGTGCAGATTGAGGCGCTGCAGCTTGTCCAGAGCGCTCCCCAAGTCGCGCCCGATGAAGCGGCGGCCCTGGCTGCGGAGATGCCCGCCACGCTCGCTGGACTGGCCTTGCCGCCGCCGCATGTGGCGCGACAGAGACGGCGCGCGGCCCATAAACGCATCGCTCGTTTGACGCTTGGAGCGGAGAGCGCGCGTGACGGCTATAGGCGTTGGGACAGCGTTTCTGTCACTCTGCCAACACTGACATTGCGCTTTGTCTATGACGGGCAGGAGGTTTGGGAAGGCGACGCCGACCCCCGGGTCGTTGAAAACAACGAGGTCGTAACGCTGACGCGCGATCATCAATGGGAAGCTGCTTGCGTCATCCGGCTGATGGATGCAGGGGCGATACCCGTTGACGAAATGGACTATCTTTTGCCGAGCGCTCGAATGCTGCAATGCGATTTCGTCTTCGCTGAGGAGGAGATGGGCGCGAACAGTATGCGCCTCCCGTCGTCGCGCGATGGTCTCGAGTTTGCGTTCCGGACGCTGCCCGGGTTGCGGACCGAAGGCTGGGAAATCATTGAAACATCAAAGTGGCCCTTCCGTTTGAGCGATGAAGCTGCCGCGCTGACGGTTGCAACACAGGCCGAGGCAGGCGACGCATTCCACGGCAACGACTGGTTCTCGCTGGGGTTTCAAGCCGAGATCGGCGGCAAGCCAGTGGATGTCGCGCCCCTGATCGCGGCCTTTCTTGAACAGGTGCGTGACGAATGGGACGCCGTGCCGGATGTCGACGTCCTGTCGCAGCATCTGTCCGATAAGCCGGTTTACCTGAACCGGGGCAAGGCGGGCTATGCCCCCCTGGACCTCAGTCCGCTGGCACCCCTACTCCATCTGGTGCTGACGCATTATGCCGAGTTGGGCGCGCTGCACCCGTCGGATGCCGATGTCGCTCGGTTGGCAGAAAAGGCGCTGGCAGGCAGCTCGGTACACTTCGCCGATAACGCCGGGATCATTCCGCTGGCTCGTAGCCTGAAGGCATTGGCCGAGGCCGAGAGTTTTGCTCCACCAAAGGGATTGCGCGCGCAGTTGCGCCCCTATCAGGCCTATGGTTCCGCCTGGATGGGCAGCTTGCTCGAAGCCGGTTTTGGCGGAGTTCTGGCGGATGATATGGGGCTGGGCAAGACAATTCAGGTGTTGGCCCTCTTGCAGGCACGTCGCGAAGCAGGAGCAGCTGGCCCGGCGCTTCTGATCGTACCGACCAGCCTGCTGCATGGCTGGCAGATGCAGTCCGCGCAATTCACACCGGATATTCGGCTCGTGGTCCTGCATGGCACAGGCCGGGCGGCGCTGCGCGACGAGGCTCTGCGCGCCGATCTGGTCGTCACCACCTATCCGTTGCTGGCGCGTGATCAAGACTGGCTGACAGCGACAGAGTGGCCTCTGGTGATCCTGGACGAAGCGCAAACCCTCAAGAACCCTGCGTCGCAAATGGCCAAGAGCCTGCGCAACATTCCTGCCAAGGGGCGGCTGGCGCTGACCGGCACGCCGCTGGAAAACTCGCTGCAAGACCTTTGGACACTGATCGACTGGGTGAATCCGGGTCTTCTGGGGTATAGAAAAGAGTTTCAGAAACTGTTTCGCACCCCGATCGAAAAGCATGGTGACGCGGTCGCACAATCGCGTCTCAACCGTCGGCTGCGCCCCTTCATGCTGCGTCGCACCAAGGAGCAGGTCGCAACCGAACTTCCTCCTAAGACCGAAATCCTGGAACGGGTGGAGCTGCCAAAGCCGCAGCAAGCGCTTTATGAAGCCGTACGCAGCACCATGGATGCCCGGGTGCGCGAGGCGATCAGCGCCCGTGGTCTGGCCGCAGCGCAGATTACCGTGCTCGATGCGCTGCTCAAGCTGCGGCAGGTGTGCTGCGACCCGGCGCTGGTCAAGACTGACGCGGCGCGCGCGGTGGCGAACAGCGCCAAACGCTCGCGATTGCGTGAATTGCTGGCCGAGCTTGTGGCCGAGGGTCGCCGCGTTCTGGTGTTTTCGCAATTCGTTGAAATGCTGCGTCTGATCGAAGCGGATCTGGCCGCCGCCGGCATCCCCCATCTGACGTTGACGGGCCAGACGCAAAAGCGTGCCGATGTACTGGAAAGCTTCGCGAAAGGCACTGCGCCGGTTTTCCTGCTTAGCCTGAAAGCCGGTGGTCTTGGGCTGACCTTGACCGAGGCGGATACGGTGATCCTTTATGACCCATGGTGGAACCCAGCTGTGGAGCGTCAGGCCATGGACCGCACCCATCGCATAGGTCAGGACAAACCGGTATTCGTGCATCGTCTGGTCGCCGCAGGCACAGTAGAGGAAAAGATACTTGACATGCAGTCGCGCAAACAGGCGCTGGTCGACGCCTTGTTCGACAAGGATGGGGGACAGGCTGGCCCGTTGCTGGACGAGGCGATACTGGAAGATCTGTTTGCGCCGCTCGGGGTGTGACAGGGGCTCGCCGCCTAGACGTTGCGCCAAAGCATGCGAACGCGGCTCTTCCGGCTTGAGATGTTACCGACCATTTCTGGCAAACGCGCCGAAGGTCCGAAGATTACAGCCCCGCAGCCTTGGTCAGGTTTACGCGGAACCGGTCGCGGCGACGCTGATAGCGGCGGGTCATTTCGGCTGAGGCGTGACCAAGATGCTTTTGGACGTAGCGCTCATCGACTTCGGCAGAGCTCGCGAGACCGGCGCGCAAGGAATGGCCGGAAAACAGCGCCAGGCGCTCTTTTTCGGACAGTTCGGATCGGATGCCGGCGTCGAGGACCGTGCGCTTGATCAGTCGTGCGACATGTTTGTCGTTCAGGCGTGTTTCAGATGCGCACTTGCCATCCCGCGAGGTGCCGACGAAGACAGGGCCGAAGTCGATCTTTGCAAAGTGCAGCCATTGTTCCAGCGCCTGGACCGGGCAGGTTTGATCGCTGGAGCCGCGGCCAATCTCGACCTCGCGCCAGCCGGTCTTCGCGTTGAGCGTGAGCAGGGCGCCTTTGTCGAAGATCTTAATCCAGCCACCAGAATCCGGCGTGTCGTCCTTGTGCACGTCGAGGCTGACGATTTCGGATCGGCGCAGACCCCCCGCGTATCCCAACAGCAGGATCGCGCGGTCCCGCAACCCACGCAGATCGAAGGGAAGGCTGCCCACCATAGCGAGTATATCGTCGGCCATGATTGCTTCTTTCCGAACCGGCGGTCGCGCGTGCCTGCGCTTGATCCCGGCAAGCACGGAGGCGATGTGGCGGTTCTTACGATCAAGGGTGAAGCCGCGCTGAGTGTAGTTCCAGCCAAGGCCAGAAAGACGGCGATCGATTGTCGAGACTGAGAGGGCAGGGGCCTTTCCCGTGGGTGCCGCCAGGTTGGCGAGGTAGAGCCCGATCATCTCGGGTGAAGGCGGCAAAGGGTCCGTTCCCTTCAGTCTGCACCAGCGGGTAAAGTGCGCCCAGTCTTTCGCATAGGCCTTCAGGGTATTCTCAGAGGCCGCCTGCTTTGCATAGCTGCGTGCGGTTTCTACCAGCTGATCGACGGTGCCTGAACCAGCCACATGCGAGGGCAAGGTGATGCTATCACTTTTCTCTTGATCGCCCTCGCCGACGCAAGCATCAAGTTTGTCAGAGGGCGTTGACGTCGATTTCTCGATCTCTGTGTCCATTCTTTCCCCTTAAAATTCGCTGATTTTGAGACTGTGTAGCAGCATATTCCACCAAGTCCGATAATGTAAACTTATTGGACATAATGCATGGCGGCAAGCTGGGGCGGTTTTTTCTTTAATAAATAGCCTAAAGCGCCGCACAGTTGTATGCTTTCCGTATGAATTTTACACAACCGGTTCACATCAGGGACCTTGATGCGCTACCTCGGTTGCCCGGGTGGGTCACCTCCACGCGTTCTGAAACCCTTGAAGATGCGGCTTTTCTGTCCGGCGCGGCCCTGAACCACCTCTATCTTTTTATGACGCGCGACGACGTGCCTGTGGCGTTGATACGTGCGCGCCTGGCCCTGCGCGCGGCGGAAGCTTGCGTCAGGTTTTCAGGCCGGCCAGAGCGGGCAGGGGCGCTACGCGATGCGGTTCATTTCTTGCGCCCCGGGGATCTGCCCGGGCCGGGGGGAGAGGTGTACCTGTCTTGGCAGCGCGCTGTGGCGCGGGTGGTCTCGGTCAGGTCTCTGGGCCGGGCGCTGCCAACTGTCGAGGCAGGCCGGATCGCTGGCTATCTCGACGCGGGGCAGGGGGCACCGGTTTGTCGGGCTGCGACGGTGCTGGAGGCCATGATGGCAACGCGGCAAGAGGGGGCGGCACTTATCCTCGCAGATGCCGCATTGGCGCAGGCGCTTGGTTTGGACCATGTAACGCCTCTCTTGGCAGCTGGGTTGAAGCGCGCGGACCTGCGCAAACGCGGAGATGAGCTGCGCCGCGCCTGTCATCGCGCCGTCGTGGCTTCGGTGGTCGAGACGGCACGCCTTGCTGTTGCTCTTACGCGGCGGGCAAAACATGTGAAAGCGGTTGCGCCGAAGCTGCGCGCCAAAGGGGCAGGGGAAGCCGTCGAAATGTTTCTGACCCGCGATGCCGTCGCAGCAGCAGCGCTGCCTTTGCCACCGCGCGCGGCCCGGCGGCTTTGCGATCGGCTTGTGGATCTGGGGGCGGTACGCGAACTCACCGGCCGGGACACGTTCCGGCTCTACGGGGTATAATATGATTAAACAGTGTTCTGAACCGGAGCTGGACCGCGAGCTGGCCAACCTTCCGCCAGAGCTGCGCTGGCGAGAATGGATGCGACGGATCGAAGCGGTGCTCTTTGCCTCCGCCACCCCTGTTCCGCGCGCGGATCTGGCGCGGGTTGTGGGGAAAGACGCGTCGGTCGATCTGCTCATCGAGGACCTGGCCGCCGAGCTGGAGGGGCGCGCATTTGAAGTCGCTAAGGTGGCGGGGGGCTGGATGATGCGCACGCGCTCTGCCTATGCCCCCGCGATCCGCGCGGCGGCGGATCTCGGCGAACAACTGTTGGACTTAAATGAACTCGACCTCGTTGTGCTGGCGGCGATCGCTTACCACCAACCGATCACTCGTGACGGGCTGAAGGATATTTTCGGCAAAGAGATCAGCCGCGATTTGATCGGGCGGCTGCGTGGGCGTGATTTGATTGGAACGGGCCCGCGGAGCCCGCAGCGGGGGGCGCCATATTCATTTGTGACGACAGAACAGTTTTTGGTCGCGTTTGACCTTGAGAGCTTGAGGGATCTTCCGGACAGGGAACAGCTACAGGATGTAGGGGGCACTGAGGTGTGGCGCGGTTATGGTTAGGGGTCGCTAGGCTGATTACGCCATTTACGGCCCTCCAGAAGCAGATGGCACTCTCCTTGAGAGCTCGGATCGCCGCTAGAGAATTGACCTCAATGATCCCCGCGCCACCATCCGGGGCGAAAGCCGCATGTCGCGCGGCGCACCTTCTGCCTCACCAATTCGCGCCAGCAAAAAACGAGCAGCGGCGCGCCCTAATTTACGTCGTGGCTGGGCAATTGCATCAATCCCTGGGCCTACAAACGTCATCCAGTCAAGATCATCAAAACAGACAAGCGATAGGTCACGCGGTATTTCTAGCCCCTTGGCGGAAATCGCAGACATAGTCCCCACTGACATCAAGCCATCCGCACAAAACAATGCCGTCGGCCGTGCGTTTTCATTCAGCGCGGCCAAGGCCGCGTTTTGTGCGGCGAGCGCAGAATGCCCTTCCGCGGCTAGAATTAAGTTAGGGTCAACCTCCAACCCGAAGGCGCGATGTGCCTCCAAATATCCTGCAAGACGCTGCCAGCTCGTAGAGAGCAGTTGCAGCCCCTCGGGAGGCTGGTCTTTAGCAGATGCTAAAAACCCCCTCAGCCGACTTTCATCCGCCGCCAGCTCCGCGATAATGCCCACCCGGCGATGGCCCGCCAGCAAGAGACGCCTGACAGCGTCGCGCGAACTTTTGATGTTTTCCACGGCCACTGTGTCGACGCGCAGCCCCTTCACCTTTCGGTCGATCAGAGCCATTGGCATTCCGGCCTTCACCGCCGCGCGCAGATGCGGGGAGTCGGTAACGTCGCAGGGCGATACGATTAACCCATCCACCTGATTTTCTCGCAGCAACTTGGTGGCAGCAACTTCGCGATCCAGCGTTTCGTCGCTGTTGGTGATCAGCATGCCAAGACCATGGCCCTCCACGACATCCGAAATTCCGCGCAGGACAGCAGCGTAGAAGGGGCTGGAAATGTCGCCGGCGATAACCCCTATAGTCCGTGTCTGACCTGTGATCAGACCACGGGCGATTTTATTTGGCTGGTAGCCAAGTTTCGCCGCAACAGCGAGCACTCGTTCTTTGGTTTTTTCCCCCACATAACCATACTGGCCAAGGACGCGACTGGCTGTTGCAGTGCTGACACCCGCCCCTTTCGCGACCTCGACTATGGTGATTTTCTGGGTCTTCATATAATCCTTGCTCGCAACCGCTCCCCTTAAGCTAGACGAAGTTGACGGGAGCATACACAGGTCAATTCTGCGTCTCTCATGCCAGGCGGTGCTTCAAAGCGATTGCAGCAAACAGATCAAGATGTCCCCCTCCGACGTTCTTGAACACCGTGATCTCTTCTTCTGTTTGCCTGCCGGGGCGGTCACCTTGGGCCAGTTCGTAAAAATCAGCTTTGACATCTCCCCAGGTGATCACACCTCGGTCGACAGGCCGGGAAAGCTCACCATTTCCTTTCATCCCCTCGCGGCAATCCACAAAGACAGTGCCTCGCGCCATAGCCGCATCATCGGCTTCCCGCATGTCGGGTCGATAGGCCCCCACAAGATCAAGATGCGCGCCAGGCTTCAAAAGCTCGCCCTTTACCAGTGGTTCCTGGGCCATGGTCGCACAAGAAATAATATCCGCCCGTGCCACAGCGCTGTCTAAGTCCCGCGCAACACCCACGTCCACGCCTGGCACTTCAAGCCGTTCTATCAGCGCTTCCGCCCGTTCTTGGGTGCGGTTCCAGACCCGGATTTTCCGCAGTGAGGGACGTGCGGCGAGATGGGCCTGCACCAGATGAGGCGCAAGCCCGCCTGCGCCCACCATAAGCAATGTTTCACTGTCTTCGCGCGACAAAAGCCGGGCCCCCAAGCCGGAATCGGCGGCCGTTTTGCGAAAGGTCATCGCCTCTCCATCAGCGACCAGTTGCGGGGCCCCTGTACCAGGGTCAAACAATGCCACGAGCCCTTGAACAGAGGCTTGCGGCGGCTCAAGAGACAGGTTTTCCGGAAACACCCCGACCATTTTGACCGCGATGCCTTTGGCGCGTTTCCAACCCACCAGCGTTACAAAGAGATTTTCTCCTCCGCCCGGTTCGTTGCTGACCATATGTTCTGCTGTGGGCGGTGCATCTCTATGGGCCGCTTGCAAGGCATCCATCAAATAGGGGTAGTCCAGATAACGGTGAACCGTTTCGGCATCAGCAAAGCGCATCGGGTTCTCCTCAATAGTCATTGAGCTTTTTCATATAGCGCCGTGCTTCCATCATCTCATGGTCACGCAGCTCGGCCAGACGGTAAGCAAAACGCCACAGCGTATCGAAGAACACCAATGGCGCCAGTGCCCCGCGGAACATCTCATCCACACCGGTAAAGTCGAACTCAGCCGCATCGAGCACAAGGATGTTTTCCGGGGCGCCAAAGCGCAACAGGAATACTTCCGCGCGATCTTCCAAGGGTCGGGTGTCATCTAAGCCTTTCATTAGAATATAGCAGCGGCTTTGGTCGAGAACCTCGAAAGCACCGTGGAAGAATTCATTGGCATGGATCGGATAGCTGTTGATCCACTGCATCTCCATTAAGACGCAATTGGCGTAGGAGTATGCGGCCCCGTAGCTTGCGCCGCTGGCCATGGTGTAGATCACCTCCTGCTTCGCAAAATGCGGCGCGTATTGGTTAAAACGGGGGGCCAGAACATCTTGCGCTTTGTCGATTACGCTCTGGAGCGCCTCAAGACTATGCATCAGGGCGCCCATATGTTCCACGCCGTCATAGTGCTGCGCAAGCCCAAGTACGATCTGGTAGATGCGAGCATAGTTGCTGTTTTTCGCATCGATTGGCACGCCAGTCGTATAGGGGGCCTCAAAAGATACCAGATGGTCGCTCCCTCGGCCCAAGGGGCTTTGGGGCTCAACGCTTAATGCAATGGTCATCGCGCCTGCCTTGCGTGCGAACTCGGCTGCCGCGACGGTCTCTGCGGTCGTGCCCGTCATTGAACATAGAATGACGATCGAATCGGAGGTGAGCCGCTTTGGCGCGCGGTGGGTAAACTCAGCCGCGTTGTAAACGTCTGACGGTAGGCTGCGCGACAACTGATCCAGCATGAATTTTGCCGGATACATGATCGATAGAGAGCCACCGCAAGCCACGAAGAAAACATGGTCCGTCTTGCTTCCCTCAAGTGCTTTGAGAGCACTGGCGACGTCTGGGTGCGGAGAAAGGGTCTCGGTCATTGGCAAGGTCCATTAGCTAAAATTTGGCCTGGGAAGCGTATCTCTTGACAGCGCGAACAGGATTGTGTGAACGTTCTCACATGAGAATTAAAAGCGCAACCTCTCCTCGACTGATCGCTTTTGGCGACAATGACGTGGACTGCTATGAAACCACTGGCATGATGTATCCTGGGGGCAATGCATTGAATGTTGCCGTCTTTGCGCGCCGCGCAGGGGCCGATGCAGCCTTTATTGGCGCGATGGGTGATGACCCCGCGGGGGACCATATGCGCGCCGCGCTACGCGCTGAGGATGTGGATATTTCGCGCTTGCGGACCGGGGCCGGGCGCAGTGCGCATTGCATGATCCGCAATTCCCCAACAGGCGAACGGGAATTTCTTTCCGCCGACCTAGGCGTCTCAATTATCGCGCCTGAGCCAGAGGATCTGCAAATGATCACAAACGCTCATGCCGTCCATACCGGTCGCTCTTCTCATGTTGTGCCGCATCTGCCCGCCTTTGCGGAGCACAGCCGACTTTCCTTCGATTTCGCGGATCAAACGGAGCCTGACTATATCGCCCAGGTGGCCCCTTTTTGCTATCTTGCCAGCCTGTCAGGCGGAGGGTTGAGCGACGCTGACGTCATGTCTTTGCAAACGCAAATCCGCGCTCTGGGGGCAATATGGTGCCTGATCACACGGGGCGAAAAAGGCGCTGTTCTGTTTGGCCCTGAGACCGAGGTTTCGGTCCGTCCGGTCGCAGCGAAAGTGGTCGACACATTGGGCGCAGGCGACAGTTTCATCGCACGTGTTCTCGTCGGGCTCCTGCGCGAAGAGCCGGCTCAAGCCCTTATGGACGCCGCCGCACAAACAGCGGCCGAGACCTGCGAACAACATGGAGGGTTCGGATATCCTGCACCGATCGAGATCGACGACAGCCATGCAATGCCAATCAGCCAAGTCCATGCGCATGCTGCCAAACTGGCGGCCCGGGCCATGCAGCGCAACGCCAACAAGAGCGTCCCGGCAACATAATCCGTCAGGAGGAGGACCATATGACAACCCCAATGAACACTCTGAGCCGCCGCCAAGCTCTTGCGATGCTGGCCAGCCTGCCGCTTGGCATGGCCGCCACATCCGCTCTGGCCCAGGCTGCAAACTTCCGCATCGCCTCGGTGAACGCCCCCACGGCCTTGTCAAACAAACTTGCCGAGGAGACAGGCAAACGCATTCAGGACCGCACTGAAGGCCGCGTGACATTCCAGATGTTCCCAAGCGCCCAGTTGGGCACCACCACCGATACGATTGAACAAGCAAGCCAGGGTCAGCCCACCATCGCCTATGCATCGGCCAGCTTCCTGTCCCAATTTGGCGTGCCAGAACTTGCCGCCGTCGAAGGCCCCTTTATCGTCGGCAATGCGGAAGAAGCAGAGCGTCTTGCAAATTCCCAGTTGATGCAGGGCTACTATGACCAGCTGGCACAGACCGCCGGTTTGCGCGTGCTGGCTTTGAACTGGTTCGATGGTGCCCGCCATATGATCGGCACGCAACCCTATACCAGCCCGTCAGATCTCGAAGGCGTCAAAATGCGCGTACCGCCTTTGGAAACCTGGCTTAACACCTTTGAGCCTATGGGTGTCGTGGCGACGACCGTTGAGGCCGCTGAGGCCTATTCCGCCCTGTCGCAAGGCGTGGTGAGCGCCGGTGAATCGCCCCTTACAGGCCTGCGCGCGAACCGTTGGTATGAAGTTGTCAAAGAGATCACCCTCACGGGCCACTTCAACCTCTTCCTCGGCTGGATTACGTCAGAAAAGGCATTTCAGGCTCTGTCTGAAGATGACCGGGCGATTATGATTGAGGAGTTCCGGCGCGGCGGGCAACAGCTTACAGAGCAATCAATGGCACAGGAGAACGAGATCCGGCAGGAATTCGAAGCCGCCGGGGTTACGTTCCACGATCCCGACCTTGAGGCTTATCGCGCCGCCACTGCAAGCTTCTTCGATGACCTGCCCGAAGGTCTATTTGACAAAATTCGCGCCGCAGCGGCAGGTTGACCATTGCTTCCGGCGCCTTGCCGCGCCGGAAGCCTCCTCCTGAAAGGTGAGCGCCATAGAACCCCTTCTACGAGCCCTGCTGCGCCTGATCGGCGAAGTGATCCCGACTTTGCTTCTGGCGGGCGTTCTCGTTGTGGTGGGCGCAAACGTCATTTCCCGAACCATCCTGCGCGAAGGGTTTCAAACCGCTAATGAACTTGCCGTCCTGTGCTTTTCCGGCGTCGTCTTCTTCGGCATAATTGGCGCTGCGCTGAACAAACAGATGTTCGGCGTTGATTACTTTCTCTCCCGTCTGCCGCGCGCACTTGAGCGCCCTGCTCTTTTACTGTCGCACCTGTTAGTGATCGCAATATCAAGTGCCGTATTGCACGCAGCCACAGCACAGGTCGCAACGGCGCGATTTACAACCTTTCTGGCGCTCGGCTGGCCTAAGTGGATCGTTTCTGCCGGGCTTGCTTTTGCCATGGGGGCGATCATCGTGACGCAGCTGCTACATATCGTGATCCTTTGGCGGAGGCGCAGCGAATGATCATCTCAGGCATAGTATTTATTCTGTTATTGGTGCTTGGCGTCCCGATTGCTTTCGTCATTCTTGGTGCTTCGGTGTTCTACTTCACCTTGAACCCGATGATGGCCAGCACAGTGGCCCAACGTATGGCCTCCTCCCTCGAAAGCTTTCCATTGCTAGCCGTACCGTTCTTTATCGTTGCTGGCGCGGCCATGGCGCGGGGCGGAATTGCCCGGCGGCTCTATGATTTCGCAGATGGGCTGGTTGGCCACTGGCATGGCGGATTGGCCCAGGTCGCAGTGATGAACTCGCTGTTTCTGGGAGCCATGTCTGGATCTTCCAACGCTGATGCTGCGATCGACGCGCGCACCATCGCGCCGATTATGCGCGAAAGAGGATATTCCAATGGTTTCGCCTCGGTCGTCAGCGCCGCATCCGGGGCCATTGCGCCCATCATGCCCCCGTCAATCGGGCTGATCGTTTACGGCCTGCTCACGGAGACTTCCATTGGGCGCCTGTTCATCGGCGGAGTCATTCCCGCCATGATCATCACCTTGGCACTGCTTCTAACTGTGCGCTACGTCGCGAAACGCCGTGGGTATCGGCCTGAACGTGAAAGAAGGCTGCCAGTCCGTCAGATCGCAACCCGCGCGCGCGCGGCTCTTTGGGCCCTCGCCATGCCAATCCTGTTGATTGTCGGCTTGCGCGGGGGCTGGTTCACCCCCACTGAGCTTGGTGCCATTGCTGCGCTTTATGCCTTTCTCGTGGGCATGTTCATCTATCGCGGCTTTAATCTGTACGAGACCTATGATCTGCTACGCGAGTCCGCTCTGACCACGGCGAATGTCTTGTTCATCGTGGCCTCGGCGGCCGTATTTTCTCTTGTCTTGGCCCTTGAACAGGTGCCGCAGACTCTGCTCTCCGGACTGCTTACCTTATCAGACAACAAATATGTCGTCTTATTGATCCTAAACGTTCTGCTGCTAGTGCTTGGGACCATGCTAGAAGGCCTGGCCCTCATGGTAATCCTAGTGCCGATCCTGATTGAGGTCACGCGGACCTTGGGGATTGACCCGGTGCATTTCGGGATCGTGCTCGTGTTCAACACGACGATCGGCTCCATTACGCCGCCCGTCGGAACAGTGCTCTATACAGTCTGCTCAATCACCCGATGTTCAATTGAAGAGTTTTCCAAAGAGTTTTTGCCATTTCTTCTCAGCCTAATTTGCGTTTTGCTCTTGCTGACCTTCGTGCCGCCCTTGGTTACATTCTTGCCGGACTTATTGTTCTGACGCAGCGTAAGCCACGCTGCCCTTTGGCGCTGAAGCGCAAGGCGGTATGCAGACCGTAACTTGCGCTGTCTCCGACATCGTCAATGGTGTGGCCGTTTGCAAACAGGTTGAACTGCCGCGGCCGCCCGCTGACATGGTCGTGAAAGTGCATCCGGTGGTCGCCACCATAACGACGACGAACCTCGGTCCGGGCGCACTCTCGACGTAGCCGCAGCCGCTGCTGCCGACGGCAGCTCCAAGGGCATCAATTTAACCAATAGTCCACAACTTGGCTATAGCCGCGCTCCTGAGGGCGCAGTTGTACCAACGCTTTTCTACCGGGAACCTAGACGCCACATGGCCGCGTATCTGCTGCGCTGCTTTGGTGGAATGCGCTTATCCGTCCGCATTCCTTTGTCCTGCGGCTGCCAACCCGCGCGAAGACGCAAATATTGCCGGCGCTTCATTAGTAAACTTCTTCATAGGCGACACAGCGGGTGGCGGTGTCTTTACCCTCCAATGCGGCTAGCTCGCCGCGTTTGTGGGCGGTATAGACAGCGGCGAAGTCGGCCGGGAACCATCCCCGCACGGTTGCATTGTCTTCGAATCTTTGCAGAGCTTCAGTCAGGGTTTCAGGCAGCCGTATATAGCCGCGCTCTGCTAAGGCATCGGCGGAGAGGGTGGACAGGTCTTCTTCTGTGACCTGCGGCGCGGGCAGGGCATCTTCGATGCCCTGCGCCCCGGCATGGATGATCGCCGCGAGGGCAAGATGCGGTGAGGCGGTGGCATCGGCGGCGCGGTATTCGAAGTTATATTGCCGCGCGACGCTGGAGCTGTCCTGCGCCGTCACCGGACAAATCCGCACTGAGGCTTCGCGGTCACGGAAGCCCAGGTTGTTGTAGGCGGCGGACCAACGGTGCGGCGTCAGCCGCAGGTAGGACACGTCCGAGGGCGCTGTCAGTGCGATGATGCTGTCGAGGTATTTTAGCACCCCAGCGATGAATGCGCCGGTAGCCTGCGACATTCCAGCGACGCCCTGGGCGTCATAGGTGGCCGGCTCGCCGGCGTCGTCGAGAAAGCTCAGATGGATGTGCACGCCGTTGCCAACGCCCGCAGGATTGCGGATCGGGGTGAAAGTCACATCTTCGCCCAACCGTTGTGCGGTCATCCGCGTGACTTCGCGCAGAATAACGGCCTGATCGGCGGAGCGGTGGTCCTGCGCCGGATCATTGGTAACTTCGAACTGGTTGGCACCGTATTCTTTCATGAAGGTGTCGGCCCCCAGTCCGCTTTGACCGAGCGCGGCCATTAGCGTTTCGCCGAAAACCCGGCGTTCGGAGAACACCGAATGGCCAAAGGCACCGCCGGGTTGATCGCCGCTCGTCTTGAACTGGAATTCGTGCTCAAACGCGGAGACGAGCCTGAGGCCGCTCGCATCTTTGAGCCTTTTTAGCGCGGTCTTGAGCAAAGAGCGCGTACAGAAATCCCAGGGCTTGCGGTCGAGATCCGTGATGTCGCCCAGCATGATCCGCTCAACCGGGCCGCCGTCTTCGAAATCAAGCTCGACGCCGGCCTCTTCGTCGGGGATCAGCAACAGATCGCCTAGCGAGCCGAAGGGGCTTTCCGCGATAGTATCGAAACAGGTGATCATCACGTTGGTCGGGGTCCAGCCGACGCCTCGTTTGGCGCGTTTGGCAAGGTCTGCCAATGGGAACGCCTTGCCGCGAGTTTTGCCGGCCAGGTCTGAGGTGGCGGCGAAAATCAGGGGGGTCTTAATCATCTTTGATAACTCCAAAATCCAACCGGAAGGAATCCCATTCCTCGATCCGGCTTTTCGTGAGGTCCCAGTTGTCGCCCGCGATGCGCGTCAACAGGGCCTCGAGCAGTGCCAGGGCACCGGTGTAGCTGTCCCACAGGGTGCTGACGTCAATTGAGGCGGCGAGGACTTCGCTGGCCTGTGCTGAAATCGGTGAGAGCCATTCGTCAGTCATCAACACGATCTGAACATTGCGCGCCTGAGTAGCCTTCAGCGCCAGCGCGGACAGATTGTGCTGGTACCGCCGAAAATCGATCACGAAGAGCACATCCTTAGCGCGCATTCGCAACAGGTATTCCGGCCAAACGTCGGGGTCGGGGGGCAGATGGAACACCTTGGCGCGGATCTGACGTAGGTGGCGCGAGAGGTATTGCGCGAGCGGGTCGCTCATCCGGCCGCCGATTACAAAGATGCTGCGTTTCTCATCTGCCAGCATTTCGGCGATGCGTGCGAATTGGGCTTCGGACACAGCCTTGTTTGCGCTTTTTACAAGGGTGCAGACCCGTTCGAGAAAGTTCTCGAGGAACGCGCCTTCAATCGGAGCGCTGGACGCCTGCAGATCGACGGGGGAGCGCTGGCCTTGTTTCAGCTCGCCGATCAGATGGCGCTGGAAATCTTGATAGCCGTGAAATCCCAGTTTGCTGACAAAACGCGAGATCGTGGGCGGCGAGGTGTTGGTGGCACGGGCGAGTTCCTGGATCGGTTCCAGTCCGGCAAATGGATAGTCAAGCAAGAGCGCAGTCGAAAGCTTACGCTCAGTCGCGGTCAGATCGCCCGACAATTTTTCTATGCGTTCGCGAACTTGCATTGGCTCTCCCTTTCCAAAGAAGGAAGCACCTGTGAAAACATCTTGTCAAGACTGGCAATATTATTGACTTTGAAAAAATACGGTCACTATGCTGGCCGAAATTGACCTGCGAGATTCGATATGATCACTGCACCACGCAAGCATATATTCGCCTCGGTTCTGGGGATTGTCGCGCTTGTGATCGCGGCGACCCTGATCGCGTCGTCGGTCGGCGCGGCGAGTGAGCGGGTGCTGACCGTGTTCTACATCTCGCTGATTGCGGTGGTCGGGATGGGGGTCTACAGCGGCAACTCGGGCATCCTCAGCTTTGGGCATCTATCATTCATGGCGATTGGCGCTTATGCGGCCTCGTTACTTACGCTTCCGGCACACCTTAAGATCGCGACGTTGCCGAAATTGCCTGGTTGGCTCGCGACGACCGAGGTGGGGATTTTTTCTGCGACGATTGTTGCGATCTTGCTGACCTGCGTGGTGGCGGCGGTCATCGGTCTGGCGATCGGCAAGTTAGAAGGGTCGGCCGCGGTGATCGCGACGCTGGGGCTTTTGATCATCGTGCATGGGGTCGCCATTGGTTGGCGCGATGTTACTCGCGGATCGCAAACGTTCTTTGGCATCCCAGCAGTCACCACGCTTTGGG
>NZ_JAPWHM010000071.1:0-229 GCF_027214245.1 Sulfitobacter dubius | reverse complement strand
ATTTGTAATTCATTCTGATTATGGAAGATATAGTAAACGGACGCTGCGGTTGGTGCGGAACTGACGAGCTGTATGTGCAATACCACGATAATGAGTGGGGAAAGTTAGTAACTGATGACCAAACACTCTTTGAGTTTCTTGTATTGGAGAGTGCCCAAGCCGGATTGAGTTGGATAACTATTCTCAGAAAGCGTGAGGGATATCGCAAAGCATTTTATGATTTCGATGC
>NZ_JAPWHM010000070.1:0-230 GCF_027214245.1 Sulfitobacter dubius | reverse complement strand
AGATTTCTGTGAAGCTCGCAGTATCACCGCCCTGATGCTTACTCTGCGTTACTTACAATAATTACCGCCAGAGTTATAGGAAAGATTATGCCAACAGCCAAAGATCTCTATCATCTATTACCAGACGTCATCGAAATTGCTCGCTCTGCCTGTCAACTGAACCTCGATATCTACGAGAAAAAATCTTACCAAGCCTTTACGAAGAAAGACGAAACCCCTGTCACCAGCGC
>NZ_JAPWHM010000006.1:0-165649 GCF_027214245.1 Sulfitobacter dubius | reverse complement strand
AGCGCCAGGGGCCGGTCTGTCGCGGCCGGCCCAGACCTGCCATTACCTTGATGATCGAACGCTGCGATGCAGCTTCAAGATATCGGCCATTCATTCCTCGCGCATCATTTTCGAAGGTGAAGTTCGGCAGAGCGGACAAAGGAAGCATTCGCTCGAGTTATCTCCGTGTCATCATGCAGTTTCTCGAGGAGCGGGACCACGCGTGAGAGGTCACGTCCGTTATCCACACCTCATCTCGCGATCGTCTTCAAGATGACCTCAGCGGCCTCCTTCGGGCGGTCCCATTGCGGGAAGTGACCACACCGCTCGAACCAGTGCAACCGCGCGGTGGGGAAGGCCGCTTGTGCTCGCTCCGCCTGACGTGGCAGCAGGAGACGGTCCTGACGGCCCCAGCCAATCGTCACGCGGCCCGGAGGTGTGGCGGTCCCCTCCTGCAACGGACCACGCGCCAGTTCGCGCAGCATCGCGTCGAACACGTCTGTCTCGGCTATGGCCGTCAGCTCGTTCCGGACCAGCAGGGGATCAAGAGCGCCGGGCTTCGCCGACAGTTGCGCGAGCAAAACGGCCCGCGCGGCACGGCTGTGCGAGAGCGCCGGAATGTGCCGCCGCAAGAGGCGCACCAGCCGGACCGAGACGGCAAGCGTGGAGCGGAACCACGCCGTCTCCCAGCCGCGCCAGAAACCACCCGGATCATAAGCGACCGTGTGGCCGCCGATGCCGCGCCGTGCCAGTTCCAGCACCAGCCGCGCACCGACGGAACTGCCGACGGTATCAATGTCGGCGAGCCCGTTCCGGTCGATGAAGTGTTCGAGCGCATCAGCATAGGCGGCAATCGTCTGGCGTCCCGAAAGCGCCGGAGACCCCCCGTGCCCAGGCAGATCGACCAATATGACTTCGCGTTCGCGAGCAAGCATCGGCAGGATGCCGTCCCAGGACCGGACGCTTCCACCCAACCCGTGAACCAGGAGCAAGGGTGGTCCGGCACCGTGACGTTCGCAATTTAGTTTCATGCTCAAGGAACGCTCGGCAGCGAAATTGGTTCCGCCGGTTGTGCGGGTAGCCGACGGGTCGTCGTGCCGACGGCGGCGTGCAGCGGGCGCGGATATTCCGGTCCTCCTGGGCATCGCCGCCGCCGACGCCCCCGCGCAGCGATATCAATTCCTGACCCCTGTGCGGTCGTCTCGCCGTAGTCAAGGACGGCCCAGAGTGGTCGTTCGCCTCGTAGCCGCGCGCTGCGGTGAAGCTCCACCAAACCAGACATTCGTCCATCTTGTCACATTCTCGGCGGATGAAGTTCGGGGGAACTGACCTTCCTGCCGTTCGCTGCGGGCGGTTAGTCCTCGCTGCAGCCGCGAAGACCTCTGCGACGAAGGGCGGAAACCGGACTTTCGCTGCGAGCATGAAGAGCTTAAGTTCACGGTCATGGAACCGGACATTCGCCTCCTTCCCTTTCCGCAACCTGCCCCGGTGAAAGAATTCTGTAAGTCAGAATGCAGGCTGTAGTGGCTGTGTAGTCGAATGCGTCACTCTGCGAGTACAAAGAATCTGAATATCAAGCAGTTTCTCACTTGGTTGCAGCAAGCCTTCAACAATCGTGAAATAGCCATTGGCCTGTGGTTCAACCAAGCCGACCTATGGTTAGTCAAGCGGCGACTGGCGGGGAAGCAAGAGCGTGGGGAAGTGAAGAAGCTGAGGGGAAAGGTTGAGGAGTGAGACCGCTGGAAGTGTCACTCAAACTATGTTTTGCTAGCCAAGAGTATTAGATTGGATGAAATCATGACAAAAGACAAAGGCTTCGATTTCGAGTCGGTTGGATTAGCCAAAGTGCTATCGTCGAATGTACTCAAGATACCTCCACATCAACGCGACTACGCGTGGACGGGCGATCAAGTTAATCGCCTATTTACAGATTTGGCTGCTGCGAAAGAGAAGCGCCACGATTATTTTCTTGGTACAATCGTGGCAATCAAAGACAAAGACAAAGGAACTGGTCCACTTCAAGTTGTTGATGGGCAGCAGCGGTTAACTACAACTTATCTTTTGATATGCGCTATGCGCGACAAACTTAGGGCAATTTCTAAAGGTGATACGATCGTCAAAAATATTGAGAATGTAATCCTCACTATTCCAGATCGCAAAGAGGGCGATAAACCTCGCCTCACTATGAACACAGACGACGATGCGTTCTTCAAAGAACTAACGAAGCCCAATTCAAAACTTAGTGAGTTGCGGCCAACACGGGATTCTCACGACTTGCTAATTGAGTCCGTTAAAGCAGCGCGGAAATGGGTAGGGCAGATTTCGGCGGTAGTTTCCGATTCCGACGTTCCCGATGTTATCGACTCTTGGTTAGACTACCTTGAAAACGAAGCGCAGGTAGTGCTGTTGAAAGCGTCTGATGGGGCGCGGGCATTTAAGATGTTCGAAACGTTGAATGATCGTGGCCTGAGAACCTCTAAAGCCGACCTCGTCAAAAGTTTCTTGTTCGGAGAATCTAATAACGAAATTGACCAAGCACAGGTTTGCTGGTCCTCAATGCTTGAAAACCTCCGCGAGCTAGATGACGACGAAAGAAGCTTAACTTTCCTTCGGCACCATTTAATTGCAACTCGAAAGTTCGTTAGAGCCGATGATGTATACGAAGTGATACAGAACGAAATTCGAGGATCTTCGGAGTCCATAAAATTCCTCAATGAATTAAAGACATATTCGGCGCGTTATACTGCAACTTTTCATCACGACTCTGAAGAATGGGCGAAACATCCTACCGAAACAAAGAGGGCAATTGAAGCGTTCAACAAGTTTGACCTCAAACCAATTAGACCGCTTTTCTATGCAGTAAGTTTAAAATTTAACAAGGCCAGCTTTCGGACAGCTACGAAGCTCCTGCACTCAATAAGCGTCAGACTCATTCTGGCATCTCAGACTCGGACGGGAAGTAACGAACAGGCATTTTCGAATGCAGCGAGAGCTGTTTATCAAGGTGAAATAACTACGACGAAAGACCTAAAAAAAGCGCTAAAGGCAGTGTTGATTAACGATAGCGAATTTATCCAAGTATTTAGTGTTGCGAAAGCATCAAATGCCGGTTTGGCAAGGTACTACCTACGTACCCTTGAAGGCGTCGCAAACGATGAATCCGAACCGCAGTTCATTGTAAACGAAGACGAAATGGCAGTTACGCTTGAGCATATCTTCCCTAAAACTCCTAAAGACGGGACATGGTCTGAGTTTTCAGATGATGAGCGGAGGATATTTAAGACTCGTATTGGAAACCTTTGCCTGCTTCAGAAAAAACCAAACAATCAAATGGATAATTCTACGTTCGCGGCAAAGAAAGCGATCTTCGAGAAGTCAAAATTTGTATTGACGGCTAATATCGCGGAAATCTCAAAATGGTCACCCAAGGCAATTGAGAAACGGCAACTTGAGCTAGCCCAGTTTGCCGCAAAGGCTTGGCCACTCTAAATCTTAGGGGGACCGCGTTCGTCGAATGGCAGCAAAGTCCCGCAGACTGTGAGTTTGCCAAGCATCAGATTATTGCGGTTGCAGCGAATGTCCGCAATGACGAGCCGCACCGCAGCATCTTGAGGCGGTGGCCAAGGTCCGCAATGGGCCGTTCGTGTCGGTCACTTGAGGCAGAGACTACTTTGACATCGCGTGGCGCTCTGTTCCTGGGCCTTCTGACGTAGAGAGGTTTGGTCTCGTTCGGATACGCCTGACAGAACCCCAATGGAGCTTGATTGTGGATGCTGTGGATCCGGCCGTACGAAAGACGGCCATTGAAACAGGGTATTGGCTTGTAGTTAATTAAACGTGGCATAACTGGGTCATGAAACGAACAATAAGAGCAATTTATGATCAATGTCGCGCCCCTTCGTCTCAGGACAGACTCCGTCCCGCGGGAAACCGCATTCTCCCACATGTCTAGGCTGGCGGCAGCAAATAAAGTGAACTTACGAGACTTCGGCTTTGAACTAGGTATTCCCTTCCAGCGCATTCTGAACGGTGAACAGGATATGATCAGGATACTAGCCTTATTGGGCGGGGCTGATCACGAGTGCCTCCAACACTGGTCGGGAACAAAACTTGAAGGTCGTCGCCATGAACTTTGCGGCGAAATCTATCCTGCAAAAACCATCCGCAGCCCTGAAATCCGGGGATGTCCCATCTGTCTGAAACAGGACGCCAGTGCATCGGAACGGTCACCAGAGCATTCGATGGCAATCCGCGGGCACTGGCTGGTTCCGCACGTGACTATCTGCCTTGCGCATGAGCACCCTCTTGTCCCGCTCTGGCGGGAGACCCAGCCCTTCGCGCGATATGACACCGTGACGCAATTCCGGTCTATTGCGCCAGCCATTGTTGCCGGTGAGTTTGACCGCGAGATTCGTGAACTGACGGACTTCGACAAGTGGCTGGAAGCCAGGCTTGTTGATGGGCCAGGAAACGACTGGTTAGATCTGCATCCTCTGCACGCAGCCTCCACCTTCTGCTTTTTACTGGGAAGTGCCCGCATGCGTCATGAGACCACAGCGCCATCGGACGTCGACCCGGAGGATCGCTGGGCCTTACTACAAATGGGATATGAGGTCTCCCGGCATGGTCCAAAGTCTATCAAGACCGCCTTGCAACGCTTGCAGGACCTACCCGGAGATCCACATCAGGGGCCAAAGGCAATTTATCCGGTTCTATATGACCGTTTGTCCCGAGACTACGCTGATGTCCCTGAATATGCTCCCTTCCGTGACATCCTGCGGGATCACCTGCTTGAAACTTGGCCCCTCAACGCCGGAGATGATCTGCTCGGGGAACCAGTGGAAAGGCGACGGTTACATTCGGTGCGTTCGGCCTCCCGGGAAACAGGGATCGACCCACGCCGTATGCGGAAGATGCTGGAGAGCGCTGGAATCCTGAATGACGCCCGTCACGACGCTTGGGCAGTGTTCGACGCGGATGCTGCCGCGCCCCTGCTCGATTCACTGACGACCCTGCTGCCAGCAAAGTCCTTTGCCGAAGGTCTCGGCATGTCACGATCCCAGTTCGACCGGCTGTCAGAGGATGGTGTCCTTGCTCCGAAGTTGGCAGACACCACCACGAAAAATATCTGGGATCCCCGGGAAGGGCAGGCCTTTATTGACAGCCTGCTTGCCGGAGCCGAGCCTCTCCAACAGGCCCAGCACGGATGGGAACACATCTCAAAATCTGCAGCACGATTGAAGATCCGACCCGGCGATATCGTAAAGGCAATCCAGCAAGGCCGGGTCCGACGGGTTGGGAATCATTCCGATTTCGATGGGTACAAGGCTATCTACGTCTATCACGACGAAGTTTCGGCGACTCTATCAGATGATGGGCCGGCCGCCATGTCTTTGGAGATTTTTGCAAAGACCGTGGGTATCGGGCAGCCGGTATTTCTGAACCGACTTATCTCGAATGGACATACAACGGCGACCTCCATCCGGAACCCCCGAACCCGCGCCATGCAACGGTATTTCGCAGAGGTGGACTCGGTTCAGTTCCACGAGAAGTTCTATACATACCGGACCATGTCCAAAGCGCACGGAAGATCCTGGCAACAGATGTCCACCTTACTTGTTGCCGCTGGCGTTTACCCGTTCAGTCCTGATGGCATTAATTATGGAAAGCTCTTTCTCCGGGCGGAGGTGGACCCAGCAGTCGGTTACGACTGCGGATAAACTCCAAGAGGTGGGCGGGGCTGAATGCTCCGTCTTCCTTGTTTACAGTTTCGTAGCGAACCATTCCGGTTCGGCAGTACAGCTGAATTGCGAAGTATGATGCCGAGCAGGACCGTTATTCGAGGATCGTGCGCCCGCTTCTCGTTTCACTGCCTGCAGTACTAATCACCGATGAGGTTGCCGCGTATTTCCACAAACGGTATTTCACCCCGCGCACGATGTTCCTGTACTTAGGCATGAGCTGGCAAAAGCTGTCCTCCAAAGGAAGTGCCCCGATCGGTCAACCCGTTCTCCCCCGTTGGGGAATAGTAAGGGAGTGTCTACCTGCGCTCAGACATACCGACAGACCTTTATGCGCTCTTTACTGCATCGGAAAAAAGGAAAAGAGCGAAGGCGGCGCTTCTTTTCCCATTTTTTTCAGTGACTTGTGACTGAGTCGATGTAGAAACCCAAGCACCTCCAAGGTTTTGCGCACGCTTTTAAGTTTTCTCTGCGCACGCTTCTCCTTGGACTGCCTCCTACCACCCCCAAAAATCACCCACACTTACTATGCCCACAGCTCCCACAAGTCATGCACCCTTCGACCATCCGCATATCGAACTGACCGCAAGACGGGCATGACTTGCCACGCGGCGCATCGAGGCCGACGACCTTCGCCTGCGGGTCGGTTTTCAGGCCCATGCCCTCGCCCGCGATGAAGCCGGTGGCGATCATGTGGCGCTCGATCACGCCGCCGATGGCCGCGAGGATGGAGGGAATGTACTTGCCCTGCATCCAAGCCCCACCGCGCGGGTCGAAGACAGCCTTGAGTTCCTCAACCACAAAGGACACGTCACCACCACGGCGGAACACGGCAGAAACCATGCGCGTCAGCGCCACGGTCCAGGCGAAATGCTCCATGTTCTTGGAGTTGATGAAGACCTCAAAGGGGCGACGGTGGCCGTTCAGCACGATGTCGTTGATGGTGATGTAGAGCGCGTGCTCACTGTCGGGCCATTTGACCTTGTAGGTGTTGCCCTCCAGTTCCGCCGGACGGTCCAGCGGGTCGGACATATAGACGATCTCGCCGCCCTCGCTGACCTGATCGGGGCTGTCGGCGGGGGCCTTGTCGGTCTTCTCCGACGAGACGCTCAAGACCGAGCCAGTCACGTCGTTGGGGCGGTAGGTGGTGCAGCCTTTGCAGCCCGTATCCCACGCCTGCATATAGACGTCCTTGAAGGCATCGAAGGAGATATCTTCGGGGCAGTTGATGGTCTTGGAGATCGAACTGTCGATCCATTTCTGCGCCGCGGCCTGCATCTTGACGTGGTCGGCGGGTGGCAGAGTCTGAGCGTTGACGAAATAGTCGGGCAGTGGCGTGTCGCCCTTCAACTCGCGCCACATCTGCACCGCGTAGTCGACGACCTCTTCCTCGGTCCGGCTGCCATCTTTCTGCAGCACCTTGCGGGTGTAGGCGTAAGCAAAGACCGGCTCGATCCCCGAGCTTACATTGCCCGCGTAAAGGCTGATCGTGCCAGTGGGCGCGATGGAGGTCAGCAGCGCGTTGCGGATGCCGTGTTCGCGGATCGCATCGCGCACATCGTCGTCCATCTGCATCATGGTGCCGGAGGCGAGGAACTTTTCGGCATCGAAGAGCGGGAAAGCCCCCTTCTCTTTCGCCAGTTCCACGCTCGCCAGATAGGAGGCGCGGGCGATGGCTTTGAGCCATGCCTCGGTCTGCGCCGCCGCCTCGTCGGAGCCATAGCGCAGGCCGACCATCAAGAGCGCATCAGCAAGGCCGGTGACACCCAGACCGATGCGGCGCTTGTTCTGCGCCTCAGCGGCCTGTTCGGGCAGCGGGAAGTTCGACACGTCGACGACATTGTCCATCATGCGAACGGCGGTGGCGACCAGTTCGCTCATCGCGTCTTGGTCGAGATGGGCGTCATCCTCGAATGGCTGGGCGACCAGACGGGCAAGGTTGATCGAACCCAACAGGCAGGCGCCATAGGGCGGCAGCGGCTGCTCGCCACAGGGGTTGGTGGCGGCGATGGTCTCGCAATAGTTCAGGTTGTTGGCGGCGTTGATGCGGTCGATAAAGATCACGCCCGGCTCGGCATAATCATAGGTCGCCTGCATGATCTTGTTCCACAGATCGCGCGCCTGCACGGTCTTATAGACCTTGCCGCCGAAAACGAGGTCCCACGAGCCGTCGGCCTTCACAGCTTCCATGAAGGGGTCGGTGACCAGCACGGACATGTTGAACATGCGCAAACGCGCGGGGTCGGACTTGGCGGCGATGAAATCCTCTACATCCGGGTGGTCGCAGCGCATGGTCGCCATCATCGCGCCGCGGCGCGAGCCTGCGGACATGATGGTGCGGCACATCGCGTCCCAGACATCCATGAAGGACAGCGGGCCGGAGGCATCCGCCGATACGCCCAGCACATCCGCGCCGCGTGGCCGAATGGTGGAGAAGTCATAGCCGATTCCCCCGCCCTGCTGCATGGTCAGCGCGGCCTCTTTGAGCATGTCGAAGATACCCGACATGCTGTCAGGCACGGTGCCCATGACGAAGCAGTTGAACAGGGTCACGCGGCGCGCGGTGCCCGCGCCTGCGGTGATGCGGCCAGCGGGGAGGTATTTGAAATCCTCCAGCGCGTTGAAAAACTTGTCTTCCCAAACATCCGCCTTCGATTCGACCTGCGCGAGGTCGCGCGCGATGCGGCGCCATGTGTCCTCAACCGTGACGTCCTTGGCGGTGCCATCGGCCCCTTTAAAACGGTATTTCATATCCCAGATTTGTTCGGCGATCGGGGCGGTAAAGCGGGACATACAACGGTTCCTTTGAGTCGTGAGGGCAGCACGAATGCGACTTAAGAGTTGGCATCGATACAACATGAAGGGCCGATTTCTCAACGCCCAAAATGCACATCTACGGGAATTTATTCTTCAGTCTACCACAATACCTTGCTAGCTCCGAAGGGGAAACTACTATATAGAGGCGCATTCTCGGGCAGCACTGCGGGGGAACTTTTGGATAACTACATCAATCTAATCAAACTTTCGGTCGGCACCGAGGGCGTCGAGAGCCTCGCCAAATGGCAGGCGCGCAAGGACGTGCGGACCAAGGACGGTCTGCCGCGCCATGTCACGCGGATGTGGCCCAAGCGCGAGGCCGAGATTCTCAACGGCGGCTCGATCTATTGGGTCATCAAAGGCGTCATCCAAGCCCGCCAGCGCATTATCCGGCTGGAGGAGATCACCCGCGCCGACGGCATCCGCCGCTGCGCCATCGTGCTCGACCCCGAGATCATCCGCACCCAAAACAGCCTGCGCCGCGCTTTCCAAGGCTGGCGCTACCTCAAACCCGAGGACGCCCCCCCCGACCTGCCCGAGGGCCGCGAGGCCGAGGCCGACCTCCCTGTAGAGCTGAACCGTGCTCTGGCCGAGATCGGCGTGCTCTGAGTCTCACGCGGCGTAAAGCGCCTCGATCTGGTTGCCGTAGAGTTCGTAGATTTTGGCCCGGCGCACCTTCATCGTCGCCGTCACCTCGCCGTCGTCGTGATCCAGCTCCTTGCGCATCAGCCAGACCTTCTTGACCTGCTCGACCCGTGCCAGATCGCGGTTCTGCTTGGCCACCTCCGCGTCGATCAATTCTTGCACCTTGGGATGTTCGGCGAGCGAGCGGAAGGTGGTATAGGCAATCCCCTGTCCCTCGGCCCAGAGCCGTACGGTGTCCATGTCAATCTGCACCAGCGCCGTCACATAGGGCCGCTTGTCGGCCACGGCCACGACCTCCTTGATGAAGGGGCTGGCCTTGATGACATTCTCGATATGCGCGGGCGCAAGGTTCTTGCCCGCCGCGTTAATCATGATGTCCTTTTTGCGGTCGATCAGGGTGATCGAGCCATCGGCCTCCTCTCGCCCCACGTCACCTGTATGCAGCCAGCCGTCGCGGATCGTCTCGGCGGTGGCCTTGGGGTTCTTGTAATAGCCCTTGAAGATGGTCCCGCCCGAGAACAGCACCTCGCCATCCTCGGCTATGCGAGTGCGCACGCCGCTGACCGGAAAGCCGATGCGCCCGTCGCATTGCCCCCATGATTTCTGGATCGTGCCCACGCCCGAGGTTTCGGACATGCCCCATGCCTCGCGGATGTTCACGCCGATACCGCGCATGAAGCCGAGCAACTCCGCGCTGATCGGCGCGGCGGCAGAGATCGCGAAACTCGTGCGCCCCAGCCCCAGATAGCTGCGGATGTGCCGGTAGACGAGCGTATCCCAAAAGGCATGCGCCATGCGGTCCCCCGCGCTCCACCTGTCGCGCCGGATCATGCCGCGCCGCTGTGCGCCTTTCAGCGCCATCAGCGTCATCGGCCCCTTGATCCGCCCGGCGGTCTGCGCCTGCACCAGCACCCCCGCCTGCATCTTCTCCCAAATCCGCGGCACGCCAAAGAAGACCTGCGGCGCGACCTCGCGCAGATCAAGGGTGATGGTCCGAAGGCTCTCACCAAAATTCATCACGAATTGCTGCGCCAGCCCGTTGATCACCGTCACGGCCTGTTCGGCGATGTGGCACAGCGGCAGATAGCTCAGCACATCCGTCCCGGGCGGGTAGTCCCCGAAGACATCGCGCGCCACACCCACGCCCGCGTGGATATTGCCATAGGAAATCTCCGCCGCCTTGGGCAGGCCGGTGGAGCCGGAGGTGAAAACCATCATCGCCGTGTCGTCGGGCTCGATCCCCGCCTGCCGCGCGCGCAGATCGTCGGCGAGCCCCGAAAGCCGCGCCCGGCCCCGCTCAAGCAGGTCGTCGAAACTGATCAGCCCCAGCAGTTCCTCGCCCCGCGTTCCCTTGGGGTTGAAAATCACCAACTGCCGCAGCTGCGGCACCCGGTCGCCCAGTTCCTTGATCTTGTCCAGCTGCTCCTGATCTTCGATGAACAGCACCGCGGTATCCGAGGCATTCACCAGATGCTCCAGTTCCGCCGCCGGGCTGGTGGGATACATGCCCACGACCACCCCCGCCGCCGCATTGATGCCGAACTGCGCCTGCACCCATTCGCTGCGGTTCTCGCTAAGGATGCCGACATGATCGCCCGTGTTCAGCCCCAGATCGACCAGCCCTGCGGCGGTGGCCTGCATGATCTCTTGCAGCCCCTCCCAGGTGATCTCGTTCCAGATGCCAAATTCCTTTTGCCGCATCGCCACCCCGTTGGGGCGGTTCTTGGCATGGTTGTGCACCATGCGGACCAGCGGCGCGAAGTCACCCTTGAACTCGTCGAATGCCATGGCGGACCTCCCTAGCTGAGCCAGCGTTTGCGGCGCTTGTAATGTTTCACATCGCGGAAGGATTGCCGCGCGCCGCCCTCCTCGCCCATGCCGAGGTAGAAGGACTGGATGTCCTTGTCGCCGCGCAACTTGGCAACATCCCCTTCCATGACGATCTGACCGCTCTCCATGATGTAGCCGTAGTCGGCGACCGAAAAGGCCACCCCGGCGTTTTGCTCCACCAGCAGGATCGCGGTGCCGTCCTCTTGGTTGAGCCGCTTAATCGTGTCGAAAATCTCGGCCACCACCTTGGGTGCGAGGCCGAGCGAGGGCTCATCCATCAGGATCAACTCAGGCCGCGCGATCATTGCCCGGCCAAAGGCCAGCATCTGCTGCTCCCCGCCTGAAAGATAGCCCGCGATCTGGCGGCGCCGCTCCTTCAACCGCGGGAAAAACGCATAGACCTTGTCATAGTCCGGCTTCGCCTGCCGCCGGTCCAGCGCGTAGGAGGCGGCGATCAGGTTGTCCTCCACCGTCATTTCACTGAAGATCCGCCGCCCCTCGCGCACGTGGAACAGCCCCTGCTGCACCAGACGGTCGGGCTGTATCGTCATGATCGACTGACCTTTGAAGCTGATCCGCCCCTCGCCAACCTCGCCGTTCTCCAACGCTAGCAGGTTGCTCGCCGCCTTCAGCGTCGTGGTCTTGCCCGCGCCATTGGTGCCCAAAAGCGTGACGATCTTGCCGTCTGGCACTTCCAGTGACAGCCCGCGCAGCGCTTGCACCGTATGGTGGTAGGTCACTTCGATGTTCTCGATGGTCAGCACGGGCGCGTCCTCTTTCTGGGGTTTGGGGCGCCCGCCGGACGCCCCGCGTTTATCAAACGGTGAACCAATCGGATTTCGGCGTGAACAACCCGTCCTCGGGGTTGTAGCCATAGACCCGGCCCGTCCCGATGGCGTTGTTTTCCATGCTCACCGGCCCACCGAAGAAGCCGCCAGAATCCCAGTCCGAGATCCCCGCCAGCTTCTCGGCGATGTTATCAGGCGTCAGTTCCAGCCCGGCCTCGGCGGTGTCGCGGAAGGCTTTCATGGCGATCTCCAGCCCGCACATGGTCTGGATCGCCCATGTCGACATGTAGTTCTCCAGCGGCGTGCCCGCGAACATTTGCTTGCTGAGTTCGGCGTACTGCTGATAACGCGGCGCCTCTTCGCGGTCATAGAAATAGCGGTAAGGCATGACGCCCTCATACCCGGCAAGGAACGGCCCCGCCTCGGCGGTGATGCGGTCGGCGATCAGTTTCTCCATGCCCCAGAAGGTGCCCTTGAACTTGACCGGCAGACCAAACTGCCGCGCGCCGCCAATAAGCTGCGGCCAGACGCCAGTGACATAACCCTGAAGGATGCAGTGATCCGCGCCGGACTGCGCCAGTTTCGTAACGTGCGTGGGGATATCCGCGCCTTCGGCCTTGGTGCTTTCCTCCAGCACGACTTCAAGGCCCAGTTCCTCAGCAGTCTTGCGGCCATGCTCAATGGGATCGCGGCCGAACTCGGTGTTGGAGAAGATGAAGGCGACCTTCTGCCCGCCCTCGTTCTTGATGTTCTGCAAAAGGATGTCGAACTGGCTTTGGTAGGTCGGACCCGAGAGATACTGGTAGGGATGCGTCGCAGGGTCGGCCAGTTCAGAGGCGAAAGAGGTCGATCCCATAATCCGGGCGTTCTCGCCCTTGAGCTCAGGCGCGATCAGCTTCATCGCGCCGGTGCTGTCGGCGAAATAGCCGATCATGTTCTTGCCTTCAGAGGCCAGCGCCCGCTGGTAGTTGTTGAGCGCGTTCTGCGGCACATAGCCCGAATCCTCGGTGACGAAGCGAATGGGCACCCCGGCCACCCCGCCCTCGTCATTGAAAAGCTTCGCGGCCATGGCAAAGGCAGGCGCGACCAACTGACCGGCGGTGGCAAAAGGCCCGGTGAGCGGCAGCGAGGCGCCGAGCACATACTCCTTGGGCTGGGCGCGCAGGATCATCGGCGTGCCCATGGCCGCCGTCGCAGCGGCGGTGGTGGCGAGGAAGGATCGGCGGTTCATGGTCATCTGTCTTCTCCCTGATGTGGCCTTTTGATTATCCGCGCGCAAACGGCCAACGGTTTGCGGCGCGCAGGATGCGGTCGACGATCTGGTTGATGCCCAAGGGCTCCTTGAGCAGAAACAACACCAGCAGCACGCCAAAGGCGATCTGCTGGAGGGGTGCGCGCAGTTGTCCGGCTCCGGCGCTGTCGCCGGCGAGCGCGCCGAAGAGCACCTTGATCAACTCTGGCACCATGACGACGATGATGACGCCGAAGACCGGCCCCATCGTGCGCCCCATGCCACCGATGATCAGCGCCGCCACGAGGTTGAGCGAGAGCGCCAGTTCGAACTGCTCAGGCAGGATGCGGGCGTAGAAATAGGCGAAGAGCGCCCCTGCCAGACCACAGTACGCGGCCGAAAGGGCAAAGCTCATCAACTTGTAGCGCAAGAGCGAGATGCCGAGAATCTCGGCGGAATAGTCGCGGTCGCGAATGGCGATGAAGGCGCGACCCACGCGGGTGCGGATCAAGTTCTGCGCCGCCAGCAGCGACACCAAGCCCACCGCCGCAATCAGACCGAACATCTCACGTTTGGTATCCAACTCCCAGCCCAGCAGATTGGGCACATTGGTATTGATCCCCACCATGCCGCCAGTCCAAGGGGCAAAGAGGTCTTCTTCAATCAAAAAGATCACGATGAAATTCGCCGCCAGCGTCGCCACGGCAAGGTAAAGCCCCTTGACCCGCAGGCTCGGCAGGCCGACCAACACGCCGACCGCCGCCGCCAGCGCGACGGCCAAAGGCACCGAGACGAAGGGCATCAACCCTGCCGGGATCACCCCGGCGCCGAGGTTACCGAAGATGGTCACCGCATAGGCACCGATGGCGACGAAGGCACCATGGCCCAGCGAGACCAGCCCGGTATAGCCGGTCAGGATGTTGATCCCCACCACGGCGATCAGCAGGATGCCCATCTGGCTGGCGATCAGAATGAGGTAGTCGTTGCCGAACAGAGTGAAGAGCGCCAGCGCAAGGATCGACCCGTAAACGAAGGCCTGCTTATAGCGGTTGTTCAGCACCCGCTCATCGGCGGCATAGCTGGATTTGAGATTTGCGTTGATCATATCCGCTCGACCTCTTTCTGGCCCATCAGCCCGTGCGGGCGCCAGATCAGCACCACCAGCACGGTGACGTAGGGCACGATCTCGGCCCAGCCGCCGCCCATCTGCCACTGTGTCATCGCCTCAAGCACGCCCACGACCATCGCCGCGATCAGCACGCCGATATAGCTGTCGAGCCCGCCCATCAGCACGATCGCCAGCACCGAAAAACCAAAAAGGCCAAGGCTCGGTGAAATGCCGTTGCGGGTGGCGAGGATTGCCCCCGCGATGGCCCCTGTGGTGCTGGCCAGCACCCAAGCGCGGGAGAAGACCTTGGGCACTGAAATACCCATCGAATAGGCGGTCGACTGGTCCTCGGCGGTGGCGCGGATGGCAATGCCGCCCTTGGTGAACTTCACGAAGGCGACGATGCCACCGAAAAGCAGCAGGGCCACGACCATGTTCACCAGATCAGTGCCGAAGAGGAAGATCATCGTGCCGAACGACTCAAACCGGATCGGCATGTTGGGCGCGATATAGGGCACGCTTGCCGCATCCGCCGTCCAGATCAATTGCGCCGCGCCCGACAGGATCGAGATCAGCCCCACCGTCACCATGATCATCGCAAAAATCGATTGCCCCATCAGCGGGCGCATCAATACCCGCTCGATGATCCGGCCCAGAATGGCGTTGCAGACCAGCGCCCCCGCCAGACCCAACAGAATACGCGGCAGGTTCGCCACCCAATCAAGCACCGCCGCCACCGGCGAGAACATCGGCAATTCGCCCCGCATCTCGACCATCCAGCCCGGCTGCCAAGAAGCGAGCCAAGCAGGCGCCCAGGGCTGGCCCGGCACAATCACTGCGAAGGTGAAGTAGAAATAGGCCCCGAACATGATCAGGTAACCATGGGCGAAGTTCACCACCTTGGTCGCCTTGTATACGCTGACGATCCCCACGGCGATCAGCGCGTATATCGCTCCGGCCATCAGCCCGTTGATCGCGAACTGCACGAACTGCCCCATCAAAATGCCTCCCTGTCCGGTGACCCGGAATCTTTGAAAGATTCCGGACCGATTTCTTTTAAAGAAATCGTCATGCCGCGGCCCCCAGATAGGCTTCGATCACCGCCGGGTTGTTCGAGACCTCCTCGGGCGTGCCGCTGGCGATCTGCTGGCCGAAGTTCAGCACGACGATGCGGCTGCAGATGTCCATCACCATATGCATGTCATGTTCCACCAGCAGGATCGTGGTGCCGAATTGCTCCTGCACGTCGAGGATGAACCGCGCCATGTCGGCGGTCTCTTCCCGGTTCATGCCCGCCACCGGCTCATCCAGCAGCAGCACGCGCGGGCGCATTGCCAGCGCGCGGCCCAGTTCGACCCGCTTTTGCAGACCGTAAGGCAGCATGGTGATCGGGTATTTGCGGATGTGGTCGATCTCAAGGAAATCGATGACCTGCTCTTCGATCTCGCGGCGCAGCTCCAACTCAGCCTTCTGCGCCGCGCCGAAATAGCGCAGCGCTTGCCAGACGTTGGTATTGAGCCGCGTGTGACCGCCCAGTTTGATGTTGTCGAGCACGGTCATGCCGCGAAACAGCGCGATGTTCTGGAAGGTCCGCGCCAGCCCCAGCCCTGCGCGCCTATCGGGGCTGAGCGTGGTGATATCCTGCCCGTCAAAGGACACACGCCCCCGGTCGGGCTTGTAAAACCCTGATATCGCATTAAAAAGCGAGGTCTTGCCCGCGCCGTTGGGGCCAATGACACCGGTGATCTCTCCGGCCCCGGCTTCGAAATTCACCCCCTGCAGCGCCTTGATGCCGCCAAAGGACAGATGCAAATCCTCAATCTTCAGCAATCGCCCACTCCCATGCGGCGACGGCTGCGGCCCCTCGCGAGGGGCGCGTGACATCCGATCATCGACGGATCCTCCCTATGTCCCGATCCCTGCCCCTTTTGGCGGAGCTTGTGGTATCGGCCTGTTGACCCTTTCACCCTATCCGAAGCGCGCTATCCCGCAAGTCTCTTGATAGGTCACAGGGCGACAGGCGCCCGAGCCAGAGAGGCTCGGGAGGTGCAATCATATGGAAGGGAAGAGAAAAACCCCTGGCTATGACGCTACGTCAGGTCAATTGCGCGATCAGAGTTTTCAGCGCTTTGCGGCTGTGATCCTCTAGGGGTGCCATGCGCGACCGCCAGAGTGTGGCCTGCGATTGCAGGATCAAACCGTCGCTGAGGATCTTGAGGTGATTGGCGCGCAGGGTCTCTCCGCTGGAGGTGATATCGGCAATCGCCTCGGCGGTTTCATTCAGCACCGTGCCTTCGGTCGCGCCCTGGCTGTCGACCAGCGCGTAATCGGCCACACCGTGTGTGCGCAGGAATTCCCGCACCAACCGGTGGTATTTCGTGGCGATGCGCAGGCGGAAGCCATGTTCAGCACGGAAGGCCGCCGCGGCGGCATCCAGATCATCCAGCGTATCGACATCGACCCAAGCCTGCGGCACCGCGATGATCAGGTCGGCATGGCCAAAGTTCAATTCCTCCAGCGGCTCGACCAGTTGATCCCAGAGCGCCAGCTTCTCTTGCACCAGATCGGTGCCGGTCACGCCCAAATGGATCCGCCCCGCCGACAGTTCGCGCGGAATTTCTCCGGCAGAAAGCAGCACCAGAGAGACATCCTCGATACCTTCGACCTTGCCCGCATATTCGCGGTCGGACCCGGTGCGCTGCAAGCTCACGCCGCGCGCGCCGAACCATTCAAAGGTCTTTTCCATCAGCCGCCCTTTGGACGGCACGCCAAGTTTCAGCGTCATTGCCCGGCCCCCAGTTCCAGCATCAGGCCGGGGCGCATCACACCGCCCACCGCCGGGATTTCATCGCCCTGCCCCAACCGCCGGGTCAGCGCGTCATAGCGCCCGCCGCTGGCGATGCTGGGCAGATCGGGCCGCGAGGCCGCGCGGAAGGCAAAGACGAAACCGTCGTAATATTCCATCGAAGACCGACCATGGCTGGCCTCGAACAGCAGCGCGTCGGTGTCGATCCCACGGGCGCGCATCGCATCGGCGCGGGCCGCAACGCGGGCCACGGCATCGCCGATGGCGGGCATGTCGACGGCCAGATCGCGCAGGCGGCTCAGCGCGTTCGGTAGGGTTTCTTTGACCTCCAACAGCGCCTCAAACAGATCGACTTGCTGCGCGGAAATCGGCGCGGTCTTGGCATCCTCGCGCAGCGCTGCCACGCGGGCTTCGATCTCTGCTTGTGAGCGCAGTCCGACCATGGGTGCCGAAATCTCGGCCTCTGCCTTGGCCAACAACGCTTTGCGTCCGGCAGGCACAGGGCTGCGCCCCGCATAGCGGTCCAGCAGCGCGCGAAAGCGGCGCGGGCGCCAGATGTGCCGCATCAATGCCTGTTTGCGCGCGGGCGAGGTATCAAGCCCCTGCACCGCCGCCATCAGCACACCGATATCCCCCGTCACCGGGCGCACCGGCAGCCCCTGCATCGCCTCAGCGATCAGGGCGAAAACCTCGGCATCTGCCGCCGCCGGGTCGGCGCGGTCGAAGACCTCGAAACCCACCTGAATGTATTCATTGGCACGGTTCGGGTCGTGTTCCTGACGGCGGAAAACCTCGCCGGAATAGGTATAGCGCGCGGGCTCGGCCCCATGGGCCATGTGCATCTGCACCACCGGCACCGTAAAATCGGGGCGCAGCATCTGCTCGCCACGCAGCGCGTCCGAGGTGACATAGGCGCGCGCGCGGATATCCTCGCCGTAGAGGTCCAGCAGCGTGTCGGCCGGTTGCAGGATCGGCGGCTCGACGAGCACAGCGCCCTGCGCGTCGAAAATCGCGCGTAGCGACGCGGCCCGCGCCAGCGTTTCAGAACGTGTCGGCATCAACTCGCCCGATCCAGAATATCGCGGACCGCTTTGATCAGATCAGCACGGGGCACCTCATATTGGTTGGGGCGCTCTTTCCACTCATCATGGCTGGCCTCCTGCGCAAGCTGCGCGCCCAGCACCATGTCCTTGATCTGCACCACACCGCGCGCCTGTTCGTCGCCGCCTTCGATGACGACGACCGGGCTTTGCCGCTTGTCGGCGTATTTCATCTGGTTGCCGAAGTTCTTTGGGTTGCCCAGATAGACCTCCGCCCGGATGCCCGCCTGCCGCAGTTCCGCGACCATTGCTTGATAATCGGCCATGCGGTCCCGGTCCATCACCGTGACGACGACGGGGCCTGTCGCTTCGGCCTCAAGCCGCCCTTTGGCGGCCAGCGCGGCGAGCAGACGGTCGACACCGATGGAGACGCCGGTTGCTGGCACTTCCTGCCCGGTGAAGCGTTTCACCAGATCGTCGTAGCGCCCACCGCCCGCGACCGATCCGAAGTTCCGCGCGCGGCCTTTTTCGTCTTTGATCTCAAAGGTCAGCTCGGCCTCGAACACCGGACCGGTGTAATAGCCGAGGCCGCGCACCACCGACGGATCAATTTCCACCCGGTCAGGGCCATAGCCACCCGCCGCCAGAAGGTCAGAGATCAACTCAAGCTCATCCACACCCTGCACACCGACATCGGAGCCCGCGACCAACTCGCGCAGCCGCGCCACAGTCTCGGCCCCGCTGTCACGCTTGGCCTGCATGAAGCCCATGACCACATCGGCCTGCGCATCTGCCAACCCGGCACCCTTGGTGAAATCGCCGCTGTCGTCTTTGCGGCCCTCTCCCAGCAGAGCGCGCACGCCCTCTGCGCCGAGGCGGTCCAACTTGTCGATGGCGCGCAGCACGATGGCGCGCTCGGTGTCCTTGTCGTCTCCGGCAAGGCCCGCAACCTCCAGCGCACCGTTCAGCACCTTGCGATTGTTCACCCGCACCACATAGTCGCCGCGCGCAATCCCGACCTCTTCCAGACAATCGGCCAGCATCGCGCAAATCTCGGCATCCGCCGCCACTGATGGCGCGCCTACGGTATCCGCATCGCACTGATAAAACTGACGAAACCGCCCCGGCCCCGGCTTTTCATTGCGCCAAACCGGCCCCATCGCATAGCGGCGATAGGGCATCGGCAGATCGTTGCGGTGCTGGGCATAGACCCGCGCCAAGGGCGCTGTCAGATCATAGCGCAGCGCCAGCCAATCGCCGGGCTTGTCGCCTTCGGAATCTTCCTGCCACGCAAAAACGCCTTCGTTCGGGCGGTCCACATCGGGGAGAAATTTGCCAAGCGCCTCGACCGTCTCCACGCCCGAGCTTTCCAGTGCGTCGAACCCATAACGGTGGTAAACTGCGGCGATCTTGCTGAGCATCTCGGCCCGATGGGTCACCTCAGTCCCGAAATAATCGCGGAACCCCTTCGGGGTCTGCGCCTTGGGACGGGGGGTTTTCTTGGGCTTTGCCATGGCAAGGATCCTCGGTGCATCAATTGGCCTCGCGTCTAGCCCAAGCCCCCCGCAAGAGCAAGCAACGCTGCGTGTTGCCCCTGTCTTGTGCCGCCCGCCCATGCTAAATCGCGCAAAAAGGACGCGCCCCTATGCCAGAACAAACCCCAGATCAAACCGCAGAACGAATTAACCAACTCGAAGAGCAGATCGCCCATCTGACCCGCGCGGTCGATGATATGTCAGAGATCGTCACCCGTCAGGAGGATGAAATCGTCACCCTGAACCGCCGCGTGCATATGTTGATGCAGCGCGAGGGGGAGCGGGATGCCTCAGGAGGTGGCGCGGTGCTTTTGGGCGACGAACGGCCACCGCATTACTGAGCCGCGGCGCCGCTCAGTTCGCTGATTTCATTGCCACGGCGGCCACGGCCCCGTCATGCACCAGCACCTCAGACCAACGTGCGGTTTGGCCCAAACGCTCATAAGCGCTGACGAAAAACGCCGTTTTGTCGAGGGTGCCAATCCGCTTGCCACAGGGTTTGCCCTTGCCCACGCCACAGACACTGGCCTTGATCGCCTCATAGGCCGCGTCGGTCTCAGCGATGGGCAGGTTTTCCCCACCCAGGCCATAATGCAACTGCTCATAGACCGAGGGCGTGCCGAACATGACATTGGCCGCCGTCAACTGGCGCGCGCAGTCATCCGCAAAACCGGTGATGTAAAAACTGCGCGGTCCCGCGCTGCCGGGTTGCGAATCGAACAGCCGATAGCCCCGCGCCGCAGGTTCTTCGACCATCTTGCCCAAATCTTGCTCTCGCACATCACAGACACGGGCGACCTCGCCAAAGGGCAAAGCGGTACCAAAGCCGATCTCCGCAACCTGAGGCGCCGGCGCGGAGGGCGTCATGCCGCAGGCCGAAGGAAGCGCTGCCATGATCAAAAGGCCGATGCGTCGTTTCATGCTTTGCTCCCCGTTGCTTATCAGGCAGTTAGCGCAGCCACCGCTTGCCGTCCACTGACGGGCGGAAAAAGGGCGGATCTGCGCGAGGGGCGAGGTCAGATTTCCTCGACCTCCATCACCCCGTCGAGCGAGCGGATCGCGCCCTTGATCTGCGGCGTCACCGGAAACTCGCGCCCCAGATCAACCTCGACCTCGCCGGGCAGGCTTGGGTCCATCAGGCAGAACTGCACCGGCCCCTTCCCCGCCGCCTTGACCGCTTGGCGCGCGCCATCAAGCACATCGGCCACCGATTGAATGGCCCCCGGCCCGTCGATGAAAACGCGCAGCCCCATGCTGCCCGCATCCGCCACCGCCGCGTCGATCGGGCCGATGCCGCGTGCCAAGAGCTTTAACTGGTCGCTTTCCATCGTCGCCTCGACAGTGACGACGACCTTGGACCCGACCTCCAGATGATCGCGCGACGCCTCCAGCACGTCGGAGAAGATCGTCACCTCGTAGCCGCCTGTGGTGTCCGACAGCTGGGCAAAGGCAAAGCGGTTGCCCCGCGCCGACTTGCGCTCCTGACGGCCTGCCACGACGCCCGCGAGCCGCGCGTTCATCGCGCCCCGGGTCGAGACTTTTTCGTTGAGCTCGTCGAGCGTCAGGAAAGGCAAACCGGTCTCCCGCGCCCATTTGCGTTTCAAGGGCGGCATGTAGTCGTCCAGCGGATGGCCCGAGAGGTAGAAGCCGACAGCCTTGAATTCTTCGGCCAACCGCTCCGCCGATTGCCAGTCATCGCAGGGCAGCATCCGCGGTTCGGGCAGATCATCGCCCGCCTCACCAAAGAGCGACACCTGACTGCTGGCTTTCTGCTCATGGATCGCCGCGGAGTAGCTCACCAGCCCGTCGAGCGATTGGAACACCCGCCGCCGGTTGCTGTCGAGCTGGTCAAAAGCGCCCGAGCGCACCAGCATCTCAAGTGGGCGCTTGCCCACGCGCTTGAGGTCCACCCGGCGGGCGAGGTCAAAGAGCGTGGCAAAGGGCTTGTCGACGCCGTCGACCTTGCGCCCCTCGGTCACAAGCCGCATCGCCTCGAGCCCGACGTTCTTCAGCGCGCCAAGCGCATAGACCAGCGCGCCATCGACCACTTTGAAGGTCGCATCCGAGCGGTTCACACAAGGCGGCACCCAAGGCAGTTCCAGCCGTTTGCGCACTTCCTCGAAGTAGACCGCTAGCTTGTCAGTCAGGTGGATGTCGCAGTTCATCACCCCGGCCATGAACTCGACCGGGTGGTTCGCTTTCAGCCAAGCCGTCTGGTAGGAGACCACCGCATAGGCCGCCGCGTGGGACTTGTTGAAACCGTAGTTGGCGAATTTCTCCAGAAGGTCGAAGACCTCCGCCGCCTTCTTCTTGTCGACGCCATTGGCCATCGCGCCCTTTTCGAACTTGGGGCGTTCCTTGGCCATTTCCTCGGCGATTTTCTTACCCATGGCGCGGCGCAACAGGTCCGCGCCGCCAAGCGAGTAGCCCGCCATAACCTGCGCGATCTGCATCACCTGTTCTTGGTAAACGATAATGCCTTGGGTCTCTTCAAGGATGTAGTCGATCGACGGGTGCACGGATTCCAGCTCGCGCTGGCCGTTCTTGACCTCGCAATAGACCGGAATGTTCTCCATCGGGCCGGGACGGTAGAGCGCCACGAGGGCCACGATGTCCTCGATACAGGTCGGCTTCATACGCTTGAGCGCATCCATCATACCGCTGGATTCCACCTGGAAGACCGCGACCGTCTTGGCGCTGGAGTAAAGCTTGTAGGTCGCTTTATCGTCGAGCGGGATCGTGGCCACGTCATCCACGTGCCCCTCTGGCGGCTCATAGATCTGGCGCCCATCCGCGGCGAGGTGCAAATGCCGCCCGCCCGCTTTGATCTGATCAAGCGCGTTTTGGATGACGGTGAGGGTCTTCAGACCCAGAAAGTCGAATTTCACCAGCCCGGCCTGTTCGACCCATTTCATGTTGAACTGCGTCGCCGGCATGTCCGAGCGCGGGTCCTGATAGAGCGGCACCAGATGGTCCAGCGGCCGGTCGCCGATGACCACACCCGCCGCGTGGGTCGAGGCGTTCCTGAGCAGCCCTTCGACCTGCTGGCCATAGGTCAGCAAGCGGTCCACGACTTCCTCGTTCTTAGCCTCCTCGCGCAAGCGCGGCTCATCCGCCAGCGCCTTTTCGATGGAGACGGGTTTCACCCCCTCCACCGGGATCATCTTCGACAGGCGATCGACCTGCCCATAGGGCATCTGCAAGACGCGCCCGATGTCGCGCACCGCCGCCTTGGACAAAAGCGCACCGAAGGTGATGATCTGCCCCACCTTGTCGCGGCCATATTTCTCTTGCACGTAGCGGATCACCTCTTCGCGGCGGTCCATGCAAAAGTCGATGTCGAAGTCGGGCATCGAGACCCGCTCGGGGTTGAGGAAACGCTCGAACAGCAGCGAATAGCGCAGTGGGTCAAGGTCGGTGATGGTCAGCGCATAGGCCACGAGTGACCCCGCCCCCGAACCCCGCCCCGGCCCCACCGGAATGTCATTGTCCTTGGCCCATTGAATGAAGTCGGCAACGATCAGAAAGTAGCCGGGGAACCCCATGCCTTCGATGATGCCCAGCTCGAAATCGAGTCGCTTTTGGTATTCCTCCACGCTCACCGCATGCGGGATCACTGCCAAACGCGCCTGTAGCCCCTCGTTGGCCATACGGCGCAGCTCAGCGACCTCATCATCGGCAAACTTGGGCAGGATCGGGTCGCGGCGGTAGGCCATAAAGGCGCAGCGCTTGGCGATCTCGACCGTGTTGCTCAGCGCTTCGGGCAAATCGGCGAAAAGCGTCGCCATCTCGGCTTGCGACTTGAAGTAATGCTGCGCGGTGAGGCGGCGGCGCGGCTGGCTTTGGTCAACATAGGCACCCTCGGCGATGCAGATCAGCGCGTCATGGGCCTCGTACATATCCGGTTTCGGGAAATAGACATCGTTGGTCGCGACCAGCGGGATATCCATCGCATAGGCCATCTCGATAAAGCCGCGCTCGGTCAGACGCTCGGGCTCGGGCTGGCCGCCATCTTCGGGGTGGCGCTGCAACTCAACATAAAGCCGGTCGCCAAAGGCACTCTGCAGCCGCGCCATCAACGCCTCTGCCGCCGGGCGCTGGCCGCCTTGCAAAAGCATCCCCACCGGCCCCAACGGGCCACCCGTCAGGCAGATGAGATCGGCGCTCAGCGCCTCAAGCTCCGCCAGCGTCACCTCGGCCACCGCGCCGCCCTTGTCGAGGTAGAGGCAAGAGTTCAGCTTCATCAGGTTTTCATAGCCCAATTCGCTTTGCGCCAGCAGGACCACCGGCGCAGGCGGGCGCGGTTTCTCACCCGGCTGCACCTCGACATAGGCCACATCGACCTGACAGCCGATGATCGGCTGCACGCCGGCGCCCGCCATGGCGACCGAGAACTCGAGGGCGGCGAACATGTTGTTGGTATCGGTCAGCGCCAGCGCGGGCATGCCCGCATCGCGGCACATGCCGGGCAGCTTTTTCAACCGCAGCGCGCCCTCCAGCAAGGAATACTCGGAGTGGCTACGCAGGTGAATGAATCGGGGATCATTGGACATGGCGCATTTTTACGCCACCCACCCCAGAGGCACCAGCACCGGATCGCACCCAGCGCATTTTCCGCCCAAGGTATTTTTTCTTGCCAAAACGCCCCCCGCCCCGCTAGCCTGACCTCTACCTCGCCCGCGCCCGGTTCTACGCCGCATCGAACCCCGCGCAATGATATGGGCCACTTTGTACCGCGGCGGATGAGAACCAATGGACATCACTTTTCTTCTCAATGGAGAAGTCGTGTCACTCTCCAACGTGTCCCCGACTACCACCCTGCTTGACTGGCTGCGCGAAGAACGCGGGCTGACCGGGACAAAAGAGGGCTGCAACGAGGGCGACTGCGGAGCCTGTTCGGTAATGATCACCGATGAAAACGGCAGTCGCGCGCTCAATGGCTGTATCCTCTTCCTCCCGCAGGTGAACGGCAAAGCCGTCACCACCGTCGAGGGCATGGCGAGCGCCGATGGCACGCTGCATCCGGTGCAGGAGACCATGGTCGAACACCACGGCAGCCAGTGCGGGTTCTGCACGCCGGGCTTCGTCGTCTCGATGGCCACGGCGCATCTTAATGGGGCGACGGATCATGACGTGCAACTGGCAGGCAACCTCTGCCGATGCACCGGCTACGCGCCGATCATCCGCGCGGCCAAAGCCGCCGAAGGCGCGCCGGTGCCAGAACATCTGCGCAGCCTCAAGGACAAGTTGGCGCAGGACATCCCAGCCCCCGCCAAAGCCAAAGGCGCGCCGCATGTGCAGCCCGAAAGCAGCGACGAACTCGCCGCTTGGTATCTCGACAATCCCGATGCCACGCTGATCGCCGGAGCAACGGACGTGGGTCTTTGGGTCACCAAAGGCTTCCGCGATCTTGGCGCCGTGGCCTTCCTCAACCGCTGCGCCGATCTACGCGGGATTACCGAGGATGAAACCGGCCTGCGGATCGGTGCGATGACCACGCTGACCGAGGTGGAGGCAAAACTTGCCCCCCTGCACCCCAGCTTGGGCACCATGCTGCGCCGCTATGGCTCGACGCAGGTGCGCAACGCGGCGACGCTGGGCGGCAATATCGCCAATGGCTCACCGATCGGTGACGGCCCGCCCGCGCTGATCGCGCTTGGGGCGACCCTGCACCTGCGTCGCGGCGACGCGCGGCGCGAATTGCCGCTAGAGGATTTCTTTCTTGACTACGGCAAACAAGACCGCGCGCCGGGCGAATTCGTCGAAGCCATCACCGTGCCGCGCCAGCACGACACGCTGCGCTGCTACAAACTGTCGAAACGTTTCGATCAAGACATTTCGGCGGTTTGCGGCTGTATCTCGATTACTGGCAATGGCACCGAAATCCTCACCGCGCGCATCGCCTTTGGCGGCATGGCGGCAACACCGAAACGCGCTGCTGCGGCTGAGGCGGCGCTCGTCGGCCAACCGTGGAGCGAAGACACCATCCGCAAGGCGATGGAGGCGATGGCACAAGACTTCACCCCACTGTCGGACATGCGCGCCTCTGCCAGCTACCGGATGGAGGCGGCGCAAAACATGCTGCTGCGCTATTTCCATGACGCCAACGGTCAAGCCACCAACCTGCAGGAGGTCTCGGCATGAGCGTTGCAAAGCCCCTTCCCCATGACGCCGCGATGCTCCATGTCACCGGTGCCGCGCGCTATGTCGACGACATCCCCACCCCGCGCGGCACGCTGCATCTGGCCTTTGGCCTCAGCCCCGTCGCGGCGGGCGAGTTGACTGGTCTGGTCCTCGACGCCGTGCGGTCTGCGCCCGGCGTGGTCAAAGTGCTGACCGCCGATGATCTCGTCCATGACTGCGACACCTCACCGTCGAACCATGACGAGCCGCTTTTGGCGACGGGCGAAATCCATTTCGCGGGCCAACCGCTTTATCTGGTTGTGGCCACCAGTCATCTCGCTGCCCGCCGTGCCGCACAACTGGGCAAGCCGCAGATCACCCCGCGCGATCCGATCCTGACCGTCGAGCAGGCGCTCGCCGCCGACAGCCGGTTCGAAGACGGCCCGCGCATCTACCAAAAAGGCGACGCCGAGGCCGCGCTCTCCAAGGCCAGCCGCCGCCTTTCGGGCCAGATTGAGATGGGCGGGCAGGAGCATTTCTACCTCGAAGGTCAGGCCGCCATGGCGCTGCCGCAGGACAACGGCGACATGCTGGTGCATTCCTCGACCCAGCACCCGACCGAAATTCAGCATAAAGTAGCCCATGCCATCGGCCGCCCGATGCATGCCGTGCGGGTTGAGACGCGGCGCATGGGCGGCGGTTTCGGTGGCAAGGAAAGCCAAGGCAACGCGCTGGCGATTGCCTGTTCTGTCGCCGCGTCTCTGACCGGCAAACCCTGCAAAATGCGCTATGACCGCGATGACGATATGATCATCACCGGCAAACGGCATGATTTCCGCATCAGCTACGATGTCGGCTTCGACGAGGCGGGCCGGATCACCGCGCTCGACGTCACGCATTACACCCGCTGCGGCTGGTCGATGGACCTGTCGCTGCCCGTCGCTGACCGCGCCATGCTGCACGCCGACAATGCTTACCACTTACACGACATCCGCATCACCTCGCACCGCTTGCGCACCAATACCGCCAGCGCCACGGCGTTTCGCGGTTTCGGCGGCCCGCAGGGGATCGTCGGCATTGAGCGCGTGATGGACCATATCGCCCAAGAGCTGGGCCTCGACCCGCTCGCCGTGCGCCGCGCCAACTACTACGCCGACAATGCCCACCGCCCGACCGAGGTGGAGAACACCGGCACCGCGATCGACAACCGCACCCCGCCGGATGCGGACGCCGATCTATCGTCACGCGGTGCGCCTCCTGTGCCGACGGGCAAACCCGCAATCCCGGCCACGCCACCCGATGTGCAGACCACGCCCTACCAACAGCCGGTGACCGATTGCATTATCAACGCGCTGACCGACCGACTGGTCGAAAGCGCCGACTATGACGCCCGCCGCGCGGCAATCGCCGAGTGGAATACGCAAAACCCGCTGCTAAAACGCGGCATCGCCATCACCCCAGTGAAATTCGGCATCTCCTTCACGCTTACCCACCTCAACCAAGCGGGCGCGCTGGTGCATGTCTATCAGGATGGCTCAATCCACCTGAACCACGGCGGCACCGAGATGGGGCAAGGGCTGTTCCAAAAGGTCGCGCAGGTCGCGGCTTCGCGCTTCGGCGTCTCGCCGGAACTGGTCAAGATCACCGCCACCGACACTGCCAAAGTGCCCAATACCTCGGCCACGGCGGCCTCTTCGGGCTCTGACCTCAACGGCATGGCCGCGCAGAACGCCTGCGACACGATCCGCGACCGTATGGCCGCGCATCTGGCCGAACGCTACCAGACCACGCCCGATCAGGTGCAGTTCACCGACGGCATGGTGCAGATCGGGGGCGAAGAGATCACCTTTGCCGCCGCCGCCGCTTCGGCCTATGAAAACCGCGTCAGCCTTTCGGCCACGGGATTCTACAAGACGCCCGACATCGAATGGGACCGCATCGCCGGACGCGGGCGGCCGTTCTACTACTTCGCCTATGGTGCCGCCTGCACCGAAGTGGTGATCGACACGCTGACCGGCGAAAACCGCATTCTGCGCACTGACATCCTGCATGACGCGGGCGCCTCGCTGAACCCGGCGCTGGACATCGGCCAGATTGAGGGCGGATACGTGCAAGGCGCGGGCTGGCTCACGACCGAGGAACTGGTCTGGGACGAAACCGGCACCCTGCGCACCCACGCGCCATCGACCTACAAGATCCCCGCCTGCTCCGACCGGCCGCCCGTCTTCAACGTGACGCTCTGGGACCAACCCAACCCGGCGCAGACGGTCTACCGCTCCAAAGCCGTGGGCGAGCCGCCCTTCATGCTCGGCATCTCGGCCTTCATGGCGCTGTCGCATGCGGTCTCGGCCTGCGGCGACAGCTACGGCGACCTGCAAGCCCCCGGCACCGCCGAGGCCGTCCTTGCCGCCGTGGGACGGGCGCGGAAATGACCGCGATCTTCGTCGAGATCACCGCCACGCGCGGCTCGGCCCCGCGCGATGCGGGCACGGCGATGAAGGTTTCGCCCGACAGCATCGACGGCACCATCGGCGGCGGGGCGCTGGAACATCAGGCGATTGCACATGCTCGCAAAATGTTAGCCAACGGGCGGCTTGAGGACACGCAGACCGTGCCGCTCGGCCCCGGCCTAGGACAATGTTGTGGCGGCGCGGTGAGCCTGCGCTACACAACCTCGCCGCGCCCATTGGACGGGGCCACCCCACTGCCACTGCCGAATGTGCAGAGCGACACGCCCCTTTGGCTCTGGGGCGCGGGGCACGTTGGCCGCGCAGTGGTGGCCGCCTGCCCGCCCCGGGCCTTTGCCATCACATGGATCGACAGCGCCCGCGACCGCTTCCCCGCCGAGATTCCGACCCATGTCACCGCCACCCCCGCCGCCGACATGCCGCGCCTTGCCGCCCACGCGCCGCGCGACGCGCATCACCTGATCTTCACCTATTCCCATGACATCGACCTCGCCCTCTGCGCTGCCCTGCTTAAACGCGGGGCAGAGAGCGTCGGCCTGATCGGCTCTGACACAAAAAAGTCACGGTTTTCCCGCCGCTTGCGCGACATGGGGCTGGATCCCTCTGGCATCATCTGCCCTATTGGCGATAAGTCGCTGGGCAAGCTGCCCGCCCAGATTGCACATGGTGCGTTGATCTCCCTCATCGCCCGGACCCAGACAAAGGTTTCCGCATGACTGACAAACTTCTCGACCTCTCTGGGTTGACCAAGGCCTACCCCGGCGTTGTCGCGAACGATGACGTGTCCCTGCGGATCGCCCCGGGCGAGGTTCACGCCCTGCTGGGCGAGAATGGCGCGGGCAAGTCTACGCTGGTCAAAATGATCTACGGGCTGGTCAAACCTGACGCGGGCCAGATGCAGATGCGGGGCGAGAACTTTGCCCCCGCAGACCCCCATGCCGCACGGCAGGCGGGCGTCGGCATGGTGTTTCAACACTTTTCGCTTTTCGATGCGCTCAGCGTGGCGGAGAACATCGCCCTCGGCATGGAAAACCCGCCGCGGATGCGTGAACTCAGCCAGCAAATCCGCGATGTGTCGGACACCTACGGCCTGCCGCTGGCCCCGGACCGTATCGTCGGCGATCTGTCGGCGGGGGAACGTCAGCGGGTTGAGATCATCCGTTGCCTGCTGCAGGATCCCAAACTGCTGATCATGGACGAGCCGACATCGGTCCTGACACCGCAAGAAGTTGAAATCCTTTTCAAAACCCTGCGCAAACTCAGCGCAGAGGGCACCGCGATCCTTTATATTTCGCACAAGCTCGAAGAAATCCGCAGCCTGTGCGACAGCGCGACGATCCTGCGGTTGGGCAAGGTCGTCGGCCATTGCACCCCGCGCGAGACCTCGGCGCGCGATATGGCAGAGATGATGGTCGGCAGCGCGCTGAAAACACCCACGCGCGACAGCAAAGAGCCGGGCGAAGTGACGCTGACGCTCAACAAACTCTCGGCGCGGTCGGCCCATGCTTTCGGCATGCCGCTGCGCGAGATTTCGGTCGAGGTGCGACGCGGTGAGGTGCTGGGCATCGGCGGCGTTGCGGGCAATGGGCAGGACGAATTGCTCAACGCGCTCTCGGGCGAAACACTGGTCGGGGCGGGCATGATTACCTTTGACGGGCGCGACATCGGCCTTCTTGGCCCCACCGCCCGCCGCGCGCTTGGCGTCTTGACGGCCCCCGAAGAACGGCTCGGCCACGCCGCCGTGCCGGACATGTCGCTGACGGAAAACGCCATGCTCACCGGTGCCGCCCGCGAAGGGTTGGAGCGGGGCGGTATGCTCGACTGGGGCAAGGCGCGCAGCTTTGCCGAGAAGATCATCAAGACATTCGACGTGCGCACCCCCGGCCCCGGCAATGCGGCGCGGTCGCTATCGGGTGGGAACTTGCAGAAATTCGTTATCGGACGCGAAGTGCTGCAACGGCCTGAGCTTTTGGTGGTGAACCAGCCGACTTGGGGCGTCGATGCCTCTGCCGCCGCCGCGATCCGGCAGGCACTTTTGGACCTCGCCTCCGGCGGCACCGCCGTGATCGTCATCAGCCAAGACCTAGACGAGTTGATGGAGATTTCCGACAATTTCGCCGCGCTAAACGAAGGCCGCCTGTCGTCAACACGCCCCGCGCAGGGGCTGACTGTCGAAGAGATTGGCCTGATGATGGGCGGCGCGCATGGCATGGAGGTGGCGCATGTTTGACACAGCCTCCGTATCTTTCACTCTGACCATTGGGGGTGATCTGTGATCCGCCTTGAAAAGCGCCCGCAGCCCAGCCGGGCCCTCTCGCTGTCGACGCCTATCATGGCGGTGCTGGCCACTTTCATCTTCGGCGGGCTCTTGTTCGCCGTGCTGGGCAAAGACCCGGTAGAGGCGCTGCAAACGATTTTTTGGCAGCCACTGTTCGGCGAATATGCCTTTTACTACCGCCCGCAACTGCTGATCAAAGGCGCGCCCTTGGTGCTGATCGCCATCGGTCTGAGCCTTGGGTTCAAAGCGGGCATCTGGAACATCGGGGCCGAGGGGCAGTACATCATGGGCGCCATCTTTGGCGCAGCTGTAGGGCTGGCGTTCTACCCTGCGGAGGGCTGGTATATCTTCCCGCTGATGGTGCTCGCGGGGGCCTTGGGCGGTTGGGCGTGGGCGATGATCCCGGCCCTTTTGAAGGTGCGTTTTGGCACGAATGAAATCCTTGTCTCGCTGATGCTGGTCTATGTGGCCGAGCAATTCCTTGCTTCTATGTCATTGGGTTTGCTGAAAAACCCCGAGGGCTACGGCTTCCCCGGCTCGCGCAACCTGCAACAATACGCTTCTGCCCATAACGCCGAGTTGTTCGCCGGGTCAGGCATGCATTGGGGCGTGGTCGCGGCGCTGATCGCGGTGATATTCGCCTACGTCCTACTCGCCAAACACCGCCTTGGCTTTGCCATCCGCGTGACAGGCGAAGCCCCCCGCGCCGCACGTTTCTCGGGCGTGAACCCGGCGCGGCTGGTGCTGTTTTGCCTCGGCACCTCTGGCCTGCTCGCCGGGCTTGCGGGGATGTTCGAAGTCTCCGGCCCCTCCGGTCAGATCACTATCGACTTCAACGTAGGTTATGGGTTCACCGCGATCATCGTGGCCTTCCTTGGCCGTCTGCACCCCATCGGCATTCTGCTCGCGGGCGGGCTGATGGCGCTGACGTATATTGGCGGGGACATCGCGCAGTCGAACCTCGGCCTGCCCGCCGCTGCGATCCAAGTGTTCCAAGGGATGCTCCTGTTCTTCCTGCTCGCGTTGGACGTTTTCACACATTACCGGCTGCGCCTTGGCGCGGCGGAGGCTGCCTGATGGATCTCTCTGCAATCAACCCGCTTTTGTTCGTCGCAGGCTTCCTCGTCGCCGCGACGCCGCTGATCTTCGCCGCCATCGGCGAATTGGTGGTCGAGAAATCCGGCGTGCTGAACCTCGGCGTCGAGGGGATGATGATCACCGGCGCAATCTGCGGCTTTGCCACGGCGGTCGAGACCGGATCGCCGCTCTTGGGTTTCGCCGCCGCCGCCGCGGGCGGTGCTGTGCTCAGCCTGCTCTTCGCCTTTCTGACGCAGGTGGCGCTCGCCAATCAGGTCGCCTCAGGCCTATCACTCACCCTTTTTGGCCTCGGCCTCTCGGCGTTGATCGGCCAAAGCTACGTCGGGATCAAACCGCCCCGGCTTGGCGATATCGACTTCGGCCCGCTGGCGGAAATCCCCGTGATCGGGCCAGTCCTCTTCACCCATGACATCATCCTTTACCTTGGCATCGCGCTGGTCGCCGGGGTCTGGGCGGTGCTGAAATTCACCCGCGCCGGGCTGATCCTGCGCGCCGTGGGCGAAAGCCACGACGCGGCCCATGCGCTTGGCTACAAGGTCAAACGCATCCGCACTGCCGCGATCCTTTTCGGCGGGGCCTGCGCGGGCTTGGGCGGGGCCTACATCAGCCTGATCCGCGTGCCGCAATGGACCGAAGGCATGACCGCCGGGATCGGCTGGATCGCCCTTGCCCTCGTCGTCTTCGCCTCGTGGAAACCATGGCGCGCGCTGCTGGGTGCCTATCTTTTCGGCGGCATCACCCAGTTGCAGTTGAACTTGCAAGGCGCGGGCGTTGCCATTCCTGTAGAGTATCTGGCAATGTCGCCGTATATCATCACCATCATCGTTCTGGTGGTGCTGTCGGCGGACAAAAGCGCCGCGCCGGCCTCACTGGGCCGAACCTTCCACGCCTCGAACTAGGGGCATCACGTCACGCGGCATCGCCCGCACATCAAGCCCCGGCAAGGGGCACGTAAACAGGGGAAACCTCATGAAACTATCAACCCTTATGACCAGCGCGGCACTTGCGCTCGGCCTTGCTTCGGGCGCTGTAGCCCAAGACAAGACCAAGGTCGGCTTTGTCTTTGTTGGCCCCGTGGGCGACGGCGGCTGGACCTATGAGCACAACCAAGGCCGCTTGGCCGTCGAAGAAGAGTTCGGCGATAAGGTCGAGACCGTTTTCGTCGAAAGCGTTGCCGAAGGCCCGGACTCTGAGCGCGTAATGACGCAAATGGCGCTCGACGGTGCCGACCTGATCTTCACCACCTCCTTTGGCTACATGGACCCCACCATCAACGTCGCCAAGAAATTCCCCGATGTGAAGTTCGAGCACGCCACCGGCTACAAACGCGCTGATAACGTCTCGACCTACTCTGCGCGTTTCTACGAAGGCCGCGCTATTCAGGGTCACATCGCGGGCTCGATGACCGAAAGCAACATCATCGGCTACATCGGTTCTTTCCCGATCCCGGAAGTGATCCGCGGCATCAACTCTGCCTATATCCACGCCAAGAAAGTAAACCCCGACGTTCAGTTCAAAATCGTCTGGGCCTACACATGGTTTGACCCGGCCAAAGAAGCCGACGCCGCCAAGGTTCTGATCGAACAGGGCGCTGACGTGGTCCTTCAGCACACCGATTCCACAGCTCCCCAGGCGGCAGCACAGGAAGCGGGCAACGTGATCACCTTCGGTCAAGCCTCCGACATGGCGCAATACGGCCCCAAGCCGCGCGTTTCCTCCATCATTGACGACTGGGCACCCTACTACATCGAGCGCGTCAAAGCGGTCATGGATGGCACATGGGAATCCACCGACACATGGGACGGCATCGGGCCGGGCATGGTCGGCATTGGCGAGATCTCTGACGCCGTTCCCGCCGACGTGAAAGCCGAAGCGCTGGAAATGAAAGACAAGATCGCATCGGGCGAATACCACCCCTTCACCGGGCCGATCAACAAGCAGGACGGCTCCGCGTGGCTGGCCGAGGGCGAGACCGCCGATGACGGCACGCTCGCGGGCATGAACTTCTATGTCGAAGGCATCGAAGGCACCATCCCGCAGTAAGCCGAATCGGCTCACCGTTGACAGGGGCGTGCGGGCAACCGTGCGCCCCTTTTCCATTGCGGCCCGCGCCGGGGTTGCTAGGCTCGCCCTTCCCTCTTTGTGAAAGGCGCTTGCCATGATCACCGTGCACCACCTCAACCGCTCCCGCTCGCAGCGCATCCTTTGGCTGCTGGAGGAGTTGGATCAGCCCTATGATATCATCCGCTACCAGCGCGATGCCAAAACCAACCTCGCCCCGCCCGAATTGAAACTGGTGCACCCTCTGGGCAAGTCCCCGATGATTGAGATTGATGGCCAGTTGGTTGTCGAAAGCGCTGCCATTGTCGATCTGCTCTGCACCCGCTTCGCGCCCGAGATGATCCCCGAACGCGATACGCCCGCCTTCCTGCGCCATATGGAGCTGATGCATTTCGCCGAAGGCTCTGCCATGACGCCGATCCTGCTCAACCTCTATGTCTCGCGCTTGGGCGATGCCGCAGCCCCTCTGCACCCGCGCATCAGTTCCGAATTGGACAACCACTACAGCTATATGAACAGCCTCGTGCGGGCCTCCGGCCACTTCGTGCAAGATACGCTGTCGGCAGCCGACATCATGCTGAGCTTCCCCGCCGAGGTTGCCATGCGCCAAGGCCGCGCCGCGGATTACCCCGCCCTCAAAGGCTTCGTCGAGATGATCCAAAACCGCCCCGCCTACCAGCGCGCCCTGGAAAAGGGCGAGCCGCAGGACGGCTAGCGCCCCACCGCCTGCCCCGCGCCAAGCCCATTGCGCGCGGGCAGCGCCCATGCCACCAATCGTGCATGAACCAGATGCTCTCCAGCCTTGACGGCACCCCCGCCAGCCGCCTTGCCTTCGGCACCATGCAGTTCGGTGGTCGCGCTGATGCGACGGCCTCGCGCGCGATGTTCGACGCCTGTGTCGAGGCGGGGATCACCCATTTCGACACGGCGCATGTCTATACCGAGGGGGCCTCTGAAACGCTGCTGGGCCAATTCGTGCAGGAGCGCCGCGACAGCCTGATCGTAGCCACCAAAGCCGCCTATACCGGCGGCGCAGGGCGCGCCAATATCCTCGCCTCAGCCGAGATGTCGCGCCAGCGAATGCAGCTTGATACGCTCGACGTGCTCTACCTGCACCGTTTCGACCCCGAGACACCGCTGACCGAAAGCTTCGCTGCGCTGGCCGAGTTGAAAGAGCAGGGCCATATCCGTCAGGTAGGCCTGTCGAATTTCGCGGCATGGCAGGTCGTCAAAGCGGCCCATATCGCCGCCGACTTCGGCTTGGAGATCGCCGTGATCCAGCCGATGTACAACCTCGTTAAACGTCAGGCCGAGGTCGAGATTCTGCCCATGGCCCACGACCTCGAAATCCTCGTCGCCCCCTACTCCCCTCTGGGCGGCGGCTTGCTGACCGGGAAATACGCCACCGGGGGCACAGGCCGCCTGAGCGAAGATGAGCGCTATGCCGCCCGCTACGGTCAAGAAGCAATGCACGGCGCCGCAGCCGGACTGGCCGCTCTCGCCCGCGATCTGGGCACTCATCCTGCAACCCTCGCTGTGGCGTGGGCCGCAGCCCACCCCACGCGGCCGACGCCGATCATCTCTGCCCGCTCTTTGGCGCAGCTTGAACCCTCGCTCGCGGCGCTGACCTATCAGATGACGCCGCAGACCTACGCCGCGATTGCAGCCCTCTCGCCCACGCCCCCGCCCGCCACCGATCGGCTGGAAGAACAGACATGACCCGCCTGCCGCCCAGTGCCAGCGTCGCCGAGGCTGCCGGCGGCGACCGGCTCTTCGCACCCGCCGCCGCGCGCAACCTCGACGCGCTCTGCGATCTGCTGGCGGATCACGCGCCACCAACAGGCCGCGCGCTGGAGATTGCCAGTGGCACCGGGCAACATGTCCTGGGCTTCGCCAGACGCCTCCCCGGTCTCACATGGCACCCCAGCGACATCGACACCGCCCGCCGCGCCAGCATCAACGCCTACGCAGCCGAGGCCGCCTTGCCCAATATCGCCTCCCCCCTTCCGCTCGACGCCACCAGCCCCGGCTGGGCAGCCGAGCATGGCCCCTTCGACCTGATCATGCTGGCCAACCTCCTGCACCTGATCCCGACCGAAGCCACCCAATGCCTCATCACCGAGGCTGCCGCCGCCCTTGCCCCCGGCGGCAAGCTCATCCTCTACGGCCCGTTCAAACGCGCAGGCCAAACCACCTCTCCCGGCGACACCCGCTTTGACGCCGAACTGCGCGCCGCAGACCCAATGATCGGCTACAAAGACAACCTCGACATGGCCCGCTGGCTCAGCGATGCTGGCCTCAGCCCCATCGACGAAGTGGCCATGCCCGCCAACAATCTCGCCTTTATCGCAGGAAACCCCAGCCCATGATGCTTCGCCGTGCCTTGATCCTGTCGCTTCTGGCCCTCGCCGCCTGCGGCCGCCCCGGCAGCCCGCCTCCCGCCGATCCCGGCACGCTCTTCCCGGCGCGGTTCAGCGACAGTGACCCGGTGGACTTCAACGGTCGCAATCCGCAATCCTTCCCCGTCCACGGGATCGACGTGGCCCGTTTTCAGAACAACATCGACTGGAACACCGCCCGCAGAAACGGTGTGAACTTCGCCTTCATCAAAGCCACTGAAGGCGGCGACCTCAAAGACATTAACTTCGATACCCATTGGCAAGGCGCAGGCCAAGCCGCTGTCAAACGCGGCGCCTACCACTTCTACTACTTCTGCACCTCGCCCGAGGATCAGGCCCGTTGGTTCATCCGCAACGTGCCGCGCACCCCCGGCATGCTGCCCCCGGTGCTCGACATGGAATGGAATCCGTTTTCCCCCACCTGCGCCCACATCCGGCCCCCAGCATCAGAGGTCCGCGACCAAATGCGCCGCTGGCTAGCCGTGGTAGAGCGACACTACGGCCAACGCCCGATCATTTACACAACGCCAAAATTCTACCGCGAAAATGGCCTATCTGGCTTTAACGGCTATGACTTCTGGCTGCGCACCACCGCCAAGACCCCCGCCGAGGCCTACCCCGGCCAAACTTGGCGCTTCTGGCAATACAGCGCCACCGGCATCGTCCCCGGCATCGGCGGTGACGTAGACCTCAACGCCTTCTCCGGCAGCAGCGCCCAATGGCAAAACTGGGTCGCCACCCGCGCCGCACGCTAAAGCCAAAGGGGGGCGCACCTCCCCCCTTTCATCCTTTCTTAAATACCGCTGCGCCACCTCAGCCCCGCGCGCGCCGCTTGCGGCCGCCCTCAATCCCGCGCGTAATGCCGCGCCACGACAAACAGCCCGCCTACCAACAAAAGCGGCAGCAAGAATATCCGAAACACATGCACGCCCAGCACCGCCAACAGCGCGCCAATCAACTCATCCGCCCGGCTCCAAAGGTTGCTGGCAAGCTGTCGGTATTCTGTCAGACCCGGCTCTTCTTCACCCAAAGCCTCACTGCCGCCGACACGGGCGGTGATCTCCTCAATCACCTCCATATTGCGCAGATAGACCCCTTCGGTAAGCTGCCCCGCCAGCGGCTCGGACACAACCAAGGCCAGCGGCAAGGCAAGTCCCAGAAACCCGCCATACCACGCCAGCCGCCGTGGCAGCCCTGCGTGACCGCGCTTACTCAGCGCCCAGACTGCCAGCGCTGCCGCCAACAACCCCAAGCCAATCGCACTCACCGGCCCCAAGGCCACCGCGATCACGCCCGTAGCCACCATCACGCCAAAGACCAACCCGGCGATACGCTCAACCGTGTCGTCAATCGGCTCCAACACTTTTAATGGCCGCGCTGAGCCCGAAGCGATGAACGAGAGCCCCACCTCGATCTCCTGCGCGGTCGACAAAAAGGCGTTCAACGTGCGCAACGTGACATAGGACGCCGCCGCCGTGGTCGCCACATCCGCGGCATAGCCCTGCGCCGCGCTGACAACCGGATTGTCCCGCAATAACGCCGCCGTCAGCGCCAGCACACAGAAAAATGCGAGCACCCCCCGCCGGATCAACCGTCCGCCCGGATGCGCTGGTTCTTCGGATCATAGGGACTGTCTTCGACCACTTCGGCCTCCCACAATTGATCAAGCATCTTTACCTTCAGCTTCGTGCCTACCACCGCGTCTTGCAGTTGCACATAGCCCATGCCGATGCTCTTGCCGAATGCGACCGAATAGCCACCCGAGGTCAGCCGCCCGGTGCGCCGTTCGCCATTGTAAAGCACCTCGCGCCCCCAAGGGTCCGCATCCTCCGGCCCGTCAATCAGAACCGTCACGCATTTCACGCGAATGCCGTGATCGAGCATCGTCTGCTTCCCGTGAAACTCTTTGCTGAGGTCCACGAAACGCGGCAAATCCGCCTCCAACGGCGTCGCATCGCGGCCCAACTCATTGCCAAAGGCGCGATAGCTCTTCTCCTGCCTAAGCCAGTTCTGCGCCCGCGCACCGACCAGCTTCATGCCATGCGGCTCCCCGGCCTTCTCCAACGCATCAAACAGATGGTTCTGCATCTCAATCGGATGATGCAGCTCCCAGCCCAACTCCCCGGTATAGGCCACCCGGATCGCCCGCACCGGCACCATGCCCAGCTCAATGTTGCGCATGGTCAGCCAGGGGAACCGCTTGTTGCTCAGCACCGTGTCGGGCTCTGCATCGCGCACCAAGTCCCGCAACACGTCACGCGACTTCGGCCCCGCAATCGCAAATACACCCCATTGCGTGGTTACGTCATGACATTCGACATAACCAACCTCAGGCATCTTGTCCGCAATCGCCTTGCGCAGATAGTCACTGTCATAAGCCGACCACGCCCCCGCAGAGACCAGATAATATTCATCCTGCGCCAGCCGCACGATGGTATATTCCGTCCGCGTCGTCCCTGCCCCCGTTAGCGCATAGGTCAGGTTAATCCGCCCCACCGACGGCAGCTTGTTGCAGGTGAACCAATCCAAGAAAGCCGTCGCCCCCGGCCCGCGCACCAGATGCTTAGTAAAGGCCGTGGCATCAATCAGCCCCACCCCCTCGCGAATGGCTTTCGCCTCTTCCACCGCATATTGCCACCAGCCCCCGCGTCGGAAGGATCGGCTGTCATGGTCGCTAAACCCCGCAGGCGCAAAATAATTCGGCCGCTCCCAGCCATTCACCTGCCCAAATTGCGCTCCCCGCGCCGCCTGCCGATCATATGCCGGAGAGGTCCGAAGCGGCCGGCACGCCGGACGCTCCTCATCCGGGTGGTGCAGAGTATACACGTGATCGTAGGCTTCCTCATTCTTCCGCGCGGCATATTCCGTGGTCATCCAATCGCCGTAGCGCTTGGGATCAAGGCTCGCCATATCGATCTCGGCCTCGCCCTCAACCATCATCTGCGCGAGGTAATAGCCCGTGCCCCCAGCAGCCGTAATCCCAAACGAAAACCCTTCCGCCAACCACATGTTGCGCAAGCCCGGCGCGGGGCCGACCAGCGGATTACCATCGGGCGTATAACAAATCGGCCCGTTGAAATCGTCCTTCAACCCGCAATCCTCAGCCGAGGGGATACGGTGGTTCATCGCCATATACTGATCTTCGATCCGCTCCAGATCGAGCTGGAACAGATCGGCCCGGAAACTGTCCGGCACCCCATATTCAAACCGCGCCGGCGCGTTCTTCTCATAGACCCCAAGGATCCAGCCGCCCCGCTCCTCGCGCACATAGCTCTGCGCATCGGCATCCCTGATCACCGGGTGCTCGCCATTGCCAGCTGCCCGATAATTAACCAGCGCCGGATCGCGGTCCATGACGATAAACTGATGTTCCACGGGAATCGCAGGCATCTTGATCCCCAGCATCCGCGCAGTGCGCTGCGCATGGTTGCCGCTCGCGGTCACCACATGCTCAGCGGTAATGACGATCTGCTCATCACTGGCGACAAGGTTGCCGCCCTTCTCCACCATCTTCGTACAGGTCACTTCCCAGTGGGTGCCATTCCACGCAAAGGCATCCGCCTGCAACTTACGCTCAATCGCCACACCCCGCTGCCGCGCACCCTTGGCCATGGCCATGGTTACATCTGCAGGGTTAATATATCCGTCCGTCTGGTGATAAAGCGCACCCTTCAAATCCGATGTCTCGATCAGCGGCCACTTCGCCTTGATCTCATCCGGGGTGAGCCATTCATACGGCACACCGCAGGTCTCCGCGGTCGAGGCATAGAGCATATACTCATCCATGCGCGCTTCGGTCTGGGCCATCCGCAGATTGCCCACCACGGCAAAACCAGCATTCAACCCGGTCTCAGCCTCCAAGGTCTTATAAAACTCGACCGAATACTGATGAATATGTGTCGTCGCAAAAGACATGTTGAACAACGGCAGCAACCCCGCCGCATGCCAAGTCGAGCCCGAGGTCAACTCATCCCGCTCCAAGAGCATCACATCATCCCAGCCCGCCTTAGCCAGATGATAAGCAATCGACGTGCCAACCGCGCCGCCCCCGACAACCAATGCTTTGACTTGCGTTTTCATCTGCCAATCCCTCTGCCCTAGGCTCACCCCGTTGTACGCAGCAAGGCCAAAGATCGCAGGCACCAGCCGACCCAACATGGCCAAAAACCGACCTTACCCCCTCACCAAACGCGCCAATCCCGCGTCTTAGCGCCCCTCCCCCAACTTCATCCTTTTCCAAATACCGTGCACCACATGTCCCGCCGTACAACATCAGGGCAGGCCGCCCCATCTCACCCCGGCAAGATCTTCCCCGGATTCAAAATATTGTCCGGATCCAACGCCGCCTTGAGCGTCGCCATCACATCCACCGCAGCGCCCAGTTCCTTGCTCAGATAGGCCCGTTTGCCCTGCCCGATCCCATGTTCGCCGGTGCATGTGCCATCCATGGAGATAGCCAATTCCGCCAACCAACTTACAAAGGCCTCGCCCCGCGCCACCTCGTCGGCGTCGTCCATGTCGATCAACAGCGAGGCATGAAAGTTCCCGTCGCCTGCGTGGCCTACGATGGGCGCGATCAGCTTCAACTCCTCCGCCCGCGCCTGTGCCGCGACCACGGCATCGGCGAGCCGCGAGATCGGCACGCAGACATCCGTTGCCACGGCCTTGCACCCCGGGCGCAGCGCCAGCACCGCCCAATAGCCATCATGCCGCGCCTGCCACAGTTTGTTGCGTTCTTCTGGCGTGGTGGTCGCCGCATAGCCGGTGCCGCCGAATTCCTCGGCCAGCATGCCAAAGGTTTCCGCCTGTTCGACAACCCCGGCGTCCGAGCCGTGGAATTCCAACAACAAAAGCGGGGTTTCGGGCAGGGTTAGCTTGGAATAGGCGTTCACGGCCTTCACCACATCGGCGTCCAAAAGCTCGATCCGCGCCACGGGCAGACCGTATTGGATCACTGCCATAACGGTCTCACAGGCCGCCTGCACCGTCGGGAAAGAACAACGCGCCGAGGAGATCGCCTCGGGAATTCCCTGCAAGCGCAAGGTGATCTCCGTGATGATCCCCAGTGTCCCTTCCGAGCCCACCATCAACCGCGTCAAATCATAGCCCGCCGAAGATTTTCGCGCCCGACCGCCGGTGCGGATCACCCGGCCATCGGCCATGACCACCTCAAGGCTCAACACATTGTCTTTCATCGTGCCATAGCGCACCGCATTGGTGCCGCTGGCCCGTGTCGCCGTCATCCCACCGAGCGAGGCATTGGCACCGGGATCGATCGGAAAGAACAGCCCCTGATCGCGCAGATAGGTGTTGAGCGCTTCGCGGGTCACACCGGGCTGCACCCGACAATCAAGATCACCCGCGTTGACCTCAAGCACTTGGTCCATCTGCATGACATCGATGCAGATCCCGCCCGCGGGGGCGTTTACATGTCCTTCGAGCGAGGTTCCCGTACCGAAGGCAATCACCGGCACTTTATGCGCCGCACAGATGCGCACCGCCTGCGCCACCTCTTCGGTCGAACCTGCCATGACGACCGCGTCGGGTGCTTGCGTGTCGATCCATGTGGTGGTGTGGCCGTGCTGCTCGCGAATGGCTTGGCCGGTCAGCAGATTGTCCCCGAAGGCTTGTTGCAACTCGTCCAGCGCGGCGGCGATCCCCGCCTCATTTCGCGGCAAATCTGCGATTTTCGTCACGTCTTATCTCCCAATAGCATCCTCATGCCGCAAAAACTTGCGGCGGCATCTTTGTAAAAAAATCCAACCGAAAGACCCGCGTCGCCGCAGCCGTCCGGGGGTCAAAGCATGGAGGGCACAACTTGATCCGGCGGACGGTGGCCATCATCGAAAGTCTTGATGTTAATCAAAACCTTCTCGCCCATCTCAATCCGGCCTTCAAGCGTGGCCGACCCCATATGCGGCAGCAGAACGACGTTCTTCAACTCACGCAGGCGCGGGTTGATCTCGCGGCCATGCTCATAAACATCCAGCCCCGCGCCTTTGATATCGCCAGCGCGCAGCATCCGTGTCAGGGCGTTCTCGTCGATCACCTCCCCGCGTGAGGTGTTTACGATCACAGCGTCCCGCTTCATCAAGCCCAAACGGCGCGCGTTCATCAGATGGAAGGTGCTGGGCGTATGCGGGCAGTTGATGCTGATCACATCCATCCGGCTGACCATCTGATCAAGGCTGTCCCAATAGGTCGCCTCCAAAGCGCCTTCGACCTCTTCGCGCAGACGTTTGCGGTTGTGGTAATGCACCTGCATCCCAAAGGCCCGCGCCCGGCGCGCCACGGCTTGACCGATCCGGCCCATGCCCAGAATGCCCAAGCGACGCCCGCCGACCCGACCGCCCATCAAGGCCGTCGGCGCCCAGCCATCCCAATTGCCAGACTGCATTACCGCCATGCCCTCGGGCATGCGGCGGGTGACGGCCAAGATCAGCGCCATGGTCATATCGGCGGTATCGTCGGTCAGCACGCCGGGGGTGTTCGACACCAATACGCCGCGCTGGCGTGCGGTGGCCACGTCGATATGGTCAACCCCCGCCCCGTAATTCGCGATCAGCTTCAGCCGCTCGCCCGCCTGCGTGATCAGCGGCGCGTCAATTTCATCCGTGATCGTCGGCACCAGCACATCCGCTTGGCGCATCGCCGCGCCCAACTCCTCGCGGGTCATGGGCCTGTCATCTTCGCGTAGGGTCACGTCAAACAGCTCTGATAGCCGTATTTCCACCGCCTCTGGCAACCGTCGCGTCACTACAACACTCAACCGCTTCTTTGACATGCCTGCTCTCCCGGTCTTGGCGTCGCCTCGTTTCCGGGGCATGGTGTCTCATGCAGCGACGAGGCACAAGAACTCGCGCCGGAAAAAGAGCAACAATAACCCGCAGATTTGCACAGCACCGACCCACAGCAGTGAACCGCATAGCAGGCAATTCCATGATAACGGCTTTCTTTCGCAGCACCCTTTTGGTGGGCGCGCTGCTTTTGGCTCAGGCAAGCCCCGGGGCCGCAGAAGAGGCGCGCGGACAGGTCACGAACCTCCCCCTCCCCCGTTTCGTTTCGCTTAAAACTTCCGAGGGCAACGTGCGCCGTGGCCCTTCGCTGTCGCACCGGATCGACTGGGTTTACAAACGCCGCGACCTGCCGCTCAGGATCACCGCCGAACACGGCCATTGGCGCCGGGTAGAGGACCGCGACGGCATGGGCGGCTGGGTGCATTACTCGCTTTTGTCGGGCACCCGCACCGTGCTGGTTGAGCAAGACATGCTGCAACTTCACGTCAACCCCGACCCAAAGGCCGCCGTTGTGGCGCGGCTGGAACTGGGCGTGGTGGCGCGTTTGGGCGAATGCACGCTGGAATGGTGCGAGTTGCGCTCGGGCGGATTTACCGGCTGGGCGCCCAAAGTACGGCTTTGGGGTGTCGGCCCTCAGGAACTGCGCGAATAAGCCGGCCTTTCAGGCCAATTGCATGATCCCGGCGCATGCGCCACTCTGCGCGTTGAATTCAAGCCGGAGAAAGCACCATGCACGCCATCACTTATGACCAATTCGGAGCCGCTGCCGATGTGCTGCGCCTGTCGGAAATCGACAGCCCCGCACCGCAACCCGGCGAGGTCTGCGTGGCGCTGAGCCACTCGGGCGTGAACCCCTCTGACGTCAAGGCCCGCGCAGGCACCCGCCCCGGCGTGACCAAACCACCCTTCCCACAGGTCATCCCCCACAGCGACGGCGCGGGAGAGATTATCGCGGTGGGTGCGGGCGTCGATTCTGCCCGTGTGGGTCAAAAGGTCTGGGTTTGGAACGCCCAGTGGCAACGCGCCTTTGGCACGGCGGCACAGCAGACCACCCTGCCCGCGCATCAGGCCGTGCCGCTGCCCAAAGGCGTCTCTTTTGAGACCGGCGCGCAACTTGGCATTCCGGGGCTGACCGCTTGCCACGCCGTCTTTGGCGGCGGCGGCGTGGCCGGGGAGACGGTGCTCATTCAAGGCGGTGCCGGAACGGTGGGCTACCTTGCCGTGCAATTGGCGAAATGGGGCGGGGCCAAGGTGATTGCCACCTGCAGCCCGCGCGACAGTGATCTGGTCCGCGATGCTGGCGCTGATGCGGTTCTGAGCTACGCCGATCCCGATCTCGCCGCCGCCGTTTTGGACGCCAACGGCGGCAAGCCTGTCGAGACCATCGTCGAAACGGAGTTCGGCCTGAACCTCACCACCGATACCGAAGTCATCGCCCCCAACGGCCGCATCGCCGCCTATGGCTCGGCAGGGGAAATGTCGCCCACACTGCCCTTCTACCCGCTGCTGTTCAAAGCGGTGACCATCGACATCATCCTGATCTACCTGCTGCCCGCAGGCCCGCGCGAACAGGCGATCACCCGCCTGCATCATGCGCTGGAAGATGGCGCCCTGCGCTGCCCTGTCGATACGGTCCTGCCGCTCTCCGAAGCTGCCCGTGCCCATGAACTTGTCGAGGCCGGACAGCGCAGCGGGGCGGTGCTGCTCGATTGTCGGGGGTAGTGCGCTAATTGACCAAGCCACCGCCCTCATGAAGGGGCGGCGGCCTTGTCCGTTGACGGAGACCCCCATGCGCCTGATTGCCGCCCTGCCCCGCCTGATCCTGTGCCTGCTTTTGCTTTTTGCCCTGCCGGTGCCCCCTGCGTCGGCGCAGGACAACGACCAGCCTGAAGGCACCATCGCCGTCAAAGGGGACGCCACGGCAGATGCCGCCATCGCCAACCGCATCCGCGCCATCCTGCGCGAGCTTGAAGGGTTTGAGAAGGTCAGCGTCTCGGTTTCTTCCGGCATAGTCACCCTGCGCGGCACCACGCTCGACACCGCCAGCGCCGCACGTCTGAGCGAGCTCGCAGGCCGTGTCGAAGGAGTGGTGGCGATCCGCAACGAGGTCCGCGAAAGCACCGATGTGTCCGAACGGCTCAACCCCGCAGTGGACCGCTTCACGGCGCGGATGGAGCAGGCCGTGGCTTTCCTGCCGCTGGCCTTAGTGGCACTTGGGGTCTTTGCCCTGATCGTCGTTGCCGGGCTGGCACTAGCGCGGCTGCGCAACCCGTGGGAGCGGCTCGCCCCCAATGCCTTTATCGCTGATATTTACCGCCAGATCATCCGACTGGCCTTTATCATCGCGGCCCTAGTCGTGGCGCTTGATATCCTCGGCGCAACGGCGCTTCTCTCGGGCATCCTTGGGGCGGCGGGGATCGTCGGCCTCGCCATCGGTTTCGCGGTGCGCGACACCGTGGAGAATTTCATCGCCTCCATCATGCTGTCGATCCGCCAGCCGTTCCGCCCCAATGACACGGTCGAGATTGATGGCGACACCGGCAAGGTGATCCGCCTGACCAGCCGCGCCACGATCCTGCTCAGCTACGATGGCAATCATGTGCGCATTCCCAATGCCACCGTCTTTAAAAGCCGGATCATCAACTACTCACGCAATGCCGAGCGGCGCTTCACCTTTACGCTCTCAGTCGCGAGTGATGCCGATCTGGCCCGCGCTTGGGAATTGGCGCTGGAGGTGCTGAACGACCTGCATTTCGTCCTCCCCTCCCCCGAAGCCGCCGCATGGGTTGAGGAGGTCGCTGATCACTGGATCAACATGCAATTCGCCGCTTGGATCAACCAAGAGACCACCGATCTGGCCGCCGCGCGCAGCGAAGCGATTCGCCTGACATTGGCCGCCTTCGACGCGACAGGGCTTACCGCAGAGCCTCCCGCCTATCGGCTTATCACCCAAAGCGAATCGTCCTCCACCGCGCCGCACGATTCGCCCCAAACGCCGAATGCGCCCGCGAATCCCGCCGCTGCACAGCCCGTCGCACCCCACACCGAGCGTGAGCTGACCCGCATCGTCGCGCAGGAACGCGCCGAATTGCCCAGCAAAGACCTGCTCTCCGTTGATGCCGCCGAAGAATAGGCTAATTTATCAAAAACGGGTCTTGCACCCCGGGCCAGAGAACTCTAATTAGCGCCCTGTGTTGGGATGTAGCCAAGTGGTAAGGCAACTGTTTTTGGTACAGTGTACCGTAGGTTCGAATCCTACCATCCCAGCCAACACACTCCCCCGATAGCCAACACCGACTACCGCACAGCACCCCTACGACATCACGTCGCAGACCAAAGCGCCCTATAGCGTTGCGGCGTCAGCCGCGGTATCAGCGCGCATGTCCGCCGTTTCGCGCATATCCTCGCTCCGGGTCAGCCTGACCCTCTTGCTGGTGCTGGCCCTTGCTAGCTTGCCCTTCGCACATCGTGCGACCGCGCAGGTACAGCAAGACCCGGCCTTTATCGCCTTTATCCAAGCGGGCGGCACGCTGAGCGATCTTTGCGACGGCCCGCTCGAAAGCCACTACCATGCGGCCTTGGATTGCGAAGCCTGCCGGATCGTCAATGCGGTGATCTTGCCGACCCCGGCAGATGTCTTGCTGCCGGGCGGGAGGCTGCGTTTTGCCACGCCGCGTGCGGCCCGTGCCCTCGGCGCACCGCGCAGCCCTGCGGGGGCGCCCCCGCCCGTCCGGGGGCCGCCACTCGTCTGAGCCATCGCTTCTTTCGCAATACTCAGACAATGGATCACGACAATGAAATCTTTCTATACCGCAGCCATGGCTGCCCTACTTGCCCTGCCCGCCAACGCGCATGAATACACCGCAGGTGCTTTGACCGTCGATCATCCGATGGCCTTTGAAACCCCGAAAACCGCCCGCGTCGGCGGCGGCTATCTGACGATCACCAATGGCGGAGACAGCGCAGACCGCCTCATCAGCATCAGCGCCGAGGGCTTCGACGAAGTCTCTCTCCATGAGACGACCACCGATGATATGGGCGTCGCGCGCATGTCGCATATCGACGGCCTCGATCTGCCCGCAGGTGAGACGGTGACGCTTAAGCCCGGTGGGCTGCATATCATGTTCATGGGCCTCGACGGTGACCCTTTCGAGGAAGGCGAGAAAATCCCCGCCACCCTGACCTTTGAAAAGGCCGGGACCTTGGAGGTGATATTCAACGTCGAAAGCCGCCGTGGGCATGATGCGGGCGCCATGGATCACGGCGCTCACGCGCAAAAACACTAACCCCAAGTCAGCAGCAGGATGCGCCGCAAGGCGTTGACCGGCCCGCTTCGACACCTCTGCCTCTGGGCGGTGGTGGTGTTGTTTGGGGCGTTCTCGGCGCTCGCGCCCGGAACCATGCCAGAGCGTCAACAGGGCGCGCTGACCATGTTGCTGTGCACAGGTCACGGGGTGGAGACGGTGACTGTCGGGCCGGATGGCACACCGGTTGAGCCTGAACACAAACCCTGCGACTGGAACCAGCACCCCCTCGCCGCGCTAGGCAAGGGGCTGGTGGTGGCCCCCTTAGCCGCCGCCATTGATCCCGCGCCACCGCTGCCCCCTGCCCCAAGCGCGCAGCCAATACCACGCCGCGCCGCCGTCAAACGCGCACGGGCGCCGCCACGGCTTCTCTGCCCCTTATCCAACAAATCATTTCAGTCAGAGGACCAAACATATGGTTTCCATCACTCCTGCAGGCGCGACAGCTTTGCAAAACGACAACACGCAGCATGCGAACAGCTTTTACCGCGCCGCTTGGCGCTGGCATTTCTATGCCGGGCTCTATGTCATCCCCTTCTTCATCATGCTTGCCCTGACCGGGCTTGTGATGCTTTTGATTGCCTTTATCGGCGGGCGGGACGGGGAGCGGATTGCCGTCACACCCCAAGACGCGCCCCTCGCCCTCTCCGAACAGGCCGCAGCTGCGCAGGCCACCATCGAAGGCGGCACCCTTGTGCAATATGTCGCCCCCCGCGCCGGTGATCTGGCCGCTATCTTTCGCGTCGATGCGAATGACGTGGCGACGATGGTCGCCGTCGACCCCTATACCGCCGAAATCCTCGCCAGCTTTCCGCGCCGCAGTGGCTGGTATGACATGGCCGATAACATCCACGCCAACCTGCTGCTTGGCGTCAGAGGCGACCGCATGATCGAGATTGCGGCCTCGCTTGGGATGGTGCTGATTGCGACCGGGCTCTACCTGTGGTGGCCGCGCGGCACCGGCTGGCGCGCAGCGCTGCTGCCGCGACTGAGCCGTGGTCGTACCTTGTGGAAATCTCTGCATGGGGCGATCGGTCTTTGGGTGTCGGTCGTGTTGTTCTTCTTCCTCATCTCGGGCCTGTCATGGGCCGGAGTCTGGGGGGAAAAAATGGTGCAGGCATGGAGCCAATTCCCCGCAGAGAAGTGGGATGCGCCGCTGTCGGATGACATCCACGCCAAGATGAACCACGGCCCCAAGGAAGTGCCGTGGGCGTTGGAGCAGACACCAATGCCCGCCTCTGGCAGTGACGCAGGTATCGCAGGACTAGCCGAAGGCACGCCTGCCACGCTCGACACGATCAATGCGCTGGCACGGCAGATCGGCTTTGATGCGCGGTATCAGATGAACCTGCCGCAGGGCAAAGAGGGTGTCTGGACCCTGAGCCGGGATACGATGAACACCGATGCGACCGACCCCACCAGCGACCGCACGGTGCATATTGATCAGCACACGGGCAAGATCCTCGCCGATGTGCGCTATGCGGATTACTCGCTGGCGGGCAAGGCGATGGCCGTGGGCATCGCGCTGCATATGGGCACCTTGGGTTGGCCGAGCGTTCTAGCTAATACGCTGTTTTGCCTGTCGGTGATCTTTCTCTGCGTCTCTGGCGTGGTGATGTGGTGGAAACGCCGCCCGGCAAATCCCGCAGGCTGGCTGTCGGCCCCGCCTGCGCCGCGTAACATGACGCTGTGGAAAGGCGCGGTCGTGGTCGGGCTGGCCGTGGCGCTGGCCTTTCCCATGGCGGGGATCACCCTGCTGGTCGTCGGGCTGCTGGATTGGCTGCTGCTGCGCCGTATTCCAGCGCTGAAACGCATGGTGTCCTGAAATGCCGCCCGCCCCTTCGCGGGGGCGGGCACCGCTTGGCCCTTAGGCCGTGTGCTGTTTGATCAGCTCTTTATAAAGCGCCTGAATGCGTTTGGTGACGGGCCGTTCTCCGCTGCCGATGGCCTTGCCGTCAATCTCTGCCACCGGGGTCTGCGCACCAAAGGTGCCAGTGAGAAAGGCTTCATCCGCGCCATAAGCCTCGTAGAGCGAGAAGTTCTTCTCCCGCATCGGAATGCCGTTTTCATGGCACAGGTCGATCACCTTTTGCCGCGTCACCCCGTTCATGCAATAGTCCCCGGTCGAGGTCCAAACCTCACCCCGCCGCACGATGAAGAAGTTGCAAGCGTTGGTGGTGTTCACAAAACCATGCGGGTCGAGCATCAGCGCCTCATCCGCGCCCGCTTCCTCGGCCTGAAGGCAGGCGATGATGCAGTTCAGCTTGGAATGACTGTTAAGCTTGGGGTCTTGGCTATGTGGCAGCCCGCGCACCTGCGGGACGCTCGCCAAACGAATGCCCGCAGATTGCAGGCGATCCACGGGTTTGGAATGCTCCATGATGATCACCAGCGTCGGCCCGGTGGTGCTGAGCGAGGGGTGCTGGAACGGTTTGTCCTTGATCCCTCGGGTCAGCATCAGGCGGCAGTGCACGTCCTCGTGCATGTCGTTCGCCTCTGCCGTGCGGCGCAGGGCGTCTGCGATGCCTGCCCTGTCCATCCCCACATCGAGCGAGATCGCTTTGCAGGAGTTGAAGAAGCGGTCCATGTGCTCGTCGAAGAACGCCCATGTGCCGTTATAGAGGCGCATGCCTTCCCAGATGCCGTCGCCTAGCATGAACCCCGCGTCATAGACCGAGACCTTGGCTTCGTCGCGGTGAACGATGTCGCCGTTGACGTAGATCTTGATGTCGCGGTTGCGGACGTCTTCGTCAGCGGCGTGGGTGGTGGTGTGGTCGGTCATGGTGGGGTCCGTTTGTGAGGGCGGTTGCAGCATTGATAGCAAAGCCGTTCAGGACTACCACCCCAGCCCGAAACCAAGCCGCAGGCGCCGGGCCGTCGCCTGCCCGCCCGTCACGCCGGAGGCGTGCCAGCCTATATGGGCGCACCTTTGGTGCGACCGGGTAGGCGATTTGGTGAGGCTGGGCGTGCCCTCTCGGACCGCACATCAAAGCCGAGAAATAAAGTGAGACCAATTTACGTCAGATCGCCGACCCGCGGTCAGGCGCTGACCCTTCCGAAACCCTCAGACCCGCCAGCTCAGAACGCGCCGCTCCACAAAGGCCACCACCGAAGACACCGCCACGCCCAGCAGCGACAGGATCACCACACCCGCAAACAACCGCTCCAGATCATACAGACTCCCCGCCTGCAAAATATACGCTCCGATCCCATATTCCGCGCCCAGCATCTCAGCCGCCACCAACAGGATAATCGCAATCGTCAGCGAAATCCGCAGCCCCGACAGGATCCCCGGCATCGCCCCCGGCACCACAATTTTCGAGACAATCGACCACCACCCCAAACCAAAGCTCTGCCCCATGCGGATCAACACCCGGTCCACGTTGTCCACCGCCGCATAGGTGGCGACAACGGTGGGCGTGAAAGTGCCAAAGGCGATCAGCGCGTATTTACTCGCCTCATCAATGCCAAACCAAATCACAAACAGCGGCAACAGCGCGATCTTGGGGATGGGGAAAATCGCCGCCACCAGCGGCACCAGCCCCGCGCGTGCCAAGGAAAATAGCCCGATCAGCACCCCAATCCCGATGCCCAGCGAGGCACCGATCAGCGCGCCTACGGCCAGTCGGGTCAGCGAGGGGCCGAGGTGTTTGAACAGCATCCCCGACTGGTAAAGCTCTTGAAATGTCAGCAGCACATCGCTGGGCCGCGGCAGCGTCAGGGCCGAGATAAAGCCGCTGCGCCTGCCCCATTCCGCAAGCAGGATCAGCACCACGAAGACCGCAAGCCCCACGCCCCGCCGCGTGCCGGGCTGGAAACCACCGCCGCGAAAGGTGACTTCGCGGGCATTTGCATCTGTCATCTCAGCCATCGATCAACTCCGCATCCGCCGCCGCGGCCTCATCTCGCATCAAGCCCCAAAGGTGCTGTTGCTGCGCCTCCAATACCGGGTCGCCGTGGCGCCGCTCGGCCAAGGGCATGTCTAGGTTCACCACCTCGCGCAGCTCGCCCGGACGGCGCGAGAGCACCACGATCTTATGCCCCAGCCGCACCGCTTCGGCGAGGTTGTGGGTTACATATACCGCCGTAAACGGCTGCCGCGTCCAGAGCGCCACAAGGTCGTCCATCAGCAATTCGCGGGTCTGACTGTCGAGCGCGCTCAGCGGCTCGTCCATCAGCATCACCGCCGGATTCACCGCCAGCGCCCGGGCAATCGCCACGCGCTGCTTCATGCCGCCCGAAAGCTGTTTGGGCAGCGCATCTGCAAAATCGGTCAACTTGGTCCGCGCCAGCACATCAGCGATGATCGCCTCACGCTGCGCTTTGCCCAGCCCGTGATCCTCAAGCACCAGCGCCACATTGCCGCGCACCGTGCGCCACGGCAGCAGGGCGAAATCCTGAAAAATATAGGTGAGCGGGTTCAGACATCCCTCAGGCACTTCGCCCATTTGCAACACGCGGCCTTCGCTGGGCCGCTCCAACCCGCCGAGCATGCGCAGCAGGGTAGACTTGCCACAGCCAGAGGGGCCAACGATGCAAACGATCTGGCCAGAGGGAATGTCGAGCGTGATATCACGCAGCACTTGGGTATCGCCATAGTAATGGCTGACGGAGGAAAGCTTGAGGTCCATGCCGCCCTTTTTCAGCAAAAACGCCGCGCGTGCAATGTGCGATCCGCATACCAGGACAGCCGCTCTGCGCCAGAGGCGCGCTTAAGGCTGCTCACCCTCTTTACGGCTCAGCCCGTCCACCGCGATCCCGGCGGTAAACCCATGCACCAAGGTCGACACGAGGATCGCAAAACCCACCATCGCCCAAAGCGGCTCTTCGTCCAGAAACTCCACCTTCCCCGCCGCATAGGCAAGGTAGTAGATCGACCCGATCCCCCGGATGCCATAAAGCGCCACGACCCAGCGGGGGCGGGCTTCAAGCGGCGATCCCAAAAGCGCCACCCACGCCGCCAAAGGGCGTACGACAAAGATCAATGCCAGCACGATCACCGCACCGGCGAGGGTCAGATCACTCAGCAAGGCAGGCAGCACCGCCCCAATCGCCACCAGCAAAAGCGCCGTCAGCGCGTGTTCAACGGCGGCGGTAAAGTCATGCAAGCGGCGGTGGAATTCGTGGTCTGCCTCAACCCGCCGGATCACCAGACCGGCCACTGCCACGGCGATGAAACCATAGCCTTCGACCAATTCCGTGGTGCCATAGCACAAGAGCACACCGGCCAAGGCCACCACGCCCGAGGAGGTCTCGGCCAGAACCGCCTTGCGCGGGACGACGAACAAGACCTGCCCCAAGGCCCAACCGCCCGCCGCGCCCATCGCGGTGCCCACAGCGATGCGCCAAAAGACATCGCGCGCCAGCCACTCCACACCCCAAGCCGCCGGGGCCAAGCCCTCGGCTGCGACCAAAATCCCAAGATAGACAAAGGGAAAGGCCAATCCATCATTCAGCGCCGCCTCGGTCGTCAGCGCAAAACGCACCGGATGCTCTCCGCCCTCATGCGGCGGGCCGACCTGCACATCGGCCGCGAGAACCGGATCGGTCGGAGCCATCACCGCGCCCAGCAAAATCGCCCCGGCTGCGGTCATCCCGGCAAAGGCCCAGCCCATCACGGCGACCGACAGGATCGTCAGCGGCATGGTCAGTGCCAACAACCGCGCCGTTGGCCCCCAGCGGGACCAATCAGAAAGCCTATCGATCCGCAGCCCCGTCGCGAAGAGCGCGACGATCACGCAAAGCTCCGACACGATCTCCCATGGAAAGGGGGTGGCGCGCGGGTCAGGAAAACTCGGCATGCCGGGAACAAGGGCGAAAACGGCCATGCCCAAAAGGATCAGCAGTCCCGAGGCCGCAGGCTCTCGCCGACTGAAAAAGCGGGGCAGCCAATGGGCAAGGATAACCACGGCGCCGACGGCCCCCAAGGCGAAATGATAGCCGTTCAGGGCGAAAAAACTGCCGTCGCTCACTGCATATTCCCGTTTTATGGTCAGGGGCTTGGCCCCGTATCAACACCAAAGGTATCTTGGTGCGGCTGCATTGCCAGTGATGCCTGCCGGAAATCCCAACCTGCGGGAGCAAAAGGTAAAGGCGCGCCCGAGGGGAACGCGCCTTTACAAAGCAATCATATCACGCAAGCAACGCGCTTAGCTGCCCATCGTCTCGACATAAGAAGTGTCGATCAGCGTCTCCAGCGTGATGTCGGCATCGACCAGCCCTTCGGACTGGAACCACTCCAACTGGTCGCGCACGGAGGCGACGTTCAACTTGGCACCTTCGTTCAGGCGCATGGTGCCGTTGATGATCGACGGAGCAGCCTTGTCGCGCGGGCGGTCGGTGTAGACATATTTATGGATCAGGTCGACCATCTCATCCACGCCCGCATCGCCGTCCTCCTTGGCGATCATCGCGGCGTTGTAATCGGCCACGCCCTTGGAATAACCGGCGAGGAAATTCTGAGTCATTTCCTGCTCATCACTGGCATTCTTGGTCGAGGTAAAAACCGTGGTCACCTGATAATCCGGCAGATAGGTCGCCACATCGCCGATGATATGCACGGCACCCGACCCGGCCAACGGCTTGGCGATATGCGGCACGATAGACCACGCATCAATCTGGCCTGACTTCAGCGCGCCGATCACCGCGCCGACCTTTTGCAGCGGCTTGAACTTCAGCTCAATCCCCTCCGCCTCGGCCATTTTGGAGCCCATGTAGTGGAAGGACGATCCCGCCTGCGTCATGCCAAAGCTTTTGCCATCCAACATGCCCGGCGCTGTGATGCCCGCTTGATAAGCCGCGTCGGAGACGAGGAACTTCTGTCCATCGATGCCCGGCTCTTCTTGCAGACCGCCACCGATAACCTTGACCGCGCCCTTTTGCGCCAGCGACACCAAGCCGCCGGAAATCGCGGTGATCGCATAGTCCACATCGCCGCTGGCAATCGCCACGGCCATCGGCTGCGCGGCCTCGAAAAAGCGCAGTTCGACGTCCAGCCCGGCCTCTTTAAAATAGCCCCGCTCAAAGCCGACAAAGCTGCCCGCGTGGCTGGTGAAACGCAGCGCGCCTACGGTGATCTTGCGGTTCTGCGCCAGTGCCGGAGCTGCCAGCCCCACAGCGGTTGCGGCGCCCAAGGTTGCGATGGCCTGACGGCGGTTGAACAGGGTCATAATCTCACTCCTCCAATTTTGCCGCAGCATGGTCGGCGGCCAGACCGAAAGTCAAGCGAGAGCGCCCTCAGTGGCCACAACCGGGACTGGCATATCATTTCAAAGCGTGGCATCGATTTGCCATGAAGCTCTTTTCATCCAAGTCCCGCCCCATGCACCTCGGCCCCTTCCCGTTGGAGCGGCTGCGCCGGTTGCATGCCCCCCATGACCAACTGCCGGACGCGCCCATGCCGGTGTTACGGTTTGAGCGGCCCGAGACGCCGCAGAGCATCTGCAACGCCATGGCGCCCTTTCAGGCGATGATGGACGTGCTTCGGGATGGGCCGATCAACACCGCAGGCGCGGTGATCCCCGCCAGCCCGGTGGAACGCGCCAACCACCTCAAATCTTTCGGTTATTACAACGATGCCTCGATGATGGGCATCTGCGCCCTTCCGCAAGAGGTACGGCTGCCCACCCCGCGCCGAAGCGAGGGCACCGCGCAGCTGGCCGATGACCTGCGCAACCGCCAGACCAAGACGCTCGCTGCCGGGGTCGATGTCATCATGGCGAACCTGCGCGACGCGGTAGACGCGCCCGAAACCTTGATCGACAGTCACAGCCACGCGCTGGTGGTTCTCACCGCCTATCCCCGCGATCCGCGCAAGGATGAGCCGGGCAGTGATTGGATCATCGACGCCCAAGCCGAGCGCGCCTGCCTACGCGGGACCGAGAACGCCACGGTGCTGGCCGAATACATCCGGCAGTTGGGCTTCGCGGCCAAGGTGCACTCCGCCACCACCGCCGATGTGAACCTCGGCCAACTGGCCGTGGCGGCGGGCCTGGCGGTTTGGGAAGACGGTAGGCTGCAAGCGCCGTGGATCGGTCCACGCTTCGGGCTCGCCGTGGTGACGACTGATATGGAGCTTGCGGCTGATATGCCGCTCGCTCCGCTCTCCGAACAACCGTGGTCGGTGCTCAAAGGCCCGCATTGGCAGCTTGGCACCCACGGCGGGGTCAGCGCCCGCGATGTCGATCCTTATGCCCGACGCGACTATGCCGCAGGGCCGCATCCGTTTGAGACGCTAAAACGGGTGGACGAGCCGACCACCTATATCGACGAGCCGAACGTGCCGCGCGTGCCGAAACGCGGCGATCTTTTCGCACGCGGGCAGTTCGGCGACATGGGGCCAAAGGTGCAGAACGCCATGAAAGGCGGGCACCATGTGGTGAAATCCGCCCCCTCCGCCGCGCAGCGCCGCCTGCTGGGCGCGTTAATCCTGCTGCAAGATGGGCCAGTGAACGATGCCGCCCCTGCGATGACAGACAGCGCCCGCAATGCCGCGAACCTCAAGGCAGCGAGCTATTTTCTGGGGTCCGATGCTGCGGGCCTCTCGGCCTGCCCCGATTGGACATGGTACAGCCATGATGCCACCGGCACCCCGATCACCCCGCCGCATAACCAAGCGCTGAGCCTCATCATCGACCAAGGCTTTGACACGATGGAGGGGTCTTCGGGCGACGATTGGATCGCCGTGTCGCAATCCATGCGGGCCTATCTGCGGTTTTCAATGTTGGGCGGCGTGATGGCCCAGCACCTGCGCAACTTGGGCCACGCGGCCAAAGCGCATACGGTGATGGATGGCGACGTGCTGCAGCCGCCGCTTTTGTTGCTCGCGGGCTTGGGCGAAGTCTCTCGCATCGGCGAAGTGATCCTTAATCCCTTCCTCGGCCCGCGCCTGAAATCTGGCGTGGTCACTACCACCCTGCCCGTTGCCCATGAAAAGCCCATCGACTTTGGCCTGCAAAAGTTCTGCGAAGCCTGCAATAAATGCGCCCGCGAGTGCCCCTCGGGGGCGATCACCGCCGGGCCGAAAAAAATGTTCAACGGCTATGAAATCTGGAAATCTGACAGCCAGAAATGCGCTACCTACCGGATCACCAACCAAGGCGGCGCAATGTGCGGGCGCTGCATGAAGACCTGCCCGTGGAACCTCGAGGGGCTGTTCGCCGAAGCGCCCTTCCGCTGGGCCGCCTCCAACATCCCCGCCGCCGCACCGCTCTTGGCCAAGCTGGATGACAAGGTCGGCAAGGGCCGTCTGAACCCGGTCAAAAAGTGGTGGTGGGACATCGAACGCAAACCCTCGGGCCAGTTCGACACGCCTGCCCAGCCGGTGAACGCCCGTGACCTGCAACCCGATCTCGATCTCAAGTTCGAGGACCAAACGCTTGCCGTCTACCCCGCCCCGCTGGCCCCGCACCCTTGGCCCTACCCCGATCCGATGAACCGCGAGGCCGGGATCGCTGCCCATGCGGCCCTGCTGAGCGCCGATGAGCACCGCCGCAAGACTGCAGCGGGCGAGACCGATCACTTGCATCTTTATAAAGTCGGCAGCGACACCCCCGTGCTTGACCTGCGCATCACACAAGTCACCCACCTGAACGCGACCACAGCGCTTTATGACATCGCCCACCCCGAAGGCCACGACCTGCCCGCATGGACCGCTGGCGCGCATCTCGATCTGGTCGTCGCCCCCGAATTCCTGCGCCCCTATTCCCTGCTGGGTGATCCGAGTGATCGCAAACGCTATCGCATCGCGGTACTGCGCGAGGACGCGGGCCGGGGCGGATCAGCCCTGCTCCACCGGGTCTTCACCAAGGGGCGGCGGATCTTTGTCGGAAAGCCGGTGAACCATTTTGAACTGGTCGAGGACGCGCCGCATAGCCTGCTCATGGGCGGCGGCATCGGCATCACGCCGATGATCGCTTTTGCGCACCGGCTGCACGCCCTTGGGCGGCCCTTTGATCTGCATTATTCTGCTTCCAACCGCGAAGCCGCCGCCTTTGCCGAGGAACTCGCGCAGGCTCCTTGGGCCGACCGGGTGCACCTGCATATCTCGGCTGAGAGCACCCGCGCCGACCTACCCGCCATCATGGAACGCAGCGCACCGGGCGCCCATGTCTACACCTGCGGCGCGGACGCCTACATGCAATCGGTCATGGCCGCCGCCGAGGCCGCTGGCATCCCCGAAGACGCGCGGCATCTGGAATATTTCTCAACCCCCGAGGTGCCGGATTACGTCAATCACCCCTTCACGCTGAAACTCAGCTCTGGCCGTGAAATCGCCGTCTCTGCCGAGGAAACAGCCGCCGACGCGCTGATCGCGGCGGGGGTGCCGGTGGATCTGAAATGCAGCGATGGTATCTGCGGCGTCTGTAAATGCGGCCTGCGCGGCGGCGCGGTCGAACACCGCGACTTCGTGCTCTCGGCCAAGCAGCGCGAAGGCGCGATCATCCTCTGCCAGTCCCGCGCGGCAGAGGCAGGCGGTGTGCTGGAACTCGACCTCTAACCCCTTTCGCAAAAAGCGCGCAGCCGTTAAGAGAAGCCAACCTCTGCAACAAAGGGCTGCCCCATGACATTCGACCGTTCGATCAAGATCGCCCCCTCCATCCTTGCCGCCGATTTCGCCAACTTCGGCGCCGAATGCGAAGCCATCGAGGCGCAAGGCGCGGACTGGGTGCATGTGGATGTGATGGACGGGCATTTCGTGCCCAACATCACCTTCGGCCCCGCCACCTGCGCGGCGATCCGGCCCCACATCAAGGGCGTGATGGACGTGCATCTGATGATCGCCCCGGTCGATCCCTATATCGAAGCCTTCGCCAAGGCGGGCGCCGATGTGATCACCGCCCATGTCGAGGCTACCCCCCATATCCATCGCACGCTTCAGGCGATCCGCGGCGCGGGCGCGAAGGCGGGAGTGGCACTCAACCCCGGCACGCCAGCCAGCGCGGTGGCCGAACTGCTCGACATGGTCGACCTGATCTGTGTGATGACCGTGAACCCCGGCTTCGGCGGGCAGAAGTTCATCGACATGACAGCCAAAATCCGCGAGCTGCGCGCGATGATCGGCGACCGGCCCGTGCATATTGAGATCGACGGCGGCGTCGACCCCAAGACCGCGCCGCTGGTGGCGCAGGCCGGAGCAGATGTGCTGGTGGCGGGCTCCGCCGTCTTCAAGGGCGGATCGGTCAGCGACCCTGCGCCCTACGGCGAGAACATCCGCGCGATCCGCGCCGCCGCCGAAGGCACCTATGTTTGATCTGGCCGGGCGCGGTTCAAGTCGCGCCTAGCCCTCCAGCCGGTCGGCAAAGGTCGTCAGCAGACGATGTTTCAGGATCTTGCCCGTGGGTGCAGCGGGCAGGTCCGTGGCCACAATGATCTGCGCGGGCCGCTTGTAGCCGGTCAACCGCTCTTTGACGAAACTGCGCAACTCCTCTGCGGTCACCTCGTCCCCCGGTGCCACCTGCACGAAGGCCAGCACCTCTTCGTCGCCTTCGCGCCGCCGTCCGACCACGGCCGATTGCACCACGCGCGGGTGATCGTTCAACGCGGCTTCGACCTCGGGCGGATAAACGTTGAAACCGCCGTGAATGATCAATTCCTTGCTGCGCCCGAGGATGTGCAACCGCCCATTCTCATCGAGCTTGCCCAGATCGCCGGTGTGCAGCCAGCCCTCGGCGTCGATGGCTTTGTCGGTCTCGGTCGGGTTGCGGTAGTAGCCTTTCATCACATGCGGGCCGCGCACCAGCACTTCACCCTCGCCCGCGCCATTGCCGCCGGGGGCTTGGTCGTCGATCTTGCATTCGGTGCCCGGCGTGACCGGTCCGACCGACGTATCGGGCGAGCCAAGCGCGTTGGTGGTGGCCGAGGCGCCCGAGCATGTCTCGGTCATGCCAAAGCCGTTTTGCAGCGGCAGTTCATAAAACGCCTCGGCCTTGCGTTTCCACGCCGGGTCCAGCGGTGCGCCGCCTGATGAAACATAGCGCAGCTTGGGGCTTTCCAGTTTGGGCATCCCGCGCTCGCGCGAGTACTGCATCACCAGCGCGTGCATCTGCGGCACAGCGGGAAGGATCGTCACGTCTTCGTGGGTCGCCGCGTGGAGCTTCGCCGCCGAGAAACGCGACTCCTGCCGCACCTTTGCCCCCGCGCTCACTGCCGCCATCAAGACAGACACCAGACCGAAAACATGGGTCATCGGCAAGACGCCATAGACCACATCACCCGGCACCATCTGTCGCAGGTCCGCCGAGGCCCGCGCGCCAAAGCGCAGGTTGGAATGGGTCAGCATCACGCCCTTGGGGTCGCCCGTGGTGCCGGTGGTATAGAGCAGCACGGCCACGTCATGCAGATCAGCATCGGGACTGCTGGGGAGCGGTGTGGCAAGGTGCAGGCTGCCGAAAGCGCCCGAGACCTCACGTGCGTTCAGCCGCGCCGCGTGGGCCGCCGCTTCGGGCGAGACATCGCAGGTCAGCAGCACCGCCGCCGGGGTGGCGTGATCGATGATGCGGGTGACTTCGGCTTCGGTCTGGCGGGCATTGACGGGGATCGCCACCGCGTCCAACTCCCACGCGGCATAGAGCGAGGCCACCGCCGCAACACAGTTTTCCACCATCAAAAGCACGCGGTCGCCCGCCTGCACACCCGCGCTGCGCAACTCAGCGGCCAAAGCCACGCGCGCACGGTCCAGATCGGCGTAGCTCCACGCGGCACCGCTGGCATCGCTCAGCGCGGGTGCCTCTGGTCGGGTCGCCAATTGCTCAGCTAGAAAATCCTGTACCCTGGCATTCATGGGTGTCTCCTCCTGCCTATCTGCGACCCCCTCCTCCGAGTGCCGCCGCCCGGCTAAAACCGGGGCTTTCGTTTTTCTAAAAAGGCCGCGATCCCTTCGGCGGCCTCATCCCCGCCAGCGGCGTGGGCCATGGCGTTGCGTTCGGCATCAAGTTGATCGGCCTCTTCGGCCTCATAGGCCTGCGCCACCAACTGCCGGATCGCGCCTTGGGCGGCACGCGGCCCGGCGGCGAGCGTATCGGCCAGCATCAGCGCCTCGTCCAAGGCTTTGCCATTGGCGCAGATGCGGTTCACCGCGCCGAGTTCAGCAAAGCGCATCGCCATGACGGGACGGCCCAGAAGGCACATCTCCATCGCCAAGGGCCGCGGCAACAGCCGGGCAAGCGACGCGGTAAGCCCCGCGTCAGGCACCAACCCGGCCTTCACATAGGCGGCAGTAAACTGCGCCTCTTCGCAAGCCACGATCATGTCGCAGACCAGCGCCAGAGACAGGCCCGCCCCGGCAGCGCCACCTTCGATGGCGGCGATGACAGGCACCGGGCAAGCACGCATGGCGCGGACCAGATTATGCAGACCGTCCACCCGCTCGCGGCGTTCGGCCTCGGTCAATTTGCGGCGTTCGATCAGCACGTTAAGGTCGCCCCCCGCACAGAAAAAGCGCCCCTCAGAAGTGAGGATCACCGCGCGGATGCGCGGGTCTTCGGCCATGCGCATCGCCTCTGCAATCGCTTCATAAAGCTCTGGCGTCAGCGCCCCGCGTTTCTCGGCATTGCCGTTCCAGACGATCAACCGATCGCCGCGGTCTTCAATCCGTGCGCTCATGTTTTAGCCCTTTTGAAAACGCCCGTCGCACGCGACAGCAGCTTGCCCTCGGCATCATGCAACTGCGCCTCGGCATAGAGGATTTTGTACCCCCCGCCCGTGACACGCCCCGTGGCAACGACTTTGCCCTCGCGCACCGCCAAGATGTAATCGGTGGTCAGCGACAGGGTCAGCATCGGCACGAAAGGCCCGCTCATCGCGCAGTGCCGCGCACAGGCAAAGCCCGTGGCCACATCCAATAGCAGCGTATGCAAGCCGCCGTGCAGCACGCCCGAGACATTCAGGTGCTGTGGGCCGATATCGAGCGTCACGCGGGTGCTGCCATCGGGGTTCGACAGGTCGGGTTGAAACCCGATCAGCTGTTGAACCCCGCTGGTCGGTGCCTCATGCGGCGGATAGTGCAATGAACCGCTCCAAATGATGGTCAGTGTCGCCAAAGCGGTGGTCCGCCATGGTGATGCGTTTGGCGATATGCGCGAGTTCATACTCCTGCGTCATGGCGATGCCACCATGCATTTGGATCGTGTCTTCGGCCACCAGACGGCCCACGCGGCCCATCAGGTTCTTTGCGGCTGAGACGTGACGCTCGCGGCTGGCGCGGTCGTCGGCCAGATGGCCTGCGGCATTAATCACGGCAGAGCGCGCCTGTTCGAGGTCAATCAGCAGGTCCGACATGCGGTGCGCCAGCGCTTGGAAGCTGCCAATCGGGCGGCCGAACTGCTTGCGCGTGCCGAGGTATTCGCGGGTCAGATCGCAGGCGGTTTCCATCGCGCCCAGCGTTTCCGCGCAGAGTGCAGTTGTCGCCACGGCCACACGGGCCTCGATGGCGTCAAACGCCTTGCCAGCCTCGCCCAAGCGGGCGCTTTCGGGCAGAGTCACATCGTCCAGCGTGACTTCGGCGGCGCGGCCACCGGCCAGCAGGGCGTAGCCCGTGACGGTGAGCCCTTTGGTATCCGCTGGCACAAGGAACAGCGAAATGCCCGCCTGATCGCCAGCCTCTCCGCTTTCGCGGGCAGAGACGACGAGCATGTCGGCAGCCTCCGCATTGGCGACGACGGCTTTGCGACCATTCAACACGATGTCCCCGCCGTTTTGCGACGCGGTGGTGGTGACGCGCTCAAGGTCATAGCGGCTGGTCGGCTCGCCATGGGCAAAGGCCAGTTGCAACATGCCGCCGATCAGCGCCTCAATATGCTCCTGCTGCGTTTCACTGCCAAGATCGGCAATCAAGCCGCCAGCCAGAACGGCGCTGTCGAGCAGCGGCTCGACCACACCGGCGCGGCCCAGTTCTTCGAACACGGTGGTCACGTCGAAACCCGCGCCACCAAAGCCGCCCTGCTCTTCGGTGAACAGCGCGCCGATGACGCCCAATTCGGCCAAGCCGTTCCAGATATCAGCAGAAAAGCCTGCTTCGCTTTCCAGAATGCCGTTGCGCGTGGCGGTGTCGTACTTATCCCGCAGGAAACGGCGCAGGCTGTCTTGCAGCATCTGGCGTTCTTCGGTCAGGTCGAAATTCATTTTGCACCTCCCAGCGTTGTCTTGGCGATGATCTGCCGTTGGATTTCGTTAGAGCCGCCAAAGATCGACAGCTTACGGTTGTTGAAATACTGCGCGGCCACCGGGCCGGCCTCGTTCGGATCGGGCAGCGCGTCGTTGCTGCCTGCCACCGCTTCCGAGGCGAAGGGCATCGCATAGACGCCAGCCGCACGGCGCGCCAGATCGTTGATTTCCTGACGGATAATCGTGCCTTTGACCTTGAGCATGGAGCTTTCCACACCCGGTGCCTGCCCTGCGGCGGCCTTGGAGATGATGCGCAGGTTGGTCGTGGCCATCGCCATCAGATCAATCTCCGCCTGCGCCACACGGGCGGCGAAATGCGGGTTCTCGATCAGCGGGCGGCCCCCGGCCATTTCGGATTTGGCAATGCGTTTGACGGCCGACAGGCCCGCTTGGGAGAAGCCGACACCGGCGATATTGGTGCGCTCATGGGTCAGCAGGTACTTGGCGTAGGTCCAGCCCTTGTTCTCTTCGCCCACAAGGTTCTCGGCGGGCACTTTCACGTTGTCAAAGAAGACCTCGTTCACCTCGGCGCCGCCATCCAGCAGGATGATCGGGCGCACGGTGATACCGGGCGTTTCCATGTCGATCAGCAGGAAGGAGATGCCCTCTTGCTGTTTCACGTCCTTGTCTGTGCGCACGAGGCAGAAGATCATGTTGGCGTGCTGGCCCAGCGTGGTCCATGTCTTCTGGCCGTTGACGATGTAATGGTCGCCGTCCTTCACCGCGGTGGTCTTGAGCGAGGCGAGGTCCGACCCGGCGCCCGGCTCGGAATAACCCTGACACCACCAGTCTTCGCCCGATAGGATGCGCGGCAGCCAGTAGTCCTGCTGCTCTTTCGAGCCAAATTTCTGCAGCACGGGGGCCAGCATCGACAGGCCAAAGGGCACGATGCGCGGGGCGTGATGGGCGGCGGCTTCTTCCTCGAAGATGTGGCGCTGGACGGCGTTCCACGCCGCCCCGCCGAACTCCTTGGGCCAGTTGGTCGCCAGCCAGCCTTGGTCGTTCAAGATCGCGTGCCAGCGCTCGTGGTCATCCTTCGAAAGCTCCTGCCCGCGGCGCACCTTTTCAGAAAGCTCCTTGGGCAGTTTCTCGGCGAGGAATTGACGCACCTCCTCACGGAAGGCGCGTTCTTCGTCTGTATAGCTCAGGTCCATCTCGGCCCCCTTTAGTAGATTTCGAAGAGGCCAGCCGCCCCCATGCCGCCGCCGATGCACATCGTCACGACGCCGAGTTTCGCGCCGCGGCGGTGGCCTTCGCGCAGGATGTGCCCGGTCATCCGCGCCCCGGTCATGCCGAAGGGGTGGCCGATGGCGATGGATCCCCCGTTCACGTTGCATTTGTCGGGGTCGATGCCGAGTTTGTCGCGGCAGTAAAGCGCTTGGCTGGCGAAGGCTTCGTTCAACTCCCAGATGTCGATGTCGTCGACGGTCAACCCATGACGTTCCAAGAGACGTGGCACGGCAAAGACCGGGCCGATGCCCATCTCGTCAGGTTCGCAGCCCGCGACGGCGAAGCCACGGAACGCGCCCATGGCTTGCAGGCCCTGCTGCTCGGCCTCTTTGCTGTCCATCAGCACGAGGGCCGCGGCACCATCAGAAAGCTGGCTGGCGTTGCCTGCGGTGATGAAGGCCCCCTCGCCGCGCACGGGCGTCAGGCCCGCAAGCCCTTCGAGCGTGGTGGTGGGGCGGTTGCACTCGTCGCGGTCCACGGTGACCTCGCGGGTGGAGATCTCCTTGGTCTCCTTGTCCTGCACGCCCATGGTGGTCTGCATCGGCACGATCTCGTCGTCAAAGAGGCCGGCCTCCTGCGCTTTGGCGATGAGCTGCTGGCTGCGCAGAGCGTAGGCGTCCTGATCCTCACGGCTGATGTTGTAGCGTTTGGCCACGATGTCGGCGGTGTCGATCATCGCCATGTAGACCTCGGGCTTATGCTCCAGAAGCCAGGCTTCCTTGACCGATTTCACATCCGGCTGGATCATCGAGATGCTTTCGACCCCGCCCGCGACCATCGGGCCTGCGCCCTCCATGCAGATCGCATTGGCGGCCATGGCGACGGTTTGCAGACCCGACGAGCAAAAGCGGTTCACGGTGACGCCCGAGGCGGTGACCGGCAGGCCCGCGCGCAGGGCGATCTGCCGCGCGATGTTCGAGCCGGTGGCGCCTTCGGGGTAGCCGCAGCCGATCATGACGTCTTCGATGGCCGACGGATCGACACCCGAGCGTTTGACGGCCTCGGCGACGACATGGCCGCCCATGGTGGCACCGTGGGTCATGTTGAATGACCCGCGGAAGGATTTGGCCAGCCCGGTGCGGACGGCGGAGACGATGACAGCCTGTTTCATTTGGCAGCTTCCTTGTTCAGATCATCAAAAGTGCGGTTGGTCTTGACCAGTTCGACCAGCAGCCGCGCTGGTTTCCAGAACCAAGGGTCTTTCTCGGCAAAGCCTTCGATCGCGGCGAGGACGTTGGGCAGGCCCTGAATGTCGGCCCATTTCATCGGACCGCCCCAGTAACGCGGGAAGCCGTAGCCAAAGAGCAGCGTCATATCGATGTCGAGCGGGCGTTTGGCGATGCCCTCTTCCAGCACCTTGGCGGCCTCGTTGACCATGGCGCACATGTAGCGGCGCACGATTTCGGCGTCGGTGAACTCGCGCGGGGTGATGCCGCGTTCCTTTTGCTCTTCCTCGATCAGGCGGGTGATCTCAGGGTTCGGCGTGCCGCCGCGTTTGCCCTTTTCGTAGATGTAGTAGCCTTGGCCGGTCTTCTGGCCGAAGTGCCCCTGTTCGCAGAGCCGGTCGATATAGGTCGGTACACGCTCCTCGGGGTGGCGCGTGGCGGCCTTGCGCTTGCGCGTGGCCCAGCCGATGTCGAGCCCAGCGAGATCGGCCACGGCGAAGGGGCCCATGGCAAAGCCGAATTTCTCAAGTGCCGCGTCGATCTTGTAGGGGCTGGCGCCGTCCAGCACCATGTGGTCCGCCGCGGTGCGGTAGGTGGCGAGGATGCGGTTGCCAATGAAGCCATCGCAGACGCCCGCGCGCACGCTGATCTTGCCGAGCGCCTTGCCAAGGGCAAAGCCCGTGGCGACAACATCTTTCGCGGTATTGTCGGCGACCACGACTTCAAGCAGTTTCATCACATGCGCGGGCGAGAAGAAGTGCAGCCCGATCACGTCCTCGGGGCGCTTGGTGGAGGCGGCGATCTCGTTCACGTCGAGATAGGAGGTGTTGGAGGCCAGCACGCAGCCCGGTTTGCAGACGGCGTCGAGCTTGCCGAAGACCTGCTTTTTCACGTCCATATCCTCGAAGACCGCTTCGACCACCAGATCGACGTCCGACAGGCTGTCGTAGTCGGTCGAGACTTTGAGGGCGTCACCAGTCAGGTGATCGAACTTCGCCTGATCGATTTTACCGCGTTTCAGCGCGCCCTGCAGGTTGCCCGAAATGCGGTCGTGCGCGGCCTTGGCGGCTTCGTCCTTCATCTCGATCAGCACGACCGAGAAGCCCGACAAGAGCGCCGCCGTGGCGATGCCTGCCCCCATGGTGCCGCCGCCGATCACGCCAATGGCTTTCAGCTCGCGCGGCTCGACGCCCTTAAGTTCGGGCAGGTTGCTCACCGCGCGCTCGGAGAAGAAGGCGTGGATCATGCCCTGCCGCTGGTCGGTGTTCATCAGTTCCGAGAAGATGCGGCGCTCGGCTTTCATGCCTTCTTCGAAGGGTTTCTCGACACCCGCCTGCACGGCGCGGACGGCCTCAGCGGGGGAAATCTGGCCGCGGCCTTTCTTCAGCGTCACTTCATAGGCGGCATCCCAGTCGATCGGCGCAGGCGCGGGCATCTCGCAGATCGGGCGACGCTCGGCACCGCTGTCGAGCAATTCGCGGACGTAGGCGAGACCGACCTCCTGCGGATCGCCCTCCTCCACGCGGTCGACGATGCCCATCTCCAGCGCCTGCGGTGCCTTAATATGGCGGCCCGTGGTGATCGCGTCGAGCGCGGGTTCCACGCCGATAAGGCGCGGCAGACGCTGGGTTCCGCCTGCGCCGGGGATCAGGCCAAGGTGAACTTCGGGCAGGCCGACACGGGCCGAGGGCTGGGCGATGCGGTAATGCGCCGAAAGCGCCACTTCGAGACCGCCGCCAAGGCTCACGCCATGCATGGACGCCACGACCAGAAGCGGCGAGGCTTCGATCCGGTTGCACAGGTCAGGCAGGAACGGCTCCATCGGCGGCTTGCCGAATTCGGTGATGTCGGCGCCCGCGATAAAGGCGCGGCCCTCGCCCACGATCATCACGGCGCGCACGCCGTCTTCAGCCTCGGCACGGTCCATGCCGTCGGCCAGCCCCTGCCGCACGGCTTGGCTCAGCGCGTTGACGGGCGGGTTTTGAATGCGCAGCACGACGATGTCGTCATGGCGGGAATAGGCAATCTTGTCAGTCATATCAGTAACTCCTTGATCTATCCGCGCCGGGATAGGGCCGGTGCCCGTCCGGTGCGTTGTTCGATGCCGCTGACCACGTCACGCAGCGCTGGCCCCACTTGTGACAGAATGCGGCTGTCGGGCAAGTCACCCGGCAAAGCGCCGCAGGTGAAGGCGACGGGTTCGCCGAATTCCCCTGCGTAATAAGGCACGCTCACAGCGTTGATGCTGCGGGCATAACGCGTCTCGGGCGGGGCGAGGACAAAGCCCTGCGCCAAAAGCTGCTCATACCCCTCGCGGCGGAAATTGCGCAGCCGGTCATCCGGCTCCAGCGCGTCAAAACGGTTCTCGTCCAGACTGGCCAGCGTGGCGAGACCGGAAGAAGAGCCATAGACCGGGATGCGATGGCCCGGCTCCAACCAGATGGTCGAGGCGGTATGCGGACGCCATGTGCGCACCAGCATCATCCGGTCGCCATCGCGCACGGCAATCAGCGCCAGCGTGCGGGTCTCATCGGCCAGTTGCTGCATCGCATCTGACGCCATATCAACAAAGCTGACCGCGACAGAGGCGACCGAGCCAAGCGCAATCGCCGCAGGCCCGAGCCGGAACTTATCGTTGCGCCCGCCGTGTGCCAGATAGCCCAGTTCGCACAGCGTATAGGTCAGCCGCGAAACGGTAGGTTTCGGCAGGCCCGTCCGCTCGGCGATTTGCGCGTGGCTCAGCCCGCTGTCGCTGGCGCGGAAGGCACGCAAAATGCCAAGACCCCGCGCCAGCGTATTGGCGAACTTACGGTCCGTGACGGTATCAGACGCCGCCTTGTTCATCTTGCCGCCATCGGAATCAAAAGCGAGATCATCGGGAAGGACATGATCAGGATCAGCACGATGAAATCGACGCTGAGGAACCGGGTGATGCCCGCAAAGATCTTGTCAATCGGCGCTTCGCGGCCCACCACATTGGCGATGACAAAGACGTTCAAGCCGACGGGCGGTGTAATCAGGCCGATCTCCAGCAGTTTGATGACCACGACGCCGAACCAAATGAGGTTGAGGTCATAGCTTTCCACCAGTGGGATCATCAGCGGCAGGGTCAGCACCATGATGCCGATGGGATCAAGGAACATGCCCAAGAGCAGATAGATGAGCGCGATGCAGAGCATCAGCACAACCAGCGACATCTGCGCGTCTGAGACGAACCCAACGATGGTGCCCGCGACACCCGTCAGCGCGACGAAGGCCACAAAGATCTTGGCACTGGCGGCGATGAGGAAGATCGCGGAGGTCTGCACGCAGGTCTCCTTGACCGCGGCCCAGAGGCCAGCCCAATCCAGTTTGCGCTGCACGAAACCGATCAGCGTAGCGGAGACGACGCAGACGGCGGCAGCCTCGGTCGCGGTGAAGATACCGCCGTAGATGCCGCCGATGATAAGCACGAACAGCAAGATCGCGGGCCAGCTATCAAGGGCCGCCTGCCAACGCTCACGCGCGGTGTAGCGTTGGTCGGTCGAGGGTGCTACCGCCGGATCGCGCCAGACCCAGACGGCGATGACCAGCACAAAGCCCGCCAGCGTCAGCAGCCCCGGCAGAACACCCGCGAGGAATAGCGACGAGATCGAAGTCTCGGTGAAGATGCCGTAGATGATGAACAGAACCGACGGGGGAATGAGCGAGCCCAATGTGCCCCCCGCCGCGACCGAGGCCGTGGCCAAACGCGGGTCATAGCCCATGCGCAGCATCTCGGGTGTGCAGATCTTACCCATGGTCGAGGCGCAGGCGATGGATGAACCGGTGATCGCGGAAAACCCGCCGCAGCCCATAACACTTGCCATGGCGACACCACCCGGCAGGCGGGTCAGCCAGACTTTGGCGGCGTGATAAATCTTGGTCGTGATGTCGGCACGATAGGCGATATGTCCAAGCGCCACGAAAAGCGGGATCATCGACAGGTCGTAGGAGTGAATGAGGTCGAAGGAGTTGGAAAACACCATCGAAGTCGTCGCCTTGATCGCACGTTCGGGCATGAAGGTGCCGGTGCGGAAGGCGAAGATAAAGAAGGTAGCGACGGTTGCCACTGCCGCCAGCGTGAAGGCAATTGGCACGCGCAGGGCGAGCAGGATCAGCACCGCGGCAAAGGCGATCATTCCGATGGTCGAAGCATCCATTACAGCACGTCCTTTTCAACCATCAGGTCAGCAGCGTGTTGTTGTTCGTCCGACACCACGCCGCCCGTCAGCACGGTGCGCCCATCGCGCCACGTCAGTTCGGCCAGTCGCAGGAAGGTCGCGATCATCCCGATCAGGAACAAAAGCCGCCCGGGCCATTTCGGCAGATTGAGGTCGCCATAGAAAAAGCTGCCCTTCTCGACCACGGCAAAGAACTCGCGCCCGCCGGAATAGATCAGCGGCGCCAGCGCCAGCATTCCGATGGCAGAGCCTGCAACGATCAGCACCGAACGCGCGCGGTCGGGAAATCGGTCGGTCACAAAAGCGACCGAGACATGCGCGCGGGCAGCGGTGGCGGCGGCGAGGGGCAGCAGGATGGCGGCGACCATGAGCTCTCGCACCATGGTCACGCTATCGGGCACCTGACTGGCAAAGAGCGCGCGGGCGATCACATTGGAGGTGATCAACACCCCCAAGGCGATCACCGCCAAAGCGCCCAACCCCAACAAGATTTTCTCCAGATTTACCAACATATGCTGCCCCTCCCTAGGTTAGCGATCAGTTGCTTTTGGCTTCCCAAGGATAGCCATCGGCATCGCGCTGCTCGGTGTATTTGGCGATAAGGCCCTTATACTCTTCCAGCAGTTCGTCGCCCGGCAGACCGGCAGAGCTGGCAGTTTGCACCCATTCGTCCAGGAACTTCTTGCCAGCTTCGACGAGCTGCGCGCGATCTTCTTCGGGAAGGGTGATGACTTCGACGCCCTGCTCTTTCATCGAAGCGATGGCGTTGTCGTTGGCCTCTGTGATCATGCGGCCAAACTCATCCGCCATGTCGGACCCGACGGAGGCCAGCGTTTCCTGCTGCTCAGGCGTCAGGCTGTCGTGCATGTCCTTGTTCATGAAGATGCCCAGACCGCCGACCTGACCCCAGTCGAGGATCGTGTAGCTGTCCATCACCTCGGCCTGCTTCAGCGCCGCCACGGCATAGCTGTAGCCCTGCGAACAGTCGATCAGCCCGGTGTCGAGCCCTTGGTAGGCGTCATAGATCGACATGTTGACCATGTTCGCGCCCTGCTCGCCGAAAACCTTACCGTAGGCGCCCACGCCACGGACCTTCTTGCCCGAGATATCCGCCACGGATTTGATCGCGCCGCCCTTGCAGCCGATGTTTACCTGGCTGGTGGTCCAAGTGCCGATGTAGACGAGGTTCTTGTCGGCGAGGTCGTCTTGGATCGCTTGGCTGGAGCGCATCAGCTCATCCGTGGCGCGCATGCCAACCCAAGCGTCTGGGTTGTTCACCGGCAGGTCAGCAATGCCGTAACCGGCCATCTCTTGCGGGTAATAGACCGCGATGACCGAACCGGTGTCAGCCACGCCATCGGCGATGGATTGCACAGCGGCATTGGCTTTGAACAGCGCCCCACCCCACTGGATATCGAATCGCATGTCGCCGTCCGAACGTTCGGCGACCTGATCGGCGAACCACTGCAAAGCGTCGGCGCGTGCACCGCGGTTGGGCCCGGCTTCACCGTGAATCAATACGGTTTCAGCACTTACCGCGCCACCAGCCAGCGCCAGAGCTGCGGCGCAGCTCAGGTGTTTAAAGATTGTCATGTAGGCTCCTCCCAGAGACTTGTTTCGCAATGCAAAATATAGTTTCGCATTTGTCGCAGGCCACGCTAGTCCGCGGACCGAAAGCGATCAAGCGAAACTTCGGCCATCTGAAGAGGGAGCGGTTAGGCTCTTGAATTCGTTAAGCGAAAAATGAGCGCGGGCGGCGGTTGCGAGACAAACGCCCCGCTCTGCACCTCGGAATCGGCTGATCTGATGGATCGGCCCTGCCCGGAAAAACGGTCACGCCGCTGGGGCGTGACCGAAAGGGTTCGAGATTAATACCAGTCACCGAATTTGACTTCGACATCGGTGCCGACCCGCTTGGCGAACTCTTCGGGGTCTTGCGTGCCGCCGTCTTTGCCCCGGAAGTGATAGGGGTAGACGTAAGTCGGTTTGAACTCAGCCACGGCAGAGGCGGCAGCGTTTGAATCCATAGTGAACGGCAGATTCATGCACACGAATGCCAGCGAGATATCGGTCAGCCCGCGCATCTCGGGCGTGTCTTCGGTGTCCCCCGAGATGTAGACGCGGAACCCTTCAAACCCGAGGATATAGCCGTTGTCGCGCCCCTCGGGGTGAAACTTCTTGCGCTCTTCGGTGATGTTATAGGCCGGGATCGCGTCGATCGGCAGGCCGTTAAACTCGGTGCTTTCGCCATTGGCGATCTTACTGGCCTTGGCGGCAAGCGCCTCGGGCAGCATGTCGAAAACGGCGGGGTTGGTGATGATCTGCACCTCATCCCCGGCCAGCGCGGCCAGCGTATCGGCATTATAGTGGTCGCCATGCTCATGGGTGATAAGGATCAGATCGGCGGCGGGGAAGTCGCTGTACTGCGCGGGCTCGCCCACCGGATCGACATAGATCACGCCCGCGGGCGTCTCCAACACGATAGAGGCGTGGTCGACGGGATGCACCGTGATCGGCCCTGCGCTGGTGTCGAATGTGTCACCACTATGCGCGGCGGCACGGGCGGCGAAGGGCAGCAGGGTTACGATGCCAGCGGCGGCGGAGGTGGCAAGGAAATGGCGGCGGGTCTGGGACATTTCAGGCTCCTGTTGGTTACTGGAACGGGACATAGCTGCCCCGCCCCGCATTTCAACGCAGCGCCTCTCAGACGGCAAGCCTATGCCGGGCGCAGACCCAGAATCTCACGCGCTTGTGCAGGCGTGGCGACAGGGCGGTCGTATTTCGCACATAAATCAGCCGCCCGCTGGATCAGCGCGGCGTTGGAGGGCGCCAGCCTGTCGCGGTCCAGCCGCACGTTGTCCTCCAACCCCGCCCGCGTATGACCGCCCGCGGCGATGGCCCATTCGTTCAGCACAATCTGGTTCGGCCCGATCCCGGCGGCACACCACTGCGCATCGGGCGCGAAGCGGTTGAGCGTCTGGATGTAGAAATCAAAGGTCTCACGGTCCACCGGCATGGCGTTTTTCACGCCCATGACGAATTGCACATAAAGCTGGTCGGGAATGCGCCCGTCGCGGTTCATTTCGGCGGCCTTGTGGATGTGGCTGAGGTCAAAAGCTTCGATCTCGGGCTTCACCTCATAGGTCCGCATCTCCGAGGCCAGCCATTCGACCAGTTCCGGCGGGTTCTCATAAACCCGCGTCGGGAAGTTGTTGGACCCGACCGAGAGCGAGGCCATGTCGGGCCTAAGCGAGAGCATCCCGCCCCGCTCCCGCCCCGCGCCCGAGCGCCCGCCGGTGGAGAACTGGATGATCATGCCGGGGCAATGCTTTTGCACGCCCTCCATCAGCTGCGCAAATTTATCGGGGTCGGAGGACGGGGTCTCGTCGTCGTTGCGCACATGGGCGTGGCAGATGCTGGCCCCTGCTTCATAGGCTTCGTGGGTGGATTCGACCTGTTCGGAGATCGAGATCGGCACGGCGGGGTTCGCGGCTTTGGTGGGCACGGAGCCGGTGATGGCGACGCAGAGGATGCAGGGGGTGGTCATGGGTGGGGGTCCTGTGGCGGGGTGGTTGGGGAGGAAGGTCGCATATGGTGGTGGCGGTGTACATTGGTTTGGAGCGAGGATGAGAGGTCAGCGGCTGCCACCGTGCCCGAACCCAGATCAGGTTTGGCGCTCCAAATCTCGTATAACTTACCGACAATAGTGGACCTCAGGACGCTCAGCGATCAGATTGACCCGCTGAACATTTGGCAAAGGTAGAAAAGCATACATTGCATCCGAATGACATTTTCCTTGGTTGGCATTAAAGACCAAGAAACCATCGCCTGACGAAAACAGAATATAAAACAGGCTACGATCGGTACTTTCAATATGTGCCCTCGAGTTAATTAACCTCGAATACAGCTTTTCTTGTCCGAGCATAAAGCTGATAGCGAGAACCGCCCATCCGATCACCATCAGACCAAGACCTACGGATGTATATCTATTTTCGGACCTGAGCAACGACCTCACAAATTCCGAAAAAGGGAGCCGTAAGAGCCAGCGCTTTGTAGAAACGGTTTGACGTTGCTGCAGCACGAAGCCGGTAATGGCCGCAAACATTAGCCCCAAGAGAACCCAAGCAAAACTCCTTGATCCGAAAAGGAAGAAGGAACTTCCATAGTACACTTCGCTAAAGACGAAAATAAATAGCGCAGCAAACACCGTGATACGCGCGCTAGAAGCATTTCGCGCGAGAGTCCTAAACTTTTGTTTTCGCTTCTTTGACCGCCTAGAAAACTGAGCGGCCATTTCCGAAACAATAGCTACGAGGCCCCAAGATAGTACCGTCGAAAGAAAGGAGGAAGTGAAAACACTAATTGTGAAGGTAGTCGCAAACAAAAACAGGAACGTTGAATCGAGAAATAAGACTAAATCACGCGGGCCAGCATACACGAATCCTGCTAGATGAGCAGTCGAGACTGACAACAAAACGGCAACAGCCAAGCCAATCTTCTGAACCTCAGTAAACGACTTTCTCATATTGAACCAATTTGCTTCTGATCCAGTGAAACGTAAGGTATTGCGGATCAAAGCACTAGGGGGGATAGCTGCGATGGCTCTGCACGCAGTGAAATGCACCTTTCGAATACATTGAAAGAGACCACATTCGTACGACGACTGTGCCGATAGGTCAGCAATCGGCTACGGCACCCGAGCGCCAAGGCGCAATTCGTGGGCACCGCCCAACTATATTTCAAACGCTTCATGAAAGCCTTTGCCGGGCTCAGGCCCAGGATCGGCCAACGGCCCCCAAACACAACCGAGCGGGAACGCGCATTGCTGCGCAATACGCTGCCTCCCGCGCGCACTGAAAATAGCCAGCTCTTAGCTGTCCATTTTCAGTGCGGAAATAAACGCCTCCTGCGGGATGTCGACCTTCCCGAACTGCCGCATCTTCTTCTTACCGGCCTTCTGCTTCTCCAGCAGCTTCTTCTTCCGCGTGGCGTCACCACCATAGCACTTCGCCGTCACGTCCTTGCGCATCGCGGATAGCGTCTCGCGCGCGATGACCTTGCCGCCAATGGCCGCTTGGATCGGGATCTTGAACATGTGGCGCGGGATCAGGTCTTTGAGCTTTTCCACCATCGCCCGGCCGCGCATCTCGGCGCGGTCGCGGTGCACCATGGTCGAGAGCGCATCGACCGGCTCGTCGTTCACGAGGATCTGCATCTTGACCAGATTGTCCTGCCGGTAGCCGATCATCTGGTAGTCGAAGCTGGCGTAGCCCTTGGTGACCGACTTCAGCCGGTCGTAGAAATCAAACACCACCTCGTTCAGCGGCAGGTCATAGACGACCATCGCCCGCGAACCGGCATAGGTCAGGTCTTCCTGAATGCCGCGGCGGTCTTGGCAGAGCTTCAGCACGTCGCCGAGGTATTCATCGGGCACGAGGATCGTCGCTTTGATCCGCGGCTCTTGCATGTGGCCCACCAACGTCATGTCGGGCATGTCGGCGGGGTTGTGCAGCTCCTGCATCGTGCCGTCCTTCATGTGGACGTGATAGATCACCGAAGGGGCGGTGGTGATCAGGTCGATGTCATACTCACGCTCAAGCCGGTCGCGGATCACTTCGAGGTGCAGCAGGCCAAGGAAGCCGCAGCGGAAGCCAAAGCCAAGCGCGGCAGAGGTTTCCATCTCATAGGTGAAGGAGGCATCGTTCAGGGCAAGCTTTTCGATCGCATCGCGCATGTCTTCGAAATCATTGGCGTCGACCGGGAAGAGACCGCAGAAAACCACCGGCACCGAGGGCTTAAAGCCCGGCAGCGGGGTTTCACACTTGCGCTTTTCATGGGTGATCGTATCGCCGACGCGGGTGTCGCGGACCTGTTTGATCGAGGCGTTGAGATAACCGATCTCGCCGGGGCCGAGGCTTTCGACGCCGGTCATCTTGGGCCGGTAAACGCCCACATCGTCCACGTCATAGGTGCCGCCGGTCTTCATCATGCGAATGCGGTCGCCCTTTTTCAGGGTGCCGTCGATGATCCGGACGATACAGATGACGCCGAGGTATTGGTCATATTTACTGTCCACCAGCATCGCTTTGAGCGGCGCATCGGGGTCGCCGCCCTTGGGCGCGGGCAGTTTATTGACGATCGCTTCCAGCACGTCGGGGATGCCGACGCCGGTTTTGGCTGAGATCAGACAGGCCTCGGAGGCGTCGATGCCGATCACGTCCTCGATCTGTTCGCGCACGCGGTCGGGGTCAGAGGCGGGCAAGTCGACCTTATTCAGCACCGGCACAATCTCATGATCCGCATCGATGGCGGTATAAACATTGGCCAGCGTCTGCGCCTCGACGCCCTGGGTGGCGTCGACGACCAGCAGCGAACCTTCGACCGCATGCATGGAGCGCGCGACCTCATAGGCGAAGTCGACGTGTCCGGGCGTGTCGATCAGGTTCAGCACATAGGTTTTGCCGTCCTTGGCAGGGTATTCGATGCGGACGGTGTTGGCCTTGATGGTGATGCCCCGCTCCCGCTCGATATCCATGTTGTCCAGAAGCTGGCTTTGCATGTCGCGTTCGGCGACCGTACCGGTGAGTTGGATCAACCGGTCGGCCAGCGTGGATTTGCCGTGGTCGATATGCGCCACGATGGAGAAATTGCGGATGTTTTCAAGCGGTGTCATGCAAGGGGATATGGCGCAGTGCCGCGCCTGCGTCAATTGGCCTTGAGCGTGCCAGAGCCCGCTTCGCGCCCTTCGCGGCGCTTTATCGCAGGCCAAGGTGCTTTGCCCCCAAAGGAGAATTGCGCGAAGCCCCATTTTGCGGCATAGTGATGGGCAGAGCAGACCGGGCCGACAAGGGGAAAACCCCATGGTCCAAAACAATAGGGCAAATCAATGCGGACAGTTGCAAGTTTGATGGCGCTCGTCGTCTTGGCGGGTTGTGGCGGATCACGTTATTCCAGCGATGCCGCCGTAGGACGTTTCTCCCCGACGCCGGTGCTTTTCGCCACGGGACCAATTCAAAAGGCCTGCTTGGCCGATGGGCGCCGCGGCTCCAGCCATGCGCGTTGTGGCTGCGTGCAGGCAGTGGCGGATCAGACATTGTCGCGCTCGGATCAGCGCCAAGGCGCCAAGATTTTCCGCGACCCGCACCGTTTGCAGGAAATGCGTCAGTCCGACAACAAAAGCGACAACGCCTTCTGGAGCACGTGGAAAGCCTATGGCCAGAGCGCCGCGGCGGCCTGCTCCAACACCTGATCGCTCAGCTTTCGTTCAGCGGCGGTCCGAACCGGTCAATCAGCCGTCCGACGATCTGATCGCGGGCGGCGCGAAACTGGGTGAGTTTGGCCTCGCGGCTCTCGCCCAGTCCCGTGGGATCAAGGATCGGCCAATATTCCACGTCGAGATGGTAAAACCGCGTCAGTTCCAGCGCCCGGCGCTGGCTCGCGGGGCTGAGCGCGATCACAAGGTCGAATGACCCCAGATCGTCGCCCCATTCCTCCATCTCATCGAAACTGCGGCTGCGATGCCGGTCCAACTCCACATCCAATTCACTGCACACGGCGATGGAAAAGCCGTCGATCTCCATGTCGTTCTTGACGCCCACGGACTGCACATAGGTGCCGGTGCCGTAGAATTTCTTCATCAAGCCTTCGGCCATGGGCGAACGGACGGCGTTATGGTCGCAGCAAAAGAGAACGGACTGAGGCAGCAGCTGCTTCATTTATCCGCCGAAATGCAAAACGCAGATCAGGGTAAAGAGCCGCCGCGCGGTGTCGGTGTCGATCTCGGCCTTGCCCGACAGGCGCTCTTGCAGCACGCGGGAGCCTTCGTTGTGGATGCCGCGCCGGGCCATGTCGATCGTCTCGATCTGGCTGGGGGGCAGCTTTTTGACCGCCTCGAAATAGCTTTCGCAGATTTGGAAGTAATCCTTCACCACCTGCCGGAACGGGCCGAGGGAAAGGTGGAATTCTGCTGCTTTTTCAGCCGCTTCTGTCTCCACATCAAAGACCAGCCGCTTGTCACGTATGGACAGGGATAGATGATAGGGCCCTTCGGGCACCGGGCCCTTCTCTCGTTCGGGCAGGACAAAGCTGTTCTCTTCCAGCAGGTCGAACATGGCCACCTTACGCTCCTGATCGATCTCAGGCGTGGGGGGCGGCATGTTCGCGTCATCAAGCGCGATATGGATGATGCGGGTCATGGCGCATCCTTTTTGCTGGCGATACCCTTTCGTGGATAGCGCAGCGGTGGGAAGGGGGCAATGCGCGAGCGCATGCCCGGTGGCAAATGTCGCGCCCGGCGGGCATAGCGGGCAGCGCCCTGCCTCCTGCGCAGGCGGTCTCTGCGCCCCCTGCCCCCCCTGCCCTAGTCGTTCAGCTTGCGCAGGCGCGCGGTGACCGAGAGGCCATGCGCCTCAAGGCTCTCTGACTGGGCCAACCGCTCTGCCGCCGGGCCGATGGCTTTAAGGGCTTCGGGCGACATCTGAGCCAATGTGGTGCGCTTCATGAAATCCAACACCGACAGCCCCGAAGAGAAGCGCGCCGACCGCGCCGTGGGCAGAACGTGGTTCGGCCCGCCGACGTAATCGCCAATCGCCTCCGGCGTCCATTGGCCAAGGAAGATCGCGCCCGCATGGGTGATCTTTTCCGACAGCGCCTTTGGGTCCGCCACGCACAGCTCGAGGTGTTCGGGCGCGATACGGTTGCTTAGGGCTGCGGCGGCGTCGAGGTCCGGCACGGTGATGATCGCCCCGTTGTCACGCCAGCTGGCACCCGCGATTGCGCGACGCTCCAAGGTCAGAAGACGCTTTTCGACGGCTTCTTCCACGGCACGGGCAAAGCCTGCATCCGTGGTGATGAGGATGCTCTGGGCGCTCTCATCGTGCTCGGCTTGGCTCAGCAGATCAAGGGCGATGAAATCGGGGTCGTTGCCCCCATCGGCGATGACGAGGATTTCCGAGGGGCCGGCGATCATGTCGATGCCGACCTTGCCAAAGACACGCCGTTTGGCGGCGGCGACAAAGGCGTTGCCGGGGCCGGTGATCTTGTCCACCGGGGGGATCGTATCGGTGCCGTAAGCCAGCGCCGCCACGGCCTGCGCGCCGCCGATGCGGTAAATCTCATCCACCCCGGCGATGCGAGCGGCGAGCAACACAAGCGGGTTCAACACGCCATCGGGCGTGGGCACGACCATGGCAAGGCGCTCGACGCCTGCGACCTTGGCGGGGATGGCGTTCATCAGGACAGAAGACGGATAGCTCGCCAGCCCGCCCGGCACATAGAGGCCGGCGGCGGAAACCGGTGTCCAGCGCCAACCCAGCGTGGCGCCATCGGGATCCGTCCACTCGGCGTCGTCGGGCAGCTGCCGTGCGTGGTAGGCGCGGATGCGGTCGGCGGCGAGTTCCAGTGCCCTGCGGTCTTCGGGAGAGACTTCGGCCACGGCGGCGTCGACTTCTGCGGCAGTGATGCGCAGGGTAGCAGGCGTGAGGGTCACGCGGTCGAATTTTTGCGATAGTTCGATCACGGCGGCGTCACCACGCGCGCGCACATCGGCGATGATATCCGCCACCACGGCATCGACATCGGGGCTGTCCTCGCGCTTGGCATTCAGCAGTTTGTCAAAGGCCGCTTCGAAATCGGGGGCGGAGGCATCAAGGGTGACGGGCATGGGTGCAGGCTTTCGGAAAGGGGGCCACCGCAGCGGGCTGGCCCAAAGGTATCAAGGCGCGGAAGGACGGCGCAGGCTGGGTTCGGCCCGCAGGCCCGATGTCTTGACAGCGGCACTGGGGGCGGAGCGCTGCGCCAAACGCATGGCGCGGGTATCTTGGGCGTTGTCAAAAACGGCGCGGGCGACATGGGCTGCCAGAATGGCAAACAGCCCGCCCGCAATCGCCGCCGCAGGAGCCAAAAGCCCCGGTAATGTGACCGTGCCCAACAGATGCCGCACCGCCAGCGCCACCCCAAGCAGCAAAAGCGCCCAGCCGGTGGCTTCGGTCATGAGGGCCGCAACGCGCCCCCGGGTAAATCTATTCTGTTTGAGTTCAGGCATCTCGCGATCCTTGCCACCGTGACGGGATGTCACTCGGGGTGAACGGGCCGTTTTTTGGAGGGGGCGACATAGGGACGGGTCACGTCCTTAAGTGTCCCTTCAAGCGCTTCGACTTCCAATCGGATCGCGCCATCCCCGGCCAATGTCAGGGTGACATGGCCTGAAGGTGCGTCGCTTTCCTCAAAGGTGATGTCGAGCAGCGATAGGATCGTATCGGCATCGCCCTTGGGCACGCCTTGGCTCGCCACACGCTGCACATTGTTGAACATCAGTATTGATTGCACACGTTCAGGCGCATGCCGTGCAGCACCCGTGTCTTCGTGCCGCAAGCGGTTCAGCAGCAAGGCAAAGCGCGCCCCGGTGCGGTGCCAGCGCATTTCAGAGGCGGGAAAGACCGCGTCTTGGGTCAGCGAGGCGATCACCGTGAGATCCTCGGCATCCAATGCGCCGAGGTTCAACGGCGCTTCGCGGCCGTCTTCGAAACGTGCATCTTCGGTCATTTGCTGCTGATCCTTTCGATATCCGCACCCACGCCGCGCAGCTTGGACACCACATGCTCATAGCCGCGATCAAGGTGATAGACCCGGCTGACCGTGGTCTCTCCGGTGGCGGCCAACCCGGCCAGGATGAGTGAGATCGACGCCCGCAGATCGGTCGCCATAACCGGCGCACCTTTGAGCTTTTCAACCCCGGTGACCTTGGCCGTGCCGCCGTGCACGTCAATCCGCGCGCCCATGCGGATCAGTTCTGGCGCATGCATGAAGCGGTTTTCGAAAATCTTTTCCTCCAACACGGAGGTCCCTTCCGCCGTGCAGAGTAGCGCCATCATTTGCGCCTGAAGGTCTGTCGGGAAGCCGGGGAAAGGCTCTGTCGTGACATCCACCGCCGAGATGCGCCCGTTGCGCCGCGCGACCTTGAGGCCTGCTTCGGTCTCAGTCACTTCAATCCCTGCCGCGTCGAGCTTTTCACAGAAGGCTTGCAGCAAGTCGATCCGCCCACCCAGCAGTTCGACCTCGCCGCCGCAAAAGGCGGGCGCCAACATATAGGTGCCAAGCTCGATTCGGTCGGTTACCACCTTGTGGGTCGCGCCATGCAGGCTGTCGACGCCCTGAATGGTGATGCTCGGTGTGCCGTCACCCTCAATCTGCGCGCCCATGGCCCGCAGGCAGTCTGCCAGATCGACGATCTCAGGCTCCCGCGCGGCGTTGTTGATAACGGTGGTCCCCTTGGCCAGCGTCGCGGCCATCAGGATATTCTCGGTCGCCCCGACAGAGGCAAAGGGGAAATCGATCACGGCGCCCTTAAGCTTGCCGCCTTCGGCCTTGGCGTAGAGATAGCCATCGCGCAGATCGATTTCCGCGCCCATCTTGGCCAGCCCATCGGTATGGATATCCATCGGACGCGCGCCAATCGCGCAGCCGCCGGGCAGCGAGACTTCGGCATGGCCTTCCCGCGCCAACAACGGCCCAAGCACGAGGTTAGAGGCGCGCATTTTGCGCACGATGTCATATTCCGCACGGGTATTGATCGGCCCATGGCTGGCCATCGTGATGACCTTGCCGTCTTGCATTGAGGTGACTTCCGCCCCCAGAGAGCGCAGCAGTTCAGTCATGGTGCGGATGTCGCTCAGCCGCGGCGCGTTGGTCAACGTCAGTGGCTCTTCGCTCAGCAATGTTGCGGGCATCAACGCCAGACAGGCGTTCTTGGCCCCCGCGATGGGAATTTGCCCGTTCAGCGCACCGCCGCCTTTGACCAGAATGGAATCCATCGTTCAGCTGTCCTTTTCCGACCCGTTGGGGCCATTGCCTGTATCCTGCGCCACATCCTCGGCCCGCGCACGGGCCTGCGCCTTGCGCCGGGCCATATTCGCCTTGAGCGCAGCCTTCAGCCGCGCCTCCCGCGCAGAGGGTGTTTTCGCGTTCTTTTCCGGGGCGTTTTGCTTTGCCATGCCGCCTATCTAGCGCAGGGTGCAAGAAGGGTCCAGATCAGGGGTTGCACCCCCTTTCGATTGCGGCTAATCACCCGCCCACGGCGCTGCTGTAGCTCAGAGGTAGAGCACTCCCTTGGTAAGGGAGAGGTCGAGAGTTCAATTCTCTCCAGCAGCACCATTTACTTGTCATTCCGCTAGATATGCCTTGCCTAGCTTAGGCGCTGGTCTCTCGACTTACGCCCGCCGCTGCGCGGCAGTCTGAGTGCGAGAGTTCAATTCTCTCCAGCAGCACTATTTAACCCTCACTCCGCTAGATATGACACCCCTCGCATGGGCGCTGGTCTCTCGACTTACGCCCGTCGCTGCGCGGTAGTCTGAGTGCGAGAGTCCGGTTCTTTCCAGCACCCCACTGACATGCCGTCCGCTTCATGTCTTCCCGCGCGGATCAGCGGCAACCACGCCGATTCGACACCCCACCCCCGATTACACGAGACCGGGGTGCCAAGTCTCAGTTCCCTTTACGAAGCCTCAAAGGCCCCGCAGGCAATGCGCGAGCCCGCATCGCCGGAGGGCTGCGATTCGTAGTCGTCCGCACCGCTGTGAATAATGAAAGCCGCGCCGTCCTCATCTTTGATCATGGTCTCGATATCGAGTAGATCGAGAAAGACTTCGGCCTGAAGCACGCCATCTTCTCCCACTTCCATATTGGGCATGTCACCCGGATGCGGCCCGCCTTCGACGAGCACACCATGCTTGTGGTCCCCCGCGATATGGCCCCCTGCAGATTTGAAATCATCCGCAGAACAATCGCCGGTTTCATGCAAGTGCACGCCATGGGTGCCCGCGGGCACGCCCGCCACGTCGATCTTGACCAGGGTCCGGCCCGAGGCGGTCGTGTTCAGGGTAACAGTGCCTGAGATATCATCCGAATTGCCCGCCACCTGAGCGGATGCTGCCGTTTGCATATGGCCTTCGGCCTGCGCCGCTACGGCGCCCGTTGCGGCCAAAGCGGCCCCGAGTAGGATATTGCGCAGATACATGGCTTCCTCCGTTGGGTTATATGTCAATGACGGCTCAACCCACCCGGCCCGCGTCGGGTTCCTCTTGATGCAGGGCAAGGCTTGCCCCTATAAGCGGCCGAGTGCTCCCTTAGCTCAGCTGGATAGAGCAGCCGACTTCTAATCGGCAGGTCGAGGGTTCGAATCCTTCAGGGAGCGCCAATTTCCGCCACGTATACCTGCGCCCACTTACCCGCGCGCGAGATCGTCGATCGCTGCTGCGATCAGATGCGGGAAAGTGGGCTTGCCGAGCATGGCAATCGGCTCAAGCCTCTCAGCCGTGTTTGGGTCGGTTCGTCCAGATTGCCGCTCATGAAGATGCAGCGAATAGTGTATTCGTTCAGCAGCCACTGCGCGAGGTCCTCGCCGGATTCTCCATTCGCCAGTCGAAGGTCCATGAACGCCAAGTCCGGACGAGACTGCGCCACCACCTCCCGGCAACCCGCGAAATCCTTGACCGGGCCAAGAACGGAATGCTGAAGCTGTTCGATCTGCATCTGAAGATCCAAGGCAATCAGAAATTCATCTTCGACAATCAGGATATTCACCGGGCATTACCCGGCAGGCATGGGGATCTCAATCTCGACGCAATACCCATGCTCTGTCGCCCTTTTCTCCATCGTCGCTCCAAGCTGGCTAACAATGCCCGCCACTATCTTCGAACCGAGACCGACCCTCTCTAAACCTTTCGCGCTGCCGATCCCATCGTCCGATACCGTCAACGTCAAAAGGGCGCCCTCTTGATACAAACGAACATCAACCCTGCCCTGTTCCCGCGCGATGAAGGCATGTTTATGCGCGTTGGTCACAAGCTCATTAGTCAGCAGCGCAAGGTTGATCGCCAGATCCGTCGAAAGAACGACCGCCTGCGCGTCGACAACATTCTCAATCCGCCTGCTGTCGGTCTCTGTGCTGGTTGAAAGAAAGTCGACGAGTTGCGGGATGTATTCACCGACATCCAAATGGGTAACGTTTTGCGATTTATAGATAAGTTCATGAACCGAGCTTACGGCATGCACCCGCAAAGAGGCCTGCTGGAGGCTGTGTTTGACGTGGTCGTCTTCCACCGATGCGGCTTCAAGGCGCAGGATGCTCGACACCAGATGCAGGCTGTTCTTGATCCGGTGGTTTACATCCCCCAGCAGCGTTTCTTTCTGCTCAAGAAGTTTGTCCCTCTCGGTCAGTGTTTTCTGCAAGACCTCTTCGCGCTTTTTGGAATGGGTCAGATCGAGGGACGCACCGATGAACCGCGCGGGTTTGCCATGCTCAAAAAGCACTTCGCCGCGTGTGTTCAGCCATTGAATATCCCCTTGGGGCAAGACGATCCGATAGTCGGCGTTTACCGTAGCATCATTGGCCGTGACCCCTTCTAGGCTCTTCTTCACATACTCCAGATCATCGGGATGGATACGCTCAAAAAGCTTGGTGATCGGAAAGGTTCCCTCAGTATCGGGATAGCCGAAAAGATCGGCCAACTCATGCGATACATTCGCGGTGCCGGTCTGAAGGTCCAGTTCTCCATAGCCGACACCCGACACCTGTTTTGCCAGATTGAGCCGTATCGCTTGGTCGCGGCGACCAATGAATTCCGAGGTAACATCTTCGACATGGTGAATAAGCGCGATCAGCTGGCCGTCTAGGAAAACAGGCACGTTGAACGGCTGCCAATACTTCTCTTCAAAGGCCCCGTCGACGCTGTCGCGAATGGGGATATTGTATTTCTGAACGGCCATCCGATGCGGCTTGCCAGTGGCGGTGACAATCTCAAGCGACTTGCGCAGATTGTTGGTGCCATCCGCCGTTGCGTCAGAAGGATCATCCGGAAATGCATCGAACAGCAATTTCCCAATAAGATCATCGGCTTTTGACCCGGTGATGCAAAGATACCGGTCATTCACGTCGATGATCATAAGATCAGTATCTAAAACGAGATAGCCGTGGGGCGACGCTGCAAAAATCGCAGATCTCGGCACGCGCGCATTCGCCGATTCACCACCGCTCACAGGCCCGCTCCCCCGGTACTTACCATCTTCACTATTGATCGTAGCCCTTCAATTTAGAACATAAAAGCAAAGAGATACTAATTTAAGTTAAGTTGCACCAAACTGCGTTGATGTGGGGGACCGCAAGCAGCTTCAGAAATATGTGGGCAACGCATGCGCGGGGAAAGTTGCGCCCGGCTTCCGTTGCCCCGGCGAACAAAGGGGGCTGCCATTAGCGATTAAGACCTCGACAGTGCGATTCAAACCATAGCGCACCCGGAGAGCCTTGGGCTTTCCGCGTATAAAGCAAGCGCAACCACGTCAAATCGCGCCTGCCCTGCCATAGCCCCCGCTACGCCGCGGCGAGCGCATTCTCCACTCTAATCTCCGAAGCGCAATTGGGCAGGTCCACGGTGAATTTCGTCCCGACGCCGACAGCACTTTCCACTTGAATATCCCCCTCATGCGCCGCGGCGAGCTTCTTGCTAATCGCAAGGCCAAGCCCCGTGCCGCCATCGGCGCTTTTGGCAGCCGTTTCCGCTTGGATGAAGGCTTGGAAGATCCGCTGCAAATCCTCTTCCGGCATCCCGCAGCCGTTGTCTTCGACCTCAAGTCGGCAGGTATCGCCGACCCTAGTGGCTCGCATGCGAATGCTTGAGGCCGATGAAAACTTCAGCGCGTTGCCTAAAAGGTTGATCAGGATCTGTTTGCAGCGCCCACGGTCGGCGAAAACGTCGAAGTCATCACATTCGATCTCCAGCACCGCCTGCTTTTCCTTGGCCAGGCCCTGAAACTGCTCCTCCAACTCGGCCAGCAGTTCGCCAGCCTGAAAAGAGGTTTTGTTAAGCTTGATCGAGTTAAGCTCGATACTGGTATAGTCGAGGAGTTCATTGATGATGGTTAACAAATGGTCGCCCGCAGATTTGATACGGCCGCCATAACGCTCTGTCTGGTCCCCCAGTTCTTCAAAATGCACCTTCGAGATTTGCTCGTTCGGCTTCAGCTTGGCGATGGTATGGCCCTTGAGCCCCGTCAGAAAGCTGGCGTAGCCGTTGATGATCGTTAGCGGCGTGCGCAACTCGTGGCTCAGAACACTCATGAACTCTGACTTGGCGCGGCTGGCATCGCGGGCCTCATCCCGGGCTTGGCGCAATTCGACGATGTTCTCCAACCGTGTGCGGTTTTCGATGAAATAGGTGAACAGCCCGCCCATCACGATCATCGCAGCCGTCCCCGCGATGACCAGCGCCAGCAGTCTGTACTCATCAGGGTTGCTATGGCCGCCGATCAAGGTTGTCGGTGTCACATGAAATGCAGCCATCCCGGTAAAGTGCAGACCGACGATCGCCAAGGCAAAGCTCGCCGTCATTTTCGACCGAGCGTATTTGTCGCCCTGCGCGCCAAAGAACAAAGCCACGGTCGACAGCACCATGGCCAGCAGAACCGAGGCGACAAGATAGCTCTTATCCCAGTGAATGATCCCCTCAATCCGATAGGCGATCATCCCGGTGTAATGCATGGCCGAGATCGACAGCCCCAAGATCACCCCACCGATCACGGTCGTGACCCACCTGCGAAACATCCCCGCAATGAGAATGCCCACCGTAGATCCGGTAATTGCGATCACCAACGAGGCGAAGGTAAGGCCGAAGTCGAAGCTTACCGGCGCATCGGGCTGATAGGCCAACATGGCGATGAAATGCGTGCACCAAATGGCGATGCCAGAGGTCACGGCGGTCAGAAAATACCACAACAACGCCTGACGCGGTGTCTGCTTGAGCCCGTGTCGGTAGAGATTTGCGATCACCCAGCTGCCGAATGCGCACAAAAGCGCGGCAAGCAAGACCAGCGTCATATCGTGGTCAGAGTGCATAGAATGAGCCACTGTCAGCATTTTTTAAACCTCAAGATAATGCAGCCAGTGTTGCGCGAGGAATGCGTCGAAACCGTGTTCGAGTGGGTTCTTTTTGGCGGTAATTTCATATAGTAAAACCCTGATACGTGCTGAGCCGCCGGGGAAGCCCTTCCTTCGGCACATGTGACGGTTTCTGCGGCCCGCCGCTGCACGCTTACCCCACCGCGTGGCCCATTCTGAACGCCTCTTCGCCCCTGTTAAGAGATCAGATCGCATCGCCCCATGGGTGACAGTGACGCTACTAAATGACGCCCTTCACATCCAAGGGTTGCGCCGCCCTGCCTTAATACGCCACTAGAACGCCAAACTTGCGCCGCATTCCAATGCTGATCTGCGCATATTCAATTTGGTTCATAGGTAACTCCGCAATGCTAACGTGTTTTCAAGGGCTAATGCTTGACCCGGTCTATTGGGCCGTGCTTGCCGTCAGCGTGATCGCTGCGGCTGTCGCCCTATGGACGCTCAAGTTTCAAGAGTTCCATGGCAAGGTTTACTATGCACTAACCTTCGCCGGGATGATCTGGACCCTGATGATGGTCGGAGCCGAAGCCGCAACGCCCGGCTACGCCTGCCAGATGCAACAGGCGCAATTGGCGTGGCTGGGTCATGCTCTGGTTCCCGTCGCGTGGTCGTTCTTTATTTTCGAGTATGTCGGCCCCTCGAACCATGCGCGTGGCCGGGCCAGCCTTTTGGCCCTGATCGCTGTGCCGCTGATGGCCGTTGTCCTCGCCGCGACGAACGGCTGGCACCACCTGATCTATACCGTCGAGACCGCGATTCAGCCCGGCGAGGATCAAATCACCTTTGAGCATGGCGCGGTATATTTCCTTGTCCTTGCGGTGCTCTATTGCTTTGTGATGGCGACGCTCATTTGGCTAGGGCGCGCATTTTTGCGGGCGAAACGGGCCGCTTGGCCGCTGCTGACGATGCTGGTGGTGATCACCCTGATCCCACTGGGCGCGAACGCGGCCTATGCGCTGTTCGGCTTCACGGTCCTTGGCCTTGATCCGACGGCCTTCATGTTCACCTTGGGCATCTTCGCCTTTTCATGGCTGCTGGTGACCAACAAAACAATGGACATGCCCTCTGTCGGGCAATCGACCCTGTTCGACACGATGAGCGAACCACTCATCCTATTGGACGCGCGGCGGCGCGTCATTCGCTCGAACGCCGCGGCCAAGCGCAGCGGGCTTTTGACGGATCCGACCTTGGGCAATGATCTGATCGCGGGGATAAAGGCGCAAACGGCGCAGACCGCCTCTGCCCATATCACCTGCGATGAACGCCTCTATGAGCCGCGCATTCACCCCATCGAAAACCCGCTCTCCCCCGCCGGCCCCGCCATCGGTTGGAGCGTCACCTTCGTCGATGTCACCGACCAGATCGCCACCACCACGGCCCTTGAGCAAGCGCTGAAAGAGGCCGATGAGGCCAACCGGGCCAAGGATGAATTCATCTCGGTCGTCAGCCATGAGTTGCGCACGCCGCTGACCTCACTGAAGGGCGGCTTGGCATTGGCGCTCAGTGGCAAACTGGGCGAGGTCAAAGGCCCGCTGCGTTCCTCGCTCGACATTGCCCATCGCAATGGGGTCCGCCTGTCCCGTCTGGTTGATAATATCCTGCTGGTGCAAAAGCTTGAGGTACAGGCGCTGGCTCTTGAGTGGCTGCCCGTCGACCTGCCCGCCCTGCTGCGCGAAAGCATCGAAGAAAACCGCATGTACGCGCATGAGCGCGGCATCAGGCTGGATATCGGCAAGATCACGCAGCCTGCCGTGGTCTTGGGCGATGCCTTTGCGATCCGGCAGGTGGTCGACAATCTGATCTCGAACGCAGTGAAATTCTCCCATGTTGGCGACACCGTGGAGGGCCGGCTGACGGCGCACCAAGGCCGGGTGCGGATCTCTATCCGCGATCATGGGCGCGGCATCCCTGAGGGGATGGAGGAGCGGGTCTTTGGCCGCTTCGGACAACTTGACGACGACGGTCAGAAATCGACCCAAGGCTCTGGCCTCGGCCTGCATATCTCCCGCCAACTGGCGCGGCAGATGGCGGGTGATCTGTTTTACGAAAGCGAGGCAGGTGTCGGATCGACCTTCCATGTCGAATTCGGCATCGGGGCCGAGGCAGAGCCCGCCCCGCAAGCGGCCCAAGGCGCGCTGCAAGGCACCGACTAAGCGCGCCCTTCGCGGTTAAAGTTCGATGCGGATGTCGTGGATCCACAGTTTCGGCGGACGTGAGAGGACAAAGACTACCACATCGGCCAGATCATCCGGTTCGGTGAAAATGTGGTTCGGCACATCCTCTCCGGCCTTGGCGAACATGGCGGTATTGGTCCCCGACTGATACAGCCCGCCAACCCGCACGCCGGTGTTTTCCTCATCCGCCTTCAGCACCTCGGTAAAGCCGCGCACGCCGTATTTCGTGGCCGTATAAACCGACTGCCCCGCCTGCGCCACGACACCGGATTTTGACACGACATTGAGGATGATCGCCTCGTCATTGTCGCGCAGCGCGGGCAGAGTGGCCTGTGTCATCTGCATCAGACCGGTCAGATTGGTCTGCACCGTGGCCTGCAGCATCTCAGGCGCGATTGTGTCGAGCGGCCCAGCCTTGTGCCAAATCCCGGCGTTGTTGATCAGGATATCGAGCCCGCCAAAGCGCGCCAATACCTGCGCCGCGGTATGGTCGATCGCCGATGGGTCTTGCAGATCGCAGGTCAGCCCCACGGCCTCTGCTGCGCCTGCGGCTGTGCAGGCTTCGGCCACCGCCTGCAACCGCGTCTCATCGCGGCCCAGAATGGCCAGCCGCGCGCCTGTCTCTGCCAGTTTCAGGCAGATGTGCCGCCCGATCCCGTCGCTGCCGCCGGTAACCAAAATACGTTTGTCGCGCAGTTCCATGTCGTTCTCCTATGCTTGACGGCGGCTTACCGCGCGGCGAAGCCACCGCCAAGCCCTGCCCACGCGGTCGGTCAGATCGTGATGATTTGCGCCCGGATTGCCTTAGCCACCGCATGGGTCTTGTTGGTCACCTGCAGCTTTGCGCAGGCATTATAGAGGTGGTGGTTCACCGTGCTCGCCGCCACCGTCATGATCTGCCCCGTTTCCCACGCGGTTTTGCCCACGGCGGCCCATTTTAGCACTTCCTTCTCGCGGGTACTTAACCGCGGCCCCGGCGGGGCGCTGGCAAGATTCGCCACGATGTCACTTTGGATCAAACAGCCCAGATAGATCGCATCGGCGATGATGCCACGCTTGTATTTGCGCCATTCATGAATGCGCAGGTCAGAGTTCAGCGTCAGCACCGCCTTTCCGTGCAGGTGGTCCCGAATAGGGATCGAAACACCGTTTTGACGCACGCCAAACTCCATCGCCTCCCCGAAAAAATTGCGGGTGGTCCGGTCGACCTTGGGCAATTCGCTCCAATCCACGGGCAAGGTGCCCTCAAGGGATTGGTCGACCACCGGGTCGATCAAATGATAGCTTTCCTCTTGGTAGCGCGTCAGCCAAGCGGGGTCATAGGTCGTGTGAATGACCGGATCGCTGTTGCCAGGGTTGGTCTTGTGAAACCCCAGATATGACAGGTTGTTCAGCCCCATCTCCTGCGCCAAGACCTGCAGCATCTCGGTCGGCTTGATGTCTGGTCGTTGCTCTTTCAGGAGGAGGTAGCGGTCGGAAAGCGGGGTCACCATAGGGCGGCGTTCAAATGCTCATTTGTTTAAAAACTGAGCACCTTGATAGAACGCCTCAACCCCTGAGGGAACATCGCCGCCGCGAATGATTTCCCGGGATGAGGGAAATAGGCAAAGACGTTGCATTTTTGCCCCTATGACCAAGGGACAAGGCAAAGGACCGCCCGACCAAAGATCGGAACATTCGCCCCCACGCTCGAGGCCGTACAGGGCATAAAGCGGCCCCTGCCCGAAAACCTATGCGCCCCCTACAACAACAAAAACGTCCAACTCAGCGGACAAGGGCGCGGCGTCCCGAAGCAGGGGCCGGAACAGAGCCAAATGGCAGGCCCTGTCAAAAGATCGCGTCAATCTGAGCGCGCATCTCTTGTTTGGCTACCATTCAATGCAGCCGCAAACCCCGATAACAAGATTCGTGCGCTCGATCCCCAAGCATTTGTTATAGTTTGATTAAATTTCCGGCAGTTCTTGACTGATTGAACCTAAGTGCGCCTGTAAACCTAGTAAAATTTATAGTCGCGAGTGAATCGTGAAAGCCAAGCATCGCCTTCATACGCCTGCAAGATTGCGCTGTTACAAAATTTTCATTGGCAATCTGACAAGTAATTCTGTAATTCACGAATTATGGAACAAATAATCCCCAATCGCCTTGCCACACTCGGCCATCCGCAGCGCCTCGCGCTTTTTCGGCTTCTTATGCGCCGCTACCCAGACCGGGTGCCAGCGACCGAACTGGCACAGGCGCTTGGTCTCAAGCCCAACACCCTCTCGAGCTATATCGGCGCGCTGATGCAGGCCGGGCTAGTGACCCAGGAACGGCAAGGCACCTCGCTGCGCTATGCGATCGATCTTGCGGCCGCCCGTGACACCATCGGCTACCTGCTGAACGACTGCTGCCGTGGCCGGCCCGAGATTTGCCTCCCCCTCACCTCTTCAGATGGAAACGCTCTCATGACCGACGACAAGTTCAACGTCCTGTTCATCTGCACCGGCAACTCCGCCCGGTCGATCTTTGCCGAAAGCATCCTGCGCGACCTCGCGGGGGACCGTTTCAACGTCTACTCCGCAGGCACGCGGCCGCAATCCGCATTGAACCCCTTCGCGGTAGAGGTGCTCAAGCAGAAGGGCCATGACGTGACGCAGCTTCGGTCGAAACACATATCCGAGTTTCAGAGCGAAGACGCCCCCGGTTTTGATTTCGTTTTTACCGTTTGCAACCAAGTAGCCAACGAAGAATGCCCCACATGGCCGGGCCAACCGATCACCGCGCATTGGGGCCTGCCCGATCCGGTCAAGGTCGAAGGCTCTGACGCCGAAAAGAGCCTCGCCTTCCAGCAGGCCTATGGCACCCTGCGCAACCGAATGTTGGGCTTTACCAGCCTACCGCTGACCTCGCTCGACCGTATTTCGCTGCAAAAAGCGCTCGATGACGCGGGCCAAACCGACAAAGAAGGATTCTCCGCATGACCACCTACGCCACCTACGCCATCAACGGCCTTGGCCGTATCGGCAAGCTCGCCTTGAAACCCCTTTTGGATCAGGGCGCAGATATCGCATGGATCAACGACGCGGTAGGCGACCCAGAGATGCACGCCCATTTGCTGGAGTTCGACACGGTGCATGGGCGTTGGCAGGCAGATTTCGCCCATGATGCCGACAGCGTGACGATCAACGGCACCCGCCTGCCCTTCATCGGCACCCGCGACCTCAGCGCGCTGCCGCTCGATACGGTGGATGTGGTGATCGACTGCACTGGGGTCTTCAAGACCGAGGCCAAGCTCGCCCCCTATTTCGATGCAGGGGTGAAGAAGGTGGTGATCTCGGCCCCGGTGAAAGACGGCGATGCGGCAAATATCGTCTATGGCGTCAACGAAGGCGTCTATGACCCCGCCCGTCACCGCATCGTCACAGCGGCAAGCTGCACGACCAATTGCCTCGCCCCAGTGGTGAAGGTGATCCATGAGGCGCTGCAGATCAAACATGGCTCCATCACCACGATCCATGATGTCACCAACACGCAGACCATTGTCGACCGCCCCGCCAAAGACCTGCGCCGCGCGCGTTCGGCCCTGAACTCCCTGATCCCGACGACCACCGGCAGCGCCACGGCGATCACCCTGATCTACCCCGAACTCAAAGGCCGGTTGAACGGCCATGCGGTGCGGGTGCCACTGCTCAACGCTTCGCTGACCGATTGCGTGTTTGAGGTAGAGCGCGAAACGACCGTCGAAGAGGTAAACGCCCTGTTCAAATCCGCTGCCGAAGGCGATTTGAAAGACATCCTCGGCTATGAGGAACGCCCGCTGGTCTCGACCGATTACACCAACGACACGCGCTCAAGCATCATCGACGCGCCCTCCACCATGGTGGTGAACGGGACGCAGGTGAAAATCTATGCGTGGTACGACAATGAGATGGGCTATGCGCACCGTTTGGTCGATGTGGCGTTGATGGTCGGGGCAAGCCTGTGAGCAAGAGCGCGACCCGCCCTGAGGGGCTCTCGGCCTATATCGCGGTCACGGCGGCCTATTGGGCCTTCATGCTGACCGATGGCGCGTTGCGCATGTTGGTGTTGCTGCATTTCCACCGGCTGGGCTTCTCGCCCGTGCAACTGGCCTATCTCTTTGTGCTGTATGAGATCGCGGGCGTTGTCACCAACCTCTGCGCGGGCTGGATCGCGGCGCGGTTCGGGCTGGCCTCGACGCTCTATGCGGGGCTGGGGTTGCAGATCGTGGCGCTGCTGGCGCTGGCGCAGCTTGATCCTACGTGGGCGGTTGGCGCCTCGGTCGTGTTCGTCATGCTGGTGCAGGGGGCCAGCGGCGTGGCCAAGGATCTGGCCAAGATGTCGTCGAAATCCGCCGTCAAGCTGCTGGCGCCGGCTGAGGATGGCGGGTTGTTCCGCTGGGTCGCGCTGCTGACCGGCTCCAAGAACATGGTCAAAGGCTTGGGCTTTCTGTTCGGCGCGGCGTTGCTGGCGACGCTCGGCTTCGTTTGGGCGGTGCTCGGCATGGCCGCGATCCTTGCGCTGATCCTGCTCGCCGTGCTGACCGCCATGCCGCCCGGCCTGCCTAAGGGCCGCAAGGGGGCGAAGTTCTCCGAAGTCTTCTCTAAATCCCCCAACGTGAACTGGCTGAGCGCGGCGCGGGTGTTTCTGTTCGGCGCGCGGGACGTGTGGTTCGTGGTGGGCATCCCGATCTACTTCTACGCGGTCCTCTCGGACGGCACGGAGGAAAGCAACCGCGCGGCCTTTTTCATGATCGGCACCTTCATGGCGGTCTGGGTGATCCTCTACGGGCTGGTGCAGATCTACGCCCCACGCTTGCTCCGCGCCAAATCCCGCCCGGCGGAAGACCTGATCTCAGCCGCGAAGGGATGGGCATGGTCGCTCGCCGCCGTGCCTGCGGCGCTGACGCTGGCCGCCCTGTTCAGCGACGGACCGCAGACATGGCTCACCGTGACCCTTGTGATCGGCCTGTTGGCCTTTGGCGCGGTCTTTGCGGTGAACTCGTCCCTGCACTCCTACCTCATCCTGTCCTTCACCAAGGCCGAGCGGGTGACGATGGATGTGGGGTTCTACTACATGGCCAATGCCGCCGGGCGGCTCTTGGGCACGTTGATGTCGGGTCTTAGCTATCAGATCGGCGGCCTGCCCCTGATGCTGGGGGCGGCGGCGATCATGGTGGCCCTGTCGGCGCTGCTGGTCGGGTTCTTGAAACCCGACCAGGGCTAATCGGGGGTCACCCTGCTTTGCTGGCGCGACCGTTGCTTTGATCGACCTGCGTATAGGCATTCATCGCCGCGACGGCCCCCTCATCCCAAATGAGCGAGAGCCAAGCAACAAAAGCGTCGCGGAACGCTTCTGCCTGCGCCAGATCACCGTAGAGGCGCTCTTGCGCCAACCATGCCTCGGGCCGCGTCCGGGCGGCCTGCGCCACGGCTTTCAAAGCCTCCCAGATCGGATCATTCGCCACGATCTCGCTACCATCTTCCCGCGTGCCCGCACACATCCGCGCCCAAAGCGCCTCGACCAAGGCCAAGCCAGAGACTGAGCGCCCCGCCGCCAGTTGATCCCGCAAGATCGGCAGAACAAACCCGGTGTGCCGCGCCGAGCCATCAAAGGCGACGCGGCGCGTGGTGTCGACGATGCGCGGGTTCGAGAAACGCTGTTCGATCAGCTCAAGATAGGCCAGCGGCGTCATGCCGGGCACCGGGGCGACCGTCTGAGTGATCTCTTCAGCCTGCACGCGGTGGAACATCGCGCGGATCGCCGGATGCGCCATGGTGGCCGAAATCGTCTCGATCCCCAGCACCTCACCGACGTTCGCCAAGACCTGATGGCCCGCGTTGAGGATGCGGATCTTCATTTTCTCATAGGCGTGCACCTCATCCGAGAAGGTCGCCCCCACCTGATCCCAATCCGGGCGGCCTGCACAGAAGTCGTCTTCGATCACCCATTGGCGAAAGGCTTCATGCGTCACCGGGGCGGCGTCGTTCACGCCGAACTCCCGCGCCTGCGCGATCTCGGCAGGGCCAGTAGCCGGGGCGATGCAATCGACCATGGAGTTAGGGAAACTGGCGTTTGCCTCGATCCAATCGGCTAGCGCCGGGTCGGACATGCGCGTCAGCGAAACGACCGCTTGGCGCAGGATATCGCCATTGCCTTGCAGGTTGTCACAGCTGAGCCCCGTGAACGGCCCCCGCCCCGCATCGCGGCGCAGCCGCAGGGCCGCGACCATGGCCCCAAAGGCGGTGCGCGGTGTGTCAGGGTTCGCCGCGTCATGGACGATATCGGCGTGAGCCGCGTCAAAACCCTTGCTGACGGGGTCGATGTAGTAGCCGCTTTCGGTTACCGTCAGCCCGACGATGCGGATGGCCGGATCGGCCATGGCGCGGATCAGAGCGCCGTTGCCTTCCTCGATCGGCAGGTAGTCGATCATAGAGCCCACAACCTCGGCCGAGGTCTGCGCGGGGTCAAGCTCGATCAGCGTCGTCAAGCAGTCCTGCGCCAAGAGCTTCTCACGCATGGCCGCATCATAGGGGCGCACCCCCGCACCCAGGATCGCCCAGTCATGCGCATGGCCGTTCTGCATCAAACGGTGCAGATACCACGCCTGATGCGCGCGGTGGAAATTGCCGACGCCGATATGCACAATACCGGGGGTCAGGGCGCTGCGGTCATAGGTGGGCCGCGCGATATCAAGATCGCCAAGCGTCGCGTTCGAGAGGTCTACCAGTTTATCCATGATCCACATCCTTGTAGGGCCGCGCACCGGGGAGAGGGTGCGAGGGTCGGCCTGTCATTCCTGTCGCTTGCATCACTCGACCCGAAGGCCCTGCGCATCGAACCGGTGCAGCTTGTCCGCCTGCGGGGTGAGGAAAATTCGGTCGCCATGTTTGACCGACAACTCCCCATCTACACGCACGGTCATCGGGTCACAGCCCGCGACACCGTGGATGTGCAAGAAGGTGTCAGAGCCCAGATGCTCGGCCACGCCGATGGTGCCTTCCCAAGCGCCCTCGGTGGTGGAGACGTCGAAATGCTCGGGGCGGATGCCGATCGTCGGCGCGCCGCGGGCTTCGGCTTCGGCCCCCTTGATCAGGTTCATCTTGGGCGACCCGATGAACCCCGCGACGAATTCGTTGCGCGGCTTGTAGTAAAGCTCAAGCGGGGTGCCGACCTGTTCGATATAGCCCGCACGCAGCACGACGATCTTGTCGGCCATGGTCATCGCTTCGACCTGATCATGGGTGACGTAGATCATCGTCGTGGCCAGCCGCTTGTGAAGCTCGCTGATTTCGAGACGCATCCCCACCCGCAGCGCGGCGTCGAGGTTCGACAGCGGCTCATCGAACAGGAACGCCGAAGGCTCCCGCACGATGGCACGGCCAATAGCGACCCGCTGGCGCTGACCACCAGACAGTTGGCCCGGACGGCGGTCAAGGTAGTCGGTGAGGTTCAGCGCTTTGGCAGCCGCTTCGATCCGGCGCTGCTGTTCCTCCGCCGGAACGCCCGCCATCTTCATCGGAAAGGCGATGTTCTTGCGCACCGACATATGCGGATAAAGCGCGTAGGATTGGAAGACCATCGCCAGACCGCGTTTCGCGGGCGGCACATGGGTCGCATCCGTGCCGTCGATGTCGATATGGCCCGAGGTGATATCCTCTAGCCCCGCGATCAGCCGCAGCAGTGTGGATTTCCCGCAGCCCGAGGGGCCGACGAAGACCGTGAACTCGCCATCTTCGATGGTCAGATCAAGGGGCGGAATGACTTCCACATCGCCGAAGCTTTTGGAAACCTGATTGAGTTTAATTTGTCCCATGTGACTGTCCCTTGCTTACTTGACTGCGCCGAAAGTCAGGCCGCTGACGAGTTGTTTCTGGCTGAACCAGCCGAGGATGAGGATTGGCGCGATGGCCATGGTGGAGGCCGCGCTGAGCTTGGCGTAGAAAAGGCCTTCGGGGCTGGAATAGCTCGCGATGAAGGCCGTGAGCGGTGCCGCTTTGGCCGCGGTGAGGTTGAGTGTCCAGAAGGCTTCGTTCCATGCGAGGATGAAGTTCAGCAGCAAGGTGGAGGCAATGCCGGGGATCGCCATGGGCGTGAGGACATAGAGCACCTCTTCACGCAGGCTTGCCCCATCCATCCGTGCCGCTTCCAAGATCTCGCCGGGGATTTCGCGGAAGTAGGTGTAAAGCATCCAGACGATGATCGGCAAGTTGATGAGCATCAGGATGATGACCAAAGCGATCTTGCTGTCGAGCACCCCGAACTGGATGCAAAGCAGATAGATCGGGTAGAGCACCCCGACCGCGGGCAGCATCTTGGTCGAGAGCATCCAGAGCAGGATGTCCTTGGTCCGTTTGCCGGGCACAAAGGCCATCGACCATGCGGCGGGCACTGCGATCAGGATGCCAAGGACGGTCGAGCCCCCGGCGATGATGATCGAGTTCCACAAGAACCGCCCGTAGTTGGACCGCTCCAGAACCGCCTCGTAGTTGGCCAGCGTCCAATCAAAGCCGAGGAAGATCGGCGGATCGGCGATGGCCTGTGCCTCGGTCTTGAAGCTGGTGAGGATGGTCCAAAGGATGGGGAAGAAGATCAGGAAACCGATGCCCCATGCGAGGGCCGTGTTGACGATCTTGCGTTGTCTGGTGACTGCGCGTGCCATGATGTCTCCTCCTCAGGCGTCCAGGTTCTTGCCGACGATGCGCATCAGGAAGATGGCAACGATATTGGCGAGAATGATTGCATAGACACCGCCTGCCGATCCGAGGCCGATGTTCTGGCTTTCCAGCACCCGCTGGAAGATGAGATAGGTCAGTGTTTTGGTCCCAAAGGCACCGCCCGTGGTCACGAAAATCTCCGCAAAGATCGACAGCAGAAAGATCGTCTGGATCAAGATCACCACGGTGATCGCGCGGCCCAGATGCGGCAGGGTGATATAGGCGAAACGTTTGGTGGCGGGGGCGCCGTCCATCTCGGCGGCGTCAAGCTGCTCGCGGTCAAGCGACTGGATCGCGGTCAGAAGGATCAGCGTCGCAAAGGGCAGCCACTGCCATGACACGATGATTACGATTGACGACAGCGAGGCTTGGCTCATCCATTGCACCGGGGTCGCGCCGAAAAACTCCCACAGATGCGCGAAAAGACCATAGTTCGGGTCCATGAACATGTTCTTCCACACCAGCGCCGAAACGGTGGGCATAACAAAGAAGGGCGCGATGACGAGGATGCGGACAAAGCCCTGCCCCCACATCGGCTGGTTCAGAAGGATGGCGAGCAAGATGCCCAAGCCCACCGTGATCGCCAGCACTCCGCCGACGATGATCAGCGTGGTCATCACCGAGGGCCAGAAGGCGCTCGAGGTGACGAAACGCACGTAGTTGTCAAACCCCACCCAGCCCAGATCACCGCCGCGCATCGGCAGGTATTTCTTGAAGGAAAAATAGAGCGTCATGGTCAGCGGGATGAGCATCCATCCTAGGAGCAAGACCACCGCAGGGGCCATCATCAGGCGTGCCGCTGATCGGGAATGTTGGGTAGCCATCGGGCACATCTCCTCTGCAGGCGGCGGATGCCGCGTTTAGGTGAAGGGTATCATATCAGGTGGTGGGGCGGAAAAGGGCGGCGGTGTCCGCCGCCCTTTGTGCCGGAGAAGCGGCGGCTTAGCGGTAGCCAGCAGCTTCCATTGCGTCGTTGGTCAGGTCCTGTGCCTTCTCAAGTGCCTCTTCGACGGTCTGCTGACCGGCATAGGCGGCAGAGAACTCTTGGCTCACGTCGGTCGCGATGCCTGCAAACTCTGGGATCGCGGCGAACTGAACACCGACGTAAGGCGTCGGATCGACGGTGGAGTTCTCAGGATCAGCCGACAGGATCGAGTCGAGCGTCATCTGTGCGAAGGGCACTTTCTGGTACTCGGGGTTCTCATAGAGCGACTTACGCGCGCCGGGAGGAACGTTGGCCCAACCTTCGTTCTCGGCAACCATCTCGATGTAGTCTTTCGAGGTGGCCCATTCGATGAACTCTTTCGCGGCATCTTCTTTCTGAGTGCCCGCCGGGATTGCCAGCGCCCATGCCCAGAGCCAGTTGGAGCGTTTGCCGAGACCCGTGTCAGGTGCCAGCGCAAAACCAACCTTGTCGGCCACGGTGGAATCATCGGGGTTGGTCACGAAGGACGCCGCCACGGTGGCGTCGATCCACATGCCGCATTTGCCCTGCTGGAACAGCGAGAGGTTCTCGTTGAAGCCGTTGGAGGCATAGCCCGCCGGGCCGCTTTCATCCATCAGGTCTTTGTAGAAGTTGATGGTGTTGGCCCAAGCCTCGGTGTCGAACTGGGCGTTCCAGTCCTCATCAAACCAGCGTGCGCCAAAGGAGTTGGACATCGCCGTGATCAGCGCGCCGCCTTCGCCCCAACCGGCCTTGCCGCGCAGGCAGATGCCGTTGATGTCGTTCTCACGATCGGTCATGGCGGCGGCGGCTTCGCGGATGAATTCCCATGTCGGGTCTTTCGGCATTTCCATGCCGGCTTTTTCCATCAGATCAGTGCGGTACATGATCATGGAGCTTTCGCCATAGAAAGGTGCGGCGTAGAGCGTGCCTTCGTGGCTCAGACCACCGGCCATCGCGGGCAGGATATCGTCCGCGTCATATTCTTCGCTGAGGTTGTCCAGCGGCACCAGCCAGCCGTTCGCGCCCCAGATCGGCGTCTCGTACATGCCGATGGTCATGATGTCGAAAGAACCGCCCTTGGTCGAGATGTCGGTGGTGACGCGCTGGCGCAGCACGTTCTCTTCCAACGTGACCCACTCCACTTCGTGGCCGGTCTCTTCGGTAAATTTGTCGGTGTAGCCTTGCATGCGGATCATGTCGCCGTTGTTCACGGTGGCGATGGTGATCGTCTCAGCAAAAGCGCCGCCGCCCATGATCAGGGACAGGGCCGTCGCAGCGTGCAATGATTTATTCGAGAACATCAATAGTTCCTCCCTCTATAGATGATGGAACGAGACTAACGGTCTACATAACGCGCAGTCAAATTAAATTTTACGCGCGATAACTATTTTCTGAGCAACTTGCGAACTCAATAGCTTAGGCCGAGGCGCGCATCACTAATTTGCCGTCAAACAGCGTCTCTTCGCGCTCGGTAAGGCGGGTTTCGCTTTCGATAATACGGAACAGCGTGCTGGCCGCGCGATTCGCGATGGCGCCGTAATCCTGCGCGATGGTGGTCAGCGGCGGGCAGGTATATCGCGAAAACGGGTGGTCATCCTGCCCCGCGATCCGCATGACGCAGTCCTTACCATGGCCCACCCGCAGCCCCAACTCATAGGCCGCTGACAGCATCCCGATGGCCAGACGGTCATTCGAGCAGAGCACCGTATCCGTCTCGAATACCCCTGCCGAAATCAGCCGCCCGCCCTCGGTCGCGCCGATCTCTTCAAAGTTCCACCCCTCGCCCGGCACCTGATGGATATGCGGGGCAAAGCCGTGCCGCTCCATCGCCTCAAGATAAGCTTGGCGGCGCTTGTTGGCGTTCGGGTTGCTGGGTGTCTTCATTTCGAAAAAGCATGGCGGCTCACCGCTGCGGCACAGATATTCGACAATCAACTCGACGCTTTGAAAATTGTCGGTACCCACGAAAGCTTCACAGACCCCTTCGACGTTGGCGTCAAAGGTCACGACGGGCACGTCCCGGCAAAAGCGCGCGATCGCCTCCCGGTCCGAGGCTTTGCCGAAGGGCGCCAAAAGCACGCCCGCAGGTTTCAGCGCCCGAAGCGAGTCGAGATTGGCCCGCTCCTGCGCCGGGTTACCGTGCGAGCTGAGCAAGATCGGACTATACCCCGCCGCAAGACAGGCCAGTTCCACCTCGCGGCCAATCTCGGAAAAGAACGGGTCGGCGAGGTTGGGCACGACAACGCCAATGTTGCGGGTTTTGCGGCGGTTTTGGTTCACCGCATAGACATTGGGACGATAGTCATGCTGGCTCAGCGCCGCTTCAATCTTCTCGCGGGTCGAGCGCCGCACGCTGTCGGGATCGTTAAAGTATTTCGACAGCGTGGGCCGGGAAATGCCACTTACAGCGGCAAACTCCTCCATATTGCGGATTTTTCGCTGCCCCATCTTAACCCCCCCTTGACGTAACGCTGCGCGCGTAAACTAAAGTCAATATAGAGATAAGTTCGCTCGGCCAGCAAGGGTACTAATGGCAGCAGGCTTCCCATGGCCGTCGCAAATGCCAAACTGCCACCAGCCTTTAGGGGATTAGCCCGCCTTTCCCGATTGCGCTGCTGCACGTGCCAGCGCTTCGATCCCTGCCCAATCCTGCGCGTCGATCAGCTTTTTCGGGGCCACCCAACTGCCGCCCGCGCAAAGCACATTGGGCAGGCTCAGGTAGCTTTCCACATTCTCTGGGCTGACGCCGCCGGTCGGGCAGAAGGTGATCTGCGGCAGCGGTGCGCCGATGGCTTTGAGTGCGGGTGCCCCGCCAGAGGCTTCGGCGGGGAAAAACTTGAGCATGTCATAGCCACGTTCCAACAGGCGCATCGCTTCGCTCGCAGTGGCAGCGCCGGGCAGCAGCGGCAAGTCTTCTTCCTCGCAGGCCGCGATCAACGCCTCGGTGGCACCGGGCGAGACGCCAAAAGTCGCCCCCGCCCGTTTCGCCGCGCGCACGTCTTCGGGGGTGATCAACGTGCCCGCCCCCACATGGCCGCCCGTGACTTCGGCCATGGCCGCAATCGCGTCGAGTGCGGCAGGCGTGCGCAGGGTCACTTCCAACGCGGGCAGCCCCCCGGCAACCAGCGCCTCAGCCAATGGCCGGGCATGTGCGACGTCTTCGATCACCAGAACAGGCACGATCGGGGCGAGCGCGCAGATGTCGCGGGTGCGACGGCTGGCGTCTTTTGCGGTAAGGGTCATGAATCAGCCTCCAAAAATGGTTGCGCCGGTGGTAGCAGAACCGACTGTGTCGCGGAACATAGCGAACAACTCGCGCCCCGTCCCGGCATGGTAAGCAGAAAGATCAGCGGTGACGTTGGGACGGTCATCAAACCCTTCGGCCAGCACGTCAAGCGTCCCTGCAACTGCGTCAACCCGCAACATATCGCCATCCTGCACCCGCGCAATGGGGCCGCCGTCGACCGCCTCGGGGCTGACGTGGATCGCTGCGGGCACCTTGCCCGACGCCCCCGACATGCGCCCATCGGTGACCAGCGCGACCTTCTGACCGCGCCCCTGAAGGATCGACAGTAGCGGCGTCAGGCTGTGCAACTCAGGCATGCCATTGGCCTTTGGCCCTTGGAAACGGACGACAACGATCACATCGTCGGTCAACTCGCCCGCCTTAAACGCTGCCTTCACCTCATTCTGATCCGCAAAGACCCGCGCGGGGGCTTCGATGATGTGGTGTTCGGGCGCGACGGCAGAGACTTTCATGCAAGCGGTGCCAAGCGATCCGGCCATGCGGCGCAGCCCGCCGGTGGGCTGGAAGGGGTCGCTGGCGGGGCGGAGGATCTTCTCGTTCAGGCTTTCGCCCGCGCCCTTTTCCCAAACCAAGCCATCGGTCTTTAGCTTTGGCTCGGCGGTGTAATGCTCCAACCCCTGCCCGGCGACGGTATGGGTGTCGGGGTGCAGATGGCCGGACTTCAGCAATTCACCGATCATATAGCCCAAGCCCCCGGCGGCGTGAAAATGGTTCACATCAGCCAGACCGTTGGGATAGACCCGCGCCAGCAGCGGCGTGATGTCGGAGATGTCCGAGAAATCCTCCCAATCCAGAATGATCCCCCCGGCCCGCGCCATGGCGATCAGGTGGATCAGCAGATTGGTCGACCCGCCCGTGGCGTTGAGCCCGACGATGCCATTCACAAAGGCCTTTTCATCCAGAACCGAGGCGACGGGGGTATAATCATTGCCCAGAGCGCTCAGCGCCAGCGCCCGTTTCGCGCCCTCTTGGGTCAGCGCATCGCGCAGCAATCCGTTCGGTGGCACGAAACTGGCCCCCGGCAGGTGCAGCCCCATGAACTCCATCAACATCTGATTGGTGTTGGCGGTGCCGTAGAATGTGCAGGTGCCCGGCCCGTGATAGGCGGCCATCTCGGCGGCCATCAGGGCGTCGCGCCCGACTTCGCCCGCGGCGAACTGCTGGCGCACCTTGGCCTTCTCATCATTCGAAAGGCCGCTTTCCATCGGCCCGGCGGGCAAGAAGACGGCTGGCAGATGGCCAAAGGCCTGCGCCGCAATGACCAGCCCCGGCACGATCTTGTCGCAGACCCCAAGGAAGACAGCCGCGTCGAATGTGTTGTGGCTGAGTGCCACCGACGCCGCCAGGGCGATCACGTCGCGGGAGAAAAGCGACAGTTCCATCCCCGCCTCGCCTTGGGTCACCCCGTCGCACATCGCCGGCACACCGCCCGCGACCTGTGCGGTGCCGCCTGCTGCACGTACCGCGTCGCGGATCAGTTCGGGGTAACGCTCAAACGGCTGATGCGCCGAGAGCATGTCGTTATAGGTGGTCACGATCCCGAGGTTGCCTGCACTGGTGGTCGCCAGCCGGTCCTTGTCTGCGCCAGAGGCGGCATAGGCATGGGCCTGCCCACTACAAGACAGATGCGCGCGGGCCGGTCCCTTGGCGCGGGCGGCTTCCATTCGGTCGAGGTAGGGGCGCCGGGTCGCCTCGCTGCGGGCGATGATACGGTCGGTGACGCGGTCAATCGTGGAATGCAGGGTCATTGGTCGTCCTTTCGTGTGATCTCGCGCCAGCGGCGGCCGTCGCGGTGCATCAGCATCAGCGCCTCTTCGGGGCCTGAGCTGCCGGGGTCATAGGGGTACGGGGGTTGCCGGGTCTCTTCCCAGCCGTGAATGATCGGATCGGCCCAAGCCCAGGCGGCTTCGACCTCGTCCCCGCGCATGAACAGGGTCTGATCGCCACGGATCACGTCCATGATTAGCCGTTCATAGGCGTCTTGCGGAGTGGCCTGTTCGCCCAAAGCGTCGGCAAAGGTCATATCCAGCGACACTTCGGCCAGACGCATGCCGCCGGGGCCGGGGTCTTTGATCGTGTTGCGCAGGGTGATGCCCTCATCCGGCTGCAGGCGGATGATCAGCGCGTTGCCCTTATGGCCCTCCATCGCCGGGAAGATCATATGCGGCGGGTCGCGGAAGATCACCGCGATCTCGGAGCTACGCCCGCGCAGTTTCTTGCCCGTGCGCAGGTAAAACGGCGTGCCCGCCCATCGCCAATTGGCGATCTTGACCTTCATGGCGACGAAGCTTTCGGTGCGGCTGTCGGGGTCGCCCGCATGATCGCAGTAGCTGCCCTCGCCCTGCGCGGCGCGGTATTGGCCGCGGGCGATGTCCTTCTGAACGACCGGCTCCAACGCCTCGATCACCTTCACCTTCTCATCGCGCACCGCATTGGGGTCAAAACGCGAGGGCGGCTCCATCGCCGTCAGACACAGAAGCTGCATCAGGTGGTTCTGCACCATGTCGCGCATGGCACCGGATTTATCGTAATACTCCCCCCGCCCTTCGACGCCGAGGCTCTCGGACACGGTAATCTGAACATGGTCGATATGGGTGGAATTCCACAGAGGCTCCCACAGGGCATTGGCGAAACGCAGCGCCATGAGGTTCTGCACCGTCTCTTTGCCGAGGTAATGGTCGATGCGGTAAATCTGGCTCTCATCGAAATTGGCGCGCAGATCGGCGTTCAGCGCCTGCGCGGTTTCCAGATCATGACCAAAGGGCTTTTCGACAACGATGCGGCTGTCGGATGTGGCAATGCCATGGTCATGCAGCTTGCCGCCGATCGTCCCGAAGAGCGATGGCGAGACCGAGAGGTAAAAGGCCCGCACGACATCATCGCGCATCAGGTCTTTCAGCCCCGACCAGCCCGCATCGCCCGCCGCATCCACGCGCATGTAGTGCACCATGGCAAGGAACTGCTCCAAGGCGGCGCTCTCTTGCGCCAGCTTCGGGGCAAACTCCACAAGGCTGTCGCGGATCATCTTGCGAAAGGCATCAGCATCAAGCTCGGAGCGGGCCGCACCGACGATCCGTGCGCCTTCGGGCATCTGGCCGACGGTGAAACGGTGGAACAGACCGGGCAGGATCTTGCGCCGAGCAAGGTCGCCGGTCGCGCCGAAAATGACGAGGTCGAAAGGATCAACGGGGATTACGCGCGATACCATGGGGTCAGCCCTCCTGCCTGCGTTGATGCGCGGCGGCACCATGTTTTCGATTGCTCAAAGCCATCGCCATCCCTCCTACGCCCTCCTCCGGGCGGCCACTGGTAGCGCTAACATATCTGAGCGAAAAAGATAGGCGGTTCTTCAACATTTCATATTTCCTCTACCCAAGGTGGGTTCGCCCCGGCGCGCGAAACGGTTACGGCGGCGACGCGCGCGCCATAGGCCAGCGCCTCGGTCAACACCTCGGGCGAAAGGGTGGCGAGCGCGGATTTATGGAGCTGCCCCAGCTCAGACATCTTTGCCAAAACGCCTGCATTGAACGTATCGCCCGCGCCGACCGTATCGACGATTTCGGCTTTCACGGCAGGGACTTGCACCTCTTCACCATTGGCCAGATAGCCCGTTGCCCCCTCGCCCCCACGTGTCAGGATCACAACCGATGGCCCCTTGGCCAACAACTCGGCCACCTTATCGCGCAGCGACAGGGGCGCGGGGTTGATCCAGTTCAGATCCTCATCCGAGACTTTCACGATGTCCGACAGCGCCAGCATCCGGTCGAGCCTTTGACGGTAACGCTCGATATCCTTGATGAAACCGGGGCGGATATTGGGGTCGATCATCACCGCACGGCCTTCGGCGTTGCGCGCCAGCAGGTCTGCATAGGCATCCGCGCCCGGCTCGCAAGCCAAACTGATCCCGCCGAAATACAGCGCCGAGACCTCAGCCGAGAGCGCAGGCATATCCCCCGGCGTGATCATGCGCCCGGCCGAGTTTTCGTCATAGAAATCATAGGTTGCATGGCCGCCGACCAGCCGAACAAAGGCCAGCGTCGTCGGACGGTCGGACACCACCAGATGCGAAACATCCACATGGCTGGCCTTCAGCCCATCGACCAACTGCCGCCCGAACATGTCAGACGACAGGCCCGACAGCATCCCCACCTGCGCCCCGAGCCGCCCCAAGGCGATGGCCGTGTTAAAGACCGCCCCGCCCGCATGGGGCACAAAGCCGTCGGGGCCTGCGGTGGTTGGGGTTGGGATCATATCGATCAGGGCTTCTCCGCAGCAAAGGATCATCTGTCAGCCTTTCAAAAATGCGTCGCGGTCGACGAGGAAACGGTCCGAAAGCGGCAGGCTTGCCGCGCCAAGCGCGCGGGCGTCGCTGCCGACGGTCCCTTCGCGCAACTCGGGAAGGGTAACGCCCGGCAGGGGCTGGGCGGCAAGGTGGCGGCGGGTGCGTGCCACCACATCCGCGCGAATTGTCTCAGGAAATGATCCATCGATCATCACCGTATCAAAATCAATCAGGCATGTTGCGGCACGGATCGCCTGCGCCAGCGCCTCGGCGGTGCTGTCGAGCCATGGCTCCAGAATGTCGGCGGGAAGTTCCCAAGCCGCCAGATTGCTCCATGGGGCGCGGCGGGTCTCTCCGGCCTCCTGCAACGCCGCTTCCAAGACCGCCAAAGATGCCACATCGACCAGTTGCCGAGGCGCGTCCCCAATCAGCGGCATGGAGCCGAGCGCCCCCGCATTGCCGCTTTTGCCGGTGTAGAGTTTGCTATCCAGCACCAGCCCACCACCCACGAAATAGCCGATGTAGAAATACAGGAAATCGCGCGGCTTGTCCTGCGCGCCAAAAACCAGTTCGGCCCCGCAGGCGGCGGAAGTGTCATTGCAAATGGAGATCGGCAGATCGACCACCTCCGCCAAAGCGGTTTCGATATCAAAGTCCTGCCACGCGCTCAGATCGCCGCCCGCAACCTCCCATTCCCACATGCCAAACGGCAGGGCGACGCCCAGCCCCGCCACCCGCGCCTGCTGGTCGGCGGTCAAAGAGGCGAGCGTATCTTGAAAAGCGCGCCGCGCAAATTCCATGACCGCAGCGGGGGTGGGATGGGCATAGACCTCGCTGCTGCGGCGCGTCACCTGGCCTTCGAAGTCGGTCAGGATCAACGCGACACTGCGCCGGCCAACCTTTAGCCCCAGAAAGAAGGCCCCCTCCGCGTTCAGGCTGATCGGCACCGAAGGCTGCCCCACCCGGCCCCGCACCCGCGCGCCTTTTTTCAGCAGTCCATCCGCTTCGAGGGCGCGCATAATGACGGATACAGTCTGCGCCGACAGGCCGGTGAGCCGGGCAATCTCAGCCTTGGACGTAGGGCCGCTGCGCCGGATAAGCGACAGGACGAGCCGTTCGTTATAGGCCCGCATCCCGCTCTGGTTCGAGCCGCGCGCAGTCCGGTCGGCGAATGTCTGTAGCTGCTGCAAACTGGCCTCCCCTCCGGTTCATGCGGCGTTTCGAAGGACAAATCCCAAATGGGAGGGGGTGAGTCAACGATTAAATCAATCTAATTTACTTATTGGCGAGGAAGAGCCGCTTGCCCCTGGGGCAAGCGGCCCATTTTCGCGTTCAACCGGCCACCGTGATGCCGATCTTTCCCATGTGGGATTTCTCAAGAAAGGCTTCTTGCGCCTGTTTAAGGTCTTGCAGCGCATAGCTTTCCGCGACGACAGGGCGAATTTCTCCGCGTTCGATATACCCCACCAGATCGGCAAAAACGCTAGGCGCCTGCCGCGTGCTGCCCATCAAGGTCAGGTCCTTGAGGTAGAGCGTGCGCAGGTCCAACTCGACGATCGGCCCGGCAATCGCGCCCGAGGTCACATAGCGCCCGCGCGTCACCAGCGCATCAAGCAGCTTGGGCCAGCGCGCCCCGCCAACAAGGTCGAGCACCACATCAAAGGCATCCTCCGGCAGCGCCGCCTCCCGGTCGAGCGTCTCATCCGCGCCGAGCGCATTCAGCGCCTCCATCTTGCCGGGACTGGTCACCGCCGTCACATGTGCCCCGCGCCGTTTGGCCAGTTGCACCGCAGCCGAGCCGACGCCGCCAGAGGCGCCGGTGATCAACACACGCTCCGCCCCCAAAGCCGCGCGCTGGATCATCCCTTCGGCAGTCGAAAAGGCGCAGGGAAAAGAAGCGAGCTCAACGTCCGTGAGGGTGCTGTCGATCCGCAGCGCATTGCTGGCCTCGGCGGTGGCATATTCAGCAAAACCGCCATCCCGTTCCGATCCGAAGGTGACCAGATCATCCGGCCCCGCCCCTGCAGGGCTATACATGGGACGGATCAGAACCCGCTCGCCAATCCGCCCTTGATCGACGCCCTCGCCGACGGCCACGATCTCTCCGCAGCAATCGGCGCCTTGGATGCGCGGAAAGCTCAAGGCGCCGGACCATCCGCCATCGGCGTCTGACGCGCCGTCGTAGCCCTCGCTCGCCGCCGACCCGGTGTCGCCTCGCACCGCTTTCGAATACCAGCCCGTGCGCGTGTTCACATCCGTGTTGTTCACCGCCGCCGCGCCGACGCGGACCAAAACCTCTCCGGCTGCGGGCTTTGGCACCGCAACGTCTTCGCGCCACTCCAGCTTGTCCAAGCCGCCGTGGCCGGTCAGCAGCATGGCTTTCATCGTTTCTGGTAGGGGCATCGCTTCGGCTCCTTCGGGTGTAGAATGATTACTCTACTTGCGTAGGTAGAGGGAGCCCTCTACATCGTCAAGCATGACAGATACCCAAAGCAAAATCGCCGCCGGGCTTGAGCGTGCCTTTGCCGCCCGCGGCTTCGCCGAACCCAGCGTCGAAGACCTGCGCGATGCCGCCGGGGTAAGCCTGCGGACCCTTTATAAATACACCCCTTCCCGCGCTGAAATGGTGCTGGCGGCATTGGAAAATCGCCAACAGCGGTACCTCGCGCTGGTCTTCGACGATCTACCGCAGGCACCCGCCGACGCGCTGGAGGCGATCTTGGCGCGTGTCGGGCAGTGGATGGAAACGGAAACCTCTCACGGCTGCCTGTTTCATGCCGCCGTCGCCGCCGACCCCGGCAGCGACAACCTGCGCGCCCTACTGACGCGGCACAAGGCCGAGGTCGCGGCCAAAGCCGCCGCGGCCACCAATCTGGCGGGGGCCGAGACGGCGCTATTGCTCATCATCGAAGGGCTCACGCAGACCTGGCCGCTTCGGGGGGCGGAGGCCGTGACCGCCGCGCAGCGCTTGGCGCAGGCGCTGTCGCGTCATCCAGAGACTTGCGTGGGGACATAATTAGGTATACCGGTCTACCTACCGGCAGGAGAGACCATGGCAAAGACCCCCAGACAACGCCCCGCCCACGATCGGCTGATGCAGGCCGCGCAGGAGCTGTTTTACAACCACGGCATCAGCGCCACGGGGATCGACGCCATTGTCGCCCGTGCGGGCGTGGCCAAGAAAAGCCTCTACAACAACTTTTCCTCCAAAGCCGATCTAGTGAGCCAATACCTAGAGGCGCGGCACGCGGAGTGGCTTGCGCTTTACGCCGCGCGGACCGCTGCCGCGCAGACACCGCAGGCGCGGGTCTTGGCCGTCTTCGACGCCTATCAGGATCATGCAGAATGCGCTTATAAGCGCGGCTTTCGGGGATGTGGCCTATTGAACGCGGCGGCAGAGCTTGAGGCAGGCGATGCCGGGCGTGACGCGGTGCGCCAGCACAAAGAGGAGGTGGAGCGCATCTTGGCCCAGCACCTTGCCGAGTTATTGCCCGAGGCCCCGGAGCGCGCCGCTGCCACCGCCGCGCATCTTGCGTTTCTGTTGGAAGGCGCGATGGCCCGCGCCGGGCTTGAGGGTGACAGCCGCCAGGTGCGCACGGCGCGCGCGATGGCCGAAGATATGCTAAGGACGCTTACGTGATACAGGGCCACCGCTGGGGCGTGATCGCCATCCTTTTCGCCGCCGTCGTCTGGGGTACCACCGGCACCGCCGCCACCTTTGCCCCCGACGTGAGCGCCGCCGCCATTGGTGCTGCGGCCATGGGTCTGGGCGGGATCGCGCAGGCCCTTTGGGCCGGGCGGGGCATCCTGAACCAGCGTGCGCGGCTCTTGCAGCAGCGCCGTCTGCTGGTCATCGGCGCAGTGGCGGTGGCGGTCTATCCGCTGGCCTTTTACGGCGCGATGCGGCTGGCGGGGGTGACGGTGGGCACGGTCATCACAATCGGCTCTGCGCCGCTGCTTTCGGCGCTGATCGAATACGTGCTGGATGGCCGACGCCTCACCCTGCGCTGGTCTCTCGGCGCGGCGGTGGGGCTGATCGGCATGGGGCTGATCTGTTTGGCCGAAGGTGCTGCGCACGGTCAGGTGGTAGGCGGTTCCTCGGTGCCTCTCGGCGTTTTGCTGGGTCTGATTGGTGGCCTTACCTATGCGCTGTATTCGTGGAGCGCGCGGAGGATGATGCTGCAAGGAACAGGCTCCAAGATCGCGATGGGCGCCACCTTTGGACTGGGTGGGCTGCTGCTGATGCCGGTGCTGCTGGTCTCGGGCGAGGCTTTTCTGGCGTCATGGAACAACGCCGCCGTGGGGCTTTATATGGCCGCCGTGCCGATGTTTCTGGGCTATATTGCCTTTGGCTACGGCCTTGCCCGGGTAGAGGCGAGCACGGCGACCGTCATCACCCTTTTCGAACCGGTCGTCGCAGCCGTGCTTGCTGTTTTAATCGTGGGCGAACGCCTGCCTCCGCTTGGCTGGATCGGTGTGGCACTGGTGATTGGCTGTCTTGCCATCATCACCCTGCCCTTGCCGTCACGGCTGCGTCGCGCCGCGCCCGCACCGCCGCCGGGTGTCGTTTGAAAGGATGCCTACAACTGGTCCGGCGGGGTTTCCCCTCGGAAAAAGTGATCGAGATTATCAAGCGCCTTAGAACCCATCGCATTGCGGGTGGCGACCGTGGCGCTGCCGACATGGGGCATCATCATGACGTTGTCATGCGCAGCAAAGGCCGGGTTGCCGCCCGGCTCGGTCACAAAACAATCCAACCCCGCCGCGCCAACATGGCCCGAAGTGAGCGCGTCGAGCAGCGCCGCCTCATCCACCAAATTGCCCCGCGCGGTGTTCACGATCACGCAGCCCTTGGGCATCTGCGCGAGGCGCGCAGCGTTCAAGAGGCCAATGGTTTCGGGCGTGGCCGGGCAGTGCAGCGACAGGAAATCCGACACTGCCAGCAGGTCGTCCAACGCTGCGTGATAGGTCGCCCCCGCCTCCGCTTCCGTATCCAGTCGACGGCGGTTGTGATAATGGATCTCCATATCCAGCCCGCGCGCCTTGCGGGCAAAGGCACGGCCCACGCCGCCCATCCCGACGATGCCAAGCCGCGCGCCGGAAAGCTGCTTGCCCACCAGCATCGCAGGCGACCACGACTGCCACTGCCCGCTGCGCACCAGCCGGTCACCCGCCACCGCATGACGCGCCGCACCCAGCATCAACATCAGCGCCAGTTCCGCCGTAGCATCCGACAAAACGCCGGGCGTGTTCGTCACGACAATACCCCGTTCCTTGAGGCTTGGCAGATCGCAGTGATCCACGCCGACGGAGTGGTTGGCGATGATCTTGAGCCGAGGGTCAAGCTGCGCCACGACCTCCGCGCTGAAATGCTCGGAATGGCAGGGGATCATCCCATCCACCCGCGCGCTCATCGCGATAATGTCTTCGGCACTGCCGGGTTCGTCGGCGGGATCCCAGATCACCTCATAATCACGGCGCGCCCGTTCAAGCGTGGCGTCCGAAAGCTGTCGGGTGATCCAGATGACGGGTTTGGCCATGGGTCAGTCCCGGTCTTTCCGACTGGAGGTGAAGAAATCATAGGCCACGAAGGCCAGTGTCACCGCGACGATGATGATCAGGTCGATGCTGGGCACCTCTATAGCAAGGATCAGCAAAAAGACCGCAATCGCGGCAAAGGCGAAAAGGGCAAGCAAGCGGTTCATGTTTCAATCCTCATTGGGTTGTTCCGTCGGCCCAGTCGAAAAGCCACTGGGCGCTGCGCATCAATCGTCCGTCTTGGCCGTGACCGCCGACCAGTTGCACGCCCATCGGCAGCCCGTCTTCCGAAGTCATCAAAGGCACGTTCACACAGGGGCTGCCGCAGAGCGTCCATAGCCCGTTGAAAATCGGATCGCCGGTCGTCTCCAGCCCGCGCGGAGCGGGGCCGGTGGCGGAGGGACAAAGGATCGCATCGCAGCGGGTCAGCAACTCCTCCAGCGCGGCGGTCAGCACCTTGGGCAGGTCGCGGGCCGATTGATAATCGCGGGCCAGTACCTTGTTGCCCGCCTCCATCGCCTCGCGGGTCGCAGGCGACAGCAGGTCGGCCCCATCTCGCAAATAGGGGTAATAGTGATAGGCCATCTCGGCAAAGTTGATGCGTTTGCGCGCCTCGGCCGCCCCGTCGAAGACCGACGGCAGGGGCAGCTCAAACGCCTGATCGCCAAGTGCTGCGACCAATTCTTCGAAAGCCGCGTGAAGCTGCGGATCGGCATCCTCCCACCCCGGCGGGCGAACGAAACCAAAGACCGGCGGGATCGGCGGCGCGGTGGTGGTCTGCGCCAAAAGCGCGGGCGTGGGGGCAAGGGTGGTGGCGCTGTCTTCGGGATCATGGCCGAATAGCACCTCGGCCAGCAGCGCCGTACCGGCGGGATCACTGGCAAAGACACCAATGGTGTCGAGCGAGGGCGATTGCGTCAGCACCCCGCGCCGTGGGATCGCGCCGAAGGTGGGTTTATACCCCGTCACCCCGCAAAAAGACGCGGGCCGGATCACCGAGCCACCCGTCTGCGTACCGATGGCCAGCGGCACCATTCCATCCGCCACCGCCGCAGCCGAGCCTTGGGACGAGCCGCCGGGGGTATGGTTTGGGTTGTGCGGATTGGTGGTCTTGTTCGGATGCATGAAGGCCAGTTCGGTCGTGACCGTCTTGCCCATGATGATCGCGCCCTCGGCCTTGAGCCGCTCCACGATGAAAGCATCGCGCAGCGGCACGCGCCCCTTGTCATGGGCCGCGCCGTTTTCCGTGGGGATGCTGCGGGTGTCGATGACGTCTTTCAGCCCCACCGGCAGCCCATGCAAACGCCCCAGCGGCCTGCCTGCCCGGCGATAGCTGTCGAGCGTGCGGGCCTGCGCGCGGGCAAACTCGGGATCGAACCATGCCCAAGCGCCGACCACCTCCTCGCGCGCTTCGATCCGCGCGATACAGCTTTCCACCAGCGCCAAAGCGTCGAGCGCGCCGCTCGCCAAGCGGTCGCGCAGTTCGACCACGCCGAGCGCTGCGGCGGCTGTCATCTTTGCCTCAGCCCCCATAGAACAGCTCCGGCAGGTAGAAGACGATCTGCGGGAAGACATACATTAGCACCATCGACAGGATGACGCAGAACAGGAAGGGCATGACCCCCGCGAAGATCTGTGTCAGCCGTAGTTCCGGCGGGGCGATGCCCTTGAGATAATAGGCTGACATGGCCATCGGTGGCGTTAAGAAACTGGTCTGCAGATTCAGCGCCACGAGGATGCCAAAGAACAGCGGGTCGATCTCAAACACCGCCAGCAGCGGCAGGAAGATCGGCACGAAGATGATGATGATCTCTGACCATTCCAGCGGCCAGCCGAGCAGGAAGATGATGAGCTGCGCGAGGATCAGGAACATGATTGGCGAGAGGTTCAGCGATTGAACGAACTCGGAGATCACATGCTCGCCCCCGAGGTAGGAGAAGACTGCCGAGAAAGTGTAGGAGCCGACAAAAAGCCAGCAGACCATCGCCGTGGTGCGCACCGTGAGGTAGACACTCTCGCGCATCCGCTGCCATGTCATCGCGCGATAGATGAAAGCGAGGAAGATACCCCCAAGCGCGCCGATCGACGCCGCCTCTGTTGGGGTGGCGAGGCCGAAGAGGATCGACCCCAACACCGCGAAAATGAGGAAGGCAAGCGGCAGGAAGGACGTAGCGATCATCAACAAGAGTTTGCCCATCGGCATGTCCGGCACCTCATCCGCTGTGGGACGTGGGGCCGAAGACGGCTGCAAGAGCGAGCGACCGATGATATAGACTAGGTAGAGCCCGACCAGCGTCAGCCCCGGCAGCAGCGCCGCCGCATAGAGCCGCACGATGGAGACGTTCGTTGCCGCCGCATAGACGATCAGCATGATCGAGGGCGGGATCAGGATGCCCAGCGTCCCGCCCGCACAGATGATGCCTGCCGCGAAGGACGGATCATAGCGTGCCTTCAGCATCGCGGGCAGCGCCAAGAGGCCCATCAGCGTCACTACGGCACCGACGATCCCGGTGGCGGTGGCGAACAGTGCACAGGTGATCAGCGCCGCGACCCCCATCGAACCGGGGATGTTCTTGGACGCGATGTTGAGCGTGGTGAACAGACGGTCCACAATGTTCGACCGCTCGACGATATAGCCCATGAACAAGAATAACGGCACGGCGGTCAGCACTTCGTTCGACATCACCGTAAAGGTCTGGTTCACGAAGAGGTCGAATATTCGGTTGTTAAATAACCCCTCGAACCACGTCGACCATTGCTCCCAGGGGCCGGCGGTTTCCTCCAGCCGGTCAAAGCTGCGCCACATGCGGCGCGCGTCGAAATAGGCGTAGTAGCCAAAGCCGATGCCCATCGCCATCAGCGTGAAGGCAATTGGGAACCCTAGGAAAACAAAGACGATGAACAGCCCAAGCATCATCAGGGCGATTTGCGGATCGGTCATGTGAGATGGCCCTTTTCGGCCTTATTGGCTTCGCGCATCATGAGGTCTTCGGTCTCAAAGACGTCTTCCTCGGCTTCGAGCCAGTAGTTGGAACGTATGGCGATAAGACAGCGGCAGACCTGCGCAATGCCTTGGATGAACAGCAGGATTCCCGCCGCCACGATGATCGCCTTGAATTGATAGATCGGCACGCCCGCCGGGCTGTTGACCGACACTTCGCCATATGACCAAGACCGGGCGGCGTATTTCCACCCCGCAAGGATCAGCGCCGTGACCCCGGGGAAAAAGAAGATGATATAGAGCACGAGGTCGATCATGCCTTGGGTGCGCGGCTGGAACAGCCGGTAGAGGAAATCCCCTCGCACATGCCCGCCACGCGACAAAGTATAAGCCCCGCCCATCATAAAGAGTGTGCCATACATGATGAAGGACACATCCAGCGCCCAAGCGGTCGGATTGTTCAGCACATAGCGCACAAAAACTTCGTAGCCCGTGCCGATGGACATCAGCAAAATGAGCCAAGCGAAAGCCTTGCCGAACCATGCGGAAAGGTTATCGGCGAACCGAATGAAAGATATCATGATGTCCCCAATGTCTCGTAGAGCCCCCGGCGCATGGTGGCGCCGGGGGCCTCATTACTTGCGGGTATGCGTGATCACATTTTGATCTTGCCGGGGAAGTAATGCTCGTAAGCAAGCCCGTAATCCGGCGAGTTCATCAACTCGTAATAGGCCACGCGGTCGACCCATTCGCGCTGACTGTCGAGGGTCTTTTTCATGAAGGGGTCAGATTCCAACTCGGGGATCAACTCATCCCATGCTTTAAGCTGCGCATCGAGGATCTCTTTCGAGGTGCGCCGGACGTTCACCCCTGCTTCATTCTGCAGGAACTGCAGGTCAGCCGAGTAGCGGTCCATCGCCTTCGCCGTGTTCGCGGTCGAAACCGCTTCCACAGCGTATTTGAGGATCGCTTGAAGATCAGGGTCTAGGTCTTCGAGGAACATCTTGGAGAACAGGAACTCAAAGCTCTCAGACGCTTGGTGATAGGACGACAGGTAGTAGTTCTTGGCCACGTCCTGTGCGCCGAAGTCCTTGTCCGACGACGGGTTGTTGAACTCAAAGGCATCGATCACGCCCCGCTCCATCGCGGGTACAATTTCACCGCCCGGCAATTGTGCGACCGACATGCCCAGCTTGGCCATCAGATCGGCGGCCAGACCCACGGTGCGGTATTTGAAGCCTTGCAGGTCGTCGACCGTATTGACCTCGTTCTTGAACCAGCCGAACGGCTGCGCGAACATCGGGAAGCCCATGTAGCCGACAACGTCGAGGCCCATGATATCCTGCGTCAGTTCGTTATAAAGCTCCTGACCGCCGCCTTGGTAGAACCACGACAGCATGGTGGTGGCAGAGCCGCCGAAGACCGGGCCGGTGCCAAAGAGCGATGCGGCCTTGTTCTTGCCGTACCAATAGACGGGCACCGAATGCGCCGCGTCGATCAGACCGTCGTTCACCGCATCGAGCACCTGAAACGCCGCCACGACCGCGCCCGCAGGCAGCACGTCGACCTTCAGACGCCCGCCCGACATTTCCTCGACCCGGGTCGCGTAGTCGCGGGCAAAGTCTTGCCAGATGTTGGCGTCGTTCCACGACGTCTGCATCTTGATGACGATCGGCGCTTGCGCCAACACCGCCGGTGCGGCCAGCATGCTCCCAGTAGCGGCCCCCCCAGCAAGTGCGGACTTCGTCAGGAACGAACGTCGATTGAACTTTTTAGTCTCAGTCATGTTTCCTCCTCCCAGAGTGGCCGCCCCTTTGCTTACTTCGAAATACGCTATTGGTCGGGCGACCCGAGATCAGAGACTAACCGAATGATCTCGTTTGGCAAGAATTGTCCGCTAACGACACATCAACTGCAACTTTATTGTGCAATTGACTTGCCAAACGACACTCTACGCCGGGGCAAAGTGTGCCTGATTTCGCAAGGTCTGGCGGGGCAGCTACATGCCCCGCCCCCCTCACACGTCCCAGTGAAATCCTGTCTCTTCTTCGGACCGCTGCCAGAGTTTGACCATCGTGGCTTTGTCATAGGCATAGGGTTCCAGCGATCCGCGCCCAACCGGGCCGACCATCTCCATCCGGCCTGTGGGCCCGTAAAGCGCGCGCTGCGCCAGCCCGTCTTCGGTGGCGCACATGACCTCTGGATAGGCGCCCCGCTCTGCCGTTTGAACGATCGGCAGTTTCGACATGAGCCACCACGTGAACCGCGTCATCAGGCCACCGCTGGTGCTGATCAAAGAGGTGGCCGAGGCACCGGGGTGACAGACAAAGACTTCAACGTTCTTTCCCGCCCGCGCGACGCGGTCCTGCAATTCATAGGCAAACATCATCTGCGCCAGCTTGCTCTGACTATAGGCGGAGTTGGCGCGGTAGTTTTTGTCCCAGTTCATGTCGTCGAACTGGATGGTGCGCAGGCCCATCTTGTAGCCAAGGCTCGCCACCACCACGATCCGGCCCGCGGTCTCTTCGATCCGGTCGAACAACAAGCCGCAGAGCAGGAAGTGGCCGTAGTGATTGGTGCCCAACTGGCTTTCATGTCCCGCCTTGGTCAACCGGCGGCTCGGCACCTGCGCGATGGCGGCGTTGCAGATCAGCGCATCGATCTGGGGAACATCGCTCAGAATCGATGCCGCAGCGCTGCGCACCGTGTCCAGATCGGCCAGATCCATCCGAACAAAGCTGACCTGCGCCGCCGCGCCATATTCGTCTTTCAGCTTTGCCACGGCCTCCGCCGACCGCTCTGCACTGCGGTTCAGCATCACGACTGCGGCACCTTTGCTCAGCAAGGTCCGCGCCGCCTGAAAACCGGCCCCCACATTGGCCCCGGTGATCACAAAGGTCTTCCCCTCCAGCCTGCCAATCCGCTCAGGGGTCCAGCCGTTCGCGCCGAAAGTCTTGTCTGCCATGGTCTTGCTCCTTACCGTTAAAGAGGCATCGCGCCCCGTTGACCTTGCAGATAAATCTCACCCCCCGGGGGAAACAGGCCAGATCGTCGCGATTACTTGCCTGATCCTCTCACTCCTATTGCTTTCATCAAACATGCGGCCCTAGATTGGCACCATGAGCAAAGAGCAAATCCGACATATCATCGAACAGCACAGCCAGCGCGACGGCTTGACCGAGACCGGCATCAAGGGCGTTCAGCTTTTCCAAGCGACCAGCGCGATCCCCTGTATGCCAGCGGTCTATGAACCCTGTGTCATTGCCATCGTCAGCGGCGCCAAGGAGGCCGTTTTGGACGGCAAGCGCTATGTCTATGACGACAGCCGCTATATGTGCTGCCCGATGTCGATGCCGGTCAAAGCGGGCACGCCAAGCGCGTCACCCCAAACCCCGCTTTATGGCGTCTTGATCGCCCTAGATGGGCGTTTGATGGCCGAACTATCGCTGGAAATGGAAAGCGCGGGAAACCTCATCCCCCCCGCCCCCGGCGACCTGCGGGCGGAGGGCATCAAGCTGGCCGCATGGGATGACGCCTTCTCTGACGCGCTGCTGCGTCTGTTGCAATTGGGTGAGAGCGAGACCGACCGCGCCGTGCTCTCCGATGCGCGCCTGCGTGAGCTTTACTATGCTATTCTCAAAGGGGAGGCAGGGGTCTTTGCGCGACGCGCCTTTGGGGCGGGCAATGCCGTTGCGCGGGCGATTTCGCATGTCGCCGCCCATTTGGATGCGCCCATCTCTATCGACGATATGGCCCAACGCGCCGGGATGAGCCGCGCGGTATTTCATCGTAAATTCAAAAAGGTAACGACGATGTCGCCGATTCAATTCGTCAAATCCATGCGGCTGAACAATGCCGCCGTGAAAATCGCAGGCGGGACCACGGTCAGCGAGGCGGCGATGGGTGTGGGCTATGTTAGCGCCTCGCAATTCAGCCGGGAATTCAAGCGCATGTATGGCCAATCCCCCCGCGAATGGAGCGACGCGCAGCAGATGGCCGCCGGGCTGGCGTAGAGGGAACCGACAGCCCCCTCTTGGGCCTTGATCCCTCTTTAAGGTGTCAGCCGACAGAACAGACCCGCCGCCAGCTTGGCTCGCTCGGTCAGGCTGTCGATATAGATATGTTCTTGCAACGTATGCAGCCCCTTGCCGCGGACGCCGATGGAATCCAGCGTCGGCAGGCCCAGAAAACCGGTAAAGTTGCCGTCCGATCCGCCCCCGGCAGAGCTTCCGGTGATCTCGATCCCCAGTTCGCCCCCGATGTCTTGGGCAAGCTTCAGCATCGCCATCGTGCCGGGCTGATCGGGCTCCCAAACCGGGCGGGTGACGCCGCGGCGGATTTCCATGATCACGTCGCCCTCGTCCGAGTTCAGCGCCATCATCTTTTCCACGCTTGCGTCGAGTTGTTCTTGCGTCTTGGCCATGCTCAGCACCTCGGCATCGCAGACCGAGGACACGCAGTTGACCCATTGGCCCGCGTGAAAGACCCCGAGCGAAAAGGTGCAGTCTTCGGTCGTCATGCCTTCGATCGTGCCCACGGCCTTTGCCATCTCAGCGATGGCCGAGCGGCCTTCAGACAGCGCCCAGCCCGCGTGACTGGGGCGGCCCCGCGTCTGAAGATTGAACCGCGCGATGGCATAGCGCCCGATCACCGCGCCGCCGTCGGGGCGCGCGGGTTCGGGGACGAGGATGTATTTGTGGCGCTTGGCCTCTTCTTCGATCAGCCGGCGGGTGGCGGGGGTGCCGATTTCCTCATCGGGGGTGAACAGCACCGTCACCGGCAGCGGCGTCTCGACCCCGGCGGCCAGCAGTTTGCGCAGCGCATCAAGATAGACGTAATTGCCGCCCTTCATGTCCATCAGGCCGGGCCCATAACAAATCTCGCCTTCGCGTTTGTAGGGCAGTTTGGCCAATGTGCCGATGGGGTGAACCGTGTCCATATGGCCCAGAAGCAGAATGCCCCCCTCGCCCGCCTTCGGATGAGGCATCTCCGCCCGCAGGCTGTCGCCCAGCCCCATCGGGCTTGGGATACGCTCGGTCCGCGCGCCCAAGATCGCCAGTTCGTGCTGCACCACATCCATCATGCGGTTCACCGCCGCCCCGTCGAATGTGGGGCTTTCGGTTTCGATCCAAGGGCGCAGCCCGGTGAGCATCTCTTCGGTATCAAAGGGCAAATCGAGCGGGTTGGTCATATTCAAACTCCTTTTCTCCGCCGCACGACAGCAGGGCGAATGGCTTAAATTAAGCGGGTGAGTGCAATAGCTTAGATGCCGACCTTCGGCAGGCGCGTCTCAACGATCCGCGCATAGATCGAGGCACCGACAGGCAGAATGGCGTCGTCCAGCACGAAGCCGGGGTTGTGCAAGGGCACACTGCCCGCATGGCCCACCCGGCAATAGGCGCCCGGCACGACTTTCAGCATATCGGCAAAATCCTCCGACCCGCTAGCCTGTTCGGTCGAGACATGGGCGTTCTCGCCGCCCACCACGCTGGCGGCTGCTTCGACATAGGCGGTGGTCAATTCGGGGTCATTCATCAACACGTCAAAGACATTGCGGATGTCGACGTCGATCTCGATTCCATAGGCCGTGGCCATACCTGCGCAGAGTTCGCGCATCCGGGCCTCAGCCATTTCGATCACGTCTTCATGGAAATAACGGATCGTGCCAGCGATGGTGGCGGTGTCGGGCACCACGTTATAGGCCGAACCTGCGTTGAATTTAGTGACAGACAGCACGATTGGCTTGGTCGGCGGGGTGTTGCGGCTGACGACGGATTGCAACTGCTGCACCAGCGCCGTGCCGATGACGATGGGGTCACGCGACTGATGGGGCATGGCGGCGTGGCTGCCGGTGCCCTTGACGGTGATATCAAAGAACGCCGCCCCTGCCATGGCCGCACCGGGGGTGACATTGACCATACCCGGCTCCGAGTTTGGATCGTTGTGCATGCCGTAGATCTCGTCACAGGGGAATTTCTCGAAGAGCCCTTCCTCCAGCATCCGGCGCGCACCGCCCAAGCCTTCTTCGGCAGGTTGGAAAATCAGCACCACGGTGCCGTCGAAATCGCGCGTTTCCGCCAGATAGCGCGCGGCCCCCAGCAGCATGGTGGTGTGGCCGTCGTGGCCGCAGGCATGCATCCGCCCGGGGTTGGTCGAGGCATAGGGCACGCCGGAATCCTCGACAATCGGGAGGGCGTCCATATCCGCACGCAACCCCACACGGCGGTTGCCGCCGCCCGCGCCCTTGATGATGCCCACAACCCCGGTGCCGCCCAGCCCTTCATGGACCTCATCCACGTCGTAGGCGCGCAGCTTTTCGGCCACGATGCCCGCGGTGCGGACCTCTTCGAACCCCAGTTCGGGGTGGGCATGGATGTCTTGGCGGATGGCGGTGAGATCGGCGGCGAAGGCTTCGATCTTGGGAAGGACGGTCATGCGGTGGCTCCTGTCGTCATGGCGGCGCTGCCGAGCGCGCGATAGTTGGCAAAATCCCAATGGCGGCCCGGTGCCGCTTCGATCAGGTTGCGGGTGTAGTCGTGATGCGGATTGGCCAGCACATCGCCCGCGGGGCCATATTCAACAACCTGCCCGCGCTGCATGACCAAGACTTCGTCACAAATTTGCGCGGCAACGCGCAGGTCATGGGTGATGAAAAGCATGGCCACGCCGAACTTCTCTTGAATGTCATCCAAAAGGTCGAGCACCTGTGCCTGCACACTCACATCGAGGGCCGAGACGGCCTCATCCGCGACCAGCAGATCGGGTTTCATCGCCACCGCCCGCGCAATGGCGATACGCTGGCGCTGCCCGCCTGAGAACTGATGCGGATAGCGGTCAAGCGCATCGCGCGGCAGGTCCACCAGCTCCATCAGCTCGGCCGCATGGCGCATCGCCTCTTCGCGCGGGGTGCCGAAATTGATCGGCCCCTCGCAAAGGCTGCGCGCCACGGTCCAACGCGGGTTAAGCGAGCGGTAGGGGTCTTGGAACACGATTTGCAAATGCTTGCGGTGGTCGCGCAGCTGACGGCGGGAGAGTTTGGCGATCTCGGTCCCCGCGACATTCACGCTGCCCGCTGTCGGGTCGATCAGCCGCATGATGGCCCGCGCCACGGTGGATTTGCCCGAACCGGACTCCCCCACGATGCCCAGCGTCCGCCCCGGTTTGATGGTAAAGCTGACATCCTGCGCGGCCTTGACCCCTTCGCTGCGGCGCAGGAAGCCGCCGCCGCCATAGGTCATGTCGAGCCCGGCCACACGCACCACCTCGTTCTGCGCCGCCGCCGCCCTTGCGGGGCGCGGGGTGAGGTTTGGCACGGCAGTCAGCAGGGTGCGGGTATAGTCCTTTTCCGGCTTGGTCAGCAGCTTTTCAATCGGCGCGCGTTCGACGATCTTGCCCTGCTGCATGACCGTCACGGTATCCGCGATCTCGGCCACCACGCCCATGTCGTGGGTGATGAAGAGCACGGCAGTGCCGTGGCGCTCTTGCATCTCGGCAATCAACTTGAGGATCTGCAACTGCGTGGTCACGTCCAGGGCCGTTGTCGGCTCATCCGCGATCAGCAGATCAGGGTCGAGGATCAGCGCCATGGCGATCATGATGCGCTGGCGTTGCCCGCCAGAAAGCTGGTGCGGGAAGGCCGAGAAAATGCGGTTCACATCCGGCAGATGCACCTGATCCATCATGTCGAGCGTGCGTTTCTTGGCCTCGGACTGGCTGAGGTCACTGTGCATGTTAAGCACTTCCATGATCTGCTCGCCCACCCGCAGCACCGGGTTCAGCGCGGTCATCGGTTCTTGGAAAATCATGGCGATGCGCCGCGCGCGCAGCTGGCGCATCTGGGCGTGGCTGGCGCTGGTGATCTCGAAATCATCCAGCGTGATGCTGCCGCCCTGTACCTCTAGGGCCGATTTCGGCAGCAGCCCCATGGCCGCCAGCGAGGTCACGGATTTGCCCGAACCGGATTCACCCACCAAGCAATGCGTTTCGCCCGCCCGGATCGTCAGGTCGATGCCGTCAATCACCGGTTTCGCCTGTGGCCGCCCGGCCAGCCCGATGCGCAGATCGCGCACTTTGAGCACCTCACGCGCCTCCGAGAAGTCTTTGTTCTTGAACTGCATCTCTCAGCCCTCCCGTTTCTTCATGCGCGGATCGAGCAGATCGCGTGCGGTGTCGCCCAGAAGGTTGATCGACAGGATGCAAAGCGACAGCAGCAGACCCGGCCAAAAGATTAGCCCCGGCTTGATCTGGAAATAGGTCCGCCCCTCGGCCATGATGTTCCCCCATGTGGGGATCTCGGTGCTGACGCCCGCGCCAAGGAAGCTCAGGATCGCTTCAATCAGGATCGCCGAGGCACAGATATAGGTGCCCTGCACGATCAGCGGTGCCATGGTGTTGGGCATCAGGTGCTGGATCAGGATTTTGGGCATGGAGGAGCCAAGCGCGATGGCGGCCTCGACATAGGGTTCCTCGCGCGCTGAAAGCACGACAGAGCGGACCAGTCGCACCACGCGCGGCACCTCTGGCACGGTGATGGCGATGATCACCGACCCAAGGCTCGGCCCGTTCAGCGCGACCAAGGCAATCGCCAAGAGGATCGCCGGGATCGCCATGAGGCTGTCCATGATCCGCATGATAATGCTATCGGCCATGCGGAAGAAACCAGCCACAAGGCCGATGGCCAAGCCGATGGCGACGCTGACCAGCGCCGCGCCGACGCCAATAAGCAGCGACACGCGCCCGCCCACCATCACGCGGGAGAATGTGTCCCGCCCGTAAGGGTCGGTGCCCAGCAGAAACTCCTCGGACGGTGGTTTGAGCCGCGCGGCTGAGTTCATCGCCAGCGGGTCATAGGGCACGTAGAGTGGTGCCAGAATGGAGGCCAGCACGATGGTTACAAGGGTCAGAGCCGCCAGCATAGGGCCGATACCGACCCTTGCGCCTGCAGGCAGGGAAAGCAGTCCGGTCAGCACCTGAAAGGCGCTGTGACGGGATTGGGGTTGCTCGATCATGTCAGTACCGGATCCTTGGGTCGAAGAATGAATAGGAGACGTCAACCAAGAGGTTCACGAAGACGTAGATGCCCGCGGTAAGCAGGATCATCGCCTGAATGACCGGGTAGTCGCGCGCGAGGATCGCATCGACCGTCAGACGCCCGATGCCGGGGATGTTAAAGACGCTCTCCGTCACCACCACGCCCGAGATCAGCAGCGCGAAACCGGTGCCGATGATGGTCAGGATCGGCACCGCGGCATTGCGCAGCGCATGGCGGAACAGCACGACATTCTCACGCACGCCCTTGGCGCGGGCGGTGCGGATGTAATCTTCGCCCAGCACTTCGAGCATAGAGGCCCGCGTCATCCGCGCGATGAGAGCCACGTAAATCGTGGCCAGCGTCAGCGAGGGCAGGATCGCGCGCGAGAAGAACGGCCCGATGCCCTCCGAGGGCGCCTTGTAGCCCTGCACCGGCACCCAACGCAGTTCGATCGCGAAGATTTGGATCAGGATATAGCCGATCACGAAGACCGGCACCGAAAAGCCCAGCACCGAGAAAGACATCACCAGAAAGTCGACCCATGTGCGGTGACGCCAAGCGGCGATCACCCCCATCGGCACCGCCAGCAGGACGGAGATCGTGATGGTCATCAGCGCGATGTTGATGGTCGGTCCCAGCCGGTCGCCCAACATGCCCGCCACCGAGGTATTCGACAAAAGCGATACGCCCAGATCACCGCGCAGCAATTGGCCGATCCATGTGAAAAACTGTGTCAGCAGTGGATCGTTCAGACCCAGACGGTCACGGATCCGCTCAAGCTGTGCGGGGGTGGCGGCATCGCCGGCAAGAATGGCTGCCGGATCACCGGGGGTGAGACGCAGCAGGAGGAACACGAAAATGGCGACGATCAGCATGACCGGGATCGTGGCCAAGACGCGCTTCAGGATATAGACGAGCATTTTCCGGAAGGTCCCTTTCGGCGGAAAGAAGGCAGTCCCGAAGTCGGTTCGGGGCGCTGCCTGCGTGCAGAGGTGACGGTGGAGAGCGCGCCGGGCGCGCTCTCCGAGGGCTGGATTACTCCGCCTCTTTGGTCATGTTCCAAAACACCGGCACGGGCGACGGCAGCATGTTCTGGATCGTGTTGCGGCGCGCCTGCGGGATCAGATATTCCCCCATCATGATGTAGTTGACGTTATCCATGACATGTTTCTGGATCTCGACAGCCACTTCCTTTTGCGCCTCGGGCCCTTCGGCCTTCATGAACTTCGCACGCAGCTCTTCGATCTCGGGGTCATCGGGCCAGCCGAACCATGCCTCGTCACCACGGCCACTGACCATCACGTTGGTCAGCGGGTCCGAAATCTCGGGCACCATCCAGTTGGTGAAGAACATGTTCCAGCCGCCCTCAGAGACCGGGCTTTGCTGGGCACGGCGCTGCACGACCGATTGCCAGTCCATCGACTGCATGTCGACTTCGAAACCCGCCTCGCGCAGGGCTTGGGCGGCCACCACCGGCTGGTTGATCAGGCTGATCACATCCGTCGGCGCCATCAGCACGATCGGCGTGCCGTCATAGCCCGCTTCTTCGAGCAGCGCCTTGGCCTTTTCCGGGTCCGCGCCACCGGTCACGATCTCTGCATCCGCTTCGTTGCCCAGAGGGGTCGAACAGCCAAAAATCGCGCCGCAGACGTTGTAATAGGCCGGGTCGCCCTGCATCGTTTGCAGCATGGATTCTTGATCCAGTGCCGCCATGGCCGCCTGACGGACCAGCTTATTGTCGAAGGGCGGGTGCAGGTGGTTGGGCCGACCGATGGTCACATAGCCAAGGTCATCGCGCGTCTCGACCGTGACCTCGGGGCTGCTTTCGAGGATCGGCAGCAGATCAATCTGCACCTGTTCGAGATAGTCGATCTCCCCCGCCGAGAGCGCGTTGATCGCGGTCAGCGCGTCGGGCATCGTGGTCCAGACCACACGGTCGACATTGACGACCTTGCCACCCGCCATCCACGAGGCTTCTTCGTCGCGTGGGACGTAGTCGTCGAACTTCTCATAGGTGACGTTCACGCCGGGCTCGTATTCATCTTGGTTAAAGACGAAGGGGCCGGAGCCGATATACTCCGTGATCGTCTCATCCGCCGAGGTTTCGGCCACGCGCTTGGGCATGATGAAGGGCGGCACGGCGGATTGTTTGGAGATCACCGACAAGAGCGGGCCGAAAGGCTCGGTCAGCGTCCAAACGATGGTCTTCTCATCGCTGGCCTCAAGGCTTTCGGTCACGTCAAAGATCAGCTGGCCACCGCCATCACGTTTGCCCCAGCGTTTCAGAGAGGCCACAACATCTTCGCCGGTGACCGGCGCGCCGTCATGGAACATCAGCCCTTCGCGCAGGGTGAAAGTATAGACCAACCCGTCTTCCGAGATTTCCCAGCTGGCCATCTGCGGCTGCGGCTCAAAGTTCTCGTCTACGGCGGTCAGCACGTCATAGACCATGTAGCCGTGGTTACGGGTGATATGCGCGGTGGTGATGACCGGATCAAGAACCCGCAGGCCCGAGTGCATGACCGCCGTGATGGTCGTTTCGCCATCCTGCGCCGCCAGAGAGCCGGGCGCCAAAAGCGCCGTGGTGGCGGCGAAGGCGGCGGCAAGTCCGCGCGACTGTTTCAGTGCGGATCGTAGAGGTATCATGTGGTTTTCCCTTGTTGAGTGATCTTTTGATTTTTTATTGGGCCATGGCAGTCTTGCCGCCATGGTCAGGTGGTGCAGAAGGTGCACCGTCGGTCCCGAACCGGGGACCATCTGGGGACAGCCGAAGCCCAGCGCGCAGGCGCGTGAAGGGCAAATCAGCCGGATTGAGGGGCATCGGCCCCGGCGCGCAGGCGACGAGGATGTCGCGCGCGATGGGGGCAAAGTCTGCGCGGAAATGGGTGGAACTTTTGACCACCAGCAGGTCCATCTCTTCGGGCGGGATGCCGACAAAACGAAACATTTCGCGGTCGGCCATCTGGGCAATGCGGCTGGTTACGACGACATGGACCCCGCCGATGCGCAGACATGCAGAGAGGCCGAGATTCAGCGCCGTGCCGCCATAATAGGGGCCCGTCGCGCGCAGCGTCCCGTCAGACAGATGCATCACGGTGGCCGTCGTCTGAAACGGGGCGTCCTCCGTCACGCTGGCATGGCCGCCTAGGGCGACATTAACTTCGGCCCCGACCCCGGCATGATGGGCCGCTTCGGCGGCGGCGGGGTCAACGATCAAACCAATGGCTGCATTCTGCGCCTCTGCCTTGACCAAGGCGCGCAACATGCCGGTGGTCGCTGAAACGCCCCCTGCGCCGGGATTGTCTTGTGTGTCGGCGATGATGACAGGCCCCCTGCCCGGCCCGGCGGCGCGGGAAAGCGCCTCTGCCACCGCTGCGTCGGGGTCATAGGCTTCGTTCTTTAGAAAAGCGGGCGCTGCCGCTTCATAGGACGCCGCAAGCCTGTCGGCGGCGGCATCTGCGTCGGCCTGAGTTTCGCCATAGGCCACGGCCACTGGGCCACAGTCCGGTATATCCGCGGCTGGAAAGCCCATGAACAGGCTGGCCGATAGCGCCCCGGCAGCCTCGCAGGCAGCAACACCCTCATAGATCTCGCGCCCCGGCGACATTTCGGTCGATTGAAACGGGATCGGCACCAGATATGACATCTGGCGAAAGGCCTTGGTCGGGCGCAGGCCCGTGGTCATGATCCGGTCAAGATGGCGGGCCGCAGCGGCGCCGGTTTCGGCCATATCCACATGCGGATAGGTGCGAAAACCGACCAGCACATCGACATTCGAAACAAAATCTTCAGAGATATTGCCATGAAGATCGAGCGCCGTGGCGATGGGCAAATCCGGCCCGACGACCTCGCGCAGACGGCGAACCAGCTCCCCTTCCCCGTCGTCGAGATGTTCAGCCACCATGGCGCCGTGCAGGTCCAAAAAGACCCCGTCGAGCGGCCCGGCATTTCGGATGCCTTCGATGATCTCACCGGCGATCGTCTCATAGGCGTCGCGACTTACATGGGCCGAGGGGATCGCCCCTGCCCAAAGGATCGGAACAATATCCCAGCCTTGAGCCCGCCCAACCCGCAGCGCGCCCGTCATGCCAAGATTGACCTCTTGGAAAGCGGGCAACATCGCCGCGCCGCGCATCATAGGGACATAGCCGCCGCCGCGTTGGAAAGCCTCCATATCCGCTGGATTTGGGGCGAATGTGTTCGTCTCGTGCAGAAAGCCCGCAACAGCCACCCGCAATCCAGATCCACCAGTCAAACCAACCTCCTAAACGTCTTAAGGGCCGCTATCGCCCTGTTTACACAAAATCGGGTTAGGTAATTTCTTCCATTGTGTATCGCCTGTCACTATAGATATAGTGCACAGCAAGCGTAAACCGCAATTTTACGATTCGTCAACAAGGTGTCATTCATGGACAAATATTTCCGGGTTGAAGCCCCACAGGCGGCGCACAATCAGGCAGATGATGATCGTTTGTTCGTTCGGGCAGCAGAGCGCGCAATGCAGGTGCTTGGGGCCTTTCACCATGCAACAGGTCCGCTGACCCTTTCCAGTATCGCCGAAAATGCGGGGTTGGACCGATCCGCGGCACAGCGGCTCGTGCATACGCTCACAAAGCTTGGCTATATCAGGCGAAGTGCAGATGATCGTGGGTATCTTCCTGGTGCCCGCTTGCTGGATCATGCGCACGACCTGCTCAGGCTCGACCCCGTGGTGCAGAAAGCGACGCCGGTACTGCTCGAATTGCGCAAGTCCTTGCGCGAGCGGGTCGATCTGAGCCTCTATGACGAGACGCGGCTGATCTATGCCCTGCGCATGCAAAGCAAGCGCGAGACCTTCTTTGCGACCCTCGTCGGGCACAGTGTGCCAACCTATTGTACTGCTGGCGGGCGCGCTGCTCTTTCACAGCTTCCGGAAGAGAAAGCGCGCGAGATCCTGACCCGTGCGACGCTGCAACCTTTCACCTCCAACACCAAAGTCGATCCCGAAGCGATCATGGCCGAACTCGCGATCGCGCGTGAAAATCGCTATGCCGTGGTTTGCGAGGAATATGCGCTTGGCGAGGTGGCGGTGGGCGCTGCCATCACGGATCGGGACGGCGCGCCGCTCTGTGTCATACACCTCGCGGGGTCTCTCTCCGAATACACTCCGGCTGAATTCGTCGCCAGGGCCGCGCCTTTGGCCATTGAAGCCTCACGCGCGATCATGGCGGGATGATCCTGTGCCGGCATGCATTCGCAAGGTCATACCCCGACGTCACGCCCTCCACGGTCCTCTCCGCCGTCAGGGTGCCTGCAAGTATTTAACGATGCCAACTTACCACCCTCAACCTTCTGATAGGGCTAGTCTTTTCGCTGAGAGGCTTGCGGTAGAATTGGCCCCGAACAGGCCGTGAAGAACGTTTGACACGAAAGGAATTGGAATGACTGACAGTAAACCGCTCTGGCAATGGAACGCGCAGGAAATCACAACCGCAATCCGCGCAGGAAAGATTTCGGCAGTGGAAGCGACCGAGGCCGCAATCGCACGCATGGAAGAGGCCAATCCGGCTCTCAACGCAGTGGTGGAGAGCCTTGCTGATGAAGCCCGTGCCGAGGCTGCCGCTCTTGATGCAAGCAGCGCGGCCAAGGGTCCGCTGCACGGTGTCCCGATCACCATCAAGATCAACGTCGATCAGAAGGGTCACGCGACAAGCAATGGCGTACCCGCTTATAAAGACAACATCGCGCCCGAGGATGCACCATTGGTGCGCAACCTCAAGCAGGCGGGCGCCATCGTGATCGGGCGCACCAATACGCCTGAGTTCTCCTTTCGCGCAGATACCGACAACCCGCTCCACGGGCGCACCTACAATCCTTGGGGGCGGCACCTGTCGGCGGGCGGCTCCTCCGGCGGGGCGGGGGCGGCTGTCATGGCGGGGATCGGCGCGCTGGCGCATGGCAACGACATCGGCGGCTCCCTGCGCTTCCCGGCCTCGGCCAATGGAGCGGTGACGGTAAAACCGGGTCTGGGCCGGGTGGCCGCATTCAACCCCAGCCAGAAGGCCGAGCGGGGCTTTTTGGCGCAATCCATGTCGGTGCAGGGCCTAATTGCGCGCAGGGCAGCGGACCTGCATCTGTCGATGCCCAGCCTGATCGCCGCAGATGCGCGTGATCCGTTTCACGTGCCCCTGCCATGGCGCGGCGAAGCAATCAAAGGCCCGATCCGCGTCGCCTTCACCCGCGATGATTTCGGCTTTGGCCTGCACCCGGACGTGGCCACCGCCCTCGACAAGGCGGCATCTGCGCTCTCCAACGCGGGTTATGCCGTCGAAGAAGTGGAGCCGCCCCTCGCCTATGAAATTGGCAAAAATGGGTATCGCGCCCTATTGGGCGAAGTGCAGGCCCTGATGGGCGAGGATATTCGCACCCATGGGTCCGACGATCTAAAGGCGATCTTTGAAAATTACTACACCGAATACCCGCCCTTCAAAGGCACCGAGCAGCTCGCCATGGTCGCCAAACGCACTCATTACGCGCGCGAATGGTCGATGTTCCTAGAGGACTACCCCCTCGTGTTGACCCCCTTCATGTTTGCCCCGTTCTTCACAGCCGGGCGCGACACCGAAGGTCTGGAAGGCGTCCGTGAGGTCTTGGGCACGGGGCTTTGGTCTTTCGTCATGAACTTTACCGGCCTGCCCGCGGGCAACATCCCCACGCATATCGCAGAGCTGCCCAGCGGACCACAGCCCATCGGCGTGCAAATCGCAGGCCGCCGCTGGCGCGAGGATCTTATCGTCGATGCCATGGCGGCGATCGAAGGCGAGATTCCTCCGGTCTGCACCAGATTGTGGGGCAATTGAGGCGATCATTGGGGTTGTAGCGTTCCGCTGAAACGGAGCGGCGGCAGCACCGATAGCGACCTGATCTAGCGGAACGAAATGAATGTCGCTGGCGCTTAAACGGCGCCAGTTTTCGCCAGTGTGACAGTTGTCAACGGCATCGGTTCATATTCACGCAAGCCCTCCGCAAGCGGGGCCAGCAGCGATTTTGATCAGGTGAAGTGCAGAGCCGTCTGCCCCTTGTAAAACTATACCAAGTTTTTCCCGCCACGAGAATTTGCCCATTTTTTGACATAGATATCAGCACCTTAAAAACACGTAAAAATGTCAAAACTCTAAGTTTTTCCCGTAACAAAGCTAAGTTCTTCCCGCTCCTTTGGAATGCCCGAACAAAAAAAAGGGTCCGCAATGCGGACCCTTGGCAAAAATCGTTAAAAGGAGATCAGATGGCGCGGCGCGTGATGGCCTCCAGAGGAGAGAGGACGATAGCTGCCAACCCACTTTTGTCAGGCAGCCGAAACGCAGAAAGATCGCCATCTACGATGGCCTTGACCACTTCGGCAGTCGTGCCGCCTCCACGCTGACAGGCATATGCAATAGAATGGAGACCCTCGACCTGAGATTGGTCCACTTTCGGCAATGCTTCGAAAGGCACCAGAAACGTGTCGAGATGCCGCTTGGCGAAGACCACATTCCGGACCGCGCCCCGGGAATTGCGCGGAACCAGTGGCAAAAGCAGGTTCGCCGCATAGAGAGCCTGCATTTGAGTGAGAGAAGCGCCGATATAGTCGGGTACGTCTGACAGTGGGACAGCAGTTTCGAAGTCTGACACCAGTGTAGCAATTTCGTCTGCTTCGAACCTGAGTAATCCACTCTCTGCATCAGTGGCCCCCTGCGGAACGCGGTTCAACTTCTGAAGGAGGCGTGACATCCGGGTGCGATTGATACCAAGGGTTTCGGCGAGGCTCTGGACACTGTGATATCGCCGCTTCCTGACCTCCACACCGAGGACTTTTGTACCGACGTCCACGGCGTCATGTTTGATGATATGATCCCTCAGGATATCGCGGATCGGACCCGGTTCGTACCCTTTGCTCCGACGGTCCAGCCAATCGAACAACAGGCCGTAGTGCGCCAGTGGCCCAGCTTGGACAGCGCGTGCTGGAGAGTTCTCACGGATCTCATCCAAGGCCATGGTAACCCCCTCCGGTCCATGGATGAAATGATCAAAGCCAACCTGGATGGCCGCTTCCTGCTTAATTGGAGAAAGCTTCTTCGCCGGCTGCCGGTGGCCGTGGGTCAGCGTGCTTCCCACCATCAGACAGGCGTCCAGTACTTGCTGTATTGACTGCTCGTCGAGCCAGGGGTCCGTTGTGGCACCCGCCCACAGACGGGCCTCAAGCCAATGCAGGTAGGCCGGAGACTTTCCTTTCGCTTCTCTCACCTGCCAGTCCAGCTGCCCCGCAGCTTCCTGAAGGGTGCGGGTGGGCGTCGACAGGCGGCTCAGGAAGACTCCGTGGTCAGGGCAGCGATGCACAGGTGCGAAACACCAATTCAGACGCTGCTTCCACCCACGATGAGACCCATCCTCGGCCAAGCAAACCGGGCAGTACTTGTCCGCCGCGCGGACAAGAAAGGTCTTTTGCACACGCTCTTCGCGGAACATGACATCAGGCCCCATCGCGCGCATGTTGGACCGCTGAAGGAGTGCCAAGTCCACATCCACCACCTCGGCGAACTGCGTGACGGCTTGATCGCGACCAAGGATGAACTGCTCCGAATTGATGCGCATGTCAGCCAGAAGCCGGGTGATACCCTGCCCCGTGTGGATCGCCGCGAGGCGCCCCGCGTAGGACAAAAGAGTTTCGCGCGGGGCGAACGGAATGTGAGGAAGGAGCTGTGTCACCGGGACCAGCCCCCATCAAGCAAGGCCTGCCGTACGGTACTCCACGATCCCTGCGCGAACGGCGACATGGGAAAGGCACCGTATTCCAGTTCGAACTGGAAACTGGCGTCCTGAAGTGTTACTTCAGCGCGCTCTTCGTCCAGCGCCCTGCTGAGGACCGCTTTAGCGAGCCAAATACAACGGCCCACCACGCCCCCTTCGGCGAAGAGGATACGTTCGGGCAAATGCGCATCCTTTGGCAGTGACAGGCCAACCTTATCAGCGCAAAGCTGCATGCTGCGCGCAAATGTCTGCGCCTCACGTGATCCTTCCAAGATGGAAGTCAGCTCGAACTTCGGGAAACGACGATCCGTTTCCGGATCGGTCATGATGCCGTTGTGCAGCTTATAGACCCCGGCGATAATTACCGCGACCGGCCATTCACCCTGCAGAAGGGACTTAAGTGTCTGTACCGCACCTTCCACATCACGACCGGACCCCTTGCGCAGCAGGTGGTGGGTCTCGTCGATCACCAGCAAGCGGATGCCACGTTTCTGCATGCTGTGACGCGCCACATCCCAGGCCTCATAGGCCTTTGCACGCGGGTTAATGTCTAGGTACCCGAGATCCTTCGCGATCCGCCCTGCAAGGCTCTTGATCGTAGCCTCAGGCGGCACCGTGACATAAAGCGTGTTGCCTTCGGTCTCGCGACCGGCCAATTCGAACATCGGCAGCGCACGGAGGGTCCGCAGCGCCAATGCCGACTTCCCGGTGCCGGAATTGCCGACCAGCATCAAGCCGCGAGTTTCGCGGGTCAGAGGGTCGACGCGGGGCTCGGAAGTCAGTTCGCCGTTCTCATCAGACGCGAACAACATATGGAGCCTGCTGATCAGGGCGTAATCGCGGTCGAGGCGAAAGTAGCGATCCATCAGCCACGCGAGCTTTTCGGGCTTGGTGCTGGCGGGGGTCAGAGGGGTGGACAAAAGGGTCGTCATGGGGAGGGTACTCCTTGGGGTTTTCTGTTGTAGGGCGGAGATATGAGGGACACGCGAAAGAACTCAGCGGTTTTTCAGTAATTTTGTGACTTTCTCGTAACTTACTGATTATGCTAGTATTATCGCCCCCCACCGCGGTCAGAGGCAGGAGAGCGGATAGATCACTCCAGAAGATCATCGTCGGCCGGAAGACCAGTCGCGTCAGCGGAGTTCTGCGTCGAATCCACTGTTTCTTGTCCCGTGACTTCGACTTCATCTGCCAGCAAGTCGCGGTGAGGCCCGGCGAGGTGCCGGCGCTCTGCAGTATCCGTGTGCTGTGCAAAGTAGGCGTCCGCCTGTTCCAGGCCCTTAGCATCACGCGACCTAGCCAGCAGCCCGTTCATGGCCTTCAGGGAGCCTGAACGCTGGTCCATTTCATAGACAAGTTCGAGCCGTGTAGCCTCCGCTTCCGGATCAATCTCCCGGCGGGATACCAACCACTCGCGCACGTCCATCTCGGTCTTCCCAATCCAGCGCTCATCGGCAGCAAGGATTGTTTTCCACTCCCCAGCATCGGCACGCACATCAATTGTGCCGATATCACCGTGCCAGTAGCAGACCTCGAGAATCTTATTGTCGCCATCGGGGCCGAACCAGAGATTCTCTAGGTACTTCCCTTGATAATTTACCCGGTTGATGGTCAGCCCGTGCCGCCCCAGTTTCCGCGTGACCCGGGTGCCGAAGGCGAGGCGCATTTCCCGACTGCTGAGTTCCCTCACCGGCAAATCTTCGGTCGCATTTTTCCACGCCTGAAGTGGCGTCATGCCCAAACCTTCTTGGCGTCTGTTGTGATATCCGTCGACCGTCCACCGGACCAGCCAGCTCAGGAATTCTTCCAACGTAAGCGTCGCCCGCGCTGCCGGATCATTGCGGCCACGTTCAACGACGTTTGAAAAATTGCGGCCAGAGAACCTCTGCAGGAATGTCTTGTGCATCGTGCCGAAGACACGCTCGATGAACGGCCGCAACCAGGGTTTTCCAGCCGGGGTACCGAGGTTGGTGATCCCGAGAGACGCCAAGATATGATAAGCTTCATCCGAGATGTAGGATCCGCCACGATCCATTACGACTTCCTCGGGCGCTCCGTGCTGGAACCAGTCATATTTGCAGCCAGCGGCATCGGAGATCGTAGTCTTGTCTGTATAGATCATCTCGAGCGTCTGCTTCAAAACCCCGGTGATCCCTTTCGGCACGATCTGGAGCGCCAAGAGACAGCGTGTGTGTACGTCGATAGCGGCAGAAATCACTACGCGCTTTGGCTTTCCGTCCAGCCCGAGGGTCTTCGCCTCTGCAGGCGTAAGCAACTTGAAGATCCCTGTCAGCCGCAACAAGAGTGTCAGGTCGATGGTGTACTCATCGATCTCGACGCGTTCGAGCGCCCTGAGGGTCGTGATACCGACACCCAAGGCGTGCATGTCCTTATATGCCTGATCAAAGCCGCGCTGCCGCGTCACCAGCGCAGCGCGCCCGAGACGCGCGGCCTGTTTGCGCACAAACGTCTGGCTAACCCGATTGGACAATGTAGGCAAAGGCAGCTCTGCACTCACCCGCCGCTTGTTTTCATGATTGATCGCAGCCAGAACACTGTCATGCAACGAGCTGAGTTCTTGGCGTTCCTCATCAATCAAGTCGTCGATTACTGACGTTACAAAATCTGCGAGCTCTTCCGAATGCCCGGCCTTTCCACCGCATGCGCGGAGCTTGTCATACAGTCCATCTTCTCCAAGCCGATTCAGCTTTCCAAGCCACTTGTAAATGGATGCTCCTTTTGACGAGGGGTCTCCTGCCTTAACCGTGAGCTCAAAAACATAAGGGTTGCGCACCGCTTCTTCGCCATAAAGCGTCGCCCGTGCCCCACGCTTATGCCGTGTCGCGTTTTCCTCCTGCACGAGCTGAGCATGCACAGTCCTCGCCCGCGCAATGATCAATTCGGCATCTTGCTCGAAAGCTTGACGCGTCATTCCGATCCGTCCTTCCGACATCAACTCCTGTGCTCCAAGAGCGCAAGCTTTGCGGACAAGCATCCGCGAAGTTTCTTTGTGGGTCCGCCAATGGCGGGGAATGGAGGACGGGTCGGCATCCTTCATCCCCGGCCGGCTGAGGATCACCAACTGGCCATGGCTATTTTCCGTTTCGACACGTGGGTAATTCAGCAATTCGTGGGCAGAGTCATTTACGACACCTGTCTTGGGATCAGTCCACTCCTCCCAGATGACGACATACCCCTCAGGGCGTACGGCAATTACCTCAGCAAGGCGCGGGCCGATGCGGAAACGGCACCCTTCCTCCAGCAGTTTGCGACGGGGCTTCAGCGAGACCGGCATTAGCTATTCTCCCCGTGCGTGATAATAGTCCGAGGCGTGATGCGCTCCGCTGCGAGGACCTTGGCGGCTCCGGAGCGGATCAGCCGGATCACACTCCAAAATCCAGTCGAACCAATGCCGCAGGCGTCCAGAAACTCGCGGATCTGCATAGGTTTCGTCAGGGCGTCCAGCGCCGAAGTCACCTGATCATCCATGTACGGATCAGGGTGCCGCGCAGCATGAAACAATTTGGCATTCGCCAGTTCGATTGGGTCGACGTTCCGCTCAGTCGCGACGCAAACCCTATTGGCGGTCTCCATCGTCGCGACCCTGGTGACAGCTTCCATCTTCGCGTGAAACACATGGCGCTCGGCCTTGCGCTGCGGCTTTACCGAAATGGCGGTGCGCTGCCCGTTCCGATGGGTCAGCCGCAAGTCAAACCAGTACGGGGTCGCCCGCACTGTGCCGTGACGTACCATGATAGGCGCGATCTGCTCTTCAACATCCACGACGTCCGGCCGGTAACGGCTGCAGATCGCCACGTGGTATTCCAGCAGACTGTTGTACTCCATTGCCTGCGATTTGCCGTTTGCATTCAAGAAAGTCATCTGACCCACGAAGTGGAACGGAGATTTCTTCGGGATGGCCCGCGTGGCGCGGCTATGAAGGTAGGTGTCGTCGAAACTCATCTTGTCATCTTTCGTCTAGGCAAGCCTCATCCGTCCTCTGAAACCGAGGTTTCAAAGCTATGGCAGAGACCGCCGATTGATTATTCAGGACGCGGCAGAACGCCGTCGCCTCATAAGGATGGAGGTACGAGGAGGTCGCGAAAAAACTTAGAGATTATTTTTGAAGAATTTTCTGACCAGGCTAAGATTTTGTTATCTCGTAATTTTTTCGTCACCGATCGTCGGCCATGTTCTTGCCACCAGGGTCAGCGCCGGAACCAGATCATCGAATCCTAGTTCGAAGGCCTGTTTTGCCATTCGAACTGGACGCTTATCGGTAAGACGCCTGGCAAAGTGCAAAGGAACACTAAGTACATCGGGCGCCAATATTTCGCAGTACCCCGCAACCGCGGTTTCTGGAAAAGCATTCGCGGTATCTGTCGCAAGCGGCGCTCCGAGACGGTACCAGCGCGAAAGCGTACGCGCCCATTGGTCGTCCTCAGAAACATGGATCAACGGTGACGTGACAATCTGCGTTTTTCCGAGCGCCGGATGGCCTTCCACATTTCCCGCCAGCGACAACTGGGCACCGCGCAAGACAGGCGTCCATTCTTCGAGCCTCGGTGCGTCCATATCCGTGCCTTCTGGATCAGTGCCGGCAATCACCGCCCGAAACGCGGTTAGATGAAGTTCAATAAAAGCCCGGAGGCTAGCGGCTGCGTGCATGTTCATTTCCTTTGAGCAGTCGAACCTGCCCCCCATTGGAAACGGAGAGGCAGAGATTGAATTGGTAGGGTGAACGCGCGTGTTCGGCAGTTCGCTTAGCGGCTTGGCCGGAGCATGGGAAACACATAGCTTTGCGAAAACAGTCACTTGAAGCCTTTTCGAAAGGCGAATTTTCCAAGCAGGGCATCCCGAAGCGACGGTTCAAATGACTCTTTCGCACGCCCGTTGGGCTTGGAAACAAACTGTTTCCTAACTCAAAGGGGCGGTTTTCACTGCGTCTAAACGAGCGAACAGGTGACCCGATGCGGGAAACAGGGGTATTCACCTCCGAGAAAGCGAATCGCTGAGCAAAGTTCGCGCTTGGCTTGGAGATCACGATCGTCGCGACTGCCCTTCGTCTTCGCCCGCACTCGGCGGACATTCATGCTCCAATTTTCTGACGGGCCTCGTCCGGGTTTTAGGTGCCGGACTCAGCAGTATCTGTCTGACAATACCTTTTGGCAGGAATGGGCGATATCGCTGACAGCGGCGAAACAGGTAGGCTGGCTTTGGCACGACACGATGATGGTCAGTGGAGGGTACCGGGGCCCAAACGCTGCGTTCAGCGAACGTCCGATCTTCGAGTCCCTCTCGAAAACGAAGCCTACCTTGACCGGTGCGACGAGTGATCCTTCCGACGGGACAGAGACCCCATCACACCGATCCTGAGACAGGAGAAACCGCATTGGCAAGGTGGATAAAGCGCAGATCATTAACCAAAGTAGATCTAAGGTTGAGTTCCGCTTAGGGTTCCGGCTCCTCTTCAGGCGGAAAGTCCCTCAACGTACTGAATCGATGACTATAAATAACCTCTTGGCCCCGAAAACGGGCCCGTTCGGACCGTTAGGAGTTCCGCTTTCCCACCCTTCCAATTGCCACAAGAAACTGGCTTCAAAATAATCCTCTTCCCCTGTGGCATTGGCCGCGCGATGCGACTGCAAAGGCAGGCCTATTATGTGAGCCTTCGTCCAAATGGCTGAAACTTGCCTTTCAAGGGTCGAATGACCCACTTTGGTGAGCTTAATGATGTGAACGGCCTACCGGCGCGGGTTCAGCACCTTGAACAATATGAGTGATTCACACTCGATGATTTTGAATGGGCTTTGTTCATGTCTCCTTTTGCAACATATCGTCGCGCAGTGGCACGGTTTGGCGCTCAATCATCCGATGCACTTCGGGCGGTGCCTCGCCGCGGTGGAGCCGCCGGATCTGATCCGATAGCTCTGCATCTGCATTGGTCCGCCGCTCATTGTGGCGGACATATTCGCCCCAAGTTGGCACATGATAGCTCTCGCTCCAATGCTCCGGTCGGTGCAGATCGCGCAACAGCGCCCATTGCTGCGCGCCATCGCGAATGCGTACCCGACGTCGCAGGCTCATCGCGGTTAGAAATTCCGGCACATCCGACTGCGCAATCTCATAATCGACCATGACCATTACCGGCCCGCTGCGATAGCTGAGATCAAACCGCGTGTCGGGTTCTTTGAAACGGTTGAGGGGGTCGAGATCGAGCCCGCTAAACTCCGGCAGCGGCAGCCGCAAGCCGATCAACGCACCGATCAGCAGCATCACACTGGCCCCGGCAAGTGCGGTTTCCGGCCCGCCCCGGTCGGCGACGATCCCCCAGATCAAACTGCCTGCCGCCATGCCCCCGAAGGTGCCGGTCTGGTAAAGTGCGATCACCCTGCCCACGACCCATCGCGGGGTTGAAAGCTGAATTGTCACGTTGAACATCGACAGCGACAGCACCCAACACGCCCCAGCGAGCATCAGCGCGGTACCCGACAAAACAGGCTGCGCGCTGACCGCCAGCACGGCACAGCTGAGGGCGAAGCCAACAAAACCGCCACGCGCGATCATCTCATTCCGGAACCGCGCCCGCAGCCCCGCGTTTGCCAAAGCACCAAACACAGCCCCCATGCCGAAACACCCCAGCATGATGCCATAGACAAAGGCCGTCGCCTGCAATGTCTCACGCACCACGACCGGCAGAAGCGCCAGCAGAGCGATGGCCGACAGTCCGAACCAAAATCCGCGCAGGATAACCCGCATCAGATTGGGCGACATCGCGACATAGCGCAGCCCGGCGGAAAAGGCGCTGCCCATCGGTTCACGCGGCAGATGAGTATCACGCAGCGGCGCTGTCCACCGCAACAAGGCAAGAATGATCGCCACATAGCTCAGCGCATTGACGGCAAAGGCCGCCGCTGCGCCCGCAATCGCAACAATCGCCCCGCCAGCCGCAGGCCCGATGCTCCGCATCAGGTTGAACCCCATAGAGTTGAGCGACACCGCCGAGGGCAGCTCCTCACGGCTGACGATATCGCCCATGGTCGCCTGCCAAGACGGGTTATGCAGCGCCGTCCCGCAACCGATGGAGAACGTAAAAGCCAAGAGCAGCCAAGGTGTAAGCCAACCCTCAAAAGCCATAAAGGTTAGTAGAATTGAGACGCCGAACATAAAGCTCTGCGCGATCAACATGACCCGGCGGCGATCGAAATTATCGGCAAAGACACCCGCCAGCAACGAGAAGATCATGATCGGCAAAGCGACAGAGCCCTGCACCAGAGCCACCATACTCTGCGAGCCCGAGAGCGAGGTCATAAGCCACGCGGCACCCACCGCCTGCACCAGCCCACCAAAGTTCGACGCCAGCGCGGCGATCCACAAAGAGCGGAAGGTCTGGTTGCGGAAAAGGATCAGGGGCGAAATACGGTCGGGCAAAGCTGAAGGCCTCGTAAAGCTGTACCTATTCGATATGTGGTTTGTGACCTTACTGTCGATACTGCACTGTATCTTTCTGCGTCAAATCCTGACGGCACAAATGATTGGATCGATTATAGAATGTATAAGATACGTTCCGTTTTATTCCCTCCACCTTTATTCCTCGCTTAACTAAACCGTGTTAATCGCACCCCCATCGATCCGAATACGCGCCCCTGTCACATAGCTCGCACCGGCAGACGCAGGAAAGGTCACCACATCCGCAAAAACTCCGGCCTTGCCGTTCCGCCCTGCGGGTATTGTGGCGCGGGACTTTGAAGTGACCTCGGCCACATCGCCGTCGGTGCGTATCGCGGTTCTCTGAAGCGGTTGAGCGGGCCGAGATCGAGCCCGCTGAATTCCAGAAGTGGCAGGTGCAAACTGATGAGCGCACCGATCACCTGCGCGACCTCATGGGCCAGCGAACAGGGCGGGCAATCTGCCTTCCGTCAATTTGCTGCACTGGCTGCACAGTCAGGTCCACAATATAACCTTAAAAATCTTAAGAAAGTTTTCGCCGGCCTCACTTAGACCCGGACTTCAGGCATCGCCCCAATCAACATCTTGGCATAGTCGCTTTGAGGGTTATCAAAAATCTCGTTACTGCTTCCTTCTTCGACAATCTGCCCGTGCAAGATCAAGGCGACGCGATCACAAAGGTATCTCACAACCGCAAGGTCATGGCTTATGAAAAAATAGGTCAATCCGAGTTTATCTTGAAGATCGAAGAGCAAGTTTAGTACTTGGGCTTGAACGGACACATCCAGCGCTGACGTAGGTTCGTCAAGGATCAGAAGTTCAGGGCCGGAGGCGAGCGCGCGTGCAATGCAGATACGTTGGCGCTGACCGCCCGAAAACTCATGCGGATAGCGGCGTAAATGCTGGGGGCCAAGGCCAACCAATGACAAAAGCTCTGCGGCACGGTCGGTGCGTTCGCGCGAGTTCAGACCCAGTGACTGCATGTGAATGAGCATCGGTTCGGTCACAATATCATGCACCGACATGCGCGGATTGAGCGATGCATAAGGATCTTGAAACACGATTTGTATGCGAGCGCGCAACTGCCGCATTTCAAGCGGCGAGAGATGGGCCATGTCCTGGCCCTTAAAGCGGATTACGCCCGAAGTCGGTCTCTCCAATTGCAGGATAGAGCGTGTCATGGTGGTTTTTCCTGACCCACTTTCCCCGACGAGACCAAAGCTTTCGCCACGGTTCACCGATAGCGATACCTTGTTCAGGGCATGTACCTCAGACGATTTTCCGAACATTCCGCGGCGGCCCGGATAGACTTTGCTGACGTCATTAATTTCAAGCATCGGGGTTGCATCAAGCATTGGTCATTGGCTCCATTTCGGCCGCGCGGATACAAGCGACGCTGTGGTCTGTCCCGACGGGTTCAGGCAGTGGCGTGGAGTTAGAGCAAGCAGGTTGCGCAAATGCGCAACGTGGGGCAAAACGGCATCCGGCGGGCGGTTGCAAAAGATTTGGGACAGTCCCCGCAAGGCCCTTCAGCGCGCCGCGCTTGGTGTTTTTTGTCGGAATGGCAGAAATCAGCGCCCGGGTATAGGGATGCACCGGGTCACCGATGACGGCGCCAACAGGCCCGCTTTCGACGATATTTCCCGCATACATCACAGCAACGTGGCTGCAGGTCTGAGCGACAACACCAAGGTTGTGGGTGATCAACACCACACCCATGTGATATTCGGCAACGTTGGATTTGATCTGCTTCAAAATCTGCGCTTGAACCGATACATCAAGCGCTGTTGTCGGTTCATCCGCGATCAGAAGGTCGGGACGCCCGATCATTGCCATCGCGATAAGCACCCGTTGCCGCATCCCGCCAGAAAACTCGTGCGGATAACTGGAAAGGCGGGCGTGAGCATTGGGGATGCCAACCTTCGCCAACATCTCGCCCGCAAGGCGCAGCGCCGCGGAACGACGGGTGCGTTTGCCTGAACCCGGCGGGCAATCAAGAATGGTGTCATCTTGCGACGCGGCAGCAAGTGCTACGTCCGTTAGTTGCTCGCCAATCCGAAAAGCCGGATTCAGGTTGGTCGTCGGGTCCTGAAAAATCATGCCGATACGTTTGCCACGCAGTTTTTGCATCTGACGGGGTGCAAGGGATAACAAATCGGTTCCTTCAAGCAATATCTTGCCCTTGGAATAAGTCGCGGGAGGCGAAGTAGCGAGGCGTGAAACCGACAGGCCAGTGAGCGATTTTCCGCAACCACTTTCCCCGACAAGGCCCCAGATCTCGCCCCGTTTTACGGTCAGGTTGATGCCATTAAGAACATGTGCATGGCCTTCATAGCTGCTCATGTGCAGATGAAGATCACGGATTTCGAGCAGAGCGGTCATCAGCGCCTCGCTTTCGGATCAAGTACGTCTCGCAGGCCGTCACCAAGCAGGTTGAAGCCAAACACAGCCACGAACATCGCCATGCCAGGGGCCATGGCCGTCCACCAGTAATCCGGCATGTACGACCGAGAGATTGAAAGAAGCGTGCCCCATTCCGGGGTTGGAGGCCGGACGCCGATGCCAATAAACCCCAGGCCAGCGACAGTCAGGATGGCGAAGCCCATATCGAGCGACATTTTCACAATGATCGGCGACACGGTATTGGGCAAAATGTGGCGGAACAGGATGCGCCGGGGCGTGGCACCGATTGCGCGTGCTGCGGTCACATAGACTTCTTCCCGCGCTGCAAGCACCTCGCCCCGGACCAGTCGCGCATAGCCCGGCCACCAGGATAGAGAGATCGCGATGACCATGTTGCCAAATCCCGGCCCCAGCGCTGCGGCGATTGCCATGGCAAGGATAAGACCAGGTATAGTTAGCGTTAAATCGGTCAGCCGCATTAGTACCTCATCCACCCAGCCGCCCGCAAAGCCGGCGACCGCGCCAATCAACGTTCCGATAATTGAGCCAATAAGAACCACGCCGAACCCTGCCAGAACAGAAACCGTGGTGCCCGCCATGACAAGTGACAGAACATCTTGGCCCAGCTCGTTCGTGCCAAACGGATAAGACCAAGAGGGGGCGATAAAGCGGTTTGCGGTGTCCACCCCGCCAGCGATATGTTCCGGATAGGGGGCAAGAATGGCACCAAAAGCCGTGAAAAATAGCACCATGGCAACAAGAACCACGCCCAGCAGCGACAGCTTGCTTTGCCGAAACCTGAAGAAGCCGCGACGCAGCTTGTCATACTTTGGTGGTGACAAGTCGTCGATTGAAACGGCGTCGGTCATGAGTAGCGTACCTTTGGGTTGATGACGCCGTAAAGTACGTCAATGATCAAGTTGGCGAGCACAAAAAGCAGACCAATCACCAGTGCGACCCCGATCACAGGCATCATATCCTGGCTTACGATGGCTTTCGTGGCGTAGAGTCCAAGCCCTGGCCAGTCGAATACGGTTTCTACCAGTACGGTCCCACCCAAGAGCCAGCCGAAATACAGTCCAATGACTGTTAGTGTTGCCGATACCGCATTTCGGGCGACGTACTTGGTGATGATCAAACGCGGAGCCAGACCCAGCGCCCGCGCAGTCATTACATAGTCTTGTTGCATCACTTCGATGGTCGAAGAACGCATCATGCGCATGATTGTGGCCAAGGGAGACAGCGACATTGCGATTGCCGGTAAGGCAAGGTGGCGCAGTACCAGAGTGAAGGTATTCCAGTCGCCGGCCAGCAAACTATCGATTGTCAGAAAGCCTGTGATGTTCGGTGGCGGGATAACAATAATAGGCAAACGCCCGCCTAGAGGCAGCCACATTAGCCACATCGCAAAACACAGTTGCAGCAGCAGGCCGAGAAAGAAACGCGGCATCGAAATAGCGCCAATGGCGCCGATTTGGCTGAGGTAGTCCGGCCACTTGTTGCGCCAAACGGCGGTCACCAATCCCAGTGGAATTCCGACCACGATGGCAAACCCCATCGCGGCGAGCACCAGTTCCAGTGTCGCGGGCAAATAAGCGGCGATGTCGGCGGCGACCGGTCGGCGTGTCAAAAGCGACGTTCCCAGATCTCCGTGAAGCAACCCGGTTACATATGTCCAATATTGCACCCAGACTGGCTGATCGAGGCCAAACTCAGTCGATAGCGCGGCGATCTCCGATTCTGTCGCATTAGGGCCTGCGGCGAGACCGACAGGATCGCCTGGCAAGATCCGCGCGATGGCAAACATAATGATGGTCAGGCCGATGATCACCGGGATCAGCATCAGCAATCGTCGCAGGATAAATTGAAGCATCGGGCAAGCCCTTTTCTAGCGTATTCAATCTGAGCAGGCGGGCCAATATGATGAGCCCGCCCCCCTTAAAAAAAGTAGCTTACTCCATCGACAGGCCGAAAACCTCAATCGCGTTGGAAGCTACGGGGGTGAAGTGATAGTTCTTCACAGAATCCCGCATCGCCAGCCGCCGCTTTTCCAGAACACCAAAAATATCCGGCGCGTCGGCAACAACGACTTCTTGAAACTTGTGATAAATGCCTTCGCGCTTCGCGGGGTCTACTTCGGCGCGTCCCGCCTCGATCAAGGCATCAACCTCTGGATTGTTATAGACAGCGTTCTGCCAACCGCCGTTGCGGGAAGAATGGTAGGCTGCATATGCGATGTTATCCGGGTCGCCATAGTTTGCTGTCTGATAGACTGGGAACAGATCAGGGAAGGTCTCAGGTGATTGGCTAGCGGCAACCATGTCGGGCCAGTTCATTGGCATGATCTCCAATTCGATGTTCAACGCCTTCAGGCTGTCGAGCATGATCAATGCCCAGCGGCGCTGTTGCTCCAATCCCGATACATGGACCATCCGCAGTTTAATCCCGCCCTCAGGCGTTTCGGTCATCGCAAGATGCTCCTTAGCCTTCTCGAGGTCCATTCGATAGACCGCCAGATCAGGGTTGAAGCCCAAAATCCCCCCCGGTAGAGGCCCCGTCATCAGATCGGCATAGCCTGCGGCGTCAATGATTGCTTGATAGTTTGTCGCGTAGGAAATTGCCTTGCGCATATTAATGTCAGCACAGGGTCCATTTTCGGTATTCATTTTGATCGAGAATGTCCGGTACTCGGGCTCAAGTATCCGAACAACGCCGGGCGCATCTGCTAGAGCGTCCATATCCTCAGAAGTAACGTCCACAGCGATTTGTGCTTCGCCGCGCTGAACCATCAGACGCTGGGTCGCCGTTTCATGGACAATCTGCCAGATAACACCTGCAAGGTTACCACCTCCTGCCTGCCAAGCGGTTTCCGCCCGCGCAAGGTGATAGAGCGTGCCGGGCTGGTAACGCGTCACGGCGAAAGGTCCGGACGCTGCCGTATTGGTCATGAGCCAAGTTTGCCCATCATCGCTACCGAGATTGGCTTCGACCACTGCCTTCTCGACGATAAAGACCCATGGCAACACCTGCAGGAAAGGCGCAAACGGTACCGCGAGGGTGAATTTGACCGTCTCGTCATCTACGGCGGTGACACCTTCTTCGGTCACAATATCTCGGATCATCCAAGAGTTACCCTTGGCAAGCCGAAGAGCCCGCCGGAAGGAATAGACGACGTCCCCTGCTGTCACATTATTGCCCGAGTGAAATGTTGCGTCCGGGTTCAGATTAAAAGTATATTCCAGCCCATCTTCACTTACATCCCAGTTGGCAGCAATTGCTGGCGTTGGTTCGGGCGGATTACCGGATACGCGCACGAGTGGATCGTAGACGTTGCGCATAAAGAAAGACGCCGAATAGCCGGTCGCGGTGTGGGGGTCAAAGTTCGGGATATCCTGACCCGATGCGATGACCATAACCGCAGAGTTCTGAGCGAACATCGCTTTAGGGAAGACTGTTGTTGCGAGACCGGCACCAGCCATAGCCAACAGGCTGCGACGGGTCAGATTTAGGGGGGAAGAAGTATGCATCAGTTTCTCCAGGTTGGGAAAGCGGGGGGTAATTTTCTGCCCCCCGTCGTTGTGGATCAGGCAGGCACTTTGCTTTTGGCCTGAGCTGGCGTGGAAGGTGTCGCTTGTGAATAATGGCGCGATGCATGGTCTGGTGTGATCAGACCTAGCTGCAAATCTCGAGTCACAGCAGCGGGCGCACGCTCGGCTGGATGTCCAAACCCTGATCCACCGCCAAGTGTAAGTTCTACGACTTCGTCCGGGCTGAAGAGCGAGACAAGCTCACCAGTGCCGCAATCGTGCAACTCTTCGCCCGATGCCGAAACAATCCGTCCCCGCGCACCAAGTCCGGGCAAGCCGCCAAAGAAGCCGTCAATCGGATTGTCGACCCCTTCAGGATAAACTGAGACAAGCATTTCGATGCCATCATCATCGCGCTTGCGGAACAAGATACGCTGTGCCAAGCCGCCACGAGTTTTGCCTGCTCCGCCGCTGTCGGGAACATAGGCTTTTTCCATTACCAGAACCGGCACACGACTTTCCATTAATTCAATTGACGTATTCGCCGCAGAGGTTGGCCATAGCAAGGATGAGTGGCCATCGCCCCGGTCCGATCCACCCTGCCCACCGCCACAGAACAGCATGTCAGAATAGAATTGTCCTGACGGATCTTGGCCGTAGATATTGGCGGCGACGGCTAGGCCGGTAAAGCTCTGAACCTTGTCACGTGCGGCACTCGCCAGCGCTCCGAATATATTTGGTGCCAGATACCAGCCGGTCCGTGTCCGCAGGTTCACCGCGGCGGGATAGGTCGGATTCAAAATGGACCCTTCAGGGGCTGTGACTGTGAAGGGGCGGTAGCAACCGGCATTTCCGCGCACCGTTGGGGTCAACATGCACTTGAGCGGGTAAGTTGCATGGGCAGCCGTGTAGTTGAGCGTAGAGTTCAAACCACCCTGCGGTAGCTGCGGCGGCACACCGTCAAAATCCACCGTAATCGCATCACCGGCCACTTTGACCAGCACCGGATATTCGATGATTTCGCCGAGCGGATTATTGGTGATCTTCGAGTGATAATCTCCGTCCGGAATTTGGCGGATCGCGTCGCGCATCGCTTTTTCCGAAAGCCCCTGTACAACCTCGGCTAGCGCGCTGAGGTCGTGCAGCCCGTAGTCGCGCATGAATGCGTCCAGACGCTCCGCTCCCAAAGCATTTGCCGCGACGAAGGAATAGATGTCGCCCAGAACCTGCTCGCCATTGCGGACGTTTTGCTGAATCATCCGCACGAGCGTTTCATTCGGAGTGCCTGCCTCGAAAAGCTTCATCGGTGGGATTTGCAGCCCTTCTTCATAGATTTCTCGTGCATGAAGGCTGTCTTTGGTGCCCCCAATGTCAGAGACATGGCCGACAGTTCCCATCAAGCCGACAAGTTTTCCGTTGCTGAACGCCGGTGTCACAATCGCAATATCGAATAAGTGCCCCGCACAAAGCCAAGGATCGTTGGTGATCAACACATCCCCAGGCTTCAAGGTGTCAGCTGGATATGCCGCCAGTAGCGCTTTGACTGCACGCGGGAGCGTCAAATTGAATACCGGCATGGCGCGCGGGCTATGCGCCAATGTCTCACCATCCTTGTCGAGCAGCTCGCAAGCGAAATCTTGCGCCTCTGCAATGACGAGCGAGAATGCGGTTCGGCACACTGTTAGCCACATTTCTTCTACGACGTTCACGAGGCGTGACCACATGATCTCCAAACCGATCGGGTCACCTTTGATTCTCGCTACCGCCTTGGCGCGGCTCATATTCTCAGGGATCAACTCTTCTGCAGCAGCGACTGCGCCAACTCTGACACAGAGGTTCAAACCAGCATCGATGCTGACATAGTCGTTTGGGCCGATCACAGTCGTTGATTCACGTTCTTCAATGATGGCCGGGCCAGAAAGTTCATCGCCAGCCTGCAAAGCATAGCGGTCGTAGACTGCGGTTTCGAACTCGCCCTCGTCAAACCAACATTTGCGATGACCTTTCAATCTATTGGCGCTGTCGCCGCCGCCCGTAGCACCGGTCAATGCCAGCTTTGGCGTGGGTCCGGCTACCCGAACACGGAAAGTTACCGCTTCGAAACGCGCACCTTCAAACGGTTCAGCGTAGCGCGTCGAATAGGCGCTGACAAAAGCGGCTCTGATAGCAGGGAGTTTACTTTCATCCAGGGGCCCCAGTGGCAGTGGAACCGAGATATCGTGCATCTGCCCCACAAGACGCATGTCTGCGGTGCGCTCGATCACGGCCTGATCAGCATCAATGCCAGCGCGGGTTAAATGGTGCAGACCTTCTGCCTCCAAATCCGCCAGTAGGGTATTGATGGCCTCTGCATCAAAGCCCGGCGTCAACTCAACCCGGCGCGAACGTACGCCATCAAAAGACAATGGCGCTGCTAGGAATCCAACCGCCGAAGCCGCGCCGGAAGCGGGCGGGATAAGAACCGAAGTAATTCCCATAGCTCGTGCTACATCGACCGCATGCGCAGGGCCAGCGCCGCCAAATCCTACCATCGAATATTCGCGCGGGTCTTTGCCGCGCTCGACAAGGTGGACGCGGGCCGCTGCCGCCATACTCTCAACCACAACCTTGTGAATGCCGAGCGCTGTTTCCGGCACGGTGAGACCTAGGCGGCTGCCGACACGCGCAATTGCAGTTTGTGCCGCTTCGAGATCCAAACTCATCTGCCCGCCAAGAAAGAAGCCGGGATCATAATAGCCGAGTGCGAGGTTTGCGTCCGTCACCGTGGGCTCCAAACCGCCCATTCCATAGCATGCAGGGCCCGGATCTGAGCCCGCGGAATGAGGCCCGACTTTAAGCAATCCTACTTCGTCGATTGCAGCGATGGAGCCCCCTCCGGCACCAATCTCGATCATCTCAATCACGGGGGCTTTGATCGGCAAGCCTGACCCTTTCGTAAACCGGTGAACGCGAGCGGCTTCCATCATCGGCGCAACTTCGGCGCGCCCGTTTTCGATCATACAAGCCTTCGCCGTTGTGCCGCCCATATCGAAAGAAATTACATCCGACAGGCCCGCGGCCTCGCCAAAGAGTGCAGTCGCTAGACCACCGCCAGCAGGACCACTTTCCAGCAGACGTATCGGGAAATCGCGTGCCGTCTCTAAAGAAACAAGACCACCGGCAGAATGCATTAAACGCAGCGGGCCGACGAAACCGGCACCGCGCAAGTGTTGCTCCAGCTTGGTCAGATACCTGTGCATAAGCGGCTGCACGAAAGCGTTCGCACAAGTTGTTACAATCCGCTGATACTCGCCCATTTCTGCGACGACTTCGGAAGAAATGGATACTGAAATCTCGGGATATTCAGCACTGATCAGCTCAGCGGCACGTTGTTCATGTGTGGGATTGGCGTAGGAATGCAGGAAGGTGATCGCAATCGCTTCACAGCCCGCGTCGACAAGCTGACGCGCGGCGGAAAGAACGGCGTCCTCATCTAGTGCCTTAACAACCTCGCCTGTAGCATTCATCCGCTCCGCAACCTCAAGCCGCAAATCGCGGCTGACCATCGGGTCGGGAAATGAAACGAACAGATCATAAATATCGTACCGTTGCTCGGTGCCCATCTCTAACAGGTCGCGGAAACCCGTTGTCGTAATCAGGCCGACTGGGGCGCCTTTCCGTTCAATGATGGCATTGGTCACCAAAGTGGTACCATGAACAATTTCGGAAACATCAGCATGGCTGATTTCCCGCAACTCCAAAAGTTCGGAAAGGCCGAGCAGTGCTGCCTCCGAAGGATCGTGAGGTGTGGTTAGGCGTTTGTGCAGCGTGACATTGGCGGTTTCGGCGTCGTAAAGGACGAAATCAGTGAATGTGCCACCGATATCAAAGCCGACGCGCCAACGATTTTGCGATAAAGTCATACCGAATTGTCCTTATTATTCGAGATTGGGGGCGACAAAGGCACTGTCGCCAAAGTCCGCCGCAATTTCGCCCGCGGCTCGTGCGAGCGCCTTAAGCATTTGATTGCGCCCATCGTCATCGACGATGCCGTGCGGGTAGACGATGCATAGGCTGATGATTTCGTGGGTCGCGGGATCGCCGACGGCGACCGCGATTGCATCTACACCAGCAGTGCTCTCTTGAGAGGAAGCGGCAAATCCGTTCCGGCGTATCTGCGACAGTTGAGAACGCAAACTGCCAGTTAAAGGCTGTTCCTCATAAAGCGCTGCAACTTCATCGTCCGACATGCGCGCGAGTATTGACCGCCCAGTGGCACTTTGGTGCGCCGACAGCCGACGTCCGATGTTCGATACGACCCTTAGCGCGTTGGTGCCCGGGAAGTCAGCAACCGCAGTGACCTCTTGGCGATCCAGAATAGAGATGTAACCAGTGTGGCCGAACTGGGTTGATAGTGTCGAGACAGCTTCGCTCGCACGGGAGATCAACCGAGACGAGCGCCGGAAGATAGCAGCCAAATCGAGCATCACCGTACCCGGACGATGGCGCATCGTATCGCCGATTGTGCTCAGCATGCCGGTATCGCGCATCGCTTTCATTAGACGGGAGGCATTCGCTTTTGGCATATCCAGACGGCGGGCGACATCCGTCACCGTCAGTTCCAGGCAGTCGGCAGAGTAAAGCTTAAGAACAGCCTGGGCATTTTGCAGAATTGACACGAAACCTCCGTTGTTCCATATTTTGGAACATATGATCCATATTAAGCAACCTGGATTACGAAATATGATTCGGTCAACAAAAAACCGCGCCGTGATCAGGCGCGGTTAGGAATTTTGATAATTCTGTGAAGGTACTGATGAGAAATTAAGCAGCTCCGCGGCGTTCGACGAGCCGCGCGAAAACACTTGCCCCAACAGGCAGGATTGTATCGTCAAATATGAAACCCGGGTTGTGCAATGGTACGTCTCCGTGATGTCCTAAATTAAAAAAGGCGCCCGGTACGACGTTGAGAAGGTCCGCCATATCCTCGGACCCCATCGTGAGAGGCGCATTTAGTTTGGCCTGGTCTCCCACAATCTCCCGCGCTACCTCGATGAGGTCTTGAACCCTTTGCGGATCATTCGACAGGACGCTGAATATATTGCGGATATCGACGTTGATCGCGATCTCGTGTGATAGAGCAAATCCAGCACAAATTTTGCGCATCCGCGTTTCGATGAGCGCGCCATCGGCATCGTCAAAGAACCGAAAGGTCCCCCGCAACGTAGCGCTCTCTGGAATAACGTTATAGGCCGATCCTGCGTTAAACTGCGTGACAGAAACGACAGCCGGATGGGTCGGGTCCATATTTCGTGAAACGATTTCTTGAAATTCTTTTACTAATCCGGCGCCGATCACTACCGGATCACGGCTCGTTTGTGGCATCGCACCATGGCTGCCTTGGCCCACGATGTCGATATCGAAGAAGCTTGCCCCGGCCTGCGCTTTGCCTGGACGGATTGAGATATCGGAATGGTTGCTATAGGGCGAATTGTGCATGCCATAAAGCTCGTCACAGGGAAAACGCTCAAAAAGACCATCGGCAATCATTGCGCGCGCGCCACCCAGCCCTTCTTCTGCGGGTTGGAATATAAAGACAACGCTGCCAGAAAAATTTCGGTTCTCTGCTAGATAGCGCGCCGCGCCTAGTAGCATTGTTATATGACCGTCATGACCACAGCCATGAAACACGCCTTCGTTTTGAGATGAATATGGCAGATTCGTCCGCTCCTCCATTGGCAGGGCATCCATATCCGCGCGGAGACCGATTGTACGACCAGAGCGTGCGCCGTTGAGCACCCCCACTACGCCGGTTTTTCCGACTTGCCGCGTTACCTCTATGCCCCAGCTTTCCAGTAACTTGGCAATGCGAGACGAAGTGCGAAATTCTTCAAACCCAATTTCTGGATGAGCGTGGAAGTCACGGCGGATGCTGGTCAACTCGTCTTGAAAGGCGATGATCTGGTCTAGGGCGGGCATGAATAGATCCTATTGTAAGGTATGTTTCGAGCAGTACCTTCACCGCCTTGTATTAGGAAGGGGGGGGGTGCCCCCCCCCGATCGGCGACTTTTATAAAGCCTTCACGAAGCGACCATCCTTCATGATCGCATTGATGTGCTCGCCCTGCCCGTCAAGCACTGAAAGGTCGTCCAACGGATTGCTCCGCACCATGATAAGATCCGCATACGCCCCTTCTGCGATGCAGCCGATCTGCCCCTCCATTCGCATCACCTTAGCGGCATCCAAGGTTGCCGAGCGGATGACGACATGGGCCGGGAGGAAGCGACCGCGCAGAGGGAATTCGCCCGACTGATAGTGCTGCATGCCCCCCAGCAGATCTGAGCCATAGCCCATCAGCACTCCTTCTTCATGAAGCATGGTCAGGGCCTCCAACCCTGCGTCCCGCACGTCAGCGACCTTTGCGATCGATTCAGGCGGCAGACCGAAATCGGCGCCCCGCGTACCAAGGAGTTCATATGTGATGTTGGTCGGGACGACGACCGCCCCTTTTTGGGCCACGCGGCGGGCAGTTTCGCGTTTGATCAGGTTTGCGTGCTCGATCGAGTAAACACCAGCGTCCAAGGCCCGGTTGATCGCCTCATCGGTATATAGATGGCCTGCGACGTAGGTTTCTGCGTTGGACGCCTCTTCGACCGCTGCTTCAAGCTCTGCCACAGAGAATCCCAAGAATCCGATAGGATCAGTCGGTGAAGAGACACCGCCATTGGCCATAAGTTTGATGAAATTTGCCCCGCCCTTGATCTCTTCGCGGCAAGCGCGGCGCAGGTCGTCGACGCCATCAACGATCCTCCCCATCGCGCCGATTTGATCACGATAGTAATCCACACTGCGTGGATTGTATCGACCACGGTAGTCCGTATGCCCCCCGGTTTGCGACAGTGCTTTTCCGCAGATCACCAGACGGGGCGCGACCAGCAGACCTTCCTCAATTGCATCGACGATGCCGACATCTGCGCCGCCCAGATCGCGGACCGTCGTGAAGCCACGTGATATCATGTTCTTCATCAGCGCCATCATGCGGTAGGCAAGCAGTGAGTTGGGCAGGTCGGCATTCGCTTTTAGGTCAGCTGTCGTGGCGATCACATGCACATGGCAGTCGATTAAGCCGGGCATCACGAAGTGGTTTTTCGCGTCGATTTCATTGTCGCAACGCAGAGAGACCTTATCGGATACCTCCTGGAAGACGCCGTTCTCGATGACGATGTCCTGCGGGTCAGCCGCACGGTCCTGCGATCCATCAATGATGCGGGCGTTTCGGATAATCTGCATAGTCATGGGAGTTCCTTTTTTCTTAATAGTCGCGTTATGAGTTTTGGTGATCCGCCATCAGCGAAGGCTGGAGTACGAGCGCCCTCGTTCATTGGTAGAGCAGCGACGGAAGCCAGAGCGACAAAGCGGGGATTAGGATGATTAGAAGCAAGGCGACGAAGTCCATTACAATGAACCACGCTACCCCACGAAAAACTTCGGGCAGGGTCACGAGGTCTCCTAGAGCACCTTTGATGACATAGACGTTCAGCCCAATTGGCGGGGTCACCAGGCCGACTTCGAGCAGCTTAATGACAATGATGCCGAACCATATCGCATCGATCCCCGCTGCATCCACAAGTGGAAGGATCAACGGCAGGGTGAGCAGCAACAACCCGATGGAATCGATCAGCATGCCGAGGAGAAGATAGATCACGGCGACCGCGAATAGGATCCACCACTGGCTGTCGCTCACAGAAAGGATCATTCCGGAAAACGCTGTCGGCAAACGCGACATTGCCAAAAATTTGGTAAATAGAACCGAACCGATCAGGATCAAAAAGATCGACGCGGTGCTTTGCAGCGTGCTAACCACGGCGGCCTTAAATTCCACCCAGCTTAGCGATCTCCTTATCAAGGCGATGCAAAGCGCAAAGAATGCACCCAGCGCGCCCGCTTCGGTGGGTGAGAAATAGCCGCTGAATATCCCGCCTAGAACCAGAAGGATCAGGGTCGGCAGGGGCCAGATTTCTTTGAGGGCCTCAAGTTTTTCCGCCCGCGTAGCCTCAACCACGACAGTGCCGGCAAGGCTTGGCTTTGCCTTCACGCGCGCGACAATCATCATCCCATACAGAACGGCCGACATCAGCCCCGGAATAAAGCCGGCCATGAACAATTGGCCAACCGAAACCTGCGCATATACGCCATAAAGGATGAGCAATACGCTGGGCGGAATAAGCGAACCCAATGTGCCTGAGGCCGCGATTGTGCCAGTGGCTAACCCCTTATCATACCCGTTTTTGAGCATCTCAGGCACAGCGATGCGCGACATGGCCGCCGCTGTGGCAACACTGGAGCCAGAGGCCGCCGCGAAAAAGGTGCAGGCCCCCACACTCGCAATTGCCAAGCCGCCGGGAAGCCGCGCGAGAAACAACCTGAGTGCGCCGAACAACCCACTGGTCAACTTCCCCTCGGTGGCCAAATACCCCATGAAAAGGAACATCGGCGCTGCAGTCAGTTCCCATTGACCAATGAAATCGAACGGCGTTGCTGACACTACGCCCCATGCGATGCGCATATTGGTGATCTCAGCGATGCCGACGATTGAGACTAGTCCCAGTACCACCCCAATCGGAAAGCGTAGTGCGATGAGCAAGAGCGTAACTGCGACAGCAATCACTCCAATAGTCGTATTGTCCACGTTACAACGCCTTTCTATGGCGGATTGATTTCAGGAGGTTGGAGAGCGAGGCCAACAACAACCCGAAGAAACCGATCGGCAAAGCCCAGCGACTCGGCCAGATGTAGAAGATGAAATTCGACATGATGGTTTCCATTCGCTGAGTGGAGTTCAGCGCATCATAGAAACTTTGCCAGAACATCATTGCAAAGAAAGTGATGCTCATAAGGCAACTGAGTACGTAGAGAACAAGCTGCACCCGGGCAGGCATCCACTGAACAAAGAGATCAACCCGTATATGTTCATTACGCAGCTCAACAAAGCCCATCGGCAGCATGACCAGCATAATCATATAGTAGAAGGAAACGATCTCTAACGTGCCGATCATCGTAAAGGCACCGGTCGCACGGCCTGCGACCTCAACAGTGACATGGAACATCATCAGGATGAGCGCCATAGCCGCAAACACGACAAATCCTCGATTCAGCAGGTAGATACTGCGGTCAAGAACGGAAAATGTGCCGTCTTCTCCGCGTGTTTCTATCTCGTTCATGATGCACGCTCGGAATTTTGATGTTTACGCGAAAGCTTCAGAAGCCCTTTCCAGTAATTGATCGTCTCGCGGAAAAGGTCGGGGTCATCGCGCCAGATCGTCTGCGTTGCCATTCCGCGCGCTAAACACATGATCGCGGTGATCTCGACCTTTTGGCGCATTTGCACAGCGGGGTCATCGGACGGCCCATCGATCTTTTCCCAGATACGACCATAAGCGTCGTTGAAGTCCTGCCCGACAGGCACCAATGCGGCCTTGATCTTAGGATCTGTGCGCGCGGCGTTCACAAATTCCATTGAGACCATGTACAGGTCACCGGAGAACCGTTGCCAGACGAAGTCGAGAAATTGGTCGATCGTGAGTGAGTCATCCACAACGGAACTTGCCGCCCGTTCGGCTTCTTCTGTTTCGCGCAACAGCAATGACCGCAGGGCTTCGGCCATCAATTCTTCTTTGGTCGGAAAGTGATGCAGCAGCGCCCCTCGCGAAACTTTCGCACGTCGCGCCACCTCAGTCGTCGAGGTGTTGATCAGCCCCTTGTCCTTGATACACGCCAGCGTGGCCTCAAGAAGGCTGGAAGTCGTCTCAAGCGACCGTTCGGCCTGAGTGCGTCGTTTTCGTTCTGCCATGTGCCCGCGCTCCATCATAAAGGCGCGCGCGATTGCCACGCGGGCGCCCTTCTCAGTATTATTGAATGCCGTAAGTGGAGGCGTCGATTTTGCTGTAGATCTCGCGCAAGGCCAGTTCAGCAACCGCATCCGCATCAGTACGGTCAACGTCGGTCAGCAAGTCTTCCCATTTTTCATGGGTCGCGATGAAGTCATCGATGACCTCTTTGCCGTTGCTCAGTCCATAGGTCTCTTGCGAGGTCTGGTAAGCGGTTTCCACTGAGTTCGCGCGGTACTCCTCAGCCGACGCAAGCAGGTCTTCGCCCGGTTCATAGACATTGTTGCCCTTCTCCTTCGCCAGAGCGAGCTTTTCTTCGGCGCTGCCGACATACTCGACAATCATGCGCGACATAGCACGTGCGGTTGTTTCCAGCAGAATTTCGCGATGCTCGGTGCTAAGCCCAGACCAGAATTCAGGGTTGAAGCCCCACTGTGGGCCCGTCCAATACATGCCTGTCGACAGCATCGTGGTATGTTCCGCGACTTCCCAGAGCGACCGGTCAATGAGGTCATTTGCGGCATTCGAAGCACAGTCGAGTGTCCCGCGCTCAAGGCCGGTATACATTTCGCTGGAGGGGACGTTGACGGGGATGCCCCCTGCTTTTTCAACCCACTGCGACACGCTCGATCCGGCCGTGCGGATACGCTTTCCTTTGAATTCTTCCAGCGTACGCACGGGTTCACGGCAAAACAGGACATAGGGCGGCGTCGCATAAGAACCAAGATATACGACCCCCTTTTCGGCCCATTCCTGAAGCTGTGTTTCGTTGTTCATACTAAAATCGGTCGAGGCTAAAATCATCGTCAGCGGATCGGAATAGTTAAAACCCAGTTCCTGGATGCTGTTTGCAACAGGCATCTCCGAGGGGGTGTATACTGCCGCATGATGCGCAACCTGAACCACGTTGTCGCGAATACCTTGCAGGTTCGCACGCGGCGCGAGCAGCACGGTACCGGTGTAGACGTTTGGCTTCAGTTCTCCGCCAGACATTTCTTCAACCATTTTGGCCCATTCAATGTAGCCATACTTCGAATGAGGATGTTCGGCCGCGTAAAACGAATTTGCTGTAAATTCCACTTCGGCCGCCGCGACTCCGGCTATGCCCGAGATCACCATTCCTGCGAGAAGACGCTTAATCATGTTTATGCTCCCTGAGATGTCTATCTTGATTCTTATGTTCAGTTAGGTTGGGAGCTTATTTAAAAGCAGTCAAGATTGTTTGTTTTTAAATCCTCAACGGAGCTGTATAAGCGCCGTTCTGGCCCGCCTGCATAAATTACGCTCACATTTGCGGCAACCGGAGCGCATTCCAGCTGCCGAAAGAGGCAACAACTTCCCGTCTTTGGTTTGGCTTCGGAATATAGGAGCGTCGCTTAAACACGAATAGTCGGACGAACTCTGCGACGCCGGTTGGCATGAGCTTTCAGATAAGAGCATTGACCTGCCCCCCACTGGTCCCTCGTTCATGACGAGAGCCTGCGGGTTTGATTTTGATAGTCGTCGGTTTCGGGCTGGGCAAGCGCGCCGGGCGCGGAGCACTTAAATTGCTCAAGCGTCCAGCTCGCTTCGATCGGTGTTTTGTTCCCGAGCGATGAGTGCGGCCTGACGGTGTTGTAGTCGTAACGCCAGAGCGCCAGCTTCCGGCGGGCGTCGTCCAGGGTGTCAAATATCTCCTCGTTCAGCAGCTCGTCGCGCAGGCTGCCGTTGAATGACTTGATAAAGGCGTTCTGCTGCGGCTTCCCTGGGTCGATATAGTGCTACGGAATTGCGTTCTGATCGGCCCACCCCAGAATGGCCCGACTCGTGAACTCTGTCCCGCAGCACGTCGGGAAGAATGGCTTCTGGTAGGTTATGGCCGCCTGCGCAGCCTCTAAATTGCGCAGCGGGTGGCCATAACCGGGTCTCAGGTCTCAACAATGGTTTTGCACAACCACACTGCTGAGGAGACCGGCTATGACCGCTACCCATTCTACCCTTACGACCGTGTTGGTCGCTATCGACATTTCCAAGCATCGGCACGAGGTGCTGATTGGCATCCCGGGCAAAAAGCGTCGCCGCCGCATGACAATTGCGAACACCTTGGAGGATTTTCAGCGCCTCTCAGCCGCTCTTGCCAGCTATGATCTGCCAGTGCGGATCGGGTTTGAGGCGACCGGTAATTATCACCGTGCCTTGGCCCACCATCTTGGCCTGGCCGGGTTCGACCTGAAGCTGGTCTCTTCCGTGGGCTTGGCCAGGACGCGAGACGCGCGTGACGGCACAACAAAGCGGCAGTGTGATCAACGTTGCATCGCTGCTCTCGTTTCAGGGCGGCATTCGCGTGCCATCCTATACGGCATCGAAAAGCGCCGTGGCGGGGCTTAAGAAAACCCTGTCTAACGAGTGGTCGGCACAGGGAATCACAGTGAATGCTGTCGCGCCGGGCTATGTCGTAAGCAACAACACCGCAGACCTGCGCGCTGACCCCGAGCGGAACAAAGCGATCCTCGACCGTATCCCACTGGGTCGCTGGGCCGAGCCTGAAGATATCGCGGGTGCGGTCACGTTCCTCGCCTCCCCCGCCGCGCGTTATGTCACGGGGATTACGTTGCCTGTCGATGGCGGCTGGTTGGGGCGCTAGAGACGGGCGCCAACTCACGCTCGAATGGCGTCCGCCCTCTTTATAGGATGAACAAACCGGTCATCAGTGACTATCCCTCGGACTGCTCTTACGGGCGACATCGCGATAGAAAGGCGCATCGCGCAATGTCATCCCTTTGTCCAATCCGGTTGTTAGCTCGCGGAAGTACTGCTGCCACGGTGTCTGGCTGGCGGGCATTTGGTATCCCCCGTCGCTGACAAGTTGACGCGCCCGCTCGGCCAGCTCATCCAGCGGTACCAGCATGTCCGCGGTCCCTTTCCCCAGATCAAATCGCACCCGGTCACCGGTTTTCAAAAGAGCCAAGCCGCCTCCCTCCGCTGCTTCGGGTGAGGCGTTGAGGATCGAAGGCGACCCGGACGTGCCAGACTGCCGCCCGTCGCCGACGCAGGGCAAGGCGGCGATCCCTTTATTCAGCAAATAGGAAGGGGGGCGCATGTTGACCACTTCAGCCCCGCCCGGATAGCCCTTCGGCCCCGCACCCCGCATGAACAAGACGCAGTTCTCGTCGATATCCTCGGCAGGGTCATCGATGCGGTTGTGATAATCCTCAGTGCCGTCGAACACGATAGCGCGGCCTTCAAAGGCATTGGGGTCGTCCGCATTCGACAAATAGCGTTTGCGAAAATCGTCAGAGATTACGCTGGTCTTCATAAGCGCACTTTCGAACAGGTTGCCCGAGAGGTTCAAGAACCCCGCATTCGTCGATAGCGGGTTCTCCAATCTGCGGATCACGTCATCGTTCGTCGCGGCGCGCCCTTCGCAATTGTCGCCCATCGACCGTCCATTCACAGTGGTCGCCTGAGGGTGCGGCAGCAATCCACCCTCCAACAGACGCGCCACCACGGAAGGCACGCCGCCCGCGCGGTGATAATCTTCGCCCAGATACTCCCCCGCCGGCTGGAGGTTCACCAACAGCGGCACCTTATGCCCCAAGGCTTGCCAGTCGTCATTGTCCAGCGGTACCCCGAGGTGCGCCGCGATCGCATTGAGGTGAATGGGCGCATTGGTAGAGCCGCCAATGGCCGAGTTGATGACGATGGCGTTTTCAAAAGCCTCCCGCGTCATGATGTCGGACGGGCGCAGATCGTCCCAGACCATCCCGACGATACGCTTTCCTGTCTCATAACTGATCTGCCCGCGTTCGCGGTACGGCGCGGGAATGGCAGCGGAGCCGGGAAGCTGCATGCCCAAAGCCTCCGCCAGGGAGTTCATCGTGGTGGCCGTTCCCATCGTGTTGCAATATCCGACGGATGGCGCGCTGGAGGCGGCAATCTCCATAAACTCTTCGCCATCGATCTCGCCCTTTGCCATCAACTCGCGCGCTTTCCAGATCACCGTGCCCGAGCCTGCGCGCTCCCCATTCCAATAGCCGTTCAACATGGGGCCGACAGACAGTGCGATCGCCGGAATATTGACCGTCGCAGCCGCCATCAACAGGGCCGGAGTCGTCTTGTCGCATCCGATGTTCAGGACCACGCCATCGATTGGATAGCCGTAAAGCGTCTCAACCAATGACAAATAGGCAAGATTGCGGTCCAGATTGGCCGTAGGGCGTTTGCCGGTCTCCTGAATGGGATGCACAGGCACCTCGATACAGGTCCCGCCTGCCGCGATAACTCCATCCCTGACACGCTTGGAAAGCTCGATATGATGGCGGTTACAGGGGCTGAGATCGCTGCCCGTCTGTGCAATCGCGATGATCGGCTTGCCGCCCTGAAGCTCGTTGCGCGTGAGCCCGTAGTTCAGATAACGTTCAAGATACAGCGCCGACATTTCCGGATCACCTTCGCGCGCAAACCAATCTCGCGAGCGCAATTTATCCTTGGTCATCTTCGCCATCTTTTAACCTGCATCTGAAAATAGTTGGAATGCTAGTATGTCATGCAATTCCGCTAAGGTAATCCCCCTTAAATTATTGTTTTTCAAGAACCGTCTTTCGCATTGTACCAATCCCACCCTCCCCGAAGCGGAACGGGCGGCGCTTGTAAAAGAACTCATGCAAGCACGCTTGGCTGTGAAGAATGCAAAGACAAATGAAGACGTGAAAACTGCTCAAGGAAAGGTGCATGAAGCCAAGGTGGCATTGGGCGAACGTGGGCCGGTCTGGTTGAACGACGGCGCCCCGGAGTGAACCGCCGGCACCCAAAGAACAAACCACAGGCCGTTTGGTGGCGCGGCTTGGCGCAAGACTAATTCGGCTTCTTGGCGATGGCGATGCGGTATATCCCAATGAACGACTTAGGATCGACGCGCTTCTCGCCCTGCTTGATCGCAATTGTTCCCTCATCAACCAGCCGAACTGCTTGTTCACGGACGGGGTCCATCATGTGACTACTTATGGCAAGCGGTCCCAAACATTTTTGTACTAGCCCCGCTTGGTATCAATCCATGATCAGGCTCGTAGTTCGATATACATGTCAACTGCATGGTTGACGCCCACCCTATTGGGGCCAGAAGTCACCCTGCAACTGCCTTTTAAGTTATCGTTACGAATTCGCAGTCGCAGCGGAGCCTACCAATAACGGAAACGCTGTGCCTACAGATGCGAGGTGCAATTTCTACGGCAAAGCCTACGGGGCCTACTTCTAAATCATTTTTCCGGAAAAGACTGGTGCAGACTAATCTTACTTACCTTTTGATGCAGCTTGCGCATGAACCTCCCGAGACGGTGGGCAGATAGGGTTGAAGCTACTCAACGGGACTAAGGACGCCCCGCATGTTTGAAGTCCTATTCATCGCGGACCATGGTTTTCGCTGCGGTTGGCTAAGCCTTTGGACGCAAGGGGCGGATTCCGGACTTTCGCTGCGCCCGCGCATTTGGAAAGCTGAGCCTCGAAGAGCGGACATTCTTTACTGAAGCAGGAGCGCGTTAAGCCAACTCGCGTTCAAGCCGCAAGACTCATTGATCGTGCTGGTTGTCCTATTTGTTGTGGTGTAGCAATTGTACTGCCCAACGCAGGCCCCTACGACCGCAATCTCGGCCAATACATCGGGAAGGGCGAACCAACAGAGGAAACGTGCGAAGAATGATCTTTGAAGTTGATGCAAACCAAATAGAAAGGCTAGACGCCAACCAGATCGTGGAACTGCTGCGTCGGCTCGTCAATGCGGAACTTCTCAAGCACAGTATTCCACTCCGCTCTGGCAGCGTACCCGCTCAGATCACCATCGCTGATGGTGGTGAAGATGGCAGAGTAGAGTGGTCAGGAGGCCCAAACCAAACAGATTGGTTGCCGAGCCGCTACTCAGTGTTTCAGAGTAAGCGCGGGGCAACTTCACCATCCGGTCTAAAAAAAGAGACTTGGACCAAAGCCTCTCAAAAGACTGGCAACAAAAAGATTCTGAATGAGGCCCTCGTTCAAACCATCAACCGAAGCGGAGCATATATTGTCGTCACAGCAACGGCAGTCGTTGGAACAAAACGAACGGATCGTATCAACGCTATTCGCGATGGTATTATTGAGGCAGGGCATGATCCAAGCAGACTCACCTCAATAGACATATTCGACTGCAACAAACTTGCGGCATGGACAAACGCTCATCCGTCCGTCGGGCTTTGGCTCAACGCCATATTACGCGATGTACATTTAGGTGGATTTCAGACCCACGAAGATTGGTCAAAATCGCCCGAAATATCGGAGGTTCCATATAAAGTCAGCGAACAGCCTCGATATTTGGCGCAAGGCTCAGAGATACGGCGTTGGAAAAACGATGACCCGAGCATCGCCGAAGAGAAGGATCTGCAAGAAATTCGCCAGATAATCTTCAAGTTTTTCGGCGACAGAGGTAACGCGCTTCGGGTTTTTGCACCTTCAGGGTTTGGAAAAACGCGTTTCGTCTATGAACTCATTAACAAAGGTGCAGAACCAGACGATGCATTGGATGCCAATCAAGTTGTCTATTGCAACTATGAAGATGTCGGTGATCGGCTGCTCAATCTCGCCCGCGAGATTGCCGACTCTGGTTCGCGAGCAATTTTGATCGTCGATGATTGCCCAAACCCAATTCACACACGACTAAGCGAGATTGCGCATCGACAAGGCTCGAAGTGCAATGTCATTACGATTGGTGTCGAATCGAACGCGCAGTCGATGCGGAAGAACCTCGTCGTGAAACTCAATCCGGCGTCCGACGAGCATATCATCGACATCGCGAGCGCTGTTCACGAACGCGCAAAGGGACGCAACGCCACGTTGGTGCGCGAATTAGCCCAGGGCTTTCCACGAATGGCCGTTTTTGCTGCAAGGGCGTTGGAAGACAAAGACTTCGAGCTTGGTTCTGTCGAGGCATTGGTTTCCCGCATCGTTTGGGGTGAGCGTGGTGAGGACGCATCCGCGCTGGAAAGCCTCCAGCTCGTGAGTCTGTTTACGCTAGTCGGGGTCGAGGGAGATGTGGGTAGCGAACTCGAAGAAGTCGCCAAATTCGCGGGGCGTGACTCGCAAGAAATTTTCGGCGACTTGGCCTCTTTCGCGGAAACCGGCGTAATCCTTAGGCAGGGAGACTATGCCGCTGTTCAACCCCTCCCGCTTGCTATGAGATTGGCGAACATGTGGTTGGAATCTAAACCATCGGGTACATTGGCGGGCTTTTTCTGGTCTTTGAGTGAAGACATGAGACTTCGCATGGTCGGACGCCTAAGGTGGGTGTCATGGTCTGAAAGAGTCAGAGAGTTCGCCCAAGAACTAGTCCGAGAAGCATTACCTGACCTAGCCTTTCTGGATACTGAGTTTGGCTCAAAATTGCTTGATCGATTTGTCCATCTCGCGCCCGACGCAACGATGGACCATCTGGAACGGCTGCTTGGTGAAAAATCTGTTGACGAGTTGAAGTCTTTTGAAACCGGACGACGCCATGTCGTGTGGGCCTTGGAGAAGCTGGTATTTCGGCATCAGACTTTCATTTCAGCCGCCCGACTTCTGCTTCTTCTAGGTGCGGCAGAAAATGAGAATTGGGCCAACAATGCAACTGGACAGTTCACGAGCCTGTACCAACTTCAACTTTCTGGCACGGAAGCAACCCCAAGGGAAAAATTGTTTGTTCTTGATGAAGGTCTCTCCCATAAAGACCAACGTGTGCAAGAAATTTGCCTTTCAGCACTCGATAGGATGCTAGAAAGCGGACATTTTTCCAGATCGGGTGGGAGCGAGAACATCGGAGCAGATGAAGCGCTCGACGATTGGCATCCCAAAAATTATGGCGAGATATGGGATTACTATCGGGAAGCTCTAAAACGCTTAGAGCGCATCGCACTTGGCGACCAACAAGAGCATGCAAGAACCGCGCTGAATTCCATCGGTTCGCATCTGAGGAGCTTGCTTCATATCCAACCAATGTTTAGCGAAGTTCAAGACATGATTGCTCGGCTGCTTGAGCGCCATCCGCATTGGACCAAACCGCTTATGGCCGTCAACCAATGGCTCTACTTCGACCGAAATCATACTCCTGAAGACTATCAGGCCAAGCTCCGCACATATTATGACGAGCTGTTGCCGAAATCTGATGTTGAGCTTTTGCTAGTCTACAGTTCGGGATGGGCGATTGACATTCATGACCCGGATGCCATGTACAATCGCGATGGCGAAAACGACTTTAATTATAGTACTAACAAGGTTGAAGAAATTGTTGCACGCAGCCCGAAGACTGCGGAACATTTCTTTCCAGTTTTAGATGCGTTTGCAGTTGGAGAATTCAATTCGGGCTGGATCACTGTCGATAAGATTTCCGCCCACGCCGATGATCCGCACACATTGCTTGAACATTTAAAGAGCTTGCAGTCGCTGCAAGACGATACAACGAAGTTTGCGAATTTCGTAGGTAGCGTCATCAGGGGCGCACGCCGGAATAACCGTGACACCGCGCTTGAATGCCTGAACGAAGCCCTCGCTGTCGAAGTGCTTGTTCCGCATGCAGTTAACTTTATCGCCGCTGCAGGTTTGGATGACTCACTTATGTGTCGCGTGATCGAACTGCTGAATGAGGGCAAAATCGAGCCGCGCTCCACCGACGCAATTGCTTTTTCTGAGACGTTGGAAGGTATCGCCCCTGATCTCATCGTTGATCTGCTCCACATCATGAATCAACGCGGCAGCGTTGGCGCGTGGGCTGCCATCGATTTCATAGGACGGATGCTCTACAAGAAAAGCTTCAATCGAGAACCGTTTGTTGAGGTCGTCAAGGGTATCGTAGCAAATCCCACCCTCTTTGAGCGTAATAACTATTCGAACATGGATTGGTACCATTGGCACGACATTGTAGAGAAGTTGCTCGATGAAGGTTTCGTGGACGATACATTCGCAGAAAAATTGTTGAATTTTATTCTGAGCGTAACTGAAGTTGAGGAGTACAGTGTCCAACTCTCTTTTGACGATTACGCCCAAGAAATTCTCCGAAAGTTAATTTCTATCGACCCCGAACAGGTGTGGCAGAAATTTCATGAACATATAAAAAATGCGGATGCCTTGCGGGAGCATCGGTTAAATGGGCTTTTCAAGGCGCGAACAGGGAACCCTGCAGGCGCTGGCGTCCTTAACGACATGCCTATGGAAATAATTGTTGCTTGGATGCTTGACGAAAAAAAAGAGCGTCTGCCACTCGTGCTTGAATGGATTGAGCTATTCCCAGGTGACGAAGAAAATAGCGAGTGGTCAGCCAATTTTGTCGATTTCACTGACCAATACATTGATGATTTGGACGCATTGGATGCCGTCACTTCGAGAATTACATCAGGGAGCTGGTGGGGGTCATACACCAATAAAATCGAAACTGAGAGGGCGCGACTGATTCAGCTGAAAGACGTTTCGTCCAATCCTCTAGTTCACCGCTGGGTAGACAAGACAGTTTCGCGGTTCGACAACTCAATTGTCGCTGAGCGCAGGCGGGATGCCAATCGAGATGCTGATTTCAAGAAGTAACGTCTCTGTTCAGTAGGCGTATGGAGGATGTTACGGAGGACGTTACACCCTCCTATAGGATGACAATGCAAATGTCCCTTTATTCGATGATCTGTTTGATTTTTACTCTTTAGATTTTGCTCCTGCAGCGAAAGTCTGTAATGCGGACTGCGGCCGCAGATTCTGATAGAAGTGCTGAGTGTCCGGTTTGGGCCGTCCTTGACTGCGGCGAGACGACCGCACAGGGGTCAGGAATTGATATCTGCTGCGCGGGTGCGTCGGCGGCGGCGATGCGCAGGAGGATCGGAATATGCGCGTCCGCTGCATGCCTCCGTCGGCACGACGACCCGTCGGCTACCAGGACAACCGGCGGAACCAGTTTCGCTGCCGAACGTTCCTTGGGCATAGAACTGAATTGCGAACGTCACGGTGCCGGAACACCCTTGCTCCTGGTTCACGGGCTGGGTGGAAGCGTCCGGTCCTGGGACGGCATACTGCCGATGCTTGCTCGCGAACGCGAAGTCATATTGGTCGATCTGCCTGGACACGGCGGGTCTCCGGCGATTCCGGGGCGCCAGACGATTGCCGCCTATGCGGATGCGCTCGAACAGTTTATCGACCGGAACGGGCTTGTCGACATTGATACCGTCGGCAGTTCTGTCGGCGCGCGGCTGGTGCTGGAACTGGCACGGCGGGGCATCGGCGGCCACACGGTCGCTTATGATCCGGGCGGTTTCTGGTGCGGCTGGGAGACGGCGTGGTTCCGCTCCACGCTTGCCGCCTCGGTCCGGCTGGTGCGCCTCCTGCGGCGGCACATTCCGGCGCTCTCGCACAGCCGTGCCGCGCGGGCCGTTCTGCTCGCGCAACTGTCGGCGAAGCCCGGCGCCCTTGATCCCATGCTGGTCCGGAACGAGCTGACGGCCATAGCCGAGACCGATGTGTTCGACGCGATGCTGCGCGAACTGGCGCGTGGTCCGTTGCAGGAGGGGACCGCCACACCTCCGGGCCGCGTGACGATTGGCTGGGGCCGTCAGGACCGACTCCTGCTGCCACGTCAGGCGGAGCGCGCACAAGCGGCCTTCCCCACCGCGCGGTTACACTGGTTCGAGCGGTGTGGCCACTTCCCGCAATGGGACCGCCCGAAGGAGGCCGCAGAGGTCATCTTGAAAACGATCGCGAGATGAGGCGCGGATAACGGACGTGACCTCTCACGCGCGGTCCAGCTCCTCGAAAAACTGCATGATGAGACGGAGATAACTCGAGCGGATGCTTCCTTTGTCCGCTCCGCCGACCTTCACCTTCGAAAATGATGCGCGAGGGATGAATGGCCGATATCGTGAAGCTGCATCGCAGCGTTCGATCATCAAGGTAATGGCAGGTCTGGGCCGGCCGCGACAGACCGGCCCCTGGCGCT
>NZ_JAPWHM010000069.1:0-230 GCF_027214245.1 Sulfitobacter dubius | reverse complement strand
GCTCAAACAGAATCTGTACTGGCAAATCCAAATCCAGCCGAGGAATAATTGATGCACGTATTGGTATTAGGTTCAGGTCAGCTTGCACGTATGATGTCATTGGCTGGCGCACCACTTAATATTGAAATTTCTGCGTTTGACGTTAACAGCAAGAATGTTGTTCATCCTTTAACTCAAGCTGTGATTGGTCATGGTTTAGAGCAAGCGATTGAAAAGGCAGATGTCATTAC
>NZ_JAPWHM010000068.1:0-230 GCF_027214245.1 Sulfitobacter dubius | reverse complement strand
GTGCACCACAAGGTGGCCATCACCGACGGAGCGATCATTGCTGCGGCCAAGCTGTCGCACCGCTATATCACCGATCGTCAGTTGCCAGACAAGGCCATCGATCTGATCGACGAAGCGGCCAGCCGCATTCGTATGGAGATCGATTCCAAGCCTGAAGTGCTCGACCGCCTGGAGCGCCGGCTGATTCAGCTCAAGGTTGAGGCTCAGGCCCTGAAGAAGGAGGACGACGA
>NZ_JAPWHM010000067.1:0-231 GCF_027214245.1 Sulfitobacter dubius | reverse complement strand
CGATGATGGTGTGGAAAAGTTTGGTAATGAATTGTGCATCAAGCTGGTATTTATCTTTACCTGAATTGATCAGTTTAACCAGTAGCTGTTGTTCGCGAACGGCATCACGAACGGGTTTTGAGGTTTCTACTTTGCTTTTTGCTACTTCAATACTGAGTTTACGTCGTTCCGATAGCAGGCTTAATAATTGGTCATCTAGCTCGTTGAGTCTTAAACGAATCTCGTCGAGAG
>NZ_JAPWHM010000066.1:0-231 GCF_027214245.1 Sulfitobacter dubius | reverse complement strand
GTGCATCGCCCTCGAAATAGTCGCGAATGCCGAGAAACTCCAGCTCCTCGGGATCAACCAAACGGTACAGATCGAAGTGATAGGCCCTCACCGCACCGAGCTCGTAGGGTTCGACCAGGGTGAAGGTCGGGCTTTTTACCGCCCCGACATGCCCCAACCCACGGATAATGCCGCGCGACAAGGTGGTTTTACCGGCGCCGAGATCGCCATGCAGATAGATCACCCCAACGC
>NZ_JAPWHM010000065.1:0-233 GCF_027214245.1 Sulfitobacter dubius | reverse complement strand
CCCCCCCGCCCCCCCCCCCCACCCCCCCCCCCCCCCCCCCCCCCCCCCCCCCACCCCCCCCCCCCCCCCCCCCCACACCCCCCCCCCCCCCCCCCCCCCTCCCCCCCCCCCCCCCCCCCCCTCCCCCCCCCCCCCCCCCCCCGCGCGCCCGACCGCGGGCGTGCCGCTGCGCGTGGCCCTGCCCATTGTGGCATCGACCAGCTCGGTGCGCGAAGGCTACCCGGTAGAGGCAC
>NZ_JAPWHM010000064.1:0-233 GCF_027214245.1 Sulfitobacter dubius | reverse complement strand
CTCATTATCTTCTCCTCTGTCCGGAAACGCGTCGCGCTCAAGCGAGCAAAGTTGCGGCCATCGGCGCCACTGCAGCCACCAGAGCGGTATTGCTGCTCGCCCACAGATCGCGCGCCAGCCGATCAGGCACCTGCCCCTTGAACTTTCCACTTTTGATATTGGCGACGAACCCGGCGACCTCGCCGGCATCGAGCCGGGCCTGCGATATCTTTCGAAGCGACGCGCGCAAGTCC
>NZ_JAPWHM010000063.1:0-233 GCF_027214245.1 Sulfitobacter dubius | reverse complement strand
TAGTTAAGCATGATGGTGGTAAGAATAATGTTGGTGTGAAAACGGCGGTTTAGCCAAGTGGGAATACCTGCCCATAATGCCCCCGCGATAACACCAGCACCAACGGTCAGCAGGAAGGTACCAAAGCCGGAATCGTCAGTAGCAGTTACCGCTACGGCACTACTGGCTACTGCACCAATTAATAATTGACCTTCAGCACCAATGTTCCACATGTTTGCGCGGTAACACAGTGC
>NZ_JAPWHM010000062.1:0-237 GCF_027214245.1 Sulfitobacter dubius | reverse complement strand
CCCCTCCGCCCCCCTCGTTGTTTTACGGTTCGGGCTTCCCCTTGTTGTACAGTTGTGTTGGCGTGGTGTGCGTCTGTTGTGGTTTATCGAAGGGCTCCGGCTCTGGCGGTACGAAGGGTTCCGGCTCTGGCGGTACCAAAGGCTCCGGCTCACGCGCACACAAGAATAGCGGGAATCGAGGATGCCCGGGGATCGGTTATGGAGAAAGCGAGGGGGGGGGGGGGGGGGGGGGGGGGG
>NZ_JAPWHM010000061.1:0-237 GCF_027214245.1 Sulfitobacter dubius | reverse complement strand
AGCCGAAACTACCCAGATAGTTGCGCAGTTCTAATTCGTTTTTCTCAGGCGCGATTTGCATCATGTGTTGCAAAGGTGTCTCTTCTGGATGAAGCGTTTCAAGCTGATGCTGCGCGAAGTAACCAATTTTCACCCCTTGTGAGTAGGATAGGTCACCACCTTGCGGAGTCAGTTCATTGGATAACAGCTTAATTAGGGTTGATTTACCCGCACCGTTACGACCAAGCAGACCAATAC
>NZ_JAPWHM010000060.1:0-239 GCF_027214245.1 Sulfitobacter dubius | reverse complement strand
GCCACTGCGCCGGTTGAGTTTATCCGCGCCGAGGAAGGCATTTCATGATCCGCGCCCGCGCCGCGCTCCTCACTGGCGCACTTGCGCTGGTTGCAGGTCCATCTGCCCTCGGGCAGGAAGACACCCCGCCCGCTGACCCCGTTCTGGCCGGAACATGGGTATTTGAAGCCGATCTCAACGAAGCCTGCACCTTCGATGGCCAGGCCCGCCTCATGCCGACGGAAACCAAAGGCGAATAT
>NZ_JAPWHM010000005.1:0-526381 GCF_027214245.1 Sulfitobacter dubius | reverse complement strand
TTGATTTGATCCAGTAGAAGCAAGACTGCTTAACTGGGCAAAAGCATACACATACAATCAGTTGTACATGACTTGGAACACGCTCTGCGTCGCAACGCGCAGAGCGCTTCAGGAATTTATTTGGTTTGGTGATCATAGCGCGAGCAAAACACCTGGTCCCATCCCGAACCCAGCCGTTAAGTGCCGTAGCGCCGATGGTACTGCGTCTTAAGACGTGGGAGAGTAGGTCATCGCCAAACCTAATAAGTTCCTGATAAAAATAGTATCTCTCAACGATCAACAGAATAACAAAACCGCCGCAGCTATAAAGCTACGGCGGTTTTCTGTTTTTTTTGGGGGGGGGCGCAAACCCACTATGCCCAAGAACTGTCCACTTTCCGCCCTGCAGGGGGCGCAATAGATCGGTAACTCTCTCGTAACTATCTAGAGAGATCGATAAGATGACCCCCACAAATAAGGTTGCCCCTTCGCCAGCATCTGAATTGGACCCCACCGCGCTGCCTGCGATCCGAAACGTGATGGCGGAGGGGCATGAGGGCACCGCGATGGATGCACCGCAGCCCCCCGCCAAACATCGGCATTCCGGACGCAATGCTTTTCCCGAGCTGCCGGAGCCGGAGGTAGCCAAAGCCAAAACCGCAAGACGTTTGCCGCTCAAGATGCCTAAGAAACGACCGTCGCCTCGGGCGGTGATGCTAAGTCTGTTTGCGCTCGCCGTGATTCTGCGGCCTTGGTTGGTACTGAGCGTGGTTTTCATCGCGGTGTTTGTCACGCTGGGGGTCTTTCTCGCCCTTGGTTATGACGGGTTTTGGGGGCGCGCACTGGCGCTTGGGCGCTGGTATGCCGCGCGGCGGCCAGAGCGGGCGGCGGCGCTTCATGCAGGTTTGGATGCTTTCGCGATGAAATGGGATGCGGTACTTGATCGCTTTCCCGAAGGGATGGTCGATGGGCTTTATCTGCCGGACTTTGGCGAGATGGCAGCGGCTGAGACCCGCCATGACGAAGCCCTCGATCGCCGGTTTGACAGTCTGCGCAACTCCGAAGCCTAGGCTGCACGCAATGGTGTCTTGAAACTAGGGGGCGGACCCGTTACATCCGCCCAATCGGGCAACAAGGAAAGATGTCATGGCCACCACCAATCCGCTTCAGTTCATCCAGCAGGTTCGTACCGAAGTTGCCAAGGTTGTTTGGCCGACCAAGCGCGAAGTGATGCTGACCACTGTGATGGTCTTTATCCTCGCCGCGCTGACGGCGGTTTTCTTTGCGATCGTAGACATCCTGATCCGCGGCGGTCTGCAGCAGATCCTTGGGATGTTCGGCTAAGCATCGCCCGCGCGGGTGAATTTATCTTTACACCCTTGAAACCTGCGTCTGCGCGGGCTATTGCGCAGACCTGACCTGAAAAGGGGCGTGCGGCGATTCGAGTTGCGCGCCGATTTTTTGTTCAGATGTTGCGGGGCTTCTGCCTCGTGTGATTGACGAATTTACATGCCGGGGCAGCCCGCATGGCAAGACAGGGACCAGAGTTCAGATGGCAAAACGGTGGTATTCGGTCAGTGTCCTGTCGAACTTCGAAAAGAAGATCGCCGAGCAGATCCGCGCGTCCGTGGCCGAGCAGGAACTTGAAGACCAGATTGACGAAGTGCTGGTGCCCACCGAAGAGGTGATTGAGGTCCGGCGCGGCAAGAAGGTGACAACCGAGCGTCGCTTCATGCCCGGCTATGTGCTGGTGCATATGGAAATGTCCGACGCGGGCTATCACCTGATTAACTCGATCAACCGCGTCACCGGTTTTCTGGGCCCGCAGGGCCGCCCGATGCCGATGCGCGATGCCGAAGTTCAGGCGATCCTGGGTCGTGTGCAGGAAGGCGAAGAAGCCCCACGCACGCTGATCCACTTCGAGATCGGCGAGAAGGTCAAGGTTGCCGACGGTCCGTTCGAGGACTTCGACGGCATGATCGAGGAGGTCGACGAGGACAACCAGCGCCTCAAGGTGTCGGTCTCGATCTTTGGTCGGGAAACTCCGGTCGAATTGGAATTCACTCAGGTCAATAAACAGGTCTGAGTGCGCGGCGGGCTCAGGTCCGCCATCCCGGCGCCTCAAGGGTGTCGGTCATTGTGGGAGGCGAGGGCGCCGCGGCGCCCAACCCGGACCACGCAACGAAGATCCCGCGGGGCGCGCCCCAAGGGTGTTGAAAGGAGAATGGTCAGATGGCCAAGAAACTCGTCGGTACGATGAAGTTGCAAGTTAAAGCGGGTCAAGCAAACCCGTCCCCGCCCGTGGGTCCAGCCCTCGGTCAGCGCGGCATTAACATCATGGAATTCTGCAAGGCGTTCAACGCCAAGACTGCAGACATGGAGCCGGGCGCACCGTGCCCCACCGTGATCAGCTACTATCAGGACAAGTCCTTCACCATGGACATCAAGACGCCCCCGGCGTCCTACTACCTGAAAAAAGCGGCCAAGGTGAACTCTGGCGCGAAGACGCCTTCGCGTGAGACCGTCGGCACCGTGACCACCAAGCAGCTGCGCGAGATCGCAGAAGCAAAAGCCGCCGACCTGTCCGCGAACGACGTGGAAGCGGCGATGAAAATCATCCTGGGCTCTGCCCGGTCCATGGGCATCGAGGTGAAGTAAGATGGCAAAACTTGGAAAACGCACCCGCGCCGCCCGTGAAGCCTTTGCTGGCAAAGAGGACCTGTCCGTTGAAGAAGCGGTAAGCCTCATCAAAGCAAACGCAAACGCAAAGTTCGACGAAACCATCGAGATCGCGATGAACCTCGGTGTTGACCCGCGCCACGCAGACCAGATGGTCCGCGGTGTTGTCGGCCTGCCCAACGGCACCGGCAAAACCATGCGCGTTGCTGTCTTCGCCCGTGGCGCGAAAGCTGAAGAAGCCGAAAAGGCTGGCGCAGATATCGTTGGTGCAGAAGACCTGATGGAAACCGTGCAGTCCGGCAAGATCGACTTTGATCGTTGCATCGCGACACCCGACATGATGCCGATCGTTGGCCGTCTGGGTAAAGTGCTTGGCCCCCGTAACCTGATGCCGAACCCCAAGGTTGGCACCGTGACCATGGACGTCGCCGACGCCGTGAAAGCGGCCAAGGGCGGTGAAGTTCAGTTCAAAGCCGAAAAGGGCGGTGTCGTCCATGCAGGCGTTGGCAAACTGTCCTTCGACGAAGCCAAGCTGGCCGAAAACATCCGTGCCTTTGTTGGCGCGGTGTCCAAAGCCAAGCCTGCCGGTGCCAAAGGCACATATATGAAAAAGATCAACCTGAGCTCCACAATGGGCCCGGGCGTGTCGGTCGCTGTCGAGAACGCAACCGCCGAGTGATCCAGTGGGGTGGGGGCGAGCCTCCCACCTTACGACCCGAGATTTGGCGGCTTCGGCCGTCAGATACGCAAGGACCAAAAGATCGGTCCGCGCGTCTGTCCGAGACGGAGGGTTTGGGCTTTGGCCTGAATAATTCCTTCCTGAGATGGGAAACCGGAAAAATTCTGCCCTCGGGCGGTTTTGGCCGGGACCCTGACATTGGACCCGAATGGGATGCAGAAGACCGCATCCTGAACTGAGCCGGGGGGCAACCCCCAAATTTGGAGTGAAACTGTGGATAGAGCACAAAAAGAACAGCTGGTCGACGAACTCGGCCAGATCTTTGAAAGCTCTGGCGTCGTTGTGGTTAGCCACTACGTCGGTTTGACAGTTGCCGAAATGCAGGACCTTCGGGCGCGCGCACGCGCTGCCGGTGGGGCCGTGCGTGTTGCCAAAAACAGGCTCGCCAAGATCGCCCTTGAGGGCAAGCCATGCGAAAGCATCGCTGACCTTCTGACGGGTATGACCGTTCTGACCTATTCTGAGGATCCTGTGGCTGCGGCCAAGGTTGCTCAGGAGTTCTCCAAGGAAAACCCAAAGCTGGTGATCCTCGGTGGTTCCATGGGTGAGAACGCGTTGGACGCCGCTGGTGTCGAAGCCGTGTCGAAAATGCCTTCGCGGGAGGAGCTTATCTCCACCATCGCGGGCATGCTCGGCGCACCTGCTTCGAACATCGCCGGGGCCATTGGCGCACCTGCAAGCAACATCGCATCCATCTTGTCCACGATTGAGGACAAGGCGGCTGCGTAAGGCATATCGTCAAGCCGGCGCTCGGGTTGAACACGCGCGTTGGAACACACATATCGTAACGGAAAGAGCTAAACATGGCTGATCTGAAAAAACTGGCAGAAGACATCGTTGGTCTGACTCTGCTTGAAGCACAAGAACTGAAAACCATCCTGAAAGACGAGTACGGCATCGAGCCCGCCGCTGGCGGCGCAGTGATGATGGCTGGTCCTGCTGATGGCGGCGCTGCCGAAGAAGAAAAGACCGAATTTGACGTCGTTCTGAAGAACGCCGGCGCATCCAAGATCAACGTGATCAAGGAAGTTCGCGGCATCACAGGTCTCGGCCTGAAAGAAGCCAAAGACCTGGTCGAAGCCGGTGGCAAGATTAAAGAAGGCGTCGACAAAGCCGAAGCCGAAGAGATCAAAGGCAAGCTGGAAGCAGCTGGCGCCGAAGTCGAGCTGGCCTAAGCCAGAGGTGCGCGGCAACGTGCACCACGCATGAACAAAGGCTGGACGGGAGGTTTTCCTGTCCAGCCTGACCTGTTTTGACGAATGTTCCGCGCAGCGGAGTATTTCTCTGGAGAGGTCCATGGTCGGAAGGGATGCAGTGGGACGCATTCCAAGAATTGACCCGGATTTTCCGCTCTTATGGGCGCGCACCACGGCCCCGGTGGTTGATGCGCTCGGCAAGAGACACGAAAGGTGACACGACACATGGCACAATCCTTCCTTGGCCAGAAACGTCTGCGTAAATATTACGGCAAAATCCGCGAAGTGCTGGAGATGCCGAACCTCATCGAGGTTCAGAAATCCTCTTACGATCTGTTCCTGAATTCCGGCGACGCCGAGACCCCCACCGATGGTGAAGGTATCACAGGCGTTTTCCAGTCGGTTTTCCCGATCAAAGATTTCAATGAGACCTCCGTCCTTGAATACGTCAAGTACGAGCTCGAAAAGCCAAAATACGATGTTGAGGAATGTCAGCAGCGTGACATGACCTACAGCGCGCCACTCAAGGTGACGCTGCGCCTCATCGTGTTTGATGTGGACGAAGACACCGGTGCCAAGTCGGTCAAAGACATCAAAGAACAAGACGTGTTCATGGGCGATATGCCCCTGATGACGCCGAACGGCACTTTCGTCGTCAACGGCACCGAGCGTGTGATCGTATCCCAGATGCACCGCTCCCCGGGCGTGTTCTTTGACCACGACAAGGGCAAAACCCACTCTTCGGGCAAGCTCCTCTTCGCTTGCCGTATCATCCCATACCGCGGTTCCTGGCTGGACTTTGAATTCGACGCCAAAGATATCGTCTTTGCCCGGATCGACCGCCGCCGCAAACTGCCTGTGACGACCTTGCTCTATGCCCTCGGGCTGGACCAAGAGGCGATCATGAACGCCTATTACAACACGGTTACCTACACGCTGGAGAAGAACAAGGGCTGGGTTGCACCCTTCTTCCCCGACCGCGTGCGCGGCACCCGTCCGACCTATGATCTGGTGGATGCAGCGACAGGTGAAATCCTGTTCGAAGCAACCAAAAAGGTCACCCCTCGCGCGGTCAAAAAGCTGCTCGACGAAGGCAAGGTCAAAGACCTGCTGCTGCCTTTCGATCACATCATTGGCAAGTTCGTCGCGCGTGACATCATCAACGAGGAAACCGGCGCGATCTACGTCGAAGCCGGTGACGAGTTGACGCTGGAATACGACAAAGACGGCACCCTGATCGGCGGCACCGCGAAGGAGCTGATCGACGCGGGCATCACCGAGATTCCGCTGCTGGACATCGACAACGTCAATGTCGGCCCCTACATGCGCAACACCATGGCGATGGACAAGAACATGAACCGCGACACCGCGCTCATGGACATCTACCGCGTCATGCGTCCGGGCGAGCCACCCACCGTTGAGGCTGCCTCCGCGCTCTTTGACACGCTGTTCTTTGATAGCGAACGCTATGACCTCTCGGCCGTTGGCCGCGTGAAAATGAACATGCGTCTGGCGCTTGATAAGCCCGACACACAGCGCACGCTGGACCGTGACGACATCGTTGCCTGTATCAAAGCGCTGGTTGACTTGCGCGATGGCCGTGGCGACATCGACGACATTGACCACCTCGGCAACCGTCGTGTGCGTTCGGTCGGTGAATTGATGGAAAACCAGTACCGCGTTGGCCTGCTGCGCATGGAGCGCGCGATCAAAGAGCGGATGTCCTCCGTCGAGATCGACACCGTCATGCCGCAAGACCTGATCAACGCCAAGCCAGCCGCGGCTGCGGTGCGTGAATTCTTTGGCTCTTCGCAACTGTCGCAGTTCATGGACCAAACCAACCCGCTCTCCGAAGTGACGCACAAGCGTCGTCTCTCGGCGCTTGGGCCGGGCGGTCTGACACGTGAGCGTGCGGGCTTTGAAGTGCGCGACGTTCACCCGACCCACTATGGTCGGATGTGCCCGATTGAAACGCCGGAAGGGCCGAACATTGGTCTGATCAACTCGCTGGCCACTTTTGCCCGCGTGAACAAATACGGCTTCATCGAAACGCCTTACCGCGTTGTCAAAGACAGCACCGTCACCGACGAAGTGCACTACATGTCCGCGACCGAGGAAATGCGCCACACCGTGGCTCAGGCGAACGCCAACCTCGACGAGAACATGAAGTTCGTGAATGAACTGGTTTCGACCCGTCAGTCCGGCGACTACACGCTGGCCCCGACAGAAAACGTGGACCTGATCGACGTTTCGCCCAAGCAGTTGGTCTCGGTCGCTGCTTCGTTGATCCCGTTCCTCGAAAACGACGACGCCAACCGCGCTCTCATGGGCTCGAACATGCAACGTCAGGCCGTACCGCTTCTGCAAGCCGAAGCGCCGCTCGTCGGCACCGGCATCGAAGAAGTTGTGGCGCGCGATTCCGGGGCGGCCTACACGGCACGCCGCGCGGGTATCATCGACCAAGTCGATGCCTCCCGTATCGTGATCCGGGCCACCGAAGACCTTGAGCTGGGCGACGCGGGTGTGGACATCTACCGCATGCGCAAGTTCCAGCGCTCGAACCAGAACACCTGCATCAACCAGCGTCCGCTGGTGAAGGTGGGCGAGAAGGTCACCAAGGGTCAGGTCATCGCGGATGGTCCGTCCACCGACATGGGGGAACTGGCGCTCGGCAAGAACGTCGTCGTCGCCTTCATGCCGTGGAATGGCTACAACTACGAAGACTCCATCCTGATCTCCGAGCGGATTTCCCGTGACGACGTCTTCACCTCGATCCACATTGAGGAATTCGAAGTCGCCGCGCGTGACACGAAGCTTGGGCCAGAAGAGATCACCCGCGACATCCCCAACGTCGGCGAGGAAGCCCTGCGCAACCTCGACGAAGCCGGTATCGTCTATATCGGTGCGGACGTTGAGCCGGGCGACATCCTTGTGGGTAAGATTACCCCGAAGGGCGAAAGCCCGATGACGCCGGAAGAAAAGCTTCTGCGCGCCATCTTTGGTGAGAAAGCCTCTGACGTGCGCGACACCTCGTTGCGGGTGAAGCCGGGCGATTTCGGCACTGTTGTCGAAGTGCGTGTCTTCAACCGTCACGGCGTTGAGAAAGACGAGCGTGCGCTGCAGATCGAGCGTGAGGAAGTCGAACGTCTGGCCCGTGACCGGGACGACGAGCTGGCGATCCTTGACCGCAACATCTACGCGCGTCTCAAGGATATGATCCTTGGCAAAATCGCCGTCAAAGGCCCCAAAGGCGTGAAGGCGAACAGCCAGATCACCGAGGAACTGCTGGAAACCCTGACCCGTGGTCAGTGGTGGCAGTTGGCCCTTGAGGACGAGGATGACGCCAAGATCGTCGAAGCCCTGAACGAGCAGTATGAGATCCAGAAGCGGACCTTGGATGCGCGTTTCGAGGACAAGGTCGAGAAAGTACGCCGTGGTGACGATCTGCCCCCGGGTGTGATGAAGATGGTCAAAGTCTTCGTCGCGGTGAAGCGCAAGCTGCAGCCGGGCGACAAGATGGCCGGTCGTCACGGGAACAAGGGTGTGATCTCGAAAGTGGTGCCGATGGAGGACATGCCGTTCCTCGCCGATGGTACCCCGGTCGACTTCTGCCTTAACCCTCTGGGTGTGCCTAGCCGGATGAACGTTGGTCAGATTCTTGAGACGCATATGGGGTGGGCCGCACGCGGTCTGGGCCTGAATGTCGACGAGGCGCTGCAAGAGTACCGCCGTTCGGGCGATCTGACACCGGTGCGCGAAGCGCTGAGCTTGGCCTATGGCGATGATGTCTACGAAGAAGGCATCAGCGGCATGGACGAAGACACGCTGCTTGAAGCGGCTGGTAACGTGCGCCGCGGCGTGCCAATCGCCACGCCGGTCTTTGACGGTGCCAAGGAAGCGGACGTGAACGACAGCCTCAAGCGGGCCGGGTTCGACACCTCCGGTCAGTCGGTGCTGTTCGATGGTCGTACAGGTGAGCAGTTTGCCCGCCCCGTGACTGTCGGCGTCAAGTACCTGCTCAAGCTGCACCACTTGGTGGACGACAAAATCCACGCACGTTCGACAGGGCCGTACTCCCTCGTCACACAGCAGCCGCTGGGTGGTAAGGCACAGTTCGGTGGCCAGCGCTTTGGTGAGATGGAAGTCTGGGCTCTCGAAGCCTATGGCGCCGCTTACACATTGCAGGAAATGCTGACCGTCAAGTCGGACGACGTCGCGGGCCGGACCAAGGTCTATGAAAGCATCGTCAAGGGCGAGGATAACTTCGAAGCGGGCATTCCAGAGAGCTTTAACGTTCTCGTCAAGGAAGTGCGCGGCCTCGGCCTGAATATGGAACTCCTGGATGCGGAGGAGGATGAGTGACGCGGTAAACGGGATTTTTTAAAAATCCCGACCCGTTTTCTTCAAAAGAAAACGGGTCCGGTCCCTCCCAACGCACCCCTTTCAAGGATTTGAAAATGAACCAGGAACTGACAAACAACCCGTTCAACCCGCTGACGCCGCAAAAAGCGTTTGACGAAATCAAGGTCTCCTTGGCCTCGCCAGAGCGGATCCTCAGCTGGTCTTTCGGTGAGATCAAAAAGCCGGAAACCATCAACTACCGGACGTTCAAGCCCGAGCGTGACGGCCTGTTCTGCGCGCGTATCTTTGGCCCGATCAAAGACTACGAATGTCTCTGCGGCAAATATAAGCGAATGAAGTATCGCGGCGTTGTCTGCGAGAAATGCGGTGTCGAAGTGACGCTGCAAAAGGTCCGCCGTGAGCGTATGGGCCACATCGAACTGGCGTCGCCGGTCGCGCATATCTGGTTCCTCAAGTCGCTGCCCTCGCGCATCGGCCTGATGCTGGACATGACCCTGCGCGATCTTGAACGTGTTCTCTACTTTGAGAACTACGTCGTGATCGAGCCGGGCCTGACCGATCTTCAATACGGTCAGATGATGACCGAAGAAGAGTACATGGACGCCCAAGATGCCTATGGCATGGACGCTTTCACCGCCAACATCGGTGCCGAAGCGATCCGTGAAATGCTGGCCGCCATCGATCTGGAAGCCGAAGCCGAGACCCTGCGCGCCGATCTGAAAGAGGCAACAGGCGAGCTGAAGCCCAAGAAGATCATCAAGCGTCTGAAAGTGGTTGAGTCCTTCCTCGAGTCGGGCAACCGTCCTGAGTGGATGGTCATGACCGTGATCCCGGTGATCCCGCCAGAACTGCGCCCGCTGGTGCCGCTGGATGGTGGCCGTTTCGCGACCTCTGACCTCAACGACCTGTACCGCCGCGTGATCAACCGGAACAACCGTTTGAAGCGTCTCATTGAGCTGCGCGCACCTGACATCATCGTCCGCAACGAAAAGCGGATGCTGCAGGAATCCGTCGACGCTCTGTTCGACAACGGCCGCCGTGGCCGCGTCATCACCGGTGCCAACAAGCGCCCGCTGAAGTCGCTGTCCGACATGCTGAAAGGCAAGCAGGGTCGCTTCCGTCAGAACCTTTTGGGTAAGCGCGTCGACTTCTCGGGCCGTTCGGTCATCGTGACCGGCCCTGAGTTGAAGCTGCACCAATGTGGTCTGCCGAAGAAGATGGCGCTCGAACTCTTCAAGCCGTTCATCTACTCGCGCCTTGAGGCCAAAGGTCTGTCCTCCACCGTGAAACAGGCGAAAAAGCTGGTTGAAAAAGAGCGTCCCGAGGTTTGGGACATCCTTGATGAGGTGATCCGTGAGCACCCCGTCATGCTCAACCGTGCGCCGACACTTCACCGTCTTGGCATTCAGGCGTTCGAGCCCGTGTTGATCGAAGGTAAAGCGATCCAGCTTCACCCGCTCGTCTGCTCGGCCTTCAACGCTGACTTCGACGGTGACCAGATGGCCGTTCACGTGCCGCTCTCGCTGGAAGCCCAGTTGGAAGCACGTGTCCTGATGATGTCCACGAACAACGTTCTGTCGCCTGCAAATGGCGCACCGATCATCGTGCCGTCGCAGGATATGATCTTGGGTCTCTACTACACGACCCTTGAGCGCAAAGGCATGGTTGGCGAAGGCATGGTCTTCGGCTCCGTCGACGAGGTGCAGCACGCCCTCGACGCCGGTGCGGTTCACCTGCACTCGAAAATCAAAGCGCGGATCAAACAGATCGACGCCGAAGGCAACGAAGTGATGATGCGCTTTGACACGACCCCCGGTCGTATCCGTCTTGGTGCGCTTCTGCCACTGAACGCGAAAGCGCCGTTTGACCTCGTCAACCGTCTGCTGCGTAAGAAAGAAGTGCAGCAGGTCATCGACACCGTCTACCGTTATTGCGGTCAGAAAGAGTCGGTTATCTTCTGTGACCAGATCATGACCATGGGTTTCCGCGAAGCTTTCAAAGCGGGCATCTCCTTCGGCAAAGACGACATGCTGATCCCCGACACCAAATGGCCGCTGGTTGAAGAGACCCGTGAGCAGGTGAAGGACTTTGAACAGCAGTATATGGACGGCCTGATCACTCAGGGCGAAAAGTACAACAAAGTCGTCGATGCATGGTCGAAGTGTAACGACAAGGTCACCGAGGCGATGATGGGCTCCATCTCGGCCACCACGTACCACGAGAATGGGTCCGAAAAAGAGCCGAACTCGGTCTACATGATGGCCCACTCCGGTGCTCGTGGCTCGGTCACGCAGATGAAACAGCTCGGTGGGATGCGCGGCCTGATGGCGAAGCCGAATGGCGACATCATCGAGACGCCGATCATCTCGAACTTTAAAGAAGGTCTGACCGTTCTTGAGTACTTCAACTCGACACACGGTGCGCGGAAAGGTCTGTCGGATACCGCTCTGAAAACGGCGAACTCCGGTTACCTGACACGCCGTCTGGTGGACGTGGCGCAGGACTGCATCGTGCGTGAGCATGACTGCGGGACCGAAACTGCGATTACGGCTGAAGCAGCGGTTAACGACGGTGAGGTTGTCTCCTCGCTGGCCGAGCGTCTGCTGGGCCGTGTTGCGGCGGATGACATTCTCGTGCCCGGCACCGAGGATGTTCTGGTGCCTGCAGGTTCGTTGATCGACGAGCGCATGTCGGATGCCATCGACGAAGCCGGGGTGCAGTCCGCACGGATCCGCAGCCCGCTGACCTGTGAGGCCGAAGAGGGTGTCTGCGCCATGTGTTATGGCCGTGACCTTGCACGCGGTACGCTGGTTAACCAAGGTGAGGCTGTCGGCATCATCGCGGCCCAGTCGATTGGTGAACCCGGTACTCAGCTGACGATGCGGACCTTCCACATCGGCGGCGTTGCTCAGGGTGGTCAGCAGTCCTTCCTCGAGGCCAGCCAGTCCGGCAAAATCGTGTTCGACAATGCGCAGACGCTTGAAAACAGCGCCGGTGAAATGCTCGTCATGGGCCGGAACATGAAACTGTCGATCGTCGATGAGAACGGCGATGAGCGCGCCAGCCACAAGATCGGCTACGGCACCAAGCTTCACGTCAAGGAAGGCGACAGTGTGGCACGCGGCGACAAGCTGTTCGAATGGGATCCATACACCCTGCCGATCATCGCCGAAAAACCGGGTATGACCAAATACGTCGACCTTGTTTCGGGCATCGCGGTCAAAGAAGACACCGACGAAGCAACCGGCATGACCCAGAAGATCGTGATCGACTGGCGCGCGGCCCCCAAGGGCAACGAGCTTAAGCCCGAGATCATCTTGGTGGATGAAGATGGCGAACCGGTCCGCAACGATGCGGGCAACCCGGTGACCTATCCGATGTCGGTGGATGCGGTTCTGTCCGTTGAAGACCAGACCGAGGTTCAGGCCGGTGACATCATCGCGCGTATCCCGCGTGAAGGTGCCAAGACCAAGGACATTACCGGTGGTCTGCCGCGCGTGGCCGAACTCTTTGAGGCACGTCGCCCCAAAGACCACGCCATCATCGCAGAAATCGACGGCTATGTGCGCTTCGGTAAGGACTATAAGAACAAGCGCCGCATCGCGATTGAAAGCTCGGATGATCCGGACGTGAAGGTTGAATACATGGTGCCCAAGGGGAAACACATCCCCGTTGCCGAAGGTGACTTCGTGCAGAAGGGTGACTACATCATGGACGGCAACCCCGCGCCGCACGACATTCTGGCGATCATGGGCGTTGAGGCCTTGGCCGAATACATGATTGACGAAGTGCAGGACGTTTACCGCCTGCAGGGTGTGAAGATTAACGACAAACACATCGAAGTCATCGTGCGTCAGATGCTGCAGAAGTGGGAAATCCAAGAAAGCGGCGACACCACGCTGCTCAAGGGCGAACACGTCGACAAGCAGGAATTCGATCAGGCCAACGAAAAGGCCCTGTCGAAAGGTGGCCGTCCTGCCAAGGGCGAACCGATCCTGCTGGGCATCACCAAGGCGTCGCTGCAGACCCGCAGCTTTATCTCTGCCGCGTCCTTCCAGGAAACAACGCGCGTGCTGACCGAAGCTTCGGTTCAGGGCAAGCGGGACAAATTGGTCGGTCTGAAAGAGAACGTCATCGTGGGACGTCTGATCCCGGCGGGCACGGGTGGGGCAACCCAGCAGATGCGCAAAGTGGCGACAGACCGCGACAACGTCGTGATCGAAGCGCGCCGCGAAGAGGCCGAAGCCGCCGCCGCACTGGCAGCACCCACGGCCTCTGCGGATGACGACATCGTCGGCGGTGATGTGTTCAACACGCCGGTCGGTGACGACGAGAGCCGCGATTGATCGTCGCTCTGACCTGACAGTCAAAAGCCCCCGCAGTGAAAACTGCGGGGGCTTTTTTATGCGCGGTGCCGCAGCCTTGAATGCACATCGCCAGCGAGATGGCCGGGAATTTGCCGCCGTAGCCTTATATCCGCCACATAGTGGCAATAGGTTTGCGAAAGCTTAACCGTCGTAAGGTTCTTCAGATGACGTCTCGCATTCTACATATCGACGATGATCCGATCATTCTGGAATTGGTAAAGATGATCTTTTCCGACGACAGATCGCTGACCTTTGTATCCTGCCTGAACGCCCGCGATGCGCTGGCGGTGGTGAATGACCTGAAGCCCGATTTGATCATCAGTGATATCTCCATGCCCGATATGGGCGGTTTAGAATTGGCGCACCGCTTTGGCGAAAACCCCGCCATCGCCGGAACGCCGATCATCTTCCTCAGCGGGCGCACCCGCGATCTTGAGGTTTATGACGCCTTTCGCAATCTGGCCGCGACGGTGATGCAGAAGCCTGTCGAGCCGGGGTTGCTGCGCAGCACGGTTCGGAATCTGTTGGCCAGTCAGCAACAGCCCGTAGCGCAGGTGTCCAACCAGTAAGACCGGGCAACTGCGGCAGGGGCAGCCGTCGTACGTAGTCGCCATGCCGCATTTGAGGGGCGCCAAGCGGTGAACCTGCACAGCCCCCCGTTCTTGACAGCTCCCGTGCCCGCTGCCAGTCATTCGGGAGCGGTATCGATATAAGCCGCGCGGTTTATTCCCGGAGCGCTTTCATGTCCCCCAATACCATCGGCGCGCTGCTGATGATCGCCTCGATGGCCTGTTTCACGTTTAACGACACGCTGCTGAAAATGACCGACGGGGCGCTGCCGCTGTTTCAGCTTTTGTTCCTGCGGGGGGTGACGACCTCGGTCCTGATCTTGGCCCTCAGCCGCCAGCTTGGTCGGATTGATTTCCGGCTCCAGCCGCGGGATTGGCGGGTGATTGGCCTGCGCTCGGTGGCCGAGATTGCGGCGGCTTATTTCTTTCTCACCGCGCTGTTCAACATGCCTTTGGCCAATGTGACCGCGATCCTTCAGGTGGTGCCGCTTTCGGTGACGCTGGCCGCCGCGTTGGTGTTTCGGCAGGCGGTGGGCTGGCGGCGGTTGGTGGCGATCGGGATCGGTTTCTGCGGTGTCCTGCTGATCGTGAAGCCGGGCGCGGAAGGGTTCAACATTTGGTCGATCTACGTCTTGATAGCGGTGCTTTGCGTGACAGTCCGTGACCTGTCGACCCGCGCCTTGTCGCCTGCGGTGCCTTCCATGACCGTCACCTTGGTGACCGCGCTGTCGGTGATGACGGCGGCGGGGCTGGCATCTCTTAGCGGACCATGGGCGCCGGTGACCCCGTCGGTGGCGGCGCTGATCGGCGGCTCCGGGGTCTTTGTGTTGGGCGGCTATTTCTTTTCGATCCAGGTCATGCGGGTCGGCGATATCGGCTTTGTTGCGCCGTTTCGCTATACTGGCCTGCTTTGGGCGCTGCTGCTGGGCTGGGCGGTCTTTGGCGAATGGCCGGGAGCCTTGACCCTGACCGGGGCGGGGATTGTCGTGGCCACAGGGGTCTTTACCCTCTACCGCGAGCGGAAACTGAAAGCTCAGGCCGAAAAGACCCGCCGCACCTGATCACTGTCGATGGCGAAACGTTCCCGAAACAGCGCTTCGCCTTCGGCGTCTAGCGGCGCGACCTCCACATGCCGCGCAAGCCCTTGGCGCGAATCGTTGGAACCGTTGTGGCTGCGCACGAACATCGCCGCATCGGGAAAGCTCACGCAGGGCATAAACCGCGGCAGTTTCTCATGGGCGAAGTTCATGATGGTGACCGGGCTGCCGCCCTTCACATACATCGCCAAGGCCGCCACATTGAGGGGGCGGAACACTTCCGCCGCGCGGATGCCGCCCTGCCCGAACTCCGCGATATACCCTTTGGGCCAGTCGAAAGCGACCGAGCGTTGACCCTCCAAAAGCCCCGCGCTGTCCTCTACCGTACGCCGCAGCCGGGCAATGAAATCCACCGAGACCGCATCGTCATCGTCATAGCGGAATTGCAGGCAGGGTTCTTTGGGGTTGATCCGCGCGGCGTTCAGCACCTCTTTCATCACTTCGCGGTGCTGGCGGGGCGGCTCGCGGTGGATCACTCCTTGCGGCAAGTCGGAGAGGAGCGATTCGAGGCGGCGGGCGTGGTGGTCCGGGAACTGGTCTCCGATCACGAAGATCATTGAGAAATCCGGGTCTGTCTGGGCCTTGAGACAGGGCAGGGCGACGGCCTCAAGCAAGCGGAAGCGCTCTTCAAGCCGGGCTTCGTCATAGAGGTAGGCGATGCGTTCCTCGGTGGTGTCGTGACCCACCTGAAATCCACCAAGGGCGGGGTAAGAAAAACGGCACAGGCCGATGGCTTGCATGGTATTGCCCCTCAAGGAAAACTTGCGCGAATATGGCGACAGGGTGCGGCCGCTGGCAAGGGGGGTTAGCAGGGCAGGGGGCGGATAGCGCAGCCAGAGCACGCGATGCCCTGCTCTCGGCGGTGCCGGGCCGGGTGGTGCTGTTGACAGCCCCCGCGCAACGCTCTATACGCCCGCTATCTCGGAGGCGGAGGCCGCTCTGCCAGTCCGAACTCATAACTGAAGTGGTCACGATCCGGCCTACTACTGGCCCGATCCTCTGTTAACCCACCGCGTCGTTTTCCTCGGTACGGGAACGTTGCGGTCATTTTGCTTTGTGGACGCATGAAGTAACCGAATTTAGCCGCATGGGGGATCCCCCGTGTATGAAATCTGAGCGATACGGGGATATATCCGGAATGCCAACGATCCAACAGCTGATCCGCAAGCCGCGGCAGCCGAAAGTCAAACGTTCGAAATCCATGCACCTGCAGGAGTGCCCGCAAAAGCGCGGCGTCTGCACACGGGTTTACACAACGACACCCAAAAAGCCGAACTCGGCCATGCGTAAGGTTGCCAAAGTGCGCCTGACAAACGGTTTCGAAGTCATCTCTTACATCCCGGGCGAGAGCCACAACCTTCAGGAGCACTCCGTGGTTCTGATCCGCGGCGGTCGTGTAAAAGACCTTCCGGGTGTGCGTTACCACATCCTGCGCGGTGTTCTTGATACGCAGGGCGTTAAAGACCGTAAGCAGCGTCGTTCGAAGTACGGCGCGAAGCGTCCGAAGTAATCTCGCACAGGTGGGGCACGGCCCCGCCTTTCCACCCGATGTTCGGTGGGGCAGCGCCCCACCACCCGCCAAGAGGAAGACACTGACATGTCACGCCGCCACGCCGCTGAAAAACGCGAAGTCCTGCCAGACGCCAAATACGGCGATCTGGTTCTCACAAAATTCATGAACAACCTGATGATCGACGGCAAAAAATCTGTCGCCGAGCGTATCGTCTACAACGCGATGACCCGCGTCGAAGACAAGATCAAACGCGCCCCGATCGAAGTGTTCCACGAAGCGCTTGAAAACATCCAGCCGTCGGTCGAAGTTCGTTCGCGCCGCGTTGGGGGTGCCACCTATCAGGTGCCGGTCGAAGTGCGCCCCGAGCGTCGTCAGGCGCTGGCGATCCGCTGGTTGATCAAAGCCGCCCGCGCGCGTAACGAAAACACCATGGAAGAGCGCCTTGCTGGCGAGCTGCTGGACGCCGTTCAGTCCCGTGGTACCGCTGTTAAAAAGCGCGAAGATACGCACAAGATGGCCGACGCGAACAAAGCGTTCAGCCACTACCGCTGGTAATTTCAACGTCGCGCCCGGTTTCGGGCGCGATCTGTTCGTACTGACATTTTCGAGGAAGCAGCCCCATGGCACGCGACTATCCGCTCCAACGCTACCGCAACTTCGGCATCATGGCTCACATCGATGCCGGCAAGACCACCTGTTCCGAACGCATCCTGTTCTACACCGGCAAATCCCACAACATCGGTGAGGTGCATGACGGCGCCGCAACGATGGACTGGATGGAGCAAGAGCAGGAACGCGGCATCACCATCACCTCCGCGGCGACCACCACGTTCTGGCAGCGCCAGGAAGAGCCCACAGCCGATGCGACATCCGACACCAAGTACCGGATGAACATCATCGACACCCCCGGCCACGTTGACTTCACCATTGAAGTTGAGCGTTCGCTGGCGGTTCTCGATGGCGCGGTTGCCGTTCTTGACGCCAACGCCGGTGTTGAGCCGCAGACCGAAACCGTGTGGCGCCAAGCTGACCGCTACAAGGTGCCGCGTATCGTCTTCGTCAACAAGATGGACAAAATCGGCGCGGACTTCTTCAACTGCGTTCGCATGATCAAAGACCGTACAGGTGCCACGCCTGCACCAGTGCAGATCCCGATTGGTGCAGAGAACGAGCTGGAAGGCATCGTTGATCTGGTCACCATGAAGGAATGGGTCTGGTCCGGCGAAGATCTGGGTGCGGGCTGGGAACAGCGCGAGATCCGTGACAGCCTGAAGGACACCGCCGACGAATGGCGTGCTAAGCTCATCGAGACCGCGGTCGAGATGGACGACGAGGCGATGGAAAACTACCTGATGGATGGCGCCGAGCCGGACGTCGATACCCTGCGCAACCTGATCCGCAAGGGCACGCTGGCGATCAAGTTTATCCCCGTTCTCTGTGGTTCCGCCTTCAAGAACAAAGGTGTTCAGCCGCTTTTGAACGCCGTGATCGACTATCTGCCCAGCCCGCTGGACGTTGTCGACTACATGGGCTTCAAGCCCGGCGATGAGACAGAAACCCGTAACATCCCGCGCCGTGCGGATGATGACATGGCGTTCTCTGGCCTTGCGTTCAAAATCATGAACGACCCCTTTGTTGGTTCGTTGACCTTCACCCGCATCTACTCGGGCGTGCTGAAGAAGGGCGATACCCTTCTGAACTCGACCAAGGGTAAGAAAGAGCGCGTCGGTCGTATGATGATGATGCACTCGATCAACCGCGAAGAGATCGAAGAAGCCTTTGCGGGCGACATCATCGCGCTTGCTGGTCTGAAAGACACCACCACAGGTGACACGCTTTGTGCTGCCAACGATCCGGTGGTTCTGGAAACCATGACCTTCCCCGATCCGGTGATCGAGATCGCGGTTGAGCCGAAAACCAAGGCTGATCAAGAAAAGATGTCTGCAGGTCTGGCCCGTTTGGCCGCCGAAGACCCCTCTTTCCGCGTCGAAACCGATCTGGAATCCGGTCAGACCATCATGAAGGGCATGGGCGAACTTCACCTCGACATCCTGGTGGACCGTCTGAAGCGCGAATTCAAAGTTGAAGCGAACATCGGTGCGCCGCAGGTGGCATACCGTGAGACGATCAGCCGCGAAGCCGAGATCACCTACACCCACAAGAAGCAGTCGGGTGGTTCGGGTCAGTTCGGTGAAGTTAAGATGATCCTGATGCCGACCGAGCCGGGCGAAGGTTACTCCTTTGAGAGCCGTATCGTCGGTGGTGCCATTCCCAAGGAATACATCCCGGGCGTGGAAAAAGGGATCAAGTCGGTACTGGACTCCGGTCCGCTGGCGGGCTTCCCGGTCATCGACTTCAAGGTTGCTCTGATCGACGGTAAGTTCCACGACGTTGACTCCAGCGTTCTGGCCTTCGAAATCGCCGCCCGTATGGGTATGCGCGAAGGCATGAAGAAAGCTGGCGCAAAGCTGCTGGAACCGATCATGAAGGTCGAAGTTGTGACACCGGAAGAGTACACCGGCGGCATCATCGGTGACCTGACATCCCGTCGGGGTCAGGTGCAGGGTCAAGACACGCGCGGCAACGCCATCGCGATCGACGCCTTCGTACCGCTGGCGAACATGTTCGGCTACATCAACACGCTGCGTTCGATGTCTTCCGGTCGTGCGAACTTCACCATGCAGTTCGACCACTACGAGCCTGTGCCGCAGAACATCTCTGACGAGATTCAGGCCAAATTTGCATAACCGGGATGGCGGGGTGAACCCCGCCCTACCCAATCTGTAGGGTGGGTTTTTAAGCCCACCACCCAACATCTAAAGGAGCCAACACCATGGCAAAGGCAAAGTTTGAACGTAACAAGCCACACGTCAACATCGGCACAATCGGCCACGTTGACCACGGTAAAACCACGCTGACCGCGGCGATCACCAAATACTTCGGTGACTTCCAAGCGTATGACCAGATCGACGGTGCACCCGAAGAAAAGGCCCGCGGCATCACCATCTCGACCGCACACGTTGAGTATGAGACCGAAGCACGTCACTACGCCCACGTCGACTGCCCCGGCCACGCTGACTATGTGAAAAACATGATCACCGGTGCGGCTCAGATGGACGGCGCGATCCTGGTTGTGAACGCCGCCGACGGCCCGATGCCCCAGACCCGCGAGCACATTCTGCTCGGCCGTCAGGTTGGCATCCCCGCCATGGTCGTCTTCATGAACAAAGTTGACCAGGTCGACGACGAAGAGCTGCTTGAGCTGGTTGAGATGGAAATCCGCGAGCTGCTGTCTTCCTACGACTATCCCGGCGACGACATCCCCGTTGTGCCCGGTTCCGCTCTGGCGGCGATGGAAGGCCGCGATGAGGCCATCGGCGAAAACGCGATCCGCAAGCTGATGGAAGAAGTCGACAACTACATCCCGACACCAGAGCGTGCTGTTGACCAGCCGTTCCTGATGCCCGTCGAAGACGTGTTCTCGATCTCTGGTCGTGGTACCGTTGTGACCGGCCGTGTTGAGCGTGGCGTGATCAACGTTGGCGACGAAATCGAGATCGTCGGCATCCGCGACACCAAGAAAACCACCTGCACAGGCGTGGAAATGTTCCGCAAGCTGCTGGACCGTGGTGAAGCAGGCGACAACATCGGCGCGCTGCTGCGTGGCGTTGAGCGTGACGGCGTTGAGCGCGGTCAGGTTCTCTGCAAGCCCGGTTCCGTGAACCCGCACACCAAGTTCGAAGCCGAAGCCTACATCCTCACCAAAGAGGAAGGTGGCCGTCACACGCCGTTCTTCGCGAACTACCGTCCGCAGTTTTACTTCCGTACAACTGACGTGACCGGCACCGTTCAGCTGGCAGAAGGCACCGAGATGGTCATGCCCGGCGACAACGTGTCCTTCGGCGTTGAGCTGATCGCACCGATCGCCATGGAAAATGGTCTGCGCTTCGCGATCCGTGAAGGTGGCCGTACAGTTGGCGCCGGCGTCGTTTCCAAAATCACCGAGTGATTTTGGGCGGGGCCTTCGGGCCTGACGTCTGAGAGATTTGAAAGGCCGCAGCGTTTGCTGCGGCCTTTTGCTTTTGTGGGGGAGGGGGCTTTTTGTGAAGCTTCCGGAAGATGGAAAGCTAGAGGTAGTTTTCGGTGGTGATTGAACGTTGGCGGGGTGCGCTGTCACGCCGTGGCCGGCGTGACTTTGCGCACTGGTTCTAAAAACACGGGGGGTTTTAGAACCCTCTTGCCACCTGTTGCGATTCCCTCTATAGGACGCCCATTGAACCGGGGTGCGTTAGACGCGCCCCGTTTGATTTAATACCAAGGCGCGATGAGGGGGCCGGATGAGCCTGCTTCCTCCAATCCGTTAGAATCCCAAAACAAGGGATATGCATATGGCCGTTCAAAGCCAGAACATCCGCATTCGCCTCAAGGCGTTTGACTACCGGGTGCTCGATGCCTCCACTCAGGAAATCGTCAGCACCGCCAAGCGCACAGGCGCTTCGGTTCGCGGTCCCATTCCGCTGCCGAACAAAATCGAGAAATTCACCGTTCTTCGTGGTCCCCACGTTGACAAGAAATCCCGTGACCAGTTCGAAATCCGCACGCACAAGCGTCTGCTGGATATCATTGATCCGACCCCCCAGACCGTGGACGCGCTGATGAAGCTCGACCTCGCCGCTGGCGTGGATGTCGAGATCAAGCTGCAATCGTAAGCCGGGAGGGTAATCATATGTTGCGCTCAGGCGTTATTGCAAAAAAAGTCGGCATGACCCGGCTGTTCATGGAAGACGGCAAGCAGATCCCTGTGACCGTTCTTCAGTTGGACAAGCTTCAGGTTGTCGCACAGCGCACCGCAGACCGCGACGGCTACACTGCCGTTCAGCTCGGTGCAGGTTCGGCGAAAGCCAAACGCACAAGCCAAGCCATGCGTGGCCACTTCGCAGCAGCGAAAGTGGAACCCAAGCGCAAGGTTGCTGAGTTCCGCGTCGATGCGGAAGCGATGCTGGAAGTCGGTGAGGAAATCATCGCCGACCATTACTTCGCAGGTCAGTACGTTGACGTTGCAGGCACTTCGATCGGTAAAGGTTTTGCCGGTGCGATGAAGCGTCACAACTTCGGCGGTCTGCGGGCGACACACGGTGTTTCCATCAGCCACCGTTCGCACGGCTCCACGGGCCAGTGTCAGGATCCCGGCAAGGTTTTCAAAGGTAAGAAAATGGCCGGTCACATGGGCGCTGCCCGTGTCACCACGCAGAACCTCGAAGTCGTCAAGACCGACAGCGCGCGTGGCCTGATCATGGTCAAAGGTGCCGTTCCTGGCTCCAAAGGTGGCTGGGTCACCGTTAAGGATGCGGTTAAAAAGCCGTTCCCCGAAGACGCGATTCTGCCCGCCGCTCTGAAATCCGCCGCTGAAGAAGCCGCGAAAGCCGCCGAAGAGGCAGCCGCCGCAGCCGCAGCAGAGGCAGAAGCCGAAGCCAAGCGTTTGGCCGAAGAGCAAGCCGCACAGGAAGCCGAAGCGCTGAAAGCCGCAGAAGCTGAAATCGCAGCTGAAGGTTCGGATGCCGACAATTCCGATGCCGATGCTGACAAGAAAGAAGGTGACGCATGAAACTCGATGTCATCAAACTCGACGGTGGCAAAGCCGGGTCCGTAGACCTGGACGAAGCACTGTTCGGCCTTGAGCCGCGTGCCGACATCCTGCACCGCGTCGTGCGCTGGCAGCGTAACAACGCGCAGCAGGGTACGCACAAGGTCAAGACCCGGTCCGAGACCAGCTACTCGACCAAGAAGATCTATCGCCAAAAAGGCACCGGCGGCGCACGCCACGGTGACCGTAACGCGCCGATCTTCCGTAAGGGTGGTATCTACAAGGGTCCAACCCCGCGTAGTCACGGCCACGAGCTGACCAAAAAGTTCCGCAAGCTGGGCCTGCGCCACGCGCTGTCCGCTAAAGCAAAAGCCGGTTCCTTGGTCATCATCGACGAAGCCACATCCGAAGGCAAAACAGCCGCTCTGGCCAAACAGGTGTCGAACCTGGGTTGGAAGCGCGCGCTGGTCATCGATGGCGCTTCGGTCAACGAGAACTTCGCACAGGCCGCGCGCAACATCGAAGGGCTGGATGTCCTGCCGTCGATGGGCGCAAACGTCTATGACATCCTCAAGCGTGACACTCTGGTGATCACCAAAGCGGGGATCGAAGCATTGGAGGCACGCCTGAAATGAGCGCCAAGCATGAACACTATGACGTGATCCGCAAGCCGATCATCACCGAGAAAGCAACCATGGCGTCCGAACAGAACGCTGTCGTTTTCGAAGTGGCGATTGAAAGCAACAAGCCGATGATCAAAGAGGCCGTTGAGGCGCTCTTTAACGTCAAGGTGAAGGCCGTGAACACGTCCATCACCAAAGGCAAGGTCAAGCGTTTCCGGGGTCAGATGGGCCGCCGGAAAGACGTGAAAAAGGCTTATGTGACGCTCGAAGAGGGCAACACAATCGACGTATCCACCGGGCTGTAAGCTTTCGGTTTGGTATTTGGGAAAGGCCTCCGCATTGCGGGGGCCTTTTCCGTTGTGGCGGGTGGCCCTTTGGGGATCACACATATGATTTCCCGACGAAGGGTGCCCCCCCCCCGGCAGCGGGCCGTAGGCGCTGGCCTTTCGGTTCCGTGGGAAGCTTTGCTGCATGGGCCGTTTCCGGCCTAAATGACGCTATGCAGCGGCAAAAGGCATCGGGGGCGTTGCTTGCGGCGCGCTTTCCTCTACAAGACCTCGGAGAACGACAAAAAGCAGGTCTATGTCCCACGAAAAATCTACCCCCGGCGCGTCTGCGGACGTGTCGAACGCGCGCGACTGGGTGCGCGTGCTGGCCCGCTACCGCGAGCCAAGCACTTGGCGCAGCAGTTTTGAACTGGCGATCACGCTCGGGCCGTTTGTCCTTCTTTGGGCACTGGCTTGGTGGGCGTTGTCGATCAGCGGCTGGCTGACACTTGGCATTTCGCTGGTGAATGCCGGCTTCCTGCTGCGGCTCTTTGCGATTCAGCATGACTGCGGCCATGCGGCCTTTTTCAGCAGCCGTCGCACCAGCGATTGGGTGGGCCGCGTGCTGGGGGTGCTGACACTGACGCCCTATGACGTTTGGCGCCGGACCCATTCGATTCACCATTCCTCGGCTGGGAACCTTGGCCGTCGAGGGATTGGCGATATTCACACACTCACCGTTGCAGAGTATCGCGAGCTGGGGCTGCTTGGGCGGTTGCAGTACCGTCTCTACCGCAATCCGGTCGTGCTTTTTGGTCTTGGGCCGAGCTACCTGTTTTTTGTGCAGAACCGCGTCCCGCTGGGGCTGATGGCGCAAACCCGTTATTGGTTCAGCGCGATGGGCACCAACCTGACGATCCTCGCAGCACTTGCGGTGATCTTCTATTTCGGGGGGATCATGCCCATTCTGCTCATCTTCGTCCCCAGCACCCTTTTGGCGGCCACGGCGGGCATGTGGCTGTTCTATGTGCAGCACCAGTTCGAGACGACCCATTGGGAAGAGAACGAAGCGTGGGATTTGCATGACGCGGCCTTTCATGGTTCGTCGCATTACATCCTGCCTCGGCCCTTGCAGTGGCTGAGTGCCAATATCGGCATTCACCACGTGCACCACCTTTACAGCCGTATCCCGTTCTATCGCTTGCCCGAGGTGCTGCGCGATCACGTGGCACTTGCCGAAGGGAATCGGATGACGATTCGCGAAAGCCTCGCCAATGCGCGGCTGCATCTGTGGGATGAAAAGAGCAAGCGCCTGTTATCATTCGCACAGGCGCGCCGCGCCGCTTAAGCCCTAACATATCGCTGATGTAAGACCCCCGCTCCGGCGGGGTTTTTGCGTTTTTAGGGGGTGGCATTACCCATGAGCGATCCCGGCGAGGCCCGCTTCAATCAAGTGGCGATCCATAAAAAGTTCCGAAAAAATGCTATCAATTTTCTTGGAACAGAGCGGAAAGCTGCCGGTTGTCTCACCGTGGAAGACGGGGTGCTGGGCGCCTCAACTATCTTAAACGAATACGGGAGAGACCTAATGATCTATACCAAAACACTCATGGCCGGCGTATCCGCCGTTGCCCTTTTCGCAGCCGCTCCGGTTCTGGCGCAGGACGCAACGGAGAACGTCGAAGAGACCATCGAACGCAACGCCGAAGCCGAAGCCGAGATGGAAGCAGAAGCTGAAGCCGAAGTTGAGGGTGACGCAGCCGCGACCGCTAATGTAGCCGGCGGCCAAGTGGTTGTTGAGCAGGAAGACGCCCAAGTTGATGTGACCGTGCCCGAGCCCGATGTAAACGTTTCGCAGGACGCTCCCGTGGTGACGGTTGAGCAGGGCCAGCCCGAAGTAACCGTAGCCGTGCCCGAGCCGACCGTTCGCGTGCAGCAGCAGGCGCCGATCATCACCGTTGAGCAGGCACAGCCGCAGGTGACCGTGCGTATCCCTGAGCCGGTCGTGACCGTGCAGGTTCCCAAGCCGCAGGTTGATGTGGAAACAGGCGAGCCGATCGTTGATCTGGAGCAGCCCGAACCCGTCGTGAAATTCGTGCGCCCCGAGCCGAAAGTGACCATCGAAGAAGCCGAGCCGCGCGTGACTGTTGAGCAGGCCGAAGCCAATGTGAACGTGGCTGAATCCGAAGAAGCCCGCGTCGCTGTTGAGCAGGAAGAAGCCAACGTGAACGTGCAGCAGGGTGAAGACGCGAATGTCGTCGTCGAAGAAGCCGAAGCGCCTGAGGTCAACGTTGAAGGTGCCGAAGGCGCCGAGATCAACGTCGAGCAAGAGCAAGCCCGCGTGCTGATGGAAGACTTCAATGCTGACGAGCAAGGCAATATGGCCGAAGAAGACCGCGCGCGCTATCAGGAAAACGTGCAGCGTCTGCCGATCTTTAACCTGACCGCCGAAGAACTGACCGGCCGCAGCGTCGCCACCGAAACCGGTGAAGACGTTGGTGAGATCGACTTTATAGGCGTCCGTGGCGACACCGTTGTTGCGATCATCGGCGTTGGCGGATTCCTTGGGATGGGCGAAAACGAAGTCGCCATTCCGGTTGAGAAGCTGATCATGCGTGAAGACGAAGTGATCGTCCCCGGCGTCACCGAAGAGCGTCTGGAAAGCATGCCGGAATTCAACGAAGCAGAAGTTGAAATCCTTGACCCCGGTATGCGTCTGGCCGAGAGCATTGGCCTTGACTAATACCCGCTTTGGGTAATCGGTAAACCTACAGAAGAAGGCGCTTCGGCGCCTTCTTTTCTTTTGTGCGGGCAGGGGAGAGGAATTTCGTCATGCCCACTGGACGGGCAGAATTGAACCTGTTAGGTCGCCACATCGGCTCAAGCCCCGGATTCGTCCGGGGTTTGGCTATTTGAACGATCCCGGTGGATGGGATGCCTGCCTCGCAAGAGATTTAAGCCCGCCCACCACTCCTACAGGGGACCTTCGGGGCCCTACAACCAACGCGCTTTCATCTTGATGGATGCGTGCCAAGCAAACGGAAGACAGAGAACATGGCACTCAAGTCGTACAAACCGACGACGCCAGGCCAGCGTGGACTGGTACTGATCGACCGTTCGGAGCTGTGGAAAGGCCGCCCGGTCAAAGCCCTTACTGAGGGTTTGACCAAATCTGGCGGTCGGAACAACACCGGACGAATCACAATGCGTCGTACAGGTGGTGGTGCAAAGCGCCTCTACCGTATCGTTGATTTCAAGCGTAACAAGCTGGACATGTCCGCTGTTGTCGCGCGGATCGAATATGACCCCAACCGGACCGCTTTCATCGCACTGATCCAGTACGAAGACGGCGAGCAGGCCTACATCCTGGCCCCCCAGCGTCTGGCCATCGGCGACAAGATCATCGCCGGCGCCAAAGTGGACATCAAACCCGGTAACGCGATGCCTTTCTCGGGCATGCCAATCGGTACGATCGTCCACAACATCGAGATGAAGCCCGGCAAGGGCGGTCAGATCGCACGTGCCGCCGGCACCTACGCCCAGTTCGTGGGTCGTGACGGTGGCTACGCTCAGATCCGTCTGAGCAGCGGCGAGCTGCGTCTCGTGCGTCAGGAATGCATGGCCACCGTTGGTGCCGTCAGCAACCCCGACAACTCCAACCAGAACTACGGTAAAGCGGGCCGCATGCGTCACAAGGGCATCCGTCCTTCTGTACGTGGTGTGGTGATGAACCCGATCGACCACCCGCACGGCGGTGGTGAAGGCCGGACCTCTGGTGGTCGTCACCCGGTTACTCCTTGGGGTAAGCCGACGAAGGGTGCCAAGACCCGCAACAAGAACAAAGCGTCCAGCAAGCTTATCATCCGCTCGCGTCACGCCAAGAAGAAGGGGCGTTAATTCATGGCTCGTTCAGTATGGAAAGGTCCTTTTGTTGACTCTTATGTCCTCAAAAAGGCAGAGGCTTCCCGCGAGGGCGGCCGTAACGAAGTGATCAAGATCTGGTCGCGCCGCAGCACGATCCTGCCCCAGTTCGTGGGTCTGACGTTTGGCGTGTACAACGGTCATAAGCACATCCCTGTTAACGTCAGCGAAGACATGATCGGTCAGAAGTTCGGTGAGTACTCCCCGACTCGGACCTACTACGGTCATGCCGCCGACAAAAAAGCGAAGCGGAAATAAGCCATGAGCAAGGATAAGAATCCCCGCCGCGTGGCAGACAACGAAGCAATGGCAAAACTGCGCATGCTTCGCACCAGCCCGCAGAAACTGAACCTGGTTGCAGCTCTGATCCGTGGCAAGTCCGTGGACAAAGCGTTGACCGACCTCACCTTCTCCAAGAAGCGGGTCGCGCAGGACGTGAAGAAGTGCCTTCAGTCCGCGATTGCCAACGCCGAGAACAACCACAACCTGGACGTCGATGAGCTCATCGTGGCCGAGGCCTATGTCGGTAAGAACCTGACCATGAAGCGCGGTCGCCCACGTGCCCGTGGCCGTTTCGGCAAGATCATCAAGCCGTTTGCCGAGATCACGATCAAAGTGCGTCAAGTTGAGGAGCAAGCCTGATGGGTAACAAAGTCAATCCGATCGGTATGCGCCTTCAGGTGAACCGCACCTGGGACAGCCGCTGGTACGCCGACACCAAGGATTACGGTGATCTTCTTCTCGAAGACCTCGCAATCCGCGACTTCATCAAGAAAGAGTGCCACCAAGCTGGTGTTGCCCGTGTGATCATCGAACGTCCGCACAAAAAGTGCCGCGTCACGATCCACACAGCACGCCCCGGTGTCATCATCGGCAAGAAAGGCGCGGACATCGAGACGCTGCGCCAGAAGATCGCCAAGATGACCAAGTCGGAACTGCACCTCAACATCGTTGAGATCCGCAAGCCCGAGCTGGACGCACACTTGGTTGGTGAAAGCATTGCACAACAGCTGGAGCGCCGGGTGTCTTTCCGCCGCGCCATGAAACGTGCCGTGCAGAACGCCATGCGCATGGGCGCACTGGGCATCCGCGTGAACCTCGCGGGTCGTCTTGGTGGGGCCGAAATCGCGCGTACCGAATGGTACCGTGAGGGTCGCGTGCCGCTGCACACATTGCGTGCCGACATCGATTACGCACATGTCGAAGCGGCCACCGCTTACGGCATCATCGGGATCAAGACATGGATCTTCAAAGGCGAGATCATGGAACATGACCCCGCCGCGCGTGACCGTAAGGCACAGGAACTCCAAGATGGCCCAGCACCTCGCGGTGCCGGCGGTCGTCGCTAAGGGGGAATGAGAAATGCTTCAACCAAAGCGTACTAAATTCCGCAAGCAGTTTAAGGGCTCGATCAAGGGTCTGGCAAAGGGCGGGTCTGACCTGAACTTTGGCACCTACGGCCTGAAGGCACTGCAGCCGGAGCGGGTTACAGCCCGTCAAATCGAAGCGGCACGCCGCGCCATGACGCGTCACATGAAACGTCAGGGCCGTGTCTGGATCCGCATCTTCCCGGACGTTCCGGTCACCTCCAAGCCCGTCGAAGTTCGTATGGGTAAAGGTAAAGGTTCCGTCGACTTCTGGGCAGCCAAGGTCAAGCCGGGCCGTATCATGTTTGAAATCGACGGTGTCGGTGAAGACGTGGCACGCGAAGCTCTGCGTCTGGCAGCCATGAAGCTGCCGATCAAGACCCGGGTTGTCGTCCGCGAGGACTGGTAAGCCGCACGCCCCGCGAGGGGTGGGTAAGAGGAATGAACCCCCGTCGAGCGATCGGCGGGGGTTTTTCTTTGTTAGACCAGCGCGTCGGCCTCAAGATCAAGCCAAAGCTTTCCATCCCGGTAGCCGCCTTTGATCAGGTGTCCCGGCTCTGCGATTTCCGGATGGGCGTCCGCCCAATCGCGGAACTGATCGCGGCTGACGACCTGCCCGCCGTAGTCTCGGGCGGATTGGAGTATATAGGGGTCCGCGGGCGTGCCCTTTGGGACGACCATCACCCGGTCCACCGGCAGGTCAAGTTGTCTGCTCAGCGCCTTGTCATGTTGATAGCGACCCGCGAGCAGATAGCCCGCGTTGGCGTCAAACACGACGCCGGGGGAATAGCCCCTCATGCGTAACTCATCCACAACGTCCCGGACCGCATTCATGTCCGGCGCGCCGGTCTTCCAATGCATGACGTTGGAGCCGTCGACGATGATCCATTTTGTCCGCTGCTGATGCGCGCCGCGGAAAGACCGGAGCAGAAGGATCGCACTGGCGATAACGCAAAGCGCCCCGAGCAGGCTGAAGTCCCCATAGCCCGGCGTGGATGCGGCTGCGGTTGTAAAAGCGAGCGATATAACGAGCAAAAGGAACGGGACAAACATCGGCAGGGATACTCAAATAAATCTAAAGGTTGAATGTTCACCAATCGGGCAGGCGGGGCAAGCAGCACCTGCAACGCTGGCCAATGCGCTTTATTCTAGGTAGCCTTTGCCTAACCCCATGCCGCAGGAAAGGCCCAGCCAGATGAAGCACGTCCCAAAGCCGAACACCGACGAAGACCTCATCAAAGCGTTTCTCGACAAGGGCGGAGAGGTGAAGAAGGGCAAGACCAAGCCGATGCCCAGTGATCTCGGGCTCAGCAACAATCAGTGGGGCAACAAGCTGACCAAGGAAGAAAAGGCCGCGGTCAAGGCGCAGGAAGAGGCGGCGAAGAAGCTGAAATAGCCGCCAGGCGGTGCCTCAGATGTCGACCTGATAGACGCCCAATGCCTCGGCCAAGGCGCTCTCTTCGAATTTGAAATGCGAGCGCACTACTGCGACCAGTTGGTCGAATATCGCGCGGGTTTCGGCGAATTGTTCTGAGCTTGGTGCCACAGTCAATCCGTCCGCCGCCGCGCCCAGCCGTTCGAGAAGCGCGTGAACGACCTCATGTTCGGCCCGCAGACGGTCCACGATTGCACGTACGGGTTCAGAGCCGCGCGCGTGCAGCTGCGGGAAAATGCTTTGTTCTTCGATATTGTGGTGCATCGTCAACGCCCAGCATTGTTGTCCGCAGAGCGTCCCGGCGGCGGCGAAGTTCTGCGACATCTGGCTGTGCAGAACGATATGCGCAAGATCAGCCGGAGGCGCATCACCGGCCTCGATACGGGTCATCACCTTTGCGATTTGGGATAGGTCGCTGAGGTAATGGCGGTGGATCGCCGCGAGGTGCCGCCCGGCCTGCCGTTGGGCTTCGGATACCTCGCCCATGTCGGGCAGGGGCGGGCGGGTCTCGGCGTCGATTGTCAGGTCCGACAGGGGGAGGGCACTCACGTCCTCGGCCATGGGTCAGGCCCAGTTGTAGTTGAATGAGACCGAAACGCGGTCTTCTTCGATCATGTTCATTGGCACCTCATGGCGCAGCCAGCTTTCCCAGAGCAGCACGTCGCCCGCGTCGGGTGCGACATAGATGAAGGGGCGCAGCTCTTCGCGAGCGTCCTTCACCCGGCCCGGCGCGGCCATCATCATCGGCAGGCGCGGATCCTCGAAACGGATCGCGCTGGCGCCTTCGGGCATGGTCACATAGGTCGTGCCCGAGATCACGGAGTGGGGGTGAATATGCGAGGTGTGGATGCCGCCTTCGGGCAGGATGTTCAGCCACAGGGAATCGAGCACCAGCTTGCGCGCGCCCAGATCGAAGTCGAGATCCTTGGCAAAGGCGGCCACATGTTTGTCCAGCACCGCGACCAGATCCTTGAAGATCGGAAAGCGGTAGGGCAGGTCATCGAGCGACGCATAAGAGGTGTAGCCCGCATAGCCGTTCTCTTCGCACCAATCCTGCCCGGCCTCATCATCCTCGGCGATCGAGAAACAAGAGGCGGCCAGTTCGTCGGTGTCGATGGGTTTGCCATGGTCCGACAGGGCGGCGTGATAGAGGCGGGTGGCGAAAAGCGATTTGATGTTTGACATAGGCCCTTCTTATGCGGAACATGTTCCTATCGCCAGCGTCTTTCCCGCCTAATTCACAGGCGCCGGGCCATCGGGGGTTGCCATGTGCGACCTCAGCGCGTATTGGCACCTTTCATCATGAACTCCACCAGAATCATGGTCACCCCACAGGGGCCTACTGGTGATGTTGAAAGGAAGAGGCCGTGAAAGCCAGCGAACTGCACGACAAGACGCCGGACCAGCTCCGCGACGAACTTGTGAACCTGAAAAAAGAATCCTTCAACTTGCGTTTTCAGCAGGCCACCGGCCAGTTGGAAAACCCCGCACGTCTGAAGACTGTTAAGCGTGACGTGGCCCGTGTCCACACCGTGCTGAACCAGAAAGCCGCTGCTGCGGCAGCCGAATAATAGGAGCCTGAAACATGCCCAAGCGTATCCTTACAGGCACCGTGACATCGGACGCCAACGCACAAACAGTTTCCGTTTCCGTAGAGCGTCGCTTTACGCATCCGGTTCTGAAAAAGACCATCCGTAAGTCCAAGAAGTACCGGGCTCACGATGAGAACAACACGTTCAAGGTGGGCGACACTGTGCGCATCATCGAATGTGCCCCCAAGTCGAAAACCAAACGTTGGGAAGTTCTGACTTCGGACAAAGCCGAGGCCTGAGCCCCTTAAACGAAACCCTGGGATGAGGGCCGCATCGCCCCCCAGAAGGTCGGGAGAAACCAAATGATCCAGATGCAGACCAACCTGGATGTTGCTGACAACAGCGGCGCGCGCCGTGTTCAGTGCATCAAGGTCCTGGGTGGTTCCAAGCGTAAATACGCATCCGTCGGCGACATCATTGTCGTCTCGGTCAAGGAAGCCATCCCGCGCGGTCGTGTGAAAAAAGGCGACGTCCGTAAGGCCGTTGTCGTTCGCACTGCCAAAGAAGTTCGTCGTGAAGATGGCACCGCCATCCGCTTCGACCGCAACGCTGCTGTTATCCTGAATAACAACAACGAGCCTGTCGGCACCCGTATTTTCGGGCCGGTTGTTCGTGAACTGCGTGCGAAGAACTTCATGAAAATCATCTCGCTCGCTCCGGAGGTGCTGTAATCATGGCTGCTAAACTTCGCAAAGGTGACAAGGTCATCGTCCTGTCCGGCAAGGACAAGGGCAAGACGGGCACCATCTCGTCTGTTGACCCCAAGTCGAACAAGGCCATCGTTGACGGCGTGAAAATCGCCATCCGCGCAACGCGCCAGACACAGACATCTCAGGGCGGCCGCATCCCCAAGGCGATGCCGATCGACCTGAGCAACCTCGCACTGGTGGATGCCAACGGCAAAGCCACGCGCGTAGGTTTCAAAATCGAAGGCGACAAGAAAGTGCGCTTTGCCAAGACCACGGGGGACGTGATCGATGCTTGATACCGCAACCTACACACCCCGCCTTCAGGCCGAATACCGCGAGAAGATCCGCGCCGCCCTGAAAGAGGAATTCGGCTACAAGAACGACATGATGATCCCCAAGCTGGACAAGATCGTTCTGAACATCGGCTGCGGTGCCGAGGCCGTACGTGACAGCAAGAAAGCCAAGTCGGCTCAGGAAGACCTGACCGCGATTGCAGGCCAGAAGGCTCTGACAACCGTGGCCAAGAAATCCATCGCTGGTTTCCGCGTGCGTGAAGACATGCCTTTGGGTGCGAAAGTTACCCTGCGTGGCGACCGCATGTACGAATTCCTTGATCGTCTGATCACGATCGCAATGCCCCGTATCCGTGACTTCCGCGGCATCTCGGGCAAGAGCTTTGACGGCCGTGGCAACTACGCCATGGGCATGAAAGAGCATATCGTGTTCCCCGAAATCGACTTCGACAAAGTTGACGAAACTTGGGGTATGGACATCGTGATCGCCACCACGGCGAAAACCGACGCTGAAGCCAAGGCGCTGTTGAAAGCTTTCAACATGCCCTTCAATTCATAAGCGCGGGAAGGATTAGAAATGGCTAAGAAATCCATGATTGAGCGCGAAAAGAAGCGCGAAGCACTGGTCAAAAAGTACGCTGAGAAGCGCGCGGCTCTGAAAGAGATCGTGAGCGACGAAAGCAAACCGATGGAAGAGCGTTTCCGCGCTTCCCTGAAACTGGCGAAACTGCCGCGCAACAGCTCTGCTGTGCGTCTGCACAACCGTTGCCAGCTGACGGGCCGCCCGCACGCCTACTATCGTAAACTGAAAATTTCGCGGATCGCGCTGCGGGACCTCGGCTCTTCGGGCCAAATCCCCGGCATGGTCAAGTCGAGCTGGTAAGGAGCGCATCAGATGAACGATCCTATCGCAGATATGCTGACACGCATCCGTAACTCTTCGCTGCGCGGCAAATCCACCGTCTCCACACCGGCTTCCAAGCTGCGTGCATGGGTATTGGACGTGCTGGCCGACGAAGGCTACATCCGCGGCTACGAAAAAGTCACGGGCGCCGATGGCCACCCCGCCATCGAGATCAGCCTCAAGTACTACGAAGGCGAACCTGTTATTCGTGAGCTGAAGCGGGTTTCCAAACCCGGTCGTCGCGTCTACATGGCCGTCAATGACATTCCCGTCGTCCGTCAGGGCCTCGGCGTGTCGATTGTCTCCACCTCCAAAGGTGTGATGTCGGACGCATCTGCACGCTCTGCCAATGTTGGCGGCGAAGTGCTCTGCACCGTATTCTAAGGAGAAGACAATGTCTCGTATTGGTAAGAAACCAGTCGCCATGCCTTCGGGCGTCTCGGCATCGGTGAGCGGTCAGACGATCGAAGTGAGGGGCCCCAAGGGCACCCGCAGCTTCCGCGCAACTGACGACGTGACCCTGACGGTCGAAGACGATGCAATCTCTGTGACACCGCGTGGCAAGTCCAAGCGCGCGCGTCAGCAGTGGGGCATGTCCCGCACCATGATTGAAAACCTCGTGACCGGTGTTACCGAGGGCTTCAAGAAGGAGCTGGAAATCCAGGGTGTTGGTTATCGTGCGGCCGTTAATGGCAACACGCTAAAACTGAACCTCGGCCTCAGCCACGATGTTGACTACGTTGCGCCCGAAGGCGTCACCGTGACAGCACCGAAGCAGACCGAAATCGTTGTGGAAGGCATTGACGAACAGCTTGTTGGTCAGGTCGCCGCGAACATCCGCGCATGGCGCAAGCCCGAGCCCTATAAGGGCAAAGGCATCCGCTATAAGGGTGAGTTCGTGTTCCGCAAAGAAGGCAAGAAGAAGTAAGGAACGGAAAGATGGCAAACACCAAAAGACAGCTGTTCCTGAAACGCCGCATGCGCGTTCGGAACAAACTCCGCAAAGTGAACGCCGGGCGTCTCCGCCTGTCGGTACACCGTTCGTCCAAAAACATCTCGGCTCAGCTGATCGACGATGTGAACGGCGTGACACTGGCTTCCGCTTCCTCGATGGAAAAGGATCTGGGCGTTTTCGGCAAGAACAACATCGAAGCAGCGACCAAGGTCGGTGCCGCGATTGCCGAACGTGCCAAGAAAGCCGGCGTCGAAGAAGCATACTTCGACCGTGGCGGCTTCCTCTTCCACGGCAAGGTGAAGGCTCTGGCCGACGCCGCGCGTGAAGGCGGTTTGAAGATCTGATTGTGCGGTGCGTGGGCAACCACGCACCCGCTTTCATATGGAGGCTGTGCCCTGCGCATAGCTTTCCTGCGAAGAGGGCCGGGTTGGCCCTCTCGATGATCCGGGGGCCAAGCGCTCACCAGGATTGATCCTAAGGGCCTCAGGGCCACAGAAAAAGGAAGATGCCAGATGGCAAGAGATGACAACCGTGGGGGCAACCGCCGCAACCAACGCGACGAAACCCCGGAATTCGCTGACCGTCTGGTCGCGATCAACCGCGTGTCCAAGACCGTTAAGGGTGGTAAGCGTTTCGGCTTCGCCGCACTCGTGGTCGTGGGCGATCAGAAAGGCCGCGTGGGCTTTGGTAAGGGTAAAGCGAAAGAAGTACCCGAGGCCATCCGCAAGGCGACTGAGCAAGCCAAGCGTCAGATGATCCGCGTTCAACTGCGCGAAGGCCGCACCCTGCACCACGACATGCATGGTCGCCACGGGGCAGGCCGCGTTATCATGCGTACAGCACCTGAAGGTACCGGTATCATCGCCGGTGGTCCGATGCGTGCTGTGTTCGAGATGCTGGGCGTGAAGGACGTTGTGTCCAAATCGGTCGGTTCGCAGAACCCCTACAACATGATCCGCGCCACTCTGGACGGTCTGAAGAAAGAGCAATCGCCTCGTTCCGTCGCGCAGCGTCGCGGCAAGAAAGTGGCTGACATTCTGCCCAAGCGTGAAGACAACGTAGAGTCCTCCGCACAAGTGGCTGAGGAGGCATAAGCATGGCCAAGACACTCGTAATCAAGCAGGTCGGCTCGCCGATCCGCCGCCCCGCCAAGCAAAAGGCAACTTTGGTTGGCCTGGGTCTGAACAAAATGGGTCGTACCCGTGAGCTGGAAGATACCCCTTCCGTCCGCGGCATGATCAACAAGGTCTCGCATATGGTTGAGATCGTCGAAGAGAAAGGCTGAACTTTGGTTCAGCGGTAGAGTGGGGGACCACTCTACGAAAGCGCCTCGCAGGGAACTGCGGGGCGTTTTGCTATTTGTGGCTTCTGAAGCTTTGTTGGCACTGTGTTCCCTAAAGGCGCAGACGGCTTGAAGCCGGTTTACCTAAGGGGCCCCGTCACCTCATCCGCCGAGCCCAGTTTATTACACTTGTTAATATTTGCTTAACCTTTACCTTCGAATGGCCTCGTAGAATTTGGCGAGGTCGTAAACGTATCGGATAAACAGTGAAAACCTTTTCAGCTTTAGCCCTCATTATCGCGACGATTGGCGTGCCATCCTTCGCCTCGGTGCACACACAAGTCGCCATCCCCTATACGCCCGAACATCCCTCCCATGGGGGCGGATGCCGGAAATCTTCACCGCCCGGTCAATGCTGCCATGCCGGATCAGAGCCATATCACTGCCATTAGAAAAGCGGGCTACACAGACGGGGGAAGGATGGAGCCTCACCTGAGTAGCCCACCCCCCTTGTCACGCCCCCCGCCATCCCCTATACGCCCCCGGTGGCCCATGTTGGGTCGCAATGGAATCGCAACGCCGCGTTTGGCCACTCCCGTCGCTGGGGGCCATTTCCGGCATAAGGAGAAGCGACATGAAACTGCACGAACTTTCCGACAACGAAGGCGCAACCAAGAAGCGTATGCGCGTTGGCCGTGGTCCCGGCTCTGGCAAGGGTAAGATGGGTGGCCGTGGTATCAAGGGTCAAAAATCCCGTTCCGGTGTCAGCATCAACGGCTACGAAGGCGGCCAGATGCCAATCTACCAGCGTCTGCCCAAGCGTGGCTTTAACAAGCCGAACCGCAAGTCTTTCGCTGTTGTGAACCTGGGCCTGATCCAGAAATTCATCGACGCCAAGAAGCTCGACGCCGGCAACACCATCGACGGTGCCGCCCTGATCGCGTCCGGTCTGGTCCGTCGTGAGCTGGACGGTATCCGCGTTCTTGCCAAGGGTGACATCACCTCCAAGATCGACCTGAACGTCGCTGGCGCTTCCAAGTCCGCCATTGAGGCGGTGGAGAAGGCAGGCGGCAAGGTGACCGTGACCGCCCCCAAGGCGGCCGAGGCATCCGAGTAAAGCGGCCTTAAGGCTTGTGAGCGGCGCGTTAGCCGCTTACATATCCTCAAGTTTTCCCGAACGCCGCCCGCCGGAAAACGGCCCGGGCGGCGTTTTCGCAACAAAAGAAGAGACCCCTCATGGTATCTGCCGTCGAAAACATGGCCGCGAACACGAGCTGGGCCGCATTGGGCAAGGCAACAGACCTGCGCAATCGGATCCTGTTCACACTCGGGCTGCTTATCGTTTACCGCCTTGGCACCTTTATCCCGGTGCCCGGCATCGACGGCGGCGCACTGCGTGACTTTATGGAGAGCGCAGGTCAAGGCATCGGCGGCATGGTGTCGATGTTCACCGGCGGCGCGCTTGGCCGGATGGGTATCTTCGCTCTGGGTATCATGCCCTATATTTCGGCCTCGATCATCGTTCAGTTGCTGACCTCCATGGTCCCGGCGCTGGAGCAGTTGAAAAAAGAGGGCGAACAGGGGCGCAAGAAGATCAACCAGTACACGCGCTACGGCACCGTGGCGCTGGCGACCCTGCAGTCCTACGGTCTTGCGGTCAGCCTTCAGGCTGGTGACATCGTGGCCGATGGGCAGATGGGCTTTAGCTTCATCGCCGCCTGTATGATTACCCTCGTCGGCGGCACCATGTTCCTGATGTGGCTGGGTGAGCAGATCACCGCACGCGGCATCGGCAACGGCATCTCGCTGATCATCTTCGTCGGCATCATCGCCGAGGTTCCCGCCGCCATCGCGCAGTTCTTCGCTTCGGGCCGCTCCGGTGCCATCAGCCCTGCGGTGATCGTGGGTGTGCTGGTCATGGTGATTGCGACGATCATGTTCGTGGTCTTCATGGAGCGCGCGCTGCGGAAAATACACATCCAATACCCCCGCCGTCAGGTCGGGATGAAGATGTATGACGGCGGCACCAGCCACCTGCCGGTAAAAGTGAACCCGGCGGGCGTGATCCCGGCGATCTTTGCTTCGTCTTTGCTGCTGCTGCCGGTCACCGTCAGCACGTTTTCGGGCAATTCCACCAGCCCGGTGATGTCCTGGCTTCTGGCGAACTTTGGCCCTGGCCAGCCGCTTTACCTGCTGTTCTTCGTGGCGATGATCGTCTTCTTTGCCTATTTCTATACTTTCAACGTCAGCTTCAAACCTGATGACGTGGCCGACAACCTGAAGAACCAAAACGGCTTTGTCCCCGGCATCCGCCCCGGCAAGCGCACCTCCGAGTATCTGGAGTATGTGGTCAACCGCATCCTCGTTCTCGGCTCGGCCTATCTGGCGGCGGTCTGTGTTCTGCCCGAGATTCTGCGCGGCCAGTTCGCCATTCCCTTCTACTTCGGTGGCACCTCAGTGCTGATCGTCGTTTCGGTCACCATGGATACGATCCAACAGGTTCAGAGCCATCTGCTGGCGCACCAGTATGAAGGTCTGCTTGAGAAGTCTCAGCTGCGCGGCAAAGGCGCGGGCAAAGGCAAAGGTACACGCAAGAAACGGAGCCCCGTACGTCGATGAATATTATCCTACTCGGGCCTCCGGGCGCAGGCAAAGGCACCCAAGCACGTCATCTGGTCGAGACCCGCAACATGGTTCAACTGTCCACCGGCGACATGCTGCGTGAGGCCAAGGACAGCGGTACGGAAATGGGGAAGATTGTCGCCGATGTCATGGACCGCGGCGCGCTGGTTACTGATGAGATCGTCATCGGCCTGATCCGCGAAAAGCTTACCGACAAAGCCGAGCATGGCGGCTTTATTTTTGACGGTTTCCCCCGCACGCTGGCGCAGGCCGATGCGCTGGCCGATTTGATGCAGCAAGAGGGCCAGACCCTCGACGCCGTAATCGAGATGAAGGTCGACGATGAGGCGCTGGTCGCCCGCATCACCGCACGCTCGACCTGTGCGTCCTGCGGCGAGGTCTACAACGACCTGACCAAGCCGATCCCCGAAGACGGGAAATGCAGCAACTGCGGCGGGATCGAGTTCAAGCGCCGCGCGGACGACAATGAGGAAAGCCTCAAAACCCGTCTGATGGCGTACTACAAACAGACCTCTCCGCTGATTGGCTATTACTATGCCAAAGAGATGCTCAGCGGTGTAAATGGTCTGGGCCAGATCGAAGAAGTCCGCGGCGCGATTGCGCAGATTCTCGACAAGTGATTGCCCGGTGGTGCGGGCAGGGGCGACGCCGCCTTTCGCGCCGCGCCGCCGATCCTACGGGAGTTTTGTGCAAGGCTTGACGCCCTGCGCAAAACCTCATAGTCACCCCTATCTCGCAAGAGAATCAAATTGCGGCAAGGGTTCCGCCCAGCCCCGCAAGATCACCTGATCAGCCTCAGCCCGATGGCCCAAACGCCTCGGGCTTGTGTTGTGAAAAAAGGGTCTGGAACGACGGACCCGCAACGAAAAGGAATAGCTAACGTGGCACGTATTGCCGGCGTAAACATCCCGACTGCAAAGCGGGTTCCAATCGCCCTCACCTATATCACCGGTATTGGCACCTCCTCCGCCAAAGCCATCTGCGAAGCCGTTGGCATCGACGCGACCCGTCGCGTTAACGAACTGTCCGACGCCGAAGTTCTGGCCGTGCGTGAGCACATCGACGCCAACTACACCGTCGAAGGCGACCTGCGTCGTGACACGCAGATGAACATCAAGCGTCTGATGGACCTTGGTTGCTACCGTGGCCTGCGCCATCGTCGTAACCTGCCCGTCCGTGGTCAGCGTACCCACACCAATGCTCGCACCCGCAAAGGCCCCGCTAAGGCCATTGCTGGCAAGAAGAAATAAGGGAGGGTCTGATCAATGGCACGCGATAAGACAAAGACCAAGCGTAAGGTCTCCAAGAACATCGCCGCAGGCGTGGCGCATGTGAACTCGAGCTTTAACAACACCAAGATCCTGATCTCGGATGTTCAAGGCAACGCAATTTCCTGGTCCTCCGCTGGCACCATGGGCTTCAAAGGGTCGCGTAAATCGACACCCTATGCCGCTCAGATGGCCGCAGAAGATGCTGGCCGCAAGGCGCAGGATCACGGCGTCAAGACGCTGGAAGTTGAAGTTCAGGGCCCTGGTTCGGGTCGTGAATCCGCGCTCCGCGCTCTGGCGGCTGCCGGTTTCAACATCACGTCGATCCGTGATGTGACCCCGATGGCCCACAACGGCTGCCGCCCGCCCAAACGCCGCCGCGTTTAAGCCGGGACTGTTTTACATGGGGTCGCGCCTTGCGTGCGGCCCCATACCGCTTTTCAGAAACCTCGAGCGTTTGTGTCATTTGGACATGAGGCACAAACAAGGATGGAGGGACGCATGATCCACAAAAATTGGGCTGAATTGATCAAGCCGCAACAGCTTGACGTCAAGCCGGGCAATGACCCTGCACGTCAGGCGACCGTCATGGCCGAACCGCTGGAGCGGGGCTTTGGCCTGACCCTCGGCAACGCGCTGCGCCGCGTGCTGATGTCCTCGCTGCAGGGCGCGGCGATCACATCTGTGCAGATTGACAACGTACTGCACGAGTTTTCCTCCGTCGCCGGTGTGCGCGAAGACGTGACCGACATCATCCTGAACCTCAAGGGCGTCAGCCTGCGCATGGAAGTCGAAGGCCCCAAGCGCCTGTCGATCTCTGCCAAAGGTCCGGGCGTTGTCACTGCCGGTGACATCTCCGAATCCGCTGGTATCGAGATTCTGAACCGCGAGCACGTGATCTGCCACCTCGACGATGGTGCGGATGTCTACATGGAGCTGACCGTCAACACCGGCAAGGGCTATGTCTCTGCCGACAAGAACAAGCCGGAAGACGCGCCCATCGGTCTGATCCCGATCGACGCGATCTATTCGCCGGTCAAGAAGGTCTCCTATGACGTGCAGCCCACCCGTGAGGGCCAGGTGCTGGATTACGATAAGCTGACCATGAAAGTGGAAACAGACGGTTCCATCACGCCGGATGACGCCGTGGCCTTTGCCGCGCGCATCCTGCAAGACCAGCTGGGCATCTTCGTCAACTTCGACGAGCCGGAATCGGCGTCCCGTCAGGACGACGACGATGGTCTTGAGTTCAACCCGCTGCTGCTCAAGAAAGTCGACGAGTTGGAACTGTCTGTACGTTCGGCGAACTGCCTGAAGAACGACAACATCGTCTATATCGGCGACCTGATCCAGAAGACCGAAGCCGAAATGCTCCGCACGCCGAACTTTGGCCGCAAGTCTTTGAACGAGATCAAGGAAGTGCTGTCGGGCATGGGTCTGCACCTTGGCATGGATGTCGAAGACTGGCCGCCAGAGAACATCGAAGACCTCGCCAAGAAGTTCGAGGATTCGTTCTAAGACACACGGACCCGGAAACTTTCAAAGTTTCCGGGCCGATTTCTTCAAAAGAAATCGGGCACCGTTACGACCGGGTGCAAGCCCCAAGGAGAGCCCGTGACACGCATCGCGGGCCAGACAAAGCAAAACCGCCCGTAGAGGGCTTCACGACTGGAGTAAGACAATGCGTCACGCACGTGGATACCGCCGCCTGAACCGTACACATGAACACCGCAAAGCGCTGTTCTCGAACATGGCAGGCTCGCTCATCGAGCATGAGCAAATCAAAACAACCTTGCCGAAAGCCAAGGAACTCAAGCCGATCATCGAAAAGATGATCACGCTGGCCAAACGCGGCGACCTGCACGCCCGCCGTCAGGCCGCGTCGAAGCTGAAAGAAGACCAGTATGTCGCGAAACTGTTCGACATCCTCGGCCCGCGCTACAAAGACCGCCAAGGTGGTTACGTTCGCGTTCTGAAAGCTGGCTTCCGCTATGGTGACATGGCGCCGATGGCGATCATCGAATTCGTCGACCGCGACCGCGACGCCAAAGGCGCCGCAGACAAAGCGCGTCTGGCCGAAGAAGACGCCGCAGAATAAGATTTCGCAGATTGCGGAATGGAAAGCCCTGCCATTTGGCGGGGCTTTTTCGTTGTCGCGGCAGAGATTTCAAGATCATTCCGAAATGGGAGTTGCGCCAGCCGGGGCGGCTGCGCATATCTGACGACATGAGATATTTGCTGATGATCCTGACGCTGTTTGCCGCCCCCCTAGCGGCGCAGCAGGTGCCCAGTTCCGCCGCGCAGATTCAGTTGAGTTTCGTGCCACTGGTCAAGCAGGCGACCCCCGCAGTGGTCAACATCTACGCCCGCATCCTGACCAAGCCACAGCGCACGCCGCTTCAGGCCGATCCGTTTTTCGAACGATTCTTTCGGGATCCCTTCTCAGAGCGGCCCCGCGTGCAGAATTCGCTCGGCTCTGGGGTGATTCTGTCGGCGGATGGCATCGTGGTGTCGAACTATCATGTGGTGGGCACGGCGACTGATATCCGTGTGGTCTTGAATGACCGGCGCGAGTTCAGTGCCCATGTGCTTTTGGGGGATGCGGAGAGCGATCTGGCGATTCTCAAGCTGGAAAGCGCGGCGGACCTGCCGTTTCTTGAGTTGCGCGATAGCGATGCGGTGGAGGTGGGTGAGCTTGCCTTGGCCATCGGCAATCCCTTCGGCGTGGGGCAGACAGTGTCGAGCGGGATCGTCTCGGGCCTTGCGCGGTCGGGGGCGGCGGATAATGGCGGGCAGGGCTATTTCATTCAAACCGATGCGCCGATCAACCCCGGCAACTCGGGTGGGGCGCTGATTGACATGGCGGGGCGGCTTATCGGGGTGAACACCTCGATCCTGACGCGCTCGGGCGGCAGCAACGGCATCGGCTTTGCGATCCCCGCTGATCTGGTCGCAGCCTTTGTCGCGCAGGCCCGCGCGGGGGAGGTGGCGTTCAGCCGCCCTTGGGCGGGGTTGGCCGGGCAACCGGTGGATGCAGATATGGCCGGGCCGCTGGGGTTGGATCGACCGGGCGGGATCATCGTGTCGGGGCTGCATCCCTCCAGCCCTTTCAACGCGGCGGGGCTGCGGGTGGGTGATGTCATCGTCAGCGTCGATGACCAGGCGGTTAATACGCCGTCAGAGATGATCTACCGCATGTCGGTCGCCGGGCTCGGTCATTCCGCGCGCGTGGGCGTCAGGCGCGATGGCGTTTTGCAAGAGATGACGGTGGCGCTGATCGCCGCCCCGGATGAACCGGACCGGGCCGAGGTCACGCTGGGCACCCGGAGCCTTTTGCCCGGGTTGCGCGCTGCGCGAATCAATCCGGCGGTGATTTCTGAACTGAACCTGCCGTTGGAAAGCAGTGGCGTCGTCGTCATGGATGCAGGCCGCTATGGCCCGCGCGTTGGGCTGCGGGATGGTGATGTGATCCTTTCGGTGAATGGGGTAGAGGTGGCAGAGACGCACAGTCTGGCCGCTCTGCTGTCGGGCGAAGTGCGGCGCATTCAGATGGTCATTCAGCGCGGCGACCGGCGTGTCGCTCTGCGGTTCAGGGGGTAGCGTGGCGGATCTATTTGGTGACGGCGACGCAGCGGCGGAGGCCGGGCACCGCCCCTTGGCGGACCGGTTGCGGCCGCGCGCGCTGTCCGAGGTGATTGGGCAAGAGAAAGTGCTGGGCCCCGATGCGCCGCTGTCGGTGATGTTGGCCGCGGGCGCGCTGTCTTCGCTGATCTTCTGGGGCCCGCCCGGCGTTGGCAAGACCACCATCGCGCGGCTTCTGGCGGATGAGACCGATCTGCATTTCGTGCAGATCAGCGCGATTTTCTCGGGCGTGCCGGAACTGCGCAAGGTTTTCGACGCGGCCAAGATGCGGCGGCGGCAGGGGCAGGGGACGCTTTTGTTTGTCGACGAAATCCACCGTTTCAACAAGGCGCAGCAGGATGGGTTCTTGCCGCATATGGAGGATGGCACGATCCTTCTGGTCGGTGCCACCACCGAGAACCCGAGTTTCGAATTGAACGCCGCTGTGCTGTCCCGCGCGCAAGTGCTGGTGTTGGAACGCCTGCCGCTCACCGATCTGGAGCGATTGGCGCAACGGGCCGAGCGCGAGTTGGGCAAGCCCCTGCCGTTGCAGCCCGAGGCGCGCGAGGCGCTTTTGGAGATGGCCGATGGCGACGGGCGGGCGCTGCTCAACCTGATCGAGCAGGTCACGGCGTGGAAGGGCGATGCGCCGCTCGACAAGGCGGGGCTGTCGAAACGGCTCATGCGGCGGGCCGCGCAATACGACAAATCGGGGGATTCGCATTACAACTTGATTTCATATTTAACTCTATAGACCAAAGCAAAAAAATACCCAAACCAGCGTTTTGAGGGTCGTTTCGACGACGGGGTATATTTTTACGGCAAAATGTAATATTGAATGGTGAATTAACTACCTGCCCACAGCCTGCAGATCATCATCAGGAGCAGTATGAGCGGATTTGAGGTTGTCACTTGCGAAGTCGAACACCAAGGCATGGTGAGAACCGTCAAGATGATCCGAGACGGTGATACGCTCGCACCCTACTTCCCTGCGTCTATCTGGCTCATGAATGAATACTACCGGAAGCCGAGAGGCTATGATCAACTGGCTCACCAAGTCGCAAATTTCCTGAACTTTGCCAAAAGCAAAGGGATAGAGCCTCTCCAAGTCGATGCGTTCTTTCTCGAAGCATACTTAGACAAACATCTCTTTCAAGAGAAGCGATTAGAAGCGACTACCGTTGAACACTATCACGGGTTCATCGCAAAGTTCTATAGGGCGATGGAGCATCTGGGGTTCATTGAGAAGGCTATAGAGGTATCGGAATACATAAATCATAGTCTGCAAGAGGAAGTGAATCTGGCGGCCGGAACAAAGAATTCACTCGATCCGTTTGGCCTTTACGCGAAATACCTTTCCTATAAAGACTTCGAAACCCTCTCTGGTTACGTTGTTAAAAAGAACGCGAGGCTAAGAAGGCGAGATGAACTCATACTTCGTGTAGCCTACGAGACCGGTTGCCGCGGCGCTGAAATTGTTGATCCCGACAACTTCAGTATTCCAAGAATTAGGAGTGAGCTGAAGAAAGCTGAAAGCAGCCAGAGAAACGAATTTTTGTACGCAATCATTGGTAAGGGGCGGGGTTCCGGAAAGGTACGGAAGATTGCTTTCCCAACTGCCTTGGCGAAGGATATCCTCCGCTATGTTAATACCTTTCATGTGTCGGGCGATATTGCGTTTGGGTCGGCGCGCGACAGAAGATTAAGCACGTCATATCCGTCAAAAATTTATAAGTCTTGCAAGGACGCCATACTATTGAATGGGAATGCGAACACTCCCAATCTCGATATGTGGATACGGCATAGCCGGACACGGACATTCCACGGATTGAGACATACCTACGCGACTAACCTTGCAAATAGGCTTCGCGCTTTGAACGAAAACTATGAGCAGCTTAGAGAGAGGTTAGGGCATGAAAGTCTCGACACCACGAATATATACATCAACTTCGAAATCCTTCTCCATGGCAACGCCGAAGAACAGAATGCCAAAATGGTCGATCAAACATCTGATGCCAGCCAAGTCCGCTACTTGACGGAGGAGTTTGAATGACTAATCGATCTTCATTTGCGGAAGCGCGTTTAATTCGTGGAGGCCTTACTGAAGAAGAGAGCGACTATGCTGCAGAATACCGTAGCAACGTCCAGAATGTACCAGGCACATTGAAGGGGGTGGCACGGATTGGTGTAGATAGCCTCGGCGTGGTTCAAGAGGTTGGCGTCCCTGCCCAACTACGATGCCACCGATATATCGGGCCGATGATTGCAGTCATAAATTCCCCAGAATCGGGCATCACAGCTTCCCGTGTGCCAAGTTATAAAAGAGCATTTGAATATATAGTGAAGGTAGCGGTCAGCGGTGAAGAATCAGACAGGCGTTATTTTGGAAGAGCGCTACTCAAGCGTTTAAAGTCTGAGTTGACATCAGAATACAGCATTAAGGCAAGCATGGACGACGCCAAGAGGCTGTTCAATAAAGCCGCCGATAAGAGCGATGATCTAAAAGTGAAGCGCGAGATCAGAACCCTTATCGGGGGGAAGGGGGCAAAAGCCCTCGATAGCGGCTATTGGCCAAACCTAAGAGCGGTAGAAAGATACCCGACCAGGTCTCTCGAAGATGTATTCGGCGATAGTCTTAACTATACGAATGAGCAGTACATCGATGCTGTTACTGATTATGCATCTGCGTTTATCCGAAAATGGTCAGATGTTCGAAAGCGACTTCGGAACGAACATCCAGAGCTATATGCTAAGATCTGTGATGCGGTGACGCGGATCGGCGTGGAACGGCTCAAGAAGATTGAAAGAACACAAGCGTACTCACCCAGAGTTCTGAAATGGGAGAATGAGTGGTTCGAAATCTTGGGTATTAACATCGAGATTCTGGTGGCTATGGATGATGCGTTTCTCAATGCAATCGCAATGTCCCAATGGCGGAAGTCAATACATTTCGAACGTTTTTCATCCGCAGTGAATTTGGCCAAAAATGGAGCGAAGGGTTTCGCAGACCAGCTTTTAAAAGTCACTGCGTCATGTTCATACCCGAAATCTCAATGGTCTATTTGGGAAAATGGAGGGAAGAATTTCTCCATTATGTCCAGATTAATGCTTTCACTTCTCGACTTCTTAGGCCCCAGTTTGGAAGAAGAGACGTGCCTTGTCTGGCTGTTGGCATCACGAAGAATTCAGTTGTCTAACACGGTTCGCCTCAAACGGGCGCAAATTGATGAAGATGCGACAGGAATTTGGATTAGAAGCTTCAAGGGGCGGAGTGGTAAGGCCGAGAACGTTTGTATTAAGAAGAATACTAGGATGGGTCGAGCGCTTAAAGCATATCTGTGGGACTATGATCAGCGCCCATTGGGGAATGTCGTTTCTGAAGCGATGATATCACCCTATAAACCGCAGACTGCCCGTTTTAGCTCCACCTGGAATTTCTATCATTTGGCTTTCTCCGATCACTCGGAAGGGCTGATCGAGTACGGTTTGTCAGACGCAAACTTAATTGTAGTTAAACAGATATACTTAAGCGTCGTTCAAGTCAAACGTCAGAATGGCAGAGCGTTTAATTTTGGTGACGTCGAAAGGCGTACGGCTAAAGCGCTGCTTCCTTCGGCAATTGCTCAGTCGCATGTATATGCGGAAGAAGCAAAACGAGGAGGATTCATTAAATCCACTACGCTGCTGAAGTCCTATTACAGTGAAGATCCAGATGAACTCTCACGACAAGCGCAGAATGAATTTCATACATTGAAGACCCGTGAGGAAATCTATCGGGCGCGGTCGAGAGATAAAGTGAAGCTGAGGAAGGGCAGGGCGTTTGCCGCCGCCGTGTCAGAGGAAATGGCCAGTATTTCACATGATATTATTGGTGAATGGGAGGAGAGAACAAGCCCGTTTTCAGTTTCTGCTTTAGTGGATTTTATAGGCTTGCGGGGAAGTAGTCTCGAAGCTCCTCCCGAAACAATCCTAGCGGCCGCCAAGGCAGAGAAATTTATTGTCGAAAAAAGCGGTTTGATTAAAAAGGATGGAATGATTTATCTCTTCGATTCCGGTCTCACGGCTCGCATGATGATGGAAGAGGTGCGCCATATCGAGGGAGAGTTAGAGGGTCTTTTTGCCACCCAAGACCTCGACAAGGCTATCAATGCGTGGGCAAAGCTTAACTTTCTTGAGTTGCTCCTGAAGCGCTTCAGTGCTGTCAGTCTGAAAGATGCATCTGAAAAATATGGGCATTTGGAACGCAGGATACCACATGCACCGATATCGGAAGGGGGGAACTCATGGATCGTGGAATGATAGATGCTGCTAGTTCGTCTGACGGTGCTCCTCTCATTGACTCTTCTTGTTACGCCAAGAACCCAGGTAAGTATTTCGACGATATTTGGTTTATTCATCACGTCGATTCAGGCGAGGTAGTGAAAATTGACTTTAGGAGTCGTTTCGGGGAGCTTCGAAGCTGGCAGCAGCTGGTCGCAAAGAATATTGTGTTCTTGCGTTGTGAAGGGGTGGATAATGGCTTTGCGACTGTGCAGAGTCCCAGAAGCATGAGTTCTACCTATGGTAACATTGCCTCAGTATTTCATTTCATGAACAGTAAGTTTCAGGGGCGACTGCTAGCTGATCTCAGTGAGAGTGAACTTATAGAGCTCGTGATACACAATATCGATGGTTCGATTGCTCGGGGGCCCACGGTGTTCAGTAGAATTCGTCTACTTGCGTGGATGTATGATCTGCGGTACGCGGAGCACCGTTTGGTGCCTGAGCAGTACTTACCGGCGTCTAATCTAAGTGGGCGTTGGGAAGACCTTTGCTCAGTATGGGTGAGAGATGCCGGCGAAAGCTACGCAGATTGGCGGGCTGGCGGAAGTTTTTCGATCGTTCCTTTCGAAATTGCTTTGGCTGTCCTAGGTTATTGTTTCCAGCTGATAAAATCGGATGAGACCAAATACGTCCTCGCGTGGTTTCAAACGGAACGAAGGCTTCGCGAAGAGGGAAGGCTTCCTAGTTGGAAGACCGCTGGCCAATTTTTCTCAAATTTTGGTGAACGGAGCACATGCTATGGCAGCCGATTAAAGGCTTGGTCTGTAGATCAAGTGTTCTTCGAGGAGCTTTGCAAGTGTTACCCGAACGTGAAGTCGAGAGATCAGCTTCCCCTTCCATCAATCCCATTCGCGATTGGCACACATTCAATTAAGAGTTCAATTACCCGAAAGGGGGACCATCTTCTTACAGCATGTTATTTGGCGATTCTTATTTTGACTGGTATCCGACATAGTGAAGCGAGCGGAATGGCACGCGACGCGTTCGAGAAAAAGGGGGCGGACTATATCTTCGCGTCGAACATCGAAAAAACCAACCATGGGGTCGTTACGGATCGGCATGTTTCGGCTGCTGTCGCCGATTTTATCGATGTCCTGGATGGTCTAGGTGGCGTCGGCTTGACCTGCGAGAGGAGGAAAGAGCTTTTCTCCTACTTTAGGTATAGTTTCAACTCGCAGAACCAGCCGGTATACTCTCTGAATAAAAACGCTATTAACGTTACGATGCAGGTTAATTCCTTCTACGAGATTTTTCTTGAGGGACAGGGTGATGATGTCCGTAACTATTGCCCGCACGTAACAGCTCATGGATTCCGCCATGCTTGGGCCGAGTTTGCCATGCGCCGTTTCGATGGAAATATTATGCCACTTATCCGCGATCATTACCGGCACCATTTCGGGTCGAAAATGACTGGAGTCTACACGCATAATAAGGTCGAGCTGTCGGAGTATCAGCACCTTGGTAGGCGCCAGATTTTTGAACTCGTCAGTCGATACGTAGATGGTGCTGCCACCCTCCATGGGCAGCTGGGTGAATTCCTCACGAGGCAAGCGGACAATATTGGTTTAGTCGAGATGCACGATAAGAGTGCGCGTGATGCAACCATTAGGCAGATTATAGAAGAGCATGTTGGCGAGCCGATTGTCACCCCTCATGAATATGGTTTATGTGTTTTGACTGAGAACACAAAACAACTCGCGAATTGCCGTGACGAAGCGGGTATTCCAAGAACCCAAACGGCTGATGTAGATAGCTGCGTAGGGTGTGTAAATAGTTGCATAATAAAACAAACTGACAACAAGGATGATCCTCACTTCCTGACATTAAAACGACGTCTTGCGACCTACCGAGCGGAGGCTCAGGAATGGCAAGGCAATGATCTGATCGGCCCACTGTTCGTTGATGGCGCTCAAAAGACTCTTAGGGCTCTGGAGGCTCTGGTGAGAAAAATGGAGAAGGTGGATGTCTGACCTTGAAATGGAAGATTTTGATCTCGATTTCTCTCCTCAGCTGCCTGACAAAGCTCGCCCGCCTCTCTGGTATTATGATGCTGATGTTGCGCAAAGCTACAAAAGCATTGTGGATGTCGCACTCGTAGCGTTCGAGAAGAAGCTGGCATTCACCCGGGGATTGAAGCCCGGACGCACAGTCAAAATCAAGGAGTGGAAATTGGTCGCCGCAACTCTCAACAAAGCAGCGGGGCTCAACGAGGGACACCTCAGAAATAAGGATCGGCGAGATGTTCTGCGCACTGTAGAGTTCATAGGGTCGCTGAACACGCGCTTGGAGGCCGCGATCAAGGCCCGGAGTTTGAGCAACGCTAGGCCCTCAGCAACTGAGAGAAAGGCCGCCTACTCCGCCCTGCTTGAAAAGTATCGTAAGCTCGAGCAGATAAAGCTTTCGGAGTATGCCAAAGCGGCGTTCGAGCAAAACATGGCCGATCGCCTAGCGTCCCAGAACCATTCCTATGTTTCGCTATTCCAACAGAACAATCGTCTTCTCGAAAATAACGCCAAGTTGGATGAGGATGTAGAGCGACTACAAGGGAAGCTTGTTGAAGCATACGAAGAGATCAGCAGGCTTAAAGATCAGTTGAGGACCAAGTTCCAGATGAAGGTGGCGGAATAATGTCCAGCGGTCGGCAATTAGGGAGCGAGAACTTTGCTCGCTTCGTTGCATGGGTCTCTGAGCGGGAAGCGCGGGGTGATCATGCGGACTATATTCGTCGGGGTAAGCTAAACCGCAAGGAGGTTGCCACTGAGCTTGGCTTCAACAGACGTTCATTTGGACAGAACCCCGCCATCAAACAACTCGTCGAAGAACTCGACGTTCGATGGGGTTCGCAACATCCAGCCCTATCCAAATCCATCGCTGAGGAAAGCGCCGCGAGGGAAAGAGCCAATGATCGAATGAAGCGCACAGCGACGTCGAATTCGAAGCTGTTGCAGCGGATCGCAAGCTTGCAAGAGGAGAACCGACAATTGCGCCGTGAACTCGAAGAGGTGAAGCATTTCAAGTCGGCGAGAGATGCCTTCTTGGAGACGACGAAAGACTTCCGCTGACCCATGCTCATCCAGGTATCGAAGAGGCGTCGAAATGGCTCTGTCAGCGCCATGCGCATCGCAGCTGATGGCAGCGTCATACACGTGGCGAATAGCCTCTCTGTTTCGCTGCCAGAAGCCTGCAAGGATGCTGCCAAGGTTGGTTCCTTGTGGGAAGTCGACGGGCCGACGGCACAGACAACGTTCACGGCCGGCGGATACACAATCATCGAGGATCATCTCGAAGCCCATACAGCTCGGTTCGTAAAGCCAAACACTCGCTTGCTGGAAACGTGGCTCCAGAGAAACGTGAAGGGCATTGGGGAGGTCAAGGCTGGTCGCCTGGCCCGCAATCCTCGCTTGATCGAGATCATCGAGGAACGGGACATTAGCTCGCTTTTGGAGGCTGGGGTTCCGAGTCGGTCCATCGGCCCACTGCTACTGGAATTCCCAAGCGATGCCTACATGGCAGCTATCAACTGGCTTGCTGATCACCATCTGCCGGTAAAGCTGGCTGAAACGCTTTCGGCGGTTTGGCGTGAGAAAACCATCGCGATGTTGAAGGAGAACCCGTTTCGGCTGCTGAACTTCGACGTCCCATTCGAGCTGTGCTGCAAGATTGCAAAGGGGTTGGGCTTTGCCTCGGATCACCCGAAATACCAAGCTGCGTTGGCAGCTGATCTCATTTCGCAATATTGTCGCGCTACGTCATCGACTTTGATGCTACGGCCTGCGTTCGAGAAGAAATGCAGAGAGATGGGTGTCGACTTCAATGTCGTCCTGCGGCACGCGATGGAACAGGAACTCATCGGCTATATCCGTGGCGAGGACGGCTTTCAACTTGAAGGGGAATTTCTGCTTGAGGCCCTTACGGGGCAGAGGCTGCGTGATGCAATCCTTCGACCGCCGGGCGCGGGCAGCAGCGCGGCGGATTGGGAGTGCAATCTAACCGTTGAGGCGGTTAAGGAGCGATTGCGCGAATTTGAGCAGACCATTCAATTCAGGCTCACGGATGAGCAAAGGCGTGCGGTGTTGCTTGCGTCAAGTATGAACGTGTTCGCGCTATCGGGCGGAGCAGGGACGGGCAAGACGACAATCCTTCAGGCTATCGTGACGGTGTTGGAGAGGGTCTCCTTTGGTGTTGATATCTTCCAGGTCGCGTTGTCAGGGCGGGCTGCACAAAGGATGGTTGAAGCCACTGGTAGACCTGCTTCGACAATTGCTAAGTTCTGTGCGGACATGGCAAGGAAGAAGCAGGACCAGCGTCCCGACCATTGCATCGTTGTGATCGATGAAGCCAGTATGGTCGATCTATATTCCATGCACGCCCTTCTGCTACACCTACCTGCTGCCACGCGTTTTATCTTCGTAGGTGACGTGGACCAATTGCCGCCCGTCGGGGGCGGCCTGTTGTTTCATAACATTATGAAATCGACCTTCCCGGCCGTCGAACTAACTGAGGTGAAACGCCAAGGAGCCGAGAGCGGAATTCATCGGTTTGCAACGGCGGTGAGGCATCAACACGGGTGCATAGCTTTGCCTGACTATCAGGAGGGAGTGGAAATTGATTGCGCTGTCCTACGACGCGTCGACCCAGATGAAATTGGTCAGTTGTTCCAGGTTCACGGGGGGGCTGAACGGTGCGCAATTCTAACCTCGATGCAAGCTGGCGAAGCTGGTGTCGGAAACCTGAACATGGGCATGCAACGCCGGCTGGGCTTCAACCGTCCTGTAGTTCGTCTAGTCCATGAGGACGGCGTCTATGACTACGTAAATTTCACAGGCAGCAAGTTCTACCTGAACGATCCAATCCTCATAACAAAGAACGACTACGACATTGGCGTTAGAAATGGCGATCTCGGCACCATCGTGGAGATCTTCGATGAACAAACCGAGGACGGGCACCTTGGCTGCGTTAAGATCGGCGGCCGGATGTTCGATCTAAATGCAGACCTGTTGGACAAGATGAGCCTCGGTTACGCTATGACCATCCATAAGGCGCAGGGGTCGCAGTGGGAGAACGTAATCCTCGTCTTGAACAGAAGGGCAACGCACATGCTGGATAAGACGCTGCTCTACACGGGCGCGACACGCGCACAGAAGAAACTAATTGTTTGCAGTGAGGATATGGGCCTGGTCCAGCAAGCGGTGGATCGAGGCTCAATCGCCCTCCAGCGAAAGACTAACCTTTTACAGCACCTGGACGCGGACTTCTAAGGTGGCCCGAATTCGATGCACGTTTGTCGCGAACCTCGAACGAAGACCTGATGTGCCTTTGATTGGGGAAATGAATGGAGCGACGAATGAACCTGTTTGAGCAACAAGACGATGCGACTGAGCCTGAAACAGGAAAGGCTAAGACCCGCCCCTTGGCTGACCTACTGAGGCCTCAAGCCATCGAGGAAGTTATCGGTCAAGACAAGCTACTGGCCGGCGATGGTCCGCTGGGCTCCATGTTGGCAGCAGGGAAAATCTCGTCTCTAATCCTGTGGGGGCCGACCGGCGTCGGGAAGACCACTATTGGCAGGCTGCTGGCTATGAAAACGGATTTTCATTTCGAGCAGATCAGTGCAATATTCAGTGGCGTCGCGGACCTTAAGAGGGCTTTCCAGGCGGCGCGCGGCCGCCACCGCAGGGGGCAGGGAACACTCCTTTTCATTGACGAGATCCACCGTTTCAACAAGACCCAGCTTGACGCCTTGCTGCCAGTGATGGAAGACGGGACGGTTACCGTATGCGGAGCAACGACAGAGAACCCATCATTCTCTGTGAACAGGGCTGTGCTTAGCCGGTGTCAGGTGATGGTCTTGGAGCGCCTTGACGAACGAGCGCTATCCGCCATAATTGCACGCACTGAGAGGGTTCTTGATAGCCCCCTGCCTTTGGACGACGAAGCGAAGGAGCTCCTTTGTGCCATGGCGGATGGTGATGGGCGAGCTCTTCTGAATTTGGTCGAGAGCACGCTCACTTGGCCCCGGGACCATATCTATTCTGCAAAGGAAGTGGCCAATCGCTTGACACAGCGCGCGGCGCAGTATGATCGCGCGTCAGATGGTCACTACTCGATCGCAAGTGCCATCCAGAAATCGATAAGGGGTTCTGACCCCGAGGCCGCAATTTACTGGGTCCATAGAGCGCTTGAGGGCGGCGAAGATCCTCGTTTTATCCTGCGGCGGCTGACAATGATCGCATGGGAGGACGTAGGGTTGGCAGATCCGGAGGCATCCCGTATCTGTCTGAGCGCGTGGGACACTTTCGAAAAGCTTGGCAGTCCCGAAGGCGATCTGGCTGTATCTCAGGCCGCAATTTACTTGGCCTTGGCCCCGAAATCGAATGCCGGCTATTTGGCACACAAAGCCGCGCGCGCTGATGCGAAAATATCCGGTTCCGCACCTCCCCCCATGCACATCGTGAATGCGCCCACAGCAATGATGAAGAATCTTGGATACGGCGAAGGGTATCAATATGATCACGATGCTCCCGACGGTTTCTCTGGTCAGGTTTTCTTTCCTGATGGGATGGCAAGGCCCCAGCATTATCTGCCTGTTGAACGCGGGTTCGAGCGAGAACTATCAAAAAGGGTTCGCTACTTCGAAAAGCTTCGGAAAGTCCGCAACTCCGAAGGCGGGTAAGAACTAGTAGGTGCGCCCCGCCGATCATTTCGCAGCAATGAGGGCCGACCGCTCTCATCATTAAGGGCCGTAGGTTGGCCCTCATTGTTTGTTGCGACCGGGCTATCGCCTGATAGACTTTTTACCTTCCGCGGTAGAAAAGGCGCTGGTACCAAATACTCGCACAGGAGGCTGTATATCTGCATGAATTGCAGGACGGGTTTCAAGCCAAGCGCTTAATCAAAGACTGGGTCGGGTTTTACAACTCCGAGGTGTCACACACGGCTCTCGACAAACAATCCTCTGACGACGCATTCGTTGAAGCAGAGCGGACCCAGAGGGCGGCATGAAACCAACCAAATTACATCTTAGCTGAGCCACAAAGCTGTCCTAAAAAACAGGACCATTTCAGGGGCACGAGAGAGGGGCGATATCGAGGTGAGCTTCACCGATACCTCGGGCTGATGTTCGCAGAAGCGCATCGGTGAAACACATGACGGAGCGAAACTCATCACTGGCAGGGGCGGCGCAGGTGAAAGCGATGCCCGCAGCTTACCCGACGGCCACTTCGGACGTAGGGTCGATTTTCTGACGGGGTGGCGTTCGGTCTTTTAACGCTGTCTGAAAGCAGTTTGTGGGGCCTTATCGTGGAGGCATTTCACTCGCCCCACCGACTTGGCCGGATGGTCCGCCACTCTTCATTCTTGTGCGCATGAGTGCGCTCCATACCGTTTGCTCTGGCAAACGATGCCGGTGACATTGTCACTGTCTTTCAGTATCTTTGTTGTCTTCGTGGTCGGGTTTCTTCTCTACGTCGCCGTGGCCGAAGAGTTGGACGTTCTGGTGCGCGTGGTGGATGTTCTCGAACTCAAAGCTGGAATGCATTATGCTGAACTCCGCACTCAGCCGTTCTTTGATTTCCGCCTTGACCGGTTCGATGCGGCTCCAGCCCGCCTCTGTCAGCACCACGTGACAGTCGAGCGCTGCTTCGTGTTCCTGCATTTGCCAGAGATGAACGTGATGCACGTCCTCGACACCATCCACCTCGGTCATCGCCCGGACCACTGCACGGCTATCCATGTCGGGGGGGCTGCCGAGCATCAACGTACGGATCGGCTTTCCGATTTCGGTCAGGGCGAGGTAGAGAATGTAGAGGGCAATGGCAATCGTGATCGCCGGATCGACCCAAGTCACGTCGTAGAGAATGATCAGCGTCCCCCCGATGATCACCGCTACTGAGGCCAGTGCGTCGGATAGATTGTGTAGGAAGAGCGCGCGGATGTTCACGCTGCCTTTCTGCATCGACCAGGTGAGCCATGCGGTCAAGCTGTCTACCGCGAGCGCCACGCAACCGAGGATAACGACGGTCCAGCCAGCGACCTCCGTTGGCTCGATAAAGCGCATCGCGCCCTCGTAAATCAGATAGACGCCGACAAGGATTAGGGTGGTGTAGTTGATCAGCGCCGCTACGATCTCGATCCGGCCATAGCCGAAGGTCATGCGTTCATCTGCCGGTCGCCGGGCAATCTTGCGCGCGACGAAGGCGATGACTAGCGATGCCATATCAGAGAAATTGTGCAGTGCGTCTGCAATGAGGGCAAGACTGCCAGAAAAGATGCCGCCGACGACCTGCGCAACAGTCAGAAGAGCATTGGCCCAAATGGCGACCGATACCCTCCGGTCCCCGGAAGTCGGGTCCATGTGGGCATTACCGTGATCATGCGGCATAATGCGGCTCCTCTTGATTGTGGGCCGTAATCTCTGGCGAGGGGACCAAGCGGCCCGACCGGAGCGCGGCGACACGTGCGTTCATCCAATGGCGAATTCCGTGTCGGTAGAGCCATCCACGAAGGCGTCCGAATTCCTGCCGATGTTGCCGATAGAATTCATCCGGGGCATCAAATGTTCCGAGGTCGCGCGTGATGCCAGTGCGTTGGATGTAGGTGTCACCACCGCGCCAGTCGACCGGTGGTGCGCCGAGACAATCTGTCCCGATGCCGTAACCGCAGAACTCTTTGCGTCCGGGGAAGTGCGCTTGGAGCCGGGTTAGGTAGTCAGTATCCAGAATAAAGCCTTCGAGGTTCACCCAGGTGCCAATAACGCGAACCTCGACCCATGAATGCAGGATCTCTACCGGCGCAATCGGGTAGACTGCTTCGGGCACGACGCCACGCTGAAGAGCCTTGTGAATGGTGAAGCCATGCAGCCGGCAAGGGAAACCGAGCGCGCGCAGAAGCGCCATCAGCAGCGTGGCCTTAGTATTGCACTGGCCATAGCCGTCCATCAGCACGACTGAGGCCGGAATGTTGTCCGCGCGGTTATAGCCGAAGTGGATCTCATTACGGACGAAATCATATGCTGCGCCGATCCGACCATGTTCGGAAAGCGCCAGCCAGCCACGCTTTTCGATGAGACTACTGATCGGGCCTCGGCAAAAGTCGAGTAATTCTGTCGGCTGAAGCAAAGTTGTGTCGGCATTCATTCCCGTCTCCATCGAATCGTGATGAGACAAGTGTAATTGCTACAGTAGATGTAGCTTCAAGTCGAAAGTTATCCCGTGCGCTGCGCTACTAGGATGATGTTCGCTCCCGCGAGGCACCATCACCAAAAAAGTCGAAATCCATTTTGAACATCCTGGAGGTTGATCCCTAGGTTAATGCGCTACACGAAGCCAACTACAAGTTCGGACCACCTAAGAACTCGAATTCCGTTCAGGGCGGTTAGCTCAGTTCATTTGTGTGGAAAAATCTGCTGCGATGGTGAGGTGCCCACATGCCAATGGATAGCGATGACCGTTTCCTTAACTACATCTTAGCTGGGGGCTGCGGCGTTAGCTGGGGTTTATGGGGCTACTTACATGCCTGTATGCCTGTGAAAACGGATCAGCGCCAATGGCCCGCGTCAGGAAGTGGCTGGCGTTATACATTCATAAAAGCCGGCCTTTGACCCTTGGCCGCAAACCGCCTGCTATTGTCCGTTGGCAGAGAATTGAAACGGTGAACTCGTATCATCAGTTGCTAGAAGTAGCTTTTTTCGTCACAGAAACCGCCCGAGTAGGGGTGTTAACACAAATAAGGGAACGGATTTAGGTTCCAAGAAGCCCGGTTCGATAGAAATATTTCTCTTGAACCTACAGCGGCTTTAGGAGTTAGGACCGCAGGCGAAGAACGGCATTCGAGTCAAACAGGCCATACTGCTTCAGGCTTTCCTTACTGAACGGCAGAGTGGTCTTGTTTAAGCTTAGTTTGCCTACCTAACGTTGAAGGAATAAGAATGATGCTGACAAGACGACATTTTCTCCAGACCAGCGGTGCGCTGTTTTCTACTCCAATCGCTGGCCCGCTACTGGCAGCCACCCGGCCCACCAAGGAGGAGAAGGCCGCCTGGGACGCGCAGGTCACACCTCCCGCTTTTGATCCAACTACGTCAAACCCGTGGGGCCTGCACCCGCGCTTTTTGCCCCAGCGGGTGGACGCTAAGGACGGGCTTGTTCCGGGAGACGTCCACGTCGATGCCGTAGCGCGCTACATCTATCACATCGAAGAAGGGGGAACTGCGATGCGTTACGGTGTGGCGATCGCCCGTGGTAACCTGTACGAGCCCGGCACGTATACGATCCAGCGAAAAGTGGAATGGCCAAACTGGACGCCGACCCAAAACATGATCGCACGCGATCCCGAGCTCTATGGCCCGGTTGCCGACGGTGTTGACCCTGGCCCAGAAAACCCTCTTGGCTCGCGGGCGCTTTACCTTTTTGAAGGCAACCGAGACACCTATCTACGCATTCACGGGACGCCCGAACCAAGAAGCATCGGCGGGCGCGCGAGTTCGGGGTGTGTCCGCATGGTCATGGCACATATCAACCATCTATACCCGAACGTCAAAACTGGTTCGACGGCGTTCCTGTATTCGGCAGAAGAAAGCGTGACCCCGCGAACGTGATCTACGCCCAACCAGTCTGCACTGGTCAATTAGTCACGCCGAGCGCGTGGTGCAGATCGGGTTGCCACCTATTGAGCGGAGCGGCACCAGTGTCGTTTCTACTGGACCGCTGTGCTCATACCAGTAGCATCCATCCTCGGAACGAAGCCGAGCTGTTGTGAGGTCCTGACCAGGTGCAGCTAGGTTAACGATTTGTTCGGGAAGGTTTCCAACCGCGTCTACCGGCGCGCGGGAGTTAGCCATTGGTGCGGCACATCCGCTTGCGAGCAGCAGGGCCGCTCCAATCATCATATGTCGTGTTTGCATTCAGTCCTCTGACCTGTCCTAATTTGGTTTTCACCAACAATCTTGCATACCGGGCACAGGTCCACAAGAACCACCCTGGGGCGGTCGGAGCGCGGCATCTTCAAAAGAGTTCATAAAAAGAAACGCAATTTTTCTATTGAACCTCTAGTAACTGTAGGGGCTATGTCAGAGTTGAATCAATCTAATCCTAGGGTCAATCTATGTCTATCCATGACCACCGCCGCGACCACAAACACAAATCTGACCGCGATCGCGAGCACAGTGATTATCAAGAGCATCCGAAAGGAGTTTCCCACTCTCATGGAGAAGGTGGTACGTGCTGCGGTGCTGGAGCCGACACGGAACCAGCACAACCCATCCCCGCGACCGGACGAAGTTTCCAGGTCTCTGGTCTGGATTGTGCCGAAGAGGTGGCGATCCTGAATAGGGCTGTCGGTCCAACAGTTGGCGGGACAGAGCATCTGGCGTTTGATGTCATTAATGGACGAATGACGATTCTGGATACTGCGGATAAGATTTCAGATGATGAGGTCGCTGAGTTGGTCGCGAGCACGGGCATGAGCGCGAAACCGTGGGATGCCGACAACGCGGCCGAAAATCAGGCAGCGCATTTGGCACGTCAAAAGCGTTTTACCACGCTGAGCGGCGGGTTTTGGGCGGCAGGATTTCTCTACCATATCGTCGAAACGGGCATGGGTGGTGCGCTTGGTCTGTTTGCAGGGCATGGCACGGCGCCGATGCCCATCGCGGAAGCCGGGCTGTTTGCCGTCGCAATCCTTTTTGGCGTCTGGCTCGTTGCACCAAAGGCCTGGTCTTCAGCACGCAGAATTAGCCCTGACATGAATCTATTGATGGTGGTGGCCGTGGCGGGTGCTATCGGGCTGGGCGAATTATTCGAGGCAGCGACAGTTGCGTTTTTCTTTTCACTGTCGCTCTACCTTGAGAGCTGGAGTGTGGGGCGGGCGCGCAATGCGGTGTCGGCCCTTCTGGATTTAGCACCACCGACAGCCAGGATTATCCGGCCGGATGGTAGCGAGGCGAATGTTCCAGCGGCAGAAGTTGCCGTGGATGATCGCTTCATCGTGCGCGGCGGCGACCGCATCCCACTTGATGGCGAGGTCTTAGAGGGGGCCGGGGCTGTCGACCAGGCCCCGATCACTGGCGAAAGCGCACTGGTTCCGAAGGAACTCGGCGACGAGGTTTATGCCGGCACAATCAATGGTGAGGGCACACTGACGGTGCGCGCGACGAAGGCCGCCTCGGACACGGTGCTCGCGAAAATCATTCGCATGGTCGGCGATGCCCATGCCCGTCGCGCCCCGGTCGAGCAATGGGTCGCGAAGTTTGCACGCATCTACACCCCCATAGTGATGGCGCTGGCGGTCGCCCTTGCGCTGGTGCCGCCGCTCCTCCTGGGCGGTGCCTGGGACTATTGGTTCTACAATGCGTTGGTGCTGCTGGTAATCGCCTGCCCCTGTGCCCTTGTCATCTCAACACCAGTTTCGATCGTGGCAGCGCTGACCGCGTCGGCGCGAGCAGGGGTGCTTATCAAGGGGGGCGCTTATGTTGAGGCGCCAGGTCGCACCACTGCGCTGGCGATGGATAAGACGGGAACGATCACTATGGGCGAACCCGAGGTTGCAGCAGTTCACGCATTGGGCGAAGCCTCCGCGCGCGATCTCATAACGCTGGCAGCGAGTTTGGAGGCACGGTCTTCGCACCCGCTGGCACGGGCCATTCTCGCGCGCGCGCAAACTGATGGTGTTTCCATAACTGCTGCAGAGGATACACGCACCGTGCCTGGACGCGGGCTGGAAGGGCGCGCCGACGGGCGTGTAATCTGGCTCGGCTCGGATCGGTTCGCTGAGGAGAAGGGGTTTGGCAATCACATTCCGACAGATTTGAGAGATCGAATAGAAGGAGCAGGGAGCACCTTAGTTGTAGTGGGTGACGAGACTGCCGTGGTCGGCATACTAGAGCTGCGCGACCGCATCCGCCCTGATGCTAAGGGGGTCGTTGAAAAGTTGCATGCGCAGGGTGTGGAGACGATCGTGATGTTGACGGGCGACAACGAACGCACCGCGCGTGCCGTCGCGGCCGAAGTTGGGATCGACGAAGTGCGCGCCGAACTTTTGCCAGAAGATAAGGTGACGGCCATCGAAGAACTGGTGGAAATCCACGACATGGTGGCGATGATTGGTGACGGCGTGAACGACGCACCGGCCATGGCGCGGGCGCATTATGCCATTGCCATGGGGGCTGTCGGATCTGATGCGGCCATCGAGACGGCCGACATTGCGCTGATGACTGACGATATCGGCAAGGTGCCCTGGCTTATTGGTCATTCACGCCGGACCATGTCGATCATCCACCAGAATATTGGTATATCGTTGGCGACCAAAGCGCTGTTCGTCGGGCTGACCGCGTTCGGCATGGCCTCTATGTGGGGCGCCATCGCTGCGGATGTGGGCGTATCCCTGTTGGTGGTCGCCAATGCACTGCGGCTTTTGAACGGCTATCAGGTCGAGGGCGGGCCTTCGGGCGGTGAACCGGTGGGCGAGAATATGGCAAAGGGAGCACTCGCGCACGGTCATTGATCCGGCATTTGCGGTTAAGTAACGCCTAAAACACATCAGACCTCACGAAAGGGGCATCAAGCAGTAATGACTACCAATTTTCCACGACGGGTCTTTATTCTAAGTGGGTTGGCTGCCTTCCTGTCAGGCTGTGCAGATAAGTTCCGGACCTACAACGGACCCAAAGTAACCCGTCTTCGCATGTACAAGGCACAGCGGTTGCTCGTCCTTGACGGGAAGGCGGGCGTTTTGCGTACATTTCCCATCGGATTGGGCTTCGCGCCCCAGGGTCACAAACAGTTCGAGGGAGACGGCCGTACGCCAGAAGGCACCTACGTGATTGACCGACGCAACCCGGACAGCCTCTTCCACCTCTCCATCGGCATCTCATATCCCAACGCGGCGGATATTGCCTTTGCTGAGTCCCAAGGAAAGTCGCCGGGTGGCGATATTTTTATTCACGGTGGGCCACGCAAGGGGATCGACCCGATGAACAAGCGTGACTGGACCGCAGGATGCATCGCCGTAACGGACCGTCAGATCGAGGAAATCTACGCAATGGTGAAAAATGGAACACCGATCGACATTTATGCTTGATGGTTAGGTAAATCGACGACGCAGCGTGATGTTGATCGCCTCGATGACGATGACTAGGCCGACGACGGCAATCGTGACGCTGGCCGCCTTGTCATACTGAAAAGAGCGGATGTAGGTCTGGATGTAAAAGCCGATCCCGCCCGCGCCGACGATGCCGAGGACCAACGACTCACGCAGGTTCAGTTCGAACCGGAAAATCGTGTCGCGGGCGATGACTGGGGCCATCTGTGGCCAAATCGCATGTCTGAGCCGCACGAGCGGTCCAGCCCCTGCACTTTCAAGTGCTGCGATGGGGGCGCGAGATACGCCGTCGATCGCCTCGGCATAGAATTTAGCGAGCATCCCAGTGGCATGAAAGGCAACTGCGATGATGCCGGGCAGCGGCCCGAGCCCGACCGCGCCCACCATGAGCATGGCCACGAGGATCAGCGGTACCGCCCGGATAAAGGCCAGCAGCGCGCGGACCGGCCCGAACACCGCACGCGAAACCATGGTTTCGGACGCGAGAATAGCCAGAGGGGTCGACAGCAGCACTGCGCCGAGGGAGCCGAGGATTGCTATTCTTAGTGTCTCTGCGCTGCCTTTTTTGATCTCGGTCATCACTGTCGGATCGGGCGGGAACATCCGGCCGATAAAGTCGGTAATCCGTGGACCGGCCGAAGCAAGACGCGACAACTCGACATCGGTTGTGACGAGGGACCATAGGATGGCAATAGCGATCAGCGAACTGGTGACGAAGCCGCCGAAGTCGCGGGGGGCCATCATAACACCGCCCGGGGACCGAGTTCCGGCGTCGGTCCTGACCCCCGATAGAGTTCGGCAGTCGCATCGTCTTTCAACTCGGACGTTGGCACGTTAAACGCGATCCGCCCCTCTCGTATGCCGATGATGCGCCCTGCAAAACGCCGCGCCAGATCGGGTTGGTGCGAGGAGAATAGCGCTGTTGCATCACGCGCTCGCGCCGCCTTGGTCATCAACCCCAGAACCTCTCCAGCGCGGGCGGGGTCGAGGTTGCTCACTGGCTCGTCGGCGAGGATCAGCCGTGGTTCCTGCGCCAGACATCGCGCAATAGCCACGCGCTGTCGCTGTCCTCCGCTGAGACTGTCGACACGGCGTTCCGCGAGTTCTGCGATGCCGCAATCGGCGAGTGCTGTGCGGGCAATATCGAGATCGTGAGCCATTGGCGATCCCAGTACTGCGTGGAAAGGTGACATCCGCCCCAGGCGGCCGTTGAGCACGTTGCGTAGTGCCGTGGAGCGTTCTACGAGGGCGAATTCCTGAAACACGAAACCGGTATCAGGACGGCGAGCTCGGGGTGGTGGGCGGTCGGGATTGAGCGGCGCACCCAAGACAGAAACGCGCCCGCGCCATCCCTGAATCCTACCGTCGAGCAGCGCCAGCAACGTCGTTTTGCCCGCCCCGGATGGGCCCAGTAAAGCGACACACTCGCCCGCCGGGATCCGAAATGAGACTCGTTCCAACGCTGGTAGCTGTGCGCCCTTATGGACATAACTCAGATCGTCTATTTCGATAGCCATGCTCATCGTAACAGCCCGTATTTCTTTGCCATATCGCGTACGCCTTCATACGCGGTGCCGTCTGCCCTGACGTAGCCATCTGGTCCGTAAAGATAGCTCAATTTGTCGCGGTGCTTCGGTTCGTTGAGCTTCAGCATGACGTCAACAAAACGAGCTTGCAGGGCGGCATCGAGTTCTGGGCGTGCGATCACAAGGTGACTTGGAATCGGCGCGCTTTCTACGAGCCAAGTCACCTCGGCCTGCTGTTGTGGGGTCAACAACAAATCCGCATACTGACTGGCACCGGCGGCATCGACCAGACCTTCGGCCATAGCCTGCATGGCTTGCTGGTAGCCTCCCGCAAAGAACACGCGGCCGAAGAATTTCTCCGCTGCGCCAGGACCCTCAATTAGCCCGGCCTTAACGAATTCGGAAAGAGGATAAAGATAACCTGATTCAGAGATCGGGTCGGCAAAGGCGATATCGCGCCCGCGCAGGTCTGCCAGCGTTTCGATACCGCTGTTGCGGCGGACAAAAATGCGTCCTGTGTAACTTGACGCGCCCCGGTAGACCTCAGACAAGAGAGGTACCGCGCCAATTTCCGCCTCCGCCAGAACGAAAGGCAATGCGCCCATGAAGGAGACGTCTGCATCTCCGTTGCGAAGTGCCTCGACAGCCGCAGCATGGTCGATGGTGACGAAGCCTTCCACGGGAACGCCAATCTGTTCGGATAGCCATCTTGTGATGGCCTCAATGTCGCCTAAGAGCTTGTCGGGATTCTCCTGCGGAATGAAAGCAAGCCGCAAGGGAGTGTCTTGTGCGGTCAGCGGGGAGGCCAGCGAGATCGCGCCTGCACTGGCCAAGGCCAGCATATTTCTGCGGGTTAGGTAGAATTCCATCAGAATGCCCTCTCTTCGATCGCGTCGGCTTCGGTCTTGAACGCGGTCCAACTTGCTTCGGCGGCCCCCCAGTCGTCGTCACGGACTGCATCGCCGACTGCGGCAAGACGCTCGGCCAAGGCATAGACTTCGGGCCGTGCGGTCAGGTTCGACATGGTGCTCGCGTCTGCGGCGAGGTCCGCAGCGACAGTATCGGTCAGCAGCAGGATGTGCTCTGCGTCACGTCGGGGCAGAAGCGTGTCGAGCGTCGATGCAAATGTCGCCAATTCGGCAAATGTCAGGCGAAAGGCGGTGTTCTCTGCGTCGAACTTCTCGTAAGGCTCGTCTGCCGACCCTACAGTCTCCAGATACGCGGTCAGTTCAGTCCGTTCCGTCTCTGATAGCCCAAGCGATTTCGTCTCATCGAACCACTCAACAACGGCGGCCAACGTCGACAGCGAACCGTCGTGAAAATAGGGGGCGGTATATGCGGTTCCCAGCAAGGACGGCGTATCCAGCGCGCCTGCGCGCGCGCCACTATATGCCGGCGAGACCGATCCAATGTCATGGGCTTGCCGATCGAGGAAATTTGCGTCAGGCACGTGGCAACTAGCGCAGGAGCGATCGCCTAGCCCAGCGAAAGGCCGATTAAAAATAGCCTCGCCTCGGTGCGCCGCGTCCGGGTTTGCCTCGGACAGCGTACCATCCGCATTCAGCTTAGAGTTTGGTAGGAAGTCGAACTCGAGCATGTATCCTACCAGCGCGTCGAGCATCAAGGGCGTCGGCTCCGCGCCGCCAAATTCATTGACGATCACGTTCCGGCTGAAGTCGCGCAGAGAGGCAAAGCGCCCATCGCGACCATAAGGCCCGGTGAAGCGCAGCCCGCGCAGGCTCGGAATGTCGATCGGGTCGTCGCGCCGGTCGTTGAAGATAGGATTAAAGAACGCGCCATCGACGTCGATGGCACCGGGTTGGTGGCTGGCGCCCGGGATGAAGAGGCGCTGGTTCACATCCGAGCGATTGTGACAGGTCGAACAGGCGATCCCGAGGTTTCGCGCAGGATTTCCGAATATCTGCGGGCTGTCGAAAAGCATGTCGCCATAAGCCACCAAGGGCAGATCGGTCTCGTCGATACCTTGTTCCTCGAAGTTGAGGACAAGCAATGGCAGCGGGTCCTGATCGAAGATGTCGGAGCCAGGCGGCAAGCTTGGCGGCACCTCGATAGTGCGTCGGCTGAACACAGCGGTTTCGGGCAGGGCACTCAGTGTCTGACGTGGAGCATAGTTGGCTAAGAGGTAATTTTCCGCGAGATAGCTGGAAATGACTGCGCGCGCGGCCTCCAGCGTGTCGCGATCCGCGGAAAAGGCGCCAGCGCCGAGAAGACCAGCGGACCCCGTGCTACTGTTAAGTTCCAGCCAAGCGAGGCCGATACGTCTTGCTGCTTCGGGGTCGGCTGCCGCGATACCATCCTCAAACGCACGGTAGAGCTCGCCTGCCGTTCGCAGAGCCTGGCGCGCCTTTGCAGGCTCTTCGGCTGCGAGAGTCCGGTCCAATTCCTCTTCGATCCTAAGCGCTACAAGACGAGTGGCCTCTGTGAAAACTGCTTGCCGGTCTTCACGTGCCATGGCGTCAAGGATACCATCCGGCTTGATACCGCTTTTGCGGTCCACCCACTCCAACGCGCCGGTCGAGAATTCCGAACCCCGGTGAGGTTCTGTCCAAGCGGTCTCGATGTCGTCCCAAGGCACTGGCGCGAGATTTCCAAGAAAAAGTGTCAGCCGATAGGCTGCCGCCTCAGGAAGCCACGGAGCCTCTTTGACAGGCGTCGCCCCCCCGGGTCCGGACAGCAGGACCGCGCTTGCAGCGGTTAGCAGCAGCCTCGAAAGATTTTTTATCACCATAGCCTCCAGCGCTAAAACTTAGACTCGTCTAACTTAGGTATTCTAGGCTAATTAGATTGTCAATTTTAGTTATTCGTTGCAATGTCCGGACATGTCGAAGCTACAATCATACGAACGCGAGGCGTTCGAGACTGTCGAGAGAGCTCCCGAAGCGCAGGCTAAGGGTTTCGCGACTGTGCGCCGAGCACATGAAAGCGAAATGGCGGAGGATTATGTGGAACTGATCGCAGAGCTGATCGAGTTGCGGGGGGAGGCTAGGCCGGTCGAAATCGCCGAGCGGCTTGGCGTGAAATCTCCAACAGTGACCAAGAACATCTCCCGACTCAAGGCTGCTGGTTTGGTGCGGCGGGAGCGTTACCGCGCAATATTTCTAACCGATGCGGGCCGAGAATTGGCCGAGGCCTGTCGCCGCCGCCATAGAGTCGTTGTCGCGTTTCTTCTCAGCCTGGGAATCGACGAAGAGACTGCGGAACGCGATGCGGAGGGGATCGAGCATCACGTCAGCACGACCACGCTGGAGGCCTTCGAGCACGCCCTCCAGAAGTTTCAGAGCAGCAAGTAGCGCAGCATCGAGTTCTCTCGAAATTCAGCAAGGCGAGACTCAAGAGGCTGCAGCGTCAGCAGTCATACGTTGGCGGGGTAGCATTTGTGTCAATGCTTAACTCTGGTCCAACCCATCGCATCCTCTGAGTTTGGCCAGCACGAAATAGTGCGCCCAATATTCCTACCTGCGCCGACCATGCAGCGAAAATGCCGGTCGCGTGAAAAGAGGTAGGCGCAACCCTTGAGTGGGTCCTCTGTTCAAAGCGCATAGACAATTGTCACCACCGTTGTGATGACGATCAAGAACATGACCAATGCGCCTATGGCAAGGGTCCGGCCCATGTCGCGGTTTGTCTTTGCCACTTTCAGACGCAATTCTTCGGCGGTTTCCGGAAACTCCAGTGCCGCTGAATTCGAGCCGCGTAGCAGGTCGTATCTCGTATTCCAGCGACGTACTTCCGCAGCGTCCCAGCCGTTCATGACCAGAATGATCGCGACGATCATCACCATCGAAGACGGGACCCAAATAGTATAGCCGCCGATCGTTTCGTCGGACAGCGCATCGATCAATCCAATTCTTTCCCTATGGGAGAATGCGTAAAGGCTCACCTCCTTGAGTGTCGTCAGGGAACCTAGAAAAATGTTTGCTACGATCACAACAAAGGCGGACAACAGCCTCGCTCCGCGTTTGGCGCCCACAGGGGGGTCTCTGGGATCGAAGAGCATGGTAAAGAACCAGAGCCCTGCTAGTACCATTCCCAGATGAGCGAACACTTCGATAGCCGCGATACGCTGCGCAAGTGCGTAAATGACAGGTACCTGCCAGATAAATAGCGCTCCAACAATCAACCCAGTTGCGGCCGTTGGATGCGCTACGAAACTTTGTCCCCGGGAGTTCGCTGGCGCACTGAAGTGTTGACGCCGGCGTCTTTCGAGGCTGGATAGCAGGATGCGCCACGGCTGCGATACGGCGATGAGAAGGGGGCCGATAAGGCGAAGAAGAAGATGTTCGACCTGATGTATTGAGAATAAGGTATGTCCCATTACAGCGAGCGGTGCGTTCATGGCTGCAAGAATGCAAGCAAGGCCGGCGAAGAACAAGATCGGACGCCAGACAGAGATCGTTCCGCGGATACGCACGGGTCGTCTGAGGCCGCGCATATAGAACCATGCGGCCAAACTGACGGATACAATGGACACTGGCGAAATCGCAAATCCAAACGGGTCGAAAAGAAGAAAGAAGGGGATTATCAGCTCCTGTCATTTTGTATTGTCAGCCAGTCGATAGGTACCGATGAACGTCGGGATTTTCCCATTACGCAACCCTAGGAAGCGGGCAGTTTTAATTCGATACAAAGACCAAATTCGCGTCAGGAAGTGATGCGTAAGAGAACCACTGAGATGAAGAAACCCAGTAGGCCTAGGGCGATGCCGAAGCTTGCCGCATATTGAAGGATGTCTAGGTAGTTCCCTTTGCGGCTCCGGGCTAAATAGCCTCCCCAAAAAGCACCTCCGATAAAGCCTACAAACATTAGCATCACGGTTCCTTTGGGTTTGTTTTTACAGACTTATGTCGCTGTTTGGCCAAGCCGAAGGCAAATCTCAACGTCCAAGCTGCACAGATGAGCGACAGAAATGTCCAATCGCCGAAACGTCCGTAAGGCGTAGCCGTACGCGCTGCCGGTAGGCTTTCATTTATGACGTCTGTTCGCCCAGTGTCGAGGCGCGCGACGATCTCGCCGTTAGCATCAATAATTGCGGATATCCCGGTGTTCGCAGCGCGCACCACGGGTAGCCCTTCCTCCACAGCGCGCATGCGCGCGGATGCGAGGTGCTGCTCGGGCCCGATGCTGGCGCCGAACCAGGCGTCATTTGTGGCGTTGAAAATCCAGTCGGGACGAAAAAGATCGTCGACCACCTGGCCCGGGAAAATGATCTCGTAACAGATTGCCACCGCAACCAGAGGCGCGCCCGGAATTGCCAGCGTTCGTGGCCCTGGTCCCGGCGTGAAATCACCCAAACCTTCGGCCAGACGCTCGAACGGCAGCCAACCTTTCAGGGGCACATATTCCCCGAACGGAACAAGATGATGTTTTGCATATCCCGTTAGAATTTCGCCGCTGCCGTCATAGACCTGAACCGTGTTGAAATATCGGGTTCCCCCATCCCTCTCTACGCGGTCAGGCACACCTGTCAAAAGGATCCTACCGTCTGGCAAAACCGTGGATAACCGCCTGCGCGCCAAGGCGTCTTCGTCCAGAAAACCGGGAAAGGCCGTTTCCGGCCACAGCAGCAGGTCGAAGCGTCCGGGTTGAGCGGACAAGCCGAGGTATTTTTCCAGCGTGCGTTCGCGGCTGCCCGGCGCCCACTTCTCGACTTGCGGCACATTGCCTTGGACGATGCGCAAAGCAATGTCCGTTGGCGGCACGTTCTGATTTAGCCGAAGCACACCGCCCCCCCAAATTACCGTCACCGCGACGGCAAAGAGCGCCAAAACAGCTGCGCGGCTGTTTGGCGCGGCTGCGATGAACACACCTGGCAATATGCTGATAAATACCGTGACAAAGCCCAGACCGTAACTTCCGACCCATGCGGCGGGTTGGCGCAGGGGGGCATGTTCGACAAGGGCATAAGCAGCAAGGTTCCAGGGAAACCCCGTCAGGACATGACCACGCAGCCATTCCGCGGCAACCCAACACGTTGCAAGCAGAAGACCTGCCGTAATGCCGCCGACAGCACGGCGCTGCATTACGGTGGCAAATAACATCGCCGCAATAGCTGGAAAAATGGCCAGTCCGGCGGACAGTCCCGCGACTGCTGGGATCGCAAGGGCACCGAAACGTTCGGAATCGACGTAAAAGCTTTCGGCAATCCAGGAAATTCCAAACAGGAACTGGCCCATTCCAAAGATCCAGCCGATGACGAAGGCGCGCGCGGTGGAAACCTGCATGAGCACGAGAAAGAGTGCTGAGAAGGCGACTGGAACAGCGATGATCCATGAGAACGGTGGAAGGGTTAAAACCGTTAAACCGCCCGCCATAAAGCTAATCCCTGATCGCAGGGGAAAGCAACGGCTGCAGCCAGTCAATTGCAGCCAACCCGTCATCATGGGTCAGTGTGAAGTTTAGCGGCTAACCACGGTGCTAGGAGCAGCAGCCCCACGCCACCGACCACGAACACATCCGCCATGTTGAAGGCGGGCCAATGCGTGGAGCCGACGTAGAAATCGAGGAAGTCCGTCACACCCCAAAATCGAATGCGGTCGAGGACGTTGCCGAGCGCGCCACCGATGATCGCACCATAGGCGATAGCCTCAACCCGGTTGTCAGTGCGTACCAGCATGACGGTCAACCCGCCGCAGATGGCTAGGGCCAAGGTCGCAAGGCCCCACCATGGTGCTCCACCAAGCAGTCCGAATGTCACGCCATCGTTGCGCAAGTAAATAAGATTAAAACTGGGAAAGACCGGAATTCCGGCGCTCAAATCTGTCGCATTAGCGACGACGATTGCTTTTGTCACCTGATCGACAAGAAAAGCAGTTCCAGCCGCAATGAAGCCTTGGAAATGGGACTGTTTCATCTCATCACCCCAGCCATACATCTAGGAACAACATGATCACGAGGCCGACCGCGAGACCGAAAGTCGCCCTGTTTTGATGGCCGGATCGGTGGGTTTCGGGAATGATTTCGTGGCTGATTACGTAGAGCATCGCCCCGGCGGCGAAGGCGAGGCCCCATGGCAACAGGGGCTGCGAGATGCCGATGATGCCAGCGCCAAGAAGCCCGCCTACCGGCTCGACAAGACCTGTCAGGGCGGCAACCCCCCACGCACGGCGCCTGGAATACCCCTCACCAAGCAATGAGACCGCTACGGCGAGACCCTCGGGCGCGTTTTGCAGCCCGATGCCAATCGCGAGCGGCAAGCCACCAGAGAAACCATCAGCCCCAAACCCGACACCAACGGCAAGCCCTTCGGGAAAATTGTGGATCGTGATCGCTATGATGAAGAGCCAGACGCGGCGCAGAGATGCGGCGGCGGGCCCTTCTCGCCCCGTTTTGAAATGTTCATGCGGCAGTCGTTCATTCATCAGAGCGACCGCCCCCATGCCAAGCAAGATCGCAACACAAACGATGGCTGCCGGGAGAGCACCGTTGTCGAACTGTCTTTCGGCTGCGTCGAGAGCCGGAATGATCAACGAAAAGAATGAAGCAGCGAGCATGACACCCGCCGCGAAGCCAAGCAGCAAATCGCGCGTGGCACGGGAGGGGACGCGTCCAAAGAGAACGGGGGTCGCCCCGACCGCTGTCAGCGATCCGGCGGCAAGGCTTCCAAGAAAGCCGAGAGTTATTGGGGACAAGGGTTCCAAGCGCTGAGTTCCCGCCGATACGTCAGTCAGCGGCCAAATAGCTGCTAAGGATTTCGGTCGACCCATCGCCCTGGATCAAAAAGACATCGTAGCCCTCGCGATCATTTTCCGGTCCCATGCCCGGGGAGCCATAGGGCATACCCGGCACCGCCACCCCCACTGCATCTGGACGCTCATCCAACAAACGCTGGATGTCTGATGCCGGTACATGACCTTCGATCACGTAGCCGTCGACCAAAGCCGTATGGCAGGATACCATGCGCTGAGGCACGCCGGTGTCGAGTTTGAATCGCACAAGAGATCCCCCGAACATGTCCTCGCCTATCGGCGCGAATCCGCTTTCCTCAAGGTGCTTCATCCAGGACAGACAACAGCCGCAGCCGTTTGTCTTCCGGACATCAATCTGGATCGCATCGGCGACAGCTTGCGCCGCGGAAAACAAGGCCAGCGTGACTGCAAGAGCGGGAGCCAGTCGTTTCATGGATTAAAGCCTTTCGGTTGTTGTCTGCACAAATTCGCTGGTGAGCCTCTCGGCCAGTAGCGAGCGAGCCTCAGCCAATCGCTCAAGTGCAGCCGTGCCAACCGCATCCCGGTCGGCCGCCTCTACCAGTCGGTCGTCTGAGAGAGGATCCGTCGGGCGACCATCGACCAGAACCTCATAATGCAGATTTGGGCCGGTCGCGGTGCCGGTCGCACCGACGCGACCGATTATGTCTCCGGCCATCACGCGCTGCCCTTGTTCGAGTGTGTCCGGCACCTCGCTGAGATGTGCGTATCGTGTCAGGGTGTCGGAACCATGCGATATCTCCACCACCCGGCCATATCCACCACGACGTCCGATGAAGCTCACGCGTCCAGGCGCCGTTGCTTTTACAGGCGTACCGCGGGCCGCAGCAAAGTCGACGCCGGTGTGCATGCGTACATTCCCATAGACCGGGTGCGTGCGACGGCCGAAGACGGAACTCAGCCGCGCTCCTTCCACCGGTTGGGCAAAGACACGCAGGACCTCTCCATCCACATAGATCGTCGCTTGACCGCTGCCGTCATCCGGCCAGACGATCTCATAGACCGATCCAGCAAGGTCCAATGCGGCAAAGGCAAGCTCGGGCTGGCCAATCCTTTTGTTTCCTTCTCGCGCCTCACGCCAAAGGAGACGCATCCTCTCACCCCCGGAGAGTTCACGTCGAAAATCGATTGTGCCGCCCAGCATCTGTGCCAGATCGACCGCGAAGCGTGCAGGTATCTTTGCCTTGTCCAACGCTGCGGAAATCGAACTTTCAACCACCGCCTCGCTTGCGAAAATCACCACTTTAGGGTCTGGTTCCAATACGCGCGTAAGAAGTTCTTCACCAAAAACCGTTTCGATCCGCACTCCATCATCAATGGCCAGTTCTACGCGCTTCGGATTGCCGTCCGCGTTTGAGATCACGGTGATCTCATGGCCTGGGCGCAATCGGCGCAGATCATATTCCACTCCAAGTGCCAGAGCGATCTCCGCACGGGCGGGTGCGGCAACGCCGGCGTTCGCTAAAACTGCATCCAACGTCTCACCCGACGCGATTTGACGCGTCCAAGTCACCAAGGGCGGTTCAATTGCTGGCAAGGCGGTTTCGGTGACGTCAGGCTGCAAGAGAGGGACGTTTAGGATTTTGCGCGCTCCGCCGACTTGTGTGGTTTTGGGAACCGTCATGACGCTATCAGCAAGTCGCGGTTCCAAAACTGCAGCAGGCGCCCATTGCGTTGCTTCGGCAATCGATTGGGGCACCGGTTCTTTGGGCCACCACCCTAAGGTGGCGATGGCAGTCATCGAAAAGGCGCCTACCAGGGCCACCGAGGCAACTCTTATTCTCATGTTGTGATCTCTACATCTTCTGTCAACGCACGTCGGATCTTCGGTACTGCGAATTCTCTTGGCTCGTGGTGGTCAATCATGGTGACGAACTCACCGTTGGCGCCAAAAAGAAATATGCTTGCCGTATGGTTCATCGTGTAGTCACCTCCCTCGGTCGGGACGCGCTCATACGAAGCCCGAAACCCTTCTGTAGCGCGGGTAATCTGGTTTTCCGTCCCGGTCCAACCCCGAATGGCCGGATGAAAATAGCCGACATATTCGGCCATGGCCTCGACCGTGTCACGCGCCGGGTCGACCGTGATGAAGACCACGTTCATCTGCGCGGCTTCGTCTCCGAGATCTTCAAGCCAGCCTGAGATATCCGATAACGTCGTGGGGCAGACATCCGGGCAGTAGGTGAACCCGAAGAACACCATGGTCGGCCGTCCGATCAGGGTTTCTGGGCCCACTTCATGGCCTTCGTGATCGGTCAGTCGGAAATCCATCGCCGTTAGGGGGAGCGGCCTTTGGCCAGTAGGTTTCGGAGCGCCGGGACCATCCACGCGCCACCAGCCGATACCAAGCATCATAGCCAGAGCGCCTGCACCGTATTGGAACAATTGCCGACGCTGCATCAGCTTTCCGGCCCGCGCGCGGCGATCCCCAGAATTGGGACCTCAACAGTCACTTCGCTACCGTCCGAGAAAGTCAGTGTCAGCGGGAAGGTCTCGCCTTCGATCATCGGGTCTTGCAGCTTCATGAGCATGGCGTGCAGCCCGCCCGGCTCCAATGCCACGCTTTCGCCCGGCCCAATCGTGATGTCGTCTGCAGGTGACATTGAACTGACGCCTGCAGCGTTGGTTTTCGTCTCATGGATCTCGGGCATCGTGGCAAGTGGTGTTGTAAGTCCGGTCAGCGTGACTGTGTCTTCAGTTGCGTTATGTATAGTGAAATATGCCGCGCCCGGTCGGTTTATACCAATCGAAGCACGGGACCACGCGTTTACTACGATGACGTCCTCCGAACCGGCAAATGTCGGAGTCGATATGCCCGAGAGCAGCAAAAAAAGAGTCAAGCCCTTGATATAAGGTAGCTCTATCATGACAGATTCTCCTTTATCTATCCGAGCATCAACTTTGGCTGACCGCAATTTCTGCAGCGACCAGTCGCCGCAGTTCGGCCTCACCGAACGGGTCTAATGGCTTGGCGTTGACGAAGAACGTGGGCGTTTGTCGCACGCCTACCGCTTCGACATCAGCGCGGTCCTGATTGAGCACTGCCACGACACCGGGGGCCAGCATCTGTGTTCGAGCAGCTTCGACATCCAGACCACCGCTTGCGGCAATCTCAAGGATCAAACCCGGTGCTGGAGTGCCATGGGACGCCCATCGTGGCTGCTCGCGCAGGACCGCTTCCAGCACGGGTTCGAACACATCCTGCATCCGCGCAGCTTCGAGAACACGGATCGCTTCCACTGAAGCTTTCCCGTGAAAGGCAGTATATCGAATGACGACACGGACCGCACCACCGTGCTCAGTCATGATATCCTTGACCACGGGATAAAAGGCGCGGCAGGCCTCGCAAGCTGGATCGAAAAACTCGACAATCGTGACAGGTGCCGTTTCGGGGCCAAGGATCGGGGAATAGGACCGGATCAGCACATCGTTCACTTCTGGCGCGACAGGGACTGCCTCTGCCATGGGTTGGGGGCGGGTGGCATACCAAGCCGCGCCGCCAAAACCTGCGGCACCAACAGCCAGAACGGATAGAACGAGGCCGCGTCGATTCATGTTTATTTTTCCTTCAGTGAAAGGGCCGACAGCACCCCGATAATCGTGAAGGCGACAAGCGCCATCAGCGGAATCGGAATCCCGGAGACCAACTGGTTGTCGTCGGTACAAGAGGGGCCAGTCGCCGTGCAGGGCTGGATCGCCTCGGGGATCAGACCGACATAGAGGCCGATGTGATACATCGCCACCGCCGCCCCCCCAAGCGCCAGTGCAACGCCATAGCGCCCCACGCGGGAATCCTGCCACCACAACCCGAGCCCAAGAACGATGGCCAAGGGGAACATGAAGGCGCGCTGGAACCAGCAAAGGATGCAAGGCGTTTGACCAAGCACCTCGCCAATAAAGAGCACGGCAAGCGATGAGATAAGCGCAATGATCCACGCTAGGCCAAGGGCTGTTTCTCCGGAGAGTCGGGGCATGACGATCAGATCCTCTCTTTCAGATCGGCGAGGATCTCTTCGGCGGGCGTGCCATAGGGCCAGGAATCCGCGAAGCCTGCCTGTTTGTCGAAAAGGAAAAGGTGCGACGTGTGACCCATCGTGTATCCACGCGGCGCAGTAGCCTCCTCGATCCGCTCAAAGAAAATTGGGAAAGTCTCGGATGTTGCGGCGATCTGCTCCGGCGTGCCGGTCAGCCCGATGATTCTTGCGTCGAACACGGGCACGTACTCTGCTAAAGCCGTCGGCGTATCTCGCTCAGGATCGATCGTTATGAAAATCGGCTGAACCATTGCCGCCTCATCGCCCAGACCCTCCATCACGGCCGCGACTTCGGACAGTGTTGTCGGACAGACGTCGGGGCAATTGGTGAAGCCGAAGAAGACCAACATCCAGCGACCTTTGAAATCTTCCTCCGTTTGGACCATCCCGCGATGATCGGTCAGTTCGAAATCAGCAAAAAACGGTGGTTCACTCTCTGTGCGGGCAAGGTCGGCACGGTAGTCCAACCACAGCAACAGCCACATGAGAACGAACGCCGCCACGCCCGCCAACACCTTCGATACCTTCTGAAAACCTGGAAGCCTCACACCGCTACGCCCGAACTTGATTCTATATTTTGGAGGTGTCTACAACTTCTAGCAGCTGTAGGTTCAAGCGCGATTGTCGCTAATTGGCTGGCAATCACGGACCTGTGAGGAGGTGGTGAATCTTGTGATGTCTGCCACTTAAAGCTACACCCTCTGTAGCTAATGTGGAGAGCCTGAAATGTTGACCATTGGGACGCTTGCAAAAAAGACTGGTACAAAAGTGCAGACAGTCCGGTATTATGAGCAGATCGGGCTCATGCCAGAACCCGGCAGAACTGAAGGCGGCCAGCGACGATATGGTGATGCCGAGCTTGACCGCCTGTCGTTCGTCCGGCACGCGCGGCAACTGGGGTTCTCGTTGGATGCGATCCGCGAACTGCTCGACCTCAGCGATCACCCGGGAAAATCTTGCGCGGAGGCCGATGCGATTGCCCGCCGGCAGCTTAAGCAAGTTGAGCATCGACTGGCTCGCCTGGAGGCGCTGCGCACGGAATTGAAACGTATGGTGCATGAGTGCAGTGGCGGGCAGACCGCTGACTGCCGTGTGTTAGAGGTGTTGAGAGACCACTCCGAATGCCTGACAAACCATGAAGAGATCGGCGGCTAAGATGCCCGTTGCGTTTGTCTATCCGATCGCGGCGCTTGCCGAAATCGCAGGGTGTTTCGCTATCTAGGCCTGTTGGCACTTTGGGTTTCGCCTGGCACTGCTGCTGTCCTAGCCTTGTTCGGATGGCTCTAGGCGCAGGTGGAAGCTGTCGCCGCGGGACACACATTTACAGCTTATGGTGGCGTCCATATAGCGGCCTCGGTTGTGTGGATGTGGTGGGCAAAAGTAGGCCTGACAGCCGGGAACTGCTCGGGACCGTTATTTGTTTGCTAGGGGCAACAGCCGCACCGCATGAATACTAAGAAATGGGCCCGTTCGGCTCAAGCGAAATCTGGTTCAACTTACTTTGATTCATTCCAGAAAGACGAAAGAACTCCGGAATAATAGCTCGTCGTTTGAGTTTGCAATTCTGCAAGTTCTGGGATTAAGAATAGCGCATGGTAGAGCAGAAGAATGCATCGGAAAGACGCACACTCTGGATCGTTCTGGGGCTGAACATCGGGTTGGCTATCGCCTTCTTTATCTCGGGCGCATTTGGCGATTCAACCGCCCTTATCGCCAATGGTCTCGACAATTTATCAGATAGTTTTGTCTACGGGATCAGTCTCTTTGCCTTGTCCCGATCCGCGAAGTGGAAGCGTGGAGCGGCGAATGTTTCGGGCGGCCTGCTGATCCTTTTCGCCGTCGGCATCCTTTATGATGCTTGGCGTCGCTACGTTGGCGGATCGGATCCTCTTGGCATAATCATGATCATCATGGCACTGGTCGCGGCGGGCATTAACGCGCTCTGCGTTTGGCTGTTGGCACGTATTCGCGATCCAGATGTGAACATCCGCGCGGCGAACACATTCAGCTGGAACGATTTCGCCGCCAATCTCGGCATTGTTGCCGCAGGCTTACTCGTGGCTTGGCTTGGAGCGAATTGGCCCGACCTTATTGTTGGCGTTATTGTTGCTGGCATTGCTGCTTGGGGCGGTGTCGGAATACTGAAAGACGCACATGGTGAACATCATAAGGCTGTTTGCCATGACGATTAGGTAGGGACGTGGGCTTGACCGGAGGGGTAATGACAGTTTAGCGCGCTGTGATTGTTTTTCTTCTGGCCTTTCTACGCTGTCTATCTGATCAAGCGAACGACTGTAATTCGCTCTTATCCTGTCCGATTTAGGAAAAACCTTGGAAGGATTTCACATGACCCTCACACGCCGCCGCCTTCTGGCCTGTTCCGCGAGCTCATTCGTCGCTGCGCCATTCGCAGTTTGGGCTGAAGAAAAGCCTACCATCCACGTGATGAAAGATCCCAATTGCGGGTGCTGTTCGGCTTGGATCGACATCTTGGAAAAAAACGGTTTTGCCGTAACAACTGAACGCAGCTTTGGGACGCTGTTGATCCGGCACAAGTTGGACAGCGGCATCCCGCAGAACATGACCTCGTGTCACACCGGCGAGATTGAAGGCTATATGATCGAAGGTCACGTTCCGCCCGCCGACATCCGCAAACTGCTGGCCGAGCGTCCAGATGCCATCGGCCTTGCCGTGCCGGGGATGCCCTATGGCTCACCAGGTATGGGGTCAGAAGATGAACGCGAAGCCTATGAGGTCTTTCTAATCTTTAGGGACGGCAGCACAAAAGTGTTTTCGCATTACGACGCTGCATAGGGCACTGCGCTGAAACTTGCTGCAAAGTATGGTGACAGGAACCTCAGTGTCCATCTTTTGGTTTGCACTGTGTCAACCAAAGCAAGGAGCAAGATCATGCAAGTTCAGGACATCATGACGAGCAATCCCACCTGCTGCGACCCCGATACTTCGATTCAGGAAGCCGCTGCCCTTATGGCTGAAAAGTCTGTCGGCTCCATTCCGGTGCTCAATGACGCCGGTGAGCCCGTTGGCATCGTGACGGACCGCGATATCTGCTGTGGTGCCGTTGCGCAGCGCAAGACGGTTGAAACACCGGTTTCAGAAGTCATGTCGAACGACCTTCTGACAGTCTCTGCTGACGACGACGTTGAGAGCTGTTGCAACAAGATGGAAGAAAAACAGGTTCTGCGTAGCGTGGTCACCGACGAAAGCGGTAAATGCTGTGGCGTCGTCGCCCAAGCGGATGTCGCCCGGGAGGCCGGTGAAGCGGAGACCGCAGAGTTGGTGGAAGAAGTTTCGCAACCCAAGAAGAAATCGGGCTGCTGCTGACAACGTAATGAGCCCAACGGTTCATCCGGATAAGGGCTTTCAGTTTTTTGCCAATGGAAATGATCAGAACGCGGTGTAGGACCGCGTTCTGATCGAACTAACAGAAAGAGGCGCGGCCGATGGCTCACGATCACGCTCATATAGATCCCGAGAGTGGTGACCGCAGGGTATCCATTGCGATTTGGGCGAACGCGCTGCTTACGGCGGCACAGATCGTTGGCGGGATTTTCGCCGGTTCGTTGGCGCTTATTGCTGATGCGCTGCATAACTTTTCTGACATGGCCTCATTGGTCATCGCCTTTGTCGCCCGAAAAATCGCGCGACGTCCAGCGGATGAACGCATGACCTTCGGCTATGGCCGGATCGAAGTCGTTGCCGCCCTGATCAACTACACCACGCTTATCCTTGTCGGGCTTTACCTGATCTATGAAGGCGGGATGCGCATGATTGACCCGCCGCAAGTGGCGGGTTGGACTGTCGTGATTTTGGGCGGGGTCGCGCTTGTAGTCGACACTCTTACGGCGCTGCTGACCTACTCAATGCAAAAGGGCAGCGTGAACATCAGAGCGCTGTTCCTGCACAATTTATCGGATGCTTTGGCTTCAGTTGCCGTAATCATCGGCGGCATCCTGATCATCCTTTACGATCTTCGGTGGGTTGATCCGGCCATCACCATCGGCATTGCCCTTTATATCCTATACCTCGCTCTAACTGAGATCGGCGATCCTATACGTATGCTGATGCTGGGCAGCCCGCCTGACATGGATGCGGGTGCGGTGGTTGAAGCGATGACGAACGTCGAGGGTGTGCGCGATGTGCATCACGTTCACCTATGGCAAATGCAGGAACATGAGGTCGCACTCGATTGTCATGTGGTTTTGGAGGGAACAGGTCTCGAGGACCTTGAGTCTGCAAAAGATACCCTCAAAGGAATATTGGCAGACGACTTTGGCATCACCCATTCAAGCCTTGAGTTTGAAACCCTCGGCAATGCGCATGAGAATGCATCACTGTTCGGTCATGCGGATCGGCGAAAGAGTAAAGGCGAAGGAACCGGCACAGATTGAGCGGCAGCCGAACTCGCGAAGGCTGCGCGCCGCCTTGAGCAACGTCCCGCCCATATGAGCGCATTCCGCCATTCTTCCGCTTTCCTTTTTCGACCAAGGATCGACATTTCAACAACGTGCTCCTATATCACCATCATGCGCATTTTGCTTCGCCTTGCCACGTTCTGCCTATCACTCGTTCTCCTAACGGGTGCGTTGGCGCATGATCTGGCGGCGGCGAATATGTCGATAGAGATGTCCGGCATGACCGTATCCTCGACAAGTGATCAGGGCGAAGCCTGCGCAGCTTGTTTGCCAGGGGAGCAAAGCGAGGTTGTCTGCGACATAGATTGCACAGCTCCCGTATTTGTTTATTCGCAGATGCATCAGTCATCCATAGAGAGCGTTCAGCGCTTCTTCATGCCTGCGCCAGCGGATCTCAGCCTTGCCGGGCTTAATCCCGGGTCTGATCCTTTCCCACCAAGAACCACCTTCCTGAGTTGACCGGCCGCACCGAAGGGTGACGGCCCGGTCTCGCGTTGTCTGCTGCCAAGCGGCAGCAAAGCGATCGACCTTATCCGTCACTTTCGGGAACGACCTTCATGTCACTTTATCAATCGCGCGATATTTCGCGTAGACGCATGCTGTCCAGCGGACTCGCTGCCATGGGTGCGGCGCTGACCCTACCTCATGTGTCATATGCAACCACTCAGGGGGCTTCGATCCGGGCCCTCGGATACGACGGCAACTCATTGATCGTCGCGTCTGAGCATGCTCTCTGGCGCGTCTCCACCGCAAATCAAATAAGCGAACGGCCACTTGATCACACAGTCACCGCGATCGCCAGCCACCCCGAGGCTTCGGGCAGTCTCTTTGCGGCGGTCGAGCCAACCGGTCTCTTGCGCAGCCGCGACGGCGGGCGCACGTGGACCAACGCAGGTGCAGGTTTGCCTCCAGTCCGGGTTACTGCTCTGACCCAAGCGGCCCTTGAGCCAGGTTTGGCCTATGCTGCGCTTGCGGGTGACGGGCTCTGGCGCAGCGAAGACGCCGGGGAAAGCTGGGAGTTCGTGATGGACCGGCCCTATCTGAACGGAGCCGAGCAGGAGGTGCTCACGCTCGTTTCTGTGGGAAATCCGACTGGCATGGGCGGCATCTGGCTATATGCCGGAACTGAGGCAGGACTAACCCGCGTGCCCGATTGCTTTTGTCGCTGGCAGGATGTGACGGCGGGTAATGCCATGGATGCTCTGGTCGAGGGTAAAGCGCTGCCGCCCACGACACCGCTGCCTGTAGGGCAGCCTGTCCCACATCTCGCGCTCTCGCCCAAAGCACCGGAGCAACTCTACGTGGGCCTCGACAGTGGCCTTTGGACTTCGGCAGACGCAGGGGTGAATTGGTCGCTGGTTGCTGATGGAAAAATCGACGCACTGGCTGTCGATCCTGCCGATCCTCAGCGTCTGACCGTCGTTCGCGACGGCAATCTTTCTGTCAGCCGCGATGGCGGCCTGACGTTCGACACTCTCGACATCTTTGAAGGAGACAAAAATTGAACAGTAAATTCACCCTCGGCACGGTTGCCGCAATCACAGCCGCCGGCATCATTGGTTTTGCCACCTTCGGCATGGCCGAAAGCGACAGAGCGCCTGACACGGATACCGCTGCGATCACCGTTCCGGCTGACCGCCAGATGACCATTTGGCGCGATCCGTCCTGTGGCTGCTGTGACGCCTATGCCGATTATGCAGAAGAAAACGGTTATCATGTCACCCGCATTGACGACCGCGATTTTGACAAGCGTTCTGTCGAAGTTGGCGTGCCAGAACAGGGGCTCGGTTGCCACCTCGCTGAGGTCGATGGCTATTACATCAGTGGTCTGGTCCCTGTGGAGGTCATTCAACGCCTAACGTCTGAACGCCCCGAGATCACCGGCATTACGCTGCCGGGTATGCCCAGCAACGCACCCGGCATGGCGGGCAAGAGTGGCACCCTCAAGACCTATGCCTTCGGCGAGGACGGCGTGGCCGTGTATTCAAATGAGTGAGGATGGAATGATGGAAATGATGAACGGATCTATGATGAATGGGCCGATGTCGGCCGGAATGATGATCGGCTGCGGCCTGTTGTTCCTTTTGGTGCTGGCGGTGCTGGTTCTGGGCGTGTTGGCTCTGGTCAAATACCTGAGGCGCTCGGCATGAGAGCGTTGATCGTAGCCGCTGTGGTTGGCATCACGGGCGCCGCTGCGGTTGCTGTCTGGGCCGGGGGGAAGGAAGACGCCCCCCCGGCGCTCACCGTGCTTGGCGTGCCTGTGGATGCGGAAATGCTCGATCAGGGCGCTGACCTCTATGCGGAGAACTGTGCCTCCTGCCACGGCGCAGACCTCGAGGGCCAACCGGACTGGCGCAGGCGGCTCGACAATGGTCGCATGCCCGCGCCGCCGCATGATGAAACGGGCCATACATGGCACCATGCCGATCAGCAGCTTTTCGACATTACCAAGAACGGGCTGGCCTCGGTCGTGCCGGGTTATGAAAGCGACATGCCCGTGTTCGAGGGCATTCTGAGTGACGCGGAAATCACAGCGATCCTTGGCTATATCAAGAGCACATGGCCCGAGCGTGAACGCAATTATCAGGCCGAGATCACCTCGAAGAACGAGGAAGGATCATGAGCAACCAGGATCAAGCTGCGCCCAAGTGGCGATGGTCCCTTCTGATCGCCGCGCTTCCTGCGGCGGTCTTCGCGGCCATCGCGGCGGCTTTCCTATGGGGACTGTTTAACAATGAAGACAGCCTTCCGAGCACCATGATCGGCCGGGACATCCCAGAGTTTGATTTGCCTCCAATCGAAGGACGCGAAAACGGCTTGTCGACATCAGATCTCCGCGGCGAAGTTTCACTCGTAAATGTCTGGGCCTCCTGGTGCGTGCCATGCCGGGTCGAGATGCCGCTGCTGGTGGAGCTTTCTCAGACCGGCAGCGTGTCAATCCACGGCATCAATCTAAAGGACAAGCCAGCCGCTGCACGCAGGTTTCTCGCAGAACTCGGCGATCCCTATGACCGGATCGGTGCGGATAGCTCTGGCCGGGCCTCTATTGACTGGGGCGTTTACGGAGTGCCGGAAACCTTTGTGATCGATTCAAAAGGGCGCATTGCTTACAAACATGTTGGCCCCTTCAACCGGCACTCTCTGGAAAACGATATTCTTCCAGTGGTGCGGCGTTTGCAACAGGAGCAGGGGGCATGAAGCGGCGCGGTTTTCTTGGCGGCGCACTGGCGCTCGGGGCCACGCCGGCTGCGGCGCGTCCGGTCATGGCCGAGCACAACGCGCCCTTACCAATGCTCTCGCCGCCGATCACCGACGGGAGGGGCCGGGACCTGACTTTGGCAGATTTCCGGGGACGCACGGTGTTGCTTAACATCTGGGCGACATGGTGCGCCCCTTGTCGTGATGAGATGCCAACCCTCGACAGACTACAGGCAAAGCTTGGCGGGCCAGAGTTTCATGTGCTCGCCTTGTCGATCGACCGGGGTGGTTTCGACACCGTCCGCGCATTCTATTCCGACATCGGCATTCAGCATCTTGCTCTCTACGCCTCGGATCAATTGAGGGCGATGATGGCTCTTGGCGTGGTCGGCTTACCGACGACACTTCTTGTTAGCGCCGAAGGCCGCGAAGTCGCCCGCAAAGTGGGACCGGCCGATTGGGACAGCCCGGCGGTAATCTCTCAAATCAAGCACGTCGTTTCAAAAGGATGAACCCAACAGTGACCCAAATTTCAAACAACGATAGGTCAGCAAGTGCGATCCCCGTGCCTTCGCGGCGACAGACCCTCATGCTGACTGGCTTTGCCGCTATCAGTGGCGGCGCTGCGCTCAACTGGGACTGGCTGACTGCTGTTGGTGCGGCACCTTTGATCCTTAGCCTCGCTCCTTGTGCCGCTATGTGCGCTCTGGGGCTTTGCATGCGCGGCGGCTCTGCCGGCTGCGCCAAAAACGATCCGACAACCAAGCCGGACACCACGACAGACTAATTCTCAACCCAAGAAGGAACTGACATGACTTACAAAATGAAAATCACCGCTGCTGCCCTGACCGGCATGATGTTGGCCGCTCCCATCGCTCAGGCACAAGATGCAAAACCAGAAGCGGGCGATATGCCGATGGCCGAAGGTCACAGCATGAACGGCGAGATGTCCGGCATGAAAAACATGGAAGGCATGAAGGGTATGGAAGACATGATGCCCATGATGAAAATGATGTCTGATATGGGGCCGATGATGGAAGCCTGCACAGAGATGATGCAGTCCATGACCGACCACATGAATTCTGCGCATGGCGAAGATCAAAAGGGCTGAACCTCGGTCCGCCCGTCTGACTGGCGGGCGGATCATTCTATTGAAAGAAGTATCATGACTAAGATTACGCCGGCCCGTCGTCGGCTAAGCATTGCCCTGTGGGCGAGTGCTATCGCTGCCGCCGTGCTTGTTGCGGGCCTTGCCCTGCTGCGCCCGGACCACGTTCCTGCCGGCCAAGCGGTCTATCGCGGCGACGCTGACATCCGTTCAGAATTCTCGTTGCTCGACCACAACGGTCAGGTCGTTAGCCAAAAGGACTACGCAGGCCGCTGGCAGCTTGTGTTTTTTGGCTTCACCCACTGCCCAGATATCTGTCCAACCACCTTGGCATATATGGGTAACGTGCTGGAACTGCTGGGCCCTGAAGCTGATGAGATTGCTCCGCTCTTCGTGACGGTCGATCCAGAGCGCGATACGCCTTCGGTTCTGAAGGAGTATGTCGCGAATTTTCACCCGAATCTGATCGGGTTGACCGGAAGCGAGGACCAAATCGCCGAGGCGACCGAGGCCTTCAAGGTTTACAACGAGAAAATTCCCGCAGAAACGGCGCCCCACGGATACATGATGGCCCACGCCGGCCATATTTACCTGATGAACCGCAAGGGTGAGTTTGACGCTGTTTTTCTTGAAAGCGCGCAACCAGCTGAGGAGATGGCCGAACAAATCTCCATGCGTATCGCGAAAGAGAAACGGACCCAATGACCCAAAAATACACCCCCATCACATGGCGCAGCGCCCTCTTACTTGTTGCCAGCCTACTTTTGGCCTCACCGGTTTTTGCCGATCATCCGGGTGAGAACCTTAATCAGGTGATGGCTGCCAAGGAAGCCGCCTTCGAACCGATCTTGCCCGGCGACGCACCAGACCTCGCTTGGATAGGGGCGGCGCATGAAAGCACATCCCTCAATGCTTTGAGGGGAAAGATCGTGGTTCTGAGCTTTGTGCCCGAAGGTTGTGGCGATCCTTGTGAGGCACAACAAGCTACGCTCACCGAAACGCTCACTGCGCTCAACTCCAGCGCGATGCGCGATATGGTGGTCTTTGTTACCCTTAGCGACGAGCCGCAAAGCGGTCCCGCTACGCAGAACAGGATATTCGCGCGGACGCCAGACCCTGAAAAACTTAGTCATCCAAACGCTGCTCTCGCTGGGGTAAGCGAACGGAAAGACCTAACCCCTCAGGTCCATCTGCTGAACCGCGCAGGCCAGCAGGTCGGCATTTTTCACTGCGCTGATTTTGAGCCGCTTAACCTCTTGCTCTATATCAATGTGCTGACCAACACCCATCCTCATGCTGAACCCAGCTTCTGGCAGCGAATGACTGGATGGTTCTTATGAAATCTTACAGCACGATCACGGGACCCCATTGGCTTTCCGCACTTCGGCGTTTTGCCGTAATCACCTTCCTGGGGCATCTTATTTGGGAGGCCGCACATATTCCACTTTATACCATCTGGGTTGAGGGAACGTGGGGTGAGATTATCTTTGCTGCCGTGCATTGCACCGGAGGCGATCTACTGATCGCCATGAGCAGCATATTGCTTGCCCTGTTCTTCTTTGGCACCGGCTCTTGGCCGCAAAGGCGGGTATATCCTGTTTTAGGCGCAATGATGGTGATGGGGCTTGGCTACACGGTTTTCAGCGAATGGCTAAATATCGAAGTGCGCGAAGCATGGGCCTACCGCGAGATCATGCCGGTCATTCCGATCATCGACGCCGGGCTAACCCCCATGTTGCAATGGATCTTCGTTCCTCTCGCGGCCTACTTCGGCGCGGTTAGGCATTCCTCCCGCAAGGTAGACGTGCCTGATGCTTGATGTCTCCTCTCTCGGGCTCATAGCGGCTTTGCTCGCCGGGATAATCTCCTTTGTGTCACCTTGCGTCTTACCTTTGGTGCCCGGCTATGTCTCCTATATCGCGGGACGAACTGGGGTTACTGGGGCGCATCGCAGCCGCAAACAAGCGGTTTGGTTAAGCTTCTGCTTCGTAGTGGGGTTTTCGACGATTTTCATAGGACTCGGGGCTTCGGCAACGGCTCTGGGGCAAGTGCTGCTGCGTTGGCGGTTCGAGTTAAACCTGATTGGCGGCGCAATCGTAATCCTTTTTGGGCTGTTCATGCTCGGGGCCGCCCGCATTCAGGCCATGGAACGTGACATGCGTTTCGACATTGACCTTCCCGGCGGGCAGCCGGTGGCATCCTACGTTCTGGGGCTTGCTTTCGGCTTTGGTTGGACCCCATGTATCGGACCGATCCTGGGTGCGATCCTGACAGCAAGTGCTGCCAGCGCCACAGTATCAGAAGGGATCGGATTGTTGGCTGTCTACTCAGCCGGCCTTGGCGTGCCATTCCTCATCGTTGCGGCTTTTACGGAGCAGGTTGCGGCCCGTCTGCGTGCCATCGGCTCTGTCGGGCGACGGCTCCATCAGGTGGCGGGGGGGATTATGGTCGTTATGGGGCTCACTATGATGACCGGACAGCTCAGTGCTTTCTCATGGTGGCTCTTGGAAACCTTCCCGATGCTGGGGCGGATCGGCTGAACTTTATTTGGAACCTTCCAGGGCTGGAAAGTGATTGTCCTCTTATAGGGTTAGTTTCGACCAGCAATAGATAGGGAAAAGAGATGATGGACGGTGATATGATGGGCGGCGGGATGATGTTTGGGATGGGGATCGGCTGGCTTTTGATCATCGTGATCCTCATTTTGGTGATCGCAGCTCTGGTTAAATATCTACGCAAGTAAAGCAGGAGACTGGCAATGAAGGAGTCCGACAAGCCAGTCATCGTCGTCACCGGTTCAAGCGGCTACCTCGGGGCGGCGGTCGTCAAACGATTGCACGAAAAATACCGTGTCGTTGGACTGGACCGCCATTCACCGCCTCATCCCCCGCATCAGGCCGAATGTATCTGCTTTGCTGGATACCTCATTCCTCGAACTGCCCAGCCCCTGTCATGCTTTTTTGAGCAGACGGTTCTCGAGTGTTAGGTCGGCCGCGCATTCTTTCAGAGCCATGGCTTCCGATCTCAACTCCTTCACCTCAGGGATGTCGCCTGACGCGCTGTCTCGCCGGAAAGACGACGATTTCCAGTCTCAAGGAATTCCTTCGACCAAGTGCAGTACAGGCTGTCAGAGATGCCCTTGCGGCGACATAACGCCGAGATGCTTTCCTCCCCGCGCAATCCGGCTAAAACAATTCTGATTATCTCCTCCGCCGAGTAGGTCTGGCGGTCTTACGGCGGAAGTTCTTGACCAGCTTGTTTGCTGCGTCTTTCGATGTTCCGGGCTTCTTGTTCATCTTCGCTCCTTAAAAGCTACGATGAACCAAAAACACTCCGTCGTTCAAATTCTAAAATCTGTCCCCCGGGGTGCTGGCGTCAGGCAGCGGACGCTTAACGATCGAAGCGTTACGCTAGCGTAAAGACGTTGGTGCGACTTCAAAAATAGATTGGAGAAACCGACAAGGATTGGTCCCAATACATTTCAGTATGACGCACAACTCGACCACATCTAAACGACGTTCTCCCAACTCATACTTGGCTACGTAAGAAGGAGGCTTTCCTAGCATTTTCGCAAGCTCAGCTTGTGAAAGTGCTGCAGCCTTCCGGCTTTCGATCAATTTTTTGCGGAAAACCAAGTATGTCTCCGTGTGCGCGGCGCCTGCCAATGTTTTGCTCCAATCGTGCTCGACAGGGTGCAATACGTTGGTTAGTCAGGCACTCCCAAAATAGGAGTGATTCGTGTCCCCAATAAATGGCCAACTTTCTGCCCTCGGTCTAAGCAATGATCTTGTTCTGCCCTTTTTACTCGTTTGGTATGGTTGGCTTTCTAAAGAGCAAGCTGGCGTTGCGAAAAAGCGGCGGCTCATAGTTATCAAGTGCAAGCTATCTGCCGAACCTGATGGAGGGCGTGCGTTTCTAACAGAGCGCGGGAGACGCAAGTTAAAAGCTTTTTTTGCAACCGACGTAGATCACGAAATGGCGTACGTTTATGCTACCTATCTAAAGGAGTACGGCAAGGTCAGCTCTGATCGTTGGTGCATGTACGCGGGCACTCCTCTCGGAGGCGGAGCAAGCGGGTTTGATTGGTATCACAATAAGGAAAATCTCATGCCATAAGGGCTTTTCGCTGACCTGCTCCCCTTAGTCCGCTATTTTGAGTTAGCTCTGTTCAGGTCTGGGTCTTTTACTAACCGTTGGTGATGCTCTCACGGAATGAGCCCGTCGAGGCTCGTGTGTGGGCGATGGGGATTGTAGTCCTCGCGCCAGGCAGAGAGCAGGTCCCGGGCTTGGCGCAGGTCGGCGAACAAATGCTCGCTGAGGCATTCGTCCCGCAGACGGCCATTGAAGCTTTCCACGAAGCCGTTCTGCATAGGTTTTCCGGGGGCGATGTAGTGCAATTCGACGCATCGCTCCTCCTGCCATTGCAAGATGGTGTTCGATGTTAGCTCCGTTCCATAGCACGTAGGGAAGAAGCGCCGCTGAGAGGTTCTAGCAGCTTCCGCAACCCTCAAATTGCGCAGCGGCTAGCCATAACCGGGTCTCAGGTCTCAACAGTGGTTTTGCATAACCACACCGCTGAGGAGACCGGCAATGGCGGCTATCTATGCTACCCTTGTCAACCGTGTTGGTCGCCATCGACATGAGGTTCTGATCAGCACTCCCGGCAAGTAGCGCCGCCGCCGCATATCGATCATGAACACGCTGGAAGATTTCGACCGCTTAGCCATAAATCCCGCCAGCTACGCCCGCAACAAGAGCTGCGGTTTGCCGGGAAGGCCCAGTAGGTCAGCCCACATCACACGTGAGCAAAATCGTGTTACTCGACTGGTTGTCGGTACATCTGTGGAATCACCACATACAAATCGACATGGCCGACACACTATTACTGCGGCGCAACGGCTGCGCACCGAACCGACCCGATCTGAGAAATCTGCAAACAGACACACCTTTCAATCTTGTGAGCCCGAGATTCTGGGTGGAAAACTCTGTATCACCTATTAGGTGACGATCTGGACGCTCGCCGATAGGTTGCGATTGGGAAGAAAAAAAATATACCCATGGAGAATACTGTTAAGGTTGCAGTTTCAGAACGCGCCGATCTACCTGATTATAAAGAAAATTTACTCGCTCACTCACTCACCGGGTAGAAAAACAAGTTAAATACGATTTCCGCCCTGCACAAATCCATGCGCGGCTCGGACCCGGACGCAGCGCTTTATTGGCTGGGCCGGATGCTGGAGGGCGGGGAGGACCCGCGCTACTTGATGCGGCGTATCACCCGCATGGCGGTTGAGGATGTTGGCCTCGCCGATCCGCAGGCGCAGGCTTTCTGCCTTCAGGCGTGGGAGACCTACGAGCGGCTTGGCAGCCCCGAGGGGGAGTTGGCCATCGCGCAGGCGCTGACCTATATTTGCCTCGCGCCGAAATCCAACGCCGTCTACAAAGCCTACAAAGGTGCCCGCAGGCTGGCCCGCAGCACCGGGTCAGAGCCGCCGCCCAAGCATATCCTCAATGCGCCGACCAAGCTGATGAAGGAGCAAGGCTACGGCAGCGGCTACGCCTATGACCACGACGCCGAAGACGGGTTCTCGGGGCAGAACTACTTTCCCGACACGATGGAGCGCCCCAGCCTTTACGAGCCGGTCGAACGTGGCTTCGAACGGGAGTTGAAAAAGCGACAGGATTACTTCGCGGGGCTGCGGGCTAAGCGGAAAACTTGACTCCGGGCCGCGCCCGCGCGATGGGGTGTCGATGATGAAAACACTGATCATGGTGGCGCTCGGCGGCGCTCTGGGCGCGTGCTTGCGCTACCTTGTCGGTCTGACCGTCGGCTTCCCGCTGGGCACGCTGGCGGTGAATGTCGCGGGCTCGCTCGCAATTGGGGTGGTCTGGGTTGCGCTGGCTGATAAGGCGCTGTTGCTGCCCTTTCTGATGACCGGCCTGCTGGGCGGCTTCACCACCTTTTCGGCGTTTTCACTCGACACGATGCGGCTGCTTGAAACAGGCCGCGCCGCTGTCGCATTTTCATATGTGGGGGCCTCAGTGATCTTGTCGCTGGCCGCCTGTTTGCTGGGCCTCTGGGTGGCCCGAGAGGTGTTGGCATGAGCCGCGTACAAACCATTACCGTCGCCGAGGGCGATGGCGACCAGCGGCTTGACCGTTGGTTCAAGCGGATGTTTCCGCAGATCAATCAGGGGCTCATCGAAAAGATGTGTCGCAAGGGCGAGATTCGCGTCGATGGGGGGCGGGTCAAGGCCAACACGCGGCTCGAAGCCGGCCAAGAGGTGCGCGTGCCGCCGCTGCCCGACAGCGCCCCGCCGCCGCCGCCAAAGCGGACGCGCATTACCGATGCTGATGCCAAGATGATCCGCAACTGCGTGATCTACCGCGACGAGCATGTCATCGCGCTGAACAAACCGCCGGGACTGGCCGTGCAGGGCGGCTCGGGGCAGGCGGATCGCCATGTCGATGCGTTGTCTGAGGCGTTGATCTTTGACGCCGAGGAAAAACCGCGTCTGGTGCACCGGCTTGACCGTGATACCTCGGGCGTACTGCTGCTTGCGCGGACCCGTCTGGCGGCCAAGGCGCTGACCGCAGCCATGCGGCACCGCGAAACGCGCAAGATTTACTGGGCCATCGTCGCCGGTGTGCCGACGCCGTACTTGGGCGAAATCAAATACGGTCTCGTGAAAGCCGGCGGTCATGGCCGCAGTGGCGAGGGCGAGAAGATGATCGCCGTGCATCCGCGCGATATGGATGACACGCCCGGCGCGAAACGGGCGCATACGCTCTATGCCACGCTGTTCCGCGTCGGCTCGCGCGCGTCTTGGGTGGCAATGGAGCCAGTCACCGGCCGCACGCACCAGCTGCGCGCGCATATGGCCGAGATCGGGCATCCGATTGTCGGCGATGGGAAGTACGGCGGCTCGGGGCAAGAGAACCTCGGCGACGGCTGGGGCGCGCAACTGGGCGGGATCATCTCGAAAAAGCTGCACCTGCACGCGCGGATGATGCGGTTTGAGCATCCCCATACCCGCAAGACGGTTACCATCACCGCTGAGTTGCCCGAACATATGGCGCATAGCTGGGACACCTTTGGCTGGACCGAAGATCTGGCCGACGAAGACCCCTTTGAGTCGCTGCAATGAGCAAGCCACTGCGTTTGGTGATCTTTGACGTTGACGGCACGCTGGTCGATAGCCAAGGCGATATCGTGGCTGCGATGACGGCAGCCTTTGCGGCAGTCGACGCGCCCGCGCCGAGCCGTGCCGAGATCCTGTCGATCGTCGGCCTGTCGCTTGATGTGGCAATGACCGTGCTGGCACCCACACGCCCGGCCGGCGATCACCTTGCGATGGTGGAGGCCTATAAGGCCGCCTATATGACTCTGCGGGCCGAGGTGGGCGTTGCGCAATCCTCGCCGCTTTATCCTGGCGCGCTGGACACGTTGCGGCGTCTTCATGGCGAACCGGAGGTGCTGTTGGGCGTGGCCACCGGCAAGTCGAAACGCGGGCTTGATAAGCTGATCGCCGGGCACGGGCTGGAAGGGCTTTTCATTACGCAGCAGGTCGCGGATTTTCATCCCTCCAAGCCGCATCCATCGATGATCCATCAGGCGATGGCCGATGCCGGGGTGGGGCCGGAGGCGACGGTGATGATCGGTGATACCTCTTTCGACATGGACATGGCCGCCGCCGCCCGGGTGACCGGGATCGGGGTCAAATGGGGCTATCACGGCCCGGAACGGTTGGCCGCTGCCGCGCATCTGGTTGAGGATTTCGCGGCGCTGCCCGCCCTGCTGGAACAAATCTGGAGCATTCCCGCATGAGTGACTGGAAAGCCAAACGCTTTTGGAAAGACGCCGCCGTGCTCGCGGTCGAGGACGGTTTCACCGTGGAATTGGATGGTCGCCGGGTGAAGACCCCGGCCAAGCGGCTTCTGACCCTGCCGACCCGCGCCATGGCCGATGCCGTGGCCGCCGAATGGCAGGCGCAGGAAAAGCAGATCGACCCCCGCACAATGCCGGTGACCAAAACCGCCAATGCCGCCATCGACAAAGTCGCGGTGCAAAAGGCCGAGGTCGTCGACATGCTGGCGGCCTATGGGGACAGTGACCTGCTGTGCTACCGCGCCGACAGCCCCGAAGAATTGGTCGCCCGGCAAGCAGCGCAGTGGGATCCGATGCTGGATTGGGCGGCAGAGACCCTTGGCGTCCGTTTGGAGCCGCGACAGGGCATCATGCATGCGCCGCAAACGCCCGAAGCCTTGGCCAAGTTGCACCGCCGAACGGCGCGGCTCGATGCGTTCGAATTGGCGGCATTTCATGACCTTGTCAGCCTGACCGGTTCGCTGATCCTTGGCTTTGCCGCGCTTGAACAAGCCTTTGACCCCGAAGAGATTTGGACCTTGTCGCGGCTGGATGAGAATTGGCAGGCCGAGCAGTGGGGCCGCGATGACATGGCCGAGCAAGAGGCCGAAATCAAGCGACAGGCGTTTTTACATGCATGTGCAATTATCGTGCTTTGCAAAGCTGCTTAACTTGATAAAAGCTTTGCCATGCGATGTGAAAACGCGCCCTGATTTTGCCCATCGCGCCCTTGACCTTCAAACCTGAATCCGCCCACACTGCTTTTCATTGAGCAGGGGGAACCCTGCGCAAGATCGCTTTCGGCGTCACCTGACGTCGGATTAACCGCCAGTGAACGTGGCGGACTATCAGGAAGAGGTAAAAATGAAAAAAACCGTAATTTTTGGCGCGCTGACCGTTGCTGGCCTTGCGGCCGGTGCTGCTGGTGCCGCCACGCTTGATGACGTCAAGGCCCGCGGCAAGCTGAACTGTGGCGTGACCACAGGCCTTGCAGGCTTTGCCGCGCCGAATGCCAACGGCGAATGGGAAGGTTTCGACGTGGCTGTGTGCCGTGCCGTTGCCGCCGCCGTACTGAGCGACAAGAACGCCGTGGAATTCGTGCCGACAACCGGCAAGACCCGCTTCACCGCGCTGGCCTCGGGCGAGATCGACTTCCTCGCACGGAACACCACATGGACCTTCAGCCGTGACACCGACCTGAAGTTCGACTTCATCGGCGTCAACTACTACGACGGTCAGGGCTTCATGGTCCCCAAAGCGCTTGGCGTTTCCTCGGCCAAGGATCTGGACGGCGCGACCGTCTGCATCCAGACCGGCACAACAACCGAGCTGAACCTCGCGGACTTCTTCCGCAAGAACAACATCAGCTATGAGCCCGTGCCTGTTGAAACCAACGCCGAAGGCCAGCAGCAGTACCTTGCCGGTGCCTGCGACACCTACACCACAGACGCATCCGGCCTTGCCGCGACACGCGCCACTTTTGAGAACCCCGGCGAGCACGTGCTGCTGCCCGAGATCATCTCGAAAGAGCCGCTCGGCCCGCTGGTCCGTCATGGCGACAACGACTGGGGCGACATCACCCGCTGGGTGCTGAACGCACTGATCGCTGCTGAAGAGCTGGGTGTCACGTCCGCCAACATCGAAGAGATGACCGGCAACACCAACAACCCTGAGATTGCTCGTCTTCTGGGCACCGAAGGTACCTTGGGTGAGATGATCGGCCTCGACGCCGAGTGGGCCAAGCGCGCCATCATGGCCGAAGGCAACTACGGCGAAATCTTTGCCAAGAACATCGGCGAAGAGACCCCGATCGGTCTGGCACGCGGGCTGAACGCCCAGTGGACAGACGGTGGCCTGCTCTACGCACCGCCCTTCCGCTAAATAGCAAGTCAAAGGGCGCAGGAATTCCTGCGCCCTTTGTGCCTCTGGGGGCGCGAAGTGCTTTGCGACACGAAAAACGGTCTAAAAACGACTGACAAAAACCCAACGAGACAATAAAAGCCTACGATCGAAGAAACGATCAACGACCAAAAATGATTCGGCCAAGGTGCGCCAAATGCACCAATAAAAAACAAGCCGGAACACAGGGATACATACATGACGACATTCTCCGACCCTCCCAAGGAGTCGTTCCGGCCATCTATGCTGTTGAGCGACACCCGCTATCGGTCGATTACCTTTCAGGTTATCGCACTTGCGCTGCTGGTCACGGCGATCTGGTATCTGGGATCGAACCTTGCCGCGAACCTTCGCGCCGCCGGGTTGAACATCTCTTTCCAGTTCCTCGGTAACCCCGCGGGCTATGACATCAACCAAACGCTGATCCCCTATACCAGCCAATCGTCGAACCTTCAGGCGGCTTGGGTCGGCATCATCAACACGCTGTTGGTGTCCTTCCTCGCCTGTATCACGGCCACAATCTTTGGCGTCATCGCCGGGGTTCTGCGCCTGTCGAACAACTGGCTTATCCGCAAGCTGATGGCAGGCTATGTCGAGATCTTCCGCAACATCCCGGTGCTGATCTGGATCCTGATCATCTACACCATCATGACCGCCGCGATGCCCGCGCCTTCGGCCTTCCGGGGCGATGATCCGGCGTCGAGCATGATGCTGGGGTCATTCGCCTTTACCAACCGGGGTGTCTATATCCCCGGTCCGGTCTGGGGGCCGGGCTCGATGATCGTGGTGGCGACCTTTGTCGCCTCGGTGATCGGTGTTTTTGCCTACCGCCGCTATGCGACGAAACTGCTTTATGACACCGGTCGCCTGCTGCCGATGCTTTGGCCCTCGGTCGCGATCTTGTTGCTGCCGACGATCATCATGTTCTTCATCATGGGCATGCCGATCGGGCTGGATTACCCCGCGCTCAAAGGGTTCAACTTCCGCGGCGGCATCCAGATTGGCGCACCGCTGATCGCGCTGTGGTTCGCCCTGTCGATTTACACCGGTGCTTTCATCGCCGAGAACGTCCGCGCGGGCATCCAAGCCGTCAGCAAAGGCCAATCCGAAGCCGCCGCTGCCTTGGGGCTGCGGTCGGGCCGGATCATGAACCTTGTGGTGCTGCCGCAGGCGCTGCGCGTAATCATCCCGCCGCTGATCTCGAACTACCTCAACATCACCAAGAACTCCTCGCTGGCGATCCTCGTGGGCTATGCCGACATCACCGCCACACTGGGCGGGATCACCCTGAACCAGACCGGGCGGGCGATCGAATGTGTCGTCTTGTTGATGCTCTTCTACCTCGTCATCTCGCTGGGCATCTCCATGGTGATGAACGTCTACAACAACGCAACGAAGCTGAAGGAGCGTTAAGCCATGTCAGACACACATGCTGAATCCATCGCCTTCGTGCGTGAAACCTCACTGCCGCCTTCGGCACCGCCGGACAAAGTGGGCGGCCCGGTGAAATGGGTAAAAGACAACCTCTTCCCGACATGGGCGAATGCCCTGCTGACGGTGGTGGCGCTTTATTTCCTCTATCTCTTGCTCGCCGGCTCATTGCCATGGCTGTTGAACGGCGTTTGGTCGGCAAGCAGCCTGTCTGAATGTCGCGAAGTACTGGACGGGGCTACGGGGGCCTGTTTCTCGGTGCTGAGCGAGCGTTGGCATCAGCTCCTGTTCGGGTTTAAATATCCCAGTGATCAATACTGGCGTCCGACCCTCGCGTTGGTGCTGCTGTTCCTTGCGGTGGCCCCGGTGCTCTTCATCGACCTGCCGCGCAAGCTGCTTTATTTCACTGGCGTCTACCCGTTTCTGGCCTTCTGGTTGATCTGGGGCGGTCCAATCTGGGGGCCGATCTTTGCCCTCCTGGGCGTGATCGCGGGCTATATCGTCTATAGCCGTCTGGTGCAGAAAAGCTTTGCCATGGCACTGGCGGGTGGCCTCGTTGCTGCGGTGATCGTCTGGTATATCGGTGGCTTCATCGGGGAGGCTTTGCGCCCCGCCTCGCCACTGCTGCAAGCGATCCCCAGCCGTGACCTTGGTGGCTTCATGCTAAACATGATGCTGGGCATCACCTGTGTGTCACTGTCGCTGCCGATCGGGATTGCGCTGGCTTTGGGGCGTCAGTCTCACCTGCCAATCGTCAAAGGCATCTGCGTGGTCTTTATCGAATTCGTCCGGGGCGTGCCGTTGATCACGCTCTTGTTCGTGGCGAACGTGATGCTCGCCTATTTCTTCCCGCCGGGCTCGGGCGTTGACCTCTTCATCCGTGTCGTGATCATGATCACCATGTTCTCTTCGGCCTATATCGCCGAGGTGATCCGGGGCGGTCTGGCCGCGCTGCCAAAGGGTCAATACGAGGCCGCCGATAGCCTTGGCCTTGATTACCCGCAGGCGATGCGGCTGATCATCCTGCCGCAGGCGCTGAAGATCTCGATCCCGGGCATCGTCAACATCGCAGTGGGCCTGTTCAAGGACACCACGCTGGTCTCGGTGATCTCGCTCTTCGATATCATCGGCATGATCCGCGGCCCGATCTTGGCCTCGACCGATTGGAACGGCGTCTACTGGGAGCTTTTCCTCTTTGCTTCCGTGCTGTTCTTCATCGTTTGCTACGGCATTTCTCAATACTCGCAGTGGCTGGAACGCCGTCTTGCGACTGACCATCGTTAAGGGAGGGTTCTCGCATGGCTGAGACCGCACAAATGAAAGTATCCGACGAAGTCGCGATTCGGATCGAGAACATGAACAAGTGGTATGGCGCGTTCCACGTGCTGCGCGACATTGACCTCACGGTGCACCGCGGCGAGCGTATCGTGATCTGCGGGCCTTCGGGTTCGGGCAAGTCAACGCTGATCCGCTGCATCAACGCTTTGGAAGAGCATCAGAAGGGCACCATCGAGGTCGACGGCACGCTGCTGAGTTCGGACCTCAAGAACATCGACAAGATCCGGTCAGAGGTCGGCATGTGCTTTCAGCACTTCAACCTCTTCCCGCATCTGACGATCCTTGAGAACTGCACGCTGGCGCCGATCTGGGTCCGCAAGACACCCAAAAAGGAAGCCGAGGAAACGGCGATGCACTTCCTTGAAAAGGTGAAGATCCCCGATCAGGCCAACAAGTACCCCGGTCAGCTTTCGGGTGGTCAGCAGCAGCGTGTGGCGATTGCCCGTTCGCTTTGCATGCGCCCGCGCATCATGCTTTTCGATGAGCCGACGTCGGCGCTTGATCCTGAGATGATCAAGGAAGTGCTCGACACGATGATCGAGCTTGCCGAAGAGGGTATGACCATGCTCTGCGTGACCCACGAGATGGGTTTTGCCCGTCAGGTGGCGAACCGGGTGATCTTTATGGACGAAGGCCAGATCGTTGAGCAGAACGAGCCGGAAGCCTTCTTCAACAACCCACAGAGCCCGCGCACACAGTTGTTCCTGAGCCAGATTCTGGGACACTAAGCCGCGCTGCGCCAGTACCGTGAACTAAACGCCCCGGCCAATCGGTCGGGGCGTTTGCGTTTCAGACCAGTTGCTTGGGCACGGTAAAGGCGCGCAACCCGCCGCTGCCGGGGGCGAGATCCGCCCAACTGTCGATATCGAAGTCCATCACCGTGGTCGCCCCCGAGGGATAGCGACCGAATGCATCTTGGTCGGGCGTGTCCTGCAACAGCGCCACCGCGGCGGCGGCAATGCCGGGGTTATGCGCGACAAGCAGCAGGGTGTCGCCAGACGTCCGTTGGCGCAGGGTCGCTATGATCTCATCAGGTTCGGCGAGGTAAAGCTGCCGCAGGTGCGTCACAGTGCAGCTTTCGGGTAGATCTAGAAGCGCGCAGGTTTCGCGCGTCCGCGCTGCCGTGGAACAGAGCACCGCATCAGGCAGCAGCCCTTCAGTCCGCAGCCAATTGCCAAGCGCTTCGGCAGCGCCGCGCCCGCGGTTGTTCAAGGGGCGATCGTGATCGCTGGTGCCGTGGGACCAGTCCGATTTGGCGTGTCGCATTAGGATCAGGCGGCGCATGTCATTCCTTTCACTGCTCGGCCCATCATAGGCGCGAAGCAGGGGCAGGGGGCAAGGGCTTTACCCCTTGCGAATAATGCTGCCCGCGCCGTGTTCGGTGAAGAGTTCCAACAGGCAGGCATTTGGCGCTCGACCATCGAGGATCACCGCCGCACGCACGCCACCTTCGAGCGCATCCAGCGCTGTCTGAACCTTGGGGATCATCCCGCCTGCAATGGTGCCATCGGCGATCATGTCGTTGATCTGGCTCGCCGTCAGGTCGGTCACCACCTCACCCGCGCCATCTTTGACGCCAGCCACGTCCGTGAGCAACAGCAGGCGATCAGCCTTCAGCGCGCCCGCAATGGCGCCTGCGGCAGTGTCGCCATTGATGTTATAGGTCTCACCGCCCCGGCCCATGCCAAGCGGTGCGATGACGGGAATGATGCCCTTGTCGGCAAAGTCGCGCAGGATGCGGGGGTTCACCTGTGTCGGGTTGCCGACGAGGCCCAGAGCGGGGTCTTCCGGCTCGCAAACGATCAGACCGCTGTCCTTGCCCGAGACGCCCACGGCGCGTCCCCCCTGTTCGGAAATCGCCTGCACGATCCGCGCATTAACGAGGCCCGAGAGCACCATCTCGACCACTTCCATGGTCGCGGCATCAGTGACCCGCTTGCCGTTCACGAATTCGGATTTGATGTTCAGCCGCGCCAGCATGTCGTTGATCATCGGGCCGCCGCCATGGACGATCACCGGGTTAACACCCACCTGCCGCATCAGCGCCACATCGCGGGCGAATTCATCCATCGCGTCGTCGCTACCCATCGCATGACCGCCCAGCTTGATGACCACGGTGGCATCGGCATAGCGTTGCAGGAAGGGCAGAGCTTGGCTGAGGGTTTGGGCGGTGGCGATCCAGTCGCGGTTCATGTCTTGCGTTCTCATCTGTTGACCCATGGGAAGCCGATAGCGGCGGAGGTGTTATACCAGCGTGGCGATGATGGCACGCAGGGTAGGGATGCCCCAGCCCTTTTCCGAAGACGTGACCACAATCTCGGGATAGGCGGCGGGGTGTTTGCTCAGCGCGTCTTTCACCTGCGTCAGGATTTTCTCGCGCTCGGCTTCTTTCACCTTGTCTGCCTTGGTCAGCACGACCTGAAAGGTCACGGCAGAGCTGTCGAGCAAGGACATGATCTCATTGTCGACCTTTTTGACGCCATGGCGCGCGTCGATCAGCACAAAGGCGCGGCGCAGGGTCTGACGGCCCGAAAGGTATTGCTTGAGCAGGCGCTGCCATTTCTCGACCACCGGCAGCGGCGCGTTGGCATAGCCATAGCCCGGCAGATCGACGAGGTAATGCTCTTCGCCCGCCGTGAAGAAGTTAATCTCCTGCGTGCGGCCCGGCGTGTTCGAGGCCCGCGCCAGTGCTTTCATGCCCGTCAGCGCGTTGATCAGCGTCGATTTGCCCACGTTGGAACGGCCCGCAAAGCAGACCTCCATCCGGTCTGGGGGCGGCAGCCCGTCCATCGCCACCACGCCTTTGACGAATGTCGTCTCACCGGCGAACAGCATGCGGCCTCTTTCGGCGCTTGGTGTGTCGGGCTCTTCGGCGATGGTGTAATTCACTTGCATCAGATTAGCTCCAGTTCGTCGCCCACGGCGATCTCTCCGCCGGTGGTGACGGTCAGGGTAACACCGAAGTCGCGGTGACCCAATTGGTCAAGTGCGGCGAGCGTATCGACGTCGCGCGCGCCGGTGTCGGTGTTTACGGTAGTGGCAAGGCAGCGGGTGATGCGTTTTGACACATGCAGCCGCGTCTCGCCGATTTTCAGGTCGCGCCCGATCCATTCGAACTCATCCCACGGGGCGGCCCCGTCAAACCAGATGTTGCCGCGCCAGCGGGCGGTTTGCAGCGGGCTGCCGACAAGCGCTTCGACTGCGGCATGGGAGGCAAGGCTATTGAGCGAGAGCGTCGGTTCGGCACTGTCAGTATAGCCGCGCCCGTCGAGCCGCAGGATATCTACGGGCGCTGCGCGGCCTTCGGCCACCAAGGGGCGCACCCAGTCGAGGAATGCGGCCTGTTCGCGATCGGGGTGAAAGGTGATTTCGCTGCGCGCCGGGTGGCGCAGGGTGAGCATCTCAGTCGTCTCATCCAGCTTGGCCGTGATCGCCTGCAACTGCGGCGACGATGCCCCCCGCGTGAAATTTAAGCACCGCGCCCAATCTCCGGGCGCGGCTTTGGATGCGTCATGGGCCACGGCCCAAAGGCGATCATAGGGCATCGACTGCCCGGCGCGCAGGGTCACACGCTCAACCGTCTCGCGGCCATGGGCCTTGAGCGGGTGTCGGTTGAGCGCGGTGACCTGCATTACTTTTTCGACTTGCCCGATTTGGGTTTGCTATCTGCATTGGCGGCATCACCCTTGGGCGTGCGTTTAAAGCCGCCTGCGATGTTGCCCCAGAGGTCAGGTTTGTACCCTTGGCTGCGCATGATCAGATACTGCTGAGTGAAGGTGATCGTGTTGTTCGCGATCCAGTAGACCACGAGGCCGCTCGCGAAACCGCCCAGCATGAACATGAAGACCCAAGGCATCCAAGCAAAGATCATCTGCTGCGTCGGATCGGTGGGGGCCGGGTTCAGCTTTTGCTGCAGGTACATGGAGATACCCAGCAGAAGCGGCAGAATACCGATGAACACCAGTGCCAGCATCGAGCCGGGCTCGGGGGCCGCATAGGGCAGCAGGCCCCAGAGGTTCATGATCGAGGTCGGATCAGGCGCGCTGAGGTCTTGGAACGGGCCAAAGAAGGGCGCGTGGCGCAATTCGATCGTGACAAAGATCACCTTGTAGAGCGAGAAGAAGATCGGGATTTGCAGAAGGATCGGCAGACAGCCCGCGGCGGGGTTCACCTTGTTCTTCTTGTAAAGCTCCATCATGCCCTGCTGCATCTTCTGACGGTCGTCGCCCGCATCTTTCTTCAGCTTTTCCATTTCGGGCTGAAGTTCCTTCATCCGCGCCATGGAGACGTAGGATTTATAGGCCAGCGGGAAGAGCAGCGCCTTAATCAGCAGTGTCAGGCCGATGATCGCAACGCCCATGTTGCCGATGAGCTGGTTGAGGTTGTGCAGCAGCCAAAAGATCGGCTTGGTCAGGAAAAAGAACCAACCCCAGTCGATGCTGTCGATGAATTTGGCGACACCGGAGGCTTGGTAATCCTGCAGGGTTTCCCACTCCTTCGCACCCGCGAAGAACTTGCTGGAGGTGCTCACGCTTTCGCCTGCCGCGACCGAGCGGGTCGGCTGGCGGGTGAAGGCACGGTAGGTGTCAGCGCGCGGGTCATAGGTGAGCGCCTGTTCAAAGGTCTCGCCCGCGTCGGGGATCAGTACGGCCTGCCAGTAGTGATCGGTGAAGCCAACCCAGCCCTCGGTGACGCCTTCGGTGACCACGGCGGGGCGGCCCCAGGTGCTGTTCACGTCGGCTTCGGCGATATCGTCCCAATCGACTTCGGAAAGCTCACCATTGGCCATGGCCACGGCACCTTCATGCAGGATGAAGAAGCTTTTCAGGTCTTCGGGCAGCCCGTGTTGCGCGATCATGCCGAAGGGGGCGAGGTTCACCGCGCCTTCGCCGTTGTTGGTCACGCTCTGGGTGATGTCGAACATATACTCGTCGTCGACCGAGATGGTGCGGGTAAAGACCTGACCGGCACCATTGTCCCAGCTTAATGTGACGGGGCTGTCGACGCCCAGTGTTTCGCCCTCGCTCAGGGTCCAGAGCGTATCGACACCCGGCACGGCATCGGGCGCAAGGCCAGAGCCTGCGGCCCAGCCGTGCAGCGCGTAATAGGCATCGCTCGATCCTTCGGGGGAGAGCAGGGTCACGATTTCGGCGTCTGCGTCGAGCGTGGTTTGGTAGTCGTTTAGTTTCAGGTCGTCGATCCGGCCACCCATCAGCGAGATGGAGCCGCTGACCTTGTCGGTCGCAATGGCCACGCGGGGGGCAGCCGCCAGAGCCGCGCGGCGGCCTTCGGGTGCGGCGCCTTCGCCATCCTCCGTGCCGGGCGCGGCAGCGGTGTCGGCGGTGGAGCCGGGGACCGAGGTGTCCTCGATGGTTTGGCTGGTCTCTGTGCCAGATTCTAGCGCAGGGTCGGCTTCGGGGGGCGGGAACAGGAGGAACCACACGAGGATGACGGCAAAGCTGAGCGCCGTGGCAAGGATGAGATTCTTGTTCTGTTCGTCCATGGGGACCGCCACCTGATGTCTTTGAATATCACGGGGGTTCAACAGAGTGCGGGGCCAAAGGTCAAGTGGAATCGGGTAAGGTTAGGGGCGATGTTGCGTGGTTTTGGCCCATCTGGCATGGGTTTTGCGGAGTTTCGCCGGGGGCGGTTGCAGGCAGTCCGTGGCACTGGCTTTGGCCGGGGCCGGGGCTGAAGGGGTTTGGCGGAGGGGCGTATCATCGGCTCGGGGCAGCTACGGCGTGCTACATTTGGGGCGTGCAGACCGGACGAGGGCGGCGCCGCTATGTGGCGCGCCCGTTCATAATGCGGGGGACATCTTGCAGTTTTGCATTGTGGCGGGCGATCCAATCAAGGGTTTGTTCAAAAGGCATGGGCCGGGCGATGCCGAAGCCTTGCACATGGTCACAGCCGAGCTGGGCCAGCAGGACATGCTCCCCCACCGTCTCCACCCCTTCGGCAAGGGTTTCGACACCCAGTCGTTCGGCCATGGTTAGGATCGCGCTGATCATGCGTTGCTGATCGGGGTCGCGATCGGCCTTCATGACAAAGGAACGATCGATTTTGATCCGGCTTACCGAAAAGCGGCGGATGGACGCGATGGAGGCATGACCGGTACCGAAATCATCAAGGTCAATGCGGCAACCGAGCTTGCGCAGGGCATTTATGTTTCGGGTGATCACATCATCGGCGGCAGAAGCGACGACCGTTTCCAGTACTTCGATTGCGAGCCTTTCGGGGGATAAATCAAAACGGTCCAACTCCCATGTGATTTTGTCGATGAGCTGAGGGTTGGCAAGTTCGCCGCCTGCGAAATTCACCCCGATTTGGGGCACTTCGGTGCCGGAACTGTCCCAGGCTTTGAGCGCAGCGAAGGAATGATACATCATCACCTCGGCCAAACGCTCCAACAGGCCAGCTTCTTCGACGGCGGGCAGGAAATCGGAGGGCGGGATCATGCCTTGGACCGGGTGGTTCCAGCGCGCCAGTGCTTCAAAGCCGGTGATTTGGCCGGTGTCGGTTGAGATCTGCGGCTGGAACCATGGTTGAATCTGCCCGCTGTCCAATGCCTGCGCGACCTCCTCGCGGAGTTCTACGCGGCTTTCGGTTTCCCGGCGCATCTGATCAGAGAAGGCGCGGATGGAAGATGGCCCGCGCCGCTGGCCGCTGCGCAGCGCCGTGGCGGCGGCGGCAAGCCAAGCGGAGCCATCACCACCCGGGGCGCGGGTGTTGAGGCAAAATCCGACGGAGGCCGTGAGATAGATCGTAACCCCATCGACAAAGAACGGTTCTTCCAAAGTGGCCTGAAGCCGCCCGGCGAGTTGAATGCAAAGCTCAAGATCAAGCTGGCGGACCGGAGCCGTGCAGATGGCGAAACGTGCTTCGCCCATCTTGCCGATGATATCGTCATCCCGCAGGGCGCTGTGCAACCGTTCGCCGCTTTGCCGCGCAATCGTATCTGCGGCAGATTGGCCGTAACGTTCGATAATCTGGTCAAAATCCTCAAGCGCGATAAAGCATGTTGCCGCCAAGCGGCCCTGTGTTCGGGCGCTTTGAAAGACCTGTTCGGTCAGCTCTTCAAAGGTGCTGCGCTGTAGTATGGCGGTGTGTGCGTCACGGGGTAACGTCGCCCCCTCGCCAAACCGCTGCCCTGTAAGAAAAAGAAGTGGCAGCGCGGCGGAGACACCAATCAGGGCCATTTCACCGCCAATCCAAAACGCCAGCAATGACATCGCGGGGAGAAAGGCCAGAGCGGCCTGACCGCTAAGCAAAGCGGCGAGCGACTGGCGCAGTTGCCTGAGCCCAGTGGTGCGGTAATGTGCCATCGCGATATCCCTCTTCAATGCGCGCCATGCCTGCGCCGATGGGGGTGGGATATCGCCTTTAGGGTGTGTCGTGGGTTAACAGAGACCGGTTTTTCGTGGATTATTATCTAAAATTGTTCTTGCTATGTACTCTCAATGTTCCGCGCAAGCCCGGCAAAGTCGAAAAGCCGAGGATCCAGCAAATGTGAGGGCCGGGCGTTCATCAGGGCGCGGAACATAACTTGCCGACGACCGGGGCTATTGGCCTCCCATCCGTCGAGAATCGCCTTGACCTGCTGGCGTTGAAGCCCGTCCTGCGACCCGCAAAGATCGCAGGGAATGATCGGGTAATTCATCGCCGTGGCAAAGCGTTCGCAATCGCTTTCAGCCACATGGGCGAGGGGGCGGTAGAGGAACAGATCGCCTTCTTCGTTTACCAATTTGGGCGGCATCGTCGCCAGCCGTCCGCCGTGGAAAAGGTTCATGAAAAAGGTTTCAAGGATGTCATCCCGATGATGCCCCAGCACCACGGCGGAGCAGCCCTCCTCCCGCGCGATCCGGTAGAGATTGCCGCGGCGCAGGCGGCTGCAAAGGGCGCAGAAGGTGCGTCCGGCAGGGATCTTGTCCATCACGATTGAGTAGGTGTCTTGATATTCGATGCGATGCGGAACGCCCATCTTTTTAAGGAATTCCGGCAGCACGGTGGCCGGAAAGTTCGGCTGGCCTTGATCGAGGTTGCAAGCCAGAAGCTCGACAGGCAGCAGGCCGCGCCATTGCAATTCATGCAAGACCGCGAGCAGGGTATAGCTGTCTTTTCCGCCGGAAAGGCAGACCAGCCACTTGGGCTTCGGCGCGCCCTCGGCGGTCGGCTCGACCATGCCGTACTGGTCAATCGCCTCGCGGGTCATGCGGACGATGCGTTTGCGCAGTTTCTTGAATTCGGTGCTTTGCGGTGCGCCGGCAAAGAGGGGGTGAATCTCGTTGGTTTCGTCCAGCATCGTCGGTCTCTCACTATCTGCTTGGCTTCACCTAGGGCATTTTACCCCTTTGCTGCAAGCGTGGCGCTAGTCTGGGACGTTGTCGATCCCGCTGTGGCCCCACGGGTGGCAGCGGGCGATGCGCCGCGCGGCCAGCCATCCACCCCGCAGCCCGCCGTGTTTTTGCAAAGCTTCCAACGCATAGGCGCTGCAGGTGGGCTGGTAGCGGCAATTGTATCCGACCCACGGGCTGAAAAGCAGCCGGTAGCCGCGCACCGGGAGGGCGAGCAGCGTCGCAAAGGGGGTCATTTGCGTGCCCCGTGCAGGATATCGAGCGCGCGGGTGAGATCGGCAAGCAATTGCTCGAAAGGCAGGGCCGCCGTCGCCTCCCGCCGCCCGACAAAGACATAGTCCATGCCCGCTTGGCCCGTCTGCGGCAGGGTCAGCCGTGCGATTTCACGCAAGCGGCGCTTGGCGCGGTTGCGGGCAACGGCGTTGCCGACCTTTTTCGAGCAGGTAAATCCCACGCGAATGGGCGCCGCGCTGGGCTCTTCCTCCCGGCGGGGTCGCATTTGCAGGATGAATCCCGGGGTCGCCACACGTTTGGCGCGGCTTGCACGCTGGAAATCCGCTCGTTTGGTCAGGGTTTCCAAACGCAGAGAAACCGCCGGGGCAGGGTTCCCCTTTGTGGCGCAAGTGCCATTCAAGGGTGCCTCCGGCGGTGTCATATTCTGGTTCCGAAGATCGAGGGCGCTTACGCGCTCAGCGATTTCCGGCCCTGTGCGCGGCGTGCATTGATGATCTTACGGCCGGCTTTGGTGGCCATGCGCGCGCGGAAACCATGGCGCCGCTTGCGCACGAGGTTCGAGGGTTGAAAGGTGCGTTTCATCGCTCCGTCTCCATCTAAAGCTGGCTGGGCACGGAATCACTTGAAGGGTTCCACCGCGGCCAGCGTCAATTCAAGCCCGTCCTCTAATGCGGCGGGGCGCGCAAGTCAAACCCTCTGAGGCGGAAAAACTGCGCTTTGCAACAAAATGCCGGTCAGAAGGGCGCGGTTTGTTTCAGTTCGCCCTTCTACCCTGCGAAATCGGGGCTCTGGGCACAAGTCCTATCAAGCGCGCGTGAGGAGCCTGTTCCTGCGCGCTGCTTCACGCCATCATTAAGGAAACGGAAAATGGTCTGACGTAGGCCTAATGAAAGTGTTGAAATGAGCCGCAAAGATCAAAGTAAGCCCGCGCTGATGCGTTACCTGCCCCTTGCGGTGATCCTAGCGGTCGCCGCCATCGGCGCGTTTACCCTGCGTGATTACCTGAGTTTCGACGCCCTGCGTGAGAATCGCGAGGCGCTGATCGCCTTTCGCGACAACAACTACCTGCTGACCGCGCTGGCCTTTGTTGCGGCCTATGTGGTGATCGTGGCTTTTTCGCTGCCGGGGGCCACGGTGGCCACGCTAACGGGCGGCTTTCTGTTCGGTCTGTTTCCGGGCGTCCTTTATAACGTGGGGGGGGCGACGTTGGGCGCGATTGTGATCTTTTTGGCCGCACAATGGGGGCTGGGCGACCGGCTGAAGGCGCGGATGGATGCCTCTGAGGGGGTGGTGCGTAAGATCAAAGCGGGGATCGACGACAACCAATGGTCGATGCTCTTTTTTATTCGGCTTGTGCCGGTGGTTCCGTTCTTCGTCGCGAATCTCGTCCCTGCTTTTCTTGGCGTGCCACTGTTTCGCTTCGCGATCTCCACGTTCTTTGGCATCATGCCGGGGGCGCTGGTCTTTACCTCTGTCGGGGCTGGGCTAGGTGCAGTCTTTGCCCGAGGCGAGACGCCCGACCTCGGGATCATCTTTGAACCCCATATTTTGCTGCCCATTCTGGGCCTTTGCGTTCTGTCGCTGCTGCCTGTGGCGATCAAGACATTTACCGGCAAGAAGGATCTGCTGAAATGACCAACCGTATCAAGACCGACGTTCTGATCATCGGCGCAGGCTCTGGCGGGTTGTCGGTGGCGGCAGGTGCCGTGCAGATGGGCGCGGATGTGACCCTGCTGGAAGGGCATAAAATGGGCGGCGATTGCCTGAACTATGGCTGTGTGCCGTCGAAGGCGCTGATCAAGACCGGCAAGACCGCCTATGCTCAACAGCATAGCGCGCAGTACGGCGTGGAGGCGGCCGCCGGAGCGGTGGATTACGCGGCCGCCAAGGATCACGTGGCCAATGTGATCTCGCAAATTGCGCCGGTCGATTCGGTTGAGCGGTTTGAGGGTTTGGGCGTGCGGGTGATCTGCGAATACGGGCGCTTCATTTCCGATAAAGAGGTGCAGGCGGGTGATACGATCATCACCGCGCGGCGCATCGTCGTGGCCACCGGATCCTCTCCGCTGGTGCCGCCGATTCCGGGGTTGGAGGATGTGCCTTATGAGACCAACGAAACCCTCTTTGAACTACGGGAGAAGCCGGAGCATTTGATTATTATTGGGGGTGGCCCCATCGGCATCGAGATGGCGCAGGCCCATGTGCGATTGGGCTGCAAAGTCACCGTGATCGAAGGTAGTCGCGCGCTTGGCAAGGATGACCCCGAATTGTCCGAGGTGGTTTTGCAGACCCTGCGGGACGAGGGAGTGGCCTTTGAAGAAGGCAGCGATGCCGCCAAGGTCAGTGGCGCGGCGGGGGCGATCACGGTCGAGACCAAGGATGGCCGTGTGGTCAAGGGCTCACATCTGCTGATGGCCGTGGGACGCAAGAGCAATATCGACCAGCTCGACCTTGATAAAGCGGGGGTGGAAACCACCAAAGCAGGCATCAAAGTCGATGACAGCCTGCGCAGCAGCAACCGCCGGGTCTATGCCATCGGCGATGTGGCAGGCGGGCTGCAATTCACCCATGTGGCGGGCTATCACGCCGGGGTTGTGATCCGCTCGATCCTTTTTGGACTGCCGAGCAAGACCAAGTTGCATCATATTCCATGGGTCACCTATGCCGCGCCGGAACTGGCGCAGGTCGGGCTGACCGAGGCGCAGGCGCGGGAAGAACATGGCGACAAACTGGAGGTCGTGCGTTTTCACTATAACCATAACGACCGCGCCATCGCCGAACGTCAGACCAAAGGGTTCATCAAGGTCATGGTTGTCAAGGGCCGCCCGGTCGGGGCCAGCATCGTCGGCCATCAGGCGGGTGAACTGATCACCCTGTGGTCACTTGCGCTGGTCAATAACATGAAGATGAGCCAGATTGCCGCTATGGTCGCCCCTTACCCCACGATCTCGGAAATCAACAAACGCGCGGCGGGGGCCTATTTCAGTCCGCGCCTCTTTGAAAGCGCGTTGGTTAAAACGGTTGTGCGCGCCGTGCAGCGCCTGTTGCCCTGAGATAGCTCATGATTCACTCGCTCTCTGGCCGTTTGCTGATCCTCACCACCATCTTTGTGATGCTGGCCGAAGTGCTGATTTTCGTCCCCTCCATCGCGCGGTTCCGCGAGGAATATATGCTGACCCGGCTAGAGCGGGCGCAGATCGCGTCGCTGGCGCTTTTGGCCGACGATATGCTCGACCCGGAGTTGGAGGCGGAGCTGCTGCGCAACGCCGAGGTCTTCAACGTGGTGCTGCGCCGGGACGAGGCGCGGCAACTGGTGCTGGCCTCTCCGATGCCACGCATGGTGTCGCAAACCTATGATCTGCGCGATGCCTCGGCGACTGTGTTGATCCGCGATGCCATGCTGCGATTGTTCCGGCCCGGTAATGAGGTGGTCCGCGTGATCGGCGCCCCGGTGCGCGAGGCGGGGCTGTTGATCGAAGTCACGATGGAGACCGCGCCGATGCGTGTCGCCATGCTCGACTACGGGATTCGCATCCTCATCCTCTCGGCAGTGATCTCTGTCATTACGGCGGTGCTTTTGTTCTTTGCCATGCGGGCTTTGCTGCTCAAGCCGATCAAGCGGGTGGCAGGGCATATGCAGCGCTATGCCGCCGCGCCCGAGGACGCCCGGCGGATCATTGAGCCCTCCGCCAGTGTCACCGAATTGCGCGAGGCTGAAGTGGCGCTGCAGAAGCTCCAGACGGACCTGACACAGGCGCTGAAACAAAAAGAGCGTTTGGCCCAATTGGGCAGCGCGGTCAGCAAGATCAGCCATGATCTGCGCAATATCCTCACCTCGGCGCAGCTGTTCACCGACCGGATCGAGATGTCCGAAGACCCAGCGGTCAAACGCATGGCGCCCAAGCTCGTCAGTTCCATCACCCGTGCGGTGCACCTATGCGAATCGACACTGGCTTTCGGCAAGGCCGAAGAGCCGGGACCGACGCTGACCCTCATGCTGCTGGAAGAACTGGTGGAAGAGGTCATCGATGGCGAACGCCTTGCCGACCCCGAAAGCGACATCAGCTTTGCCGCCGACATCCCCGCGAATCTGACCGTGCGTGCGGACCCCGAACAAATGTACCGCGTGCTGGCCAATCTGATGCGGAACGCCCGGCAGGCGATTACCGCCACCGGCAAACCGGGCGAAGTCTATTTGCGGGCTGAAGATATGAGCGATGCGTGGTGCATCACCGTCAGCGATACCGGCCCCGGCCTGCCACCGAAAGCGCGCGAGCACCTCTTTACCGCGTTTCAAGGCGGTGCGCGCAAAGGTGGGTCGGGCTTGGGTCTGGTGATCGCATCCGAACTGGTGCGCGGTCACGGCGGCACCTTGGCCCTGCGCAGCAGTGGGCCGGAAGGGACGGTTTTTGACATAACGCTGCCCAAGGGGGACGGCACCCTATAGATTTTCGCAGAAAATTGCATTTCCTCAAAACGAGGGCTTGCAACTCCCCGGGGCTAAGACTAAACCCCCGCTCAGTGGACCGATAGCTCAGCTGGATAGAGTACCTGACTACGAATCAGGGGGTCGGGGGTTCGAATCCTCCTCGGTCCGCCACTACCTAAAATTGAAGAACGAAGCGCCTTTAGGGCGCATCACCCGTCTCGCGGCGGATTGTAAAAGCCCGTGTCGCGGTATGGCCGGTCGAAGGCGTGATCCATCAATTCCAGATGGTCTTGGCCGTAATACATGTCTCCATTTAGGAAATAGCTGGGCGAGCCGAAGATGCCGCGGGCGATCGCCTCTTCGGTGTTCTTGGCGTGAATGGCTTGAGCGTCTGCATCCATCGCCTGCGTGATCAGAGCGTCGCTGTCGGGGTCAATCGCAGCGGTCGCGCGGCGCAGATGCTCGGGATTCGCGAGATCGATATCATCGCGCCAATGTGCCTGTAGAATCGCAAAGGAAAGCGCATCGACATCGCGCCCAGCCCGCGCTGCGGCGATTAGGTAACCGTTTGAAAGGTCGAGCGAATTGTCGTGATGCGTGGGGCGGTGGTTGAGGATGTCCAGCCCGCGGTACTGCGCCCAACGGGTGATCTCTCTGCCAAAGAAATAGTCGATATAATGGGGGGTGAAGCCACGAAAATGGGACACCCGGCCAGCTGCGATCACCGGATATAGATCAAAGGGGCGGTGGATGAGCTTCGCACCACGGGCAGCGCAAATCTCCAGCAGTTTGCGATGCCCAAGATAGGCGTAAGCGGAATGGGCGGAGTAGAAATATTCAATCGTGTCCAACGTCAGCTCCCTCTGTTGCGCGCATCATGGCGGAAACCAATGTGCAGGCAAGGACGGGGGCCGAAAGTTGAGGGTAGAATCGCGAAAGCGCTAAAAGCAGAACACCTAAATCAGCGAAAGTCGCTCAATACCGACGATTGGGTGTGGTGTTTGCACGCGGGCGGGGCGCAAGCGCGCGTGCCTGCCGGGGCTGGGGGAGCTGCTTTGCCACGAGTGCCAAAGCCACCGCGGCCGCGATCAGTATCAGAAATTCGTACGTCCACATGAGCCATTCCTCCTAGGGCATGTTCATAGGGTTAACGACGCGTATGCTCGCTGGGTTCCGCCCTCCTACCGGAGGCGGCGGTCTTTGGCCGAGGCCACGATGAAAAGCGCCAGCGCATACCAGAAGGCGGCGTTATCGGTTCAACCGTTGTTCAGAGACCAGACCTTCTGGCACATGACGGCCATCGTGGCGACGGCGGGCTGGGGCAACAGCGATGTGATCACGCAGGCAGGGTACGATGCGATTGTCCTGCACCGCCTGGGCCATGGTCTTGGCAGTGACTTACATGGGCCGCGTTATTATGTCGCGACGCATTCCGACCCGGTACTGGCCGATCGAATGTCTTTTCGAACGAGCGGGGCATCTACCTGGAATGCAATTTCGCCGTAAGCTTGGAGAAGACCTTGATCCTGCGCGCCGATGGTCTGGAAAACTTCTCGGAAATGCCGCGCGAGGTGCAGCGACGCAGCAAAAAAAGTGGCCAAAGCGGCGAAAATACACACGCTTTGGCCTGGAGGGAGACAGAGAGAAAAGAGAGAGAAGGGGGCCCGTGGTTAGGAGGTGCCGCGTGCCATGTTTTCAAAAATGCTTTTCATATGGCTGTCGAACTCATTCCACGTGATGACGGCCCGGTTGCCCGCATGGCCGTGATAATAGGACCGGCCCGTAGACGTGGGCAGCCCGGCCCAGATGCGGGCAAGGTTCTCCATAAAACGATGGCGACTGATCTTGCCCTTCATGAAGGGGGTAAAGCCCGCATCTTCGAGCAATAGATCGGCCAACAGGTCTTGGACCTGTGGGGTAAAGATGTCACTTTTGCTAAGCCCGGCTTCGGCGACGAGCGTTTTCAGTGTGTTGGGGATGAACTGGTAGCGCCCGATCGCATGGGGCTGGCCGGGGGTGGCCGCGATCCAGCGGTAGATTTCGCCGATGGTCATGCTTGTGGGGCGCTTCGGCGGCTTGACCCGTGCCCCGTGTTGCACTGCGTCATAGCCTTTGCCCCCGGCCTCAGCCGACGCGATGACATGGCGCACAGCGGCGGATGGCCCTCCGCGCGTGGGAATGGCAAGCTTGCGCGGTGCGCGTTTGGCGGTCGTCTTAATCATGCTGCGGTTAAGGTAAATGCGGTCCTCCGAAGCGGAGGGCGACAGGGCGAAATTCAAGCCGGTGACGGCGATCTTCCTGCTGTCGAAACGGGCGAAATCATTTGCATTTGCCGCACCGGAAAGGGTGGCGGCGATCAGGCAAAAGGCAGTGCTGGCAGCGAGCTTTTTCATCTGGGTTTCCCATCTGGGTTGGATGTTGCGTTGACCCTGATCATGCGCGCTTAAAATCGATATTTCATTAATGCGGACAGCTAGTTAGCGTCTCGAAAGGATAGCCGGTCCGGCGCTAGGAATAGGCCAGGTCACCTTTGGAGCGCAGCAGCGCTCTGAAAGAGAAATGAGCCACGTTCCAGATGCGCTTGGAACGTGGCTCTCCCTCGGGGCTGAGTCTCCCGGTCAGCTTCCGAGGAATTGGTCGAACTGGGTCCAGAGTGAATTGTCCAACAGCAGGTTGAACCGGAAATAGAACCCTTCGTCATAGAGGCCGCTTTGCCCGGCCACCCGGCCACGGGCCTTGTTGTAGCCGAGCGCCAGCAGGACACCTTCGCGCGGGGTGAAGCCGAATTCGGCGCCGATCCCATTGGAAGAGTTGCCCTCGCTGTCCCACAGATGCGTGACGTTGAGGCCGAGTTGGAAACGGTCATCGCCGAATTCGTAGTTCAGACCGCCTTGGATCAGCTGCGTGGTGGTATTGGCCGCCGCGCCGGCATGGGTGCCGATCTTTTGGTACTGGCCGGCATATTTGCCGTTGATCCGAAGGTCGGCGTCGATCTCGTAATTCGCATCGATCGACCATAGGTGTGTTTCCGTGCTGGCGTGTTTCTCTTCCAACCGGTGTTCGTACCATGCCAGCACATCAAGGCGGGCGTTGTCCTTGGGACGATAGGCTGCGCCGATGCGGGTGCGCATACGGCGGGAGTCTTCGCCATCGCGCCGGTCGAGCGCCGCACGGCTGCGCGCCAGAACGGCCAGGTCCGGGGTGACATTGCCCGCGATGCCGATGCTGGCGTAGTGGGTTTTGCCGGACTCTTCCCATGTGGTCTCCAGTTCGGCATCGCCGACCCAATCGCCATCCGCCGACTGCCAGCTTGTGCCGATTGCGAATGATGTCAGCTCACCGTCATCGGTCTCAAGGTTGCGCGAATGCTCAAGGTCAGCGCGCAGATTGGTGCTTTCGTTGATGTCCCAATCGACCGACAGACCCTGCACCATGGTAGTGTCGCTTGTGCCGCCGGCTTTGGTCATCTCGGTCCGACCAGTGACCCATTCGTTCAGCGTGTAGGTGAAACCATAGGCGGCGCGGGTGACCAGCTCGTCACTGCCGAATTGAAGCTCGATCTCATTATAGACGCGCCAACCGTTCTTGGGCTCGTCATAGAGGCCGAGGGTCAGTTCAGTGGGGGCGTCACCACCGAGCGGGGCGCGCAGCTGGGCTTCGATCACGGTGCCGGGACGGGCCGCTGGGGTCCAATGCGCGCCGAGGATGAGGGCGGTGTCGGTCTCGCTGCCGCTGGCGGTGCGGTCGCGGCTGTATTCAAGACCAATCTCGCCGCGCAGGGTCTTGCTCAGATGCCGCGAATAGATCGCATCCACGGTCAGCCGGGCGCTGTCGTTGACCCGGTCACGGGTGTATTCCGCGCCAAAGGCGATGTCGCTGCGCTGATCGATTTCTTCGCCATAGCTTAGGCGGACTTGGCTGGTGCCCGGGCGGGCCAGCCCGCCCTGAGCGTAGAAATCGCGCCCGGTGTGGATCGCCTCGAAAGCGAAATGGCGGGTCTCTGTCTTCAGCTCGTAGGACAGGCGCGCAGCGGTGTCGTTCTCGCCCATGGCGTTTTCTGAGCGGGCGACTTCGGCCTCCCACAGGCCGCCTTGGCGGTCTTCGTGCTGGATATAGGCAGAGTGCATCCGCTGGCGGGCCGTGTTGCCAAGGGGGGCGTCGGCATGCACCGCACGGGCGCCGATGGAGGTTCGCTCGGACAGGGCATAGTTCACCTCGCCTCCGTAGAGCCAATAGGCCTCGGCGCCCTCGGCTTCGACCTCATAGGTCACGCGGATTGACACGGGGTTGCCGTCAAGGTCGAACTGGCGAACCGGCGTGTCGAAGGTGATCGTGTTGCGGAAGAAGTCGAGTAAGTAGTCGGTGCCGCGCAGCAGGGGCGTGGCCGACAGGATATCGCCGCCATCTTCGTCCCGAACCAGGATTTCCACACGCTCGGACCCCTGCACATAGCCGCTTAGGTCAAGGTCATAGGGGCCAGAAACACCGCGCCCGCGGATTTCCTGTTCCTGCTGCTCCTGCGCGGTGCGGGCCGCGAAGACGGTGACCGATACGCGGTCGTTCTCCCAGTGACCTTTGGCGCCGGTGGCCACACGTTGCAGGCCACCCAGTTTCAACGCGCTGGCTTCAGGCTCGATGGCGATATCGCCGTAGAGCACGTAAGAGCGGCCCTTCTCCACCTTCACGAAAAGGTTGGACGAAGATTGCGCATCGGCACCACGTTCGGAATTGTCGCCATAGACGGGGTAGTATTCCTCTCCGCGGATGTCGCGGAACAGGCTGTCTTCGGTGTCACGGTCCGAGCTGTAGCGCAGGGTCAGCAGGGCGTCGCCACGGATCACCCCTTTGAGGTAAAGCTCACCGCGGATGCCTGTTGTCGTGTCTTCGAAAGCGCTGATGCGGTCTTCTTCGATGACGTTGCCCGCGTTCCCGCTCAGCGATACCGCGCCTTCGATCACGCCAATCAGTACACGTTCGTTCAGATCCGGGGTGAAGGTCAGCCGCGCTTCAGCCTCGCCAAAGGACGACCGAACGGTGATCAGATCGGGGCCAGAGGCCTGCGGTGGGATCAGGTTAAAGGTCGCCTCGCCATTGTCGAGATAGGCCTGCACGCCGGGCGCGCTGCTGCGGATGTCGGTCACATCCCAAAGCGACCGGCGGGCCGAGAGGGTCACCGTGCCGGATGCGGGCACCGGGCGACCCCGGGCGTCGAGTACGCGCACCACCACCGGCACCACAGAAGCGGGATTGGCCGCGGCGGTTTCCGGCAAGAGGATCTCGATCCGGGCGGGTTTTCCGGGCGCGGTAAGGCGCAGTTCTTTGCGGACACGTTCGATGCCAAAGCCGTCACGGCCCACCAGCGTCAGCACGTTCTCGCCCGAGCCCAGTTTCACCGCCACATATTCCAGCGCCTGCACGTTGTTCTTTTCCAGACTGGTGCGCTCTCCTACCCGGTCGCCGCCAAGCTCGCGGCCGTTCACCAAAAGCGTCAGCGTCAAGTCAGCCTTGCCCTTAATCCGGATGTTCTGGGTGGCGCGGGTGACGGCGGTGTCTTCGGCAAAGTCGACAAAGCCGGGGGCGCTATCAAGGTTTGGGATCATGCTGTCGAGCGTTTGGTGCTGCGCCGAGGCACGGGCTGCTTGAGCCACAGAGGAGGCGTCGACTCCGGCCTCTTCGTTTTGTGCGGCAACCATGCCGGGGGTCAGCTGGGTGGTGGTGGCGATGCCAGCCTCGCCGCGCACCGACCGGGTGCTGCTGCGCTGGCCGTCGATCGGCAGATCGGTTGCATTCACGCCCGGGGTCTGACGTTTCCCGGCGAAATGGTCACGACGTTTGCTGACTTCCTTGAGCGCTTCGGGGGTGCATTGGCCCACGGCAAAGTTCTCGGTTCTGAGCTCGCCCTTTTTCAGCGGCACCACGCGCGACCCACCGCGGCGCAGATCGTTGGTGCGGGTCACTTGCACCGCGCTCCCAGCGGGGAGGGTTTCGGGCTGCACGAGGAAAGCGTGGGTCACCGGGCGCATGCCGTTGAGCGAATAGGCGCCATTGATATCGGTCACAACGAAGAGCCCTTCTTGGGTTACGATGCGCACGCCGGGAATGCCCGGCTCATCCTTGGCGCGGTCGCGCAGACCGTTGCCGTTGCAATCCATGAACACGGCACCCAGAACGGTGCCCTGCCGGGCAAAGACGCCGCCCGAATTGTCGAGCCGTACCATAGCGCGGGCAGTCTGCGACTGTTGCAGCGCCCCGGTGCCTGCTTGGCGGCCCGACAGGATCGCGGTGTTTTCAATCCGGCCTTCGCGGGCTGCGGCAGAGAATTGCATCACATAGGACAGCTCATGGCTTGTCAGCGGTTCGAGCATGCCCACGTCAAAGCGCAGATCGCCGTTGCCGATCTCTTGCGGATCGTCCAGCGGCTCACCGTTAAGGGTGACCGTGCCGGGAACAAAGTTCACGCCATAGGCCGGGCGGTCGAGGACCTCGCCACCGATCAGGGCCTGGTGCATGTTGTTGGTAAAGCTGAGCGTGTAGGTGACGAATTCACCATGGCCCACGCTGTCGAGGTCCGCAGCCTTGTCCAAGGCCAGCGGCGTGCCGTAATTCGGATCCACCGGAATATCGGAGACGAAAAGCGCGCCGCCTGCGTGGTTGAAGGCGTTGCCCCAGCCTGCATCCATCACCTTGCGGCCCATCCCGGCATAGTCCAGCCGGGCGGAGGGGAAGATCCAAGCGGGCGCATCCATCACGGCATAGCGGTAGTCGCCTTCGGGCATTTCGGAGAAGGTAAAGAACCCGCGTTGGTCAGTCTGCGTGCGGGCCATTTCATTGCCCGTACGCGCATCGACAAGGGCGACAGACACATCGGCAACCGGGGCGTTCGAGACGGAGTTGAACAGGAAGTTGCCGGGGTTGATCATCAGATCGTCTTCAAGCACCTCACTGTCGCAGGTCGCCGTGGCGATGAAGCTGTCGCCAAAGTCTGTGGCCATGACCTGATCCCCGGCGAGGGCGGGCGACATCTGCGCCAACGGCAGGGCAGGGGTGAGGAAGATGCCGGTATTCGCGCCCGTCTCGGTCGCGATGATCGTTTCCACGTCGCCGGTCAGCATGCTGCGGATCGTCACCGCTGTGCTGTCGACCTCGGTGCTGACGTTACAGGTGCCTGAGGTGAGACGCAGACGGGTGTCGCTGCCCGGTGTGCCATAGGGCTGATCGGCGCCGGTTTCGGGGTGCTCGAACACCAATGTGCCAGCTGTCTCCGACTCGCGGTCATAGATCACGGTGTTGGAGGCCAGCAGTAGGGTGCTCTCTTGGTTGTTGTAAAAGGCGGAGGCGGTGTTGTGCACCTCGACCTTGCCCAAGGCGGCAGGCACGTGCACCGAAAAGCTGGGATCGGTGGCATGGCCGATGGCGTAGTCGCCCTCATGGAAAAAGGCCACCGCATCCACATCGTGGGAAAGCCCTGCGGGGACCACGCTGAGGTATTGGTGCGCGGGGGCGCCGCGCATATGAACGAGGGCCGTCATGGTCCCCGAATCCTGCACCGTGTTGAACACGGTATTCAGCGGGATCGCATCGCGCAGCAAAACACCGGTCCGGGGTGTGCCGTCGATAACGATGGGCTGGCCGTCGATCTGCGGATAGCCAAAGGCGTCCCGCTCAGAATCGTTGCGCAGCCGCAGGGTGTAGGTGATGAGCGCGCCTTCGTCGTTTTCCGAGACGACCTGCTCTTTGGAAACTTCGAGCCCGCCTTCTTCGACGCGCGAGACCCCCACCGCTTCTTCGCTCAGGCTTTGGCCATCCTCGGTCACAGCCGAGGCCGTCAACATGCTGGCGAACTGGGTGCTTACAGGGGTCTCTGCGGAAATGCGGAACTCATAGATCAGTTGCAGCCGCTCTCCCGCCGCGAGCATGATGGGCACAGACATGTCGACCGCCCGGTCTTCGACATCGATCAGGCCGTTGCCGTTCAGGTCGGGGAAAAGCGATTGGCGGGACATCATTTGGGCGCTGCCCTGTTCGCCAATGCTGAGCGATGTGGAAAGCGGCACATTGCCGGTGTTGATCACGTCGAAATGGTAGCGGCCAAAGGCACCGCGGGTCAGCAGAAGGTCGGAGTAGCCGGTCACTTCCAGCCCGGGAACTGCGGCGACTTCGGCCCGAACCGGGTTTGAGAAGACCCGTTCCATGATGCCCAGGGAGGTATTGAAATAGCTGACTTCTGCCACGTTGCGGATAAAAGACCCGGCGGGGGCCGGGGCGGCGGCGGCAGTGTGGGGCAGAAGGCTCAGGCTCATTGCGGAGGCGCTGATCAGGGCCAGAGCCGGGCGGGCTTTAGACATAAGGAAACTGCGCATCAGCTTGCTCCTGTGCGATCCCTGGAAAGGGCATGAAATAATTGGGGAGACGGAAACGGGGGTAGAAGGGGGGGCACCCCCGGGTGAGCGTTGCTCAGCCCGGGGGTGCCGGAGAGTTCGGTTAGTCGTCGACCCGCACGGTGAACTCTACCCGGGCAAAGCCGCCAGGAAGGATCGTACCATGTGTGCTCGATACGTTGGTCGAGGTGACGGTGGCCGTGCTGGTGCCCGGGAACAGGCTCTCTGGGCAGGCACCGCCACAGTTCGTGACCGCGGTATAGGCCGGTGCGGCGTCCGAGATGATCACGTTGTCCGCCGCAGAGGCGCCCGTGTTCTCGGCCTCGACCATGTAGCGGATGCACTGGCCGGGCTCGACATCAAGACGGGTCTTGGTGAAGGTGCCCACGGTGCCATCGCAGCCCGCGTCGATATACTGATACTTGCTCAGTGTGACATCGCCCGAGATGATGACCACGCGGTCTTCGACGGCGTTGTTGGTCTGGTCGATATCAGTCCCGGTACCGTTCAACGTGTTGTTGATCGAGATCGTGCCGACTTCGGAGACACCTTGGGTGGCTGTCGATGGCGTCTGCACGCGGTAGATCAGCGAGATGCTGTTGCCCGGAGCAAGCCCGTTGACACCCGGCGAAACGCCGTCGGTCAGGTCATCGAAGTTGTCGATCACCGGCTCGGATGGATCGATCACGCCGTTGCCGTTCTGGTCCCAGAAGATCGCGCCGGAGAAGTTGGTCAGACCGGATTCGGTGATCGACGCCTCGGTGATGGCCACGTTCCCTTCGTTCGAGATGGTGTGGAGAATGTCCACGATACCACCCGGCGAAGCCTGCGCGCTTTGGTTCTCGATGATCTTCACGTCGTAGATTTCGTTGACCGTGACTTGGTTGACGATACGGTCACCCTGTCCCGAGACGGAGGAGACGACCGCGATGTCGACCAAAGTATCGCCGGGCAGGGCGTCATCTGCCGGGGTGATGACCGCGCGGATAGCCTGCGATCCACCTGCCGGGATGGTGCCTGTGTTCGACACAATCGACCCGTCTGGCAGTTGGAACTCAACCGTCCAGCCTGCGGGCAGGGCCTGATCCAGCGACAGGTTGAAGCTGTCCGAGGTCGGGCCGTTGTTTTCGACCAGCATGTCAAAGACGACCGGTGCGCCGGGGTCTGTCGACTGGGTGACCCACGGGTTGCCACCGTTTGTCGGGGCCGCGCCATCACCCTCGGAACCGACCACAGCGTTTTCAAGGTCAACCGAAGCTGCAAGCACCGCACCGGAGAATTCGGCGGTCGATACGTCAGTGACGCCCGAGTTGTCCGACGTGGTGGTGATTGTCGCGGTGTAGTTGGTGGTGGCTGTTGGTGCGACGTTTGTCGGCAAGGTAGCAATCAACGTGACTTTGGCGCTATCGCCGATGCCCAGGGGACCAACGGAGCTTACCACCGGTGTGACACCATCTGCCCCGACAAAGCGGAAGGTTGTGCCTGCGGGGAAGTCCACATTGGCCACGTCAAGTTGCAGGCTGTCTGGGCTGTTGGAAAGGTTGGTCAGCACGAATTCCTGACGGATCACGCCACCTTGGTAGACATCGCCGGTTTCCGTGACGACATCGTTGTTTGCCGCGTCATCATCGGTGGCCGAGGCAATCGCCGTATTCGCAGTGCCGTTGGAGTTGATCGCGGTATCGGCAATCGCCACCGCATATTGGTTGTCCACGGTGACGGATGCGGTGTTCGACGGCGGAAAGGCTACGCCATCAACGTCTTGTGTCGCCACGTTTGTGATGATGCCTGCATTGGCGGTATCCGCGATCACAGCACGGAAGGTCACCTCGCCCGAGCGGCCAGAACCGACGGAGGAAATCAGGAAGTTGACGTTTTGGCCGTCATCATAGTCCCAAGCGATTGTCTCGCCGGAGCCGTTTGTGGTGTCCACGACGGTGGAGCCGTTGTCATCATCCAGGGGGGTTGCAGAGTCAGACCAGCGGGCCGAGCCGGGAACGTAGGTCAGGCGGCCATCGAGCACGTCCTGCACAGAGTAGTTGTTGGCGGCAGCGAGACCGGTGCTGGAGTAGGTCAGCGTGATGGTCACTTCGTCGCCTGCGTCAATGATGTTGGGATTGCCGCCTGAGGCCGGGTCCGCTGTCATCGATTTGACCAACTCGACAATCGCGTCGTTGGAGATTGTCAGCGTGTCCGTGTTGGTGCTCAGCACGGTGCCGTCGAGGGTCGAGGCCGCCGTCACGGTGATCGTGTCAGAGCCGGTCGCGGTGGAAGCGACGGAGGCTTCGATCACGATGCCGAACTGCTCACCCGGGGCAAGGGTCGGAGTCTCGGTCAGTGGTGTGGCGCTATCTGCCACGCCGTCCATATTGGCGTCGGGGTAGAAGACCAGCTGCGACGTATCAAGCGTGCCGGTGTCGGTTTCCACCGCGGTAAGAGCGAAGGCATCCGGGCCGTTACCATCGTTGGTAATGATGTGCGGCAGGAAGGCCTTGCCGCCGGGGGCGATCGTCTCGGAGTTGTCGGAGGTCAATGTCACGCCGGCAACTTGCTGAACGATCGTCTCAACGGTGTTGGAGGTTACCGTGATCGTGTCGCCCGCCGCGTTGGTATAGGTCGCGACGGCTTGGTTGCCGATGACCGAACCCGCTTCGGGTGCCGCGAAAGCGACAGTGCCGATCACGGCGGTCAGAGCAACGGCGCTCACGGAGCGCAGGAAGGTTGTATGGTTTTTCACGTTAATATTCCCTAGTTCTATAGTAGTTGGAGAGAGGGTGGAGAGAGAGGCGCCGGACTTAGTTCAGGCGCACGCGGTAGCTGTTGAAGGCGGAGGCGCCTGCTTCGAGCGGTTCCGAGAGGGTCCAGCGCACAGCGGCGACGGCTTCTTCGGGAAGGGGCTCTTCAATCATGTTGCCATTGGCATCGACGACCTTGCGGGTGGCGGGAACGGTCGACCATTCCAGCCCTTCCTGCTCTGGGTCCATCTCGGCCTGGACTTCAAAGACCGCGGCGACAGAGGTCACTTCGGCCCCAAGGGCGAGAGAGACGCCATCGGGAACCGGGGCGGCGATGACGAGCCCTTCCATCGCGCCTTCGGTCGTGTTCTGGTGGCGCAGCTCATAAGAGATCACCTCGCCCGGGCGGATCGTTTCACGCGCAACGAGGACTTCTTCGCCCTCGGCATTGGTTTCCACCACGCGGAAGGAGAATTCGCTCGTGAGCGCGTCGGCGGCAGCCGCGAAACCCGCGAGGGACAAGGCCGTACTCGCAATGAGTGTCTTGGATAATTGGGAGATATGGATACGCATCTAGTAGTTCCCTTGTGGGCCGGTGAAGAGCCGGCAGTTGCAATGAACGGACACGCTCATTGCGTTGTCCTGTTCTCATCTTCGGGGAACCGGATACCGATATCATCTGAGCGAAGGGTTAACTCGCTGAGCCTCTGGTCAGACGGTTAGTCGAAAGGATAGGCGCCCCTATCGGGTCGCGCCCCGGCCTATCATTTGGCGCCGGAATGGCGCTGGGGGCGGGGCGGACAGATGGTTAATTTTGCAGGAAAAATGCAGTTTCCGAATTTCTGATTCGGTGCAAAACGCCATAGGATAAACGCAAAAAAGCCCGCGCGGGGCGGGCGATTATGGTTTACAAGCCAGAGGGCAAATTGGACGCGCTACGGGGGGGCGCGCAGGGTCCGGACCGGGGCGTTTCAGGCGGCGAAAACGGGCCTCAAACGAAGCCCGCGTCGCGCGCAATGATCGCTGCATCCGTACGATTCTTTGCGTCCAGTTTTCGGCAAAGTGTTTTTACGTGCAGTTTGATCGTCACTTCTTGCAGATCGAGGTCGCGCGCGATCTCTTTATTCGACTGCGCGCTCATCAATCCGCGCAGCACTTGGCGCTCACGCTCTGACAAGGCTTTCTCGAAATCCGTCTCTTCGGGATTGTCTTTGCCCGACATGAAGGTGACCGGGGCATAGGTCTCCCCGGCGGCCATAAAGCGGACCGCGTTGACCAGTGACTTGGCGGGCAGGGTTTTGGGCAAAAAGCCGATTGCCCCCATTTCCAACGCCTGTTCGGCGATCAGCCGGGTGGCGGTGCCAGAGATCAGACCGACGGGGCGGCCCTCGTTGATACCAAGCACGGTTTGCAGGCCCTGCAGCCCCTTCATTCCGGGCATCGTATAATCGAGCAGAACCAGATCGTAGGGCGGCTCGGACTTGATCTTGTCCAAGGCACCGGCCAGATCGCATGCCGCTTCGGTGACGGTCGCCCCATCGGCATCAAGGAACATGGCAATGGTCTCTCGAACCATGTCGTGATCATCGGCAATTAAAATACGCAAAGACATAATAGATCTCCTGAAGCCCAAATGGCCGGCGTTGTCTAATGGGTAGAGTGTGCCCGTTTGAAAAGAAAGATGAAAGCCCAAGGGACAAAGGGCGCAAAGGCATGCGCCGCTATCCTTTGGTATGGCAGTTCGGGGCGCTCGGGGGCAGGCGCGCCTATCCTTTGGTATAGGGGGGATGCGCTTCTGCGCATTCGCGCCTCTCATTAGGTCAGGGTATGGTCAGGTCATAACGCCAGATAAGGAACCAAGACATGATTTTTCAGAATCTTAGCAAGACCATCACCGCAGCCGCGCTCACAATGGGCCTTGCTTCGGCGGTTGCCGCCCAAGACAAAGAGGCCGTGCTCAACGTGACGCTGGCCGGTGAAACCCATAGCTTTACCCTGTCTGACCTGCAGTCGATGCCGGTTTCAAGCTTTGAAACGACAACCATTTGGACCGATGGCGCGCAGGAGTTCGAAGGCGTTTCCCTCAAGGATCTCTTCGACACGCTGAACGTCGAAGACGGCACGATCACCGCGACGGCCATCAATGACTATGCTGTGGAAATCCCAATGTCCGACGCCGTCGAAGGCGGCCCGATCATCGCCTACCACACCAATGGTGAGGAAATGTCGCGCCGGGACAAGGGGCCACTCTGGGTCGTCTACCCTTACGACAGCGACATCGCCTACCAGACTGAACTGGTCTACAGCCGGTCGATCTGGCAGCTTGACCGCATTAGTGTCGAGTAACTGACAATGGCGCAGAGGGCTTGGATGAACGACGCAGGAAAATTCGGACCCGCGCGCGCCAGAAGCCGACAGGTATTGATGCTTATCCTCGTGGCGGGGATGAGCATCGCCGCCTATCTGGCCTATAACGTCTGGGATCGGATTCAAACGCTCGACAGTGCGCAGCAAGACCATGCTGAATGGGTCTTTACGCAGATCGAGATCGAATTCCTCAAGACCGACCGCGCCCTGGCGCAGGCAAAATCCGCCACGCCCGAGGCGCTGGAAGAGTTCCGCAAGCGGTTCGACATCTTCTACAGCCGCGTTTTGCTGGCCGAACGGGTGCGCAATAACGCAAAGGCCAAACCCAAGATTCGCGAACTGCGCATCCTGCTGGATGGATTCTTACCGGCGATCGACGGCTCTGATGCCGAACTGATCGCGGCATTAGACGATATCGACGCCATGTTGCGCAGCATCGAAGACGTGCCCCGCGAGATTGCCCTCGCCTCCATCGCAATCGCCAGCGAGATGTCCCAAAACGAACGCCATGAGATCGTGCGGCTGATCGAGGTGATGGCGGCGATCGTGTTGATCGTCACCCTTGCCTTGGTCGGCGCGGTCTACCGCCTGTCGCGGCAGGCCAGCCGGTTAAACCGCACCTCGCAATTGGTTGAGGAAAACCACCTGCGCCTTGCCACCACCCTTCAAGCATCGCTGGACGCCATCGTCGTTATCAACGACCACGGCGAGATCGAAGATTTCAACGGCTCCGCCGAAGAGATATTCGGAATCACCCATGAGGCCGCAAAGGGCAGAGACTATATCAGCCTGTTGATCCCGCCCGCCGACCGCAGCGTGCACCGCGAACGGCTTGAGAAATTCCGCCTGACCGGAGAGACGGAGGTCGCTGATAAGGGGCGCCGCGAGTTTGAGATGATCGACCAAACCGGGCGCATTTTCCCGGTGGAAATGTCCGTGTCGCAATCGCCCATGGGGCAGGGGTCGCTCTTCATCGCTTATATTCGGGACATCACCGAAAAGCGCCTCCGCGAGGCCGAGATCATTGCTGCGCGCGACGAAGCGCTTGACGCCTATCAGGAAAAATCGCGTTTCTTCGCCATGATGAGCCACGAGATGCGCACGCCGCTCAATGGTGTGATCTCGGCCCTGCAACTGCTGCAAGATGACCGGCTTGACGATGAGCAAAAGCGCTATCTCGATGCGGCGATGACCTCGGGTGAGATTTTGTTGGGCCATATCAATGACGTGCTCGCCATTGAGCGCAGCGAAGCGGGAACCTATGAACAGGTGCGTCAGACCTGTGACATGACGGTGCTGATGGCCGGAATCATCAACACGATGGACCCTCTGGCCGAGGCCGGGGGCACGCGGCTGCACCTAGATTTGACGCAGTTGGACGACAAGGCCATCGTGACGGACCCACGGGCGATCCAGCAGATTTTGGTCAACCTTCTGAGCAACGCGATCAAGTTTAGCCCCGGCGGTGATGTGACATTGCGCGGGTGGTTCGCCAAATCCGGCTCAGAAGGAGAGGAGTTCCGCCTTCAGGTCGAGGATGACGGACCCGGCATTCCGGCGGGGGATATCGACCGTATCTTCGAAGACTTCGTCTCGCTCGACAGCCGCTATGAGCGGCGCACCGGGGGCACCGGTTTGGGGCTTGGGATCGTGCGTCGTTTGGTCAAACGTTTGGGCGGCGAGATTACCTGCGACTCGACCGTGGGAGAGGGGGCATGTTTTACGCTGCGCTTGCCGGTGAAGCTTGCTGATCTGGCAGAGGTCGACTGCGACGCCGCCCCCGACCCACAGAAAAAGCGCGCCGAGGCGTTACCGGCAAAGCGGCTCAACTTGCTGCTGGTGGACGACAATGAGATCAACCGCGAGCTGATCAAGGCAATGCTTGAGAAGATCGGCCATGATGTCACCCTTGCCACCGGTGGGCGCGCGGCGATCGAGCTTGCCGAAGACGCGCCCTTTGATGCGATTCTCATGGATATATCCATGCCTGAGGTGAATGGCATTCAGGCGACCAAGGCGATTCTCTCCGGCGATGGCCCCAATCGGGAGACGCCAATCATCGCCGTGACCGCCCACGCCTTGCCGAAAGAACGCGCGGAGTTCAGCGCGGTCGGGATGTCGGGGTTTTTGCAAAAGCCGCTGGATATGAAAGTGCTGCGTGCAAAGCTGCGCGAGCTTTCGGGGCGTGAGGTGATGCCGGAACAAGCCCTGCCAGAGCGTTTGGCCAGCGCGCAGACATCGGTGCAGGCGAAATCCGCGAAACGGCCATTGTTGAACGAACAACAGATCGCGGACCTGATCGACCTATTGGGCGTGGAGAAGCTGCGTGAACGGGTGGAAAAGCTTGGCCATCAGGGCGCGGATGACCTGCCCGCATTGATGGCCGCCGATGGCTTGCCCGATTTGCAGGCGCAGGCCCATGCCATGGCCGGGATGTGCGGCATGCTTGGGGCGGACCGGCTGCACGGCCTGCTCAAAGAGATCGAGACCGCCTGCAAGACCGGCAAAGACGACGAAGCCCGCGGGCTATCAAAGGCTTTGCCCGAAACTTGGGACGCGACGCTGGCGGCAATGAAGGCGCAGGTCGGTCTGTAACGGGGTCGTGTCTGACCGGGCATGTCTGACCGGGGGGGCGGCAACCTATCCTTAAGACTAGCCCGTTTATACCCCCGCCCAGATGTAACGATGCACAGTGCGACCTATAGTTAAATATACCCGCCGATAGTCGGGTCTGCACGAAGGCGCCATTGACCAGAACAATGACCGCGTCCCAAGCTGGCAACCGGTTCATTTCGACCGTTTCGCCTGAGAATATGCTTCACGACGCGGGCCTTCTCGGGAGCTGCTGCCCGTTCCCCTACCCCAGGGAGCGGCTCCTCGATAGACTTGCAGCGATGCGCCCCACCGGTTTTCCTGTCCCTCCCCTCGGGGAAGACCGGGGGCGCATACGGGCGGTTCTAGCGAGGCTTTTCAGCTATCCGTCAATATATCGCTTGTCGCAGCGGCATCAGGGCCGACCGCGCGCACCTTCGCTTTGGTACGGCCCAACCCCATGATCCGATGAACTGCCCTGTTGCATCCGCGCCCGCTGCGGCATAACAGACAATAGTTTACTAAAAGAATCGGATTAAGGGGGCCGCGGTGCTCAGAACATTGTCATTCATTTGCCTGGCCTTTGGCGCGACTGCCGCCTCGGCGCAGGACTTTCCCGTCATCGTTGAACACGCCTTTGGCGAGACCACCATCGAAGAGCGCCCGGAACGGGTGGCGTCTGTCGGCTGGGCCAATCACGAGGTGCCATTGGCGCTCGGGATCGTGCCTGTCGGCTTTGCCCGCGCCTCATGGGGGGACGACGATGGCGATGGGCTGTTGCCTTGGGTGATCGAAAAGCTTGATGAATTGGACGCAGAGGTGCCCACCCTCTTTGACGAGGGCGATGGCATTGATTTCGAAGCTGTGGCCAGCACACAGCCCGATGTGATCCTTGCCGCCTATTCCGGTTTGTCGCAGGCGGATTATGAGACGCTCAGCCGCATCGCGCCGGTCATCGCCTATCCCGAAGCCGCGTGGACGACGACATGGCGCGAGATGATCCGCCAGAACGCGGCGGGCCTTGGCATGGCCGAAGAAGGTGACGCGATGGTCGCCGAGATCGAAGAGCGTATCGCAACCGCCCGCGAAGAGCATCCCGAACTGGCCGGCAAGACCGGGATGTTCGTCACTCACCTCGATCCGCGCGACCTCAGCACCATCGGTTTCTACGCCGCCGCCGACCAGCGGGTGCAGTTCCTGACCGACATCGGGATGGCGACGCCCCAAGCGGTGCGCGAGGCCAGCGAGGCTGGGAAATACTCGGGCCGGGTCAGCGCAGAGCGGATCGATCTGTTCGAGGACGTGGATGTTGTGGTCACCTATGGTGATCAGGCGCGGTTGGACGAACTGGCCAAGAACCCGCTGATCGCGCGTTTCCCCGCCGTCGCTCGTGGCTCGGTCGTGCTTTTGGCGAATGACCCGATGGGCACCGCCGCGAACCCAACGCCGCTGTCGATCGACTATGTGCTCGACGATTATCTTGCACGGCTGAGCGCGGCCGCCACGCGCGGCGAATAATGCAGGTGCAGCGCCCCCAACGGCTGGCCGGTCTCGCGCTTTTGCTGGGCCTGTTGCTGCTGATGACCGGCCTGTCGCTGACGGTGGGCGCGCGTTCAGTGCCTTGGGCCGAGATTTGGGCGGGCATGACTGGCCGGATCGAGACCATCGGCGCTGCGGCGGTCGCGGTGCGGATGCCGCGCACGGCGCTGGCCGTTTTGGCGGGCGCGGCGCTTGGCCTTGCGGGGGCGGTGATGCAGGGCATCAGCCGCAATCCTTTGGCCGATCCGGGCATTCTGGGCGTCAATGCGGGCGCGGCGCTTTTCGTCGTGGTGGGCATCGCTTGGTTCGACATCAGCGGCGCGCAGAGTTTTCTGTGGCTCGGCATCGCCGGGGCGGGGGTGACGGCGGTTTTCGTCTATCTGATCGGCTCCGCCGGGCAGGGCGGGGCGACACCGCTGAAGCTGACCCTTGCTGGCACGGCAACATCTGTGGCGGTGTCGGCCTTCATCATCGCGGTGGTCTTGCCGCGCAATGATATCGCAGGCTCTGTGCAATCTTGGCAGGTGGGCGGCATCGGCGGCGCGAGTTTCGAGACTCTCTTGCCCGCCTTGCCCTTCGCGTTGGTCGGGCTGGCGCTGAGCCTCGCCTCAGCCCGGGTTCTCGACGCATTGGCCTTGGGCGAAGAACTGGCCACCGGCCTTGGCCAGAGCGTCGCCTTGGGCCGGATCACGGCCGCGGCGGGGGCGGTGATCCTCTGCGGCACGGCGACGGCGCTTTGCGGGCCGATTGGTTTTGTCGGGCTGGTGGTGCCGCATCTGTGCCGGATGATTGCAGGCGTTGATTACAAGCTGGTGTTGCCGCTCTCGGCCTTGGCGGGGGCCTCCATGCTGGGGCTGTCGGACGTGCTGGGCCGGGTCATCGCGCGCCCGAATGAGTTGGACGTGGGCATCGTCACCGCCTTTGTTGGCGCGCCCTTCTTTATTTGGACGGTGCGCAATCACAGGATGCGTGGGCTATGAGCGATGTGACCTTCACCGCCCCGCGCAGCACCCGCCCCGTGGCCGCGCGCCGCCTTCAGGTGCTGGGCTTTCTGGCCGCGCTTGTGCTTGGCCTAATGCTGCTGACGCTCAGCTGCGGACGGGGCTGCGTGCCGCCGGGCGATGTTTGGGCCGCGCTGGCCGGTGCGCCGGAGGCGAACGCCGCTTTCGTGGTGACCGAGTTGCGTTTGCCGCGCGCGGTCATGGGGCTGCTCGCCGGGGCGAGCTTTGGCTTGGGCGGGGTGGCGTTTCAGATCATGCTGCGCAATCCGCTGGCCAGCCCCGACATCATCGGCATCAGCGCCAGTGCGGGGACGGCGGCGGTCTTTGCCATCGTTATTCTGGCGCTCGATGGGTGGTTGGTGTCGCTGGTCGCGGTGGCGGCGGGGCTTGGGGTCGCGGCGCTGATCTGGGCGCTGTCCTCGCGCCGCGGTGCCGCGGGGGCGCGGTTGATCCTGATCGGCATCGGCGTCTCGGCCATGCTCGATAGTGTGACAGCCTATGTCTTGCTCGAAGCGCCCGCATGGGACCGGGCCGAGGCGATGCGCTGGCTGACCGGCAGCCTCAATGGTATGCAGCTTGTCCAAGCCCTGCCCGTGGCCGGGGCGCTGTTGGTGTTCGGAGGGCTGCTGGCCGTCACCGCCCGCGATTTGGAGGTGCTGCGCCTTGGCGATGACACCGCCGAAGCCCTTGGCGTGCGGGCTGATGCCACGCGGCTGCGGGTGACACTGGCCGCCGTCGGCCTTGTGGCCATCGCGACGGCTGCGACCGGGCCGATTGCCTTTGTTGCCTTCCTTGCGGGGCCCATTGCGGCGCGGCTCTTGCCGGGGTCGCGCGGATTGCTTCTGGGGGCCGGACTGGTGGGCGCGGTGCTGGTCATCGCGGGCGATTTCGTGGGGCAGTTCCTCTTGCCCGCGCGCTTGCCTGTTGGCGTCGTCACCGGGGCAGTCGGCGCGCCCTTCCTTTTATATCTCATCGTCCGCGCAAATAGAAATGGGGGCACGCTATGACCCACGACCACCGTCTTGAAACGCGCAATCTGGGCGCGGGCTATGAAAAGCGCGTGATTTTAGAGGACGTCTCTCTCTCCCTGCCTGCGGGCAAGATCACCGCCATCGTGGGCGGCAATGCCTCGGGGAAGTCGACCCTGTTGCGGACGCTGGCGCGGATCCTGCAGCCAAAATCCGGCGCGGTCCTGCTCGATGGACAGTCGGTGCATCAGATGAAATCGCGCAAGCTGGCGCAGGTTATGGGGTTGTTGCCGCAATCGCCGATCGCGCCCGAGGGGATCGCCGTGGCTGACCTTGTCGGGCGCGGGCGGCATCCGCATCAGGGGCTGTTTTCGCGCTGGTCGGCAGAGGATGACCGCGCCGTTGCCCGCGCGCTCGCCGCGACCGGGACCGAAGAACTGGCCGAGCGCGATCTTGATACCCTGTCGGGTGGTCAGCGCCAGCGGGTGTGGATCGCCATGGCCTTGGCGCAAGAGACCGACCTGTTGTTGCTGGATGAGCCGACAACCTTTTTGGACGTTGCGCATCAAGTAGAGGTGCTGGACCTGCTTGTCGATCTTAACACCGCGCAGGGCACGACGATCGTCATGGTACTGCATGATCTCAACCTCGCCGCGCGTTATGCCGACCACCTGATCGCCGTGGGCGATGGCGGCATCCGCGCCGAGGGGCCGCCCGCTGAGGTCCTGACAGAGTACCTGGTGAAAACCGTCTTCGGCCTGTCGTGCCGTATTGTCAGCGACCCCGTTTCGCAGACCCCCTGCATGGTGCCGATTGGCCGCCATAAAATCGGGCAATTACGCAAAGAAGCTGCAGCTTAAAATAACTTACTAAATTAGTCAGATTGACTCTGGCGCCCTCCGTGTCATAGGGGTAAAGAAATCCCGACTGATTCACTAGGTTATTACGGAGACCGCCATGTCCTCTTTTAAATTCATTCCCCTGCAACTAGGGCGCGGCTCTCTGAAGACGGCGCTTTTATGCTGTACGGCGCTGGTGCCCGGCGCAGTCTCCGCGCAAGAGACCTACCAGTTGGACGACGTGATCCTAGAGACCAGCGCGCAAACATCAGGCGCGGCGGATGCCGAAACCGTGGTCGCCAGCGAACTCAGCAGCGGCGGCAAACTGTCGGGCGAGATCATTGATATCCCGGCCAGCGTCTCTGTCATCACCAGCCGCGAGATCGAAGCGCGCGGCGCGGATAGCGTGGAGCAGGTGTTGAACTACACCGCCGGCGCCAGCACCGACAGCTATGGCGCGGACGACCGGTTCGACTATTTCATTCTGCGCGGGTTCGAGGCCTATACCTACCGCGATGGGCTGACATTGGGCCCGAACTTTGGGGCCATCCGCGAAGAGCCCTTTGCCTTTGAGCGTGTGGAAGTCATCCGGGGCGCGTCGTCTTCGACCTTTGGCCTGTCCGACCCCGGCGGCTCGGTCAACTATGTCACCAAACGCCCGCGCGACGAACGCTTTGGCAGTGTCTACACCTCGGTGGATTCCTACGGCAGCTTGGAAACCGGTGTGGACTTCGGCGACACGCTGGATGAAGAAGGCACGCTCAGCTACCGTTTCACCGGCCTGCTGCGCAACGGCGAGCTTGAGTACCCCTATTCCGAGAATGACGAAATCTTTGCGATGGGTGGCCTCACATGGCGTCCCTCCGATGCGTCTGAGCTGACCGTGATCGTCGATCACCTTGACCGCGACTCCGTGCCCGGCAGCGGTGGTTTCCCGGCGGGCGGCGATTTTGACCGCAGCGACGTGTTCTACGGCGAGCCTGACTATAACTACCGCGGCACCGAACGGACCACCGTTTCCGTTCTGGGCGCGCATGACTTTGGCAACGGGCTGAGCTTTGGCGGCACCCTGCGCTACAGCGACAGCGCGGATGACTTCGGCTATGCCTATGTCAGCGACTATACCCCGAATGACAGCATGGTGGACCGCGCGTACTTTGCCAGCGACGGCACGAGCGAGAACATGATCTCTGACCTGCATCTGACCTATGAGGGCTTCCTTGGCGGGGCGGCCAGCACCACCACGGCGGGGGTCGAATTCTCGTGGTCCGACGAGACCGATCAACGCTTTTATGGCGCGGCGCCGTCGGTTGATCGCGACAACCCAAGCTACACAGGCCGTCCCAACAGCGTGCCGATTTTTGCCGATCTCGATACAGAGACGGAAGGCAAGGCGCTTTACCTTCAGCAAGAGCTGAACTGGAACGAACGTTTCATCGCCTCCTTCGGGCTGCGTCACGACTGGATCGACGTGACCGAAACCAACAACCTTGCCGGTACGGTGCAGACCAACGACATCAGCGAGACGACAGGCCGCGTGGGTCTGACCTATAAGATCAAGCCGAACGTTTCGGTCTTTGGGAACTACGCGCAGTCGGTCGTGCCCGCAGGCTTTGGCGTCGAGCCGGAAGAGGGCGAGCAGTTTGAGCTGGGCACGAAATGGCAGCCCATGGGAACCAATGCGCTGCTGACGGCCTCGGTCTATGACCTGTCGAAAAGCAACATCACCCGCACCAATCCGGCGACCAACCAGCCGGAAACCATCGGTGAAATCGGTGTCCGCGGCATCGATCTGGAAGCCAAAGCCGAGATGGGCGCCTATACCCTCACCGCCGCCTACAGCTATCTGGATGCCGAGATCAAAGAGAACGGCACCTCCGGCAACGTCGGCAACCGCCCCGGTCTGGTGCCTGAAAATGTCGCCTCGATCTGGGCCAGCCGGACATGGGAAAACCTTGGCCGTGGTGATTTGACGGTTGGGTTGGGCGCGCGGTTCAACAGCGGCTATTACTACAGCGACAGCAACGCCACAGGCGAGACCGGCAGCTTTTTCGTGGTGGATGCCGCCGTAAGCTATGACCTGTCCGAGCAGACCACCCTGTCGGCCAATGTCACCAACCTGTTCGACGAAAAGCACACCTCCTACGGCGGTTTCTACGCTGACTTCTACAGCCCCGGCCGTGAAGTCACCGTGAAACTGGCCCATAGCTGGTGAGCCTCAAGCGCGGCACCACCCTCGTGTGCCGCGCTTTTCTTTGCCTCAGGAGGAGCCCCAGATGACCATCGCCAAAGCCAAGACCACCATCCCGATGGACGCGCCGCAGGAGATGCTCTCGCAGATCCTGTCGCATCTTGTTGATGACCACGGCATGGCGTTTCGCGCCAAAGGGGCGACCGGTCATGTGTTTGAGCAAGACGGCTACCGGGTGGAGTTCGATCTCTGCGCGCGGGGGCTGGAAGTCAGCCTTCAAGCGCCCGGCGAAAACGCCATGCAATTCTCGAAAGAGGGCATGGTGCATCATGTAGCGGAGTTTGATCCCGCGCTGGCTGATCGCATCCGCTGGCAGGGCATCTCGCAAGAGGCCGGTGCCACGCCGCAGAACTTTCGCCTGCTGACCGTGCTGAACAGTGAAATCCTGTTCGAGGGGATGCAGCGCGTCACCCTGCATTACCCGGATATTGCCGAACTCGCCGCGCAGGGGCTGCATCTGCGGTTGATCCTGCCGCGCGATCCCAGCCGCGCACCGGTGTGGCCTGTGATGGGTGCCAACGGTGCGCCGGTCTGGCCCAAAGGCGCGGATGAGTTGCACGCGCGCTATGTGACGCTCAAGAACATCCGCGCCGCGCGCGAGGAGGTCGATATCGACGTGGTGCGCCATGGATCGGGCCTGATCTCGCAATGGGCGCAGAACGCCCATGCCGGGCAACGGATCGGGGCGATGGGGCCGGTGGGCATCAGCGCCTTGCCCGAAGCGTCTTCCTATTTTCTGGCCGCAGATGGCACGGGGCTGCCCGCTGTGGCGCAGCTTTTGGCGCGCCTGCCAGAAGATGCCGTGGGCGATGTGGTGGCCGCCTTACCGCGTGGCGTGTCCTATCGTGACTACCTGCCCAAGACCAAGCTGCGCGTCCATGCGCTGCCGCCCGCCGCGTTCGAAGCCGAGGTGCTTGGCCATGCGCAGGCGCTGACGGATGACGGTTTGGGCTATGCCTTTTTCGCCGGAGAGTTCCAGAACGCCCAGCAGTTGCGGGGGCATTTCAAAACCACCCTCGGCATGGATAAGACACGTCAGATTTGCACGGCTTACTGGCGGCGGGGCTGAGCGCGGCTTAGCGCCACGGCCCCGCGTCACCTCGTCTGCCAGCCTTGGGGATACGGCTGCTGGTGGTGGGGCGGGCGCTCTCTGCCCGCACCGGGGCCGCCGTGCGCGTCATCGCCCGCAGGGCCGCGATGCGGTTTTCCGTCGCCGGGTGTGTGGCAAAGAGGCTGTCATGCTTATGCGCGTGCAGCGGGTTGATGATGAACATATGTGCCGTGGCAGGGTTCCGCTCGGCGGCGTGATTGTCGATCCGCGCGGCGCCCATCGCGATTTTCTCAAGCGCTGAGGCCAGCCAGAGCGGGTGGCCGCAGATCTCGGCCCCGGCCTTGTCTGCGGCATATTCCCGCGTTCGGCTGATCGCCATCTGCACCAGCGCTGCGGCCATGGGGGCAAGAAACATCATCATCAGCGTGCCGATCATCCCCATTCGTTCACGCGCGCCGCCGAAGAACAACGCAAAGTTCGCCAGCATCGAAATCGCACCGGCGAAAGTCGCGGTCACGGTCATGATCGCGGTGTCATGGTTGCGGATATGGGCCAATTCATGTGCGATGACACCAGCGAGTTCCTCGCGGCTCAGGCTTTGCATCAGCCCTTTCGTGACCGCCACGGCGGCATTGGCCGGGTTGCGCCCGGTGGCAAAGGCGTTGGGCTGCGGCGTGTCGATCAGATAGACCTTCGGCTCGGGCAGGCCCGCGTTCCGCGCAAGCTCGGCCGTGAGGGCGTAAAGCCCGGTGCGGTCATTGGGGGAAACCGGCTGCGCGTTGTGCATCTTGAGCACCATGCGGTCGGAGTTCCACCACGTAAAGGCGTTCATCCCCGCCGCCACCACAAGTGCGATCAGCGCGCCACCCGATCCGCCGATCAGGTAGCCAACCCCCATGAAAAGCGCGGTCATCGCCGCCATCAGCATCGCTGTCTTTACATAGCCCATATTGGTCTCTCGCGGTTGTCCGTTGTAAAGGAGATATGGGTCGATTTCCGCAGGGTGCAAGGCAGGCGGCGACAGAGTGGCTAGTCGTCGAGATCACCGTCATCGGGTGTCGTGTGCAGGTAGATATGGCCGATCTTGCGGATCAGCGGAATGTTCACAAAGGCAACGATGGCGGCGGCAATCCCAAGACGGCTGAGGACGCTCAGCGGCATGGGGTCGTCTCCTTTGGCATAAATCAGCACCACGAAGGTCACCACCAAAAACCAGACGGCGAGGCTTGTCAGCAGGCGGCGCATGGGATGTTTTGGTATGTCAGTCATGGCCGCCTCAAATTGCACGCTTCTGCGCACTATTCCGAGGGTGTGGGCAATCCGCAAGGGCGTTGCATAAGGCGGCCCGGATCAAAACCCGTGGATTGCCTACCCGCTACTGGCTCGCCATGCCTGCCAGCATCGCGGCCATGGCAACGAGATGGACCAGCGTTATCGCCCGATCGTTCCAAAGTACCCCGACGATCAGCCAGCCCAGAACCCCCACCACAAAGAGGTAGAGGTTCCATGGCGTCCAGCCAAAACCGGTGGCGGCATAACCGAGGATCTGGATCACCGAAGCCACCCATTTAACCCAGAACGCCAGCTGCGCCGGGGCTGCGCGCGCGATTGCCTCAGACGCCACGGGTCAGCCCACCATCAATGCGCCAGTTCTGCCCGGTGACATAGGCGCCACCCTCGGAGGCGAGCCAGCCGATCAGCGAAGACACTTCGGCTTCGGTTCCGTAGCGCCCCATGGGAATGCGCGCCCGGCGGTCTTCGGTCTCGGGCAGGCTGTCGATAAAGCCCGGCAGGACGTTGTTCATGCGAATGTTCTGGCCCGCGTATTGATCTGCGTAGAGCTTGGTGAAACCCGCGAGACCGGCGCGGAAGACGCCCGAGGTGGGGAAGAGCGGATCCGGCTCAAAGGTGGCAAATGTTGAGATATTGATAATCGCGCCGCCGCCCTGCGCCGCCATGATCGGCGTCACCAGACGCGTGGGACGGATCACGTTCATCAGATAGACATCCAGCCCGCCGTGCCAATCTTCGTCGGTCATCTCTAGGATGTCGCCTTTCGGACCGTGTCCGGCGGAGTTCACCAGCACATCGACGCGCCCCCAGCGGTCCATCGCGCCATCCACCAACTGCGCCAGCGCCTCTTGCGATTGGTTTGAGCCGGTGATGCCAAAGCCGCCCAATTCTGTGCCAAGCGCCTCTCCCTTGCCGGAGGAGGAGAGCACGCCGACCTTAAAGCCATCAGCGGCCAGTTTACGGGCCGCTCCCGCGCCCATGCCGCTGCCGCCAGCTGTCACAAGTGCTACTTTTTCTGCTGTCATCGGATATGCTCCTTATGCTGTGCAGCGATTGCGCTGCGGGGGTATGTCTTTTTAATTAGGCGTTGAAGGCTGTCGCAACCAGCCAGATGCATTGTCGTATGACTGTAGGAATTCTATCGTGTCTAGTGACGTACCACTGCCGCCCCTGAACGGGCTCCGTGCCTTTGCCGCAGCGGGGCGGCATATGAACCTTCGCGCGGCTGCGGATGAGTTGGGCGTTACTCAAGGGGCGGTCGCCCAGCAGGTACGCGGGTTGGAGGGTCATTTGGGGCTGCGCCTGTTCCTGCGCGAGCCGCGCGGCCTTGCCTTTACCGAAGAGGGGCGCGCCTATCATACCTCCGTGTCGCGCGCTTTCGAGCAGTTGGTCGAGGCAACGGATGCCCTACGCAGTGCGCCCGCGCGGGTGACAATCAGCGTGACCCCGACCTTCGCGTCGAAATGGTTGATCCCCCGCCTGTCAGATTTCACCGAAGCCCACCCGGGCATCGATCTGCGCATCACAGCGACGGAGCGGGTGGCAAGCTTTCATGCAGATGGGATCGACCTCGCCGTGCGTCAGGCGCGTCCGCCTTTCGGTGCAAGCCTGCGGGCTGATCTGCTGTTCGCGCAGGAGGTTGTGGCGGTCTGCTCGCCCAGTTTGACGGCTGACGGCACGCCACTGGATGCGGCGGGACTGGCGCAACTGACCCTGCTCCACGACACGCATGATCTTTGGCCGCGCTTTGCGCAAGAGGCGTTTGACAGCGCCGTAAAACCAGTGCGGAGGCTGCGGTTTAACCAAACAACGCTCAGTCTGGATGCCGCTCTCGCCGGGCAGGGGGTGGCGCTGGCGAGCCGCTTTTTAGTTCAGCGCGATCTTGAGGCGGGGCGATTGGTGCGTCCGGTGTCTCATGTGATGGCGGGCGAGCAGGATTTCTATCTGCTTTCCCCGCGCCAAGGGGTTTCAAGTGCTGCCATCATCGTGCGCGATTGGCTTTGCACGGTGGCAAAACGCGAGGCGGGTTAGCCCGGCGCGGGCCTTCGGGCGCAGGAAACTGTCCTCTCCTGCCAAACATAGTGCTTTCGCTCTCCCCCGCGTCCGATGTGCGCTCGGGTTGGTCGACCGCGCGGGTAAAGGGCGCGATGTCATCTTCGGTCAGCTGATTGCGCCAACCCTACACCGAAGACGGCTTTCCCTCGTTGCACTTTCTGCTCAGCGGTCTGTCGAAACCTTTTGGTTTCACGTTTAACATCGTGCCGATCCGGTCACTGGGTAGAGGCGGAAAATATCATCGCCCATTGGGATGAGGGCGTGGCGCTGGCCTTGCAAGCCAGACTGATCCGGAGCAGCGCGGGGCGGACCTGCGGTGGTTTTGAACGATCATATCGACGCTGCCGGTATGGTGGCTCACCTTGCGGCGGTGGTCAGCACCCCCGCGGGGATCGACCGTACGGGGCACGCGCCTCTGGCTCTCTTGGTTTAGCGCCGAGGGATCCTGCGATGTGCCATCAGGAGGCGGCCACCGCATCGGGCCGCCCTTTGAGAGTGGGGAAATCCACGAAAAAGGTCGTGCCCTCACCCTCGGCGGTTTCAAAGCGGATTTCGCCGAGGTGCTGATCCACGATGGCTTTGACAATGCTCATGCCCAGCCCATGCCCTTCTTCGACGCGGTAGCTGGATCCGCGGGAAAACCGGTCGAACAGGACCGGTTGCAGTTCCAACGGCAAGCCGCTGCCGTGGTCCTTGACCCAGAACCCGGTGCCATCCTCCGACAGGCCAAGCTGGACCGTGCCCCCTTCGTCAGAGGCTTTGATCGCGTTGGACAACAGATTTGACAATAGCCGCATGAGTCGCCCCTCGTGCAGCCGCAAAAGCGGGGCGGGGGCCTCGGACGGGGTCATTTCCAAACCGACACCGCGCTCTTTGGCGTAGGCGACCAAGGTCTCTGAGGCTTGGGCCAACAAAGGCGCCAATGGGCGCTCAGAAAATCCCGATTGATCCGGTCTGCGCAGGGTCTCTACATCCAGAATATCCCCCACCATCTGATCGATTGCCCGCGCGTTTCGCAGCGCAAGTTCCAGCAGCTTGCGCTTTTGCGGCGGCAGGTCGCCGGGGCTGACCTCAAGCAAGCGCAGGGCCCCGGTAAGCGCGGTCAGCGGTGTCTTCATCTCGTGGCTGACCGTGGCGATAAGCTGGTCCTTGGCGCGCTCAAATTCGCGCTGTTCGCTGACATCGCGCACCACGCCAAGATAGCCCAGATGCTCGCCGCGATCGGTCTCGACCTTGGCGGTGGCGACTTGGCCTTCGAAGGTCGAGCCATCGGCGCGACGGCAGGCGACGGAAAACGCGCCCTGCGTGCTGGCCGTGCTGGCATTTGACAGCTCTTCGCCTATGCGCTCATAGCTGCCGAGGGTCTCATAGAGAACGGCCGTCTGCCGCCCCAAAAGCGCGTCGGGGGCATAGCCGAACAGGGTTTCGACCGCCGGGTTCACCAGCGCCACGCGGCGGTTGGGGTCGGCCATGATAATGGCCTCGGGCACGGCATCCACCATTGCCTTGAGCAGCCCGCGCTGTTCGCGCAGCGCGCGGCGTTCGGATTGCCGGGACAGCTCGCTGCTCAGCCACCGGGCGAGGAATTGGACGAATTGGATCTGCGCCTTGCTGAACGGGGCGGGGCGCGGGGCGGTGCCGGAAAAGTTCAACGTCCCAAACAGCGTGTCCCCGGTTTTCAGCGGCGCCCCGATATAGCTTTCCAGACCGAAATTCTCATAACACGGATGGGTCGAAATCTCTTGCTGACCGGCGTGGTGGAATGAGGTCACATCGGCATTGGCAAGTGTGTGCAGGCAATAGGTGCCATTGATGTCAAAGGTGCTGCCGGGGGCAGGCGCCCAGTCAGGGCCGTGGACATGGACACATTCGTAAACCGGATGATCCACGCGAGAGACAATGCCGAGCTCAAGGCCAAGCGCCTCTGTGCCCAGTTGCAAGAGTTTGGCGATCTTGTCTTCGACAGAGAGGTCAGGTTCGACAGCAAGCATATAGAGTTGCCGCAGCGGATCATCGAAATCCGCCAAAGCGTTGTAAAAGTCGTTCATCATTGCCTCTGTCGTAGTCTTTGCACCTGACTTGGCGAGAAGGCAGATGTTTGACCCAAGGTATCCCCCTCACGCTCTGCTGCCAATGCCGCAGCGGGTAAATTGGGGCAAGAATGGGGCTTTTCGCCCCGGTAATGCAGATAAATGTGGATTGTCGGACGGGAGAGGGCGGCCAAGCGCGGCAAGTCCTGCCTCAGGAGGACAGAAACCGGTGACCTTTGCAAAGCGGTGGTCATCGCCGTTTCTATGGCTATGGTACCGCCAACGAGGGTCGCCAAAGGGGAGAGTTGACCATGCGATTGATGCGATACGGGGCGCGTGACGGGGCAAAAACGCCGGTGGTGCTGGATGCGGCAGGGCAGGCGCGGGATGTGAGCAGCCTTGTGCCAGACTTCACGCCCGAGACCATTCCGACATTGCGCAAGATATTGGATGGCGTCGATCTGGAAAGTCTGCCTCTGGTCGAGACCCAAGGCCAGCGCATCGCTGCGCCGGTCAGCCAGCCGCGCAACATCTGGGGCGTGGGGTTGAACTATTCCGACCATGCGGCGGAATCGGGCATGGACGTGCCGACCGAGCCGATCCTGTTCACCAAGGCCAGCCGCACCTATTGCGGGCCGAATGATCCGCTCCTTTACTCCAAAGAGATGAGCAAACTCGACTGGGAGGTCGAGTTGGGCGTGGTGATTGGCCATACCGCATTGAACGTCAGTCGCGATCAAGCGCTGGACCATGTGCTGGGCTATTGCGTCGTCAATGACGTGTCGGAACGCGCTTGGCAGGCCGAACGGGGCGGCCAGTGGGTCAAGGGCAAGAGCTTTCCCAACTTTTGCCCTACGGGGCCGGTCTTGGTGACGGGCGATGAAGTGGGCGATCCCGGCAAACTGTCGCTCTGGGCCGAGATCAATGGCGAACGTCTGCAAAACGGCACGACCGAGAAGATGGTTTTTGATGTGGCGACGATCGTTTCCTACATGTCCGAATTCATCCAGCTGGAGCCCGGCGATCTGATCTGCACGGGCACCCCACCGGGCGTGGGCATGGGATTCAAGCCGCCACGCTATCTTAGCCCCGGCGACCGGGTTCGGCTGAGCGTCCAAGGGTTGGGCGAGCAGGAGCAGGTGGTGGAACGGCTGCCCGCGCGATGAAGGGGCTGGCCGCCACGGGTGCCACCGGCGTGGGCACTGGCGCGTGACTGGATCGGGTGTCTAGGCGAGCTCGGCCTCGCGCGCTTCGGCGGCGGCGACAGCGATGGCGGGGCGCAGGGGCAGGGTCAGCAAAAAGCTGCTGCCCTTGCCCATGATGCTGGTGGCGACGAGGCTGCCACCATGGGCCGTGGCGATATCGCGTGAAATTGCTAGGCCCAGCCCGGTGCCGCCAAAGCGGCGAGTGGCGGTGGAATCGACCTGATGGAAGGGCTCGAAGACGCGCTCCAACTCGTTTTCCGGGATGCCGATGCCTGAATCCGTCACGCGGAATTCAACCACTTCCCCGCGGATGCGGCAGGTCAGCGAAATGGTGCCTTGGTCCGAGAATTTCGTCGCGTTGCTTAGCAGATTGATCAACACCTGCTGGATGCGTTTGCCATCCGCCAGCATCACGCCGGTTGCCGATTTCACGTTTAGCTCTAGCCCCTTGTCTTCGATCATCGGGCGTAGCTGATCGGCGGTCGGGGTGACGATATCGTCGATCTGCACCGGTTCCATCGCGATCGAAAGGCTGCCTGCGTCGATCTTGGCAAAATCGAGCACCTCGTTGATCAGGGTCAGCAGGTGATTGCCCGAACGCTCTACCGTTTGCATGATATCGCCCAGTTTGCCCATCGTGGCGGACAGTTTGGGGGCCAGCGTTTCACGGGTCTTGGGGTCAGCCTCAATAGCGGAGCAAAGGTCGCGCGCTGCCGGGGTGCGGTCAAAATGCCGCGCAAGGCGGACATGGCCCAAGATGACCGTCAGCGGCGTGCGCAACTCATGGCTCAGCACGCCCATGAAGTCGGTCTTGGCCTTGTTCGCGTCTTCGGCGGTCAGCAGCGCCTTTTTCAGATCGGTCACGTCAATGCGCAAACCCACGACGCTGCCGTCCTCCATCCGCCGGTCCGAGGTGCGGATGATGCGGCCATCGGGCATGCGCTGTTCGGTTTCAAATGCGCCGTTCTCACGTTTTTCCAGCCAAACGCGAATCCATTCCTCTTCCTTGCCGACGGCATCGGGCACGATCCCACGGCGGATGCTGTCACGGACAATCTTTTCATAGGATGATCCGGGCTTCACCACCTCGCTATAGTCGTGGATTTCGCGGTATTTTTCATTGCAAAGCACCAAGATGCCCTTGGCGTCATACATAACAAAACCATGGTCCAAAGCCTCGACGCCCGTGCGCAGACGTTCTTCGGCGAGCTTGCGGTTATCGGCCAAACCTATGATATACCACGCAAAAATGGTGACTCCAAGGGCACCTTGCAGACGCAATATCCAGTTCAGCCAGAAGTCGGGACGATGCTCTGGCCAGCCGCCTTTGACGGTGGCGGCCAATTGCCAAGCGCCGAAAGCAAAGTTGAAATCGAGCTCGATGGGGTCGATCAAAGTCATCTCGGGGTCGCCGATGATCGTCTGTTCAATCTCTCCCTCGGGGGTCAGCTCGCGGATGGTCAGATCGTATTTTTCGGTCAGTTCGGGGATGCCCAGCTGCGTGACGAGCGCGTCGTAATCCACGACCATGGAGAGGATGCCCCAAGGTTCGTTCGGGGAGGCGGCAGTGCTGGTTGAATCAAAGATCGGATGCCGCAGGATCAGCCCGCGCCCGCCTTGCACCAGATCAACCGGGCCGGTCACCAGCCCTTCGCCGGTCCGCAGGGCCTCTTCGACCTTGGGCAGTTGCGCCGCGTTTTGGCGGTAGTCCAGCCCCAGCACGCCGCGATTGGCCTCATAGGGGTGGACGATCGTCACGACGAGATCGGGGGCCACGGCAAGGTTAATCACATCCGGGTTCTCGGCCATGAACTCGGCCGCGCGGGCGCTGAATTCGGACTGGGTGATCGTGGGGTTCTCGCTGATGACCGTGGCCAACTCACGCAGTTTCAGAATCTGGTCAAAGATATCCGCGCGAATTTGTTCGCGGACTTCGATCAGCTCTAAGGTGGTATCAAGTTCCAGATCCTGCATGTAGGTCTGATAAGACAGGGTCTCGATCCGGTGGCCAAAGCCCAAGACAACGCCGCACAACACGACCAGAACGATAATACGTTTCGCACGCTGAGACAGCGCATTTCTCATTTTTTCCATGCCGGCTTTGCCCAAATCGGTCTCTGTCCTCTGCGCTCCGGCCTTCTAAGTGCCGAATACGCCCTTGGGGTATTAGACTGCAGGGGGCTTTGTTGACGCAAGGAAAATACCCGGATGCAGACAAATGCTGGGCAACAGCGTCAAATTTGCAAGTGACGCCCTTTATCCTTGGGGCGATTGACCCAGCAATTCAACCAAAACGCGGTGCAATAGGGCGATATCCTGGGGGTTGGACATATTGGGCGCGTGGCCGCAGTCGGGGAATTCACTTATCCCGGGCCGCGGGCCGCTTTGGGTCATGCGCTCTGCGGCTTCGGGCAGCAACAGGTCCGACTGGGCGCCCCGCAAAAGATGCGTGGGCGTGGTGGTCCGGTCCCAACGGTCCCAAGTGGAAAGCTCATGGGCTGAGGCGGTGAACTGCACGGTGATGCGCGGATCATAATGCAGGGTCAGCCGTCCATCCCCCCGGCGGCGCAGCGAAGACCGCGCCATGCGCTGCCAATAGGCATCGGCCGCCGGGCCGAAGGGGGCATAGGTCTGGCGCAGCCATGCTTCACCTTCGGCAAAGCTGCCAAAGTCCGGCAGGCTGCCCACATAGGAGAGGATCCGGTTCACCGCCGTCGCGGGCAGTTCGGGGCTGATGTCGTTCACGACCAAGGCGCCGACCCGCGCGGTCTCGGGGCCCGAGGCCATGTGCATCCCGATCATTCCGCCCAAAGAGGTGCCAAACCACGCGGCGTGATCGATTTGGAAGTGATCTAACACCCCTGTCGCGATGCGCGCATAATGTTCGACCGAATACTCCGCCTCAGGGCTGGCCGCCCAGCTCGACCGGCCCCGCCCGATCATATCGGGGCAAAGCACGTGGAAATCCTGCGACAAGGTCCCGGCCACCTCGTCAAAGTCGCGCCCGGTGCGGGCGAGGCCGTGCAGCATCATCAAGGCAGGGTTCTTGGGATCGCCCCATTCAGTGACATGGATTTCGTGGCCCATGACGGGGATGAAATGGAAACGGGGGGAGGTCATCCGCGCGCGCCTTTCTATATCAGGTTCAGCGCGCGGTTGGTGCTGCCATCCGCGCCGTCGGTAAATTGCGACAACGGCGGCATCCGCACTTGTGCGACCGGGGCCAGCTTGGTCATGGAACGGCGGCGATCCATCTACGTGTCTTCATGGTATCCTCCCTAAACGGGCCAGCGCCATGTTGCGCCGTCTCCCCCCGTCGACTAGCTTAAGTTTTCAGCATCCGAAAAAGAAATAAACGGAGCAAGATGGTGGAAATACGTACCGATGAGTGCTTCGAGACGGGGCGCTTTGCAGAGCTTGCCTTTGTGCATGCGCCCATCGGGCTGGTGGTGACCGAGAACCGCTGCATCCGCGATTGCAACAATGCCTTTGCGCAGATGTTCGGCTATGCACGCGCCGACCTGCGCGACCAGCTTTTCGCCATTCTCTACCCCTCGGATGAGGAGTTCGTAAACATCCGCGACCGGGGCGTGGACCAGTTGCGCAAGACCAACACCTATTGGGACGAACGCATCATGGCGCGGCGCGATGGCAGCCTGTTTTGGTGTCGTGTGAGGGGCCATTCCTTCACGCCCGAACGCCCGCTCGACCGCGCGGTCTGGAGCTTTGCCGATCTCTCCGGCGAGCGGCCCTACCTGCCGCTTACCCGGCGCGAGCGCGAGATCCTGAGCCATCTGGCGGAGGGGCTGACCAGCAAGCAAATTGCGCTCAACCTCGATATTTCGCACCGAACGGTTGAAGTGTACCGCGCGAAACTGCTCAAGAAATTCGGCGTCAGCAATACTTCTGGCCTGTTTCATTCGCTGGGCGGCATCGACAGCGATCATGTGGTGTCCAACAGTTCAAAGTGACGCGCCCGGCGCTCAGCCTGCATCACTCTGCCGGTCGGCCTGTTTTGACGTCGCCGGGGGCGGGGCCGCCGCGTGGGACTGATCCTCATCGTCGGGTTCTTCGGGGTTCTCGGCAGCCTCGGCCATCGCGTCAGCCTGAGCGTAGAGGCTGCGGATCTCCATCAGATCGGCTTTCGTTGGCGCATTGCTCTGTTTCGTCGTTCCCTCAAAGGGTTGCGAGTCTGGGGTTTCACTATTTGTCACTGGTTAATCCGCATTTTGAGCTTAAATCTCACGGCCAATTCCGTGGTGGGGCACAGAGTACCGAGCCCGAATTTCGACGCCAATTGGGCAAAGCCCCAGCCAAATCAGGGTTATCCCCTACAGGGGTGAACAAGGTCCTGAAATTTCGGGATATATTTTCACGATATCATTTCAGTCGGTCGTATGACCATCCAAGGACATGGTTAATGACCGCCTGTCAGGGTTTCCCCTAATAGACATGGCGGCGGAAAAAGCCGAAGTTTCAACGGAAAGTAGAGGTGTGCATGAGCTTGGTCGCGGCGTTCACATTGATTGCGCTGTGTGGAATCGTCTTGTCCGGCGTGATGATCGCAAAGCAGGTTGGCGATGCGGTCAACCGGTTTGCCGTGGCTGGCGCGATCGCGGTTTTGTCGCTGTACATCGCCGTGGTGCTGGCGTCTGCGCCGCGCGGCGGGGCCTATAGTGACCCGATCGAGCTGGTCTTTGCGACCGCCGCATTTGCCGTTCTGGTGGCGCAGGTTTGGCGTGTGATGCGCAACCGACGCAAGCTTCAGGGCGGCGCCAACTCCGATGAGACCCGCCGGAAACTGCCCGATTTGCTGAACGATGTGCCGGTGCAGGCGGCCTTTCTGACACCGGATATGACCTATGCCTTCGTCAATGATGCCTATAGCGCCTCCTTTGGGAAATCCGCCGACGAGATCGTGGGCAAACACCTGTCGCAGATTATCCCGCCGGACCTGTTGGAGGAGGTGTCCGACAACCTCGAAAAGGCGCTAGCCGGGCGGCAGGTCACATGGCATTTCGATTTCTCGCGCCCGGTTTTGGCCCGCTCCCAAGGGGCGGCGATCTATCAGCCCCTGTCCGACCGGGGGCAGGTGGTGGGGGTGCTGGTGATGATAATGGACCGTTCCGCCTCGCAGGACGCGGTGCATGACGCAGAGGTCAGCGCGGCGAAACATGCGCTCGCGGCTGAGGTGGCGGGGGTCGGCTATCTGGAATGGGATCAAGAGGGCGCGCTGGTTGATGTCTCTCCCGAGGTGGAGGCGCTCTTGGGCCGCGATGCGCAGAGCCTGCGCGAGATGTGGCAACAGGGCCAAAGCTTTGTCGAGCCGCGCAGCCGCCCCACGATCCGCAATAACCTGCATATGGCGGGCAGCCGCCCGCGCGACGTGGTCGAGAATGTAAAGTTTCTGGCCGCCAACGGTCGCCAGATCGAAGCGCGCACCTGCATTCGCCGCTTGAACCGGGGGCGTCAGGTGCATCTTTTGGCCGCGATCCAAGATGTTACGGATCAGCAGAACGTCCTCACCGATCTGGTGGAAAGCGAAACCCGGTTTCGCGATTTCACCGAAAGCGCGACCGATTGGGTCTGGGAGATGGACGCCGATGGGCGGTTCACCTTCCTGTCCGGCGGGGGCCGTCAAACCGATGCGGAAACCCCGATTTTCGCTCTGGGCAAGACCATCGCCGAGGCCGATCTGGCGCAAGATCAAGGCGATTTCGACCAGCTTCAGCAAAGGTTGGCCGCCCGGGCGCCGTTCCGGGACTTGCGGTTGGTTCTGCCCCTCGGGGGTGGGCGGGCGCGGCAGATCGACATGTCTGGCAAACCCTTTTTTGACAGCCATGCCCAACTGGCAGGCTATCGCGGCACCTGTTTCGACATGACCGAAATCGCCATGGCCGAGACCGAGCGCAAAAGCGCGCTGGAGGCGCTGGCGCTGGCTTTTGAGACCATCTCGACCATGGTGGCGCTTTTCGACAGCAACGACCGCTTGGTCTATTGCAATGAGGAATACCGCGCGACCTACGCCGGGATGGACGGCGACATCATCGGAAAGCACTTTGACGAGTTGCTCGCGCATTTCACGCGGACCGGCACACTGGCCACCACCGCCGAAGGGAAGGTCCGCTGGAGCGAGCAGCGGCGCGATCGGCGCAACACCCCCGCCAAGTTCTTTCGCGCGCGGTCTTCCAAGGGCCGGTGGCTGGAGGTGACGGATTACCCCGTGGCCGCTGGCGGGCTTTTGACCATCGCATCCGACATCACCGAAAAGGTCGAGCGCGAAGAGCGGCTGCACCGCCATGAAACGGCGCTGCAACTGCTCAACCGGCGCGAAACACTTGGCCAGATGACCGCGGCCATCGCCCATGAATTGAACCAGCCTTTAGCGGCTATTCACAATTTTGCCGCAGGCTGCGTGTTGCGGGCCAAGAACGACCAGCTTGAGAGAGAGGATATGATCGCCGTGCTCAATAATATGCAAAGCCAATCGGAACGGGCCAGCGCCATCCTGCGGTCCATGTCGAACTATCTGCACAGTGACGATGCCGACCGTCATGCGGTGCGCTTCGAAGATATCCTGCGCTCGGTGCAACTGTTGATCCAGCCGGAAAGCTCGGCCACCGGCGTCGCCGTGGAGATCGACGATCAATGTGGGGAGGTCGAGTTGACCTGCGCCCGGATCGAGATTGAGCAGCTTTTGATCAACCTGATCAAGAACGGCATTGATGCCTGCCGGGAAGTGGGCCGCCCCGATGCCGAAGTCTCGGTCTCTGCGCGGTGCGAGGCGAAGGAGATCGTGATTGACGTGGCCGATGCGGGCCGCGGATTTGCCCCGGACATGCCTGCGCAGACGGCCTTCAGCGCCTTCCGCTCGACCAAGGACAAGGGGCTTGGCGTGGGGCTGGCGATTTGCGAAACGATCGTTCTGTCGCATGGCGGGACAATCGCCGTGACGAAATCCGATGCAGAGGGGGCCTGCCTGAGCGTGCGTCTGCCGCTGGAGGTGCAAAAGTAAAATGTCAGAAAACGGGATCGTTTACGTCGTTGATGATGATGCCGCGGTGCGGGAGTCTCTGGTGTGGTTGCTGGGGTCTGTCGAGCTGCGCGCCATTCCATTTGCATCGGCGGCCGCGTTTCTCGACAGCTATGAGGACAATGGCAACTGCTGCCTCGTCAGCGATGTGCGGATGCCGGGGATGAGCGGGCTGGAACTGCAAAAGGCGCTGAATGCACGTGGGATCAAAGTGCCGCTGATCTTGATGACAGCCTTCGGTGATGTCTCTACCGCCGTGACGGCGATGAAGGCAGGCGCGGTGGATTTCATCGAAAAGCCCTTCAACAATCAAAGCATGCTCGACCTCATTAACACCGCCCTTCAGGCCGACGCTGCACGGCGCAAGAGCGAAGAGGCCGAGGTGGAGAATGCGCAGCTGCTGGCCCGGCTCACCCCGCAAGAGCATCGGGTTTTTGAGCGGGTGGTGGCGGGGCTCTCGAACCGTGAGATCGGCAGTGAAATGGATATCTCCATCAAAACGGTTGAGGTGCACCGCGCGCGGGTGATGCGCAAGCTTGAGGCGAATTCGGTCGCGGAACTGGTGCGCTTTCATATCCACAACGCGCCGCCCGCCCCGGTCGAAGACAGCGAGCGCGCGTAAAAAGCCCCGGCAGTGCAGGACCACCGGGGCAGGCTGCCCAACCCCGGCGAGGGTTAAGGGCTGGGGGTTTCCCGGCGGCATGAGGGGCGCCGGGAAGGCATGGATCACGCCGGCTTGGGTTCCAGCGTGCCCACGGTCACGTCGAGGGTCTGCTCAGACCCTTTGCGCAGCACGACAACCTCTGCCGCCGTCTCAGGCGTGGTGGTTGCCACCGCGCGGGTCAGGTCGCGCAGATCGTCCACCTCTGTGTCGCCGAAGGACAGGATGATATCACCCTTCTTAAGGCCCGCTTTGGCGGCGGGGCTGTCCTCGGAAACCGCTTCGATCACCGCGCCGCGCGGCTCGTCGTAGCCCAGCACATTGGCGACCTCGGGCGTCATCTGCCGGATCTGCACGCCCAGCCAACCCCGCTCGACCAAGCCGTCATCGGCGAGATCAGCCACGATAGTTTGCACGAGGTCCGAAGGCACCGAGAAGCCGATCCCGACAGAGCCGCCGCCCGGCGACAGGATCGCGGTGTTCACGCCCACGACTTCGCCATCGTTGTTAAACAGCGGCCCACCAGAGTTGCCACGGTTGATCGCCGCATCGGTCTGGATGAAGTCATCGAACGGCCCGGCCTGGATGTCACGCGACAGAGCCGAAACAATGCCTGAGGTCACGGTGCCGCCAAGGCCAAAGGGGTTGCCCACGGCGACGACTTCATCGCCGACGCGCAGGGTTTTGGACGTGCCAAAGTCCACCTTAGGGAGGTCCACATCCGCTTTGACTTTGAGCAGCGCGATGTCGGTCATCGCATCACTGCCGACCACTTCGGCGTCAAAGCTACGACCATCGGCAAGTTTCACAGTTACCGTTTCAGCGCCTGCCACGACATGATGGTTGGTCACGATCTGGCCATCTTCGGAGATGATGAAACCGGACCCCAAACCTTGGCGCGGGGTGGCCTCGGCGCCGGGTTGGTCGGGCAGCATATGTTCAAACCGGCGGCGCAGTTCTTCGGGCATGCCGGGGGGAAGCTGCTGCTGGATCTGCGCGCTTTGCTGTTTCGCGGTCACTTCGATGAAGACCACGGCGGGAGAGACGGCCTCGACAAGATCAGCATAGCCACCAGCCGGGACGGCCAGCGCGGTTGCGGGGGCAAGTGCCAGCATTGGGGTCGCGGCGACGGCGGCGCTCAGCGCAAGGGCGGCGGCGCGGGGGGCCTTGGAAAGGGTCTGGTTCATGAGATGCTCCTTGCTGTGCATTCAGTGTTTCTGGACCCCTATCTGGGGGCCGCGTTTTACAGCGTCGTCGCAGGCGCTATACAAATCTGTGAGAATGCAGGCGGCGGGATGCGCGGGCGGCAGAATTGTCTTACCTCTTGGCTGAACCTAGATGAGACCCCGATGAAACTGCTTGTTGTCGAAGACGATACCACCACCAGCACCTATATCGCGCGCGGCCTGCGCGAAGAGGGGCATGCGGTGGATGTGGTGGCCGATGGCCGCGACGGGTTGGTGCAGGCCACCACCGGGCAGTATGACGTGCTGATCCTTGATCGGATGCTGCCTGAGTTGGACGGGCTGACCCTTCTGAAAACCCTGCGCGGGGCAGGCAATGCCACGCCGGTGTTGCTGCTCACGGCGATGGGGGCGGTGGAGGATCGGATTGATGGGCTGAACGCCGGGGCGGATGATTATCTGGTCAAGCCCTTTGCCTTTGGCGAACTGTCGGCGCGGGTGAATGCGCTGGCGCGTCGCCCGCAGGCGCTGGAGCAGGAAACGACCCTCCGCGCTGGCGACCTGACGATGGACCTGATCAGCCGCCGGGTCACGCGCGCGGGCCAAGAGATTGACCTGCTACCGCGTGAATTTGCTTTGCTAGAGCATCTGCTCCGCCGGAAAGGCCGGGTGCAAACGCGAACCATGCTGCTTGAGGCGGTCTGGGACATCTCCTTTGACCCGATGACCAATGTGGTTGAGACCCACATCAGCCGCCTGCGGGCCAAGGTCGACCGACCCTTTGACAGCGAGTTAATCCAGACCGTGCGCGGCGCGGGCTATAGGATCGACACATGAAGGCGCGGCTGGCTGGGTTGTGGCGTTCCATGCCGCTGCGGTTGGCGCTTTTGCTGGTGCTGCTTTTTACCATCGTCAGCCTGCTTAGCCTTGCGGCCAGCTATGCCGTCACCCAGCGATCGTTTGAACAGGCGATCCGGGCCGATCTCGCGCAAGACATGGCGGGCTTTCGCGCCGCCCCCGGTGCCGCCGCCCTTGCGCGGCTGGTCGAGGCGGAATCGCGCGAGACAGACCCCAACAGGCTGATCCTAAGCTACATCGGCCCTAATGGTCGTATCTATGGCAACGGGGCCATCGCGCGGGATAACGAAGGTTATCACATCGTCTCAATCGGCGCGGCGCGGGCGCAGTATGACGGGGTTTATCTCACGCTCACCGATACGCTTTATGGCGGGCTTTTGACCATCGCGCGCAGCCGGGCCGAGATCACCGCCCTGCGCGAGGTTTTCGTGAATATCTTGCTGGTGAGCCTGTTGCCCACGGTGTTGATCGCGCTTTCGGGCGGGTTGATCCTTGCCCGACGTTCCAAACGGCATGTCGAGGTGATCCGCGCCACGCTGGACCGGCTGACCGCAGGCGATCTGGCGGCAAGGGTATCGCCCGGGCCGCGCTGGTCGGATGACCTGCTGCGCATTGGTGAGGCGGTCAACCAAATGGCCCGGGCGCAGGAAACGTCGGTGGCAGCGCTGCGGCAGGTGTCGCTGGATATCGCCCATGACCTAAAAACCCCGATCCAACGTGTCTCGGTGCATCTGGACGATCTCGACAGGGCCGAGGCCACGGGCGAAAACAGAACCGAACCGCTGGCCCGTGCACGTGCCGAATTGGACGGCATCGCCGCGATCTTTCAATCTCTGCTACAACTCGCGCAGGTGGAGCAGGGCGATGCCCGCGCCCATTTCACCCCCGTCGATCTGACCGCGCTGTGCCGAACCATGGTCGAGCTTTATGAGCCCGCGGCGGGCGAACAGGGCAAGCGCCTGATCTGCACCCTGCCAAAGACGCCTGCCCATGTCACAGGCGACCGTGCATTGCTGGGTCAGATGATCGCCAATCTGATCGAGAATGCCCTGCGCCATTCTGGCGACGCCGAGGCGGTGGACATTTCGCTGGAACAGGCGGCGGGTCAGGTCACACTCAGTGTCGCAGATGGCGGCCCCGGCATTCCGGCGCAGGACCGCGACAAAGTGTTGCAGCGGCTCTACCGGCTTGATCGCAGCCGGGGCACGCCGGGCCATGGGCTGGGGCTGGCGCTGGTCGATGGGGTCGTGAAACTGCACCGGGCAAGGCTGGAACTCATCGACAACGCGCCGGGGCTGCGTGTGGTGGTGACATTCGACAGTTAGGACAAATGCAAACGGCTGCGGCAATTTAGCCTGTGCCTCTCGCTCCCCCCGGTCCTATATAGGTCAGGAAACAACACGCGAGGGCTTCACATGCTCGACGGTTACACCGCCGAAATCCTAGCGCGGGTGCAGTTTGCATTCACGGTTTCGTTCCATATCATCTTCCCGGCTTTCTCGATCGGGTTGGCGAGTTTTCTGGCCGTGCTGAACGCGCTTTGGCTTTGGAAACGCGAAGAAACCTATCTGAAGCTCTTTAACTATTGGAAGAAAATCTTTGCCGTGGCCTTTGGCATGGGGGTCGTCTCGGGCATCGTCATGTCCTACCAGATCGGCACAAACTGGTCGGTGTTTTCCGACAAGGCAGGGCCGGTTGTCGGGCCGCTGATGGCCTATGAAGTCCTCTCGGCCTTCTTCCTCGAAGCCGGGTTCCTTGGCATCATGCTCTTTGGCCGCAAACGGGTCGGCGACGGGCTGCATATGTTTGCCACAGCGCTGGTGGCGCTTGGTACACTGGCCTCGGCCACATGGATCCTTTCGGTGAACTCTTGGATGCAGACGCCTGCGGGCTTTGGCATCAATGACGTGGGTCAGTTCGTGCCCGAGGATTGGTGGGCGATCGTCTTTAACCCCTCCTTCCCCTACCGTTTGGTGCATATGGTGCTGGCGGCCTATCTGACCACGGCGCTGGTCGTGGGCGCGGTCGGCGGTTTGCACTTGCTGCGCGATCACGCCGACCGGGCCGCGCGGCGGATGTTCTCGATGGCGATGTGGATGCTTTTGCTGGTCACGCCGCTACAGATTTTTGCGGGCGACATGCACGGCCTCAACACGCTGGAGCATCAGCCCGCCAAGGTCATGGCGATGGAGGGGCATTACGACAGCCATCCAGATGGCGCGCCGTTGATCCTTTTCGGCATCCCGAACCCTGAGGAAAAGCGCATTGATTACGCGGTCGAGATCCCCAAGCTGTCTTCCCTGATCCTCAAGCATGATCTGAACGCGCCGCTGCCGGGGCTTGATACGATCCCGGATGAGGATGAGCCACCGGTGGCGATTGTTTTCTGGTCTTTCCGCATCATGATCGCACTTGGTTTTGCGATGCTGGGGCTGGGGCTTTGGGCCGCGCTCGCACGGCTGCGGGGGCGGCTCTACGACGCGCCGCTGTTGCACCGTCTGGCGCTGTTGATGGGGCCCACGGGCTTTGTCGCGGTGCTGGCGGGCTGGATCACGACCGAAGTCGGGCGGCAGCCCTTCACGGTTTACGGGCTGCTGCGAACCTCTGAAAGCCTTGCACCGATTGAGGCACCTGCCGTGGCGACCTCGCTGATCGCTTTCATCGTGGTGTACTTTTTCGTCTTCGGCGCGGGCACGTGGTATATCGTGGCGATGATGCGCAAACCGGTTGTGGATCATGTGCTGGAAGACGAGCGCGACGCCGCGCAGGATGACGCCGCGCAGGACGCCGCTGCGCAGGATGAGGGGCCGATCCTTGCTGTCGGCGAAGAGGCGGCGGTCAGAGACAAAGCGGTCAAAAACAAGCGCGGGGATAGCTGAGATGTTTGGACTTGAACTTTCGTTCATCTGGGCCGGGATCATCGCCGGTGCCGTGCTGATCTATGTCGTCCTCGACGGGTTTGATCTGGGGGTTGGGCTGCTCTTTCCGATGTCCAAGGACGAGGGCGAGCGCAACGTGATGATGAACTCGGTCGCTCCCATCTGGGACGGCAACGAGACATGGCTGGTGCTGGGCGGCGGTGGGCTTTTTGCGGTCTTTCCACTGGCCTATGCGGTTGTCATGCCCGCGCTTTACATGCCGATCATCCTGATGCTGCTGGGGCTGATCTTTCGCGGCGTGGCGTTTGAGTACCGTTGGCGTACCAAACGTTGGAAGCCCCTGTGGGACATGGCGTTTTTCGGCGGCTCGCTGGTGGCCTCCTTCTGTCAGGGCATCGCCCTTGGCGCGCTGGTGCAGGGAATTGAAATCGAAGGCCGCGCCTATGCGGGCGGCTGGTGGGATTGGCTCACGCCTTTCTCGATCCTGACCGGGGTGGCGGTGACCGTGGGCTATGCTTTGCTGGGGGCCACATGGCTCAACATGAAGCTGGAGGGCCGCATTCAGGCCCACATGCGCCGCCTTGCTTGGCCGCTGGCGGTGGCGACTTTGGTCTTCATGGGAATGGTCAGCCTTTGGACGCCTTTCACCGATGCGGTCTATTTCGAGCGGTGGTTCGCGTGGCCCACGGCGCTGTTCAGCGGCTTGGTGCCGCTTTTGGTGGCGCTTGCGGCCTTTGGGATGCTGCGCGGCTTGCAACGCAAGGCGGACATTCAGCCCTTCCTCTGTGCGCAGGCGCTGTTCGTGTTGGGTTTCATCGGCATCGGGATCAGCTTTTACCCGCATATGGTGCCGCCAAGCCTGACCATCGCCGATGCCGCCGCCCCCGATGAAAGCCTGATGTTCGCGCTGGTCGGTACGCTGGTGCTGCTGCCGCTGATCCTCAGCTACACGGCCTATGCCTATTGGGTGTTCCGCGGCAAAATCGACCCCGAGGAGGGCTATCATTGATGGGAAAATGGCTAAAACGCAGCGGCTGGTTCGTGGCGCTTTGGCTGGCCAGCGTCGCCTTGCTGGCGGTGGTGGCCTATGGCATCCGGCTTGTGATCATGCCCGGCTGACGCAGCGGCGCGCGCCTCGGGCCTTGCCAAGTGCGGCGGCTTCTGGCCTCTTCACGCCCAAAGCAGAACGAAAGGACAGCCCGATGCGCGCCATGCAAGTCACCGCCTACGACGAACCGCTCACCCTGCAAGAGCTTGAGATGCCGATGCCGGGGCAGGGCGAGGTGCTGATCCAAGTCGATACCTGCGGGCTGAACTTTGGCGATTTGCTGATCATCAAGGGCACCTATCAGGAAAAACCGCCGCTGCCCTTCACGCTGGGGATGGAGATGGCGGGTACGATTACCGCTTTGGGCGCGGGGGTCGACCACCTGAAAGTCGGCCAGCGGGTGGCTGCCTATACCGGCTTTGATGGGCTGGCCGAATATGCCGCCATTCCGGCGGCGGTCTGCGTGCCGATCCCCGAAGAGATGACCGCCGTGGATGCGGCAGCCTTTCTGATTGCCTATGGCACCAGTCATGTGGCGCTGGACTATAAGGCGCGGCTGCAACCGGGCGAACGGTTGTTGGTGCTGGGCGCGTCGGGCGGCATCGGGCTGACGGCGGTGGAACTGGGCAAGATGATGGGCGCTGAGGTGATCGCCGTGGCGCGCGGCGCGGACAAACTCGCAGTCTGCAAAGAGGCGGGTGCCGACCATTTGATCAATTCCGAGACCGATGACATCCGCGCCATCGTCAAGGAATTGGGCGGGGCCGATGTGGTCTATGACCCGGTGGGCGGCGACCAGTTCAAAGCCGCCATGCGCGCCTGCAACCCCGAAGCGCGGCTGATCCCCTTGGGCTTTGCCAGCGGCGAGGTGCCGCAGATCCCGGCGAATATCCTGCTGGTCAAGAACCTGAGCGTGCTGGGGTTCTATTGGGGCGGTTACGCCAAGATCAAACCTTCGGTGCTGACCGATAGTTTCGCCGAGCTGATCAAATGGTATGTCGCGGGCAAGCTGAAACCCCATGTCAGCAACGTCATGCCGCTGGAGCAGGCGAATGAGGCGCTGGCCCTGCTGCGCGACCGCAAGGCGACGGGCAAGGTGGTGGTGGAGGTGGCGCGCTAGGCGCGCCGCCCGCCCTGCAAACGTGTCACGCGCAGCGCCTTTTGGCGCTCGCGTAGATAAACGAACAGGCCCGAGGCGAGGATCAGCGCGATCCCGACCCAGACTTCCCAAACTGGCAGGTCGCCGAAGATCACGAAACCCCAGAAGACCGCCAGTGGCAGGCCGATATATTCAAAAGGGGCCACGGTGGCGGCATCTCCCAGCCGGTAGGCTTGGCTCAGGCAATAGCCGATCAGCGCGATGTTGAGGCCAATGCCGAGGAAGGTGAGGTAATCCTCCTCAGCAGGCCAAACCCATGCGCGCAGCAGGAACTGGAGCGAGGCATTGCTGCCCTCATCCACGAAACGCCCATCGCCCGCGATCAGGAAGAACCCCAGCGACACGGCAACGAAGGCGGCCTGAATATAGACCATCAAGGCCGATGCTTTGGAGTTCACGCCCAGCTTACGGGTCATCAATTGGTTCAGCGCATAGGTCAGCGCCGCCAGTACCGGCAGCAGCAAGACCCAGCGGGAGACTTCGAGCGTCGCCGTAGAAGCCCAAGGGCGCATCATGATGACCACACCAATGAACCCGACGATCACCGCGCCAAGGCGCAGCGGGCCGACCTTTTCGCCCAACAGAGGGATCGACAGCAGCGTGATGAACAGGGGTGCGGCAAAGAACAGCGCCGTCGCCTCGGCCAGCGGCAGGACCGACAGTGCCAGAAAGAACGACATGTTCGAGATCACGATGAGCAGCCCACGCAGCAGATGCAGCCCCGGCTGGCGCGTCTTGAGCAGATGAAACCCGCCCTCAAGTTTGACCAGAACCAATCCCAGCAGAATCCCGATGGCCGAGCGCGTAAAAACGATCTGATGCAGCGGATAGCCGCCCGACAAACGTTTAATGAGCATGTCATTGACCGAAATCGCGGTCACGCCGAGAAGGATCAGCCCGATCGCCAGTCCGGCGCGGTTATGGGGTATAGTTGTCATGGCAAAGACCTACCAGCCCGGTGCGTAAGGTCCAGCGCTTTGACATTGGTTTGCGCAGAATTACCCGCTAGACTGGTGGGATACGCCAAAGGGAGAGCCAGCCATGCAGATGTCCGACACCCGCCAGATCGCCGCCACCCCGGCCGAGGTCTATGCCGCATTGCTCGACCCGGAGATGCTGCAAACCTGCGTGCCCGGCGCGCAGGATGTAACCGGCTCGGTTGAAGAGGGGTATGACGCCACCGTCGTGCAAAAGGTCGGCCCGGTGAAGGCGACCTTTAAGGGGCACGTGACGCTCTCCAATCTGGTGCCGAACGAAGCGCTGACCATCACGGGCGAGGGCAAGGGCGGTGCAGCCGGTTTCGCCAAAGGCGGTGCGGAAGTGCGGCTGGCCGAAAAGGACGGCGGCACTGAGCTCAGTTACGATGTCGAGGCCAAAGTCGGTGGCAAGCTGGCGCAGCTTGGCAGTCGGATCATCGACGGTTTCGCAAAAAAGATGGCGGATCAGTTCTTTGATAACCTGCAATCTTCGCTCGAAGGTCCGACAGAGGAGGCGATCGAGGCTGACACGCCAGCCGAGGACGCCCCCGCCAAAAAGGGCTGGTTCGGCCGCGCCAAGACCTGAAGGCATCTGTTCACTCAGGCCAAAGCCAGTTAGGTTGCCCGCCTTACCAAAGCGGAGACGACCATGCCGACAATCGTGGATATTCAGAACCTGCGTAAATCCTACGCGGGCGGTTTCGAGGCGCTTAAAGGGGTCAACCTACAGATCGAACAGGGCGAAATCCTTGCTCTCCTAGGCTCCAACGGGGCGGGTAAGACGACGCTGATCTCGACCATCTGCGGCATCACCACCGCGACCAGCGGCACGGTGACTGTGGGTGGGCACGACATTAAGGATGATTTTCGCGCGGCCCGTTCGATGATTGGACTGGTTCCGCAGGAGATCAACCTGGAGCCCTTTGAACGGGTGCTCAACACCGTGCGCTTCTCGCGTGGGCTGTTTGGCCGGCCGGCGGATGAGGCGGTGCTGGAGAAAATCCTGCGCCAACTCTCGCTCTGGGACAAGAAAGACAGCCAGATCCGTGAGCTTTCGGGCGGGATGAAGCGCCGCGTGCTGATCGCCAAAGCACTGTCGCATGACCCGAAGGTGCTGTTCCTTGATGAGCCCACCGCGGGCGTCGACGTGGAACTGCGCAAGGACATGTGGGAGATCGTCGCGGGGCTCAAAGCCTCGGGCGTGACGATCATCCTGACCACCCATTACATCGAAGAGGCCGAGGCCATCGCGGACCGGATCGGCGTCATCGCCAAGGGCGAATTGCTGCTGGTCGAAGAGAAAGACGCGCTGATGGCGCGGATGGGCAAAAAACAACTCGAAGTGCAGCTTACCGAGCCGATCACCGACGTGCCGCTGGCACTGCAATCGCCGGATGTTGAATTGTCCGCCGACGGGCGGTCCCTGATCTATACTTATGACACCAACGCCGAGCGGACCGGCATCACCAAGCTGCTCTCGAAAGTCGCCGAAAGCGGTCTGGTGTTGCAGGACGTGGCGACACGGCAAAGCAGTTTGGAAGATATCTTTGTTGACCTGCTCAAGGAGGATGCGGCATGAACTGGACCGCGATCAAAGCCATCTACGCCTTTGAAATGGCGCGTTTCTTTCGCACCATCACGCAAAGCATCATCTCGCCGGTGCTGTCGACCTCGCTCTACTTCGTCGTCTTCGGCGCAGCCATCGGCAGCCGGATCGAAGAGGTCGAGGGCGTGAGCTATGGCGCCTTTATCGTGCCGGGGCTGATCATGCTGAGCGTCATCACGCAGTCGATCTCAAACGCCTCTTTCGGCATCTATTTCCCGAAATTTATCGGCACGGTCTATGAATTGCTTTCGGCCCCGATCAACTTTTTCGAGATCGTCATCGGTTATGTCGGTGCGGCGGCCACCAAGGCGCTGTTCATTGGCACGATCATCCTAATCACGGCGTTTTTCTTTGTCGACATTACGATCCAGCATCCCATCGCCATGGTCGCTTTCCTGATCCTGACCTGCATCAGTTTCGCGCTGATGGGCTTCATCATCGGAATCTGGGCGGGGAATTTTGAGCAGTTGCAACTGGTGCCGCTCTTGATCGTCACGCCGTTGGTCTTCCTCGGCGGGTCCTTCTACTCGATCTCGATGCTGCCGCCGGTCTGGCAGGTGATCTCGCATTTCAATCCGGTGGTCTATCTGATCTCAGGTTTCCGTTGGGCATTTTTCGGCTCTGCCGATGTGCCGATCCTGACCAGCCTTGCGGCAATCGCGCTGTTCACGGCGCTTTGCCTTGGCGTGATCTGGTGGATTTTCCGCACCGGCTGGCGTCTGCGGGCCTGAGGGCCGCGAAACTTCTGCGCCCGCCTTGTTTGCACGGGGTGGGCGTTCTACATGAGAAGAATGAGAATTCGGCTGCCCTTCCTAAAATCCCCGCCCAGCGTTTCCGTGATCCGGCTTTCCGGCATGATCGGGTCGCAGGGCCGCGCGGTGTTGAACGATGCCACCATGGCTCCGGTCATCGAAAAGGCTTTTGCCAAGGGCAAGCCTGCCGCTGTCGCGTTGGAGATTAACTCTCCCGGTGGCAGTCCGGTGCAATCATCGCTGATCGGCGCGCGCATTCGGCGGTTGGCGGAGGAAAAGAACATCCCCGTCATCGCATTCGTTGAAGATGTGGCGGCCTCGGGCGGCTATTGGCTGGCGGCTGCGGCGGATGAGATTTACGCGGACCCAAGCTCGGTCGTGGGCTCTATCGGGGTGATCTCGGCCTCTTTCGGGGTGCATGAGTTCATTCGCGAGCATGGGGTTGAGCGGCGGGTCTATACGGCAGGGCAGAGCAAATCGATGCTTGATCCGTTTCGCCCTGAAAATCCAGAGGATGTCGCCCGGCTGAAAGTGTTGTTGGAAGACATCCACGCGAATTTCATCGACCACGTGAAGACCCGCCGTGCGGGCAAGCTGCCCGAGGGGCAAGACCTCTTCACCGGAGAAATCTGGCTGGCGAAACGCGCCACCGAACTGGGCTTGATCGACGGTATCGGCCATCTGAAACCGCTGCTGAAAGAGCGCTTTGGCGAGAAGGTCAAACTGCGCCGCTATGGTGTGAAACGCGGGCTGTTGTCGCGCTTTGGCGTCCAGATGGTGCAGGACGCGGTGCAGGGCATAGAGGAACGCGCGGCCTATGCGCGGTTTGGTCTCTAGCCCATGGTTTTTAAGATCGTTCTGCTGTTTCTGGTGGCCATGGGCCTGCTCGCTTGGTTTGGAAAAATGCATTGGCTGGGGGGCAAGCGCCTGTCCCGGACCAAATGCCGTGACTGCGGACGTTACCGCATTGGCAAGGGCGAATGCGCCTGTAAGGGAGGGCGTTGATGCTGATGCCGTGGCTACTTTCGGGGCTTGGCCTCGTGATCCTGCTGTTTGCGGGGGATGCGTTGGTGAAAGGGGCGGTAAACCTGTCGCTGCGCCTTGGCGTGCCCGCTCTGATCGTCAGTCTGACGATCGTGGCCTTTGGCACCTCGGCGCCGGAACTCCTGATTTCGGTCAAGGCGATCTTGGACGGGGTGCCGGGGCTGGCGCTTGGCAATGTGGTCGGGTCGAACACGGCTAACATCCTGATGGTGCTGGGCATTCCCGCGCTGTTGGCGACGATGCATACCTCCGAATGCAGCACGCGCAAGACCTATAATCAGATGATCGCTGCCTCGCTGCTCTTCATCGCATTGGCCTTCCGCGGTGTGTTCGACTGGATCTCGGGGCTGATCCTGCTCTCCGGTCTGGCCTATATGCTCTACGACGCTTTTGGCGATGCCAAAGATCACCGCCGCGCCTGCCGGAGCGGGGAGGTTGAGGAAGAGGAAGAGCCCGAAGGCGCCGACCCCGACATGGCGGGCTGGCAGATTGCGCTGTTCCTGATCCTCGGGCTGATCGGTCTGCCCTTGGGTGCGAGCCTTTTGGTGGATAATGCGACGCTCATCGCCCAGACCTACGGTGTCAGCGACACGGTGATCGGCCTGACGCTGGTGGCCGTCGGCACGTCGCTTCCGGAGCTGGCAACTACGGTGATGGCCGCACTGCGCCGTCAGGCGGATGTGGCGCTTGGGAACGTCATTGGTTCGAATATGTTCAACCTGCTGGCTATTATCGGCATCGCAAGCCTTGTCGGCCCGATCTCGGTCGACGAAGCCTTCTTGCGGATCGACCTGTGGGTGATGCTGGGCGCGTCATTGCTGCTGATCCCCTTCGTCTATCTGGGGCGCGATATCACGCGGCTTTGGGGTGTGGCGCTGAGCGCGCTTTACGGGCTTTATTTGTTTATCATCCTGATCTGAGGAGGACGGCAGATGCGGCGGGCATTGGTGACCGGAGCCGGGCAACGTCTGGGCCGCGCCATGGCGCTCTATCTCGGGCAGCGGGGCTTTGACGTGGCGGTGCATTACGCCACCTCGCGTGCCGGGGCCGAGGCAACCGCCGCCGAGATCGCTGCGATGGGCCGCCGCGCCGTGGCCCTGCAAGCCGACCTTTTGGACGACGCCGCAGCGGAGGCGCTCTTGCCCCGCGCGGCAGAGGCGCTTGGCGGGTCGATCACCTGCCTTGTGAACAACGCCTCGATATTCGAGCAGGACGATATCGCGAGCGCCAGCCGTGAAAGCTGGGACCGGCATATGGGCAGCAACCTGCGGGCGCCCTTCGTGTTGACGCAGGCGATGGCGGGGCAGGGGCTGATGCCCAAGGTCGACGCCGGGGGCGAGCCGCGTGCGCGCGGTTTGATCATCAATATGCTGGATCAGCGGGTACGCAACCTGACGCCGGAATTCACCACCTATACGATCGCCAAGATGGGCCTTTGGGCGATGACGCGCACCACCGCGCAGGCGCTGGCCCCGGCGATCCGGGTCAATGGCATCGGTCCCGGCCCCACGTTGCAAGGCCCGCATCAAGACGCCGAAGACTTTGCCGCGCAGCGCCGCGGCACGGTTTTGGGCCGGGGGGCAAATCCAGAGGATATCACGGCGGCACTGGGCTATTTCATCGATTCGCCGGGCGTCACAGGGCAGCTTATCTGCACCGATGGAGGCGAACATCTGCAGTGGGATACAAGCCCTAAAAGCCCCCGAAACTGATGGCCATGCGGGAAGTTTTGCACCTCGTTAACCTATGTAACCAAAGTGTTACCGAAACCCTTTTGTTTTCAGGGGCTTGTTTCATGGTATACAAAAGAGTGAGCGAAATCAGCATATTACGGGCGCGCCTAAAAAATAGGCAAATCAGCGAACCATATTAAAAACAAAGAGAAATCCAAGATGCCCAGAAGTTATCGTCAGAGTTATCCACATGTTCGGTGGACATGTTAAAGCTTGCCCCCATTGCCGTCCTATTGCAGCGAAGCACGAGAATCAGCGCCTGAGATGACCACGCCAAACGACAGCCCTCCGCCGCAAGGCCGCCAGGTGATTCAGGCCTATCTGAAGTCGCTCGATTCCTCGCCGGGCGTCTACCGGATGCTCGATGCGGAGAGCCGCGTGCTCTATGTTGGCAAGGCGCGGAACCTGCGCGCGCGGGTGTCGTCCTATGCGCGGCCCACAGGGCATTCGGGGCGCATCTCAAGGATGATCGCTAATACCGCTTCGATGATGTTTCTGACCACCAAGACGGAAACCGAGGCGCTGCTGCTTGAACAGAACCTGATTAAACAGCTCAAGCCCAAGTTCAACGTGCTGCTGCGCGACGACAAGAGCTTTCCCAATATCCTTGTCACCGCCGATCACGACTACCCGCAGATCAAGAAACACCGTGGCGCGAAAAAGGAAAAGGGCAGCTACTACGGCCCCTTCGCCAGCGCGGGTGCGGTGAACCGCACGCTGAACCAGTTGCAGCGGGTGTTCCTGTTGCGTGATTGCTCCAACTCAATGTTCGACAGCCGCACACGGCCTTGCTTGCAGCATCAGATCAAACGCTGCTCTGCCCCCTGCGTCGGCAAAATCTCGGCCGAGGAATATCGTCAGACCGTCCGCGATGCGGAGCGGTTTCTAAGTGGCAAATCCACGGATATTCAGGGCCGTTTGGCGCGGGACATGGCCGAGGCATCGGAGGCGATGGAGTTTGAACGCGCCGCCGCTCTGCGCGACCGGATCAAGGCGCTGACGCAGGTGCAAACGGCCCAGGGCATTAACCCGCAGGGTGTGAACGAGGCCGATATCATCGCGCTGCATATGGAGGGCGGTCAGGCCTGCGTGCAGGTCTTCTTCATCCGTGCCAACCAGAACTGGGGCAACCGGGATTACTACCCCCGCGTCGGGGCCGATGTAGACGCCGCCGAGGTGCTGGAGGCTTTCATCAGCCAGTTCTACGACACCCGCGAGCCGCCACGGCAGTTGATCTTGAGCAATGAGATCGAAAGCCCCGATCTGATGGCCGAAGCGCTGAGCGGCAAGATTGGACGCAAGGTGGAACTGTTGGTGCCACAGCGGGGCGAGAAGGCCGAACTGGTCGACGGTGCCCTGCGCAATGCCCGCGAAAGCCTTGCCCGCAAGATGGCCGAGACGGCGACCCAGACCAAGCTGCTACAGGGGCTGGCCGATGCCTTTGATTTGCCAAAACCGCCCGAACGGATTGAGGTTTACGACAACTCGCATATCCAAGGCACCAATGCCGTTGGCGCGATGATTGTCGCGGGCCCCGAGGGCATGATGAAAAACCAATACCGCAAGTTCAACATCCGTGGTGACGACCTGACCCCCGGCGATGACTTTGGCATGATGAAAGAGGTGCTGCACCGCCGGTTTAAGCGCCTGATCAAAGAAGACCCTGACCGCAGTCGTGGGCTTTGGCCTGATCTGCTGCTGATTGATGGGGGCGCCGGGCAGGTGAGTGCCGTGGCCTCGATTATGGCGCAGCATGGGGTACAGGACATTCCGATGGTTGGCGTCGCCAAGGGCATTGATCGGGATGCGGGCAAGGAAGAGTTCCACCGCGTCGGCAAGCGCGTCATGGCGTTGCGGCACAATGATCCGGTGCTGTATTTCGTGCAGCGTCTGCGTGACGAGGCGCACCGTTTCGCCATCGGTACCCACCGCGCGAAACGCGCCAAGGGGGTCAGCGCCACGCCGCTCGATGATGTGCCGGGCGTCGGGGCCGCGCGCAAACGCGCGCTTTTGGCGCATTTCGGCTCGGCCAAGGCGGTGGGCCGCGCGAACCTCAGCGATCTTAAGGCCGTCGAAGGGGTGTCGGATGCGCTGGCAGAGACAATTTATGGCTACTTCCATGAAAAGGGTTAGGTATGCGCCCGCCGAAGGGCAGGCCGCTGGCGCGGTTTCGTCCTTTCAGCCGCGAACGGCGCAAGATAGGATAACGTCATGAAATGGAATTTGCCCAATATCCTGACCCTGCTCAGGCTGGTCGCGGCCCCCGGTGTGGCGGTCATGTTTCTCTATTTTACGCGCCCCTATGCCGACTGGTTCGCATTGGTGCTGTTTGTCGGGGCGGCGGTGACGGATTGGTTTGACGGCTACCTCGCCCGCGCTTGGGGGCAAGAGACCAAGCTGGGCGCCATGCTCGACCCGATTGCCGACAAAGCGATGGTGGTGATCGCGCTGATGGTGATCGTGGCCTTCTCAAGCTGGTCGCCTTGGCTGGTCTTGCCCGCCACGCTGATCCTATTTCGCGAGGTTTTTGTTTCGGGCCTGCGTGAATATCTGGGCGATGTCGCGGGCACTTTGAAGGTCACCCAACTGGCCAAGTGGAAGACGACCCTGCAGATGATCGCCATCGCCGTGCTGTTTTCTCAGGGCGTGTTCGAGCATTACCTTGGCATGAGTGTTTTCGGCATGGACCAGCAGATGATCGAAGCGATCCTTGATGGCGAGGTCGAAGATACTCTGGGGCTGGGTTGGAAACTCGCCGGGATGGAATGGGCCGGGCTGTTGGGGCTGGTCCTGCTGTGGATCGCCGCGGTGCTGACCGCCATCACCGGCTTTGACTACCTGCGCAAGGCGCTGCCGCATTTGAAGGAGCCAATCTAATGGACATCCTCTATTTTGCATGGGTTCGCGAACGGATCGGTCTGCCCCGCGAACGGGTGGAAAGCACCGCTGCGACCGTGGCCGAATTGGTCGAAGAATTGCGTGGCCGAGAGGAGCGTTACGAGATGGCGTTTTCTGATCTCTCCGCATTGCGCGTGGCCGTGGATCAGGAGTTGACCGATTTCGACGCCCCGCTGAAAGGCGCGCGCGAGGTGGCCTTTTTCCCACCGATGACCGGGGGCTGATCCATGCGCGTTTTGGTGCAGGAAGCGCCCTTTGATCTGGCCGAGGAAACCACGCGTTTCGCGATGGGCGAGGGCGACAGCGGTGCGATTGTGACCTTTACCGGCGTCGTGCGCGACAATGACGCGGGCACGCTGAGCGCGATGGAGATCGAACATTACCCGGGCATGACCGAAAAGGCGCTGCGCGAGATTGCGCAGCAGGCCGTTACGCGGTTCGAACTGCAAGATGCGCTGGTGATCCACCGTTATGGGCGGCTGGCCCCGGGTGAGCAGATCATGATGGTCGCCACGGCGGCGCGGCATCGCCGCAGCGCATTCGAGGCGGCGGAGTTTTTGATGGACTACCTTAAATCCCGCGCGCCATTCTGGAAGCGCGAGATCACGGCTGAGGGTGAGGCGTGGGTTGCCGCGAAAGACGAAGATGAGGCCGCGTTGAACCGCTGGTGAGCCTCTGCGTCAGGCGAAACGCCCGCCTTTTTCGATGACTTCGATCTGATAGCCATCCGGGTCCGTCACAAAGAAGAACTTTGCCACAGTCTCCCCCGCAGGGCGGAAATCAACGATGTCACGCGGGGCGGCACCGGCTTTGATCGCGGTGTCGCGGGCGGCTTTGAGGTCTTCGACCACAAAGGCCAGATGGCCATAACCGTCGCCCAGATTATAGGGCGTGTCGCGGTCCTTGTTGACCGTCAGTTCCAGCTCGAAATCGCCCGCAGCGTCGCGCAGGTAGATCAGCGTGAAGCTGTCGAAATCCAAACGGTCCGCAATCTTCAGCCCGAAAACGTCTTCGTAGAATTTCACTGATGCCGCCTCATCAAGGACGCGGATCATGGAATGGGCGAGTTTGGCCATGGGAGCCTCCTGAAGGGCGTGGGGTTAGGCTTTCTGACGCTCGATATAGGCGCGCATCTCTTCGGCCTCGTGGCGGGCGTCGCGCAGGCCGTCCATCGCGGCGCGCAACTCTGCCTCGGTCTGAGCAAGCTGATTGGTCAGTTCGGCTTCGCGTTGCTGCAGATAGGTGATCGCCTGATCGCGGGTTTCTTCGGCCTCGTGAAGCTCTTGGCTCATCCGGTCAAGCTGGGCCACATCATCGGCGGCCACACGGGTGAAGCGGTTCAGCAGCCAATTGGCGAACCATCCCATGCAGAAGGCCACGAAAAGAATGATGGCTGTTGCCAGGACAAACTCAGTTCTGCTCATCACCGCTGCCTTCTTCGGTTTCGTCGGATTCCCCGATCTCTTCTGCCGTGGTATCGCCCGTTTCTTCCGCAGATTCCAGCGCTGTTTCGTCTTCGGGCGTCTCAGCCTCGGGTTGGATCAGGCGGAATTCGATGCGGCGGTTGGCTTCGCGGCCATCCTCGGTCTTGTTGTCGGCGATGGGGTTTTCTTCGCCATAGCCCTTGGCAAGGAAGGACGAGGTCAGCACCCGGCGGGCGCGCAATTCGTTCAGAACCGATTCCGCGCGGCTTTGCGACAGCGACAGGTTCATCGATTCGCGGCCTTGGCTGTCGGTGTAGCCCTGAATTTCCAGCGGGATGTCACCGCAGCGTTTCAGCACCTCGGCGATATCATCCATCGTGCCCAGAGCGGCCGCGTCGATCGTGGCGCTGCCCGGCTCAAAAGTGATCTTGCCGATTTTCAGGATTTCGCGAATCTCGGCTTCGCATTCTTCGGGCGTGGGCAGACCCGCGATGGGGTCGAGCTTTTCTTGATAGGTGATGTCGATGCTGTAATCCGCACCTTCGCCCAGCTTGTCGGCCAGAAGTGAGGCAACGGTGGTGTTCGCGTCCTTGTTGCCGGTGTTGCCCATCACCTCAAGCCGGTCGGGCGTGACATTGACAGAGCCGTTGGCCAGCGAGGCCATGGCCTCCAGCCCGGTCAGGACGCGGGTGGCCCAATCGTCGGGCAGGGTCTCATCCAGACGTGCGGCGGTATAGACATTGGCCGATCCGAAATGCGATTTTGCGTAGCTGTCCGCCAGATCGCGCAGCCCCTCGGTCGAGAGCCGTCCGCGCAGTTGCACCTGCCCCTCGGGCGAGAGGGTGGCAGTGAATTCGGGCGGGCCTGCGTCGGGATCTTCGACTTTCGGCAGTTTTGCGGTCAGGGCGAAAACATCCGGAAGGGCGTTTTCCAACTCGCCCACAACGCGGTCGAATGTGTTGGACTCGGTGCCAGGCGCGGCCAGCAATGTAATGTCTGCATCTGCGAAAGAAATGGCGCCCTGGCCCACGCGGCTCAGCGCTTCGATGGCCAGCGCCACGGCGCGGCCCCAGTTCGGGCTGGGCACACCCAGACCAATGGTGCAATCGGCACTTTCTGACGCGCCGGCGGCGATGCCCGCTTTCAGGATGCGGTTGGCGGCGGCTTCGGTATCGGCAGAGCAAGCATCGAAACGCGCGCCTTCGGCGTCGATCTCAAACCGCAGGGTAAAGGGGGTGATCACTGGGCGGGGTGCCGCGATGTCGAGCCGCAGCCGCAGGCTGGGCGGGGCCGCGCGCTGCAGTTTGCGCTCCATCTGCGCCTTGGCGGCGGCGCTGTCGGCGATGGCGGTAATCGTCACGCGCCCCGCATCGACCGAGGCTTTGGCGCGGGGCAGGTCCGCCATGGCACGCACCGCAAAGTTCAGCGCGTCTTCCCAGCCTTCGGGGGCGGGATAGTCGGCAGATTCCAACAGGTCGGTTACCGTGGCGTCACCCGCCATGTCATCAAAGGCGTCGATCACCGCCTCGCGGTCGGTGCTGGTGGGGATCAGGCCAATGATCGAGATGCCCGCATCATTGCGCAGAACCTCGGCAGAGAAACGCGGCGGGGCGATGCCGGATTGGGCCTCGACCTCCATCTCGTCGATCACGCGAGCGGCGTCGACCACGGTGCCTGCGGTCGACAGGGCGCGGAAACGCACGGCCTCGGTCGGGGCGATCCCGGCGAGGGTGACTTGCAGACCATCGGCCTGCACCTCGGCCCATGTCATGCCCTGATCGTCCAGCGCGTCACGCACACCGATTTCGGAAGTATCCTCGATCAACTGCACCGAAAAGCTTGCCGCCACGAGAGAGACCACCCCTGCGGCTGCAAAGGTCAGGGCGATCATGAAAATGGCGAAGAGGCGCATGGGCGGCCTTCTGGTTGTTAAGCTCAAGACTTGATACGCGCGTCCTGCCGGGGGTGCAATCAGGCCAGAAGACTTGCTGCGAAAAACAACAGCGGGATCATGCCGGTATCGCGGTTAGCGCGAAAGAGCTGCAAGAGCTTGGCATTGTCTTTGGTGTCCAGCCCGCGCAATTGCCACGCCATATGCCATCCCATGGCCCAAGGCCCGCCAAGCGCAATCGCCAGCGCCAGCACCGAAGCCTGCGGCAACCCGGCATAGATCACGGCGATCCCCATCAAACCGACAGTCGCCATGAGGAAGCGCCGCAGCCATTTGCCAGAATTCTCTCCAAAGAGCCGGGCGGTGGATTTGACCCCGATCAGCGCGTCATCCTCGGCATCCTGATGGGCATAGATCGTGTCATAGAACAGCGTCCAAGCGATCCCGGCGAGGTAGAGCACCACGGCGGGCGCGTGCAACGTGCCCGCATGCGCCGTCCAAGCCAGCATCGCGCCCCAGTTAAAGGCGAGGCCCAGAAAGACCTGCGGCCACCATGTGAAGCGTTTGGCGAAGGGATAGACCGCCACCGGCAGCAGCGCCAGCACGCCCATGGCGATGGCCGCTTGGTTAAAGGAAAGCAGGATCAGCAGCGCCAGCAGCATTTGCCCCACCATCCACGCCAGCGCCTGTTTCACCGTGACCGCCCCCGAAGGGATCGGTCGCGAGCGGGTGCGCGCGACCTTTCCGTCGATGTTGCGATCGGTGATGTCGTTCCACGTACAGCCCGCCCCTCGCATCAGAAAGGCGCCGATGCCGCAGCCCGTGAAGATCCACAGATCCTCCCACCGGGGTGCCTGATCGAAAAGGATCGCAAGGCTCAGCCCCCACCAGCAGGGCAGCAGCAACAGCCATGTGCCAATGGGGCGGTCCGCGCGGCTCAGCCGCAGGTAGGGGCGCAGTCCGGCAGGGGCGTAACGGTCGACCCAATTGTCGGTCACAGCATCGGCAACAGGCGCATCGTGCGTAGCATCTGGCGAAGGCGGCTGGTTGTGCATATATCTGGCCCCATGAATGCGAAAATCAGATTGTATGTAGATCAGCCCTTGGGGCAGGGGCAAACGGTTCCTTTGGCGCGTGAGCAGGCGCATTATCTCTTTGGGGTGATGCGGCTGTCGGTTGGGGCAGGGGTGCTTTTGTTCAACGGGCGCGATGGCGAATGGCTGGCCGAAGTGGCCGAGGCGGGCAAACGCGGCGGGGTGCTGACCTGTATCGAACAGACCCGCCCGTTGCAGATGCCGCCGGATCTGTGGCTGCTTTTCGCGCCGATCAAAAAGACCCGGACAGATTTTATTGTTGAAAAAGCCGCCGAGATGGGCGCCTCGCGCATTGTCCCGGTGATGACTGAATTTACCAACGCAGGTCGCGTGCAGCAGGCGCGGCTTCAGGCTCATGCGGTCGAGGCGGCAGAGCAATGCGGCGGCACCTATGTGCCGGAAGTGGCCGAGGCGGTGAAGCTGGGGCGGCTGCTGGACCAATGGGACAGCACCCGGCAGATCATGTTTTGCGATGAGGCTTTGGCCGGGGAAAACGGCGCGCTTCCCATGGGCGCGCAAGGCCCATGGGCTATCCTCATCGGCCCCGAAGGTGGGTTCTCTGAGTCCGAACGCAAGCGCTTGCACGGGTTTGATCATGCCCACGCCGTCACGCTGGGGCCGCGCATCCTGCGGGCCGACACGGCGGCGGTGGCGGCGATGACGATGTGGCAGCAGGCTTTGGGAGATTGGTGATGCAAAAGGTGGCCCGATGAGTTTCCTGCGCCAAGGCGCCCGCGACCAGCTTTGGCGCTGGCGCGAAGCGATCGTCGGCGGCGGGCTGATGCTCTTTGGGCTCTGGCTGGTGGCCGGGCCGGGCTTTTTGCTGGCGGTGCCGGGATACGCTGCCCTTGCGGGCGGGGCTGCGCTGATCTGGCTCGGCGTGCAGCGCGCGCGGTTTCGCGGCGAGGGGGATGGCGCGGGGGCCGTTCAGGTTGTCGAGGGGCAGATCACCTATTTCGGCCCGCTGACCGGGGGCACGGTCGCTCTGCGCGAACTGCAGCGGCTCAGCCTCGACCGGCAGATGTTTCCCGCCCATTGGCGGCTTGAGCCGCGCGACGATGACCCCCCCTTGCTGATCCCGGTGAATGCCGCTGGCTCAGAGGCGCTTTTTGACGCTTTCGCCGCCCTGCCGGGGCTGCGCACCGAGCGGATGCTCTTTGAGTTGCGCAAGACCCGCCATGACGCCGTTGTGATCTGGGAGCGCGCGCCGCTGCGCCCGGCGCATGTCTTGCTGCATTGACAGCCCCGGCAATTCCGCCCATCCCTGCTAAACACGACGCCAAGTCGTCACCTTAGAAGACACCCAAGACGACCCTTCAAAACGGAGCCCTCGCAAATGTCCATTCCTCAATCCGGCGGCGGCCCGATCGAACATCATGACCAAATGGCGCAGTATCTGGCCGACGGTTGCAAGCCGCGCGAAGACTGGCGCATTGGCACCGAGCACGAGAAGTTCGGCTACTGCAAAGACACGCTCAAACCGCTCCCCTATGAGGGGGACCGCTCGATTCGGGTGATGTTGGAAGGTCTGCGCGACCGTCACAATTGGGCCCCTGTCGAAGAGGGTGGCAAGCTGATCGGGCTTGAGAAAGACGGTGCCAACATCAGTCTTGAGCCGGGCGGCCAGTTGGAGCTGTCAGGCGCGCCGGTCGAGACCATCCATGAGACCTGCGATGAGGTGAACACCCATCTGCGCGAAGTGAAAGACGTGGCCGATGAGATCGGCGTGGGCTTCATCGGTCTGGGGGCAGCGCCCGAATGGTCGCATGAGCAAATGGATCTGATGCCCAAGGGCCGTTACAAGCTGATGGACAGCTATATGCAAAAGGTCGGCACCATGGGCACCACCATGATGCGCCGCACTTGTACCGTTCAGGTCAACCTCGATTTCGCGAGTGAGGCCGACATGGTGCAAAAGATGCGCGTCGCCGTGGCGATGCAGCCGATCGCCAATGCGCTTTTCGCCAATTCACCCTTCCTCGACGGCAAGCCCAATGGCGTGAAATCCACCCGCGGTCTGGTTTGGCGCAATCTGGATGATGCCCGCACCGGGATGGTGCCTTTCGTCTTTGACGAAAGTTTCGGGTTCGAGGCTTGGGTGCAATATGCGCTCGATGTGCCGATGTATTTTGTCTACCGCGACGGTAAATATATCGACGCGCTTGGCCAGTCTTTCCGCGATTTCCTGAAAGGCGAACTGCCCGCGCTGCCTGGCGAAAAGCCAACGCTCAGCGATTGGGCCGACCATCTGACGACCCTTTTCCCCGAGGCGCGGGTTAAGAAATTCATTGAGATGCGCGGGGCCGATGGTGGCCCTTGGCGGCGTCTTTGCGCGCTGCCCGCCTTCTGGGTAGGGCTGATGTATGACCAATCCGCGCTGGATGGCGCTTGGGATTTGGTCAAGGACTGGGATGCAGAGACGCGGGAAGAACTGCGCGTCGCCGCCTCGACCCATGGCCTTCAGGCCGAGGTTGGCGGGCTCAAGATGCATGATCTTGCGCGCGAGGCGGTGGCCCTGTCAGAGGCCGGTTTGAAATCCCGCGCGCGTCCCGGTGCCGGTGGTCTTGTGCCGGATGAAACGCATTTCCTCAACGCCCTGCGCGACAGTATCGAGACAGGCCGCGTGCCTGCGGATGACTTGCTGGCAGATTATCATGGGCCATGGAACGGCGACCTAAGCCGTATCTACGCCGAATATTCCTACTAAAGCATGAAGAGGCTGATGCCGCCTTCGGTGCGGTGTCAGCCTTTCTGACCGATCCGCGATTCCGTACCTGCACGGATGCGGCGGATGTTGTCGCGGTGCCGCCAGAAGATCAGCAGTGTCAGCGCGATCCCCAAGAGCAGCATTTCCCCGTAGCCGAGAAATACCAGCAAGAAGGTTGAGCTCGCCGCCGCAGCTAGCGCGGACAGGGAAGAAATGCGCGAGATTACCGCCGTGATCAACCAGACCGCACAGCATGCCAGCCCAACCGGCCAAGCCAGCGCCAGCATGATGCCCAGAAAAGTCGCCACTCCCTTACCACCGCGAAAGGCCAGCCAGATCGGGTAACAATGGCCGATCATCGCCCCAAGTGCCGCCGCCTGCGCCGCATCTTCTCCCGCAAAGGCCCGCGCCAGCAACACCGCCACGGCCCCCTTGGCCCCATCCAGCAACAGCGTCAGCGCCGCGGCCTTTTTGTTGCCGGTGCGCAGCACATTGGTCGCGCCGATATTGCCCGACCCGATATCGCGCAGGTTGCCCAGCCCCATCAGCCGCGCCAACAACATGCCAAAAGCGATGGAGCCGATGATATAGCCCGCCAGCGCCCAGAAAAGGATCATTTCAATAGAAGTGTCGATAGGGGGCATCAATTCGCCTCGTAAACGCAGGAGCCTGCTACATAAGTTGCCACGACCTTACCCTGCATCCGCATCCCGTCAAAGGGCGTGTTGCGGGATTTTGACCGCAGCGTCGCGCGGTCCAACACGAAGGGCGTGTCGGGGTTGAACAGCACCATATCCGCAGGCGCCCCCACGGCAATCCGCCCGCCGGGTAGGCCGAGCCGTTTGGCCGGGTTCAGCGACAGCGCGCGCCAAAGCGTCGGCAGATCCATCATCTCAGCATGGACCAGTCGCAGGGCGGCGGGCAGCAGTGTTTCCAGCCCGACCGCGCCGCTGGCGGCTTCCTCAAACGGCAAGCGTTTGCTTTCTTCATCCTGTGGGGTATGCATGGAGCAGATGATGTCGATGAGGCCGCTGGCGACGGCTTCGACCACGGCGATGCGGTCTTCCTCGTCGCGCAACGGGGGCTTCACCTTAAAGAAGGTGCGGTAGTCGGCCACATCCAGTGCGTTCAGCGTCAGGTGGTGGATGCCCACGCCCGCGGTGATGTCGAGCCCGTTGCGTTTGGCGCGCTCCAGCGCGGGCAGGGCGCGGGCCGTGGTGATCTGATCCGCATGGTAGCGCGCGCCGGTCATCTCAATGAGGGCGATGTCGCGGTCCAGCCCCATCCGCTCGGCCATGGGCGAGACGGCAGGCAACCCGCGCAGCGAGGCGAATTTGCCGGAGGTGACGGCCGCCCCCTTGCTCAGCCCCGGATCCTGCGGATGCGCGATGACCAGCGCGCCGAGGCTTCGGGCATAGGTCAGCGCGCGAGAGAAGACTTTGGTATCCGTCACCACGCGGTCGCAATCGGTAAAGGCGGCGGCACCGGCGTCCATCAGGAAGCCAATCTCGGTCATCTCGCGCCCCTCGCGGCCTTTGGTGAGCGCGGCCATGGGCACCACGTTCACCGGGGCGGCCTCATTAGCGCGGCGGGTGACGAATTCGAGTGTCTCGGGACTATCGATGGCGGGGTCTGTATCAGGGCGCGTGACCATCGTGGTCACCCCGCCCGCCGCCGCCGCCAGCCCGGCAGAGCGGTAGCTTTCCTTGTGCCGCTCGCCCGGTTCGCAAACTTTCACGCCAATATCGACGATGCCGGGGGCGAGGATATGACCACTGCAATCCATCACCTCCGCGCCGTCGGGCGCTGTGGCGTCACCGTCCAGAACCTCGGCAATCACCCCGTTGCGGACCAAAACCGCGGCGGGCTCAAGGGTGCCCGCCTGAGGGTCAAGAAGGCGCAGATTGGTGAAGAACTGGGTCATGGGCGGGCCTTTGATGCGATAGCAGATGCGCCGCTGTCATGCCCCAAATCGCCCCCTAGACCAAGCGGTTTTCGCGGTTTTCTGAGGCAGGTATCGCCCTTAACCGCCGATCCAAATCATCATTCCAACCACGCCAAAGGCCACCAGAAGGGCGACCATGGCAATACGGCCAGACATTTTGGGATCGTGTTCAGGTTCTTGCATGGGCCAGATGTAGCCCGCTAGCACCAAGGGTGCCAGCGGTTTTCGCGCTTAGGCCAGCAGCCACCAGATAACCAGCAAGATCAATGCGACGACGGCCACGATCACCATCGTCTTGCCGCCACCGCCCTTTGCAGGCTCAGCCGGAGAGACGCGGGGGATGCCAGTGTAGGGCTGCGCGGCTTCGGCTTCCATCGCTTGCACGGGCGTGTCGGGGCCGCCTTCGGTATAGGTGCCGATATGGGTCAGCGCCGGGATCGGGGCCAGTTGCAGCGACTGTCCGGCGAATGCGCGGGAGTAGACGATCATCACCCAGCCGTCGAGCGCGGCAAGCTTGCTGCGGTCCGTCTCGATCTGATCGGGGTTCACGCCATTGCCGTCGCGCAGATAGCCCGCGAGCCCCAGTTGATCGAGGTCGGCCACCCGGAAGACCTCTGTATAGGCCGCGTCGATCCGCTCAATCCCAAGGGCCGCGGCCTGTGCGGTCTCATCATCGCGCATCGCGCGCGCCTCGGCATCCGAGAGCGAGAGGGTATAGACCCGGACCTTGCCGGCTTCTTGCGGGGCGACTTCTGTATGGGGCATGACGGCTTCCTTTGACTGTTCTCAGGAAAACGCCGCATGGCCCTTTGGGGTTCCGCTCAAGCGGCGCCGGGCTGGGCGGCGATGTGGTTGCGCGCCAGCAGGTCCATCGCGGCCATGCGCACGGCGACGCCCATCTCGACCTGATCTTGAATGACGGAACGGTTGATGTCGTCGGCCAAGGTGCCGTCAATCTCGACCCCGCGGTTCATCGGGCCGGGGTGCATGACGATGGCGTCGGGGCTAGCATGGGCGAGCTTTTCGGCATCCAGCCCGTAGCGGTGGTAATACTCGCGCTCCGACGGGATGAAGCCGCCGTCCATCCGCTCTTTCTGAAGTCGCAGCATCATCACCACGTCGACGCCTTCGAGGCCTTTTTTCATGTCGTCAAAGACTTCGACGCCAAATTGGTCGATCTGGCTCGGCATCAGTGTCGGCGGGCCGACAAGGCGGATGCGGTTCTCCATCTTGCCAAGCAGCAAAATGTTCGACCGTGCCACGCGGCTGTGCGCGATGTCGCCACAAATCGCGATGCTGAGGCGGTGCAGCCGCCCCTTGGCGCGGCGGATCGTCAACGCATCCAGCAGCGCCTGCGTGGGGTGCTCGTGCCGCCCGTCGCCTGCGTTGAGAACCGCGCAATTTACTTTCTGCGCCAGCAGGTCCACCGCGCCCGACTGCGGGTGACGCACGACCAGCAGATCGGGGTGCATGGCATTGAGCGTCATCGCCGTGTCGATCAGCGTCTCGCCCTTTTTGATCGAGCTGGCCTGCATCGCCATGTTCATCACATCCGCACCAAGACGCTTGCCCGCGATCTCGAAACTCGCCTGCGTGCGGGTGGAGTTTTCAAAAAACATGTTGATCTGCGTCAGCCCGCGCAGCGCGTCCGAATGCTTGTTCGGCTGGCGGTTACGGTCGGCATAGGTGTCGGCCAAATCCAGAAGGGTGGTAATGTCGGATTGCGAGAGCTGTTCGATGCCAAGCAGGTGGCGATGGGCGAATGACATGGTGGCGATCCCTTCTGCTGTTGCCGCCTTATAGGCGCGGGTGGCTTGGCAGGTAAAGCGCAGCGATAGGGCATTTCGCCCCCCGCGCGCAGAGCGTAAGCTGCGGCCATGGAATCATTCGATTATCATCAGGCGGCAGAGATGCTGGCGTGGCAGGTTGAGCTTGGCGCGACCGAGGCGATTTGCGACGCGCCGGTCAACCGCTATGAGGTGCCCGCAAGCCCGCCCAAAGCCAGTGCCAAGATTGGCAAGGGCCCCCAGCCTTTGCAGGCGTCGGAAACGCCCGACCCCGTCGCTTTGGCCCGCCGCGCCGCGCGGGGCGCGCAGACCTTGGAAGAGTTGCGCGCCGCGGTCCAAGGGTTCGAACATTGCGAGCTTCACAAAGGCGCACGCAATCTGGTCTTTGCCGATGGGGTGCCGGGCGCGCCTTTGATGATCTTTGGCGAAGCGCCCGACCGCGACGAAGACCGCGCGGGCAAGCCTTTCGTGGGGCGCACGGGTCAGATGCTTGACCGGATGCTGGCCGCGATCGACATGGGGCGGGACCGCAATGTCTACCTGTCGAATATCCTGCCGTGGCGCACGCCGCAGGGGCGCGACCCGAAACCGGATGAGATTGCGATGATGCGCCCCTTTGTGCAGCGTCATATCGAGTTGGCCAAGCCCAAGGTGCTGGTGCTCTTTGGCAATTGGTCCTGCCAGTCGCTGCTGGAAAAACGCAGCATTATGCGGTTGCGGGGCAATTGGACAAAGGCCGCCGATCTCTCTTGCATGCCGATGGTGCATCCCGGCTACCTTCTGCGCAACCCCGAGGCCAAGCGCGAGGCTTGGGCTGATCTGCTTAGCGTTCAGGCGAAGCTGCGCGATGGTTGATGCGCTGACCCTTCTCGCTTTCGTGCCCGCCGCCTTGGCGCTGAACCTGACACCGGGGGCGGATATGATGTTTTGCCTTGGGCAGGGGCTGCGTTCGGGCCCGCGTGCCGCGCTGGCGGCGAGTGCGGGGATCTCCGCGGGCGCTTTGGTGCATGTGACGCTGGCGGGGCTTGGCCTTGGTGCGCTGGTGGCGGCGCTGCCTTGGGCGCTTGATCTGATCCGCTGGCTCGGCGTGGCCTATTTGCTGTGGCTTGCGGTTCAAACGCTGCGACAAGCCGGAAAACCGCGGGATACGACACCCGGCATGGGCGGCTGGCGGGCGTTTAATACCGGGTTTATCGTCAATCTGACCAACCCCAAGGTGATCCTTTTCGTGCTGGCGTTCTTGCCGCAATTCGTGGTGCCCGACGCCGGGCCGGTCTTAGCGCAGTTCCTGACCTTTGGCGCGGTGCTGGCTTTGGGCGGTTTCGTCATCAACGGCGCGGTGGGTGTTTTCGCTGCCGGGATCGGGCGGCGGCTGGCTGGCGGCGGGCGTGTGCTCGGCTGGATCAGCAGCGGTATTTTCGTGGCACTGGCCGCGCGTTTGGCAATGATGGAGCGGACATGAGCAGGATCGACGACAGCCGGGAGTTCATCCCCGTGAGAATCGCCGTGCTGACCGTCTCGGACAGCCGCAGCTTGGCCGAGGACCGCTCCGGCGATGTTTTGGTCGCGCGGATTGAAGCGGCGAGCCATGTGCTGGCGGCGCGCGAAATCGTGACCGACGACCGCCCCGCCATCGCGGCGCAACTGCGCGACTGGTGCGCGGACCCTGAGATTGACGTGGTGATCAGCACCGGCGGCACCGGCCTCACCGGGCGCGACGTAACGGTCGAAGCGCACCGCGATGTCTATGAGAAAGAGATCGACGCTTTCGGCACGGTTTTCACCATGATTTCAATGGAGAAGATCGGCACCAGCGCCGTGCAAAGCCGCGCCACAGGCGGCGTGGCGCAGGGGACGTATCTCTTCGCGTTGCCCGGCAGCCCGGGGGCCTGCAAAGACGCATGGGACGGCATTCTGCTCAAGCAGTTGGACTACCGCCATATGCCCTGCAACTTCGTTGAGATCATGCCCCGGCTGGACGAGCATCAGCGCCGCAAGTAGCGCCGTGGCTTAGCCAGAGGTGCAGCCCGTGATCTCGACACTATGATCCTGCCCGATGACGGTGATCCGAATGGCAGAGCGGTCCAATGCCAGCGCCGTGCCGTTCTCGGCGATCATCTCTCCGCTGGCGACAAGCGTATTGCCCGACCGCTGGCTGTCCATCTCGCTCATCCACATGTTGGGGTTGCCGGGTTCGATCACCACGGTCTCCTTACCCCCGGCAGAGGGCAGGGCGAGCCGGGTTTCGATCTCCAGCCCCCGCGCGGTGGGGCGCAGGCTGCATTGGGCGCTTTTTAATCCAGCCTCGGCCCCCGAATAGGGTCGCGCTGCAAAGGCGGCGGCGATGGCCGGAGTGGGCTTGCTGTCTTTGGTGTCGAGCAGGGCGCGCAGGCGGATGGTTTGTGGCAGGCAGATGTCACTGCACACGCCAAGGTCGATGCTGGCGTCCAAGCTTACCGGGGCACCGGGGCGGCGCGGGGTGATGGTCAGCGGCAGGATCACCTCGCGCGCATAACCGATGGAGTTCACCCCGCCTTGGTCAAAGACCTTGGGCGCGGGCCATGTGATCTGCACGTCGCGCAGGTTGTCCGAGCCGGACCAGTCGAACTCTGGCGGAATCCCTGCGTCACCGGGGCTGCGCCAATAGGTCTTCCACCCCGGTGCCATGCGCAGCCGGATCGCCGCCACCCGCCGCCCGTCGGCCTGTTGCCAACCAGTGAGCAGATCACCCTGCAACGGCGTGCCGACACCGTCCTGTGCGGCGGCAGGCAGGGCAAGGGCAAGGCAGGAAAGAACGGCGGAGAAGAGGCGCGATATATTCATGCGGCCTTGATGCGGTATCCATCCGCGCCTGCCAAGTCACATTTGCATCATCCATGTTTCGCCGATGGGACGGGCGGCGGGCGGCATCTCTTGTTTTGCGGGGCGCAAGCGGCCATGTTCAAAGAAAGGTTACCTTCAGGAGGTGGGCGTTGACGGGTCAGACAATGGAACTGACGGGCAAGCTGCTGGTCGCGATGCCGGGCATGGGCGATCCACGTTTCGCCCATTCCGTGATCTATCTTTCCGCGCATTCAGAACAGGGCGCCATGGGGCTGATGGTCAACAAACCCGCCCCGGAACTGCGTCTGTCGGATGTGCTGGATCAATTGGTCGATGACACGCCGCCGCAGGCGAAATCTCTGGCCGTGCATTTCGGCGGCCCGGTCGAGACGGGGCGCGGCTTTGTGCTGCATTCCGATGAATACCGCTCTGCCCTTGAAACGCTGCGGGTCGGCGATGGCATTGCGCTGACCGCCACGCGCGACATCCTCGAAGACATTGCGACCGGCAAGGGGCCAGAGCGCGCCCAGTTGATGCTGGGCTATGCGGGCTGGGGGCCGGGGCAGTTGGAGGGCGAGATTGCGCAGAACGGCTGGCTGACCTGTGAGGCGTCGCCCGAGGTGATCTTTGACCTACCGGATGCAGAGAAATGGGCGGCAGCGCTCAAAACGCTGGGCATCGATCCTTTGGGGCTTTCGGCCTCAGCCGGCCACGCCTAGCGCGGGGCGGCGGCGCGGGCCAAACGGTCGTTGATCGCGCGGCCCAGGCCGTGATCGGGGATCGGCGCTACGGCGATGCTCTGTCCGGTGGCGTCCAACTGGTGCAGATGGTCAAAAAGCTTCGCCGCAGCCTCGGTCAGGTCGCCGGAGGGCGAGAGGTTGAGGTCGCAAACCATCGTTCCAAAGCCAAGCAGCACTTCGCCCGGCCCAGCCGTTTCCGCGTTCAACCGCACCGCCGCGCCGGGGGCATAGTGAGAGGCCAACTGCCCCGGCGCGATGATCTCTGCCCCATCTATGATCTCCAGCGGTTGCCCGAGCGCCGCCTCTATCGCCTCGCTCGGCAGGCCGCCTGCGCGAAGCAGGGCAGGGCGGGGACCTGTCAGGCCGATAATCGTGCTTTCCAGCCCCACGCTGCAAGCGCCGTCATCCAGTACCGCCGCGATCTTACCGTCGAGGCCCGCCAGCACATGCGCAGCCGTGGTCGCGCTGATCTTGCCCGAGGGGTTGGCCGAGGGCGCGGCCACGGGGCCGTTGAGTGCCTGCAAGACCTGCCGCATGGCGGGGTGGGCTGGCACGCGCACCGCAAGGCTGGGCAATCCCGCCGTGACCAGTGACGACAGCCCGCTGTCGGGCTTGAGCGGTAAGACCAATGTCAGCGCGCCGGGCCAAAAGGCCTGCGCCAACCGGTCAGCATCGTCCGTCCACTCAACGTATCGTTTGGCCGTCTCGATATCCGGCAAATGCACGATCAGCGGATTGAAGCTGGGCCGCCCCTTGGCGGCATAGATGCCCGCCACGGCTTCCCCATTGCGGGCATCCGCGCCAAGGCCATAGACCGTCTCGGTCGGCAGGGCGACGAGCGCGCCGTCTTGCAGCAGGCGTGCCGCGCGGGCGATGCCTTGGGGCGTGGCGGTCAGGGTCTCGGTCGGCTGGGTCATCGGGTGTTTCGGCCTGTCGGATCATGCAGCATCCCGTGACGCCGCGTTTGGGTTGCGGGGGGCGGCCAGGCATTTCATGCTGGCGGCAACATAAACCAGCCTTTATCAGGGCCATGTCAGGCTTGCCAGAACAAGCGCGCCTTTCAGGAGGATATGATATGCCGTACCGCGCCGCCGTGGATGACTACCGTTTTCTGATCGAGGACGTGTTGGATTTCGCAACGCTCCGCAGCACCGACCGTTTCTCTGAAGCCAGCGAAGACGTCACCGGGGCGATCCTGTCCGAAGCCGGGCGGCTGTGCGATGATGTGCTGGCGCCGCTGCAACGGGGCGGGGATTTGCACCCTGCAAAGCTGGAAAACGGTATTGTGCGAACCTCTCCTGGTTTTGCCGAAGGCTTTGCCGCGATTGCCGAGGGCGGCTGGATCGGCATGTCGGCGGACCCAGAGTTTGGCGGCATGGGCCTGCCGATGACCCTGACCAGCGCGGTCAACGAGATGATGAGCGGCGCTTGCCTGTCGCTGCAACTCGCCCCCCTGATGAGCCAAGGGCAGATCGAAGCATTGGAGCATCACGCGAGCGACGCGATCAAGGAATTGTACCTGCCCAAGCTGATCTCGGGCGAATGGACCGGCACGATGAACCTGACGGAGCCGCAGGCGGGTTCGGACGTGGGCGCGCTGAGCAGCCGGGCCGAAGACAATGGCGACGGGACTTATGCGGTCTCTGGTCAGAAGATCTACATCTCTTGGGGCGACAATGATTTTGCAGGCAATGTCTGCCATCTGGTTCTTGCGCGCCTGCCGGGGGCGCCGGCGGGGACCAAGGGGATCAGCCTATTCCTCGTGCCGAAGTTCATCCCCGATGAGGCTGGCGCGCCGGGCCAGCGCAATGGCGTGAATGTGGTCAGCCTAGAGCATAAGTTGGGCCTGCACGGATCGCCCACCGCGGTGATGCAATATGACAAGGCCACCGGCTGGCTGGTGGGCCGCGAAGGTGGCGGTATGGCGGCGATGTTCACCATGATGAACAACGCCCGCCTTGGTGTCGGCGAACAGGGCATCGGCGCGGCTGAAGGCGCCTATCAACTGGCGCTGGACTATGCGCTGGAGCGTAAGCAGGGCCGCTCTCCCGTCGAAGGCGGCACCGGCACCATCGTAGATCACGCCGACGTGCGCCGGATGCTTCTGAGCATGAAGGCCGATATCTTTGCCTCCCGCGCGATCGCGCTGAGCTGTGCCTATGCCAGCGACATGGCGCGCGCCGGGCAGGGCGACGAATGGGCCGCGCGGGCAGCGTTCCTCACGCCGATCACCAAGGCATTCGGCACCGATGTGGGCATCGGCGTCGCCGAGATGGGCGTGCAGGTGCATGGCGGCATGGGCTTTATCGAAGAAACCGGCGCGGCGCAGTTCAGCCGCGATGTGCGCGTGACCGCGATCTACGAGGGCACCAACGGCATTCAGGCGATGGACCTTGTGGGCCGCAAGATGATGGACGGCGGCGAGGCGGCGAACCGTCTTTTGGATGAGATCGAAGCCCATGCCGAATCCGCCCGCGGCCCTTTCCCGCGCATGGCCGATGCGGTCTGGCAGGCGAGCGAGACCCTGCGCGAGGCGACCGAGTGGATGACCGCGCAGAAGGACATGAACGCCCGTTTCGCCGGTGCCGTCCCCTATCTGCGCGCCTTCGCCCGCGTGCTGGGCGGTCATCTGCATCTGCAAGCCGCCATGGCCGAGAAGGCCGCCGGCGCAGGCGATGCGCGGGCCAAGCTGGCGCGGTTCTATATCCAACGTCTCTTGCCCGAGCATCAGGGCTTGTTGGCCCATGCACAGGCCGGGGCAGAAGACCTCTATGCGCTTGATGTCGAAGACCTGAGAAGCTGATGACAGAGCAGGCCACCCTCTCTACCGCTTCGCCAAAAACCCCCAAGGGGCTGCGCTATCCTTGGGAGGTGCCGCCCGCCGAGGGGGAGGCGATTGAGGTGGCGCCGGGGGTGCTTTGGTTCCGCCTGCCGCTGCCGATGAAGCTGGATCACGTCAACGTCTATGCCTTGGACGAAGGCGATAGCTGGACGGTGATCGACACGGGCTTCGCCTCCCGTCGGGCCAAGGAAATTTGGCGCGGGTTGATGGCGGGGCCGCTTGGCGGCAAGCCGATCTCGCGCGTGGTCGTCACCCATCACCACCCTGATCATATCGGCCTTGCCGGGTGGTTGCAGACCGAGTTCGGGGCGGAACTGGTCACCACGCGCACCGCGTGGTTGACCGCGCGGATGCTGACGCTGGATGTCCAAGAGGTGCCGGTCGCCGAAGCCCTTGCGTTCTACCGCAAAGCGGGGATGGCCTCGGCGCTCTATGACAAACGCGCCAATGAGCGGCCTTTCAATTTCGCCGATGTGGTGGCCCCGCTGCCGCTGGGGTTCACCCGCATCCGGCAGGGCGATGTGATCCGCATGGGTGGCCGCGATTGGGAAGTGCATATCGGCAATGGCCATGCGCCCGAACACGCCACCTTCTGGAGCCGGGACGACAATCTGGTGATTGCGGGCGATCAAATCCTGCCCTCCATCAGCCCCAACATCGGTGTCTACCCGACGGAGCCCATGGCCGACCCCATCGGCGAATGGCTTGAGGCTTGCGAACGTTTCCTGCCCTTGGCCCGCGAGGATCATCTGGTACTTGGCGGGCACAAACTGCCCTTCACCGGCCTGCCGACACGACTCAAGCAGTTGATCGAGAACCACCACAGCGCCCTGCGCCGCCTGCTGGCCTATATCGACACGCCGAAATCGGCCTCGGAATGTTTCGCGCCGCTGTTCAAGCGCAGCATTGGCGAGGCGGAATATGGCCTCGCACTGGTTGAAGCTGTCGCCCATCTGAGCCACCTTTACCAAGCCGGAGAGGCCACGCGCGTGCTGCGTGAGGCAGACGGCGCATGGGTGTATCAGCGCAAGGGGTGAGCGATGGGCGATGAGGTGAAAACAGCGGCCGAAGCCTATGAGGAGGCCGCATTACCGCGCATGCATGAGGTGCATACAGGCACGGATCAGCGCAAGTCAGGCGACCAGCCGTTGCCCAAATCGGTAACCGACAAGCCAGTGAAGCAAAAGTCGCCCGCGCAATGGGCCTATGAGCGGGTCGTGCTTTATATCAAGAATTTTGAAGAAAAGCTCGACAACGACCATGAGGCGGCGATTGGCTTTGCCGGGGGCGACGCCGGGGTGCTGCGGATCGAAGGCATGGGGTATTTCGACCCCGACATCATCACTTTTTACGGCGTCGATCCAGCAGGGGCACGGGCGCAATTGGTGCAGCATGTGGGGCAATTAAACGTGATGTTGCGGGCTCTGCCAAAGAAAGTGCCCGATGCCGCTCCGCAAAGGATCGGCTTTCGTTTGGTCGCCGATCTGGAAGAGACCTGATCTGCACGATTCTTTCGCGTGCGTGCAGGTGTAAGATTCCCCTATAACGCGCAGTTTCCCGTATTGCTAGTATGGTTTTCCGATTATCATCCCCCCGTGACAGGGTGTTACGAATAGGTTAATCAGCGCCAACAGATTGTCTTAGGGAGACGAAAATGGCTGAACACGAACACGGCAGCATGAATTACGAACCACAGCAAAAGACCTTTGACGGGTTCATGACCTTCGTGACGCGCAGCGTCGTTGTCATCCTGGCGATCCTGGTTCTGCTGGCGATCTTTGCCGGTTGATCAGACCCTATCCCTGCGCGAGAGGGTAACCCTTTGAAAACTCTCTTGATGGCGATTGCGCTGGTAGGCGTTCTGGCAGGCTGTTCGGTGGATCAAAGCCCCGATAGCCCGCCCGACGTCGTGGCGCGTGCGGCCTATCGCTCGCCCGAGTCGCCCTCCCTCACTTTGATGACCATGGTGAACAACCGCACCGGCAGCGGCGGGCATACAGCGCTGATGGTGAATGGCTCTCAGCGGGTGATCTTTGATCCCGCCGGATCGTTCCGGGACGCGCGGATGGCCGAGCGGGGCGATGTGCTCTACGGGGTAACGCCCGCGTGGCTGCAGGCCTATAAATCTGCCCATGCCCGCAGCACCTTTCATGTAGTCAGTCAGGAAATCCCGGTCAGCCCCGAAGTGGCCGAACAGGCGCTTCGGCTGGTGACCTCCAACGGGGCGGTGCCCGGTGCATTCTGCGCCAATGCCACCAGCGGTATTCTCAGCCAAATCCCCGGGTTTCAAAACGTCGGGTCGACGTTCTACCCCGTCAAACTGCAAGAGCGGTTTGAGACACTGCCGGGGGTCACCACGACAAAATATTACGAAGATGATGAGGGCGATGTGATCGACGCCCTGCGCGCGGCGCAACTGGCCCGCCAGTAGCGCCCGCGCTTACCCCACCAGATAGAGCATTCCATAAAGCGCCGCGGCCCCTGACAGGATCGCGGCGAGCACGTTCTTGCTCGCCAGTCCCACACCCAGCGTGACCACCGCGGCAGTCACACGCGGCAGGTCGAACTGCCCGTCCGTGCCCGAGGGCCAAATTACCTGCGGCGCCACCAGCGCAGGCAGGATCGCCACGGCGGTATAGCGCAGGTGCCGCAACAGCCACGCGGGCATCTGCTTGTTGCCGACCAATCCGGTAAAGACAAAGCGCAGGAAAAAGCTGCCAAGCCCAAGACCGATGATCACGATCCAAAGTGAGGTTCTGTCGATCATCGTGCCGTGCTCCCCGGTTTGCGCCGTTCCATCCACGCCTCGACCTGCGCGCCGGTGATCATGCCAGCAAGCCCCGCGATGATCAGCCCAAGCGCATAGGGCACATCGACAGCGATAAGGCTCACAACCACTGCGACCAGTGCCGCCGCCACATGGGCCAGCGTGCGAAACATCGGCGCGATCATGGCCAGAAAGGTGATCGGAATGGCAAAGTCCAGCGCCCAACTGTCCGGCACGCTGGAGCCGACCATCGCACCAATCAGCGTGAAGAGATACCAAAGCGGCACCACCGGCGTCACGGTCCCAAAGAAATAGGCCATGCGCTGCGGCACGGTCATCTCTGGCTCACGCTCATATTGGGTCATGGAAGCGACATAGGATTGATCCACCGTCATATATGCCGCTAGCGCCCGCTGCCACAGCGGCGCGCCGCCAATCCATGGGGTGAGAGAGGCCGAATACATCGCCATTCGCAGGTTCACCGCCAGCGCCGAGGCCAGCACAATGGCCGTGGGTACATCCTCTTGCAGCAGTTGCAGCGCCGTGAATTGCGCGGCCCCGGCGATCACCACGATCGAGAATGTCAGCGTCTCGAATACGTTCAACCCCGCCTCGGTCGCCAATAGACCAAAGAGCGAGGCGAAGGGAATAATCACCAGCACGAAAGGCAATGCGTCAACGATACCTTTGCGATAGGCGGATTTGGTGGTGGTGATGGCCATGACGAACTCTTAAATATAATGTCAAAGGCTTAGACCTAACCGGAAGGGGATACAATTGGCCCGCGACAATGAACTTAGCAATTATCTGATCGCCCCCGATCCCACTGCTGTTCGACTGACGCGGAATGTCTCTGGCGTGGATCACACTGGCGCGGAGGTGGCGATCAATGTGGTCGAAGAACGCCCCCTGACGATATTCCTCAACCGGCAAGAGATCGTGACCGCGATGACCATAGGCGACTATCCGGCCTATCTGGCGCTCGGCTTTCTGCGCAATCAGGGGATGTTGCGCTCGGACGAGGAGATCACCGGCGTCGACTATGACGAAGAGCTTGAGACCGTCGTCGTCCGCACCAAACGCGCGACCGACTACGAAGACAAGATGCAGCGCAAGACCCGCACCAGCGGCTGCGCGGTGGGCACCGTTTTTGGTGATATGATGGAGGGGCTGGCCGATGTGCGTCTGCCCGAAACGCCGGTGCGCACCTCGGACCTCTATGCGCTGGCGGCCAAGATCAACCGCACGCCGAGCCTTTATCTTGAAGCTGGCGCGATCCACGGCACCGTGCTGTGCCAAGGCGACCGGCCACTCGTTTATATGGAAGACGTGGGCCGCCACAATGCGGTCGACAAGATCGCCGGTTGGATGCTCTCCGAAGGCGTGGGGGCCGAAGATAAGGTGCTCTATACCACCGGGCGGCTGACCTCTGAGATGGTGATCAAGACGGCGATGATGGGCATTCCGGTGCTGGCGTCCCGCTCGGGTTTCACCGCTTGGGGGGTGGAGATCGCGCAGCAGGTGAACCTCACGCTGATCGGTCGGATGCGCGGGCAGCGATTTACCTGTCTGGCGGGCGAGGGTCGGTTGATCCGCGACGCGGATCCGTCCACCGTGGCCGACGAGCCGCGCAAAAGCGGGCGTAAGGCCGCAAAGGAATAAAATGATGAAACAACCACTTGGCGTCATTTTGGCGGGCGGGCAGGCGACCCGTATGGGCGGTGGCGACAAGGGCCTGCTGCCACTTGGGCAAGGTACGTTGCTGTCGTCGGTAATCGACCGGCTAGAGCCGCAGGTGGCAGGGCTGGCGCTCAACGCCAATGGCGATGCTGCGCGGTTTGCGGATCTGGGCCTGCCGGTGCTGGCGGACAGTATCGAAGGGTTCGCCGGGCCGCTCGCAGGCGTGCTTGCCGGGTTGGATTGGGCGGCGGAGCAGGGGGCGGAGACGATTGTCACCGCGGCTGCCGACACGCCTTTCTTCCCCTGCGATTTGGTGCCGCGTCTGTTGCTCGCCGCTGATGGCATGACCCACCCGCTCGCCTTGGCTGCGACCCCAGACGCCAAACGCGGCACGGCGCGGCATCCGACCTTTGGCCTCTGGCCCGTGGCGCTGCGCGACGATCTGCGCAGCGCTTTGGCGGTTGGGCTGCGTAAGGTGGTGCTCTGGACCGAGAAACACGACGGGCGCGAAGCGCTCTTCCCCGATGAGGCGGCATTCTTCAACGTGAACACGCCCGAGGATTTGGCGACAGCAGAGGCGATGGCATGAGGGTTTACGGCGTCGTCGGTTGGAAGAATGCAGGCAAGACCGGATTGATGGAGCGGCTGGTGGCCGAAATCACGGGCCGGGGGTTCACCGTCTCCACCGTCAAACATGCCCATCACACCTTCGACGTGGATCACCCTGGCAAGGACAGCCACCGCCACCGCATCGCAGGCGCACGAGAGGTGCTCTTGGCATCTGGCGCGCGCTTTGCCTTGATGCATGAGTTGCGCGGGGCCGAAGAGCCGCCGCTAGAGGCGCATCTGGCACGGCTAGCGCCCGTCGATCTGGTGCTGATCGAAGGCTACAAACGCGATGGCCATCTCAAGGTCGAAGCGCACCGGGCCGAGACCGGAAACGCGCTGATCGCGCCGGATGACCCGACGGTGCGGGCGGTGGCCAGCGACGTGGCGCTTGAGATGGACCGGCCTGTTTTTGACCTGAACGACACCCGTGCGATTGCCGATTTTATCCTGCGCGAAGTGGGGCTGATCGCCGCCCTCACGGCGCCTGCCACCACCGCACCGCCGCCCCTGCGCAACGACTGCTTTGCCCTGCCGCCCGGCGTGCATTGGACCCCGGTGGATGATGCGCTGGCGCTGTTGAAAGAGCGCCTCCACCCGGTGACGGGGGCCGAAACCCTTCCCGCCGCCGATGCCGGGGGGCGTATCGTGGCCGAAGACGTTACAGCCATCCGCGCCAACCCGCCGCTGCCAAATACGGCGGTCGATGGCTACGGTTTTGCGGGTGGGCGCGGCGAAGGGTTGCATGAGCTTCCGCTGGTGCCGGGCCGCGCTGCGGCAGGGGGCCGCCCCGGCGCAGTGCCTGCGGGCCAAGCGATCCGCGTGCTGACCGGCGCGGCCCTGCCCGAGGGCGTGGATACCGTGATCTTGCAAGAGGACGTGACCGCCGAGGACGGCATGTTGCGGTTTCACGGGCCTGTGAAACAGGGGGCAAACACCCGCAAAGCCGGGGAGGACGTAGAAGCTGGCGATGTCATCCTCACCGCAGGCACGCGCATTGGTCCGGCGGAACTGGCATTGATGGCGGCAGCAGGTGTGGCAGAGGTGCACCTACGCAAGCGGTTGAAGGTCGGTGTGATCTCAACCGGAGATGAATTGGTCGAGATGGGGGAGGCAGCACGCGACGGGCAGATTTACGACGCCAACCGCCCGATGCTGCTGCAACTCGTCGCCGACTTTGGCCATGAGGCGGTCGATCTGGGCCGTGTGGCCGATGACAGCGCCGCGCTGCGCGCAAGGCTCGACGCGGCGGCAGAGCAGTTGGATGTGATCCTCACCAGTGGCGGCGCATCGGCGGGGGACGAAGATCACGTCTCAGCCCTGTTGACCGAGGCGGGGGCGATGCAGCTATGGCGGATCGCGGTGAAGCCGGGGCGGCCTTTGGCGCTCGGCCTGTGGCGAGGGGTGCCGGTCTTTGGCTTGCCGGGCAATCCGGTGGCGGCGATGGTCTGTTCGCTGATCTTCGCACGCCCTGCGATGGCGCTGCTTGCGGGGGGCGGCTGGCAGGAACCTCAGGGTTTTGATGTGCCTGCGGCGTTTGAGAAGCGCAAAAAGGCCGGGCGGCGGGAATACCTGCGCGCGCGGATGCGCGATGGCCGGGCGGAGGTTTTTGCCTCAGAAGGATCGGGGCGCATCAGCGGACTAAGCTGGGCCGAAGGGTTGGTCGAACTGGACGAGACCGCGCGCGACATTGCGCCCGGCGATCTCGTCCGTTTCATTCCTTACGGCAGTTTTACCGGCTAGGCCCGCGCGTTAGTCGAAGGTGCCCGCACAACGGCCCAGCAGCATAAAGGCGCGGGCAGTGCGGGTGTCAGCCAGCGATGAGATTTCCTCATCCGTTGCCTGTTTCTCGAACTCGGCAAAGGTCCGGTCAAACCGGCGCAGGAAGTGATGCGCGGCATCGCGAAAGATCGGGTCTTGCCGCATACGGGCATTGGCCAGTGCCAGTGAGGAGCGGTCGCGGATGCCGCCCAAAGGCGCAATTGTACGGCCCCGCGCTCCGCTGGCGAATTGCCGCCAGACCTCGGGCCGCGCGCGGTCGGGGCGCAGATCGTCCATATAGATGCCATCTTGGCTGAGCAGTGTCAGCACGTCCTGCGCGGCCTGCACCAGTTGCGAGGCGGAGCGGTCTTTCAACGCACGGCGCAGCGCGTCGAACCCGGCTTGGTCTTCCGCTGTTTCTGGGAAGTTCAGCGCGCGGGTGAAATCCTCGGCAGAGAGCGGCTGTGCCTTGTCGCCCGCCTGCGTGCCAAGCGCCAGCGTCGGCTGGTCTTCGGCGGCGGGCGGTGTGGGCGCGGGGGCTGGGGTGACGGGGCGCGCAGTCTCGTCGCGGCCCTGAAGCCCGGCCAGCGCGATCTCGGTCTTGCGGGCGCTGGCGGCGAGTTCATCGAGCTTGCGCGCGATGTTGCTGTCGCCCGCAGGTTTGTTGCCCTGCTGTTGCGAAATATAGGAATACCGGATGGCATCAATCGCGGCCTGTAGGCGTTGGATTTCCTCACGCATAACCCGCCCGGCACGGGCGGCGGTGGCCCCGACCCAGATCATCGCGACCGGCAAGATCACCACCAACAGGATCAGCAGCCCGCGCAGCCCCCCGTCATTGGCCCCTTCCGGCACCTCTGCGGCAATGAAGGTGAAATAGATCGCCGTGCCAAGCAGCCAAAGCGCCGAAAGCGCGCCCGCGATGATCTCAATCTCGGTGATGCTGTTGGATTTGGGGCGGTCGTAGACGCCCATCGACGTAGGCCGAGCGGCGGCGTTCCCGCCGCGCGGGGCGCGGGGGGCTTGATCTTGGGGTGTCGAAGCGTCGGGCTCTGCCATGTCAGCCTTCCCGGTCAAGCGTAAACGATCTTGAGAACCTCATAGGATTTTTGCCCCCCGGGGGTGCGCACCTCGACGGAATCACCTTCGTCCTTGCCGATCAGCGCGCGGGCGATGGGCGACTTGATGTTCAAAAGTCCCTTTTCGATATTGGCCTCATATTCGCCAACGATCTGATAGGTCTTCTCTTCGTCGGTGTCCTCGTCCACCAGCGTTACCGTGGCCCCGAATTTGATCGACCCTGACAGTTTCTTGGGGTCAATCACATCCGCGAGCGAGATCACGCCCTCAAGCTCTTTGATGCGGCCTTCGATGAAAGACTGCTTTTCCTTGGCGGAATGATACTCGGCATTTTCCGACAGGTCACCATGTTCGCGCGCTTCGGCGATGGCCTTGATGATGGCGGGCCGTTCAACCGACTTGAGCTGCTTGAGTTCGACTTCGAGCGCGGTGTGACCGTCGCGGGTCATCGGGATCTTTTCCATGGCGGTGTGCCTACATAATGAGGGCCGCACCCGGGTTTTCGCCGGGGGGCGGCCAATTGCGTGTTAACTTGGCAGATACCTGACCCAAACTGCCCGCCAATTGCAAGAGCCTAACGGCCTCTGGGTCGGCGGTTGACTGCCGTCAATCGTATTGCACGACCTCATATTCGATCCCGTCCGCATCGTGGAAATAAAACCGCCGTCCGGGCTCATAGTCGGCGTGGTTTCCGGTGGTGAAGCCCTGCGCCAGCACGGCTTTTTCGGTGGCCTCAAGGTCATCCACCACGACCGCGATGTGGTTGAGCGCACCGATAGTTTCGTAGCTGGTGTTCGTAAGAGTGTCCGCCTTGCCGGGATTGTAGAGCGCGACGTAATGCGCCTCGGTGCCGACATGTTTGGTATGGCCCCCGGCCATGGCGTCGCCCTCCCATCTCAGGTTCCAGCCAAAGACTTCGCGCATCCAATTGGCGGTGGCGGCGGGGTCAGAAACGGTGAAATTGGCATGTTCAAGTTGCGCGGGCATGGCGTTTATCCTTTTTGTGATCGCTTGTGCCATCTGAGCGTAATTGTTAAACCTAACTTTAGGTCAAGGGATTTGTGGGGGCGAAATGGCGGTAAATGAGGGGCTGTCAATCGGGGCTTTGGCCAAGCGCACCGGGCTCGCCGTTTCGGCCATTCGCTACTATGAGGCGCAGGGGTTGATCGCGCCGTGGCGCAACGCCGGTGGGCAGCGGCGGTTTGACCGGGCCGATCTGCGGCGGCTTAGTTTCGTCATGATCGCTCAGCAATTCGGTTTCACCCTGCCACAGATCAAGGCTGAGTTGGACCGCTTGCCGGGCGGGCGCACGCCAACAAAGGCCGATTGGACCCGCATTTCCGAGGGGTTCCGCGCTGCACTCGACGCGCGGATCGTCACTCTGAGCAAACTGCGTGATAACCTTGATGGCTGCATCGGCTGCGGCTGTCTGAGCTTAGAGGCCTGCGCGCTTTACAATCCTATCGACCAAGCAGGTGAAAAAGGCCCCGGACCGCGCTATCTGATGGGGGACGAACCGGCGGCCTGACAGGTCGCGCGTCATGTTATGTCGCTGAGGCCATGTTTTGCGCAATAAACGCAGGGTCGCGATTGCATTGCGCGCGGCGGTGGTTTAGCCAAATCCAAACCGAATTTGCCGTGAGGGAGCACCAAAATGGCCGAGATTGAACGCGAAGCGATGGAATATGACGTTGTGATCGTCGGCGCCGGGCCTGCTGGCCTGTCGGCTGCGATCCGGCTCAAGCAGTTGGATGCCGATTGCAATGTCGTGGTGCTAGAGAAGGGCTCCGAAGTGGGCGCACATATCCTGTCGGGTGCGGTGCTTGACCCCTGCGGGCTGGATGCGCTGATCCCCGATTGGAAAGAAAAAGGTGCGCCGATCAACGTGCCGGTGAAAGAAGACAACTTCTATCTGTTGGGCGAGGCGGGCAAGCTGCGCATCCCCGAATTTCCGATGCCACCGCTGATGAAAAACCACGGCAACTACATCGTCTCTATGGGCAATGTCTGCCGTTGGATGGCCGAACAGGCCGAGGAACTGGGCGTCGAAGTCTTCCCCGGCATGGCTTGCTCTGAACTTGTGTTCGGCGAGAATGGCGAAGTTAAGGGCGTCGTTGCCGGTGAGATGGGGCGTCAGGCCGACGGCACCCCCGGCCCCAGCTATGAGCCGGGCATGGAGCTGCACGGCAAATATGTCTTCCTCTCCGAAGGCGTGCGCGGCAGCCTGAGCAAACAGGTGATCGCGAAATACGGGTTGGACGAGGGCAAAGAGCCGCAGAAATACGGTCTCGGCATGAAAGAGATTTGGGAGATTGACCCCGCCAAGCACCGCGAAGGCACCGTCACCCACACGATGGGCTGGCCGCTGAACAGCAACGCGGGCGGCGGGTCTTTCATCTATCACCTTGAGAACAATCAGGTTTACGTCGGCTTCGTTGTCCACCTTGGTTACAAGAACCCGCATGTTTTCCCTTACATGGAATTCCAGCGCTTCAAGCATCACCCGATGGTGGCCGAACTTCTTAAAGGCGGCAAACGTGTCGCCTACGGCGCGCGGGCAATCACCGAAGGCGGCTATCAGTCGATGCCCAAAATGGTGGCCCCCGGCGTGGCGCTGCTCGGCTGTTCGGTGGGCATGGTCAACGTGCCGCGCATCAAGGGCAACCACAACGCCATGCTCTCGGGCAAGGCAGCGGCTGAGGCCGCCTATGCCGCGATCCAAGCAGGCCGGGGCGGTGATGAGCTGACCGAATATGAGACCGATGTCCGCGAAGGGCCGATCGCGACGGACCTTAAGAAGGTGCGCAACGTGAAACCGCTGTGGTCGAAATACGGGCTGACCGCTTCGCTGGCGCTTGGTGGCTTTGACATGTGGACCAACACGCTCGGCTTCTCACTTTTGGGCACGCTGAGCCATGGGAAATCGGACGCCGAAGCGACTGAGCCTGCGGATAAGCACAAAAAGATCGACTACCCCAAGCCCGACGGCAAGCTCAGCTTTGACCGTCTGACCAACGTGGCGTTCTCGTTCACCAATCACGAGGAAAGCCAGCCTGCGCACCTCAAGCTGAAAGACCCGAGCATTCCGGTCGAGGTGAACCTGCCGAAATACGCGGGCCCCTCGGCGCGCTATTGTCCGGCGGGGGTCTATGAATTCGTCGAGGATGAGAAAACCGGCGAGACGCGGTTCCAGATCAACTTCCAGAACTGTGTTCACTGCAAGACCTGCGACATCAAAGACCCGACGCAGAATATCGTCTGGACCACCCCGCAGGGCGGCGACGGGCCAAACTACCCAAACATGTAAACGGGCCGCCAAAGGGCACGTTGAAGGGACCGATAGGCGAGGGCGTGTCGGTCCTTTCTTTGTCTGAATCGGCGAAATCCTGTCGGCTGCATGCCTCATCGCGGCCCCACCATTGCGCCCGGGCACAGAGATGATAGCCTGAGCGCAAAGCGATATGAGGCGGTTTGCATGTTTCGGAATGTCCTAGGTTTCACCAGCGTCGCGGCGCTTTGCATCGGCCTTTCTGCGCCTCTGATGGCGCAGTCGATCGCGGGCCCCTATCTGGCCGGGCGTCATGCCGCCGTGAACAGCGACTACCCCGAGGCCGCGCGCTACTACACCGAGGCGCTGGCCCGTGACCCCAAGAACATCGAACTGATGGAAAGCGCGGTGCTGTCCTATCTCTCGCTCGGGCGGGTGGATAAGGCGCTGCCGCTGGCGCGCAACATGATCACCCTCGGCACCAAGAGCCAAGTGGCCGAGATGACCCTTGTGGCCGCCATGGCGAAAGAGGGTGATTACAAGGCCCTGCTAGAGCGAGACACATCGGCCATCGGCCCTTGGGTCGGCGGGTTGGTGCAGGCTTGGGCGCATATGGGCGCAGGCGATGTCACCGCTGCCATGGCCGCGTTTGACGGGTTGAGCGAAGAGGCCGGGATGCAGGGCTTTGTGATGTATCACAAGGCCCTCGCGCTGGCGAGTGTGGGTGATTTCGAAGGGGCAGAGGCGATCTTTGACAGTGGTGCCGCGGGTGCTGCGGGCCAGACCCGGCGCGGGGTCATGGCCCATGCCGAGATCCTTGGCCAACTGGGGCGTAGCGACGATGCACTCGCTGTGCTCTCGGACGGCTTTGGCGCAGATAGCGATCCCGAAATCGCGCGGTTGATCGAGGCCCTGCAGCAAGAGGCACCGGTCCCCTTCAGCCATATGCCCGATGCCCAAGCGGGCATGGCCGAGGTGTTTTTCACCTTCGCCGCCGTGCTGCGCAATGAGGCGGCCGGGGACTATTACGTTCTGCTCTACTCGCGCATCGCCCGCTATCTGCGCCCCGATCATGTCGATGCGCTTTTGCTGACGGCCAGCCTTTTGGAAAACCTCGGCGAGCATGATCTGGCGATTGCCGAGTACAAATCCCTGCCTGCCGATAGCCCCGCCTATCACGCAGCGGAATTGGGCCGCGCCGATGCGCTGCGGCGCTCGGGCAAGACAGCGCAGGCCATCGAAGTGCTGGAGCAACTTGCCCGCAGCCATGGGGAACTGGCGGTGGTGCATTCCACTTTGGGCGACATGCTGCGCGCCGAGGAAGACTATGAGGCGGCCATCGCGTCCTACGACGAGGCGCTCGCGTTGACGCCTGAAACCGCCCGCGCCCGCTGGGTGCTGTTCTACGCCCGTGCCATCGCCAAAGAGCGCAGCGGCGATTGGGAAGGGTCAGAATCTGATTTCCGCGCCGCACTTGAGCTGAATCCCGAGCAGCCGCAGGTGTTGAACTACCTCGGCTACTCGCTGGTTGAACAGCAGCGCAACTTGGACGAGGCATTGGACATGATCGAACGCGCCGTCGCTGCCAGCCCCGACAGTGGCTATATCGTCGATTCGCTGGGGTGGGTGTTCTACCGTCTGGACCGCTACGAAGAGGCGGTCGAGCAGATGGAGCGCGCGGTGGAACTGGAGCCGGTGGACCCTGTGGTGAACGACCACCTCGGCGATGTCTACTGGGCCGTGGGCCGCCAGCGGGAGGCCGAGTTCCAGTGGCGTCGGGCGCTGTCTTTCGTGGACCTGACGGATGCGGATTCCGAGGCTGACCCCGAGCGGATGCGCCGCAAGCTGGAAGTCGGGCTCGATGCCGTGCTGGCCGAAGAGGGCGCGGCCCCGCTGAAGGTTGCTGCAGACGAATGAGCCTTTCGAACGATGGGGCACTCGCTGGTCCCGGCGCTGCGGCGTCGCGGATGGCTTGGGCCAAGGTGAACCTGACCCTGCATTGCACCGGCCAGTGCGCTGACGGCTATCACTTGCTGGATTCGCTGGTGGTGCGGGCGGGCGTGGGCGACCGGCTGGATGTGGCTGCGGCTAATGATCTGACCCTGACGGTCAGCGGCCCGCATGCAGAAGGTGTACCGACCGACGCACGCAACCTCGTGCTGCGCGCGGCAGAGATGCTGGATGCGGGCGCAGGCCAAGGTGCGGCGCTGCATCTGGTGAAACATCTGCCTGCGGCGGCAGGGATCGGCGGCGGCTCTGCCGATGCGGCGGCAGCTTTGGACTTGCTTGCCGCGCATTGGGGCGTCCCGTTGCCCGTAGACACGGCGCGGCTCGGGGCCGATGTGCCGGTCTGCCTGACACGCGGCCCGCAGCGGATGCAGGGGGTGGGGGAGATCCTCACGCCGCTTTCGCCGCTGCCGCCCTGCCATATGGTGCTGGTGAATCCCGGTGTCGATGTGCCGACGCCTGCCGTTTTCGCGGCCCTGACCGAAAAGAACCAACCGCCGATGCCGGAGGTGATCCCGACCTTCGCGGGCTTTACTGAATTCATCGATTTTCTGGGCGAACAGCGCAATGACCTCGCCGCCCCGGCGATCGCGCGGGAGTCGGTTATCGGGGCCAGTCTGGAGGCGCTGAGCGATGCGGCGCTGGCGCGGATGTCCGGCTCGGGCGCGACCTGTTTCGGCCTCTACGCCACCGCGTCGCAGGCCGAGGACGCGGCCCACCGCATCAGCAGTGCCGCGCCCCGCTGGTGGGTCGCCGCCGCGCCGATCTTGGCCGCTTAGTTGATCCGGCTGACGACGTAGTCGGCCAGATCGATCAACATGTCTTTCAATTCATGGGCGGGCAGGGGGGCAAGGGCCGATTTGGCCTTTTCCGCCCAGTCTCGCGCATCGCGCTGTGTTGCCGTCAGCGTGTCGTGTTTGTTCAACAGCATCAACGCATGGTCGAGGTCACCCTCTTCCTGTTTGCCCTTCTCGATGGTGCGGGTCCAAAAGGCGCGCTCGGTCTCATCGGCCTTGGCCACGGCCTTGATCACCGGCAGGGTCAGCTTGCGCTCGCGGAAATCGTCGCCGACGTTTTTGCCCGTGGCCCCTGTATCGCCCTGATAATCCAAAAGATCGTCAACGATCTGGAAGGCGATGCCAAGGGCGTCCCCATAGTCGTAAAGCGCTTTGACCTGATCCTCTGGCGCGTCGGCAATTACGCCGCCCACCTCGGTCGCGGCCGAGAACAGCGCCGCCGTCTTGCCGCGCACGACTTGCAGGTAAACCTGTTCATCCGTGGCAAGGTTCTGCGCGGCGGTCAGTTGCAAGACCTCCCCCTCGGCAATCGTCGCGGCGGCGTTCGACAGGATGCGCATAACAGGCATCGAGCCCGGTTCGGTCATCAGCTGAAAGCTGCGCGCGAAGAGGTAATCGCCGACCAGTACCGACGACTGGTTGTCCCACAATAGGTTCGCCGTGGGCCGCCCGCGCCGTTGGGCGCTTTCGTCCACCACATCGTCATGCAGCAGCGTCGCGGTGTGGATGAACTCCACCGTCGCCGCGAGATGGACGTGATAGGGGCCGCCGTAGCCGCACATCCGGGCTGCGGCCAGTGTCAGCATCGGGCGCAGGCGCTTGCCGCCAGCCTCGACCAGATGGGCGGTGACTTCGGGAATGCGGGGCGCGTGTTTCGACGCCATCCGCTCACGGATCAGGGCGCTGACTGCCGCCATATCGTCGCTTAGATAGGCCGCCATGCGGTCGTGCGGTTTGGCCGTTGCATCACTTTTCATCATCATTTCCCACGTCCCGCTCGACATGCCGGTGATCCGGCTCTACATCTTTGATATGAAGGAACTTTTGCGCAGCACCGACATGACCATCATCGCCTTTGCCACCGCCCTTCTCAGGGGGGAGGATATAGACTGCTTTGAAATGGACGTAAACATGAGCGTGCTCGAAGGGGGCATCGGGATTTTCCCGCGCCGCTTGATGGTGCACCCCGATGACCATGACGCCGCTGTGCGGGTGATGCGCGATAATGAGATTCCGCTGGGGCTGTGACCCGTTTTGCCGAAGACGACCTGACCTGCGACGCTTTTCTGGGCGGCAAGTTGCACCTCTGGCAGCCGCGCCGGGGGCGGGGCTACCGCGCCGGGGTGGATCCTGTTTTGCTGGCCGCGAGCATTGAGGCCACGGCGGGGCAAAGCGTGCTGGAATTGGGCTGCGGGGTCGGTGCGGCGGTGCTTTGTCTGGGCGCGCGGGTGCCGGGGCTGACGCTGACGGGGTGTGAACTGCAACCTGCCTATGCCGAACTCGCGCGGCGCAATGGCGGTGCGGCGCTTGAGGTGGTCGAGGCCGATCTGACCGACATGCCCCCGCATCTGCGCCAGCGACAATTTGACCACGTTCTGGCCAATCCGCCCTATTTCGACCGGGCTGCCTCGGTTCAGTCCCGCGATCCGGGGCGAGAGACCGCCTTGGGCGAAGCCACGCCCCTGCGGCAATGGATCCGCACCGCGGCGCGGCGGCTCAAACCCAAAGGGCAGGCTCATTTTATCCACCGCGCAGAACGGCTACCTGAGATTCTGGCCGCCCTTCCGCATGAGATGGGATCGGTCGAAGTGCTGCCCTTGGCCTCGCGCGCGGGGCGAATGCCGGAGTTGATTCTTTTGCGTGCACGCAAAAATGGCCGCGGTGCTTTCCGGCTCTATCACAGCTACGCTATGCACCTTGGCGCGCGGCATGAATCGGATGGCAACAGCTATGTACCGGAAATCGAAGCGGTCCTGCGTCGCGGCGCGCCGCTGACTTATCCTACTTCTTAAGCGTTTTTTTACCAACTTCCCCTCTATGCTGCGGTGCTGCGTGACTTGTGGGTCGCGCTGTGGTCCACTGAAATTCCACACACCAATCATGGAGGATTGTATGGCTTTGAACGCACATCTGGACACCCTGAAGCGGAAGCATCAGGCGATGAGTGAGGCGGTGGAAACCGCACAACGCGCCCCCGGTATGGACGATTTACAAGTGGCTTCCATGAAAAAGGAAAAACTGCGCCTGAAGGAGGAGATTAGCCGCCTGTCGAGCTGACTCTCACCCGTGAATTGAGAATTTCATTCGAGGGCTGTCGTTTCGCTGGGGCGGGGCGGCAGCCTTTGCTTAGGGCAGGGGGATGCCAGAAGAGATACTGAGCGTGACGGGTGAACGGCCCCTCCCGCCGCAACCAAAAAGGCCAGCCCGTCGAGGGGCTGGCCTTTTCGATTCCATGCTGGCGTCGATTAAACGACGAATTGCGCCCCATTGGCTGAGATAGTCGAACCATTGATGAAGCCCGCGTCGTCCGAGACGAGAAAGGCCACGGCGCGGGCGATTTCCTCAGGCTCCCCCAGACGCCCTGCGGGGATCTGCGCGATGATGCTTTCGCGGACCTTCTCGGGCACGGCCATGACCATATCGGTCGCGATATAGCCGGGGCAGATCGCATTGGCAGTGATGCCTGCGCGCGCGCCCTCTTGGGCCAATGACTTCACGATGCCCAGATCGCCCGCCTTGGTCGCGGCATAGTTCACTTGGGCGAACTGACCTTTCTGGCCGTTGATCGAAGAGATCACGACGACACGGCCGAACTTCCGCTCACGCATGCCGGGCCAGACCGGGTGGATCGTGTTGAACACCCCGGTGAGGTTGGTGGCGATGACCTCGTTCCACTGGTCGGGGGTCATCTTGTGGAAAGGCGCATCGCGGGTGATGCCCGCGTTGGCGACAACCACCTCGATGGGGCCAAGATCGGCCTCGACCTGTTCGATCCCCGTTTTAGAGGCGTCGTAATCTGCCACGTTCCATTTATAGGTCTTGATCCCGGTCTCTTCGGTGAATTTTGCGGCGGCTTCGTCATTGCCCGCATAGGTGGCGGCGACGGTATAGCCTTTGTCTTTCAGCGTGGTCGAAATGGCCGCGCCAATCCCGCGACTTCCCCCGGTGACCAAAGCGATGCGTGACATATAATCCCTCCCTCAAGGTAATGTTCTTGCAATTGCATGTTTTGGCGCGCAACAAAATTGCGCGCCAACTGTAGTTCTAGGGGCGCTCAAGACACATGGCAACACCCATACCGCCGCCGATACACAGCGTTGCCAAACCTTTTTTGGCCCCGCGGCGCTGCATTTCGAACAGCAGAGTATTGAGCACGCGCGCACCGGAGGCGCCGATGGGGTGCCCGATCGCGATTGCACCGCCGTTGACGTTCACAATTTCCGGATCCCAGCCCATTTCCTTGTTCACAGCGCAGGCCTGCGCGGCGAAGGCTTCGTTGGCTTCCACAAGATCGAGGTCTTCTGGTTTCCAACCGGCTTTTTCCAACGCCTTGCGCGAGGCATAGACGGGGCCGACGCCCATGATCGACGGGTCGAGACCTGCCGTGGCATAGGAGGCAATGCGCGCCAACGGGGTGATGCCGCGCTTTTCGGCGTCATCCGCGCTCATCAGCAGGGCACCGGCTGCACCGTCGTTCAGGCCCGAGGCGTTGGCCGCAGTGACCGAGCCGTCTTTGGTAAAGGCAGGGCGCAGCTTTTGCATGGCTTCCATGGTGGCCCCATGGCGGATGTATTCGTCCTGATCGACGACAGTCTCGCCTTTGCGGGTTTTGATCGTGTAGGCGACGATCTCATCCGCGAATTTGCCAGCTTTCTGCGCGGCCTCGGCCTTGTTTTGCGAAGCGACGGCGAATTCATCCTGCTGGTCGCGGGAAATCTGCCATTTTTCGGCGACGTTTTCGGCGGTTTGGCCCATGTGGTAGCCGTTGAACGCATCCCACAGACCGTCGCGGATCATCGTGTCGATGAACTGCAGATCGCCCATCTTCTGACCCGCACGCAGGTTCTGCGCGTGGGGGCTGAGGGTCATGTTCTCCTGACCGCCAGCGGCGACGATGTTCGCATCCCCCAGTTGGATGTGCTGGGCCGCCAATGCCACGGCGCGCAGGCCCGAGCCACAGACTTGGTTGATGCCCCAAGCGGCGCTTTCTTTCGGCAGGCCCGCATTGATATGCGCCTGACGCGCGGGGTTCTGGCCTTGGGCGGCGGTCAGCACCTGCCCCAAAATGGTCTCAGAGACTTCGGACGGGTCGACCCCGGCGCGGGCCACCAGTTCTTTTAGAACGGCGGCACCCAGATCATGGGCGGGTGTATTGGCAAACGCCCCGCCGAAACTGCCCACGGCGGTACGGGCGGCGGATGCGATGACGACATTGGTCATGATGTGACTTTCCTCTACCTTGTTGGGCGGGGGCACACCGACACGCGCCATCGTCGGGCGTGGGCGCTCCCGTCCCTCTAAGCTAGTGATAGCGGATGCGCTGCAATGCGGCAACTGGGCAGGCAGCGGCACGCTGCCGACATGGCGTTACCCTCTTTGCCCGGTCAGCCTGTGGCGCGCATGCGGTCGAACCCAAGCCAGGCGGGCCGGGTCGTGGGGGCGGCAAAATGGTAGCCCTGCAAACCGTCGACACCCATCTCGACCAGGACCGCTGCGTCAGCTGCGTTCTCCACGCATTCGGCCACGGTGAGCATGTCGAAATGTGTGGCGATCGACATCAGCGCGGCGGTCAGGGCGCGGTTGTCGGGGTTTGTCGCGATGCCCCGAATGAACTGCCCGTCGAGTTTCAGGATGTCGAAGTAGAAATCCTTGAAATAGCGGATCGCCGTTTGCCCCGCACCGAAATCATCCATGGCAAAGCAGATGCCATAGGGCTGCAATTGATCCATAAAGTTCGCCACCAGTTCCGGCACCATCATGGCGGAGCTTTCGGTAATCTCTAGAATCAGCCGTTCGCCCAAGGTCGCGTCGCGGGCCAGCCAGTGGCGCAAGACGCGGGTCCATTCCTGATACCCGATGGAACGGGCCGACATATTGATCGACAGCCGCAATCCGGGGTGGTGGTACAGCGCGTTCAGCCCGAGGCGCAGGGCCAGAACATCCACCTGCCGACCCGTTTCTGTATCTTCAATGACCGGCATGAAATCCTTGGCCGGGATCACGCGGCCGGTGGGGTCAAGCAGGCGGATCAACCCCTCGTGAAAGGCGATGGACGTCGGATCGCTGGCCCGCACGACCGGCTGGAAAGCCAGCAGGGTCTGACGGTGCGCCACGGCGTCGCGCACCATTTCCAGCGTCGCGGCATCGCGTTGCGTGATCGCGTGGTTAAGCGGGCTGTCCCCTCCGGGGGGGATATCGGCGATAGGGCGTTGGAATCGACGGGGCACGGCGGTACTCTTCTTTCTGTCCTGCCGTCGGTATGGGCGCAAAGGAGATAACACGGTCTTAATCAGCGGTGATTTCCGCGGTGGATCACGCGAGAGGGTTAAGATGCAGCGCTGTGACTGGGCCGGGGACGACCCGATTTACCAAGCCTACCATGACACCGAATGGGGTGTGCCCGAATATGACAGCCGTGCGTTGTGGGAAAAGCTCATTCTCGACGGATTTCAAGCCGGACTAAGCTGGATCACGATCCTCAAAAAGCGGGACAATTTCCGGGCGGCCTTTGCCGGGTTCGATCCGCATCAGATCGCCGAGTGGGGCGAGGCGGATGTCACGCGCCTGCTGGGCAATCCGGGCATCATCCGCCACCGGGGCAAGATTGAGGCCGCGATCACCAATGCCCGTGCTTGGCAGGAACTAGAGGCACGCGAGGGCTTTGACGGCTTCATGTGGCGCTATGTGGATGGGGTGCCGTTGCAGCCCGGCTTTGCCACACAGGCTGAGGTGCCGCCGAAAACTGCGCTGTCAGAACAAGTGAGCAAAGACCTGAAGAAAGCCGGTTTTAAATTTTGTGGACCGACGATCACCTATGCGTGGATGGAGGCCTGCGGGCTGGTGAATGATCACATTCTGACCTGCCACCGACACGGCCCCTGTGCCGCGATGGCGCGTTAAGGCAGGGCGTATCGTCTTCGCTGAAATCCCCCGTTGACTCCCGGCCATGGCACCGTATAAGCGCCCCTTCATTGGTGTTGGTGGACCCCGCAAGGGGAAGCCTGTCGGGCTTCGGCCAAAGGACAACGCCCTTTACCGCCCCTCGGGGCCTTATAAAGGAGAACAGCCGTGACCAAACGCACAGCTGCCAAGCACAAACTAGACCGCCGCATGGGCGAAAACATCTGGGGCCGTCCGAAATCCCCGGTGAACCGTCGTGAATACGGCCCCGGCCAGCACGGCCAGCGCCGTAAAGGCAAGATTTCCGATTTCGGTATCCAGCTGCGCGCCAAGCAGAAGCTTAAAGGCTACTACGGCGACCTGACCGAAAAGCAGTTCCGCCGCATCTACGGCGAAGCCGAGCGTGTTAAAGGCGATACAGGTGAAAACCTGATCGGTCTGCTTGAGCGTCGTCTGGACGCCGTTGTGTACCGCGCCAAGTTCGTTGCAACCGTTTTCGCAGCGCGCCAGTTCGTGAACCACGGCCACGTTCGTGTGAACGGCAAAAAAGTGAACATCCCCTCCTACCGCGTGAAAGAGGGTGACGTCATCGAAGTGCGTGACCGTTCCAAGCAGCTGGCTTCCGTTCTTGAAGCCGTTCAGCTGCCCGAGCGTGATGTGCCTGACTACCTTGAGCCGGATCACTCCAAGCTGACAGCAACCTTTGTGCGCACACCCGGCCTGTCCGACGTGCCATACCCGGTTGTCATGGAGCCGAACCTCGTTGTGGAATTCTACGCGAAGAACTAAGTTTCTTCGCCCGTCGAATACCGAAAGGCCGTGTGGTGCAAACCGCGCGGCCTTTTTCTTTGCGCGGGGCTGGGCTGGGGCGCAGCGATGCAACAGGCTGTCCGGCGGAAGCGCAGATGCAGAATGATTCTGGCATCACCGCTGTCGCCCCGATAGAAGGGCGGCAGTAGCGTGAGGAAAAGAGCGAGATGACACAGATCGCACCGCAACCGGGCATTATGGAGATTGACCTTTACCAAGGGGGTGCGGCGCATGTCGCGGGCCTTGAGAATGTGGTCAAACTCAGCTCGAACGAAAACCCGCTGGGGCCAAGCCCTGCCGCCGTCGAAGCCTATCGCCGCGCGGCCTATGATCTGCATCGCTATCCGTCTTCCGATCATAGCGCGCTGCGCGCCTCCATCGCCGAGGTGTTGGGCCTTGATGCAGGGCGGATCATCTGCGGCGCGGGCTCGGATGAAATCATCGCCTTCCTTTGCCAAGCCTATGCCGGACCGGGGACCGAGGTGGTGCACACCGAACACGGCTTTGCCATGTACCGTATCTCGGCCCTCGCCGCCGGGGCGACGCCCGTGGAGGTGCCCGAGCGTGAGCGGGTGACCGATGTCGACGCGATCCTCGCCGCCTGTACCGATGCGACGCGGCTGGTGTTCATCGCCAACCCCAACAACCCCACCGGCACGATGATCGGTCTGGCCGAGATCGAACGGCTGGCCGAGGGGCTGCCGCCGCAGGCGCTTCTGGTGCTCGACGGGGCCTATGCCGAATATGTCGAGGGCTACGACGGCGGGGCCGCACTGGTGGACCGGCGCGATAACGTGGTGATGACGCGCACCTTTTCCAAGCTCTACGGGCTGGGCGGTCTGCGCATCGGTTGGGGCTATGGACCCGCCCATGTGATCGACGTGCTGAACCGCGTGCGGGGGCCTTTCAACCTCTCGCAGGCCGCACTTAACGCCGCCGAAGCGGCGATGCGGGATCGGGCATATACCGACCACTGCCGGGCCGAGAACGCCCGCTGGCGCACATGGCTCGCCGATGCGCTGGCCGAGATCGGCGTGGCCTCGGATGTCTCGCTTGCCAATTTTGTGTTGGCCCGTTTCGCCAATCAGGCCGAGGCGGAGGCCTGCGACGACTACCTCAAGTCCCAAGGGCTGATCGTGCGCCGGGTGGCGGGATACAACTTGCCCAACTGCTTGCGCATCACCGTAGGCGACGAAAGCGCCTGCCGCCGGGTGGTCCATGCGGTGCGGCAGTTCAAGGGGGGCAGCTGATGGCTCAGGTCTATGACAGGGTCGCTCTGATCGGGCTGGGGCTGATCGCTTCCTCGCTTTTCTGGGCAATGAAACGCGGCGGGCTGGCGGGCGAAGTCACAGGCTATGCCCGTAGCGACGAGACCCGCGCGACGGCGCGCGAGATCGGCCTCTGCGACCGCGTCTGTGACAGCGCCGCCGAAGCCGTTAGGGGCGCCGATCTGGTGGTGCTCTGCGTACCGGTGGGCGTCATGGGGGCCGTCGCCGCCGAAATCGCGCCGCATCTGGCCCCCGGTGCCACGGTGACGGATGTGGGTTCGGTCAAGGCCGACGTGATCGCGCAGGTGGGGCCGCATCTGCCCGAAGGCGTGCATTTCATCCCCGCGCACCCGCTGGCAGGGACCGAACACTCCGGCCCGCGCAGCGGCTTTGCCGAGCTTTTCGACAACCGTTGGTGTCTGCTGGTCCCAGTCGAGGGGACAGACAAGGACGCCATCGCGCGGCTGCGTGCGCTTTGGGAAGGGGCGGGGGCGAATGTCGAGGAAATGGACGCCGAGCATCATGATCTGGTGCTCGCGGTTACCTCTCATGCGCCGCACCTCATCGCCTATACGATGGTGGGCGTGGCCGACGACCTGCGCCGGGTGACCGACAGCGAAGTCATCAAATATTCCGCCGCCGGTTTTCGGGACTTCACCCGCATCGCGGCGAGCGATCCGACCATGTGGCGCGATGTGTTCCTGACCAACAAGGACGCCACGCTGGAGATCCTCGGCCGCTTCACCGAAGAACTTTTTGCCCTGCAACGCGCGATCCGCACCGGTGACGGCGATCATCTGCACGCCTATTTCACCCGCACCCGCGCGATCCGGCGCGGCATTATCGAGGCGGGGCAAGACACCGACGCGCCAGACTTTGGCCGGGGGGCACGCAAGTCATGAAGGGCTGGGCTGTCCTGCCGCTGATCGTGCTGGGGCAAGTCGCCCTCGCTGCGGGGCCGGACAGTTCGCAACGCCCGGTCCCGCGAGACAACGGGGACACCTTGCCGCTGATCGTCGTGCCCTCGGGTGCGATCGAACAGCCCAAACGTGACCCCGCTGCCCGGGCTGCTGCTGAAGGGGGGCGGGGGTTGGAAAATTCGCTTCGTCCCGCGCTGCGCAGCCGCAAGATTGAGAAAACCGCCCGCGCACGTCGGCAGATGTTGGCCAAGGGGGCAGTTTGCGGAGACTTGGCAATACAGGGCACGCCAGTGGGCCGGGTGCCCGGCAAGATCAACGGTTGCGGGATCGAGAACGCAGTCAAGGTGCGCTCCGTCTCTGGCATCAAGCTCAGCAATGCCGCGGTGATGGATTGCACCACGGCCAAGGCGCTGGACACATGGGTGCGCCAGTCGGCGGTGCCTGCCTTGGCGGGACAGGGCGGCGGGCTCAGAGAGCTGCGGGTCGCTGCGCATTACGCTTGCCGCACGCGCAACAACCGTAAGGGCGGCAAGATATCAGAGCACGGAAAGGGCCGCGCGATTGATATCTCCGGGTTTGAACTGGCGGACGGCAGCTTGATCACCGTGTTGAAAGGTTGGCGCGCTCGCCGCAGCAGCAAGGCGATGCGGCGGATACACCGGGGTGCTTGCGGGCCGTTCGGCACGGTGCTTGGGCCAGAAGCAGACCGCTATCACCAAGACCATTTCCATTTCGACACGGCGCGGTATCGCAGCGGCAGCTACTGCCGCTAAGGCCCGCTTACGGCTGGATCAATCGCGGTGCCGGGCCAAGCGGAAGGCCCGCAAGGACCATCTGCCCATCGGCAAAGACCAGATCAAGATCCAGTCCGCCCGGCGTGCCACCTCGCGCCTCCAACAGCCGCAGCATGGTATTCACCTGCCCGCGCATGGAGGGCGGCAGGAAGCCCCCACGCTCGCCCGCATCAAGCAGTTTGGACCAATTGGTGACCCGCAGGCTCAGCACCCCCTCGGGAATGCCCTCGGCATCAAAGGTCAGCGCCCCTTCGGCGCCCAGTGCCACGTCGCCCCATGCGGCATCGACATTCTCAACCGTCAGCGCGTTGATCTGCGGCAGGGTGCCCGCCGCCGCGCTATGACGATCCAGCGGACGGGCAAAGGTCACGGCCATCCGCGCAGACAGGATCGGCTGCCCGCCGGGCTGCACCGCGCTGTCCCCCAAAACCTTGCGCAGCAGCGGGCCGGGTGTAATGCCGCCGGGCAGCAAGGCAATGTCATAGTCCCGCGCCGCGCCCGAAGACTGCGTGACCCGCATCCGGGGCTCTTCGGCTTCCAGCAACAGCCCGTCGGGGCCATTGACCTCAAGATGCGTGCTGCGCAGCTCAATCGCTTCTAGTTGAAGCGTGGTCCCGGGGTGCAGCGCCAGATCGGCACGCAGGTCACGTATGTTCAGCGTCAAGGGCAGCGCGCCCGCAGGCAGCGCGGCGCTTGCGACCGAGGCGCGCGCAGAAAGGTCGCCGGGCCACCAGACCGGGGCGGAAAGATCAAGCTGCGGGGCCTCAAATGCCAAGCTGCGGGCGGGGGCCGCCACGGCAAGCCCGCTCAGCCGGTTTTGCAAGGAGAGGGGGAATCCCGATTTGCTGATGTCCTCGAGCGTAACCTCCCACCCCGTCGCGCGGCGGGTGTCGAGCAGGCCGGTCAGGGTGCTTTGCATCTGCGTCGTCGCAGTGGCCCACCACGCGCCCCAAAGTACGGCGAGCACAATCAGCAGCCAAACCAGTTTCCGCATTTCGATAGCCCTTCAAATCGTGCTTCAGATGCGGTTTACCGAAGGCCAGCAAAAAGGACCAGCAGGATGACAATGTGGGTATTTGGCTATGGCAGCCTTTTGTGGAACCCCGGTTTTGAGGTGGCGGAAAGCGTGATCGCCACGCTGCCGGGCTATGCGCGGTCGTTCTGCATGCGTTCGATCCACCACCGCGGCACGGTGGAGCAGCCGGGGCTGGTGCTGGCGCTCGACGAATCTGTCCGCTCGGCCTGCGAAGGCATGGCGATGCGCGTGGCTGCGGGCCACGAGGCGCAGACGCTGGACTATCTGCGCGAACGTGAGCTAATCTCCTCGGCCTATGTGGAGAAAAACCTCACTGTGCATCTGACCGACGGCCGCGACGTGGAGGCGGTGACCTATGTGATCGACGCGGCGCATGACCAGTATTGCGGCGGCTTGCCACTGGAAGAACAGGCCCAGATCATTGCTCGCGCCGTAGGCGGACGCGGGCCAAATACCGAGTATTTAATCAACACTGCCGTGCATCTTGCCGAAGTGGGCTTGCATGACCCCGCGTTGGAGTGGTTGCATGATCGCGTAAAGGCTTTAGCCTCATAAAAACTTGGCAACTCCTCGCTGTTTCAGTGTAAGCTGCGCCAAGAGCAGAATAGAGGGTCAGGAAAGGCCGCATGGCACAGCCAGACCGCAAGGCAAAACCGCAGTTTTCACAACCGGTGCGTCAGATTTCATTGATGCTGATCGTATTGGCATTGACCGGCGTAGGGGCATTTTTGGCCCTGCCCAGCGTGCTGCCGATCTTCGCCGCGAACCCATGGCTTAATGGGGTCATCATCTTTGTTTTCGTCGTCGGTGTGCTGGCCTGTTTCTATCAGGTGACGCAGCTGATCGGCTCTGTCCGCTGGATTGAGGATTTCGCCGCTGACAATTCCGAACCCGACGCGCAACCGCCACAGTTGCTGGCGCCTTTGGCATCGCTGTTGCGCCAACGCGGTGCGCGGATGCAGGTCAGTACAGCCTCCACCCGATCAATCCTCGACTCTGTCGCCTCACGTATTGACGAGGTGCGCGAGATCACGCGCTATATCGTCAACATGCTGATTTTCCTCGGCCTTCTCGGCACCTTCTACGGGCTCGCCACGACGGTGCCTGCGGTGGTCGACACGATCCGCTCGCTCGCCCCCGGCGAGGGGGAGGCGGGGGTTGATGTCTTTGGTCGCCTGATGACCGGGCTTGAGGCGCAGTTGGGCGGCATGGGCGTGGCCTTTGGCTCATCGCTTTTGGGGCTTGCGGGGTCTCTCGTCGTCGGGCTTTTGGAGCTTTTTGCGGGCCATGGTCAGAACCGTTTCTATCAAGAGCTCGAAGATTGGCTGAGCTCCATCACGCGGGTCGGGCTGACCTCGGGCGACGATGTGGGCGACCAAAATATCATGGCCAGCGTGATGGACCAGATGGTCGAACAGATGGCCGAAATGCAGCAGATGTTCACCCAGTCCGACGTCAGCCGCGCTATGGTCGACGACAAGCTGGGCAAGCTTGCCGATGCCGTGGACCGGATGACAACGCGGATGGAGCATGACACGACGACGAACAGCGCGCTTGATCGGGTGGCCGACGGGCAAGACCGGTTGATTGCCGTGCTCGAAGGGCAAGTGGCGGGCGAGGGGATCGACGCGGAGAGCCGGATGCGGCTGCGCTCAATCGACGTTCAGATGCTGCGCATTCTCGAAGAGATTTCTGCCGGGCGGCAAGAGACGATGGCCGAATTCCGCAAGGATATCTCACTGCTGGCCAAGGCGCTTTCCGGGCAGCGTGCGCCTGAGGCCCGTCGCCTGCGGGCCGGCGATGTCCCCGGTGGCGGGGACCAGTAATGGCACTTTCCCGGCGGACAGGCGCACGGTTTCAGGGCTCGATCTGGCCGGGGTTCGTCGATGCGATGACCGGGCTTTTGCTGGTTCTGATGTTCGTGCTGACGATCTTTATGGTCGTGCAATTCGTCCTGACCGAACGCATCAGCGGCCAAGAGAGCGAGTTGAACGAACTGGCCGGAGAGGTCGCGGCTCTTGCTCAAGCGCTTGGCGTCGAGGAACGCACCACCGCGCGGCTAGAGGCCCGGCTTGGCGCGCTGACCGCCTCGCTGAACGATGCCCGCGATGAGGTTTCGCGCCAAGAAGCGGTGATCGCCGGGCTGACCTCTGAACGCGACGCGCAAGAGGCCGCGTTGCAGGCCGCCGAGGCCGAGATCACCGGGTTCGAGGCGCGGGTGGCGGCCCTTTTGGCTTCGCAGGCCGAAGATCAGGCGCGCATCGGAAGCTTGGAAGACCGCGAAGCCGCGTTGCTTGATGAGCAAGAGGCGCTGAACCTCGCGCTGAGCACCGCGCGGGAAGAGATCGACGCGCAGGCGGAAACGGCCCGGCTGGCCGCGGCAAAGCGCGAGGCGTTGGATGCGCTGGTGGCCGATCTGCGTGCCCAAAACGCTGAAACCGAGGCGGAGGTCGCAGCACTGTACGCCGAGGTGGCAGAGGCCGAAGAGGCGCTCAGCGCCGAGGAAGCCGCCCGTCTGGCCGAAGCCGCAGCGGCACAGGCATTGCGCGACCGGCTTGAGGACGCGGATGCGGAATTGACGGCCATGACCCTTTCCCTTGAGGCGCAGCGCAAGAAGGCCGAAGACACCTTGACCTTGCTGGCCGCCGCGCGCGCGGCGCGAAGCGATCTGGACAGCGAACTCGCCGCAGCCCTGCTGAGGTTGGAGACGGCTGAACAAAGCGGTGCAGGTCTGGAGGCCGAGCGCGCCGCCTTGGCCGAAGAGTTGGACGCGGCAGAGGGCACCGAAGAGGACTTGCGCGCACAACTGGCACAGGCGGAGGTGACCGAGCAGGCGTTGAATGCCCGCTTGGCCGAGGCGCTGGCCCGCGTGCAGAGCCTTGAACAAGAGGGTGAAGCGCTGAGCGGCTCGCAGTCGGATCTGCGCGAACGTCTGGCGCAGGCGCTGGCGGCAAAGCTTGCCGCTGAAACGCTGGCCGAGGACAAGACCACCGCCGCCGAGCGCCGCGCCGCTCTTCTGGCGCAGGCCGAAGCGACCTTGGCCGACGAGAAGGCAGTAAGCGCCGAGGCACAGCGTCAGACCGAATTGCTGAACCAGCAGGTCGCGGAACTGCGCGCGCAACTGGGCAACCTACAGGCGCTGCTCGACGATGCCGTGGCGCGGGATGCGGCGAGATCGGTTGAGTTGCAATCGCTTGGGTCCGAGTTGAACACAGCGCTGGCACGGGTGGCGGCAGAGGAACGGCGTCGCGCCGAGCTCGAAGCGGCGGAGCGAAAGCGGCTGGAGGAGGAGAGCAAGAACCTCGCCCAGTACCGCTCGGAATTCTTTGGCCGGTTGCGTGACCTTCTGGGCAATCAGGAGGGCGTGCGGATCGAAGGCGACCGATTTGTCTTCTCTTCCGAGGTGCTTTTCGGGCCGGGCAGTGCGGTGCTGAGCCAAGACGGGCAGGGCGAGATTGCCAAGGTGGCGGGCATTCTGCGCAGCGTGGTGGGTGATATCCCGGCAGAGATCGACTGGGTGATCCGGGTCGACGGTCATACCGACAATGTGCCGCTTTCCGGCTTTGGGGAGTTTGCGGACAACTGGGAACTCAGCCAAGCGCGCGCGCTTTCGGTCGTCAAATATATGGTCAATTTCCTCGGCATCGCGCCGGATCGTTTGGCTGCCAATGGCTTTGGCCAGTATCAGCCCGTGGCTGAGGGCAATACGGAGGCCGCGCGGGCGCAGAACAGGCGGATTGAGCTCAAGTTTACCGAGAAGTGAGCGGGGGGAAGCCGGTCTATTGCACCGTCAACGCGCCGGTCTTTTCGTCAATCACCCGGCCATCGCGCAGCAGGGTCACCGTGCCGCGATAGCGCCCGGCGGGCCATGTTCCGGCGGCGGCGCGTTTGCCGATGGCACGAAACGACTGCGCCTGCGGCTTCTCTAGCACCACATCCCTTTCGATCACGGTGCCGCTTGGCCCCGCAAGGCTGAGGCGCAGCACGTCGTTCTTTTGGGTGCCGTAGCTGTAGCCGTAGATGACCAAGGCAGGCGCATCCTCGGGCAGGGTGTCGTGATGTGCATCGCCTGCCTTGATTTCATCATAGCTGGGAATGCGGTCTGCAAAGCCGAGCGCGATCAGCCCGCCGGGGCGGTAGGGCGGGGTGTCTTCCCAGAGCGACTTAGCTGGTTCTTCCTCGCAACCCTTGCCTTCGGGGGCGAATGGATCAACCGGATTGCCGTGATGGCGCAGCGACAGGTGTAGATGCGGAAAGGCCGCTTTGCCGGACTGGCCGACCAGCCCGAGAGCGTCGCCGACAGCGACCTCCTGCCCTTCCGTTACGCGCAGCGAGCCGCGTTTCAGGTGGCAGTACTGTGTTTCCCATCCGCGGCCAAGGTCGATCACCACGCCGTTGCCGCATTCGCGCCCTTGGACTTCGGAGAGTGGCGCGCCATCGGTCATGCCGTCTCGCAGCCCTTTGACCATGCCAGCCGCCGCTGCGCGGACGGTGACACCTGCCGCCATCGCTGCGCGGTCGGGCAGGGCGAAATCGGTGCCCTTGTGGCCGTCATAGGTCAGCCCCGAACAGCGGTAATCGTGCGCCGCGGCACTTGGGTCTTGGTCCATGTATTGTTGGATGTGGCAATCCTGCCCGAGGGTGCAATCCAGCGGAAAGGCCAGTTGCAAATCCTCCGCCAGCGCAGGGCTGGCGGAGGAGAGGATCAGGGCCAGCGCGGCCCGTGTGATCATTCCGCGGTGAGCAGCGGGGGCCGATCACCTGACAGGCGCTTGCTTTCGGTGCCCAAGACCTTGAGTGTCAGCGCGTCGTCCTTGACGCCAACCTTGACCACACCACCTTTGGCCAGTTTGCCAAAGAGCAGTTCCTCGGCCAACGGCTTTTTGATGTGCTCTTGGATCACGCGTCCCAGGGGGCGGGCGCCCATCTTGTCGTCGTAGCCCTTGTCGGCGAGCCATTCGGCGGCCTTTTTGCTGAGTTCGATGGTCACGTTGCGGTCCATCAGTTGCGCTTCGAGTTGCAGCACGAACTTTTCGACCACCCGCAGGATCACCGATTTCGGCAGCGGCGCAAAACTGATAACAGCGTCGAGACGGTTGCGGAACTCCGGCGTGAAGGTCCGCTCGATCGCGGCGGTATCTTCACCGGTGCGACGTTCGCGGCCGAAGCCCACGGCCTCTTTCGCCTGCTCGGAAGCACCAGCGTTGGAGGTCATGATCAGTACCACATTGCGGAAATCCACTGTGCGGCCGTTGTGATCTGTCAGCTTGCCGTGGTCCATCACCTGCAACAGGATGTTGTAGACATCCGGATGCGCCTTCTCCATCTCGTCGAGCAGCAGCACGCAGTGCGGATGCTGGTCCACGCCATCGGTCAGCATGCCACCCTGGTCAAAACCGACATAGCCCGGAGGAGCGCCGATCAGACGAGAGACGGCGTGTTTCTCCATATACTCCGACATGTCGAAACGCAGGAGTTCCACGCCGAGCGTATCAGCCAGCTGCTTGGCGACCTCGGTTTTACCCACACCGGTTGGTCCGGCGAAGAGGTAGTTGCCGATGGGTTTGTCCGGCTCGCGCAGGCCCGCGCGGGACAGTTTGATGGCCGAAGACAGCGCCACGATGGCATCGTCCTGACCAAAGACCACCCGCTTGAGCGAGCTTTCGAGATCCTTCAGCACCACCACGTCGTCCTTGGAGACGTTTTTCGGCGGGATGCGGGCGATCTTGGCCACCACGGCTTCGACCTCCTTGGTGCCGATGGTCTTGCGGCGCTTGGAGGCAGCCACGAGATGCTGTGCGGCCCCGGCTTCGTCAATCACGTCGATCGCGCTGTCAGGCAGCTTGCGGTCGTTGATATAGCGGTGCGCCAGTTCGACAGAGGTCTTGATCGCGTCGGAGGTGTATTTGACGCTGTGATGCTCCTCAAAATAGGGTTTCAGACCCTTGAGGATCTTGGTGGCGTCTTCGACCGAAGGCTCGCTCACGTCGATCTTTTGGAACCGGCGCGACAGCGCACGGTCTTTCTCAAAGTGCTGGCGGAACTCTTTATAGGTGGTGGAGCCCATGGTGCGCAGCTTGCCCCCCTGAAGCGCGGGCTTCAGCAGGTTTGAGGCGTCCATGGCACCGCCCGACGTAGCACCGGCACCGATCACGGTGTGAATCTCGTCGATAAAGAGCACGGCGTCTTTATGCTCTTCGAGCTCGGTCACGACGGCTTTCAAACGTTCCTCAAAGTCACCGCGGTAGCGGGTGCCTGCCAAGAGCGCGCCCATGTCGAGCGAGTAGATCGTGGTGTTGGCCAATACTTCGGGGGTTTCACCAGCGACGATCTTGCGTGCCAGCCCCTCGGCGATGGCGGTTTTGCCCACGCCCGGATCACCCACCAGCAGCGGGTTGTTTTTGCGGCGGCGGCAGAGCACTTGAATGCAGCGCTCGACCTCACCTTCGCGGCCGATCAGCGGGTCGATATCGCCCTCGCGGGATTTGGCGTTGAGGTCCACGCAGTATTTCGCCAGCGCGGATTCCTTCTTGTCGCCATCGGTGACGCCTTGTGCCTCTTCTTCGGCTTCTGGTGCGCCTGTGACGGGGCGGGATTCACCATATGCCGGGTCTTTGGCGACGCCATGGGCGATGAAGTTCACCGCGTCATAGCGGGTCATATCCTGTTCTTGCAGGAAGTAAGCGGCGTTGCTTTCACGTTCGGCGAAAATGGCGACAAGCACGTTCGCGCCTGTCACTTCGGTCCGGCCCGAGGATTGCACGTGGATCGCGGCGCGCTGGATCACGCGCTGGAAGGCCGCCGTGGGCACCGCTTCGGAACCGTCGATGTCGGTGATCAGGTTGCTCAGATCATCGTCGACGAATTCGACCAGCGTTTCGCGCAGGTCAGAGACATCAACGGAACAGGCTTTCATGACCTGCACGGCGTCGGGTTCGTCGAGCAAGGCCAGCAGCAGATGTTCGAGCGTTGCAAATTCGTGGCGGCGGGCGTTTGCCAGCGCGAGGGCCGCGTGGATTGCCTGCTCAAGTGTAGTCGAGAATGAAGGCACGGGCGTGCTCCTTTTCGATCGGGGTCGGTGAGGTGCTGAGATATCTCAGGCCCCGGTCCGACCATGGCCTCATAGTATTAGAGTTTGGTTGATCATCGCCCATCTTCAAGAAGATTCTGGTCCGAATCGGTCACATTTGCCGTGAGCGAGGACTTTGAGCCATGATTGCAGGCAGTCAGAACTGGTCTTTGCGCCTGCGGATTTCGGTGAACACTTCTGTGTCGGTGGCGTCTGGCATCCCCAATGTCGCGCGAATGGCCGGGTCGGCAGGGCGCAGGAAGGGATTGGTTTCTAGTTCCAGTGAAAGCGGCGAGGGGACGGTCGGCTGCCCCTTGGCGCGGGCGCTGTTGATGTCCTTGGCCCTTGATATAAGCGCCGGGTTCTGCGGATCAACGGTCAGCGCGAATTTTGCGTTGGTGGCGGTGTATTCGTGGCCGGAGCAGATCGTCGTATCGCGGGGCAGGGCGGCCAGCTTTTGCAGACTGTCCCACATTTGCGCAGGTGTGCCTTCGAACAGGCGGCCACAGCCAAGCGCCATGAGGCTGTCGGCGGTAAAGGCCGCTTTGGCATCCGGCACGTGAAAGGCGATATGGCCGACGGTGTGGCCTGAAACATCCAGCACCTCGGCTTTTAGCGCGCCAAGTTCAACGGTATCGCCCTCTGCCACGTCGCGGTCTAGCGGGGGCAGGCGGTGAGCATCGGCCTTGGCCCCGATCACCTCGGCGGGGAAGCGGGTCAGCAGTTCGGCAAGCCCTTGGACATGGTCGGGGTGGTGGTGGGTTAACCAAACCTGGCTCAGCGTCCAGCCCCGTCGGTCCAGCTCTGCCATGATCGGGGCGGCTTCGGGTACATCGACCAGCGCTACCGCGCCGCTGTCATGGTCGCGCAGCAGGAAAGCGTAATTGTCCGACAGACAGGGAATCGTGACCAGATCAAAGGCCATGGCGTCTTACCTCGCTGTGTTGTTATGGTCGGGTCAGAGTGACACTCACCAAGGCGGGCTGCAATGCATCTTGATGTACAGGATCTGCGCAATTTCTATTATCGCAGCGCGTTGGGACGTGCGGCGCAGAAATCCTTGCGCGGGCGGTTGTTGGAGTTGTGGCCCGAGGCGAAGGGGCAAACCGTCGTGGGCTTTGGCTTTGCCGCACCCCTGCTGCGGCCCTATCTGGCCGATGCCCGGCGCGTGATGGTGCTGATGCCCGGCCCGCAGGGCGTGATGCCTTGGCCCGCGGGGATGCCCAACACCTCGGTCCTGACCGAAGAGACGCTTTGGCCGGTAGAGACGGGGGCGGTGGATAAGCTGGTGTTGATGCATGGGCTTGAGACCTCGGAACGGCCCAGTGAACTGCTGGACGAATGCTGGCGGGTGTTGGGGCCGGGGGGGAAGGCGCTGTTCATCGTGCCGAACCGCGCGGGCATGTGGGCACGGCGGGACCGCACGCCATTCGGCTATGGGCGGCCCTATTCGCCGGGGCAGTTGGAAACGCAGCTGCGCAAGCATCAATTCCTGCCTGAGCGTCACCTTGGTGCGTTGTTTCAATTCCCCTCACAGCAGCGAATCTGGATGAAATCTGCGCCTTTGTTCGAAAAAATCGGTCGCCAGATGCCAACGATGATGGGCGGTGGTGCGATCTTGGTCGAGGCGACAAAGCTCGTTTACCCGCCGCGGGGCCGCCCACAGCGCAGCACCGCCCGGCGCGCCATCGGGGTGTTGGAGGGGATCGCTGAGCCGCAGGCCAAACCGGTCTGAGCCTTGCAGGCTTGAAGCAAGCGCCGCTTGGTCCAGAGGATTCGCCCTCAGTGCACGCCCTTGGCCATAAAGACCGCATTTTTCTGCGGCAAAGGGCCGCGTCGGGCCATAGCCCTTGCAATATTGCAGCGCCCCGGGACATTACCTGCCTATACTGTGTTGCCGGGCGTGAACCTGTCTGCTACATCGCCCCTGATTTAGACGTCTTGGGTAACTTCAAGCCGCGCCAACTGCTGGTGACGCGATATCTTCGCATATCCGGCGCTTATTGAACGAGAGGATGGACGTGTCCGAACCTGCTTCCATTTCCACCGGCATCGCGGAACGTTATGCGACAGCCGTGTATGATCTGGCCCGCGAGGCCAATCAGGTCGATGCCATCGAGGGCGATCTTACCGCGCTTGAAGCGGCCTTGACCGACAGCGATGACTTTCAGCGCCTGATCACTTCGCCGCTTTATACGCGCGAACAGCAGGCGCAGGCGATCAAAGTGCTGGCCGACAAAATGGGCCTGACCAAGACCATGGCGAGCACGCTGGCGCTGATGGCGCAAAAGCGTCGTCTGTTTGTGCTGCCCGCGCTGGTCAAAGCGCTGCGCGAGACGATTGCCGAAGCCAAGGGCGAGATCACCGCAGACGTCACCTCGGCCAAGGCGCTGACCAAGACGCAGTCGGACAAGCTGACCAAGTCGCTCAACGCCTCCACCGGCAAAAAAGTATCACTTCATGCGACCGTTGATGAAAGCCTCATCGGCGGTCTTGTTGTCAAAGTGGGCTCGAAAATGATCGATACGTCGATCCGTTCCAAGCTCAATTCCCTCCAGAATGTAATGAAAGAGGTCGGATAAATGGGTATCCAAGCAGCAGAGATTTCTGCGATCCTGAAGGACCAGATCAAGGATTTCGGTCAAGAAACCGAAGTGGCCGAAGTGGGCCGCGTTCTCTCCGTCGGTGACGGTATCGCCCGCGTCTATGGTCTGGACAACGTTCAGGCCGGTGAAATGGTCGAATTCCCCGGCGGCATTCAGGGCATGGCCCTGAACCTCGAAGCTGACAACGTTGGTGTTGTTATCTTCGGTTCCGACCGTGACATCAAAGAAGGCGACACCGTCAAGCGCACCAACTCCATCGTGGATGTGCCAATCGGTGACGAACTGCTGGGCCGCGTTGTTGACGGTCTGGGCAACCCCATCGACGGCAAAGGCCCCATCGGCGCCACCAAGCGCGGCATCGCCGACGTCAAAGCGCCCGGCATCATCCCGCGTAAATCGGTGCATGAGCCGATGGCAACCGGCCTCAAGTCCGTTGACGCGATGATCCCAATCGGCCGTGGCCAGCGTGAGCTGATCATTGGTGACCGTCAGACCGGTAAAACCGCCGTCGCCCTCGACGCGATGCTGAACCAAGCGCAGGTTAACGCTGCTGCTGGCGACGACGAAGGCAAAAAGATGTACTGCGTGTATGTCGCCATCGGCCAGAAGCGTTCGACCGTTGCTCAGCTTGTGAAAAAGCTCGAAGAAACCGGTGCGATTGACTACTCCATCGTTGTGGCCGCGACCGCGTCCGAGCCTGCACCGATGCAGTTCCTCGCGCCCTATGCCGCGACCGCGATGGCAGAGCACTTCCGCGACAATGGCCGTCACGCCCTGATCATCTATGATGACCTCTCCAAGCAGGCTGTGTCTTACCGTCAGATGTCCCTGCTGCTGCGCCGCCCACCGGGCCGTGAAGCTTACCCGGGCGACGTTTTCTACCTCCACTCCCGCCTGCTTGAGCGTTCCGCGAAGCTGGGTGACGAGGCTGGCAACGGCTCGCTGACGGCTCTGCCGATCATCGAAACCCAAGGTGGCGACGTTTCCGCGTTTATTCCGACCAACGTGATCTCGATCACCGACGGTCAGATCTTCCTTGAGACCGAATTGTTCTACCAAGGTATCCGCCCCGCCGTGAACACCGGTCTGTCGGTTTCGCGCGTTGGCTCCTCGGCTCAGACCAAGGCGATGTCGAGCGTGGCTGGCCCGGTGAAACTGTCGCTGGCTCAGTACCGCGAGATGGCGGCCTTCGCTCAGTTCGGCTCCGACCTCGACGCCGCAACTCAGCAGCTGCTGAACCGTGGTGCGCGTCTGACAGAACTGATGAAGCAGCCGCAGTACGCGCCGCTGACCAACTCGGAAATCGTCTGCGTGATCTATGCCGGTACGCATGGCTATCTCGACAAGGTGGACGTGTCGGAGGTTGGCCGTTTCGAGGCAGGCCTGCTGGCGCATCTGCGTAGCAAGCACGACGACCTTCTCAAGGACATCACCAACAATGACCGCAAGGTCAAAGGCGAGTTGGAAGAGAAGATCAAAGCCGCCATTGACGGTTTCGCCGCCGACTTCGCTTAAACGGGAGATAAGGCAATGCCAAATCTCAAGGACCTGAAGAACAGGATCGCGTCGGTCAAATCGACCCGCAAGATCACCAAGGCCATGCAAATGGTTGCCGCGGCGAAACTTCGCCGCGCGCAGGAGGCTGCCGAGGCTTCGCGTCCCTATACGGAGCGGTTCAATGCCGTGATGGCAGGGCTCGCGGCCAGCGTTGGCGGTTCCGACAGCGCGCCCAAGCTGCTCAGCGGCACGGGTGAAGACAAAGTGCATCTGCTGGTGGTCATGACCGCCGAACGCGGGCTGTGCGGCGGCTTCAACAGCAACATCGCAAAAAAGGCGAAAGCCCATGCGCGTGACCTGCTGGCCCAGGGCAAAGAGGTGAAAATCCTCACCGTTGGCAAGAAAGGCCGTGATGCGCTGCGGCGTGACTTGGGCGACCATCTGGTCGGTCATGTTGACCTCAGCGAAGTCAAAAAGATCGGCTATGGTGATGCGCAGAAGATCGCGCAGGACGTGCTGAACCGCTTTGACGCGGGCGAATTTGACGTGGCAACGATCTTCTATGCGAAGTTCGTAAACGTGGTCATGCAGACGCCAACGGCGCAGCAGATCATCCCCGCCAAATTCGACGGCGAAGAAGGCGAAGACAGCGCAGCGTCCACATTGTTTGACTATGAACCCAGCGAAGAGGCGGTCTTGGCCGACCTTCTGCCGCGCGGGGTCGCCACGGCGATCTTCTCGGCTCTGCTGGAGAATGGCGCGTCCGAGCAGGGTGCGCGTATGTCGGCGATGGACAACGCCACACGCAACGCGGGTGAGATGATCGACAAACTGACCATCCAATACAACCGCTCGCGTCAGGCTGTCATCACCAACGAGCTGATCGAAATCATTTCCGGCGCGGAAGCGCTGTAAGCAAATCGGAGAAACGACATGGCAAATGCTGTCGGTAAAATCACACAGGTCATCGGCGCTGTCGTTGACGTTCAATTCGAAGGCGACCTGCCGGAGATTCTCAACGCGCTCCACACCGAAAACCAGGGCAAAACGCTGGTTCTCGAAGTGGCGCAGCACCTTGGCGAAAACACAGTTCGTGCCATCGCCATGGACGCGACCGAAGGTCTGGTGCGCGGTCAGGCCGTGACAGACACAGGCGACCAGATTCGCGTGCCCGTGGGCAACGCCACACTGGGCCGTATCATGAACGTCACCGGCGACGCGGTTGACGAACAGGGTCCGGTAAACTCTGACGCGACACGCGCCATTCACGGCGAAGCGCCTGAGTTCGCTGAGCAGTCGACCGAGACACAAATCCTCGTGACAGGCATCAAGGTCATCGACCTTCTGGCACCTTACACTAAGGGTGGTAAAATTGGTCTCTTCGGCGGTGCGGGCGTTGGTAAGACGGTTCTCATCATGGAACTGATCAACAACATCGCCAAAGTGCACTCCGGTCTGTCGGTGTTCGCGGGCGTGGGTGAGCGTACCCGCGAAGGTAACGACCTTTACCACGAGATGATCGAATCCGGCGTTATCGTTCCTGACAACCTCGTCGATTCGAAAATTGCGCTGGTCTACGGCCAGATGAACGAACCTCCCGGTGCGCGGATGCGGATCGCCCTGACCGGCCTGACACTGGCCGAGCAGTTCCGCGACGAATCCGGTTCCGACGTTCTGTTCTTCGTCGACAACATCTTCCGCTTCACGCAGGCCGGTTCCGAAGTGTCCGCTCTGCTGGGCCGTATTCCTTCGGCTGTGGGCTACCAGCCAACACTGGCGACCGACATGGGTGTGATGCAGGAGCGGATTGCGTCGACCAAATCCGGTTCGATTACTTCCGTTCAGGCCGTTTACGTTCCTGCGGATGACCTTACCGACCCGGCGCCTGCGACCTCCTTTGCGCACCTCGACGCGACAACGGTTCTTGACCGCTCGATCTCGGAAAAGGGCATCTACCCGGCGGTTGACCCGCTCGGCTCCACCTCGCGTCTGCTTGACCCGCTGATCATCGGCGACGAGCACTACAAGGTGGCGACAGACGTGCAGCAGGTGCTTCAGCGCTACAAATCGCTTCAGGACATCATCGCCATTCTCGGCATGGACGAACTGAGCGAAGAAGACAAACTGACCGTGGCACGTGCGCGTAAGATCGAGCGTTTCCTCAGCCAGCCCTTCGACGTGGCGAAAGTGTTCACAGGTTCCGACGGTGTTCAGGTGCCGCTGGAAGAAACCATTGCCTCCTTCAAGGCCGTGGTTGCCGGTGAGTACGATCACCTGCCCGAAGGTGCCTTCTACATGGTTGGTGGCATCGATGACGTGAAGGCGAAAGCCGAGAAAATGGCGGCAGACGCCGCTTAAGGAGCGCTGACAATGGCAGACACAATGCAATTCGACCTCGTTTCGCCGGAACGGCGGCTGGCATCGATGCAGGTGACGGCCGTGCAGATTCCGGGCACTGAGGGTGACATGACGGCCATGGCCGATCATGCGCCCACCATCACCACCCTGCGTCCGGGCCTTCTGCGCGTGGAAGGGCCGGAGGGCACGTCTGAATATGTCGTGACCGGCGGTTTCGCTGAAATCGGCGGTCAGGGCGGCGTGTCTGTGCTGGCGGAACGTGCCGTGGCGCGTGCCGACATGACGCAGGAGCAGATGGACAGCATGGTGGCAGAGGCGCATGCCGTCTACACCCGCGCCAAGGACAACTGGGAAAACGAGCCCGGTCCCGTGGATGACGCAGCCAAGCTTCTGGCCGATATGGTTGCCGTGGGCGATCATATCGGACTGTCGAGCAAACAGCCCAGCCTGTAATGCTTTGAAAATCAGTGAAAAGCCCCGCCTCGGCGGGGCTTTTTGCTTTTATGCTCCCTTCTGCTGCGGCATCATTGCCTGATGACCGTAAATGCAGGCAGGCGCCCAATATGAAACGACTTCGCACCCATACGATCGGCGTGGACAGTGGCGATGTCATGCTGTTCTCTGAGTTCGAAGACGGCGGATCCATGTGGACGGGCGAGGGCCAGCGCGAGCGCCGCCGCCGGATCAGCTTTTCAGAACCCTTCCGGGAGCCGCCGCATGTTCAGGTGAGCATGTCGCTTTGGGACATCGACGCCAGCACCGTCACCCGCGCCGATATCGGTGCCGAAGGGGTGACCGAAAGCGGCTTTGACATGGTGTTTCGCACATGGGGCGACACCCGCGTTGCACGGGCGCGTTTGGCATGGACAGCGATTGGCGCGGTGGGGGAGGATGACGATTGGGTCGTCGACTAGACGCGTCGCTCGGTCGGGGAAAGCGGCCAGCAGGGGGAGGGCGGCCCCGCTGGGGCCAGCCCTAGATCACAGCTCGCAGCTTAGCTTGCCGTATACATCCCGTCATAGATCGGGCCTAGCGTTTCCGCCTCGAACAGCGACGAGACCGAGGTGCCGTTCCAGATGTTCAAGATCGCTTGGGCGAACATCGGCGCGGTCGGGACGATGCGGATGTTCGGCGCTTTCTTGATCGCAGGGGTCGGCGCGATGCTGTCGGTGATGACAAGCGATTTCATGACCGAGTTGGACACACGCTCAACCGCCGGGCCGGACATGACACCGTGGGTGATGTAGGAGTGCACTTCCTTGGCGCCGTTTTCCAGCAGCACTTCGGCGGCTTTGCAGAGCGTGCCAGCGGTGTCGCAGATGTCGTCCACGATCAGGCATGTCTTGCCTTTCACGTCGCCGATTACGGTCATCTCGGCCACCTCGCCCGCCTTCTCGCGGCGTTTGTCGACGATCGACAGGGGCGAGTTGATCCGCTTGGCCAGTTCACGCGCACGGGCCACGCCGCCGACATCGGGGCTGACGACCATCAGATCGTCCATCTGGTCCTTAAAGGCATCCTTGATATCCAGTGCAAAGATCGGCGAGGCGTAGAGGTTGTCGACCGGGATGTCGAAGAAGCCCTGAATCTGTGCCGCGTGCAGGTCCATCGTCAGGATCCGTTCAATACCGCTGCCGGTCAGCATATTGGCGACCATCTTGGCGGTGATCGGGGTCCGGGCTTTGGTGCGGCGGTCCTGACGGGCATAGCCGAAGTAGGGCAAAACGGCCGTCACACGCGCCGCCGAGGACCGGCGCAGCGCGTCGGCCATGATCATCAGTTCCATTAGGTTGTCGTTCGCGGGGTTCGACGTGGGCTGGATGATGAACATATCCTCGCCGCGCACGTTCTCATAAACTTCGACGAAAATCTCGCCGTCGTTGAACCGTTCGACCCGCGCATCGACGAGCCCCACGTTAACGCCGCGATGCAGCGACATGCGCCGCGCGATGGCCTTGGCAAGGGGCATATTGGCATTGCCTGAGATCAGTTTTGGTTCTGAAGTGCGTGGCATAGGGGCTCCGGGGCAGCGGTAGGTTGCAGATTCGTGACGTTGACACCGCTTAGCATGCGCTTACGGTCGGGCAAAGCTGCACCGCCCCCGAAGGAGAGCCAAATGGCCCGGATCGACTATTTTTTCGCGACCCTGTCACCCTATTGCTACCTCGCCGGGAATCGGCTTGAGGAGATCGCCGAAAAGCACGGTGCTGAGATCGTGTACAAGCCTTTCGACATTATCGCGGCCTTCCCGCGCACGGGCGGCATGCCCCCGGCAGAGCGTCACCCCAGCCGCAATGAGTACCGCGCGCAAGACCTGCCGCGTCAGGCGCGCAAGCTGGGCCTGCCCTTCAACCTCAAGCCCGCGCATTGGCCTACCAACGGCGCGCCTGCGGCCTATGCGGTGATCGCCGCGCAGAATGCCGGGGGCGGTGATCTGGGCAAGTTGACCCATGCCATCACCCGCTCTGTCTGGGCCGAAGAAAAGGACATTGGTCATGACGATGTGGTCCGTGCCTGTTTGGAAGAGGCAGGTTTTGACCCTGATCTGGTGAATAGCGGCTTGCTGCAAGGGGCCGAGACCTATGCTGCCAACCTTGAGGAAGCCGTCGCGCAAGGCGTCTTTGGCGCCCCCTTCTATATCGTTGGGGATCAGCGGTTCTGGGGACAGGACCGTTTGGAAGACCTTGATCTGCACCTCGGGGGCAAGCTGTGATCCCAGAGGTCAACGCGCGCCGTTTCGGTCACGGCCCGCGCCCGGCCTTGGCGATCCATTGCTCGCTTGCGCACTCCGGCGCGTGGCGGGGCGTTGGGGCTGCCCTGTCGGACGAGCTGACCCTGCGGGCCTTCGACCTGCCGATGCACGGGCGCTCGGGCGATTGGGATGGGCAGGGCGATATTCACGACGTGGCAACCGACATGGCGCTCAGCCTGCTTGAAGCGCCGATGGATCTGATTGGCCATTCCTTTGGCGCGACCGTGGCGCTGCGTTTGGCGATCGAGCACCCCGAATTGGTGCGCAGCATTATCCTGATCGAGCCTGTCTATTTCGCCGCAGCCAAGCAGGATGATCCTGAGGCGATGGCCGAATACAATGAACAGAACGCGGCATTTGAGGCCGCCTTGGCCGAGGGCGACAAGGAGACCGCCGCGCGGCTGTTCAACCGGGTCTGGGGCGATGGCACGAAATGGGACCAAATTCCCGAACCGACCCGCGCCTATATGGTGGATCGGATCGGTTTCATCCCCGCCTCTTCGCCCTTCCTTGGCGAGGACAGCGCCGGATTGCTGGCGCCAGGCATGTTCGACCGCGCGTCAATGCCCGCGCTGCTGGTCGAGGGAAGCGCGTCGCCCAAAGCGGCGCATGCGATCAATGCGTCGCTGATGCACCGCCTACCGGATGCGCGGCGGGTTTCGGTCGACGGGGCAGGGCATATGGTGCCGATCACGCACCCCGCCGAAGTCGCCGAAGCGATACGCGATTTCCTGAACGACGTGCCACTGGCGTGACTGCTTAGAAGTGGCTTAGGAACTGGTCAATCTGGTCGCGGCTGATCGACCAGTCGCAGACCATCCGCGCGGCCAACATCTCGTTACCATCGCCGTCCAGCGTGCCATCCCAGAGGTAATAGCGCGCGCCTGCGTCATGCAGCTTGCGGTGGATGGCGCGGGGGAAGCGGGCAAAGATCATGTTTGCCGCAGGCTCATGTAAGAATTCCGCCCCCGCTTTGCGTAGCCCTTTGGCCAGCTGCGCCGCATTGGCGTTGGCCGTCTTGGCCGTTTCCAGCCAAGCCCCATCCGCAAGGTAGCCTGCCATCTGCGCCGACAGAAAACGGTGTTTGGAAAACAGATGCGCCCCGCGCTTGCGGCGCAGCTCGAATTCCCATGCCTTTTCGGGGTCGAAAAGGACCACCGCCTCGACCCCCATGCAGCCGTTCTTGGTGCCGCCGAAGCTGACCACATCAACGCCCGATTTCCACGTCATCTCAGCCGGGGTGCAGCCCAGAGCCACCAGCGCATTGGCAAAACGCGCGCCGTCCATATGGACGGGCAGGCCGTATTCCTTGGCCACTGCGGTCAGCGCGCGCAACTCTTCAAGGCTATGCACCCCGCCGCGTTCCGTCACCTGCGTGATCGACACCGGGCCGCGTTGCGGCGTGTGCACATCGCCCGCCACCCGCGCGACGATGGCGCGGCGCAGGGCCTCGGGGGTCATCTTGTCGTCGGTCTCCACCAGTGTCAGCTTGGCCGCACCTGCGTAGAATTCCGGCGCGTTGCACTCATCCTCTTCGATATGCGCGACCTTCGAGCAGAAGATCGTCTGCCACGGCTGGGTATAGCAGGCCAGCGCCAGCGCATTGGCCGCGGTGCCGGTGGCGACGAGGTAAACCTCGGCCTCAGGTGCCTCAAACTGTTCGCGAATCTGCGCGCGCACCTCATCCATGATCGGGTCTTTGCCGTAGGGCATCGCGTAGTCGCTATTGGCCGCGATCACGCGCTCCATCACCTTGGGGTGGACGGGGCCAGCGTTGTCAGAGGCGAAAAACATCAGGTGGGCTCCTCGATAATATGGTCTTCCCATTCTTCGAACGGGGTATCAAATTCGGACACGGTATCAAATTGCACGCTGACCCCGGCGTCATGGACGCTGTCGGGAGTGCCGGTCAGCAGGGGGTGCCATTCGGGCAGGGGCTTGCCCTCCCACAGGAGGCGGTAAGCGCAGGTCTGGGGCATCCAATAGGCGTGGGTATCGAGGTTGTCGGGGCGCAGCACGATGCAGTCGGGCACAAATTCATGCCGGTTTTCGTAATGCACACAGCGGCAGGTGCTATCATCAAGCAGGCGGCAGGCGACGCGGGTCAGGGCCACTTCGCCGCTGTCCTCGTCTTCTAGCTTGTTCAAGCAGCATTTACCGCAGCCATCGCAGAGCGCCTCCCATTCGGTCTGCGACATCTCTTTGAGCGGCTTCTTCTCCCAGAATTTCGGGGTCAGGCCCTTGCGGGGTATCGGATCGCTCATAGCGCCGCCAGAATGGTTCGAGCGCGGTCGCAGTCGGCCCCCATCTGGGTGATCAGCGCGTCGAGGCTGTCAAACTTTTCTTCGCCGCGCAGGTGTTCGACCAGCCCGACAGACAGCGGCGCGCCGTAGAGATCACCTTTGAAGTCAAAGAGATAGGTTTCCAGGTTGGCTTTGTTCTCACCGAACATGGGCCGCACACCAATGCTGGCCGCACCGTGATAGCTGCCCTTATGCGGCCCCGCGAGCACATCCAACAACACGGCATAGACACCAAAGGCAGGCGGGTGCAGCCCGTCAATCGACATGTTCGCGGTAGGAAAGCCCAACTCCCGCCCGCGCTGCTCGCCCGAGATCACGGGCCCGTCGATCCGGTGCCAATGGCCGAGCATGGCGGCGGCTTCGCGGGTCTCACCACGGGTCAGCGCTTCGCGGATCGCGGTTGAGGACACGGTGAGGTCATCGCGCTCCATCAGCGGGGCGATGGTGACGCCGAAACCATATTGCGCGCCGAAACGGACGAGATCTTCCGCCGTGCCCGCGCGGCCCTTCCCAAAGCAGAAGTCAGCGCCAACAACCACATGCGCCAGCCCCAGCCCGTTGTGGAGCACGTCGCGGGCGAATGCCTCGGGGCTCAGGCTGGCCAGCGTGCTGTTGAATGCCAGCTCATAGAGCCGCTTAACGCCGATCTTTTCCAGCCGATGCGCGCGGGATTCGCGGCCCATCAGGCGGAAGGGCGGGGCATCGGGGGCGAAATACTCGCGCGGATGCGGCTCGAAGGTGACGACGCCAAGGGGCGCATCGGGGGCGGCACTCTGCGCCAGTTCGATCACCGAGCGGTGGCCAAGGTGAACGCCATCGAAATTGCCAATCGCGGCGGTGGCACCGCGATCTGCAAGGTCGACGAATTGATAATCTCGGATGATCCGCATGTGCCTTGCCTAGCTGCGCGGGGGCGCAAGGGCAAGATGCTCAGGCGGCGAAAACCGCCCGCTCAGTCCAGCTTGGCGGAGGGGGCGAGCACCGTCGCCTCCCCGGCGAGCACCGGTTTGCCATCGACCGAACAGCGACAGTCCATTTTCACGCGACGTTTGGCGATGTCCATGTCGGTCACGGTGACTTCGGCCAGCACCATGTCGCCGGGACGCACGGGGCCGAGGAACTTGAGCGATTGCCCGAGGTAGATCGTGCCATGACCGGGAAGTTGTTCGCCAATCACCGCCGAGATTAGGCCCGCCGTTAGCATGCCGTGGGCAATGCGCCCTTCAAAGATCGTGTCGCGGGCATAGGCGTCATCCAGATGCACCGGGTTATGATCGGTCGAGACCTGCGCGAACATTTCGATATCGGTATCGGTCACGACCTTACGCAGATGGCGAGTCATCCCGATTTCGATGTCTTCGATGCAGATCGTCCCGCGTGGCATATTGTCCAACATGACGGCTCCTTGGTAACAAAGTGACGCCAGGGTGCGTCATATTGCAACTTTATTACTTCGCAGATGCAGAAAATCAAGTCATTTCTGACCTAGCGGAGAAATCCGATTGCGTAGGTTGGGGAGGAGGCCTCGCGGTCGAGATAGGCGCGTAGCTTGTCTTCGTCCGGTTGCTGGGTGGTCGCGGTTTCTGCGGCGGCCAGACCCCCGGTGATGAACAGCGAATCGATACCTTCGTCCATCGCGCCTTTGACGTCCGTCAGGATGCCGTCTCCGATGGCAAGGATGCGGCTGTCGGGGATGTCGACCTCAAGCGCTGCAAGGCGACGGCGGGCGAGATCGTAGATTGGGCCATGCGGCTTGCCGAAATAGAGGCTTTCGCCGCCCATCTCGGTATAGAGCGCGGCCAGCGCCCCGGCGCACCATTCGCGCACCTCGCCCCGGTCCACGACGATATCGGGGTTGGCGCAGAGCAGTTTCAGACCGCGGGCGATGGCCTGTTCGAACTCAGGGCGCATGATCCCGGGGTCGGCCATGGCATCGACGGGACCGGTGCAGACGATGCCGTCTGCTTCGGCCAGCGGAACGGTTTCTACATTTACCGGGTTTTCGAGGATCGCCAGCGGCTCGAAAAACTTGCGCTCGCCGGGGTGGCCGATGAACCAGACCTTTTCGCCCACCGCACCCCGGAACATGGCAGAGCGCGCGGAATCACCCGAGGTGGCGATGCTGTCCCATGCGTCTTCCGGCACGCCGAATTGCTGCAACTGCTTCTCAACGCCCGAACGCGGACGGGGGGAGTTGGTGACCAGCACGACCTTGCCGCCGGTCTTGCGATAGGCCTGCAAGGCCGCCACCGCATCGGGCAGCGCTTTGCGCCCGTCATGCACGCAGCCCCAAAGATCGACGAACAGCGCGTCATATTGATCGGATACATTGGGCAGGGCGGAAATAATGCGGGTCATGGGCGGCCTTTCAAAAAGCGAGGGCGGGCACTTGGCCCGCCCGATTGGCTTACATCTTGAGGTTCGGGATGATCTGCTTTTTGCGGCTCATCACGCCGGGCAGCACGACCGTGTCGCCCGAAACCTCAGCGCCAAAGCTCTGCTCGGCGATGTGCTTGACCATGTCGTTGGGGACCAGCAGCGTCGCCTCTTCTTTCAGAATGTCGACGATGAACAAGAGCACCTGAGCGGCACCGTCGGCCTCGGCCACTTTCGGCATCTCAGCCATCAGTGCGTCCTTACGCTCCAACAGCGGCGCGGGGGAGGTGGTTTCCAGCACGCTCACCCGCAGGTTGGTGCCGTCGAGGTCGAATTCCTTGCTGTCCATGCGCAGCAGTTCCGCCTCGCTGAAGGACGACACGTCGGACTTCGCCGCGAACATTTCGGCCGCATAGTCGCTGATATCGACGCCCAAGTCCCGCGCGATGTCTTCGGCAATGGCGCGGTCTTCTTGCGTGGTGGTCGGGCTGCGGAATTCCAGCGTGTCTGACAGGATGCAGGACAGGGCCGCTGCCTTTACGCCGCGCGGGGCCTGCGCCCAGTCTTTGCCGATCATCTTGAACATGATGGTCGCGGTGCAGGCGAGCGGTTGGATGTTAATCTCAATCGGTCCGCGTGTTTCCAGCCCGGCCACCAGGCGGTGGTGGTCGATGATGCCGGTGATATCGGCGTCATTGATGTTGTCGGGCAGTTCAGCGGGGTTGTTGGTGTCGACGATGACAACCTTGGTGTCGGCCTCAAGCGAGGTCAGGATTTCGGGCTTATCAAGGTTCCATTTGTCGAGCATGAACAGCGCTTCGGTGTTCGGCTCGCCCAGCAGAACGGGTTTGGCAGCGATGCCTTTGATCTCATTGAGATACCAAGCCCAAACGATCGGGCTGCCGGTGCTGTCGGTGTCGGGGGATTTATGGCCAAAAACAAGCGTTGTCATGGGGCGGTCCTGTCTGTTCGGGTGGATTTGCGCGCCTTATAGCAGGTTCAATAGGCTTGTCACGCGCGCCTGCCGCATTGCGGCATTGCGTGGAGGGTCTAGAGGCCCAGTTCCGCGCGCTTCTTTTTTGTAAGGGCGGCGGCGATCACGTCATAGGAGGCGCGTATGTGGTCGCGCAGGCTGTCTTCGCCTAGGCCGGGTTTGGCGTAATGCTGTATCCATTTTAACCCGCGTGAGGCCAGATAGGGGGCGGGACGCAGTCCGGGGCTGTCTGAAAGCACCTCGAATCCAAGTTCAGTCACCTTGAAGGTAAAAGCGGGCGCATCCTCGGCCCAGCCGCAGATGGCAAAAACCTTGCCGCCGACCTTCCATACATCTGCGTTGCCCCATTGCACAACATGGGTTGTCTGGGGCAGGGCGGCGCAGAAGGTGTTGAATTCGTCGCGGGTCATCGCGTCAGTCTAGGGGCGCGCGGCCCCTTTGCATAGCGCCGCGCGATGGGGCAAGTTGCGCGCCATGAGCACCCTGCGCGAAACCGACCTTTACCCGCCGATCAAGGCTTTCCTTGAAGATCAAGGCTATGTGGTCAAAGCCGAAGTCGGCGCGGCGGATGTGGTAGCAGTGCGTGGGGCCGAGCCGCCGGTGGTGGTGGAGTTAAAGCTCGGCTTTTCGCTGGCGCTGTTTCATCAATGTTTGGCGAGGCTCAAGGTTTCGGATGACGTCTACCTTGCCGTGGCTCGCCAACCCGGCAAACGCTTTGCCAAAGCGGTGAAGGATAATGTCACGCTGGCGCGGCGGCTCGGGCTGGGGCTGATTACAGTGCGGCTGTCGGACGGGTTGGTCGAGGTGCATTGTGATCCCGGCTCCTATGCGCCGCGCAAGAATGCCAAACGGGCGGCGATGCTCTTGCGCGAATTCGCCAGGCGGCAGGGGGATCCGAATGACGGCGGCCAGACCCGCGCGGGGCTGGTGACCGCCTACCGTCAAGACGCGTTGAAACTTGCGATTTTCCTCTTTGAGGCAGGCGCGAGCAAAGGCGCGGATGTGGCCCGCGCCACCGGAGTCTCGGCGGCAACCCGCATGATGCGCGACGACCACTATGGGTGGTTTGAAAAGGTCGACAAAGGCATTTACGGACTGACCCCAGCAGGCGCCGAAGCCGTAGCCACGGCGGGGCGCATTCTGGGCGCTGGTTAACGGTTCCAACCGACGCAAAATTTTTCAACGCCGTTGTTGACAGGACGCGGGCCGCTGCTTAGCTATGCCTCGTTATCACTCACAAGGGTTGAGTGCTAACGGCTGCACCCCTCGCCCGGAGGGGGTGGCTTGGAAGAGTAACTTTGAGCCTTAAGGAGCTGCAAAGATGGCATTGAAACCGCTTCATGACCGTGTGCTGGTAAAGCGTACAGAAAGCGAAGAGAAAACCGCCGGCGGGTTGATCATCCCTGATTCCGCCAAAGAAAAGCCTTCCGAGGGTGAAGTCGTTGCCGTGGGCACCGGCGCACGCAAGGACAACGGCGAGTTGATCGAAATGGCCGTCGCACCCGGCGACAAAATCCTGTTCGGCAAATGGTCCGGCACAGAGGTCACCGTCGACGGCGAAGAAATGCTGATGATGAAAGAAAGCGACATCATGGGGATCATAGCGTAAGCCATTCGGCTTGCCGACCCTTTGAAGACGCTCACATCAATCCAAGATTTTAGGAGAAGACAACATGGCTGCTAAGGACGTCAAATTTGACACCGATGCCCGCAACCGGATGCTCAAGGGTGTAAACATCCTCGCCGACGCGGTGAAAGTCACACTCGGCCCCAAAGGCCGGAACGTGGTTCTGGACAAATCCTTCGGCGCACCGCGCATCACCAAAGACGGTGTATCCGTGGCGAAGGAAATCGAACTGGAAGACAAGTTCGAGAACATGGGCGCACAGATGGTCAAGGAAGTTGCTTCCCGGACCAACGACGAAGCAGGCGACGGCACCACCACCGCAACTGTTTTGGCCCAAGCTATCGTCAAAGAAGGCATGAAATCGGTTGCCGCTGGCATGAACCCGATGGACTTGAAGCGCGGTATCGATCTGGCAACTGCCACGGTCGTCGAAGCGATCAAAGCCGCTGCCCGTGACGTATCCGACAGCGACGAAGTCGCACAGGTTGGCACCATCTCCGCCAACGGCGAAAAAGAGATCGGCCGTCAGATCGCGGACGCGATGCAGAAAGTCGGCAACGAAGGTGTTATCACCGTCGAAGAGAACAAAGGCCTGGAAACAGAGACCGATGTCGTCGAAGGCATGCAGTTCGACCGTGGCTACCTGAGCCCCTATTTCGTTACGAACTCCGACAAGATGACTGTCGATCTGGAAGACGCGATCATCCTGCTGCACGAGAAGAAACTTTCGAGCCTTCAGCCGATGGTGCCGCTGCTCGAGCAGGTGATCCAGTCCCAAAAGCCGCTCTTGATCATCGCTGAAGACGTTGAGGGCGAAGCCCTGGCGACCCTCGTTGTGAACAAGCTGCGTGGCGGTCTGAAGATTGCTGCTGTGAAGGCACCGGGCTTCGGTGACCGTCGCAAAGCCATGCTGCAGGACCTCGCGGTTCTGACAGGCGGTCAGGTGATCTCCGAAGACCTCGGCATGAAGCTCGAGTCCGTCACCATGGACATGCTGGGTTCGGCCAAGAAAGTGTCGATCACCAAAGACGAGACCACTGTCGTCGACGGCGCTGGCGAGAAGGCCGAGATCGAAGCACGTGTTGCGCAGATCCGTAACCAGATCGAAGAAACCACTTCTGACTACGACCGTGAGAAACTGCAAGAGCGCGTTGCCAAACTGGCAGGCGGTGTTGCCGTGATCCGCGTCGGCGGGATGACCGAAGTCGAAGTGAAAGAGCGCAAAGACCGCGTTGACGACGCTCTGAACGCGACACGTGCCGCTGTTCAGGAAGGTATCGTTGTAGGCGGTGGTGTTGCTCTGGTTCAGGCCGGTAAAAAGCTCGAAGGCCTGACAGGCGACAACAACGATCAGAACGTCGGTATCTCCATCGTGCGCAAAGCACTGGAAGCACCGCTGCGTCAGATCGCTGAGAACGCTGGTGTGGACGGTTCGGTTGTTGCCGGCAAAATCCGCGAAAGCGACGACCTGAAGTTCGGCTTCAACGCGCAGACCGAAGAATATGGCGACATGTTCAAGTTCGGCGTCATCGACCCGGCGAAAGTGGTGCGTACAGCATTGCAAGACGCGGCTTCGATCGCTGGTCTGCTGATCACGACCGAAGCGATGGTTGCTGACCGTCCGTCCAAAGAAGGTGCCGGCGGCGGCATGCCCGACATGGGCGGCATGGGCGGCATGGGCGGCATGATGTAAGCCAGCCCAATTGGCTCAAGACCCGGAGGCGCGCCAGAAATGGCGCGCCTCTTTCCGTTCAGGGCGAGGGATTTGACCGCGCGTTATAGTCAGCGCCCTTAACAGGGCAGTTCTACAATCCGGGCGTAGGAGTTCAGCATATCGAGCGCGTTTGCAAAGGTCTCTGACGGGTTTTCTTTTACAATATAGCCCGCGACATTCTTGCTATAGGCTGACTGAACGTCTGTGGGCATATCGGATGTGGTAAAGACGAAAACCACCATTCGTTCCAAGGCCGGATCGGCGCGGACAATTTCCAAGAATTCAAGCCCGCCCATACGCGGCATGTTGAGATCAAGCGTGATGATATAGGGCGGCAATCGCCCATGCCGTTTTATCTCCTCCGCCAGAAACTCCAGCGCATGTTGCCCGTCGTGACAAACCGCCGTTTCGTTGACGATCTTCAACTTGCGCATCGCCCGTTGCATGGCCATCACGCTGACTTTGTCATCGTCTACGATAAGAAATTTTGCGGGCGTCGTTTTCATCTAATTTTCCTTTTCGGCTTGGGTCATGCCGCTGCTGCCACGGGCAGATTGCGGTGCGATTGCGTTGCCAATGGAAGCTCCACAACAAAGGTCGAACCGCGCCCTTCATCTGGGTCGGAGAGCAGCGTGACCCTCCCTTTCTGGTGGGACGCGAGCTTGCTTACGATGGCGAGGCCCAAGCCGCTCCCTTCAACCTCATCACGCGGTTTAAGCGTCTGAAAAAGTTCAAATATCTTTGCCTGGTGCCGAAGTTCTATCCCTGGCCCGTCATCGCGGACGCTTAGAACCACACGGTCCTGCTTCACCTCGGCGTTAACATGGATGGTGCCATGATCCCGATCATGGTGTTTGATTGCATTTGAGATCAGGTTGCCCAAAATCTGCTGCAACGGCGTAAGCTGTAGATCGATGATTTGGTTTGTCCCGGCAAAGCTAATTTTAAACCGACCCTCCGTGTCGGTATAGCGGGCAAGGTCTGCCACCAATCGAGCAAGGTGTACGGGCTCTGGCGCAGGTTGGTCCTGTCCTGCCCGGGCGTAGTCCAAAAGATCGTTCAGAAGGCGGTTGAGCCGATCGATCCGTTGTTGTGACATAAGCAAATAGCTTAGGCTTTCCGCACTCAGCGCATTTTCCTCATCCTCAAGGACCCAAAGGCTTAGTTCATGCACCGCACGGAGGGGAGAGCGCAGGTCGTGGGCGGCCACATAGGCAAATTTCTCGAGCTCAATATTCGAGCGCCGCAACTCTTCCGCAGTTGTTCGGAACACAACTAATGCACGTGCCATCTCTCCTAGTTCGTCCTGCCCTCGCACGGTGACGGGGTGATCAAGGTCACCCTGAGCGATAGCCGTGACGGAATTGGTCAATCGATTGATGCGACGGTTAAACTGCCGCTCAACAACAAAGCCGTTGGTAAGGGCAATCACGAGAAGCGCGCTTCCAACGGTGAGCCCAACGGTCCAGATGACCCGCTGGATGGTGTCGCGCAGCGCATCTGTCGCTAGATCTACCCGCTGCAATGTGTTCTGGGTCAGATCGGAGGATATGTCGGAAATCCCCACGATCATGGGCACGTGTTCGGCTTGTAGCGTTTGAACGCTTTCGTGAAACCGCAGACGTGCCGCTGAATGCGCGAAGAAGCCCTTTTCGGGATCAAGCAGCACGTCGCGCAGCGCGTCAATTTGGCGGGCCAGCGACCGTCTACTGGCTGCTTCATGAATGCGCGGTAAACGGGTGATGGCATCTTGGAAATGTTCTTCGACAAGAAGTCGCGCGCGCTCAAGTTGAAGGAGTTGGTTCTGTAGTCCTTGGGAGTTGATGATGTTAATGAGCGTGTCGAGGCTTAGCCTAATATCATTCAGATTAATTGCGCTCAACAACATGTCGGGAAAGCCTGAAGGGCGATCTTCTGGGGCAGCATCACCGGATGCAAAGCTTCCCGAGACTTCACTCAGCAGGGCTTCTGTTTGCCGTGAAAGTCGGTAGGCCAAATCATCAATGATAGTATGATTCTGTTCTTGAATTTGCTCGACAAGATCAAGCTTTGTGAGGATCTGGCCTTCGGCGCGCCGCATTTCCTGAAGGCTGAAAACTGTCGCATCAGATGCCCGCCGCGCCATATGCAGCCGAGCCTCCAGCTGCACTGCCAGCGGGAGCGCGATTTCCATTGTCTTCAGATTTTCTAAAAGCTCAAAAGTTTTGTCGATTTTTGCTGCGATGTCTTTCCCGAGCGTATCTGGCGGCACGGAGGGATCTAATTGATTAAGCTGCTCAATTGAAAGGAATACACCGTTCAACGACCGCTCAATTTGCTGGGAAATAGCCAACGTAGGAAGCGCCGATTGGCTCAAATGAGCGTGACTGACCAGCACAGATCGCATCTGACCCGTAGCAGCCCATCCCGCAACGCCAATAATGGCCGCCACGAGAAGGAGCGCTGCCCTTAGGCGGGTGCTGATACGACTGCCGAGAAACTGCCGCAGCGACCATGGGGGATGCATCGTAACCATGCTGACTGAATAGCTGGGACCAATTAACGCAATGTTAATCGCCACGGCTCTAAAACCGGGTTCATCAAAGCGAGAGGGGGTCATCCCCCAGCCGCTGATTGGAGGATTGCAGTGTGTTTGGCGGACCCAGGTTGACAAGGCGAAGGTTCTCGATCGGACTGGGTGCCGGTCTTAGCACGCTTATCGCCGGTCCGGTATCTGGGGAGACGATGGATATAAAGGTGGCCGCGCAAGCCCGTGGTTTGGTTGGAGATGCCAAAACGCTCTCTGTGCTGCTTCCGGAAGGGTCACGTGCCAATCTTGAACCGGTCGCGGCGGTGTTTACGAAGCGAACTGGGGTGAAAGTCGAACTTCAAGAGGTGCATGTCGATCAGATCAACGCGGAGCTAATGCTAAATAGTGTACTTGGGGAGGCGAAATATGACGTTGCCCTGCCTGCGACCTTTGGGGTGGCAGACCTCGTTGCCGCGGGGGCAATCCACGCTTTGGATGACTACGCCGCACGCTATGAGCCGACGGGATTTCGCGACCCTATCCTCTATCAGGAAGGGGATAGGTTTGACGGTCAGACCTATGGTTTCCAAACGGATGGCGACGCCTATGTGATGTTTTACCATCGCGAGATGCTTCACGATCCGAACGAACAGGCGCGCTATGCTGATCGCTTTGGTTATCCACTTGCTATGCCAGAGACTTGGGCGGAGCTGGATCGGCAAATACGTTTTTTTCATGCGCCAGAAGCTGGTCGATATGGCGGGTTGTTGTTTCGAACGCCGGGGTATCTGGCGTGGGAGTGGTGGATTCGATTTCACGCCAAAGGGTATTGGCCGTTGTCCCTCGATATGACCCCGCAAATCGCTGAAGACCCGGGTGTAGCGGCGTTGGAGGAATTGATTGCGATTACAGACAGCCTCGTCCCTGATACCTCTAACCTTGGGCTGTTCGAAAACTGGGCGCGATATGGGAAAGGCGATATCTATTGCAATATTGGCTGGGGTGGTACGCAGAAATATCTGAACTCTCCCCGGTCGTCGATGAGAGGGCGGATGATTTATGGCCCAACGCCCGGCGGGAAAGTTGGGGGGGAACTCCTTGCAACACCCTATTTCAATTGGGGGTGGAGCTTTGTCGTCAGTGCAACATCAGCACAGAAGGAACTCGCCTATTTATTTGCTCTTTTCGCGGTCACACCTGAGATGTCGACACTGGCCGTTCGGCAGCCAGAGGGCTTTTTTGACCCTTACCGAAAGGAACACTACAGCGATCCGGGCGTTGAAGATGCTTATTCAAAACCGTTTCTCAAGGTGCATCGTGCGTCGCTTGACGGGGCAATTCCAGATTTCTACCTAAAAGGGCAATCTGATTATTTTCAGGCTTTAGGAAGCGGCTTGGATCGGGCGCTGCAGGGCGAGGTCGCGCCGAAAATAGCCCTAAACCGTGTGGCGCAGCGGTGGCAGCTTATCACCAGCCGAGCGGGGCGGGAGAGGCAAATACAACGTTGGGCGCGGCTTCGCCAAAAGTATCCGCCGAATGCGCAGCGTTTGCTGCGGGATATCGCGTAATGGCAGCCTTATTCTTTGATCCGGCAGCTGCGGGGCTCTGTCCAACGGTCATGCGTAGGGCGTTAGTGATATGACCCATCCCCAGCTATATTCGTCCCTCGACGTTGAAATCCCTTCGGGGGAACAGCCAAATACGGCGCCGGACGCAGAGGAGTTTATCCATTTGGTAAGCCATGATCTGCGGGGTTCCATCCGCGCGCTATTGGAACTGCCAGAATGGATTGCCGAAGATATCAAGGAGGCTGGGCTTGAGGTAAGTCCTTCGGTGCATAGTTCCATAGCCTTGATGAAACGGCATACGCAGCGTTTGGATCGGATGCTGTACGATCTTTTGCAGTATTCCCGTGCAGGGAAGATGGCGAATCCGCAAGAGGTTAGTCTCCAAGAGACATTCGATGCTGCGGTAAAGGAGATTGGGCCGTCCAGTGGTTTCCGGATTAATCATGACTTTGGTTGCGGCTCATTCCATATTGATGAAGCAGACCTTCACACGCTCTTTTCGGCATTGATCGGAAACGCGATCAAGCATCATGACAAGTTTTCAGGAAGGGTCGAGGTGGCGGCATGGCGCGAAGGGTCTGACCTAATGTTGACCGTTTCAGACGATGGGCCGGGGATTCATCCGCGATTTCACGAGCGTGTTTTCAAGCCGATGACCACGTTGCGATCCCGGGACGAGGTGGAAGGCTCCGGGCTTGGGCTGGCTTTGGTTCGAAAGATCGCCGGGAGTTATGGCGGATATGCCCGTTTGATTTCGACCGGTGCCGAACGCGGTACGTCGGTAGAGGTGCGTTTGGAGGGTGTAATTTAGGAAGTGCAACATGAACCTCGAATGACCCTGGCAAGCGCACCAGGTTTCACCTGTCGTGATGATGCGCTGATTTGATCGCCTCATCCGATCGCGCTGGTCAAATCGAGGGGGTTTGTCATCACGACCCAGTTAGATTGCTATGTAGAGAAGAATCAGCACTTGGCGCAGTTGGGTAGGAGGGCTAAGCGAATGGTCATGCAGCTTTTCCTTCTCTCCGCTCTCACCATGTGCGCTTTTGCGGCAAACTCCATTTTAACACGGATGGCAGTTGACGGTGGGCATATTGATCCTGCGGGCTTTGCGCTCGTTCGCGTCGCCGCAGGTGCTTTGGTTTTGGGGATCATGGTGGCGCTACGGGGTGGGCGGCTGCCGCTCTTGCGACGCAACAGGATCGGCGGCGCTGTCAGCCTTGCTGTCTATATGATTGGTTTTAGCCTCGCGTATCTAACGTTGGATGCTGGGCTCGGTGCGCTTATTCTTTTTGGTGTCGTGCAGATTACCATGTTTACCTACGCCGCGATGACCGGTGCGGCACCCACCGCGCGGCAAATCACAGGCGCCGCCGCGGCCTTTGCCGGATTGGTGCTTGTTCTTTGGCCGGATGGGCAGGGTTCAACAGATATCATGGGCGCTGGATTGATGGTCGCCGCGGGGATGGGCTGGGCCGCCTATACGATCATTGGCCGCACATCGGGCGATCCCTTGGCGGCAACTTCGGCGAATTTTCTGCTTTGCCTGCCTTTCATGCTTATCCTGCCTGCTTTGACAGGCTCGCATTTCAGTATGACGGGCCTGCTGTTGGGCGCGCTTTGCGGTGGGGTAACTTCCGGCCTTGGGTACGCATTGTGGTATGCGGTGCTGGCCCGGATCGACGGTGGCACGGCGGCGGTGGCGCAGCTTAGCGTGCCGATCATCGCCATTCTTGCTGGCGCGCTGCTTTTGGGTGAACCGCTGAACTTCACGCTGCTTATCGCGACGGCGTTGGTTCTGGGCGGGATTGCTTGGGCGATCAGCGCAAGATCGGCTCCAACGGATCGTAGGTGATCGCCGCCTCCGCCGGACCAAAGGCGACCGCGCCGAGACTGTCGGGCTTGTGTGGAATCTGCGCCAATTCGGCTTTGGTGACCCATTGATGTCGGGTGACGATGGCTTCGTGATCCTTCCAGTCTGACGCGATCTGGGCGGGGCCAAGGATATGGCACCTGAAATAGATATCCACCTGATGAAAATCGCCGCTGGGGTCGTGGAATTCGTTGATCAGACAGGGTGCGCCGACCGAGATCGTCAGGCCCGTCTCTTCGAACACCTCGCGGCGCAGGTTGTCGGGCAGGGAGGCGCCGGCCTCTACCCCACCGCCGGGGGCGCACATCAAACCCAGCCGATTGTCGGCATAGGCATTGACCAGCAGGAGGCGGTCCTCGTGCAGCAAGACAGCGCGGGCGGCCAATCGGGGGCAGGGGCGGGGCATCGGCATACTTTCGTCAGGTAACGCGCCAAGACCATTTCACAGTACCGCCAATCAGTCTATCTGGAGGGCATGATGAAACCACTCACCTTGCTGATCGCCGCGATTTGGCTGGCGATTCCTCTGCCTGCAGCGGCTGAAACGGCTGCAGGCCGCTGTGTTGTATTGCTGCATGGGCTGGCACGAACCGAGATGTCTTTCGCCGTTATGGAAGCCGCCTTGGCCGCCGAAGGATACCGCGTGGTGCGCCCCGGCTATCCCTCGACCGAAGCCAATATCGCTGAGTTGACTAAGCAGACCTTGCCACAGGCGGTTGCCGCTTGTGGCACCGCGCAGATTGATTTCGTGACCCATTCCATGGGCGGTATTCTGGTGCGCAAATGGGTGGCAGAGGCTGGTGCCGACCGTGTCGGCCGCGTGGTGATGCTGGGGCCGCCCAATCACGGCAGCGAAGTGGTTGACGAATTGGTCGAGAACCCCGCCTTCGAGTGGTTGAACGGCCCGGCCGGGGCCGAGATCGGCACCGGGGTTGGGGCGCTCCCGAACCAATTGCCGCCTGTGCCGTTTGAGTTGGGCGTGATCGCGGGGTCACAGTCTCTGAACCCTTATTTCTCAAGCCTTTTGCCGGGTCCGGATGACGGGAAAGTCTCGGTCGCGTCGACCCGTGTGGCGGGAATGAAAGAGCATATCGTCTTGCCCGTGACCCACACTTTCATGATGAACAACCCGCGCGTTATCGCCCAGACCATGGCGTTTTTGAAAACCGGCAGTTTTGACCGGTCAATGACCTTTATTGATGGTGTATTGAACGCGATTGGCTGCCCCGAAGGCGGGTGCCTGCCGGGGTTGGGAGGGGACGATGCCAAACCTTGACCTGATGAACGCAGAGGTCCTGCATCCCGAAGGGCTTAGCCGCGCGCCGCTGTCTTTTGCCGAAGGGGTGATTAATGACCGCCCGGTGGGGCGGAGCGTCGACCTGACTGGCTTCCGAGTGCTGCCCGGGATCGTCGACCTGCATGGCGATGCCTTCGAGCGGCATCTGGCACCGCGCCGCGGGGCGATGAAGCAGCTTTCCGAAGGGCTGGTCGCCGCAGAGGCGGAACTGGCGGCCAACGGCATGACCACGGCTGTTTTGGCCCAATTCGTCAGTTGGGAGGGCGGCCTGCGGGGGCTGGAATTTGCCGATCAGGTTTTTTCTGGCATCCGCGACACGGCGCCGGAATTGGTCACGGATATTCGCCCGCAGTTGCGCTTTGAGACCCATATGCTCGACCTCTATGACAGTCTGCCGCAGCGTATGGCGGAGTGGGGCGTGGGCTATGTGGTGTTCAACGATCACCTGCCGCATGACCGTTTGGCGGCGGGTAAGATGCCGAAACGGCTGGTGGGGCAGGCGCTGAAGGCTGGGCGTAGCCCCGAGAGCCATTTGGCTCAAATGCAGGAGATGCACGCTCGGCGCGATGAAGTGCCAGCGGCCTTGGATCGACTGTGTGCAGAACTGGCGCAACGCGGGGTCAAAATGGGCAGCCATGATGATCAGACCGCCGAGGGGCGCGGCCTGTGGCGGGCCCGGGGTGTGACACTGGCAGAATTTCCCGAAACGCAGGAGGCCGCCGAGGCCGCGCATGGGGCGGGCGATGCGGTGATCATGGGCGCGCCCAATGTGGTGCGCGGCGGGTCGCATAACGGCAATCTGTCGGCGCTGGATTTGATCAGCATGGGGCTATGTCACGCCTTGGCGTCAGACTACCATTACCCTTCGCCGCGCCGTGCCGCCCTGATGCTGGCGCAAAGCGGGCTGCTCGACCTTGCGGGGGCATGGGCGCTGGTCTCATCCGGGCCGGCGCAGGTGCTGGGCCTTACCGATCGTGGCACGCTGGCACCGGGCAAACGCGCTGATATCATTGTGTTGGACAAGGCCACGGGCCGCGTCGCCGCCACTTTCGTGGCGGGGCGGGTAAGCTTCATGTCCGGCGCGGTTGCGGAGCGTTTCGTCGCCTGACCTCAGGCGCGCATGATCTGGTTCACATGGCCCATCTTGCGACCCGGTTTCACCTCGGCCTTGCCGTAGAGATGCAGCGCGGTGTCGCGCGCGCGGGCAAGTTCTGACACGCGGTCCATATCGTCGCCGATGAGGTTGGTCATCACCACATCCGCATAGCGCTGACCATCGCCCAAGGGCCAGCCCGCGACGGCGCGGATGTGCTGCTCGAACTGGTCGATCGCGCAGCCATTCTGGGTCCAATGGCCCGAGTTATGCACCCGTGGGGCGATTTCGTTCACGATCAGCCCCTGCGGGGTGACGAAAAGCTCAACCCCCATGACGCCGACATACTCAAGCGCGTTAAGCACCCGACCGGCGAGCAAGACCACATCGGTGCGCTGCGCGTTGCTGATCTTTGCCGGGACGGTGGTGGTGTGCAGGATGCCATCGCGGTGGACGTTCTCACCAGGATCGAAACAGGCGACTTCGCCCGTGGCGCTGCGAGCGGCGATGACGGAAATCTCGGCGCTAAAATTCACGAACCCTTCGAGCACCGAAGGCGCACCGTTCATCTCGGCCCAAGCGGTGTCGAGGTCGGCATCGTCTTTCAGCCGCGCTTGGCCTTTGCCGTCATAGCCGAAACGCCGGGTCTTGAGGATCGCGGGCGTGCCGATCTGGGCCACGGCGGCCTTCAGGCTGGCGGCGTCGGTGACATCGGCAAAAGGCGCCACCTTCAGGCCGAGGTCGCCGAGGAAGGTTTTCTCGGTCAATCGATCCTGCGAAATTCGCAGTGCTTCGCGGCCCGGGCGGATCGGGGTGATTGCCTCCACCACGTCGAGCGCCTCGGTCGGGATGTTCTCAAACTCGAAGGTCACGATGTCACAGGCGCGGGCGAAAGCCTCTAGCGCGCTGTGGTCGTCATAGCCTGCGGTGGTCACCGCATGGGCCACATCGGCGGCGGGCGGGTTGGCACCCGGCTCAAAGATATGGGTCCGAAAGCCTAGCCGCGCGGCGGCGACAGAGAGCATCCGGCCCAATTGGCCGCCGCCCAGAATGCCGATGGTGGCGCCGGTTTGCAGTGGCTCAGTCATGCGGCACCTCGGGGATCGAGGCGCTGAGCGCGTCGCGCCAATCGTCCAACCGCTTGGCCAGTTCTGCGTCCTGCAAGGCGAGGATGCCCGCCGCCATCAAGGCCGCATTGGCCGCGCCTGCGGCACCGATGGCCATGGTCGCGACCGGAAAGCCGCGCGGCATCTGCAGGATGGAATAGAGCGAATCCACACCCGAGAGCGCTTTAGTCTGCACCGGCACGCCGATCACCGGCACCCGGGTTTTGGAGGCCATCATGCCCGGCAAATGCGCCGCACCGCCAGCGCCTGCGATAATCACTTGCAGACCACGGTCCACGGCCGTTTTGCCATAGTCCCACAGCCGGTCTGGCGTGCGATGGGCGGACACGATGCGCGCCTCAAAGGGGATGTTAAGCTCTTCCAGCAGGGTTACTGCTTCGCGCATGGTGGCCCAGTCGGACTGGGACCCCATGATGATGCCAACCGGGGGCGTGGTCATTGCGCAGGGCCTTCTCTTGGTGGATCAGAGCGCGCACTATACCCATCCCGACCCATGTGGCAACGATGATTGCCGCAGGCAACAGAGATCAAGGTTTAGGCGATGATGTCGGGGGTCAGGCGGTCTTCGATCTGGGCGATGAGATCCTTGAGCCGCAGTTTGCGCTTTTTCAGCCGCTGTAGGGTCAGTTGATCGCCAGTTCCCTTTTCAACAAGAGCGTGGATGGCGTCATCCAGATCGCGATGTTCCCGTCGGAAGACCTCAAGTTCAACACGCAGCACTTCGTCCGTTTTCATCGACAGATCGGTAGGGGCATTCATGGGTAGGTGATTCCGTTGGGCAGCTGAACCTTGAATATAAGCGCTTGAGATCATTTGGCATAGCCCTTGCGCAGGCAAGAAAGCCCCCCCATATTCAATGCAACGGGTTGCCGGTTGCGGGGCCTGTGAAACACTGTCGCTTGACCTGATAAGGACGTGTCGCATGACGAAATTAACGCTTGCCTCTTACCCGCATATGCTTGGGTTTGAACAATTGGAACGGGTGCTTGAACGCAGCGCCAAAGCCGGAAACGAAGGTTATCCGCCGTTCAATATCGAACAAACATCTGACTACAGCTATCGGATCACACTTGCCGTGGCTGGTTTTTCGGAACAGGATCTGTCGATAACAGTTGAGGATAGACAGCTCGTGATCCGTGGGCGTCAGTCTGACGATGGTGAAGATCGGGTGTTTTTGCACCGTGGAATCGCCGCGCGACAATTTCAGCGCTCGTTCGTACTGGCCGATGGGGTCGATGTGGGCGAAGCCGTTATGGAGAATGGTCTGCTGCACGTCGACCTGACCCGCGCCAAGCCTGAAACGGTGGTTCAAACCATCAAGATCAAGAAGGGGTAACATCATGCAAGACGCAATCACCCACGGAAATGACCGTATGGTCTATGTTAAAACCATCGCTGTCGCCGATCTGCCGCGCGAAGTGCGCGATCAGGCGGAAGGGCTTGAGCTTCTTTATGCGGTCCACGACGCCGAAGGGCAGCAACTGGCCCTCGTCGGCGATCAGAAACTCGCTTTCTCGCTGGCGCGAGAGCATGACTACCGCCCGGTCATGGTGCATTGACGCCAACGTTCACGACGATACGCTAAGCTCGATGCAAGGCCGCAATCCGCTGCGGCCTTTTGTTATTGGGAGCGGGCGTATGGATTTCGATTTCGACTGGGTGGATGCTTTCACCGATCAGGTCTTTGGCGGCAATGGCTGTGCCGTGGTGCATGGCGGGGCGGTGCTGCCTGATGACCTGTGCACGGCCTATGTGCGTGAGACATCTTTGGTAGAATGCACCTTTACAGGGCCGTCCGAGATCGCTGACTTCAAGGTGAAATACTACCTCGCCAGCCGAGAGATACCCTTTGCCGGCCATCCGACCATCGCCACCGTCGCGGCCCTGCGCCATCGCGGGCTGATCGGTGAAGGGCCGCTGCGGCTGGAGACGGGCGCGGGTGTCTTGGAGATAGAGGTCCGCGGTGCCCAGATCGCAATGACCCAGACCGCGCCTGTTTTCGGGGAAGAAGTACCTGCCGAGCTCGTCGCCAAGGTGGGCGGCGTGGCACACGGGGATATCATCGCCCCGCCGCAGGTGGTCTCCACCGGGCTGCCGTTCTGTATCACCGTTCTGCGCAGTCGCGCCGTCTTGGAAGGGCTGAAGCTTAACCCCGAGGCGCTGGCGGATTACAACGCACATCTGGGGCAAGACAGCGATATGATGGAGCCTTTTTGGGTAACACTCGACGGCGCAACAGCAGCGGGCGATACCTATGCGCGGCTGCTATTGGCCCCACCAAGCCCCGCCGAAGACCCTTTCACCGGATCGGCGACAGGCGCAATGGCGGCCTATCTCTGGGCGCGGGGGCTGATCGATAACCCCCGATTTGCCGCCGAACAGGGGCATCTCATGGGCCGTCCGGGACGGGCGGAGGTCGAGGTGCTTGGCCCCCGCGATGCGATCACCGGTGTGCGTGTGGCGGGGCAGGGGCGCGTGGTGATGTCGGGCCAAGTCTTCATGCCCGAGGTGGTCTGACCCCAAACGCAAAACGCAGCCCCGAGGGGCTGCGTTGTCCTTGGCAAAAGCTGAACGGTTTACCCCGCGATCAGCCCCATGTTCTCGAGCTTCAGCAACACCTGATGGGCACAGTTGTCGACCTCGACATTCTCGGTCTCCAGCACCAGTTCGGCGTTCTGCGGCACGTCGTAAGGGTCGGAAATGCCGGTGAACTCTTTGATCTTGCCTTCGCGCGCCAGCTTGTAGAGCCCCTTGCGGTCGCGGCGTTCGCATTCCTCGATCGAGGTCGCGACATGGATCTCTACGAAGGCGCCGAAGTTCTCCACGTCCTCACGCACCGCGCGGCGGGTGGCCGCGTAGGGCGCAATGGGCGCGCAGATCGCGATGCCGCCGTTCTTGGTGATCTCGCTCGCGACATAGCCAATGCGGCGGATGTTCAGATCGCGGTGTTCTTTGGAGAAGCCCAGCTCAGATGAAAGGTTTTTCCGCACGATATCGCCATCCAGCAGCGTCACAGGGCGGCCGCCCATTTCCATCAGCTTGACCATCAGCGCGTTGGCGATGGTGGATTTGCCCGAGCCGGAGAAACCGGTGAAGAAGACGGTGAAACCTTGCTTCGAGCGCGGTGGGGAGGTGCGGCGCAGTTCCTTCACGACCTCGGGGAAGGAGAACCATTCGGGGATCTCCAGACCTTCGCGCAGGCGGCGGCGCAGCTCGGTACCCGAGATGTTCAGGATGGTGACATCGTCCTTGTCCTTGATCTCATCCATGGCCTCATATTGAGCGCGTTCCTGCACCCAGACCATATGTTTGAAATCGACCATTTCGATGCCCATTTCCTCCTGATGCGCGCGGAACAGGTCCTGCGCGTCATAGGGGCCATAGAAATCCTCACCGGCGGAGTTCTTGCCGGGGCCAGCGTGGTCGCGGCCGACGATGAAGTGTGTGCAGCCGTGGTTCTTGCGGATCAGCCCGTGCCAGACGGCCTCGCGCGGGCCAGCCATGCGCATGGCGAGGTTCAAGAGGCTCATCGAGGTGGTGGCGGCAGGGTATTTGTCGAGCACCGCCTCATAGCAGCGCACGCGGGTGAAATGATCGACATCGCCGGGTTTGGTCATGCCGACAACGGGGTGGATCAGCAGGTTGGCCTGCGCCTCACGGGCGGCGCGGAAGGTGAGTTCCTGATGCGCGCGGTGCAGCGGGTTGCGGGTTTGAAAGGCCACGACGCGGCGCCAGCCCAGCTTGCGGAAATAGGCGCGCAGCTCGTTAGGCGTGTCGCGGCGCGCGCGGAAATCGTAGTGTACGGGCTGCTGGATGCCGGTCACCGGGCCGCCGAGATAGACGTTGCCCGCTTGGTTGTGCAGATAGTTCACCGCCGGATGGGCATCATCATCGGCGCCAAAGACCTTCTCGGCCTCGCGTGCCTTATTGGGGGTCCAACGGTCGGTGATGGTCATGGTCGCAAGGATCACGCCCTCTTGGTCGCGCAGGGCGATGTCCTGACCCAGTTCCAGCTTTTCGGCGAAGGCTTCGCTGACGTCGAGGTTGATCGGCATGGGCCAGAGGCTGCCATCGGCCAGCCGCATGTTCTCGACCACGCCGTCATAATCTTCCTCGGACAGGAAACCTTTGAGCGGATTGAAACCGCCGTTCATCAAAAGCTCCAGATCGCAGATCTGACGCGGGGTGAGATCAAGGCTCACCAGATTGCCGGCTTCGATCTTCAGCTTTTGCGAAGACTCATAAGAGACATAGAGTTCGGGGATCGGCGTCAGGTTGCTGGGCATCATAACTATCACTTTTCTTCAGGGGGCAGGCGGCTTCGGTCTTGGCTGCCATAGCTGCAAAAGGCGTAAAAAGTCTATAGTTCTAGGGGGGATCGTATCGTTAAAGGCTGTTATCCCGCGATCTCGGGATGGCCTGCAATTCGGGTGTTCAAGGGCGGCGGAAACCAGAATTATCTCCGCCGCGCCTTCGGTTGACTTAAACGTCTTCCTTCACTTCGGCCCCATAGCCAAGCGGAAGGGAGGTGTCCTTGCCCTCATCATCGCCCACTTCGGCCAGAAAACGCTCAGCTTCCAGCGCGGCCATGCAGCCCATGCCGGCGCTTGTCACCGCCTGGCGATACTTGTGGTCTGTCAGATCGCCTGCGGCAAAGACGCCCGGAATGGAGGTTTCAGTGCTGTCCGGTTTGGTCACGACATATCCGCCCATGTGGGTTTCCAACACGTCCTTCACCAATTCATTCGAGGGCGCGTGACCGATGGCCACGAACACCCCTTTGGCCGGGATATCAGTGATCTCGCCCGTTTTGACGTGTTTAACCTTCACGCCTTCGACACCCAGCGGGCTGTCGGTGCCATAGACTTCCTCAAGCTCGTGGAACCACAGCGGCTCGATCTTGGGGTTCTTCATCAGTCGGTCGATCAGGATTTTCTCAGCGCGCAGTTCATCACGGCGGTGGATCAACGTGACCTTGGAGGCGAAGTTGGTCAGGAACAGCGCCTCTTCCACGGCGGTGTTGCCGCCGCCGATCACCACGATCTCTTGGCCCCGGTAGAAAAAGCCGTCACAGGTGGCGCAGGCCGACACGCCGAACCCTTTAAACTTTTCCTCGCTCTCCAGCCCCAGCCATTTGGCCCGCGCCCCGGTGGCAAGGATCACAGCGTCGGCGACATAGGTCGTGCCGCTGTCGCCTTTGGCGTGGAACGGACGGCTTGAGAGGTCAAGATCGGTGATGATGTCGCCGATGATCTCGGTGCCCATGGCCTGGGCGTGGTCCTGCATGCGGATCATCAGGTCGGGGCCTTGGACCTCGCTGTCGCCGGGCCAGTTCTCGACCTCGGTGGTGGTGGTCAGCTGGCCGCCGGGCTCAATCCCTTGAACGAGGATCGGCTCCAACATGGCGCGGCTTGCATAGACCCCGGCGGTATAGCCCGCAGGGCCGGAGCCGATGATCAGTACCTTGGTTTTACGTGTCTCGGCCATCTGGCGCCCCCGGGCTGTCATTGATATTGCCCGCCTCATATAGCGATAGCGGGGAAGCCGTTAAACCCCCACCGTCACCGCTCTGCCATTACGCTTGCGTGAGCGGGCGGCTGGTTCGGTTTAAGGGCCGAGACAAAGATTATTGCGCTTGTGTGAAACTTTATTGCGCGTACCACGCAGGCTGCTATAAGAATCGAAAATTCACTGAGGATGATATGGCGGGTACACGACTAGATCCGATCGACCGGATGATCTTGGCCGAATTGCAATCGGATGGCCGGATGACGAATGTCGAACTGGCCAAGCGCGTGGGCATCTCTGCGCCGCCCTGTTTGCGCCGGGTCCGCACCTTGGAAGAACAAGGCTACATCAAAGGCTATCATGCCGATGTAGATGCGCGCGAACTGGGCTTTGAGGTGCAGGTCTTCGCCATGGTCGGACTTGCCAGTCAGGCCGAGGCCGATCTGAGCGCTTTTGAAGAGAAATGTCGCGGTTGGCCGTTGGTGCGCGAGTGCCATATGCTCAACGGTGAGGTTGATTTCATCCTTAAATGCGTGGCGCCGGACCTGTCGAGTTTTCAAAGTTTCCTCACGGGGCAATTGCTGACGACGCCGAATGTGGAAAGCGTAAAGACGAGCCTTGTGATCCGTGGGGCCAAGGATGATCCCGGCGTACCCTTTGACGTTTTGGAAGCGCGGCTGTCGACCGCGCCCTGAATCAGTCCTTTGAACTATCTTCTGTGGTTTCAGGCGCGCGGGGATGGGCAAGGGGGCCGAAATCCGTCGCATGCGCGATCTGCGGAAACATCGACAGAAGCCGATCCCGAAGGCTGGGCGCGGCGTCGCGCAGAGCCTGCGCACCGGGGTGAAAGGTCTCCATCTCCAACCCGCCTGCCTTGATCGCCGCATGGCGCGACAGGCAGATATGGAACAGGCGCACCGGGGTCGGCGGGGCGACCTCAATCACGTTGACCCCATCCAAAAACGCGCGAACCGGGGTCAGCAAACGGGTGCTGCCCGCCTCTGCCCGCAGGTGAGGCGGCGTGTGTAGTACCCGTGCGGCGGGACCAAGGGTGAGGAACGAACTGGGGCGCCCCTCTCCGAAACTGTCGGGCATGATGCGGATCAGCGAAAGCCGCCGCCCGCTGTCCGCCGGGATAAAGCTGCTGGACCCGATCCAGATCAATCGCGCCGGTTCCCCCGATGAGGTGTTGATCATGTCGCCGGGCTGAAGGTCCTCAATGGCGATGTCGCCCTGCACCGTCTGGATCAGCGTCCCGCGGGCGAAGGCCGCAAAGGCGGATTCGAAAAGCGGCGCGGCGGGGGCAGTGCCTTGCCCGATATAGAGCGAACCATCGGCGCGCAGGGCGGCAATTTCATAACTGCGCATTGGCGCAGGCGGCGGAACTTCCAGATCGGTGGCGGCGGTCTGTGTCATGCAAAACCCCTTATCTACCCGGCGCAGCGGGGCGGAACGCGGCCCTTTTTGGGCGCGGACTGACAGGTAATTCGCCATGTTCTGCCGGAATTGTCAAAATATCCGGGATATTCACAGCCTATCCCGCGCCAATTTCCGCTGAAATCGCGGTATGTTTCTTGGCCCGGCTCTTGGCTGCCATATTTGCATGAAAACACCCCCCGAGGCGAATCAACGTCCCGAGGGGCGGTCATTTGTACCGGACGCTTTGGCGCCGGTACCGGGGGAAACTTGTCAGGCGGTCTTGCGGACCGGGGCGTTGCCAGCGCGCTTTGCGATAAAGGCGGCGCGGCGCGCGCCACGCGCCCATGGCATGACGGTGTCCGTCTTTGCGGCGGTCTCGACGACGGACTTGATGAAGCGCGGGTTCTTTTTCATGGCTCGGTTCCTCTTCGGTCATGCGGGCATCGTTCCATTCACTATCGCAGTGCAATCGGGCCGGTTTTTGACGATGGGTGAGAAACTTGCGCGAATTTGACGGCTGAGTTGGGCGCTTTGGGGCGGGAAGGCCACAATCTATAAAGTGTTTAAATTCCTACAGTTATCGCCTGCTCGAGAAGCAGTTGAGCAAAACGGGCGCGATTGCGTCCAGTCTGGCGGCAGTAATGCGGCATGAAACGGGCGACCCTCGCCCCAATCTTGCCCCGTTCAAAGCGTGATGGCCGAGAGCAGGCGGCCATAATCCGCCTCTTTGGCGTGGGTCGTGCGCCGGTAGGAATAGAATCGCGCGGGATCGGCATAGGTGCAATGCCGCGTCCATTCCGCATGGCCCACACCCGCGGCCCGCAACCGGTTCAGGCCAAAGCCCGGCAGGTCAAAATGCAGACGGTCACCTTCGCCTTGGGCAAAGTAACGGGCAAACTCGGGGTCGACGCTCATGAAGTTGTCGAGAAACTCTGGCCCGACCTCATAGGCGCGTTGGCTGATCGAGGGGCCGATCACCGCAGTGATCTTTTCGCGCGTGGCGCCCAGATCAACCATCGCATCGACGGTCGCCTCAAGTATCCCATCAAGCGCGCCGCGCCAGCCCGCATGGGCCGCGCCAACCACACCGGCCTGCGCATCCGCAAAGAGCACGGGCTGGCAGTCAGCGGTCAGGATCGACAGGGCGATGCCGGGGGTTTTGGTCACCAGCGCATCGGCGCGGGGCTTGTCGTCGCGCGGTTCAGTCACGGTAACGACGGTGGCAGAGTGGACTTGATGCACCCCGACAAGGTGGTCGGCGGGGAGGCCCATCGCCTCGGCGGCGCGGGCGCGGTTGATGCGCACAATCTCGGACTGGTCCGAGCTGCCGCTGCCGCAGTTCAGCCCGGAAAACACCCCCGATGACGCGCCGCCACGGCGGGTGAAGAACCCGTGCTGCAGAGGGGCAAGCGCATCTGATGTGAGAATTTCGAGCGTCATACTTCTGTCCCCGGGGGCGGGGTCTGACCTTTTTGGTAGAGCCCCATCACTTTGAACAGGTTTCCCATTTCCGCCGGGTGCGTCAACCGCCGATGTGCGGCAATGTGGCTGCCAAGCGCGTCACCGGTCAGGAGTTCGGCCAATTTCTGCGCGCGGGGGGTGATGCCCAAACGCTCAAGAAAAACGCCTTGGGTGACGACGCGGCTATGGGGGCAGGGGCAGGCGAGGGCGAGCGCCTCGAAATCGACATGAGCGGTCAGATCGGCATGGCCGGGGCTGGCCAGCGGGTCTACGGGGGCGTGGTTCGCCAATGCTTGCAGGGTGTCGCCCAAGGCCCGCCAATCGCCATAGTCGACGATCAGCGCGGCGCCGCCATGATCTGCGATGCGGCTGCCGATCTGTTGCATGATCTCTGCCCCCGGGGCGCAAAGCTCGACCAGATCGCCGTCCTTCGTATCCTCCAGCCGGTGCGTGAGGGCGGGCTGTGGGGTCACAGGCCCAAGGCCGAAGGTCAGCGCGCCCTCTGCCGCGCCAACCCGCCGTTCCGCCCAGCCCGCGCCTTGGCGGATGAACTGGCGGATCGGCAGCGCGTCGAAAAACTCATTCGCGATCAGGAAAAGCGGCGCATCGGGCAAGTCTGCAGCGCTATCCAGCCAAGTGACCTCATGGCCCCGCAACGTCTCACGCTGCACGTCGCGCAGAGCGGGGGAGGCTTCGACCAGCGTAATCTTCGCAGCGGCCAGAAATCCCGGCACCTGCGCGCAGGCGCGCAGCAAATCGGCCATCAAGCTGCCGCGCCCCGGCCCAAGCTCGGCCAATGTGAAAGGCGTGGGCGCACCCTGATCCAGCCAGCTTTGCGCCAGCGAGAGGCCGATCAATTCGCCAAACATCTGGCTGATCTCCGGCGCCGTTATGAAATCCCCCTCTGCGCCAAAGGGCGCGCGGGTCGTGTAATAGCCCCAGTCGGGATGCAACAGGCAGGACTGCATATAGTCGTCCAGCCGCATCGGCCCTTCCAAGGCGATCCGCGCGAGCAGATGGTCCTTCAGGCTCATGCCTGTCGCCGCGCTCGGATGATCAGAAAGATGCCTACGGCGATCATCGGCAGCGACAGGATCTGCCCCATGGTCAGCCCCCAGCCGCCGGTATGCCACGCCAGCCCCAATGGATTGCCGGAGGTGACGAATTGCGCATCTGGCTGGCGCAGGAATTCAACCGCGAAACGTGCCGCGCCATAGCCCGCAAGGAAGGTGCCGCCGATCAGGCCGGGCATTTTCAGCGCGCCGCGTTTCCATGCCATCCAGATCAACACGCCGCCCAAGAGCAGCCCCTCCAGCAGCGCCTCATAGAGTTGCGAGGGGTGCCGGGCGCAGATGCCGGCCACGTCGGGGCAGAACTGCGCTGCCTCGCCGGGGAAGGCCACGCCCCAAGGCAGATCGGTCGGACGACCCCAGAGCTCGGCGTTGATGAAATTCGCCAGCCGCCCCAGAAACAGGCCCGGCGCCAGCCCCAAACAGACCATATCTCCGGTTGAGATCACCGGGATGCGATGCCGCCATGTATAGAAGAGCCCGGCCAAAATGACCCCAAGCGCCCCACCATGGAAGGACATGCCGCCCTCCCAAAGCTGCAAGATGGCGGCGGGGTTCGACAGGTAATAGGCTGGTTGATAAAAGAGCACATAGCCCAAGCGTCCGCCAAGAATGACGCCCAGAATAACCCAAAAGAGCAGGTCCTCGACCTGTCCGGGCTTCATGACGGGCGTGTCATTCTTCCACAGTTGGGGGCGTTTGACCGCCGCGGTGGCGATGCGCCAGCCCAGCAAAATGCCCACGATATAGGCCAGCGCGTACCAGCGCAGCGCGAAGGTGGTGCCGAACAGGTTAACCGAAAAGATTTCCGGCGCGATATCGGGGAAGGGGAGCATGGCTATCATGGTGCTGATTGAGCAAGGCCGCGCGGGGAAGTCAACCTTGCGAGTAAGGGCTTCGCGCCCCATATAGAGACTAACAAACCTCCGGAGGCCAGACATGCAGACCCGTAACAAGTTTTTCGATGACGTATCACAGATGATGACAAACGCGATGGGCGTCGCCCAGGGTGCCAAGGATGAGGCCGAGACTGCCATGAAGGGCATGCTTGACCGTTGGCTCGCTGATCGTGATTTTGTCACCCGCGAAGAGTTCGACGCGGTGCGTGCCATGGCGCAAAAGGCCCGCGAAGAGAACGAAGCGCTGAAAGCGCGGCTCGACAAGCTCGAAACCAAGGGCTGAGGCCCGAGCCCAGGCCAAATTTGATCCGTCGCCCCCATGGTAGGGGCGGCAATCCTCCGGGCCGACTGAGGCGAATTACGCCCCGGCGCAGCACCTCTCTCCAAATTGTAGACGTTTTCCGCGATTTACCCACAAGTTATTGCGGTTATCCCCTATCAATTGTGGTTATCCCCAAGAAAAACCTTGCCAGACTGTTCCGCTAGAAGCACCATATCTTGTATAGGTGATGTGAACCTACACGCCTATTTGTGCAGGCTTCCATGAATGGTGGGCCACGTCCCGCCCCGTGGAACAGATTGAGAGGTGGCGAAATGGCCCTGTCCGAGCATTACCTTGAAGAAGACGTTCACCCGATTGATATCGTTGAAAATATCGCGGCGCACCATGATTGGGAGTTCGACCGCGTGGCGGATGACCAAATCGCCATGGCTGTCGAAGGGCAATGGCGAACATATTCGATAACGCTGGCATGGTCTGCCTATGACGAAACGCTGCGCCTGATTTGCACCTTCGAGATGGAGCCGCCTGCCGAAAAACTGCCGCAGCTTTACGAATTGTTAAACCTCGTCAACGATCAATGCTGGGCGGGGGCGTTCAGTTTCTGGCCGGATCAGCAGTTGATGGTCTACCGTTACGGCTTGGTGCTGGCCGGTGGGCAGGTCGCGGGCCCAGAGCAGATTGATACGATGATCGGTGCCGCTGTCATGAGCGCCGAACGCTACTACCCCGCGCTGCAATTGCTCGTCTGGGGCGATCAAACCCCCAAGGCCGCGATGGACGTCGCCATTGCAGAGGCTTACGGCCGGGCGTAACAAAGTCCCCGAACAACTTCGGGGGATGACAATGAAAGACGGCAGAGTGGCGCGCGATGGCTTGGTTTTGCTGGGCTGTGGCAAAATGGGATCGGCCATGTTGGAAGGCTGGCTGGCAAAGGGACTGCCTGCAAGCTCGGTTTGGGTCGTGGACCCCAAGCCCTCCGATTGGCTGCAAAGCACGGGCGTGAACCTTAACGCCACGCTGCCCGCCACTCCGGCCGTGGTGCTGGTGGCGGTCAAGCCGCAGATGATGTCGGATGCGCTGCCGACGCTTCGGCCGATGGGCAACGGCGAGACGCTTTTCGTCAGCGTCGCGGCGGGCACCACCATCGGTTATTTCGAAAGCGTCCTTGGCGGCGACACACCCATCGTGCGGGCCATGCCCAATACCCCCGCTGCCATTTCCAAAGGGATCACCGCCATCGTTGGCAACGCCAAGGCGGGCAGCCGGTCTTTGGATGAGGCCGAGACCCTGCTCAGTGCCGTGGGTGAGGTCGTGCGTCTGGCCGAAGAGGCGCAGATCGACGCGGTCACGGGGGTCAGCGGCTCGGGCCCGGCCTATGTCTTTCACATGATCGAATGCATGGCCGCCGCCGGGGTGGCCCAAGGCTTGCCCGAAGAACTGGCCATGCAATTGGCCAAGGCGACCGTGGCCGGGGCAGGGGCGCTGGCGATGCAGGCCGAAGAAGACCCCGCCCAGCTTCGCGTCAACGTGACCAGCCCCAATGGCACCACCCAAGCGGCGCTTGAGGTTCTGATGGATGAGGCCGAAGGCTTCCCACCCTTGTTGAAACGCGCTGTGGCCGCTGCCGCAGACAGATCGCGGGAGTTGGCCAATGGCTGAGATCACTTTTGACGATTTTCTCAAGGTCGACATTCGCGTCGGCACCGTGACCCGGGCCGAAGCCTTCCCCGAAGCGCGTAAACCGGCAATCAAACTCTGGGTGGATTTCGGCGCTGAGATTGGGGAGCGTAAGACCTCTGCCCAGATCACGGCGCATTATACACCCGAAACGCTGGTGGGGCGGCAGGTCATGGCCGTGGTGAACTTCCCCGCGCGCCAGATCGGGCCTTTCATGTCCGAAGTGCTGGTGCTTGGCCTGCCGGATAAGGACGGAGAGATCGTGCTGGTGTCGCCCGATCAAAAAGTGCCCGAAGGAGGGCGGATGCATTGAAAAAGATACTGATTGCCAGACCCTTGCCCAAGGAGGTCACCGTCACCTTGACGGGCTGCGAGGTAACCGTTCGCGAGGAAACCGCGCCCCTGTCGGCCGATGAAATGCGCGCGGCTTTGCGCGACTATGACGGGGTGATGCCGACCTTGGGGGATGTATTCTCGGCCGAAGTCTTTGCCGATGTGCCTGCCCCACGCTGCAAGATCCTCGCCAATTTTGGCGTCGGCTATAACCACATCGACGCGGCAGCGGCCCGCGCGGCGGGGGTGGAGGTGACCAACACGCCCGGCGCCGTCACTGATGCCACGGCGGATGTCGCCATGACACTCATGCTGATGTCCGCCCGCCGTGCCGCCGAAGGGGAGCGGTTGGTCCGCTCGGGCGCGTGGGAAGGGTGGCACCCGACCCAGATGCTGGGACTGCACCTGACCGGCAAGCGTGTCGGCATCGTCGGCATGGGCCGGATCGGGCAGGCCATCGCGCGGCGGTGTCACTATGGGTTCGACATGCAGGTCAGCTATTTTAACCGCAGTAAGAAAGACCTCGATTTCCCGGCCACCCGTGTCGAAAGCCTGACTGCGCTGGCCGAGGCTGTTGATGTGCTTGTCGTCGCCGTGCCCGGCGGCGGCGAGACACGGCATTTGATTGATGAGAGCGTGCTCGGGGCGATGCAGCCCCATGCCCATCTGATCAACATTGCCCGCGGCGATGTGGTACAGGAGGCCGCATTGATCGAAGCTCTGCAAGCGGGGCGCATCGGCGGTGCGGGGCTGGATGTCTATGAGTTCGAACCCAAAGTGCCGCAGGCGCTGCGCGATCTCGACAATGCTGTGCTGTTGCCGCACCTCGGCACCGCGGCGCATGAGGTCCGCGTCGATATGGGGCTGATGGCTGTGGCCAATCTACAAGCCTTCGTCGACGGAAGCACCCCGCCGAACCGGGTTTAGCCATCGCCCACGGCGGCGCGCCAGTGTTTGCGGCAGAGTGAGACATAGGTCTCGTTCCCGCCGATCTGCACCTGCGCGCCGTCGCGCATCGCTTGCCCTTCAGCGTCGCGGCGCACGACCATCGTAGCCTTTTTGCCGCAATGGCAAATGGTGCGCACTTCGCGCATCTCATCGGCCAGCGCGAGCAGGGTGGCGGAGCCGGGGAAAAGCTCACCCCGGAAATCGACCCGCAGCCCAAAGCACATGATCGGCACGCCGAGATCATCCACCGCGCGGGCCAGTTGCCAGACCTGCTCGACCTCAAGAAACTGCGCCTCATCGACGAAGATACAGGCGCATGGGCCTTGCTCTAACCGGCTTTCGATCTTGGCCAAAAGGTCTTCGCCCGGGGCGAAGGTATCGGCCTCTTGCCCGATGCCGATGCGCGAGGCGATGCGCCCTTCGCCCGCGCGATTGTCGAACTGCGCGGTCAGCAGATAGGGCACCATGCCGCGCTCCACATAGTTGTGTGCCGCCTGCAGCAGCACCGTGGATTTGCCAGCGTTCATGGTGGAGTAATTGAAGTAAAGCTTTGCCATGGGCAGGGTGTTACGCCGCCCATGACAGCGGATCAAGATGGAAACCCCGCCTTGATCGTGCAGGCGGGCGGGGCAAGGCGCGGGCGGTTAACCGCGCTTTTTAACGATCACCGATCCAACAGAATAGCCCGCCCCGAAAGAGCAGATCAGCCCCGTGTCCCCGTCTTGCAGGTCATTGGAATTCTTCGCAAAAGCGATGATCGACCCAGCGGAGGAGGTATTGGCGTAGTCTTGCAGAATGTTGGGCTGTTCGCCCAGCTCAGGCTCCCGTCCCAGCACCTTGCGCCCGATGAAATCGTTCATCGACTTGTTCGCCTGATGCAGCCAAATGCGTTTAAGGTCGTCGGACTCCAGCCCATTGTCGGCCATATGCCCGCCGATATGGTCGGCCACCATGGGCAACACTTCCTTAAACACTTTGCGCCCATTCTGCATGAACTGCATGTCGCGTCGGTCGCTCAGCCCGTCAGGGCGGGACCGGCGGAGGAAGCCATTGTTGTTTCGGATGTTGTTAGAATACTCAGTCGCGCAGCGGGTAGAGATGACATCGAAACAGGGGCCTTCGACATCTTCGGCACGCTCCAGCAGTGTGGCGGTCGCGACATCGCCAAAGATGAAATGGCAATCCCGGTCGCGCCATTCGAGGTGGGCCGAACAAATTTCCGGGTTCACCACCAAGGCAGAGCGGATGGAGCCGGAGCGGATCATATCAGCCGCCGCCTGAATGCCGAATGTGGCCGAAGAACAGGCCACGTTCATGTCGAAGGCAAAACCCTTCACGCCCAGAAGCTCTTGAATTTCGATGGCCACGGCGGGGTAGGCGCGCTCAAGATTGGAAGCCGCGCAGATCACCGCATCCACGTCATCGGCTGTCTTTCCAGCGGCAGCGAGCGCTTTTTGCGCAGCATCAACCGCCATTTCCGCCATTAGGGAGGGTTCCTCATCCGCGCGCTGGCGCAGCAGGGGGTGCATAACATTGGGGTCCAGCACGCCGGATTTGTCCATGACATAGCGCTGCTCAATGCCGCTGGCTTTGACGATGAACTCTTCCGAGGAATGCGCCTTGGCCTCTAGGGTGCCAGCCTCAATCGCCTCGGCATTCTCGGCGTTGTAGAGGTCGGCATAGGCGTTGAAGGCTTCGACCAGTTCGGCGTTGGTGATGGTCTGCTGAGGCGTGAAAACGCCCGTGCCGGTGATGGCGGCTTGATACATCGGTGTGATCCCTTTCTCTCCAACGGCGTGGCTGGTCTACTAAAGCTGAGCAGCCCCGGTGGAATTGCAAGGGGCCGTTGTCATGGTCGGCGCACTCTGATGCAGGGGCAGCAAGGTGCAGGTTTCATACTTTAGCGAAACCGCGCGGGACTTGCCACGGCTTTGAGGTGGCAGGCGTGTGAATGCCGCTACAGTCGAAAAATTTGATCGCCTAGGGCGATACGCGCTGGCTTGACTATGCAACCGCCAGGGCGCAGTGATCGCTCGTTAGCAATCATTAATTGAACGAGAACAGACAGATTTTTTTAAGGGCGGCGGCCATTTCGGCGCGTGATTTACAGGTCCATCAATGACGGATACCGCAGCCTAGAGCACAGAATTTGCTCACGAATTCAACCTCCGAAAAAGAGAGGTGTCATGAGGCGCAAAGTTATTAGTCGAATGTTTTTCGATCGGGTGAAGCGTTTTTCCAAGGACGAGGCCGGCGGGATGCTGGTCCTTATGTTGGTCGTGTTTTTTGGCATTACGATCTTTGGCGGTCTGGCCGTGGATCTGGCGAACCACGAGCGGACGCGGACCACATTTCAGACCCACCTCGACAACGCCGTGCTGGCCGCGGCCAGCCTGTCGCAAAACCTCGACCCCGAAGAGGTCGTGCGCAGCTACCTGACGTCTGCGGGGCTTGACCCCTCCGAGGTGGCGATCGACACGAGCGAAGAAAAGATCGGCGGCATTTTGGTGGGGCGCACGGTCGAAGCCTCGCTTCCCGCCGGGCTGAACACCTATTTCTTTCGATTTTTCGACATCGACACGCTTGGCATGACGATCACGTCAGAGGCGACCGAGCGGGTGGAAGATATCGAGATTTCGCTCGTGCTCGACGTGTCGGGGTCGATGGGGGAGGAGACCAGCGACCGAACCGGGATTAAGCTGACCCTGCTTAAGCGCGCGGCCATCGATTTCGTGGAGACAATCCTAAGCGATTCCGAAGAGGGGCGTGTGTCGATTTCGATTGTTCCCTATTCGACGAAGGTTAACGCAGGGGAGGCTCTGCTGGGCCAATATGCAGCAACCACAGAGCATAACTATTCGCATTGCATAGATTTTGACGCGAATGATTACGGCTCCTTATCGATCGATCCCGACCAACAGATCCAGCGGACCGGACACTTTCAGTTCCAGAGCATGTCGACTTCTGATCGGGATCGTGGCCAGTGGGTTTGCCGTAAAGACGGGGGCTTTGCGATCACGCCACTGTCGGACTCGGTATCGGTACTGAGATCGCAAATTCTTGCCTTGACCGCCGAAGGGTCAACGTCGATCGATGTTGGTGCGAAATGGGGGTTGGCATTGCTTGACCCCTCCGCGCAAGAGCCAGTGAACGGATTGATCAACGCCGGTTTGGTGGAACCTGAGTTCCAAGGCCGTCCACATCCGCATGGCGCTGAGAACAGCATGAAAGTACTGGTGCTGATGACGGATGGTGAGAACTATCCGGAATATCGACTTGAGCCCGAATATGCATCTGGCGAGTCCGACGTTATCCGCACTGATTACGGTTCGGTCGTGTTTTATACAGCGGATTCGGCGGAACGCTCAAACGAGTACGACGGGGATAATTCCTATCCCGAAGCCTACTTTTACGCGACCCATCCTTGGGGGTCCGACCGGATGTGGCATGACACCACACTGCTTAATCATCCTAGTTTAGAGAAATATAAGAGTCAGGGAGAGGAAGAGTGGCTCGACTGGCCCGAGGTTTGGGCAGAGATGTCCCCCTACTACTACGGATATAATCTCTATGGTCGGCGGCGATCGGTGACCTGGTGGGGCGGATCGCAGGTTTGGAGCTCCCTTGCGAGCAGCTTCTGGGCCAACATGCATAACACAATCAGTGCGAGCGAGAAGGACCGGCGGCTGCGTCAAATCTGCGGTGTCGCGAATACCGCTGGGGTCGTGGTCTATTCCATCGGCATGGATGTCGACAGTACCAACTCACTCAACCTCCTGAAAGATTGCGCCTCATCCGAGGCCCATTATTTCGACGTTCAGGGTTTGGAAATCCAAACCGCATTCGACATGATCGCCGCGTCCATCTCTATGCTGAGGCTGACGAAATGATACGCTTTCTCAAAGACCGCTTTCGCCGGTCCGAGGCGGGCGGGGTCACCGTCGAGTTCGTCATCCTGTTGCCGCTGGTCTTTTACTTCTTCTTCCTCGCGCTTGAGACCGGTCTGTGGAGCGCGCGTGAGATCATGCTGCGCCGGGCTACCAATTTGGCCGTGCGGGACGTGCGTCTGGCGACCGGCGCCACGCCGGGCTATGATGCGATGAAGGCGCTGATTTGCGAGCGTTCGGTCTTTGATGCGGGCTGCCTAGAAAATATCCGGATCGAGATGCGCGCCATGCCGATTGCCGATTGGGCCGACTTGGGCGGGCCTGCACCTTGCGTGGACCGGGACGAAGATTTCGACCCGGCAAACGGCTTTCTGCCCGGCCAGCAGAACAATCTGATGATGATGCGGGTGTGTCGACTTTTTGAGCCGCTTTTGCCGGGGACCGGTTTGGGCCGTCAACTGCCCGAAGGGTCCGACGGGCAATACGGCGTGCGGGTCACCACCGCTTTCGTAACGGAGCCACGCGGATGAGGGCGATTTCTTTAAAGCGTTTTTTCCAGTCCGAAGAGGGCAGCCAGACGATTGCCTTCTTGGTGCTGCTGCCTTTGCTGGTTTGGTCGATCATGGCGATGCTGACCTTCACGGATGCCTTTCGGGTGCGCGGGATGGCGACCGATGCCACCGCCGTCATCGCCGACAGCCTGTCGCGCCAGACGACGCCAATCACCGCCGCTGACCTATTGGGGCTGCAATCGGTCGCAGAGCAGCTCACCGGGTATGAGGTTTCTTTGCGGATCACTCAGGTGCGCTGCATTCTGGACTGTGACAGTCTGGGCCGTCGGATCCTCGCGGTGGATTTCTCGCAGGGGATCGGTCTGGACAGCCTGCTTGATCTCGACTTTATCGCTGGTCTCTCGCGTGAGCGCGTGCCGCTGATGGCCGATGGCGACCGTCTTGTGCTGGTTGAGACAAGTTTTACCCACGAACCGATTGCGCAGATTGGCTTGGAAGCCAAAGAGGTCAGCGTGTCGCACGCCACAAGAATGCGGTTCGCGCCCCAGCTTTGCTGGATCAGGTGCATCATCAGCTAAGCGGGCACTGCCCCGCTTGGAAAAAAGGGGCTGCCCAATGGGCAGCCCCGATTTCTTACCCTTGAAGCGCTTTCACACCGATTGCATCCTCGGCCTGCGCCTTGATCGCCAGTGCCGCGGCATGGGCACCTGCGGCGGTAGTGAAGTAGGGGATCTTGTCGTAAAGCGCGATGGAGCGGATCGACTTGCTGTCTTCGACCGCCTGCGCGCCTTCCGTGGTATTCATCACCAGATGCACATCGCCGTTTTTCATCATGTCGGTGATGTCAGGGCGTCCCTCGTAGACCTTGTTCACCACATCGCAGGTATGGCCATTGGCGGTGAGCCATTCCGCGGTGCCACGGGTGCCGATCAGGGTAAAGCCTTGGTCCAGCAGGATTTCCGCGGCCTCCAGCATATTTTGGCCCTTGTCGGCATCCTTGACCGAGAGGAAGGCACAGCCGTTGCGCGGCAGTGGGTTGCCAGCGCCCATCTGCGCCTTGAGGAAGGCGCGGGGGAAGTCGCGGTCCCAGCCCATGACCTCGCCGGTGGAGCGCATTTCCGGCCCCAAAAGCGTGTCGACGCCGGGGAAACGGGCGAAGGGCAGAACCGCTTCTTTGACCGAGAACCACGGCATATTCGGGTCGGCCAATGTCATCGGATCGCCCAGCGGAAGGGTGTCTTCATATGCGGCCTGATCGGGGTAGGGCGGGCGCTGCGGGAAGTTGCTGAGCGGCTCCCCAGCCATGATCCGCGCGGCGATGGAAGCAATGGCGCTGTCCGTCGCCTTGGCCACGAAGGGCACGGTGCGCGAGGCGCGGGGGTTGACCTCAATGAGGTAAATCTCGCCGTCTTTCACTGCGAACTGGATGTTCATCAGGCCCACGACGTTAAGCGCCTTTGCCAGCGCGCGGGTCTGCTCTTCGACCTCTGCTATGATTTCGCGCGGGAGCGAGTAGGGCGGCAGGGAGCAGGCGCTGTCGCCGGAGTGAACGCCCGCCTCTTCGATATGCTGCATGATGCCCGCGACATGGACATTCTCGCCGTCGCAAAGGGCGTCGACATCCAGTTCCACCGCGCCCGACAGGTAGCTGTCGAGCAACACCGGGCTGTCGCCGGACACGACCACCGCATTGGTGATGTAGCGCTCAAGGCTGGCCTGATCGCGGACGATCTCCATCGCGCGGCCACCCAGAACGTAGGAGGGGCGGATCACCAGCGGAAAGCCGATTTCCTTGGCGATTTCCATCGCTTCGGCGTCGGAATGGGCGATGCCGTTGTGTGGTTGTTTCAGGCCAAGGTTCAGCACAAGCTGCTGGAAACGCTCGCGGTCTTCGGCCAGATCGATCATGTCGGGCGTGGTGCCAAGGATCGGGATGCCGGCCTCTTGCAGGCCATTGGCAAGCTTCAAGGGGGTCTGGCCGCCGAACTGAACGATGACGCCGTGCAGCGTGCCGTTCTCCTGCTCGACGCGCAGGATTTCCATCACGTGTTCAAAGGTCAGCGGCTCAAAGTACAGGCGATCCGAGGTGTCATAGTCGGTCGAGACCGTCTCGGGGTTGCAGTTGACCATGATGGTCTCATAGCCCGCGTCGGTGAGCGCATAGCAGGCGTGGCAGCAGCAGTAGTCAAACTCGATGCCTTGGCCGATGCGGTTCGGGCCACCGCCGAGGATGACGACCTTCTTGCGGTCTGATGGCCGCGCTTCGCATTCCGCCTCGCCCATGAGCGGGCTTTCGTAGGTGGAGTACATATAGGGGGTCTGCGCTTCGAATTCGGCGGCGCAGGTGTCGATGCGTTTGAAGACGGCTTTGACGCCGAGAGCCAGTCGCGCGTCGCGAACCTGCGCTTCGCGGCTATCGGTCAGCATGGCGAGCCGGGCATCGGTGAAGCCCATCATTTTCAACTCGCGGAAGGTATCGGCATCATCGGGCAGGCCGCTGGCGCGGATGCCCTCTTCGGCTTCGATGATCTCGCGGATCCGGACAAGGAACCACGGGTCGAACATGGTATGCGCATGCAGATCGTCGTCGGACATGCCGTGACGCATCGCCTGCGCAATGGTGCGCATCCGGTCGGGCGTGGGCGCCGACACGGCTTTGATCAGCGCCGCCATATTCTCTGGCGCGTCGCCGGGCAGGTCGCTGTTGAGACCGCTGATGGCCACTTCGTCAAAGCCGGTGAGGCCCGATTCCATCGACGCCAGCGCCTTTTGCAGGCTTTCATGGATGGTGCGGCCGATGGCCATGGTCTCGCCCACCGATTTCATCGCGGTGGTGAGGTAAGGCTCGGCTCCGGGGAATTTCTCAAAGGCGAATTTGGGGATCTTGGTGACCACATAGTCGATGGTCGGCTCGAAAGACGCGGGCGTGACGCCGGTGATGTCGTTGTCGAGCTCGTCCAGCGTAAAGCCCACGGCAAGCTTCGCCGCGATCTTGGCGATGGGGAAGCCGGTCGCCTTGGACGCCAGCGCCGAGGAGCGCGACACACGCGGGTTCATCTCGATCACGACCATGCGGCCATCGGCGGGGTTCACGGCCCATTGCACGTTGGAGCCACCGGTCTCCACCCCGATCTCGCGCAGCACGGCGATGGAGTGGTTGCGCATGATCTGGTATTCTTTGTCCGTGAGCGTCAGGGCCGGGGCCACGGTGATGCTGTCGCCGGTATGCACGCCCATCGGGTCGATGTTCTCGATCGAGCAGACGATGATCGCATTGTCGGCGGTGTCGCGCACCACCTCCATCTCGTATTCCTTCCAGCCCAGCAGCGACTCATCGACGAGGATCTGGCCCATCGGCGAGGCGTCCATGCCCGAGCGGCAGTAGAATTCGTAGTCTTCGCGATTGTAGGCCACGCCGCCGCCGGTGCCGCCCATGGTAAAGGCGGGGCGGATGATCGCGGGCAGGCCGACGTATTCCAGCGCCTCGAGGGCAAGGTTCACGCCAGCGGCGAGGTCCTTCTTGCCGTCGGCGCGTTTGGGCGCGGTGACGATGGTGGCCTTGGGGTTTTCGATGCCCAAACGGTCCATCGCCTCGCGGAAGAGTTTGCGGTCTTCGGCCATCTCGATGGCCTCGCGCTTGGCCCCGATCATCTCGACGCCGAATTTCTCAAGCACGCCCATCTCTTCGAGCGCGAGCGAGGTGTTCAGCCCGGTCTGGCCGCCCATGGTGGGCAGCAGCGCGTCGGGGCGTTCTTTTTCGATGATTTTGGCGACGATCTCGGGTGTGATGGGCTCGATATAGGTGGCATCGGCAAGGCCCGGATCGGTCATGATCGTGGCCGGGTTGGAGTTGACGAGGATGACGCGGTAGCCTTCCTCTTTCAGCGCTTTACAGGCTTGTGCGCCGGAATAGTCGAACTCGCAGGCTTGTCCGATGACAATCGGCCCCGCACCAATGATCATGATCGACTGGATGTCGGTACGTTTCGGCATGGCGGCCCCCTAAATTTGCAAATTGTCCTGCCTTATAGGGATGGCGGCACGGGCTGCAAGGGGGGAATGGCTTTGACGGCCCCATAAATAAGGGCGGGGCCGTCTGTTCAACCCTTGCGGGCGCTGTGCTGGGGCGATCTGGCGGGGCGGATGGGGTCAGCCCACAGGCGCGCCGCCTTCGGCGTTTAGAAAAATGCGCAGCGTCGCCTCGAACTCGCGCGGTTTTTCCGCATGGAGCCAATGCCCCGCTCCGGGAATCTTGGCAAAGCGTGCTTGCGGGAACAGCGCCTTGATCGGCTCGCGGTGTTCGGGCTGGACATAGTCCGAGGCCCCCCCCGAGAGGAACAGGGTCGGCCCCGCGAATTGCCCGCTCACATCATCGGGCCAGCCGATGATCTTGGGCATCTCAGCCTCTAGCGCGTCGAGGTTCAGCCGCCAGCGCTTGCCGGGCAGGTCGAGCGATTGGGTGAAAAAGCTCTGCAAAGCGCGCTCTACCCCGGCTGTGGCCAGTTGCGCTTCGGCGTCCGAGCGGCGTTCGATCTGGGTGAGGTCCACGCCGCGCATGGCGTCGATGAACATCTGCTGTGTGTGCCCGTAGGTGACAGGGGCGATATCGGCAACGATCATCCGCCGCAGCAAATCGGGCCGGGTCAGCGCCAGCATCATCACCGCCTTGCCGCCCATGGAGTGGCCGCAGATGTCCACCGGACCGCCCAGATGGGTGATCGCCTCGGCCAGATCCTGCGCCATCTCGGGATAGCTATGGCTGTCATGATGAGGGCTGCTGCCGTGGTTGCGCATGTCCACCGTGACGACGTGGCGATTGTCGGAAAGACGTTTCGCGATGACGCCCCAGTTGCGGCCAGAGCCATAGAGGCCATGAACGATAAACAGGGACGGACGGTCAGCGTTGGCTTCGCCATATTCAGTGTAATTCAACATGCGGTCAAATTACAGGCATTGCAGCCCGGGGACCAGAGCGATTAGATGCGCGCATGATTGACCGCCAAGATTTCAACACCCGCGCCGAGGCGCTGCGCCCCGTGTTCGAGGATCGGCTGCGCATCAAAGCCCGCGATCTGCGCGAGGCGTTTCACCGCGCGGGGCCGGAACTGCCGCGCGGCATTCGCGGCGATGGGGTGTTGCTGAGCAAGACCGAACATCTGGTCGCCAACCCTCATATCGCTCGTCAGTTGGAGGATGCCCCGGTTTGGGCGGCCTTCAACCGGGTCACGGCCCATTTGCGTGAGATCGACCCCAAGGCCCGGCGGCGCGGGATCATTCTGGATCGCTTGGCTGGGGTGGCCTTTAACATCCTCGTGGTTTTCGTGGGCTTCGTGATCTGGCTTTGGTGGCGCGGCTACGTTTAAGCCGCCGCGCCCAAGAGCTCAGGCCGGGTCGTAATCCGCGTCCGTTACCTTTTCCATCCATTCGACAGCCTCGCCGACCTGTGCCTCTTGCAGGGCGATATGGGTCATCGCGCTGTCGGGCGCGGCGCCGTGCCAGTGTTTCTCTCCGGGGCCGAACCAAACGACATCGCCTTTGTTAAGCGTTTGCACCGGGCTGCCTTCGGTCTGTGCGCGGCCGGTGCCTTCGGTGACGATTAGGGTCTGGCCCAGAGGGTGGACATGCCACGCCGTGCGCGCGCCGGGCTGAAAGGTCACCGTCACCCCGCGCAGGCGGGCGGGGGCCGGGGCAGAGATCAGCGGGGCCATCTCGACCTCTCCGGTGAAGTAATCTTCGGGGCCGGGCTCAGAGGGGCGGCTGCCTTTGGGGTGAATGATCATGCGGTTCTCCTTTGCAGAAGAATGTGGCGCGGGGCGGGGGGATCGGCAAGGGGAAGCGTAACAATGCATCAGAGGGCAGCGCCGGTCCGCGGGTGGGCATCGCAACCGCGCCAAGACCACTTTATTTCTCAAGTTTGATGTGGGGGTGATCTGACGTGCTTCGTCGCAGAAGCGCCCGCCCATGGGGCGGTCGGGCGCTGCCCGGCGGCGCAGGGCGCCTTGATTCCGGGCAAAGGAATTCTTTAGAAAAAGGCCCCCGCATCGCTGCGAGGGCCCAATTGCTTACAGGTTCGGATACATCGGGAAACGCTGGCACAGCGCTTCGACTTCGGCGGCGACTTTCGCCTCAACCTCGGCATTGCCATCCGCACCATTAGCCGCCAGCCCGTCGACCACTTCGATGATCCAATCGGCGATCTGGCGGAACTCGGCCTCAGCAAAGCCGCGCGTCGTGCCCGCAGGCGAGCCTAGACGGATGCCGCTCGTCACCATTGGCTTTTCCGGGTCAAAGGGCACTCCGTTCTTGTTGCAGGTGATATGCGCCCGGCCCAGAGCCTTCTCGGTGTCGTTGCCTTTCACGCCTTTCGGGCGCAGATCGACCAGCACCACATGGGTGTCGGTGCCATGGGTTACGGTGTCGAGGCCACCTTTGATCAACTGATCCGACAGCGCCTGCGCGTTGGCGATGACCTGCTTGGCGTAGGCTTTGAACTCGGGGCGCTGCGCTTCGCCAAAGGCCACAGCCTTGGCCGCGATCACATGCATCAGAGGGCCGCCCTGAATGCCGGGGAAGATGGCGGAGTTGATCTTCTTCGAGATCGCTTCGTCATTGGTCAGGATCATGCCGCCGCGCGGGCCGCGCAGGGTTTTGTGGGTGGTGGTCGTCGCCACATGCGCATGGGGGAAGGGGGAGGGATGCTCACCCGCCGCCACGAGCCCGGCGAAATGCGCCATGTCGACCAGCAGGTAGGCGCCCACGCTGTCGGCAATCTCGCGCATTTTGGCAAAGTCGATCTGACGCGGAATGGCGGAGCCGCCGGCGATGATCATCTTGGGCTTATGCTCAGCCGCCAGTTCGGCGACTTGGTCGTAATCCAGCAGGTTGTCCTGTTTGCGTACACCGTATTGCACGGCGTTGAACCATTTGCCCGACTGGTTCGGCTTGGCCCCGTGGGTCAGGTGGCCCCCGGCATCAAGGCTCATCCCCAGAATGGTGTCACCGGGTTGCAGCAGCGCGGTGAAGACGCCCTGGTTCGCTTGGCTGCCGGAGTTCGGCTGGACGTTGGCGAAAGCGCAATCGAACAGCGCGCAGGCGCGTTCAATGGCAAGGTTCTCGGCCACGTCGACATGCTCGCATCCGCCATAGTAGCGACGGCCCGGATAGCCTTCGGCGTATTTGTTGGTCATGATGCTGCCCTGCGCCTCAAGCACCGCAGCAGAGACGATGTTCTCGCTGGCGATCAACTCGATCTCGTCGCGCTGGCGGCCCAGTTCGGCATCAATCGCAGCGGCGAGGGCCGGGTCGGAATCAGCAAGAGATTTGGTGAAGAAATCGGACATCAGGGGATCCTCATTGGGGCTGGTTTCGCGTGTTGCCTATCGGAAACGCGGGCCGAGGTGAAGGCTGTAAACCGACAGGTTGCAAGATATGTGCGTCAACACTGGTGGCGCGCGGAATAATGTGATTGTTTTGGCCCCAAACGCCGATGATCGGAAACTTCGCCGGGATGAGCCTGCTGACATGTCCTTAAAGATCGCTTTTGTGGCCAGCCGGGCCAGCGTGGCCCAAACGGCGCGGGCCGCTTTGATCGGGCGCTATGGTGACGTGCCACTGCGTCAGGCCGAGGTGATCGTGGCGCTCGGGGGTGACGGTTTCATGCTGCACACGCTGCACAGCACCCAAGACATGGACGCACCCGTCTATGGGATGAACCGGGGCACCATCGGCTTTTTGATGAACGCCTACCGCGAGGGCGATCTGCAAGCGCGGCTGGCGGCGGCGGAAGAGGCGGTGATTAACCCTCTGGTCATGCGCGCCACCCATATCGATGGGACCATCTCGACCGCGCTTGCGATCAATGAGGTGTCCTTGCTGCGTGCAGGGCCGCAGGCGGCCAAGCTGCGCATCACGATAGACGGGCGGCAGCGGATGGAGGAGCTTGTCTGCGACGGGGCGCTGGTGGCGACGCCTGCGGGCTCCACCGCTTATAACTACTCCGCGCATGGGCCGATCCTACCGATTGGGTCGGATGTGCTGGCCTTGACCCCAATTGCGGCCTTTCGCCCACGCCGCTGGCGCGGGGCGTTGCTGCCGAAACGGGCGACGGTGCGCTTTGACGTGCAAGAGCCGCAAAAACGCCCTGTGATGGCGGATGCCGACGGGCAATCGCACCGCGATGTGACCACGGTTGAGGTCTCTTCGGATCCAAGCGTGAGCCATCGGATCCTCTTCGATCCCGGTCATGGATTGGAAGAGCGGTTGATCTCGGAACAGTTCAACTAACGGCGCCCGTCACTGCAGCCTTGCAGACGGCGTCTTTCCGCCTCTGTGCTCCTCGGGCAGGGAACCCTGACTTCGCGCCAGCGTTGTACCTGCAAGAGCGGGACGTCCCCGCATCTTCGCAGCCTATGAAAGGAGACCTGACATGAATTGGGACCGTATCGAAGGCAATTGGAAACAGATGACCGGCGCGGTGAAATCGCAATGGGGCGATCTGACCGACGACGAAATCGCCGAAGCCCGTGGCAACCGCGAGCAGTTGGTGGGTAAGATTCAAGAACGCTATGGCATCGCCAAAGATGAGGCCGAGCGTCAAGTCGATGACTTCGCTGCGAAATACTGATTTTCGTAGCGTGCATTAAAAAAAGGCGACCCCCTCGGGGGTCGCCTTTTGCGTTTCAGGAGAGGCTCAGGCCTCGTGCCAAGCGCGGTCGCCCTTGTCGTCTTTCACGCGGGTCGGCAGGCCGATGTCATCCAGCAGGCCGAACAGCGGTTTCGGGTCCAGTTCTTCGACATTGACCATGGTGCCGCCATCATAGGTGCCGTCGGCGATCAGCATCGCAAAGGCCACGGGCGGCACGCCTGCGGTGTAGGAAATGCCTTGGCTGCCGACCTCGTTATAGGCGTCCTTGTGATCGGCGACGTTGTAGACGAAAACCTCAACCTCTTCGCCGTCCTTCACGCCCTTCACCAGATCACCGATGCAGGTTTTACCGGTGTAGTTCGGCGCAAGGCTCGACGGATCGGGGAGTACGGCCTTCACCACTTTCAGCGGCACGACTTCCAGCCCTTCGGCGGTGGTCACGGGCTGTTCGGAGAGCAAGCCGAGGTTTTGCAGAACGGTGAAGACATTGATGTAATGATCGCCAAAACCCATCCAGAAACGCACGTCGGCTTGGGGGTAGTTCGCGGCCAGCGAATGCACCTCATCATGGCCCGACATATAGGCTTTCTGCTTGCCGACCACGGGCAGATCCCATTCGCGGCCCACCTCGAACATCTTGTTCTCTTTCCATTCGCCTTCTTGCCAGCTGTAGACCGTGCCGGTGAATTCGCGGAAGTTGATCTCAGGGTCGAAGTTGGTCGAGAAGTACTTGCCGTGGTCGCCTGCGTTGATGTCGACGATGTCGATGGATTTGACCTCGTCCATGAACTCATCAACCGCGAAACGCGCGAAGGCGTTAACCATGCCGGGATCGAAGCCAGCGCCAAGAATCGCGGTCACGCCCGCCTCGGCGCAGGCCTCGCGGCGCTTCCATTCGTAGTTGCCATACCACGGCGGTGTCTCGCAGATCTCGGTCGGGTCTTCGTGGATCGCGGTGTCGATATAGGCGGCGCCGGTCTGGATGCAGGCCTCAAGCACCGTCATGTTGACGAAGGGGGAACCCACGTTGATCACGATCTGACAGCCGGTCTCATTGATCAGGGCGGCCACGGCATCGGTGTCCATCCCGTCGACGGCATGCGCCTTGAACACGCCGTCCCGCTTCATCGCGCCTTTCTCATGCACGCTGGCGATGATCGCCTCGCATTTCGAAACCGTGCGGCTGGCGATGTGAAGATCACCCAAACGATCATTATTCTGCGCGCATTTATGCGCCACAACCTGTGCGACGCCGCCCGCGCCGATGATAAGAACATTGCGTTTCATAGTGTTGACCTCTTTCTTGTCACGACAGGGCGGCGGCGAAATCGTCATAGTCGAAATCGCGCACCATTCGGGTGGTTCCGTCCAACTCGCGGATCGCGATGCCGGGCATCTTGACGCCGTTGAACCAGTTTTTCTTGACCATCGTGTAGCCAGCAGCGTCTTGGAACGAGAGCCGGTCACCGGCTTTCAGCGGCGCATCAAAGCGGAACTCGCCAAAGATATCGCCCGCAAGGCAGGATTTGCCGCAGATCATCCATTCGTGGTCGCCTGTGTCGGGCGCGATCTTGGCCGGTTCGCGGTAGATCAGCAGGTCGAGCATATGCGCCTCAATGGAGCTGTCGACGATGGCAAGGTTTTTGCCGTTGTGCATCGTGTCGAGCACGGTAACCTCCAGCGTCGCCGCCCCGGTAATCGCGGCCTCGCCCGGCTCCAGATAGACCTGCACGCCAAAGGCTTCGGCGAAGGATTTCAGCCGCAGCGCCAGATCATCAAGCGGGTAGTCCGCGCCCGTGAAATGGATGCCGCCACCGAGGCTGATCCAGTCCATCTTGTGCAGCACAGCGCCAAAGCGGTCTTCGATCAGGGTCAGCATCTCGTCGAACCGCTCGAAACTGTCGTTTTCGCAGTTGTTGTGGAACATCAGCCCGGTGATCCGGTCTGCCACGGCGTCAATCGCCGCCGGGTCATGCTCGCCCAGACGGCTGAAAGGGCGGGCGGGGTCGGCAAGGTCAAACTCCGAGGTCGAGACGCCGGGGTTCGCCCGCAGGCCGCGGATGTGGCCCGAAGACTGCGTGTCGAACTTGTCGAGCTGGCCGATGGAATTGAAGATGATCTTGTCAGCGTGGCCCAGCACCTCGTCGATCTCATGCTCGGCATAGGCCACCGAATAGGCATGGGTCTCACCGGGGAATTTCTCGGCCCCGAGCCGCACCTCATAGAGCGAAGAGGAGGTCGAGCCGTCCATATACTCCGACATGAAATCGAAAACCGACCATGTGGCGAAACACTTCAGCGCCAGCAGGCAACGCGCGCCCGAGAGGGCACGCAGGCGGGCGATCTTCTCCATATTGTCGCGGAGATTGGCCTTGTCGATCAGGTAATAGGGTGTCTGCACGTCGAAAACCTTTCTGCGCGGCCGGAGGGCTAGCTCCGGGAGGGAAAAGACCCACTGAATGTGCTGTCGTGGTTGGCCCCGCTTGGAGGCATTTCCGGTGGCGCTTCGCATATTTCGCGCAAGCAACGCAATTGTAAAAAACGCGCGGGCTGGACGGCACGCGCGTTTCCTTGGGTCTGAGTTTAGCGCCAGCCCTGCAAAGGTCCACCGCCATGGAGTTGATTGGTTACGACTGCGGGTAGCCGATGCCTTTCAGCGCGTCGCGGATTTCGTCCAAAATCGCCGGGTCGTCGATGGTTGCGGGCGGCTTGAAATCTTCTCCATCCGCGATTTTTACGATGGTCGCGCGGAGGATCTTGCCCGAGCGGGTTTTGGGTAGGCGGTCCACCACCACGGCCTGTTTGAAGGCGGCGACGGGGCCGATCTGATCGCGCATCCGGGTGACGCATTCGGCTACAATTTCCTCATGCGGGCGGTCGACGCCTTTGGTGAGGCACAAGAAACCAACGGGCGACTGGCCCTTAAGCTCGTCGCTCACCCCCACAACGGCGCATTCGGCCACATCGGGGTGACCGGCCAAGACCTCTTCCATCGCGCCGGTCGACAGCCGGTGGCCCGCGACGTTGATCACGTCATCGGTGCGCGCCATGATCCAGACATAGCCGTCCTCATCAATCCGCCCCGCATCGCCAGTCTCATAATAGCCGGGGAAGGTGGCGAGGTAGGATTTGCGAAAGCGGTCTTCGGCGTTCCAAAGCCCCGGCAGGGTGCCGGGGGGCAGGGGCAGTTTGATGGCGATGGCGCCCAACTCTCCGGCGGGCAGGGGGTCGCCGCGCTCATCCAGAATTTGCACGTCATAGCCCGGCATCGGCACGGTGGGCGAGCCGACCTTGACCGGCAGCGCCTCAAGCCCCGCCGGGTTGCCGACGATGGTATAGCCGGTCTCGGTCTGCCACCAGTGATCGTAGACCGGCTTGCCCAGTTTCTCCTGCGCCCATTCCACGGTATCCGGATCGGCCCGTTCCCCCGCGAGGTAAAGCGCACGCAGGCTTGACAGGTCGTATTTCTTAATCTCCTCGCCATCCGGGTCTTCGCGCTTCACGGCGCGGATCGCGGTGGGGGCGGTAAAGAAGCTCGACACGCCATGCTCTTCGATCACCCGCCAGAAGGTGCCGGCATCGGGGGTGCCTACGGGTTTGCCTTCGAACACAACGGTGGTGTTGCCCGCAATCAGCGGCGCGTAGCAGATGTAGCTGTGGCCCACGACCCAGCCCACGTCTGATGCGGCCCAGAACACCTCCCCGGGTTCGACGTTATAGATGTTTTTCATCGTCCAGTTCAGCGCCACCAGATGCCCCGCGGTGGGCCGCACCACGCCTTTGGGCGCCCGGTAGTGCCAGAGGTATAGAGGATATAGGCCGGGTGGTTCCCCTCCACGGGCACGCATGGGGCCGGGCGCACGCCGTCTTGGGAGGCGTACCAGTCGATGTCCCGCTCGGGGTTCAACTCACAGGGTTTCTGGCCGCGTTGCAGGATGATGCAGGTGTCGGGCTTGTGTGTGGCCTGTTCGATGGCCCCGTCCAGTAGGGGTTTGTAATCGACCACGCGCGATGGCTCAACCCCGCAAGAGGCGGCGATGATCGCCTTGGGTTTGCAGTCGTCGATCCGCACCGCCAGCTCGCTTGAGGCAAAACCGCCAAAGACCACTGAATGGATCGCGCCAATCCGTGCGCAGGCCAGCATCGCTTCAACCGCTTCGGGGACCATGGGCATATAGATCACCACGCGGTCGCCTTTCTCGACCCCTTGGGCCACCAGCGCCCCGGCGAGCGAGGCAACATGGGCCTGCAACTCGCTATACGTCAGGGTCGATTTGTTGCCGGTGATCGGGCTGTCATAGATGATCGCCACGCGCTTGCCATTGCCCTGTTCAACATGGCGGTCCACAGCGTTGTAGCAGGTGTTTACACTGGCATCCGCAAACCACTCATAGATATGGTCGCCCCGGTCATACAGCGCGCGCCTCGGCGCGATGTCCCAGTCGATCGCCTCGGCCTGCTCCAGCCAATAGGCTTCCGGATCGGCCTGCCAGCGGTCGTAGGTGTCGCGGTATCCCATGGTGTTCCTCCTCCTGTTGCACTGTGCGGCAAACCCGCGGGCCGGGTATAGCTGTACTTGCGCGCAAATATTTCCAGCCACTCTGGCCGCTTAGAAAGATTTCGGCAAGCGGATCACTATTGTTCCTGTCAGTTGCGGCGCGTCATGCTAGATTGCCTCGAAACCCTATTTCTTTTGGAGCCTGCCCACATGCGTCTCGCCCTTTCTCTGCCCCTTGCTTCCTGCCTCGCCATGGTTGCCGCGCTGCCGGTGGCGGCGCAGGACCGTTCGTTCAACTTCGCCCTGCGCGGCGGGGTGGGGGCGGCACCGGATTATCCGGGCGCCAGCAGCTATCGCGCGACGCCGGATTTGGCCTTTACCTTTGGTTCGCTCGAGTGGGGCGGGCGCAAGATCGGCACCAACATCGGCGAAGCGCCCAAGACCGGTTTCGGCTTTACCGGCGCGTTCCGCTATCTGGGCGAGCGTGACAGTTCCGATCACCCCGAACTGGCGGGGCTTGAGGACATCGATGCGGCGGTCGAACTGGGCTTTGGCGTGGTCTACCGCGAGGTGAACTGGCAGGTCTTCGGCAAAGTGCGCCAAGGGTTTGGCGGGCATGAAGGCGTGACCGGCGACATCGGCGCTGACGTGATTTTCCGCCCCGATGAGCGTTGGACCATCACCGCAGGCCCGCGTTTCAGCCTTGGCAATGACACCTATGCCGACACTTATTTCGGCGTCGACACGGCCACACCGACCTTGGCGGCCTATGAGGCCGAAGGCGGTCTGCTGGGGGCGGGCGTCGAAGTGCAAGCGACCTACCGTCTGGACGAGGCATGGGCGCTTGAAGGGGCCGTGGCCTATCAACGTCTGCTGAATGACGCCGCCGACAGCCCGATCACGCAGGCCGGTTCTGATGATCAATGGACCATGCGCATCGGTGTCAGCCGCGCGTTCAACTGGCGGTTCTAAGCGACATTGCGCCGCCTCTCGGGGCGGCGCGCCTTTTGCGACATCTTGGTCGAAAACGGATCAGTTTGCGGCAAGGATTTTTGTCATGGTGAAGCTAGGCGCGGCATAATGCCAGCGCCCCTCGCATGACAAAGGGCCCGAACATGGGTGACAAAATCGGCAACAAGAAGAAGCAAGCCAAGGCCGCGGCAAAACCCGCCGCCAAGGCCCCGTCCTCCGTCGCGGACATCAAGCCCGCCACGCCCCGTAAATAAGCAAACGCCCGAACACGCAGCGCCGTCCCCCGAAGGGGGCGGCGTTTTGTTTGGGGCCTTAGCCGTAATGCGCGACCGGGGTGCCCGCGATGGCGCCCACGTTAAGCAGCCCGCGCGCGGTGATCGAGGGCGAGACAATATGCGCCCGGTTGCCCATCCCCATTAGGATCGGCCCGACCTCAAGCCCATCGCCCTTCATTTTCAGGATGTTGCGCACACCCGAGGCCGCGTCGGCATGGGCGAAGACCAGCACATTGGCGGCCCCTTCCATCCGGTTGCAAGGCAACAGCCGCGCGCGCAACTCGGCGTCAAGCGCGGTGTCGATGTTCATCTCGCCTTCATAGACGAAATCATGGTCGCCTGCGTCGAGGATTTGCAGCGCCGCGCGCAGGCGCTTGCCGGACCCTTCGCCCTGATTGCCAAACTGGCTTTGCGAACAAAGCGCGACTTTCGGCTCGATCCCAAAGCGCCGCACGTGGCGGGCAGCCCCGATGGCGATCTCGGCGATCTGTTCGGGGGTGGGGTGCAGGTTCACTTGGGTGTCCGCGATGAACAGCGGCCCGTCTTCGAGAATCATCATCGAGAGCGCGCCATGCGGGCGGAAACCGTCGCGGCCCAGCACTTGATTGACGTAGTTCAGATGCCAGCCAAATTCGCCAAAGGTGCCGCAGATCAGACTGTCGGCCTCTCCGCGGTGCACCATGACCGCGCCGATGGCGGTGGTGTTTGTGCGCATGATGGCGCGGGCGATGTCGGGGCTGACGCCGCGGCGGCACATCAGGCTGTGATAGGTCTCCCAATAGTCGCGGTAGCGGGGGTCGTTCTCGGGGTTCACCAGATCGACGTTTTGGCCCAGTTGCAGGTTCAACCCGGCCTTTTCGATGCGCCGTTCGATCACTTCGGGGCGGCCAATCAAAATGGGCCGTTCCACCGTTTCTTCGATGATCGCTTGGGCGGCGCGCAGCACGCGTTCGTCCTCGCCCTCGGCAAAGACCAGACGGCGGGGGGAGGAGCGGGCGGATTCAAAAACCGGGCGCATAATCAGCGCCGATTTGAACACCGACCCGTCGAGTTTGCGTTTGTAGGCGTCGAGGTCTTCGATGGGCCGCGCCGCCACGCCCGTCTCCATCGCGGCCTTGGCCACGGCGGAAGAGACCACGCCGATGAGGCGCGGATCAAAGGGTTTCGGGATCAGGTATTCCGCGCCAAAGGTCAGCTGTTCGCCCTGATAGGCCGCTGCCGCCTCCGCACTCGTCGTGGCGCGGGCGAGGGCGGCGATGCCGTCGATACAGGCGATCTTCATCTCGTCGTTAATCGTGGTCGCGCCCACATCCAACGCACCGCGAAAGATGAAGGGGAAGCAAAGCACGTTGTTGACCTGATTGGGAAAATCGCTGCGCCCGGTGGCGATGATCGCGTCGGGTGCCACAGCGCGGGCCAGATCGGGCAGAATTTCGGGCGTCGGGTTCGCCAGCGCAAAGATGATCGGGCGTTTGGCCATCTTCGCGACCATTTCAGGCGACAGCACGCCGGGGCCCGACAGGCCAAGGAAAAGGTCCGCCCCGTCGATCACATCGTCCAGCGTGCGCAGGTCGGACTTCTGCGCATATTCCGCTTTGCTGGGGTTCATGTCCTCGGTCCGGCCCTCATAGACCAGCCCGTTGATGTCACACAGCCAGACGTTTTCGCGCTTTACACCCAGTTTCAGCAGCATGTTGAGGCAGGCGATCCCCGCCGCCCCGCCACCGGTCGAGACGATCTTGATGTCCTCGAACTTCTTACCCACCACATGCAGCGCGTTTTTCGCTGCCGCGCCGACGACGATGGCGGTGCCGTGTTGGTCATCGTGGAAGACGGGGATGTTCATCCGCTCGCGGCAGATTTTCTCGACAACGAAACAATCCGGGGCTTTGATGTCTTCGAGGTTGATCGCGCCAAAACTCGGCTCCATCGCGCAGACGATCTCGGCCAGCTTTTCGGGGTCTGATTGATCCAGCTCGATGTCGAAACAGTCGATATTGGCGAACTTCTTGAAGAGCACGGCCTTGCCCTCCATCACCGGTTTGGAGGCCAGCGCGCCGATATTGCCCAGCCCTAACACCGCAGTGCCATTGGTGACCACGGCCACCAGATTGCCGCGCGAGGTATAGCGGGCGGCAGTATCCGGGTCGTTCTTGATCTCGATACAAGCCTCGGCCACGCCGGGCGAATAGGCGCGTGCCAGATCGCGGCCATTGGCCAGCGGTTTGGTCGCGCGGACCTCCAGCTTACCGGGCCGGGGGTGTTCGTGGTAGTCCAATGCTGCTTGGCGCAAGGTGGGGGTGTCGGACATCGTTCATGCTCCTCCCGAATAATGGTTTAGCGTTAAACTAATTTTTGCGCGCAAGCAAAGCGGCATTTGAGCGGGTCGGTTCTGGCGGCGGGTGGCTTTGCCCCAGCGTCGTGCTTGCGGGCCATTTTACGCAGGCTTTAAGAGGCAATTAAGGGGACATGTGGTTTTGCATCGCACAGGGCGGGGCAATTTTCTATAGTCCGGGAAAAGGGGAGAGCCTAATGACTGATTTGCGCGAAGCGGCTGTGATGGTGCGGGAAAATGCCCATGCGCCCTATTCGAATTTCAAGGTCGGCGCGGCGATCCGCACGGCCTCGGGCGCGGTATTCAGCGGCTGCAATGTCGAAAACGTCGCCTACCCGCAGGGCACCTGCGCCGAGGCAGGCGCGATTGCCGCCATGGTGGCGGCGGGCGAGCGTGAGATCGCCGAGGTCTATGTCGTGGCAGGCAGCGATATGCCGGTGACGCCCTGCGGCGGCTGCCGCCAGAAACTCGCGGAATTCTCAGGCGGGGATGTATCCGTGACCATGGCGACCGTGGCGGGCAAGGAACAGCAGACCACCATGGGCGACTTGCTGCCGGGGGCCTTTGGCGCTGCCCATTTGCAGGGTTAACCACATGAGCGCGCGGGATATTCTGGCGCGGCTGCGCCATGGTGAGGCATTGGATACAGAGGCCCTGACTTGGATGGCCGGGGCGCTGGCCGATGGCCGGGTCAGCGATGCGCAGGCCGGGGCCTTTGCCATGGGCATCTGCCTTAACGGGTTGGACCAGCCGGGCCGCGTGGCGCTGACCCTTGCGATGCGCGATTCGGGGCAGGTGTTGGACTGGGACTTGGACGGTCCCGTCCTCGACAAACATTCCACTGGCGGCGTCGGCGACTGCGTGTCGCTGATCCTCGCCCCCGCGCTGGCCGCCTGCGGGGCCTATGTGCCGATGATCTCAGGCCGGGGTTTGGGGCACACGGGCGGCACGCTGGATAAGCTAGAGGCGATCCCCGGCGTTAGCACGCAGTTGGAAGAGGCGCAGTTTCGCGCGGTCGTGCGGGACGTGGGCTGCGCCATCGTCAGCGCCAGCGGCGACATCGCCCCGGCGGACCGGCGGCTTTATGCGGTGCGGGATGTGACTTCGACCGTGGATTCGCTCGACCTGATCACCGCCTCGATCCTGTCAAAAAAGCTCGCCGCCGGGCTGGATGGGCTGGTGCTGGACGTGAAGGTCGGCTCGGGCGCTTTCATGAAGGAGCTCGCGCAGGCGCGTGCCTTGGCCGAAGCGCTGAGCGGCACCGCCACGGCGGCGGGTTGCCCCACGACGGCCGTGATCAGCGACATGAACCAGCCGCTGGTGCCGAGTCTTGGCAACGCGCTTGAGGTGGCCGAGGTGATGCGGGTGCTCACCGGGGCGGTGACGGGGCCGATCCTTGATGTGACGGGCGCATTGGGCGGTGGGCTTCTTGCCAACGGCGGTTTGGCCGCGACGGCTGAGGCCGGAGCCCGCGCCCTGCGCGCGGCGGTCGCCGATGGCCGCGCATTGGAGCATTTCACCCAAATGCTGAGCGCCATGGGCGCGCCCGCCGATTTCGCCGAAAACTGGGAGCGCATCCTGCCCAAAGCCCCCGTGGTCCGCGCGGTCCCCGCGCCGCGCGGCGGTATTGTCTGCGCGATCGACGGCGCGGCACTCGGCATGGCGGTGGTCAATCTCGGGGGAGGCCGGGTGGTCGAGGCGGACCAGATCGACCCGGCAGTGGGCCTGTCGGAAGTGCTGCGTTTGGGCGATGAAGTCCGTGCGGGTCAGCCCTTGGCACTGATCCATGCGGCGGGGGGCGCGGCGGCGGATGCGGCAGAGGCGGCGGTTCTGGCGGCGATCACGCTTGGTGACAGGGCGGTTGAAACGCCGGATTTGATCTTGGAAAGGATCGACTGATGGGACGTGCATTCTTGGTCGTGATCGACTCCGTGGGCATCGGCGGCGCGCCGGACGCGGGGGAGTTCTTTAACGGCAATCTGCCCGATACCGGGGCCAACACGCTGGGCCATATCGCGCAGGCCTGTGCGGCTGGTAAGGCAGAAGAGGGACGCAGCGGGCCGCTTGCGCTGCCCAATCTTGACCGCTTGGGTCTTGGCGCTGCGCTGAAGCTCGCCAGCGGGATGGAGGCGCCGGGTTTGGGGGCGACACCAGAGGGCCTCTGGGGGGCTGCGACGGAGGTTTCGCAGGGCAAAGACACTCCCTCCGGCCATTGGGAATTGGCCGGGCTGCCGGTGCCATGGGCTTGGCATTACTTCCCCGATGAGACCCCCGCCTTTCCCGCAGACCTGACCGCAGAGGTCGCGCGGCTGGCGGGCACCGATGGGATCTTGGGCAATTGTCACGCATCTGGCACCGCCATCATCGAACGGCTGGGGGCAGAGCATTGCGAAAGTGGCTGGCCGATCTGCTATACCTCCGCCGACAGCGTTTTCCAGATCGCCGCCCATGAAGAGACCTTTGGCCTCGACCGCCTGCTAAAACTTTGCCAAGACATCGCACCGCGCCTGCATGAGATGAAGGTGGGCCGTGTCATCGCGCGGCCCTTCACCGGCGAACCGGGCGCATTCCAGCGCACCGCGAACCGGCGCGACTATGCCATCACGCCGCCCAAACCGATGCTGACCAATTGGGTGCAAAACGCCGGGGGGCGGGTCTATGCGGTGGGCAAGATCGGCGACATCTTTACCATGCAAGGCATCGATGAGCTGCGCAAAGGGCCGGATGCCAAGCTGATGGAACACCTGCATGATCTGGTGGATGAGGCCGAAGACGGCAGCCTGACCTTTGCCAATTTCGTGGAGTTCGACAGCCTTTATGGTCACCGCCGCGATGTGTCGGGCTATGCCCGCGCGTTGGAGTGGTTCGACGGTGAGATCGGCAAGGTGATCGCGGCGCTGCGGGACGGTGACATGCTGGTCGTGACGGCGGATCATGGCAATGATCCCACTTGGGCGGGCAGCGATCACACCCGCGAAAGGGTGCCGCTGCTGGTCGCCGGGACCGGGGCAGGGGAACTGGGTCAGATCGGCTTTACCGATGTCGCAGCCCTCGTCGCCGGGCATCTGGGGGTAAAGGTGCCAGCCTAGCCGCGCAGCCTTTGCTTGCGAGCGGGGCGCTTGTGCGGCTAGAAGCGAGGCAAATAAAGGAGCCTGCCGCATGACCGATACCCCCAATCATCTGACCATCGTTGACCACCCGCTGGTGCAGCACAAGCTGACCATCATGCGCGACAAAACCACTTCGACCGCCGCTTTCCGGCAGTTGCTGCGCGAGATCAGCCAGCTTTTGGCCTATGAGGTGACGCGCGGCCTGCCGATGACGACCAAACGGGTCGAGACCCCGATGCAGGAGATGGACGCGCCAACGCTCGACGGCAAAAAGCTTGCGCTGATCTCGATCCTGCGGGCGGGCAACGGGCTGATGGACGGGGTGCTGGAGCTAATCCCCTCGGCCCGGGTCGGTTTTGTCGGTCTGTATCGTGACGAAGAGACACTTCAGCCGGTGCAATATTACTTCAAGGTGCCCGAAGGGCTGGATGATCGTCTGGTGATCGCTGTGGACCCGATGCTCGCCACCGGCAACTCCTCGGTCGCGGCGATTGATCTGCTGAAACAGGCGGGCGCCACCAACATCATCTTCCTTTGTCTGCTCGCCTCGCCCGAAGGTGTGGCCACGATGAAGGCCGCGCATCCGGACGTGCGCATCGTCACGGCCTCGCTGGATGAGGCGCTGAACGAGAAGGGCTATATCATTCCGGGTCTGGGCGACGCGGGCGACCGGATGTTCGGCACAAAGTGATCCGGTAAGTTTCGCTAATCAGCGCGTGGTGCTTTACTCAGCCCGCGCGCTGATGCATCGTTCTACTAGATAGTGTGGGGGCATTAGATGACACTTACCAAAAGTATTGCCATGGCAGTGATCGTGGCCGCTTTGGGCGTCGGCGGATCGCAGACCCAAGCGCAAGACAGCCGCAGCCAGCCAGCGGAGTTTCCGCCGTCTTCCTACAAGGGCAAGCAATATGTCGATAGCGCGGGATGTGTGTTCATCCGTGCGGGCATCGACGGCAATGTGTCATGGGTGCCCCGCATGAGCCGCGCGCGCCAGCAAATCTGTGGTTTCCAGCCCACGAACGGCGTACAAGTGGCGGCTGCACAGGCGACAACGGCAGCAAAGACCAAGGTCGAAGCCGCCACCGCCAAAACGCCGCCGACCCGCGTCGCCGAAGTGCAAGCGCCCAAGGTGAAACCGCAAGCCCCCGTGGCCCGGCCCGCACCGCAAAAGGTTGTGCGCCGCGTGGCTCCGGCCCCGGTTCGCGCATCCGCCCCCAAAGTCGTGCGCGAAACCGCACCGCGCCCCGTGCCGGTGGTGCCGAGCCGACCCGTCGCTCTGACTGCTCCGGCACCGGCTGGGTTCGTCACCGCTTGCCCCGGCGCTTCGCCTCTGTCGCAGCGCTATATGCGGCGCGGGGATGGCTATAGCGTGCGTTGTGGCCCGCAGGCCGAGCCCATCGTGACAGGCCGTCTTGCGCCCTCGACCCCACAGCGCGGCACGGCCCCTCAGCCTTACCGTAGCGCAGGGATGATGCCCGGTGTGGCCGCAGCGCCCGCACGTGTCGTCGCCCCCGCCGTGGTTGCCGCGCCGGTGGTCAGCGCGCCGCCTGCCCGGGCCGTGGGCACCCAGACACGGATCGTGCCGAAACATGTGGCGATCAACCGGTTGAACACGACAAACGTCAAAGTTCCCCACGGCTATCGTAAGGTCTGGGAGGACGACCGTCTGAACCCGCACCGCGCCGAGCAGACCTTGGAAGGCCGCGCCGATATGCTGCTGGTCTGGACCCAGACCGTGCCGCGCCGTTTGGTGAACAAGGCCACCGGCGAAGATGTGACCGCCAAAGTGCCGCTGATCTACCCCTATCTTGATATCGAAACTCAGCGCCGCAAGCTGGGGGTGGTCAAGATTGTTGAGCGGGACGGCCAAGTGGTGAAACGTGTTCTGCGCTACCGCAATGCCGCGCCGATCCACCGCGATGCCCGCCCGGTTAAGAGAGCGCCGGTGAAGGTTGCGCCGGTGAAGGCTGCACCGGTCTATTCCAGCCGGTCGGCCCCGGCGGCGCAGGTCAGCACCAAGGCAGGCTATGTGCAGGTTGGCGTCTTCGGCAGCTCTGCCAATGCGCAGCGCGCGGCGCGTCAGATCGCATCCATGGGCATGCCTGCCCGCATCGGCAAACAGACCCGCGGCGGCAAGACCTATCACAGCGTTCAGGCGGGCCCCATCGCGGGTGGCTCGGCCCAAGCGGCGCTTGGTCAGCTGCGCCGGGCGGGATACCGGGACGCCTATCTGCGCCGCTAAGCGCGTCGCGATAGCAAGAAAAAAGGCCAGCCGTGGTGTTCCCCCCCGGCTGGCCTTTTTCATTGGCGGGTCGTTCAGTCAGCCGCCGCAGATGCTTTGCAATCGCAGCCAATCGGCATCCGACATCAACGGCGCGGTCAGCTTGCCGTTCATCGGGTCGCCTTCGATCAGGGGCAGGGTGCTTTCGCCGGTGATGTCGCGGGCAAACGCATAGGGTTTGCTGCGCAACTCGGCCTTGGCAAAACGTGCCAACTGGGCGTCGACCTTCGGTGTCGCGGCGGGCCGCATCAACAGTTGCTCGGCATAGGCGTCCAGCGCTTCCGAAGAGATATCGCCGGTGGTCAGCAGGCGGAAGTTTTCGCGCAGGCCAACGGTCTCTAGCAGCGCGCGCAGCGGGTCATGTTCGCTGCGTGCCACATCTTCGGTGAGCACATAGCCCGCGGCAACATCGGGTTCTTCGTAATCCTCCAGCACCGCGCGGTCGAGCACGATAAGACGCCCCGGCAGATGCAGGCTGGCGCGGGTCATATCGGGCAGGATCGCCACGCGCCCGACTTCCAAGCGTTTGGTGAGCCGCGACAGCGCGGCACTGCCGCCGGGGCTTTCGCAGGCGGGGCCGGACACCCGTTCAAGGCGCTTCAGCAGCGCCGTGCCCAAGGAGACGCGCTTGACCTCCGGGACCACTTTGATCGCGTGATCGCGCAGCGCGCCGGGCATCCAAAAGACCGCCAGCGCCGCCACCACGGCGACAGAGGCGACCATGCCCACCCACCGCAAGCGGCCCGGCTTCGGGCGGCTGCGGTTAATGGCGCGGCGCAGCTTTTCGATGGCCTCGATCATCTCGGTTTCATTGTCGGGCAGTTCCAGCGTCTCTCCCGGATCGCCGTCCGGATGATAGAGCGCGGGGGTCTGGCCGGGATTGGTCCTATCGACGGCAGCCAGCGACCAATGGGTCAGCGCCTGATCCTTGAGATCGCTGATCACCAGTGTCGCGTCACCGATAGAGACGATCACCTCGCGCCGCTGCGCATCGGGCGTGGCGCGCCAAAGGCCCGTCGCTTCGAGCCGGGCGTATTTTGTCAAGGCGGTCATGGGGTTCTGCTGCGGGCCTGTCAGTTTTCGCCACTCTACCACGCGCTGCGGGATCAGCAATGGCAGGTGACATAATGCCCCGCCTTAGAGGTCCGCCGCCTGCTTGCGCAACTCGAACTTCTGGATCTTCCCGGTGGAGGTCTTGGGCAACTCCCCGAAAACCACCCGCTTGGGCGTCTTGAACCCGGCAAGACGTTCGCGGGCAAAGGTGATGAGTTCCTCTTGGCTGGCCTCCGACCCCGGCTTCAACTCGACGAATGCGCAGGGCACCTCGCCCCATTTCTCATGCGGTTGGGCCACCACTGCAGCCAGATTGACCGCGCCGTGGCCCATCAGGACGCCTTCGACCTCGACACTTGAGATATTCTCTCCACCCGAGATAATGATGTCCTTGGCGCGGTCGGCGATCTGGATATAGCCGTCGGGATGCTGCACCGCGATGTCGCCGGAATGGAAGTACCCGCCCGCGAAGGCGTCGGCGGTGGCCTCGGGGTTCTTGAGGTAGCCTTTCATCACCGCATTGCCGCGGATCATGATTTCGCCCTGTGCCGTCCCGTCGCGCGGGGTCTGGGCCATCTCGGCGTCCATGACCGTGATCTCTTCCATCATCGGCATGGCGATGCCTTGGCGGGCTTTGATCCCGGCGCGCTCGGCCTCCGGCAGTCGGTCCCACTCGCTTTGCCACAGACATTCGGTGACATGGCCAAAGGTCTCGGTCAGCCCGTAGACCTGCGTGACGTTGAAACCCAGTTTCTCGATCTTCGACAGGGTTGCGGGGGCTGGCGGCGCGCCTGCGGTGAAGACTTCGACCCGGTGATCGAAGGCGCGGCGGTCTTCTGGGCTGGCGTTGACCAGCATGTTCAGCACGATGGGCGCACCGCCGAAATGGGTGACCCCGTGATCCGCGATGGCGTCATAGATCGCGCCCGCTGTGATGTCGCGGCAGCAGACCAGCGTGCCGCCCAGCAGTGGCATCATCCAAGTGTGATTCCAGCCGTTGCAGTGAAACAGCGGCACGATCTGCATGAAAACCGGGCGCAGCACCATCTGCCAAGCGATCATCGTGCCCATGGTCATCAGATAGGCCCCGCGGTGGTGATAGACCACGCCCTTGGGCCGCCCGGTGGTGCCAGAGGTATAGTTCAGCGCAAGGCTTTCCCATTCGTCGTCGGGCATGATCCAGCTAAAATTCGGATTGGCCTCGGCCAGCAGGTCTTCGTATTGCGGGTGCCGCCCGCTGGCCGGAAAGCCGACGGCGGGGTCGGGCACTTCGATGATCGCGGGGCATGTGCCGTCCATCCGCGCGCAGGCGTCTTCGGCCAGCGGCAGGAATTCGGTATCGACAAGCAGCACCTTGGCCCCACCGTGGTCGAGGATATAGGCCACCGTTTCAGGGTCGAGGCAAATGTTGATGGTGTTGAGCACGGCCCCGCAGGCAGGCACGCCAAAATGCGCCTCGGCCTGCGCGGGCAGGTTGGGGATCAGGGTCGCGACCACGTCGCCGGGGGCCACGCCGATCTCGGCCAGCAAGGCGGCAAGACGGGTGCAGCGGTCATGGTACTGGGCATAGGTGACGCGGTGGTCCCCGTAGATCACCGCGGTCTGTCCGGAAAAAACCTCTGCCGCCCGGCGCAGATGCGACAAGGGCGTCAGCGCCACAAAGTTCGCTGCACATTTCTCAAGCCCGCGCTCGTCCGACATCTACCCCATGTGACCCCTCCCAAGGCATTGGTTGCGATTTGGGGTTGAGTATTGCTGTCGGGACGTGACTTTGAAAAGAGGGCAGGTACGAAAAGGAGGGCAGATGCAAGACGCAGCAGTGAAATCAGGCTTGGCGGCGCTTTGCGCCGTAAGCGGTATGGCGGCTTTGGGGCTTACGGATAACTTTGTTCCCTTCATAACCGAGCGCGGCTCGCTCTGGCAGTTTCATTTCGTGCGCGGTGTCATGGCGGTGGCCATTCTGATGGTGCTCGCAGCCTTTGGTTTCGGCATCCTGCGGCCAAGGCGGTTCTGGGCCGTGGCGGGGCGTAGCCTGTTTCAGGCCGGGGCCATGTTGATCTATTTCGGCTGTCTGGCCTTTTTGCCCATCGGCGTCGTGGTGGCCGGGCTTTTCACCTCGCCGCTCTTCGTGCTGATGATCTCGGCCCTGTTTCAAGGCAAGCGCGTCGGGCCATGGCGGTGGGGGGCCGTGGCGGTGGGCTTTGCCGGGGCATTGATGGTGATCCGCCCCGACCCGAGCGATCTTGACCCCGTGGCCTTTCTGCCGCTCTTGGCCGGGGCGCTCTATGCGATCGGCGCCGTGGCGACGCGGGCATGGTGCGAGGGGGAGAGCACGATGGTCATGACCGCAGGCTTTTTCGGCATGTTGGCGGTCATGGGCGGCATCGGTGTCATGGTTTTGCCGGGTGCGGAGGTGGCAGGGCCCGAAGGTTTCGTCAGCCGCACATGGGGGCCGCTGGATGGCGCGATGTGGTTCTGGATCGCAGTGCAGGCGGTAGGCTCGCTCATCGGCATCGGGTTTCTGGTGCGCGGCTACCAATTGGGCGAGGCCGGGCATGTCGCCATTTTTGAATACTCCCTGCTGATTTTTGCCAGCTTCTGGGCCTATGTCCTATGGGACCAGCAGGTGCGGCCCATGGGCTTTGCGGGCATGGCGTTGATTGCACTGGCGGGGGCGGTCATCGCGCTGCGCAGTGATGAGCCGTCTACCTTGCGCGCGCCGGAGGCGGTGGAGTGATCATCAGCCGGGGCCGTAGCTATGTCTTTGTGCATATCCCCAAAACGGGGGGCACGTCGCTGGCGCTGGCCCTAGAAGGGCGGGCGATGAAGGACGACCTGATGCTGGGCGATACGCCAAAAGCGCTGAAACGGCGGCGGCGGTTGCAGGGCGTGCAGGCGGCGGGGCGGCTCTGGAAGCACTCAACGCTGGCGGATGTCGACGGGCTGCTGCGGCCAGAGGAGTTCGCTGGGTTGTTTTGCTTCACGCTGGTGCGCAACCCTTGGGACCGGGTGGCGAGCTATTATCGCTGGCTGCGCAGGCAGGGGTTTGATCATCCGGCGGTGGGTCTCGCGAAGCAGTCGGATTTCGCAGGGTTTTTGCGGCATCCGCAGACGCAGGCGAGTTTACGGGCGTGGCCCGCGCGGCGGTATATGAAGGATGCGGCGGGGCGGGAGCGGTGCGACCTTTATATTCGGTTGGAGCATTTTGCTAAGGATGCGCAGCCGTTGTTTGAGCACTTGGGGTTCGGGTTGGAATTGCCGCTGGTGAATGCCTCAGAAGGGGCGGTGGCCTATACGCCCGAGTTGTGCGACGTGGTGGCAGATATCTGCGCCGAGGACATCGCGCGGTTTGGCTACGCTTACCAAGGGCACTAGGCCGGCACAAGCCGCAGGCGCCGGGCCATCGCCTGCCCGCCCCCCCGGGTAGGCGATTTGGTGAGGCTGTGTGATGCTTCGCGAACGCACATCACAGCTGAGAGATAAAGTGGCAAAAGCCTATGTTGGGTCGCCAACCCGCGGGCAGGCGACGGCCCTTGCGGTAAAAAAAAGGGGCGCCGAAGCGCCCCGATCTATCATGCTGCCTTGCTGGCGTCCGGGTTGAACCGCCCGTAGAAAGTCTGGTTCTTCTGTGCCATCTCGCGCAGAAGTTCAGGGCAGGCAAACCGCTCACCAAACTTCTCGGTCAACTGGTCACAACGCTCTGCCGCATAGGGCGCGCCGATCATATCAAGCCAGCTCAGCGGGCCACCGGACCAAGGCGCGAAGCCCCAGCCAAGGATCGCGCCCACGTCACCCTCGCGGATGTCCATCAACACACCTTCCTCCAGCGCCCGAACAGCTTCCAAGACCTGCGAGAACAGCAACCGGTGCTGGACCTCGATCAGCTCGGGCTGCTTCTCGGCCACGGGGTACTTGTCGCCCATGCCCTGCCACAGACCCTCACGCTTGCCCTTGGCGTCATAGCTGTAGAAACCGGCGCTGGCCTTCCTGCCCAGACGGCCCTCTTTCTCCATCCAGAACACCAGCGGGTCGAGGTCGTCGTTCGGGTATTCATCACCCATCGCCGCCTTGGTCGCGCGGGCAATCTTGGCACCGAGATCGATCGAGGTTTCATCCATCAACTGCAACGGCCCCAAGGGCATGCCCACAAGCTTGGCCGCGTTCTCGATCAGCGCCGGCTCAACGCCCTCCTGCACCATCCGCACACCTTCGTTGATGTAAGGAATGATGCAGCGGTTGGCGTAGAAGAAGCGCGCGTCGTTGACCACGATCGGCGTCTTGCGGATCTGGCGCACATAGTCGAGCGCCTTGGCCACGGCCCGGTCGCCGGTCTGCTGACCCTTGATGATCTCCACCAGCAGCATCTTCTCGACGGGCGAGAAGAAGTGGATGCCGATGAATTGCTCCTGACGGCTCGACGCCTTGGCCAGATCGGTGATCGGCAGGGTCGAGGTGTTGGAGGCAAAGATGCAATCCTCGGGGATCACGGCTTCGACCTTCTGCGTCATCTCGGCTTTCACCTTGGGGTCTTCAAACACCGCTTCGATGATCAGATCGCAACCCTTGAGCGCATCCAGATCGGTGGTCGCGGTGATCAGGTCGAGCGCCTTGGTCTTCTTCTCCTCGGTCGATTTCTTGCGGGCGATGCCCTTATCGAAATAGCTCGCGGAATAGGCCTTGCCCTTGTCTGCGGCTTCTTGGGTCTGGTCGATCAGCACAACCTCGATCCCGGCCTGAACCGACACCAGCGTGATGCCCGCACCCATCATGCCCGCACCCAGAACGCCCAGTTTCTTGACGCGCTGATCCGGCACACCTTCGGGGCGCACGGCACCTTTCTCCAGCGCTTCTTTATTGAGGAAAAGCGAGCGGATCATATTGCCCGAGGACGGGTTCATCAGCACATTGGTGAACCAGCGCGCCTCGATTTTCAGAGCCGTGTCGAAAGGCACCAGCGCGCCTTCGTAAACCGCCGATAAAAGCGCCTTGGCCGCCGGATAGACACCCTGTGTCTTGCCGTTCACCATCGCATTGGCGCCGACGAAAGTCATGAAACCCGCCGGATGATAAGGCGCGCCGCCGGGCATTTTATAACCCTTGGCATCCCACGGCTTCACCAAATCGGCATCCTTGGCGTTCAGCACCCAGTCGCGCGCTGCGGCCATCGGGTCTTCGCTGACCTCATCAATAATCCCGGCCTTTTGCGCGGCAGCAGGCGCCACCATTTTGCCTTCCAAGAGGAAGGGCGAGGCCGCCATCGCACCTAGCTTGCGCACCATCCGCGTGGTGCCACCTGCCCCGGGGAAGATGCCCACAAGGATTTCCGGCAGGCCGATCCGCGCCTTCGGGTTATCCGCGGCAAAGGTGCGATGCGTGGCCAGCGGCAGTTCCAGCCCGATGCCCGCGGCGGTCCCGTGGATCACACAGGCGACAGGCTTGCCGCCCTTGTTGGTCTTGGGGTCCATGCCCGCGCGCTCGATCTTGCGCAGCAGAGCGTGCATCTGCATCGTGCCCTCGAACAGACCCTTGGCCGGATCGTCGCCTGCGTCCTCTTTCATCTTCGCCAGCAGGTTCAGGTCCATCCCTCCGGCAAATGACCCTTCCTTGCCCGAGGTGATAACGATGCCCTTCACGGCGTCATCGGCCAGCGCGTCGTCGATATGCTTTTCCAGATCGCGCAGCCCTTCAAAGGACATCACGTTCATGCTTTTGCCCGGCACGTCCCATGTGATCGTGGCGATGCCGTCGGCGTCTTTGTTCAAAGTAAAATCGGTCATTCTCTTGCTCCCTTACGCGGCTTACACGCGCTCGATGATGGTGGCGGCACCCATGCCGGAGGCGATGCAGAGCGTGGCGAGCCCCACTTCCTTGTCAGCGCGCTCCATCTCATCCAGCAGAATGCCGATGATCATGGCACCGGTGGCGCCGAGCGGGTGGCCCATGGCGATGCCGCCGCCGTTCACGTTCACTTTGCTGTCGTCCACGTCGAAGGCCTGCATGAAGCGCAGGACAACGGCGGCAAAGGCTTCGTTGACCTCAAACAGATCGATGTCGCCGATGGTCATGCCGTTGTCCTTAAGGATCTTCTCGGTCACCGGCACCGGGCCGGTCAGCATGATGGTCGGATCGGTGCCGATCTTGGCGGTGGCGCGGATGCGGGCGCGGGGCTTCAGCCCGTGCTGCTCGCCAAACTCTTTGTTGCCGATCAGAACGGCGGCGGCACCATCGACGATGCCCGACGAGTTGCCCGCGTGGTGGATGTGGTTGATCCGCTCCAGATGGGGATATTTCATTAGCGCGACCTTGTCGAAGCCGGGCATGACCTCACCCATCTGCTGGAACGCCGGGTTCAAGCCGCCAAGCGACTGCATGTCGGTCTGCGGGCGCATGTATTCGTCACGATCAAGGATCGCGAGGCCGTTCTGGTCGCGCACGGTGATCACGGATTTGTCAAAGCGGCCCTCTTCCCAAGCCCGCGCCGCGCGCTGCTGGGACTGCATGGCCAGCTGGTCGGCCTCGTCGCGGGTGAAACCGAACTCGGTGGCAATGATATCGGCCGAAATACCCTGCGGCACGAAGTATTTCTCCATCGCCAGCGTCGGGTCCACGGCAATCGCGGCACCGTCAGCGCCCATCGCGACACGGCCCATCATCTCGACACCGCCAGCGATATAACCATTGCCGGCGCCGCCTTTGACTTGGTTGGCGGCAAGGTTCACGGCTTCCATGCCGGAGGCACAGAAACGGTTGATGGCGAGTCCCGGAATGCGCTCATCAAGATCTGAGGCCAACACCGCCGAGCGTGCCAGACAGCCGCCCTGTTCCATCACCTGCGTGACGTTGCCCCAGATCACGTCCTCAACGGCATGACCTTCAAGGTTGTTGCGCTCTTTCAGCGCGTTCAATGTCTGCGCCGACAGCCGCAGCGAGGTGACTTCATGCAGCGCGCCGTCCTTGCGGCCCTTGCCGCGGGGGGTACGGATCGCGTCGTAGATGTAAACGTCTTGGGTCATGTTCATGTCCTCCGAGGGTCAGGCACGGTCAGCAGGGCTGCCGGGCATCAGGTCGTAAGGGGCCTTCCAGCCCGGTGTTTCGCTCAAACGCGTGAGCCACGCGTCGATATGGGGCCAGTCGCTGCGGTCAAAGCCAAAGGGCTCGGGGTAATAAAGATACCCGCAGCAGCTGAGGTCTGCGTTGGTCAACTCGTCGCCCACGATCCAGTCGCGGCCGTCGAGATGATCGTTCAGCACGCCGTAGGCCGCCTTGAGCCTCCCTTGGCTAAAGGCGATGACCTCGGCGGGGCGTTTGTCTTCGGGCAGGAAATTCATCAGGAAACGGGTCATCCCAGCAACACCACTCAGCTTGTGGTTATCCCATAGCACCCACCGCATGATTTCACGCCGTTCCGTCGCGTCGCGGCCGCCGAATTTGCCCGCCTTTTCCGCGACGTAATCCTGAATCACGCCCGATTGCGTGAGCCGCAGATCGCCGTCGATCATCACCGGGGCCTCGCCCATGTTGTTGATCTGCGCGCGATAGTCGGGCTGCCGCGTCTGGCCGCCGAAAAAGTCGACCTTCACCGGCTCCCAGTCTAAGCCTGAGAGTTCTAGGGCAAGCGCGGCCTTATAGGCGTTGCCGGATTCGCCAAAGCAGTAAAGCTGGATGGTCACGTATCATTCCTCCTCAATCTGTCGTCGTTCGCGGCACGGTCGGACGGTATTTGGGAAAAGGATGAAGAGGGGGTCTTGCGCCCTTATCTTCATCCTTTCTTAAATACCTCTGCGCGGCGGTCGGGGCTGGACGCGCGGTCAGAGATTGCGCGCGATCAGTTCTTTCATGATCTCGTTGGTGCCGCCGTAGATGCGCTGCACCCGCGCGTCGGCCCACATTTCGCCGACCGCATATTCCTGCATGAAGCCGTAGCCACCGTGCAGTTGCAAGCAGACATCGAGCACTTCGCCTTGGGTGTCAGTGAGCCAATATTTCTGCATTGCAGCCTTATCGACGCTGAGTTCCCCGCGCAGGTGTTCGGTGATGCATTCGTCGAGGAAAGCACGCGATACGGCAGTCTTGGTTTTCACTTCGGCCAGTTGAAAGCGGGTGTTCTGAAACTGTGTCAGCGGGCCGCCGAAGGCTTCGCGTTCTTTGCAGTATTGAATCGTGCGCGCCACGGCGCCTTCCATTGCACCGACCGCGCCGCAGCCGATGATAAGGCGCTCTTGCGGGAGTTGCTGCATCATTTGGTAGAAGCCTTGGCCTTCGTCTTGGCCGAGGATGTTTTCTGGTGGAATTTCGACATTGTCGAAGAACAGTTCCGAGGTGTCGGCGGCGTGAAGGCCGATCTTGTCGAGGTTGCGGCCACGTTGAAAACCCTGCGCGCCATCGGTTTCGACGACTACGAGCGAGACGCCCTTGGAGCCTTCCTTGGGGTCGGTTTTGGCGGCGACGATGATCAAATTGGCGTGCTGGCCATTGGTGATGAAGGTCTTTTGGCCCGACAGCTTATAGGCGTTGCCGTCGCGGATCGCTTTGGTTTTGATGCGCTGCACGTCCGATCCGGTGGAGGGTTCGGTCATCGCCAGCGCGCCGACCAACTCGCCCGAGACCATCTTGGGCAGCCAGCGATTTTTTTGGTCTTCGGTGCCATAGGCGAGGATGTAATGCGCCACGATGCCCGAGTGGATGCCGTGGCCCCAAGAGGCGAGGTTGGCGCGGGAGCCTTCGATCAGGATGGCGGCTTCGTGGCCGAAATCACCGCCGGCACCACCATACTCTTCGGGCACCGAGGGGCAGAGCAGGCCGAGTTCACCCGCCTGTGCCCAAGTCTCGCGGTCCATCTGGCCTTGCTTGCGCCATTTCTCGAACTTGGGCGCCCATTCGGTGTTGATGAACTGCGCCGTCATATCGGCGATCATCTGGTGTTCGTCGGTCATCCATGTGGATGTTTTGTTCTGCATCTTCTGGCCCCCTCCCCAAGGGTTCAGCGTTTGCGGCTTTCCAGTTCGGCGTTGAACAGGCGCAGCCGCGCGGTCAGGTTTTCTTCGTTCATGACCGAGTTAAAATTCTCGAACAGGAACGACAGTGCTTCCCCTTCATCAAGACCTGCATCCGTGCTGAACTTCTTGAGCCTGCGGTAGCCCTCTTCGGTCATGGCGACGGGAAAGCGGCGGGTCAGGCGGAAGCGTTTGGGCATGGTCTCTCCGGGTGTTGGGCAGGGTGGGGGACAGGCCCCCACCACCCGTTTTAGAAGTTTGCGGCCGCCAGCGCCATGACAGTATCCGCGCCCGATTGGATGCGGGTCAGGTGCAGCGCCGTGGCAGGCAGCTGCCGTGCCATATAGTAGCGCCCTGTGGCCAGCTTCGTCTCGTAGAACGTGGCGTCGCCGCTGCCGTTCTTCAATGCTTCTTTCGCCGCCAGACCCATCTTGGCCCACATCAGGCCGAGGCAGACATGGCCGAACATATGCATGAAGTCGTTGGAGCCTGCGAGCGCGTGGTTGGGGTTCTTCATGCCGTTTTGCATGAAGTACATGCCCGCCGATTGCAGGTCTTTGCTTGCCGCTTTGAGCGGATCGAGGAAGGCCGCGTCAAACTCGGCATCCTGACCGGCGTTATCCTTGATGAAGCCTTTGACCAGATCGAAGAACGCCATCACATGTTTGCCGCCGTCTTGGGCCAGTTTGCGGCCCACGAGGTCGAGCGCCTGAACACCGTTGGCACCTTCGTAGATCTGGGCGATCCGGGCGTCGCGGGTGAATTGGGACATGCCCCATTCTTCGATATAGCCGTGGCCGCCGTAGACCTGCTGGGCCTTCACGGTCATGTCGTAGCCTTGGTCGGTCAGGAAACCTTTGATGACCGGGGTCAGCAGCGACACAAGGCCGTCGGCGTCTTTGTCGTCAGCGCGGTGGGCCGCGTCGATCATCGTGGCGCCCCAGAGGATGAAGGCGCGGGCGGCTTCGACGAAGCTTTTTTGATCCATCAGCGAGCGGCGGATGTCGGGGTGGACGATCAGCGGATCGGCGGGCTTTTCAGGGGCCACGGCACCGGTCACGGCCCGGCCCTGCAGGCGGTCGTTGGCGTAGATCACGGCATTTTGGTAGGCGACTTCGGCCTGCGCCAAACCCTGCATGCCGACGCCGACGCGGGCTTCGTTCATCATGGTGAACATGGCGCGCATGCCCTTGTGCTCAGTGCCCAAAAGATAGCCGGTCGCGCCGTCGTAGTTCATCACGCAGGTGGAGTTGCCGTGGATGCCCATTTTTTCTTCGATGGAGCCGACGGAGACGCCGTTGCGCTCACCCAAAGAGCCATCATCGTTCACCATGAACTTGGGCACGATGAAGAGCGACACGCCTTTGATGCCTTCGGGGCCGCCTTCGATCTTGGCCAGCACCAGATGGACGATGTTCTCGGCCATGTCGTGTTCACCCGAGGAGATGAAGATCTTTTGGCCGGTGATTTTGTAGCTGCCGTCGTCTTGGGGGGCGGCTTTGGTGCGCATCAGGCCCAGATCGGTTCCGCAATGCGGCTCGGTCAGGTTCATGGTGCCGGTCCACTCGCAGGAGACCATCTTGGGCAGATAGGTATCTTTCTGCGCATCGGTGCCATGGGCAAGGATCGCCGAGGCCGCGCCGTGGGTCAGGCCCTGATACATGGTGAAGGCTTGGTTCGCGGCAGAGAACATCTCGCCCACAGCGGTGCCGAGGACATAGGGCATGTTCTGCCCGCCATAAGCTTCGGGCATATCAAGACCGGGCCAGCCGCCTTCTTTGACCTTTTCAAAGGCTTCTTTGAACCCTTTAGGCGTATAGACCACGCCATTCTCCAAACGGCAGCCTTCCTTGTCGCCCACGGCGTTCAGCGGGGCGAGGACTTCGGAAGTCAGCTTGCCTGCTTCGTCAAGAATGGCAGCGGTGAAATCAGGCTCCAGCTCGTCATAGCCGGGGGTCTGGCTTTCGGTGACTTTCAGCACGTCATGCAGAACGAATTGCAGGTCTTTGGTGGGGGCTGTGTAGCTGGGCATCTATGCTCTCCGGGTGGTCTTTTTATGGATGTGGGTGCGGGCCTTGCCGCCGGGGTTATTCGGCTGCGTTTATTCAGCGGCGCGGCGGGGTTGGTTCATGGAAGAAATCATCTTTTCCCCCCATTTTAACTGGTCTTTAAGGTCTTCGATTGCTTCATTCAGCTCTTCGCGGCGCGATTCGAGGTCGGCCAGACGGGCGCGGGCGATTTCATAGGCTGCGGCGATTTGCGTCTGCTGCTGGTCACCCATGTGATAGAGGTCGAGCAACTGACGAATTTCTTCGAGGCTGAAACCAAAGCGTTTGCCGCGCAGGATTAGCTTGAGCCGGGCACGGTCACTTTTGGTAAACAGGCGTTTTTGGCCCTCGCGCAACGGAAAGAGCAGCTCTTTCGCTTCGTAGAACCGCAGGGTCCGCGGGGTGACTTCAAAAGCGTCGCACATCTGGCGAATGGTTAGCGTGTCGGCGGTCATCTCTTCACTCTCCAATCGTCGTTTCGAGACTTCAGTTGGGGGCTGACCCTGCTGATACAACGGGAGTTGACGTTGACGTAAGCGATACGTTGCGTCACTTTATGCGCGGGGGAATTTTCTATAGGTTGGGACAGGTAGGGCGCCCCCGCCCCAGATGGGCTTGGGCATCAAAGTGGGTCGGAGATGGCAAACCTCGATCAAAACGGGCCGAAAACGCTGGACGAACTGGTTCACTGCGCGCAGAACGCCACCTCCGCTGCGGGTATTTTGGCCTGTGGTCTAGGCTATTATCAAGGGCTTGGGATTGATCTGGTCAGCTATCACGGGGACAGCCCCGGCGCGCCTGCGATCCTCTACAAGTTCAACGGCAATGGCGCGGAGGGGCCGCAGTGGCATTCGCAATTTCTGGATGTCGAGAAGCTGCGCGAAAGCCCTGTCGAAGCGCTGGCCCGACAACAGGTGATGCCACTCTACTGGTCGGATGTGGCGGGCGCGGCGCGTCTGACCCCTGCGGAAGACCTCTACATGAAGGGGCTGATGCGGCGCTACCCGAATGACGGCATCTCCCTCAAAGTGCATGGCCCGGGCGGGGATTCCGCCGTTGTGGGGCTGGGGTTTGCCGCCAAACAGGCGCGTCTGTCGCCGGGGGCCTTGTACAAACTTCTCAGCGCGGCCCAAATCGCGCATCTGCGCTATTGCGCCTTGGCCGAAAGCCAATCGGCGCGCGATTTCGGCCTTTCGCCGCGCGAAGTTGAGGTGCTGGAGTGGATTGCCACCGGCAAGAGCAACAGCGTCATTGCCGAAATACTGGGGATTTCGCCTCATACGGTCGATACGATCGTGCGGCGGATCTTCTCCAAGCTTGACGTGAACGACCGTACCACCGCCGCCATCCGGGGCCTGGGCGCGGGGCTGCTGCGCCGCCCGAAAGAAGGGCCGCCCTAGGCGGTATGCTGACCCCGCGTCATTGTCGCGTGACTGCGTGACATGACCCTGCGTCGGACCGGCTGTAGGTGCGGGTCCTTCACCCAAAGAGGTTCGAAGCATGTCACAAAAACAAGAACAGACAGGTAATGGGGCTGGCAACGGTTCCGATGCGCAGACGCGCCTACGCGTGGTCGCGGATTTGAAAGCCGCTTCCGAAACCATCGAGAACAGCGCATTCGATCTGGCGGGCGATGCGAGCCCCGATGTGGTTTCCGACCTCATCCGCATCACCGCAGATTTGCAGATGCTGATCGCGCAGCTGTCGCAGTCCGGCGGCCGCTGAGGCTGAGACTGCGGGTCAGCCCTCGTTCGAAGCGATTGCCGCGGCGGTGTCGTCGCGCAGCTTTTGAAGTTCCGCCATGGCTTCGTCCAACTGGCGGCGCTGCTCGGCCAGTTCATCTAGCTGACCATCCGCCATGGTGACCCAAGCCCGCATCTGCGCCTCGGTGCCCTCTTTCTCGTAGATCAACAGCCACTGACGGATGTCTTCCAGCGCAAAGCCGAACTTGCGGCCGCGCAGGATCAACTTCATTCGCGCCCGTTCGCGCGGGCCATAAAAGCGCGAGCGCCCCTCGCGGTGCGGTTGCAGTAATTCGATATACTCGTAATAGCGCAACGTCCGTGGCGTCACGTCAAATGCCGCGCACATCTCTTTGAATGTCAGGCGTTCATCGTCCAAAGCATCTACTCCCTTCAGGCAAACTATGGTCCCGCGCGGGGATGCGCAACAGGTGGTCTTGCCCTTTCGCCATCCCCCCATGATAAAGGTCGAAACCAGACGCAAAGGGGTGGGCTGCATGTCAGACAAGTTGAAAATGGCGCGACAGTTCATTCAGGCGCTGCCCCATTCCATGGCGCTCGGGATGGAGTTGCAGGAGTTGGGCGATGGCTCTGCCGTGATCACCATGCCCTATGATGACAAACTGGTGGGCGACCCCAAAACCGGGGTGATCAGCGGCGGGGCGGTCTCGGCCCTGATGGACACTTGCTGTGGCGCGGCGGTGATGAGCCATCCCAGCAATCCCTCGGCCACCGCCACCATGGATCTGCGGATCGAATACCTGCGCGCTGCCACGCCGGGCCAGACGATCACCACCCGCGCGACCTGCTATCACGTGACCCGCTCGGTCGCCTTTGTGCGCGCCACGGCGACGGATGAGGATGCCGAGAATTTCGTGGCCACCGCTACCGGAACCTTCACCGTGGAGGGCCACAAATGACCAAACATCGCAAGCCAGAGCCGGTTCAGGTGATCAAGCAACGTCGCGACGGGGTTCTGCGCGCAATGGTCGAAGGCGTGCCCTATATCCGCTTTCTGGGCATCGAGTTTGAGCGCCGTGGGGATGAACTGACAGGGATCATGCCCTTTTCCGAACAGTTGATCGGCAACCCGATCCTGCCTGCGTTGCATGGTGGGGCAACGGCGGCCTTCTTGGAGGTGACTGCGATCATCACCCTAAGCTGGGGGCTGATCTGGGAGGACATGGAAAGCGGCGCGCTTGATCTGGACAATCTGGATGCCGACCACTTGCCGCGGCTGCCCAAGACGATCGATTTCACTGTGGATTACCTGCGGTCGGGCCTGCCGCGCGATGCCTACGCGCGGGCGCGGATCAACCGGTCGGGGCGGCGCTATGCTAGCGTTCATGTCGAGGCATGGCAGGACAACCGCAGCCGTATTTTCGCGCAGGCCACGGGCCATTTCCTGATGCCGCAACGGCGTGGCTGAGCCGCAATCAGAGACGGAGCCGCTGACCGACGCAGAGGTGCGCGCGGTTGAGCGTGGCACGCTGGCGGCGCGCGATGTGGTGACCCACCGCCGCGTGCTCAAGATCGCCGTTCCCATTGTCATCTCCAACGCCACCGTGCCGATCCTCGGCGCGGTCGATACCGGCGTGGTGGGGCAGATGGGCGCCGCCGCCCCCATTGGCGCGGTGGGGCTGGGGGCGATCATCCTGTCGGCGCTTTACTGGATTTTCGGTTTTCTGCGGATGGGCACCGTGGGCCTGACCGCGCAGGCGGCGGGGAATGGCGAAGAGAGCGAAGTTGCGGCGCTGCTGACACGTGGGCTGCTGATCGGCGCGGGCGCCGGACTGGCGCTGATGGTGCTGCAACTGCCGCTCTTTTGGGCCTCGTTTCAACTCGCCCCCGGATCACCGGAGGTCGAGGGGCTGGCGCGGCAATATATGGCGATCCGCATCTGGTCCGCGCCTGCTGCCATCTCGATCTATGCGATCACTGGCTGGCTCATCGCGCAGGAGCGCAGCCGCGCTGTGCTGGTGCTGCAGGTATGGATGAACGGGCTGAACATTCTGCTGGACCTGTGGTTCGTGCTGGGCCTCGGTTGGGGTGTCGAGGGCGTGGCCATCGCCACCTTCCTCGCGGAATGGAGCGGGGCGGCCTTGGGGCTGTGGTTCTGCCGGGCGGCCTTTGCCGGGGTGGCCTGGCGCGACTGGGCGCAGGTCTTTGACGGGCCGCGCTGGACGCGCATGATGCGGGTAAACACCGACATCCTGATCCGCTCATTGCTGTTGCAGGCGATCTTCGTGTCCTTCCTCTTCATGGGGTCGGGCTTGGGGGATGTGACGCTGGCGGCCAATCAGGTGCTGCTGCAATTCCTGATGATCACCTCCTACGGGCTGGACGGTTTTGCCTTTGCCGCCGAGGCGATCATTGGCCGGGCCTACGGCGCGGGGCAGCGTGATGTCCTGCGGCGCGGAGCGGTGCTGACTTCCGCTTGGGCGCTTCTTGTCAGTCTAGTGCTTGCCGTGGTTTTTGCCGCTTTCGGCGGGGCGATCATTGATCTGATGGCCAAAGCGCCGGAGGTCCAAGACCTCGCGCGGGTCTATCTGCCCTATATGGTCGCGGCCCCAATTCTGGGCTGCGCGGCCTATATGCTGGATGGAATATTTATCGGGGCCACCCGGTCGCGCGATATGCGCAATATGATGTTGGTGTCGTTTCTGTTCTATGTCGCCGTGGCGCTGCTGCTGGTGCCAAGTATGGGTAACCACGGGCTGTGGATATCGCTCTTGGTTTCCTTCGTGGTGCGGGGCATCACCTTGGCGCTGCGCTATCCGGCACTGGAGCGCGCGGCGGGCTAGAGCAGCCTTTGCACCGCTTCCGGCGGGCGCCCGATCACGGCGCCGCTTTGGCCAAAGGCGATGGGGCGTTCGATCAGGATCGGATGGGCGGCCATGGTGTCGATCAGCGTCTCTTCGGGGCTGTCCTTGGTCAGACCCATCTCTTTGAACACCTTCTCACCGGTGCGCATCATCTCAATCGTACGAAGGCCAAGGGCGTCGCGGGCGGCGATGATCTCATTCCGCGTCGGGGCGTCTTCGAGGTAGCGCCGGAGGCTCACGTCAACACCCGCCTTTTCGATCAGGGCCAGTGCCTGCCGCGATTTCGAACAGCGCGGATTGTGCCACAGGGTGATCAAAGCCAATCCTCGCGCTTGCTGCCCACGGCCTCGGCCACGCTGGCGAAACCGTCGCGGGCCAAGAGCGCATCCAGCCCGGTGGTGATCTCTCGCACCAGTCCGAGGCCGCCGAAGACCAGCGCGGTGTAGAGTTGCAACGCCGAGGCCCCGGCGCAGATCTTGGCATAGGCGGTTTGCGCATCCGACACCCCGCCGACGCCTATCAGCGGAATATCCGTCAGCCCCGCCAGACGCGCCAAAACGCGGGTCGACCGTTCAAACAGAGGCGCACCGGACAGGCCACCCGCCTCAGCCGCATGGGCGCTGGCAAGGCCGCTCCGGTCGAGTGTGGTATTGGTCGCGATAATGGCAGCAACGCCCGAATTTTGGGCAACCTCGGCCACGTCCTCAATCTCGGCCTCGCTGAGATCAGGGGCGATTTTCAGGAAAACGGGCGTGGCGCCGCGCACGTCCATCACCCCTTCGAGCAGGGCGGAAAGCGCCGCCTTGCCCTGAAGATCGCGCAGCTTCTCAGTGTTGGGGGAGGAGACATTGACCGTCGCGAAATCGACGTGATTGCGTGCGGCGGTCATTACCCGGGCAAAGTCGGCAGCGCGGTCTGGGCTGGTCTTGTTCGCGCCAAGGTTCAGCCCCACGGGGACACCGGCACCGCGGCGCGAAAGCCGGGCGCAGATCGCCTCCATCCCTTCGTTGTTAAAGCCAAAGCGGTTGATCGCGGCGCGGTCTTCGGTCAGGCGAAACAGACGCGGGCGCGGGTTGCCGGGCTGGGGCAGGGGCGTGGCGGCGCCCACCTCGATAAAGCCGAAACCGGCGCGGGAAAGCGGGGCGACCGCGGTCGCGTTCTTGTCAAAACCCGCGGCCAGCCCGACGGGGTTCGGCAGGTCCAGCCCAGCAATCATTGTGTGTAAGCGTGCAGAGGTTTGCGGCCCGGGGGCCGGGGCCAGACCCGCCCGCAAAGCCCGGATCGCCAGCCCATGCGCCGCTTCGGGGTCAATCCGGTGCAGCGCACTAAGGCCCATCTTTTCGATCACCGGCATCATGCGCTTGCTGCGCCCAGACCGGCGGGGAATTCATGTGCGCCATCCACCAAGGGCAGGGGTTGCGCCCAGACCACGTCTTCGATCTTGAGCGGGCGGTAGAGATGCGGAAAAAGCGCACCGCCCCGCGACGGCTCCCATTTCAGCGCATCGCCCAAGCTTTCGGCCTCTAGAGCGAGCAGGAACAGACCCTCTTCGCCTTTGAAATGCTTGGCGGCGGTTTCCTCGGCCTGTTCGGCGGTGGAGAAATGCACGTAGCCATCGGTGACATCAATCGGCGCCCCGTCTGAGACCCCGTTCTTGCGCAGCGCAGCCCATTCGTCTGCGCGGAATATCTTGAAAATCAGCATGGCTTGTGATGCCCGCCGGGCGGGGCGGGGTCAAGACCCGCGGGTGACCATAGGGCAGGTGATATGACCTTTGACACGGATCAAACCCCGCGCCACGATACCGGCATAACAACCAACAGGGGAACTATCATGAAACGATTCCTGACCGCGACCGCTGCGCTGGCTTTGACCAGTGGCATGGCGGCGGCTGAATATAATCTGACCATTTTACATACCAATGATTTCCACGCCCGGTTTGAGCCGATCAGCAAATATGACGGTCCCTGCGGTGCCGAGGACAATACTGCTGGCGAATGTTTTGGCGGCTCTGCCCGCCTGATGACCGCGATCGCCGAGGCGCGCGAGCGGGCAGGCAACAGCATCCTTGTGGATGGCGGTGACCAGTTTCAGGGCACGCTATTTTACACCCAGTACAAGGGTACACTCGCCGCTGAGATGATGAACCAGATGGGCTATGACGCGATGACCGTGGGCAACCATGAATTCGACGATGGCCCCGAAGTTCTGCGCGGGTTTATGGATGCAGTGGAATTCCCGGTGCTAATGTCCAACGCCGATGTCTCGGGCGAACCGCTTCTGGCCGATAAGCTGGCCAAATCTACCGTGATCGAGAAGGGGGGAGAAAAAATTGGCCTGATCGGTCTGACCCCGGAAGATACTCACGAACTCGCCAGCCCCGGCGACAAGATCACCTTTTCTGACCCGGTCGCAGCGGTGCAGGGGGAGGTCGATCTGCTAATCGCCAAGGGCGTGAACAAGATCATCGTGCTCAGCCACTCAGGCTATGGCGTCGACCAAAAGGTTGCGGCAGAGACGACGGGGGTCGATGTGATCGTGGGCGGCCACACCAACACGCTGCTCAGCAACACGAACGAGCGTGCCGAGGGCCCCTATCCGACGATGGTGGGTGAGACCGCGATCGTGCAGGCCTATGCCTACGGCAAATTTTTGGGTGAGCTGAATGTGACCTTCGATGATGAGGGTAATATCACCAAGGCCGAGGGCGAGCCGCTGATTATGGACGCGGCTGTGACCGAGGATCAGCCCACCGTTGACCGCATCGCCGAAGCTGCCAAACCGCTTGAGGAAATTCGCAATCGCGTCGTCGCTGAAACCGCCGAGGCGATTGATGGTGAACGTGGCAACTGCCGCGCACAGGAATGCTCAATGGGCAACCTTGTGGCTGATGCGATGCTCGACCGGGTGAAAGATCAGGGCATCGACGTAGCGATTGCCAACTCGGGCGGGCTGCGTGCCTCCATCGACGCGGGTGAGGTAACCATGGGCGAAGTCCTCACCGTGCTGCCGTTCCAAAACACGCTGTCGACCTTCCAAGTCACCGGCGCGCAGCTGATTGAGGCGTTGGAGAACGGCGTGAGCCAGCATGAAGAACAGGCCGGCCGTTTCCCGCAAGTGGCGGGCATGTCCTTTGCCTTTGACCCCAAGGCCGAAGCCGGCAGCCGGATCAGCGATGTGATGGTGGCAGGTGAGCCGATTGACCTCCAAAAGACCTATGGGGCAGTCTCGAATAACTACGTTCGCAATGGCGGCGATGGTTACGCGATGTTCAAAGACGCCGCCAATGCCTATGACTATGGCCCCGATCTGGCGGATGTCACGGCTGAGTATCTGGCCAAGGATGGCACCTATAAGCCCTATACCGACGGTCGTATCACTATGAAGTAACGACAGGTTATGACCTGACCGGAAAGGGCGCGTCCTGCAAGGGGCGCGCCCTTTTAATTTGATGATCCGAGAGGAACGTCGCGCCCTTGCACCTTCTACCCGGCAGGCTACACAGGGCAGCAGATAGATAGGAGACCACCCATGCTGACGCCCTTCCACCTTGCCTATAACGTTCGCGACCTTGATGAGACCCGCGCCTTCTACGGGGATGTATTGGGCCGCACCGAGGGCCGCTCGACCGAGACTTGGGTCGATTATTCCTTCTTTGGCCACCAAATTTCGATGCATCTGGGGGAGCCTTTCGCCACCGAAGCCACCGGCAAGGTGGGCGAACATATGGTGCCGATGCCGCATCTGGGAGTGGTCTTGCAGATGGACGATTGGAAGGCGCTGGCCGAACGGCTGAAAGGCGCGAAGGTTGATTTCGTGATCGAACCGTCGCTGCGTTTCGAAGGGGAGCCGGGCGAACAGGCGACCATGTTCTTCCGCGACCCTTCGGGCAACCCGATCGAGGTCAAAGGCTTTGCCGATATGGAACGTGTCTTTGCTCAGTAAGGCTCAGCGATGAAGCACCAAAGCCCCGCGGTTGAGGGCGGGGCTTTGGTAGGTCTGAATGGGCCGCGCAACCGCGGGGCCGGTTAGTCGAAACTGATCGCCCCTTCAAAGGCAGGCTCTTCCAAGGTCTGGCCGCTGAAGGTCGTTGGTGTTTCTGCCGTGATGTCGAGCGTGTAGCTCCCGTTCACGGGGATCGCGTCACTGGTCCAAGCATCGCCTTCACCGGTGATCGTGTGGCTGCCCGTGGCATTGTTGGTAAAGACCACCTGATCGCCCGGCTGCACATGCGATAGCGCTGGGAAATAGGCGCCGTCAACGATCAGCACATTGCGGTTCTCGGCCATGGCGCTGGCTGCGCAAACGCTCAGGGCGAGGGCCAGAGCACCGGCGCTTTTGCGGTATGAACTTAGCATCATCTGCTCCTTTAGATCGCCCGATGTGGGCGGGTTAGCCGGTTTTGTACAAGGTGAATGCGGCATAACTTTGGCCGGTTCGGGCTGGATTATTTCTCTGTCGCGGGCTCTGCCTGCTGGGCCAGCCAACCGCGGAAAGACGCGAGCGCCGCGGTCTCATCACGGTCTTCGGGCCAGACGAGATAGTAATTGCCGATGCTCTGCGTGGTTTGCGACGCGGCCAGCACCAATTGCCCGTCGCGCAGGTAGGGGCGGGCGAAAAAGGTCGGCAGCAGCGCCACCCCCAACCCGTGGATCGCCGCCTGCGCCATGGTCGAAAATTGGTCGAACATCATCCCGCCGGGGGGCTCATCGGTGACCCCCAACGATGATAGCCACCGCGCCCACCCGCGCGGGCGGGTTTCCAGATGCAACAACGGCAGATGCCGCACATCGCGCGCATCCTCCAACGGTTCGGCCAGCAAATCGGGCGCACAGACCGCCACCACCGTTTCCGGCAAAAGCGGCAGATAGCGCACGCCGGGCCAGTCTTCATGACCAAAATGAATGGCGGCGTCGAATCGGCTGCCTGCAAAGGCGAAGGGCCGCAACCGTGTTGAGAGGTTGACTGTCACCTCAGGATGATCCCTTGCGAAATCGCGCAACCGGGGGGCCAGCCAATGCATGCCGAAGGCGGGCAAGATCGCCAGATCCAGCGTGCCGCCCGTGGGGTTCGTCCGGGCCGAAACCGAGGCCTGTGCCAGCCGGTTCAGGATGTCGCGCACCTGCGTTACATAATCCAATCCCGCCTGCGTCGGGCTAAGCCGGCGGCCCTGACGGATCATCAGCGACACGCCCAGTTGTTCCTCCAGCGTTTTGATCTGGCGGCTTACCGCGCTCTGCGTCAGGTTCAGTTCCTGCGCCGCCGCCGTGGCGGTGCTCAGCCGCACCACAGCCTCGAAGGACAGCAGGGCCGAGATCGAAGGCAAGAAGCGACGCGGCGCGATCATATGACTTTTTCTCATGAACTCAGGACAAAGCAGCGATAGAGTTCGCGCCGCCAATTTGCAATACTGCCGCAAATCACATCACCCGAAAGGATGCATCATGACTGCAGACGCCCCTAAGCTGCGCGCCAAGGACAAACCCGATCTTGGCACCTTCGATTGGCAGGATCCCTTCCGCCTCGACAGCCAGTTGAGCGAAGACGAACGCATGATCCGCGACAGCGCCCGTGCCTATGCGCAGGAAAAGCTGCAACCGCGCGTCATCGAAGCCTTCGCCGAGGAAAAGACCGACCCCGAAATCTTCCGAGAGATGGGCGAGATGGGCCTTCTGGGCGTCACCATCCCCGAGGAATACGGCGGGCTGGGCGGCAGTTATGTCTCCTACGGCCTCGTCGCGCGCGAAGTTGAACGGGTCGACAGTGGCTACCGGTCGATGATGTCGGTGCAAGCAAGCCTCGTGATGTATCCGATCTATGCCTATGGCTCCGAAGAGCAGCGCCAGAAGTATTTGCCGAAGCTCTGCTCGGGCGAATGGATCGGCTGCTTTGGCCTGACCGAGCCTGACGCAGGTTCTGACCCTGCGGGCATGAAAACCCGCGCCGTGAAGACCGAGAATGGCTACAAGCTGACCGGCTCCAAGATGTGGATCTCGAACTCCCCCATCGCCGATGTCTTCGTGGTCTGGGCCAAGTCCGAGGCGCATGACGGCAAGATCCGCGGCTTCGTGCTGGAGAAGGGCATGAAGGGCCTGAGCGCGCCGAAAGTGGGCAACAAGCTCAGCTTGCGCGCCTCGATCACCGGCGAGATCGTGATGGACGGTGTCGAAGTGGGCGAAGACGCGCTGCTGCCCAACGTGCAGGGGCTGAAGGGGCCGTTTGGCTGTCTGAACCGCGCGCGCTACGGCATCTCTTGGGGTGCGATGGGTGCTGCGGAATTCTGCTGGCACGCCGCGCTGCAGTACGGGTTGGATCGCAAACAGTTTAACAAGCCGCTGGCCCAGACCCAGCTGTTCCAGAAGAAGCTGGCCGACATGATGACCGAGATTTCGCTCGGCTTGCAGGGCTCGCTGCAAGTGGGTCGTTTGATGGATGCCGCTAATGCCGCGCCCGAGATGGTTTCGATCGTCAAGCGCAACAACTGTGGCAAGGCGCTGGACGTGGCGCGCATGTCGCGTGACATGCACGGCGGCAACGGCATCTCGGGTGAATTCCAAGTGATCCGTCACATGATGAACCTTGAGACGGTGAACACCTATGAGGGCACCCATGACGTGCACGCCCTGATCTTGGGCCGCGCCCAGACTGGCCTGCAGGCGTTTTTCTAAAGACCGGCAACGGGGGGGAACTGTTCCCCCGGCCACTCCCAAGTACTTATGGCCAGAACGAGAGGCGACGCCTTTCTTTCTGGCCGAAATGCTTTCGCTATCGGCGTTTGATTCCTATTCCAAGAGGCCCCATGGACCGCGTTGCCATCGTTCATGAGAACTTCCTCCGTCGCGTCGCGGCGGGGGATTTTCCCGTTTCCACCTCCGACAAGAAGGCGCTTGATCGCGACCAGTTGGAGCAGCTCTATCGCGCGCAGGTGCTGAGCCGTGCGCTCGACCTTCAAAGCCGTGTGATGCAGAAAGAGGGGCAGGGGTTTTACACCATCGGCTCCTCTGGTCATGAGGGCATGGCGGCGGTGGCGGCGGCCCTGCGCGTCAATGACATCGCCTTCCTGCACTACCGCGATGCGGCGTTCCAGATCGCCCGCGCCGATCAGGCCGAAGGGCAGGACATGCTGCGCGATATGCTCCTGAGTTTCGCCTGTTCGGCTGAGGATCCGATCAGCGGCGGTCGGCACAAGGTGCTGGGCTCGCGCCCGCTGATGATCCCGCCGCAGACCTCGACCATTGCCAGCCACCTGCCCAAGGCGGTGGGGGCGGCGCATTCCATCGGCATGGCACGGCGCAACCGGCCCGAGCATGCGATCCTGCCGCGCGATGCAATCGCCATGTGCAGTTTCGGCGATGCCTCGGCCAACCACTCCACCGCGCAGGGCGCGATCAATGCCGCCTGTTGGACCGCCGTTCAGGGCGTGCCCCTGCCGCTGCTTTTCGTCTGTGAGGACAATGGCATCGGGATTTCGACCAAGACACCGACGGGCTGGATCAAGGCCTCTATGTCTGCCCGTCCGGGCTTGAAGTATTTTGAGGGCGATGGGCTGGACCTTCATGCGGCCTATGCAGCGGCGAAAGAAGCGGCGGATTATGTTCGGGTGCACCGCAAGCCCGCCTTCCTGCATCTGCGCACTGTGCGGCTTTATGGTCATGCGGGGGCGGATGTGGCGACTTCCTATCTGCCGCGTGCAGAGGTCGAGGCCGATGAGGCGAATGATCCGCTGCTGCATTCCGCGCGCCTGTTGGTGGAGGCCGGAATGAACGCCGATGAGGCGCTGGAGATTTACCGCGAGACCCAAGATGCCGTGGCGAAAGCGGCGGCAGAGGTGATCAAACGCCCGCGTCTCAAGACGGCATCCGATGTGATGGCGAGCCTCGTGCCGCCGAAGCGGACCTGCGCGGCCAGTAACGGGCCGAGTGCCGAGGTTCGAGCCGAGACATTCGGCAGCGATATGGCGCAGATGGACAACCCACAGCCGATGTCGCGGCTGATCAACTGGGCGCTGCACGACCTCATGCTCTCCCATCCCGAGACCATGCTGATGGGCGAGGATGTGGGCCGCAAGGGCGGGGTCTATGGCGTTACGCAGAAGTTGCAGGGCCGGTTCGGGCCGGGGCGTGTGATCGACACGCTGTTGGATGAACAGAGCATTCTGGGCCTCGCCATCGGTATGGCGCATAACGGTTTCGTGCCGATGCCTGAGATTCAGTTCCTCGCCTATCTGCACAACGCCGAAGACCAGTTGCGCGGCGAAGCGGCCACCCTGCCGTTCTTCTCGGACGGGCAATGGACCAATCCGATGGTGCTGCGCATCGCGGGGCTGGGCTATCAGAAAGGGTTTGGCGGGCATTTCCACAATGACAACTCACTGGCCGTGTTGCGTGACATTCCGGGGATCATCATTGCTTGCCCCTCGGCGGGGGATGATGCGGCGATGATGCTGCGCGAAGCGCACCGTTTGGCGCGGGAAGAGCAGCGGGTGGTGGTCTTTGTTGAGCCGATTGCGCTTTATCCGATGCGCGATTTGTTAGAGGCCGGGGATGGCGGCTGGATGCGGAACTATCCGGCACCAGATCGGCGGATCGATCTGAGCGAGGTCGGGGTCACGGGCGAGGGTGCCGATCTGGCGATCGTGAGCTATGGCAACGGGCATTATCTGAGCCAGCAGGCTGCGCATGATTTGGCGGAGCAGGGCGTCAAGGCACGGGTGATAGACTTGCGTTGGTTGGCCCCACTGCCGGAAGAGGCGCTGTTGGCAGCAATCGGGGATCGGCCTGTGTTGATCGTAGATGAATGTCGCCGCACGGGCGGGCAGGCCGAAGCGCTGATGGCGCTGATGACAGAGCGCGGTGTTGAGCGTTTTGCGCGGCTGACGGCGGAGGATAGCTTTATCGCCACGGGGCCGGCCTATGCGGCGACGCTGCCCTCGCGCGAGGGGATCTTGGCGGCGGCGCGGGAGTTGTTGGGGAGGGCGTAGGAACCACCCGGCCCGGATTCAAGCGGCAGGCGCCGACCCGCAGACAGGCTATGGTCCTCGGTTTTCCGTGGCCCATAGCCCTGCGCGCCTAGTGGCTATCCGCTGGCGCGCCGCCTTGGAAATTATTCCCGTTCACATAATCGCAAGGCTCTTCGCGCATCTCCAGATGCAGCCCGTCGCCTGTGTAGGGGTGCGCGCGGGCAAGGTCTTCGTCCATTTCGATCCCCAGACCGGGCGCTGAGGGGGCGGTGATGAAGCCATCCTCCACCCGGATCGACCCTTTGATCAGCCTATCGTGGAACGGCGTCTCAATGCATTCGCACATCAGGATATTCGGGATCGCGGTGGCAAGCTGCACATTTGCCGCCCATTCCACCGGCCCGGCATAGAGATGCGGCGCCACCTGCGCGTTATAGACCTCGGCCATGGCGGCGATCTTCTTGGCTTCGGCAATGCCGCCCACGCGGCCAAGCGCCGGTTGCAGGATCTCCGCCGCCCCGGCACGCAAGAGCTGCGCGAACTCGGCCTTGGTGGTCAGCCGCTCGCCCGTGGTCACGGGGACGCGCACGCCGCGCGCGACCTTGGCCATCTGCTCAGGCGCGTCTGGGGGGATCGGCTCTTCGTACCACAGCGGGCTGTAGGGTTCGATCGCTTGCCCCAGCCGGATCGCGCCTGCGGTCGTGAACTGCCCATGAGTGCCGAACAGCAGATCGGCACGGTCGCCCACAGCCTCGCGGATGGCTTTGCAAAAGGCCACAGACGTGCTGATATCCGACATCGCAGGCATATGCCCGCCGCGCAGCGTATAGGGGCCAGCGGGGTCGAATTTCACCGCCGTATAGCCCCGCGCCACGCAGTCCGCCGCCGATTCCGCCGCCATCTCGGGCGAGGTCCAGAAATCCGCCATGCTGTGATGCGGCAGCGGGTAGAGGTAGGTATAGCCGCGCACCCGGTCATTGGTGCGCCCGCCGATCAACGCATGCACCGGACGGTCGCGGTCTTTGCCAAGGATGTCCCAGCAGGCGATCTCTAGCCCCGAAAATGCGCCCATGACGGTCAGGTCTGGCCGCTGGGTGAAGCCCGCGGAATAGGCGCGGCGGAACATCAGCTCGATGTTCTCGGGGTTTTCGCCCTGCATGTGACGGGCGAAGACATCCTCGATCACCGCGCGCATCGCGTCGGGCCCGACGCTGGCGGCATAGCATTCGCCCCAGCCGGTCACGCCGGTGTCGGTGGTCACTTTGACCAATATCCAATAGCGCCCGCCCCAGCCGGGGGCGGGCGGGGCCGTCACGATGATGTCGAGGTCTTGTAGCTTCATGACGGTCCCTTTCGTCTGGTCGCTTAGGTCTCTTTTTTGTCGTCGACGATGGTCATCTGCGCGATGCCGCTTTCGCCCAGATCGACCTTGGCGAAGGGGCCGCCGTGGCACATCTGGCCGGGGTCGGTGATGTCGACAGGGCCTTCTTCGGCCAGCACTTTTTCGGCGAATTGCTCGGCGTTGTCCTTGGGCCGGTAGCCGAGGAAAGACGCCTTGGAATTGTCTACCGGGGAGCGGTCGTTGTTCGACACGCCGTAGATGACCGAGAAACCGACCGAGGGGGTGTCGACTGCGCGGGTCACCAGTTGGATCAGGTCGTCATAGCTCAGCCACGAGCCGAGCGCGCGGGAGTTGTTGACCTGCGCGGCACTCAGGATGCGCAGATGCACGGATTCGAGCTGCCGCTTGTCCCAATACATGGAGCCGAGGTCTTCGGTGAAGCATTTGGCGAGGCCGTAGAAAGTGTCGGGTTTGTGAGGCGCGTCAATGCCGATGAAATCGGATTTCTTGTGCATCCCCACGGCGTGGATCGAGGAGGCATAGACGACGCGGCGTGCGCCTGCCTGATAGGCAGCTTCCCACACGTTGTAAGAGCCGACGAAGTTCGGGCGGAGCAGCTCCATGAAAGGTTTTTCGTCCACGATGGCACCGAAATGCACGACCATGTCGGCGCCCTCCATCAGCGCCGCGACCTCGTCGTAGCTCGCCAGATCGGCCTTCTGATAGCGCTCGCCGTCATAAAGCTTGCCGATGTCGTCGGCGATGTCAGAGCTGACCAGTTCTTCGCACATCGCGGCCAGCGGCTCGCGCAGGTACGAGCCAAGCCGACCGGCGGCGCCTGTCAGGACCAGTTTCTTAAATTTCATAACATCTTCCTTTCACGTCTCAGAAATCTTGTCGCGCACTTGGGCGCGCAGGGCATCGGCCCCTTTGGCCAAAAGTCCCACATCCGTGCCGCAGGCAACAAAGGTGAAGCCATCGTCCAGCAGTTGGGCGGCGAAGTCGGGGTCGGTGACCAGCGTGCCCACGGGAATGCCCTTGTCCATCAAGAGTTTGGCGGCGGGGCGGATCACCTCCCAAACCTCCGCGTGCAGGGTCTGGCCCAGATGGCCCATGTCAGCGGCGATATCGGCGGGGCCAAAGAAGATACCGTCGATCCCCTCAACCTCGGCAAAGGCGGCGGCGTTTTCCACGGCGGCGCGGGTTTCAAGCTGGATCAGGATGGCGGTCTGTTTCTCGACCTCGGTGTTGTAATCCTCGACCCGGCCAAACTGGTTGGCGCGGTTCAGCCCGGCCACCCCCCGGACACCGCGCGGCGGGTAGCGGCAGGCGGCCACGGCGGCGCGGGCCTCTTCAGGCGATTGCACCATCGGAAACAGCAGCCCCGGCGCGCCGAGGTCCAACAGCCGTTTGACCTTGACCGCATCGTTCCAATCGGGCCGCACCATCGCCGCGGTGTCACTGCCCGAGAACGCCTGTAGCTGCCCCAGCACGGACTTCATATCGCTCGGCGCGTGTTCCATATCCAGCATCACCCAGTCATAGCCTGCATGGGCCACCACCTCGGCGGCATAGCCATCCGAGAGGGAGACCCAGAGGCCAAGCTGCTTTTGCCCGGCGCGGATGGCTGTGAGGAATGTGTTCTCGGGGTGCTTCATATCACGGCCTTTTCAACAAATTTCTCTGCGCGGACAATCCGCGCGTAATCCAGCGGGGTCAGGTCAAGCGAACGATAGGCGCCATGGGTGATCAACTCAGCCGTGCCGCGCCCGATGGCCGGGGCTTGCTGCAACCCGTGGCCGGAAAATCCGTTCATAAAGACGAAATTCTCGACCTTGTCGTGCCGCCCGACAATTGCGTTTTGATCCACAGTGTTAAAGGCGTAATGCCCGACCCATTCGTTGATCACCTTGACCCGTTCAAAGGCCGGAACGCGCGTGGCGATGATGGGCCAGACTTTCTCCTCCCAAATCGAATGGTCAAAGGCAAAGTCATCATAGGCCGCGTCATAGTCATCCTCAGGCGGGCAACCGGCCATATAGTATTTGCCCTCTTGGCGCATATGCACGCCGCTGGGGTCGATGGTCAGCGGCAGGTCCATCTCTAGCGGCTCGGCGGCGTCAAAGATAAAGGTGTAGCGTTTGCGCGGCACGACAGGCAGGGTGATCCCCGCCATCTGCGCCGTCGCCGCCGCGCGGGGGCCGGAAGCATTGACCACCGTGCCGCAAGCGACCTTTGCGCCGGACTTCAGCGTTACCGCATCCACCGCGCTGCCTGCAGGGTTCAAGGTCATGCCCGTCACCTCATCATGGATAAAGGTCACGCCCCGACGCCTGGCCATACGTTTGAACCAGTCAAACATGGTGCCGCCGTCAAAGTAGCCTTCGTTCACCGTGTTGTGGTTGCCCGCGATCACGTCGTCGAGCATGTAAAATGCATAGCGCGCGGCGATCTCGTCCTTGGTCATATGCTGGGTATGCGCCCCCATGGAGGCCTGAATGCCCTGCGCTTCCCGCAGGGTCTGGGCAAACTCCGGCGTGTCAGCAAGGTAGAGGTAGCCAAAGCTCTGCAGCGCCAGGTCCGGCACCTCGGGATCGTCATGCATGAAGTGGCGGAAGTTCTTAATAAACTCGGCCCCGAACTGCGAAATCTGGATGTTTACCGGCGCGGTGAACTGTTGGCGGATGCAGGAATTCGTGTGGCTGGTCGAGGCGAATTCATAGGTCGGGTCACGTTCGACCACCAACACTTCGCCGTCAAATCCCGGCGTGTTGGTCAGCCACCAAGCCAGTGCCGAGCCGTAGATGGCCCCGCCCACGATCACCACGTCATATGACGTCTCAAGCGCGTTTTGCATGCACAGTCTCCCTTTGCGCATTCCCCTCTGAATTGTGGGTAGCCTAAGCATCCAGAGCCTGCAATCTTTGTGAACGGCAGGGCGATTTTTCGTTTTTCCGCGATGGGTTGCGCGACGGCCCAAGGATGGGGCAGGGTGGCATTCGAAAGATGCGGTTCTATTGCATCGTTGACTTTTGTAGCGGCTGTCGCACCATGATTGCTGTGCCGAAAAAGACATCAACGCCCAAAGGAGTGGCCCTTGGACAGCGACCGTGAAGAGATTGAGCGTCTGATTGCACAGGTTGCATTGGGGGATCGTGCCGCCTTTGAGGCGCTTTATGATCGGGTGTCTGCGAAACTATTCGGGGTCTGCCTGCGTGTGTTGGATACACGGGCCGCAGCAGAGGACGCCATGCAGGACAGTTTCGTCAAAATCTGGAACCATTCCGACCGCTATCAGGCCAATGGCCTGTCGCCGATGACGTGGCTGATCACCATTGCGCGCAACACTGCGATCGACCGGCTGCGCGCCACCCGCAAAGGCCATCAGAATATCGACACGCCGGGGCTGGAACTGGCCGCGCCGGGGCCGAACCCCGAGCAATCCGCCGTGGCCGCGTCTGAGGCCACGCGCCTCAGCAACTGTCTGGACGACCTTGAGGCAGATCGCAGTGCCGCGGTGCGCGGTGCCTATCTGGATGGCGACAGCTATGCCGACCTTGCGCAGCGTTTTAATGTGCCTCTTAATACGATGCGCACATGGCTGCGTCGCGGGTTGATGAGCCTGCGGGAGTGTATGAGCGCATGAGTGACACCCCCATCATCCCAGCCGGAGACGACGATCTTCTGGCCGCCGAAGTGGCCTTGGGCCTGCTGGAAGGCGAAGACCGTGTGGCGGCGCGCGCGCGCCTACTTCAAGACCGTGATTTTTCCCGCAGCGTTGCCGATTGGCAGGAGCGTTTCGTGGCAATGACCGACGATATCGCGCCCGTCGACCCGCCTGCGAAACTGCGCCGCACGCTGATGTCGCGGCTCTTCCCCGCGCGGCAGGTGCCGTTGATGCAGCGTCTCTGGCTCTGGCAAGTGATATCGGTTGCGGCTCTCGCCACTGTAGCCTTCCTTGCCTTGCCGATGCTGCGCGAGGCACCGGTTCAGTCGCCGGGCGAGGTTTATGCCACTCGCATGGCCGCCGAAGACAGCGCGCTGGAACTGCTGGCCGTCATGGACATGTCACGCGGCGATATCGCGCTGCGCCGGGTCTCGGGCACCGCACCCGAAGGCCGCGTGCTGGAGCTTTGGGCCATCCTGCCGGACCGCGCGCCGATCTCTTTGGGCGTATTGCCTGAGGGTGAAGTCAACCGCGTGGTCTTGCCCGCCAATCTGGCACCCGAGGCAGCGCAGATCACACTGGCCATCACAGATGAGCCACCGGGCGGCGCCCCTGACGGCGCCCCCACCGGCACCATCATGGCTGCCGGTACCGTGGCCGAACTCTAGACCCCGAAACGCCCTTCTCTGATCGAGTGGGGCGTTTCACTTTTCTAGGGTAAAACAACGCTCTACAACTTTTTTCCGAATTTTTTGAACCATTCTGAAACTCCTCTCACTCTTGGCCCGTGGGTCCAGTATCGCCGCCCACAACGGGGGGCATCTGAGGAGGAAACCAGATGAAAACGCTCAAGACATTTGCCGCCGCGACCGCCACTGCCGCCCTGTTGGCCACCGGTGCCATCGCTGCCAATCCCGAAGTGGGCGGCGCGCCCATGTTCGAGAACAAAAACATCGTCGAGAACGCCGTGAACTCCGCCGATCACACCACGCTGGTCGCCGCTGTGAAGGCCGCCGGTCTGGTCGACACGCTGGCCTCCGAAGGTCCCTTCACCGTTTTCGCCCCGGTCAATTCCGCCTTTGATGCGCTGCCCGCTGGCACCGTCGACACGCTGCTCAAGCCCGAGAACAAAGACATGCTGACCAAAGTGCTGACCGCGCATGTGGTTGCGGGCAACTGGTCTGCTGCCGACATCGCCGCCAGGGCGCGCGCCTCCAGCGATGGGTTCTACCACTTTAACGCCGTGTCCGGCGACGCGCTGTCGGCGCAGGTGAAGGGTAACAACGTCTACATCATCGATGAGAGCGGCAATGCGTCGCGCGTGACTATCGCAGATGTGAACCAGTCCAACGGCGTTATCCATGTTGTAAACAGCGTGCTGGTGCCCAAGTAATAGGCAACCCGCACGATGTGGCCGGACCAGCACCTCCATGCTGGTCCGGCGTTCACCTAATCCGAACGCGAGGAGTAACACCATGAACAGACGTCATTTTCTGACATCGACCTTTCTGGGCGCCACCGCCATCGGGTTGGGCGCACGCGGCGCTTTGGCAGCCTACGTCGAAGGCGATTTTGAGGTTGAGCGAACGGAAGCCGAGTGGCGCGCCATGCTGAGCGATGCCGAATATGCGGTCATGCGCGAAGGCGATACGGAGCGCGCCTTTACCAGCCCCCTGAATGATGAGACGCGCGCCGGAACGTTCATTTGCAAGGGCTGTGACCAGCCGCTCTACGATGCCGCGACCAAGTTCAAAAGCGGCACCGGCTGGCCGAGCTTTTACCAACCGCTAGAAAATGCGGTCGAGACGATGTCCGACAACAGCTTTTTCATGCGCCGGACCGAGGTGCATTGCGACCGTTGCGGCAGCCATCTGGGCCACATCTTTGATGACGGGCCCGAGCCGACGGGCAAGCGGCATTGCCTGAATGGCGTCTCGCTGAAGTTCGTCGCGGCCTAATCACTACGGTATAACCGACCTGACCGCGCGCCGTTTTCGGCGCGCGTTGCCGTTTTAGGTGCCGCGCGGTTTGGCGCGCAGGGTCGGGTCTGCCACCGTGGGGTCTTCGGGCCAAGGGTGGCGCGGGTAGCGCCCCCGCATGTCTTTGCGCACATCGGCGTAGGAGCTGGCCCAGAACCCCGGAATGTCCATCGTGACCTGCACGGGGCGCTGAGCGGGGGAGAGCAGGGTGACCTGTAGCGGCTGCCCGCCCACGGTAGGATGCCGGGTCACGCCGAACATCTCTTGCAGGCGCAGCGAGATGCCGGGGGTCTCACCGCTGTAGTCAATGGCCACGCGCCGCCCCAGCGGGGTTTCGAAATGCGCGGGCGCGTTGCGGTCCAACTCTTGCTGTTGCTCCCACGTCAGCCGCGCCTTGAGCGCCGGGATGATGTCGAACGCTTTCCAATCGCCTGTGCTGCGCACACCGGCCAGGTGCGGCAGCAGCCAGTCGTCCAGCGTCTCCATCAGATGCGCTTCGCTGAAATCGGGGAAGGGCGCGGGCATCAACCGGGCGCGGGCCAAAAACAGCGCCGCCGCCTTGCCGGGGTTCAGCCCCAATTGCCGCACACCGTCAAGCATCGCGACCGCCACCGCATCCGCGGGCGCATCGGGCCATGTGCGGTCTTCGAGTACCAGCGCCCCAAACACCTCTTGCCGCCGGGTCAGCACGCGCCCCTCGCGGCGCGACCAGATACAGACCTCCTCCCAATGGATTTGGTCGGCAAAAGTGCTGCGCAACTCAGCGTCCGAGATCAGCGCCGCCTGCCGGATACGCGCTTCACGCGGGTCGCCGTCAAGGTCGGTGGCCACCAGCAATCGCGTGCCTGCCATCTGGTCAGCCTCGGGCAGGATCGCGCCCTTGCCGCCCGATAGGACATAGCGCGGCGCCTCGCCCTTGCGGCGCAGCCCGACGCGGTCAGGATAGGCGAGCGCGGCGAGAACGCCTAAAGCGTCCGGCCCGTCGCCCTTTGTCATCCGACCCAGCCGCTTGGCCTCGGCCTTGATCCGCGCCAGCGTCGGGGCATGCGGCGCGGCGGCGGTGCGTTTCCCGGCCAGCGCATCCATCCTAAGCGAAAGGTCCACCGGCGCGCCGCGCATCGGGTCACGCTCTGCCAAAAGTGCGGCGAGCAGCGGCGCACGCGGCCCGCCGCGCGCGACCATATGCGCCAGACGCGGGTGTAGGGGCAACTTGGCCAATTTGCGGCCATGTTCGGTGATGCGGCCCGTGTCGTCCAACGCGCCGAGCATCCGCAAGACCGCCTGCGCTTCGGCCAAACGGCCCGCATGGGGCGGGGTGACAAAGCTTAATTCTTCGGCCTGTGCGCCCCAGAGCGCCAGTTCCAGCGCGAAGCCGGTGAGGTCACCCGCCTCAATCTCCGCCGGGGGGAAGGCGGCCAGCGCCCCTTCCTCGCCGCGCGTCCAGAGTTTGTAGGCCACGCCCGCCTCAACCCGCCCGGCCCGGCCCGCGCGTTGTGTGGCCTCGGCGCGGGTCACACGCTCGGTGACCAGCCGCGACATGCCCGAGGCGGGATCGAACAGCGCCCGGCGCGAGCGGCCAGCGTCGACGACGATGCGGATGCCTTCGATGGTGAGCGAGGTTTCGGCAATAGAGGTCGCCAGCACGACCTTCCGCCCCGACCGCACAGGCGCGATGGCGGCCTGCTGCGCTTTGAAATCCAGCGCACCGAAGAGCGGGGCCAAGGTGCAGTCGCTTGGCAGGGCGGAGCGCAGAAGCGCTTCCACCCGCCTGATTTCGCCTTCGCCGGGCAAGAAGACCAGCGCCGAGCCGGGGGCCTCCGCAAGCGCTTTCAGCGTCAGGTCGGCCACCGCATTCTCAAGCCGTCGCTTGCCCATGGGCTTGTCGAGCCAGCGCGGCTCTACCTCAAAACTGCGGCCTTTGGAGGTGACGATGGGGGCTTCCATCAACTCGGCCACCGGGGCGGCATCAAGCGTGGCGGACATGGCGACCAGCAACAGGTCGTCGCGCAAGGCACCCGCGACTTCGAGGCAAAGCGCGAGGCCCAGATCGGCGTTCAGCGAGCGTTCGTGGAATTCGTCAAAGATCACCGCGCCGACGCCGGGCAGGTCGGGGTTGTCTTGCAACATGCGGGTCAGGATGCCTTCGGTGACGACCTCGATGCGGGTGTTTTTCGATACGGCAGAGGCCCCGCGCACCCGAAAGCCGACGGTCTGGCTGGTTTCTTCGCCAAGGCTTTCGGCCATGCGCGCGGCCGCGGCGCGGGCCGCAAGGCGGCGCGGTTCTAGCATCAGGATGCGGCCCCTGGTCAGGCGAGCGTCGAGCATCGCAAGCGGCACCCGCGTCGTCTTGCCCGCACCGGGGGGCGCTTGCAGCACCACGCGACCCGTGTCGCGCAGGGCGGCGATCACGTCAGGCAGAACGGCGTCGATGGGCAGGGCGAAATCAGCGTTGGACATGGCGCGGTTATCGGGCAAAGCCGCCGCCGCGCCAAGGGTGGGGATGGACAATTCCGCGCCACCCCCGCAAAAGTTGGCCCATGGATATCGACGATCTGGCCAAGGGCATCATAGCAGGCGAGCGCCGCGCGCTGGCGCGGGCGATCACGCTGGTGGAATCGGGCCGTGCGGATCACCGTGCGGCGGCGGCGGACCTGCTGGCGAAGCTGCCGACCGACCGGCAGGCGCTGCGCATCGGGCTCTCAGGCACGCCGGGGGTGGGCAAATCCACCTTTATCGAAAGCTTTGGCATGATGCTGACGGGGCAGGGCAAGCGGGTGGCGGTGCTGGCGGTGGATCCCAGTTCGGCGCGCTCGGGCGGGTCGATCTTGGGCGACAAGACGCGGATGGACCGGCTCAGCCGCGAGCCGCGCGCCTTTATCCGTCCTTCGCCCAGCCAGACCCATCTTGGCGGTGTCGCCCGCCGCTCGCGGGAGGCGGTGCGGCTCTGCGAGGCGGCGGGTTTCGACGTGGTGCTGATCGAAACCGTGGGCGTTGGCCAGTCCGAGACGGTGGTGGCCGAGATGTCGGACGCCTTTGTGTTGCTCTTGGCCCCAGCGGGCGGGGATGAGTTGCAGGGCGTGAAACGCGGCATCATGGAGATTGCCGATCTGATCGTGATCAACAAGGCAGATGGTGATCTGAAGTCCACCGCCGCGCGCACCCGTGCCGACTATGCCGGGGCGCTGCGTTTGCTGCGCAAACGCCCGCAAGACCCCGAAGGCTACCCCCGCGCCACCGCTGTGTCGGCGCTTGAGGAAGACGGGCTGGACGAGACTTGGGCGGCGCTGCAGGAGCTAATCGAATGGCGGCGCGCAAATGGCTTTTGGGACCGAACCCGCGCCGCACAGGCGCGCTATTGGTTCGAGCAGGATGTGAAGCACCGGCTTTTGGCGCAGTTGGAGACACCACAGGCGAAGGACGATCTGGCACGGCTTAGTGACGCCGTGGCCGAGGGCGCGCGCGATCCGGCAGAGGCGGCGGCTGAGTTCGTCCGCCGCCTGCGGGCCGATTAGGACGGGCGGACAGGCTCCGGCACCGGGAAGATCACGTCGTAGACCCAGTTAAAGACGAAGGCGTAGATCAGGTAGAACAGCGCAAAGCTCACGTCGATCAGGAAAGCCTCCATCAGCGAGATGCTCAGGTACCACGCGATAAAGGGCATCAGCACGAAGAGCAGGCCAATCTCAAAAATGACGGCGTGAAGCACCCGGATCGGCACCGTCTTGCGCACCGTGCCGCGCAGGCGGCGCAGGGCGTGGTCGAAGCCAAGGTTGTAAAGGTAGTTCCACCCCGTCGCGATGCTGGCGCTGACGATGGTGACGACGCCAATCTCATGCAGTGGCTTGTCAAACAGCCAAGCGCCCATGGGCGTGACGATCAACAGGGCGAGAACTTCAAAGCTGATGGCGTGGCGGATGCGGTCTGCAGTACTGCGCATGGGGGCGGTCCCGGTATTGGTCGGGTCGTCCCGAGTGTGTACCCATATGGGGGAGGTCGTCCTCGCTTGGCTCCAATATGGCGATTGGCCCGCAGGGTGCAAGAGGGTCAGCGGCCCGCCTTGGGATGGGCGTTGTTATAGACTTCCATCAGCCGCGCGGTATCCACGGCGGTATAGGCCTGCGTGGTCGACAGCGACGCATGGCCCAGCAGTTCCTGAATCGCGCGCAGATCGCCGCCCGCGTCGAGCAGATGTGTGGCAAAGCTGTGGCGCATGGCATGGGGCGTGGCCGTCGCCGGAAGGCCCAGTTGCATCCGCGCATCGGCCATCACCTGCGCCACGGCCCGCGCGCCCAATGCGCCGCCGCGAATGGCGCGAAACAGCGGGGCTTGCGGCTCTTGCGGGTAGGGACAGACAGCGAGGTAATCTTCGACAGCGGCGCGTGCAGCGGGCAGCACCGGTACGACCCGTTCCTTGCCGCCTTTGCCGATGATGCGCAGACTATTTGGCAGGGGCGCATCGCCGCCTTTAAGGGCGAGCGCCTCGGAAATCCGCAAGCCGCAGCCCCACAGCATCGTCAGCACAGCGACATCGCGCGCCGCGACCCATGGGGCGCGGGCTTGGGTCTCGACGCAGTCGATCAGCGCGCGGGCGGCGTCTTCGGCCAGCGGGCGGGGCAGCTTCTTTTGGAACTTGGGCGACCGGGCAAGCAGGACGGCAGTGGGCTCAAACCCCTCCCGCTCGGCCAGCCAGCGGTAGAAGGCTTTCACCGCCGAGAGTTTGCGCGCGACCGAGCGCGAGCCGACCCCGCCGCTGCGCGTGCTGGCCATCCACGCGCGCATGTCGCTGATGGTGATTTTCGCCAGCGCGCCAAGGCCTTGGGTGTCGCCATTGTGCAGCGTCATGAAGGTGAGAAACTCGGTCACATCACCACGATAAGCGGTGATGGTATTCTCTGCTGCGTCCTTCAACGCGTTTTGATGCGCCAGCCACGTCTGAAGCGCGTCCCGCGCGGCGGGGCTGATCAGCAGCGGATTTGCCTTCTCGCTCAAGACAGCCAGCGGCGCATGGTGCGTTCCAGCACGCCGGTAAAGAAGGTGAGCAGATCAGTGCCCTGCTGCGGGCCGAACATATGCGGGTCTTCGGCGCCCATGACCAGCAAGCCCGGCAGGCGGCCCGCGCCGAAATCGAGCTTCAGGCAGGCTTCGGATCGGATCCACCCTGCCTTGGTGCCATAGAGCGCCTCGGCGCCATCTTGAATCGCACGCAGGGTCACTTGCCGCACCATGCCACCGCGCCCTTGAGACAGATAGTCGTCGATAAAGCCCGGCTCGGCCACGGTCAGCACATCGCCCAAACGCTGCACTGCCGGATCGTTGTCGTTCTGGACCGACTCGAGCACCAGTTTCACCGCATCAACGCGCAGGATGTCGGCCACTTCGCCACCCAGATTGCGCAGAAAGGTCTCAAACTCGACGGGGTCCAGCATTTGCAGGATCGCGCGGTGGATCTGATTGGTCCCGGCGAGGTTCTCATAAGCCGCCGCGATAACGCTGCGGTGGGTATCTTCCAGCCGATCAAGCCGGGTTTCCAGACGCTCCATCGCGATGCCGCGCAGATCGACGATATTGCCGCCCATGGCCTTTTCATTGGCCGCAATCAGCGCCTGCATCACATCGCTGTCGTCAAGGATGACATCGGGCGCTGAGATGATCGCCTCACGCAGGGCGTCGTCGATTTTGGGGCTGCTGCTCATGGGCGTCTCTTTTTGATTTGCGGTGTCATAGCATGGTGGGGCGTCAAGATCTGCCCCCAATTGGTCACGGGTCTTGCCGCCTGCGGTCTTTGTTGCCGCCTTGCGTCAGGCCGGGATGTAGAACGAAGCCCACGGGAACAAAAGCGGCGCGGGTGTGTTGGCCCCGGTCGACGCGCGGATTTCAGCCGCAAGGCACGCGCGCCTGATCGAAGCCTGCTGCATATCCCCGGATGTGGCGAAATGGCCCTTGCCGGGAGAGGAAATCTTACATGGAACATGTCTCTGTCGATCTTTGGGCCGCCAACCTTCAGGTCACGCCGGATTCGCTGCAAAGCTGGCTTGCCAGTGTGGAACTGCGTCTGCAACAAGCCGCCGCGCGCGAGGCGCAGCTTTTGGTGATGCCTGAGTTTTGCTGCGCACAATGGCTGAGCTTTGCCCCGGCGGACCTGCCCGCAGAGCAGCAACTGGGCTGGCTCGCGCAGACCGCCGCGCTGGCGCTTGACCCGATGCGCCGCATGGTGGAGCAAACAAGCGTCGCCCTGCTGCCCGGCACATTTCCTGTGGCCTTTCCATCGGTCGACGCGCCCGAGGGGTATCTTAATCAGGCGTGGTTCCTGACCCCGGATGGCGGAATGCAAGTGCAAAACAAACTGAGCCTGACGCCGCTTGAGGCAAATGGCGCCAGCGGCGTGACCATCGCGGGCACCGGGATCAACCTGTTCGACTGGAACGGGCTGCGCTGTGTCATCGCGATCTGCCTTGATGCGGAATATACCGCGCTTTGGTCGAAACTGGGCGAGCTGGACCTCGATCTGGTGATCATCCCCGCCAAGACCGACATGATCACTGGCTACAACCGTGTGTTCAGCTGTGCACGGGCGCGGGCGATCGAATTGCAAACCGCGGTGTGCTGTGTCGGCGCGGTCGGCGCGCCCTTGACGCCGTGGCAAGAGGATACCGGCGTGGGCGGGGCGAGCGTCTATCTGCCCTGCGATGTTTCGGTGGCCTTGGATGGGATGCACGCGGCCTTGCCGCCCCAGACGGCGGCGCAGGGCATGGACCTGGTGTTGCAGGCTCCGGCAATTCCCGTGGGGCAGTGCCGTCGCATCCGCGCAGGCGCAGCCGAGGCCGAGGTGCGCCCCGGCCTGTGGTCGGGCGATCACCTGACAGTTGAAGGCAACGCCGCATAGGGCAAAGAAAAACCCCCTCCGCCAAGGACGGAAGGGGTTTGATGTCTTGGCGCACAGGCCGGATCAGAGGATGTTCTGACCGGTCTTTTTCCAATCGGCCATGAACTGCTCCAGACCTTTGTCGGTCAGCGGGTGGGAGGCCAGTTTCTTGATCACTTCTGGCGGCGCGGTCATCACGTCGGCACCGATGCGCGCGGCGTCGAGGACGTGGTTCACGCTGCGGATGGAGGCCGCGAGGATCTGCGTCTCGAACCCGTAGTTGTCATAGATGGTGCGGATGTCTTGGATCAGGTCCATGCCATCGAGGTTGATGTCGTCCAGACGACCAATGAAGGGCGAGATGAAGGTCGCCCCAGCTTTGGCAGCAATCAGCGCTTGGTTCGCTGAGAAGCAGAGCGTCACGTTGATCATGTGACCTTCGCCCGACAGAACCTTACAGGCTTTCAGCCCGTCCCATGTCAGCGGCAGCTTAATGGTGATGTTGTCGGCGATCTCGGCCAGTTTGCGGCCTTCGGCGATCATCGCGTCGGCTTCCAGTGCCACCACTTCGGCGGAGACAGGGCCGTCGACGAGGTCACAAATCTCTTTGGTGACCTCAAGGATGTTGCGGCCCGATTTAAGGATCAGGGAGGGGTTGGTTGTCACGCCGTCGACCATGCCAAGGTCATTGAGTTCGGCAATGGCGTCGATCTCGGCGGTATCTACGAAGAATTTCATGGGCTTTCCTTCCGGGTTGGAATGTGATCGCTAGCAGGTCTATTGCTTGCCTTGGCTTTACCGCATGATCTGCGATGCTTAAAGCCTCAATTCCCCCTAGCGACACGGAGCATGCGGCAGACATGGCTGAATTCTACCATCATGGCGAGTTGCTGTCGGTGATGACCACCCAGCCTTTGGGCCGCGCGCTGGACTATCGCGCGCCCGAAGGTGGCTGCCATACGGGGGCGTTTGTCGAGGTGCCATTAGGCCCGCGCAAGGTGATGGGCGTGGTCTGGGGGCCGGGGGCCGGGGATTACGACATAAACAAGGTGCGCCATGTGATCCGCGTGCTGGACGCCCCGCCGATGAGCGATGAGATGCGCGAGTTTTTGCTGCGGTCCGCCGCCTATACGCTGACCCCGCTGCCCGCGATGCTGCGGCTGGCGACCCGCGCGCCGGGCTTGGGCGACCCGCCGTCGATGCGCAAGATTTACCGCGCGGGCGAGGGCCTGCCGACCCGCATGACCGACGCGCGCCAGCGGGTGATGGCGGTGTTGGAGGAATACGGCGATCTGGCGTTTACCCTGAAGGAACTGTCGGAGATGGCCGGCGTGACCTCTTCGGTGGTCAAAGGCTTGGTCGATCAGGGTGCCGTGCGCGAAGAGGAAAGCCCCCGCGATCTGCCGTTTCGGCGGCTGGATCCATCGTTGCCCGGCAAGGCACTGACCGAGGATCAGGCGACAGCGGCGGCGGTTTTGCGCGAAGGGATCAAGGCCGAGACCTATGGTACGACCCTTCTGCGTGGCGTTACCGGATCGGGCAAGACCGAGGTTTATCTCGAAGCCGTGGCGGCGGCGATTGAGGCCGGGCGGCAGGCGTTGGTGCTGCTGCCTGAGATCGCCCTGACCGAACAGTTCTTGGACCGCGTTGAGGAACGCTTTGGCGCGAAGCCCGCCGAGTGGCATTCCGGCGTCACCATGACCGAGCGCCGCCGCATCTGGCGCATGGTGGGCGAAGGCAATGCGCAATTGGTGATCGGGGCGCGGTCGGCGCTGTTCCTGCCGTTCCAGAACCTCGGGCTGATCGTTGTCGATGAGGAGCATGACACGTCCTACAAACAAGAGGACGGTGTCCTGTATAACGCCCGCGACATGGCCGTGCTGCGGGCCTCGATCTGCGGCGCGCAGGTGGTGCTGGCCAGTGCGACGCCCAGCCTTGAGACTTGGGCCAATGCCGAGGCGGGCAAATATCGGCGGTTGGAATTGACCTCGCGCTTTGGCCCGGCGGTGATGCCGCAGATGGGGGCGATCGACATGCGGCAGGCGGGGCTGCCCGGCGACAAGTGGATCTCGGCCGAGATGAAACGCGAGGTCGATGCGCGGTTGGAACGCGGCGAGCAGGCGATGCTGTTCATCAACCGCCGCGGCTATGCGCCGATTACGCTTTGTCGTGCCTGTGGCGAGCAGATTGGCTGTGATCAATGTGACGCGCGGATGGTGGAGCATCGGTTTCTCAAGCGGCTCGTTTGCCACCAATGTGGCGAGACCAAGCCGATGCCCGAGGTCTGTCCGTCGTGCGAGGTCGAAGGCAAGCTTGCGCCTATCGGGCCGGGGGTGGAGCGATTGGGCGAAGAGGCCACGGCGCTCTGGCCCGACGCGCGGATCGCGACCCTGAGTTCGGACATGTACGGCTCGGCCCGGGCGCTGAAGGCCGAGATCGCGGGAATTGCCGATGGGGCGGCGGATATCATCATCGGCACGCAACTGGTCGCCAAGGGGCACAACTTTCCAAAGCTGACGCTGGTGGGGGTGATTGATGCTGATCTCGGCCTCACCGGGTCGGACCTGCGCGCAGCGGAGCGGACGTTTCAACTGATGCGGCAGGTGGCGGGGCGTGCGGGGCGGGCCGAGGCGCCCGGCGCAGCGCTGTTGCAGACCTATCAGCCCGAGCATCCGGTGATCCGGGCGATCTTGGCTGGCGAGGAAGAGAAGTTCTGGGCCGCCGAGGCTGGCGAGCGGCGGCAGGCCGGGGTGCCGCCTTATGGACGGATGGCGGGGATCATTCTGAGCGGTAGCGATGCGGCGGCGGTGTTTGATCTGGGCAACCATCTGGCGCGGCATGACGGGCCGTTGCGGGCGGTGGGGGCGCAGGTCTTTGGGCCAGCGCCTGCGCCGATCGCCCGGGTGCGCGGGCGGCATCGGGTGCGGCTCTTGGTGAAGGCGGATAAGAGTGTGGCCTTGCAGGAGGCGCTGAGCCGCTGGATCGGTTCGGTGCGGCTGAAGGGCGATTTGCGGCTGGCGGTGGATATTGATCCGCAGAGTTTTTACTGAGGCTGGCTGGCACGACGTCTGCCGGTAACACAACAGCCCGGAATCAAGGCCGAAGGCTGCCGGGCAGCGCCAGACCGGCCCCTGGTCTGGCGCTTTTGCAGTCGGAGTGGCGGCTTGCGTATGTGCCATATGAGCTGCTGCAATAAACTGCCCAGCTGAGAGATCATATGCGCCAGCCCCCGGTCTGGCACTGCCCGGCTCTTCGTTTGCCTTTTCTCTCGCCATTCCCGCATGCCAGGCGTAATAAATCCGCATGACCCGCTATATCACCCTCGAAGAGGCCAAAGGCCTGCCGTTCTGGCGCCGCCCCGTGGCTCTGCTGTTCCTCATGGCGCTGGCCATGCCCATCGCTTTCAACACGTGGTCGGCGCTGCTGAATAATTTTGTCATTGAGGTGGCAGACTTTGATGGGTCCGACATCGGTCTGCTGCACACGGTGCGCGAAATTCCCGGCTTTCTGGCCATCGGGGTCATCGCGATCCTGCTCTTTGTCCGCGAACAGGTGCTGGGGCTGATCTCGCTCGCGCTGCTCGGCGCGGCGACGGCGATCACCGCCTATTTCCCCTCCATGGGCGGCATCCTGATGATCACCATGCTCAGCTCGATCGGGTTTCACTACTACGAGACGGTGAACCAATCGCTGCAACTTCAATGGCTGAAAATCGAGGATGCCCCGCGCATGATAGGCTGGCTCATGGCGGCCGGATCGCTGGCGACGCTGGTGGCCTATCTGGCGATCATGGCGCTGTGGGAAACGCTGAACTTGAGCTACGGCATCGTTTACATGATCGGCGGCGGCGTTACCGTTGCCATCGCAATCATCGCCATGCTGGCCTATCCGCAGTTCGAAGCCCCCACGGTGCAGAACAAAAAGATGATCCTGCGCAAGCGCTACTGGCTCTATTACGCGCTGCAATTCATGTCAGGCGCGCGGCGGCAGATTTTCGTGGTCTTCGCAGGCTTCATGATGGTCGAACGCTTTGGTTTTGACGTGCATGAGATCACCATGCTCTACCTCATCAACCTTATCGCCAATATGCTGTTCGCCCCGCTGATGGGCCGCGCGGTGGGTCATTTCGGCGAACGCCGGACGCTCACGGTCGAATATGTCGGGTTGATCCTCGTCTTCCTTGCCTACGGCGGCGTCTATTACCTCGGCTGGGGCGTGGTGATCGCGGCGACGCTTTATGTGCTGGATCACATGTTCTTTGCCCTCGCATTGGCGCTAAAGACCTATTTTCAAAAGATCGCAGATCCTGCAGATATCGCACCCACGGCGGCGGTGGCCTTTACCATTAACCACATCGCGGCGGTGTTCCTGCCAGTCGGGCTCGGCCTGCTTTGGCTCGTCTCGCCTGCGGCGGTGTTCTTCCTTGCCGCGGGGATGGCGGCAGTGTCGCTGATGCTGTCACTGTTGATCCCGCGCCACCCGGCACCGGGGCATGAGACGATCTTTCAAACTGCTGTGCCGCAGGCCGCCGAATAGGCCGCGAAACCCAGCATGGCTTGACCCGACACGCGCGCGGCCCTAGGCGAAGCGCAACCGCACCGCAGCAAAGGACCGCGCCATGCCGACTTTCACCGCCCTGACGACTCTCACAGGCCGCGAGCCCGCCTATGCCTTGGGCGAGGCTATGGAACGGCTGACGCCTGAACCCACCGGCGTTGGCGTTTTTGAAATGGAAGACGGCTCGGGCCTGTGGGAAGTCGGCGGTTATTTCGAAGAAGCACCCGATACGGCCGCGCTGGCGGTGCTGGCCAAGGCGATGGGCGCGAAAGATTTCACCGTCTCCGAACTGCCGGAAACAGATTGGGTCGCCCATGTGCGCCGTGAATTGGCTCCGGTCGAAGCGGGCCGCTTTTTCGTCTACGGCAGCCATGACGCTGACAAGGTGCCCGACGATTGCGAACCGCTGCTCATTGAGGCTGCGATGGCCTTCGGCACCGGACACCATGGCACAACGCTGGGCTGCCTGCGTGCCTTGGACCGTCTGGCGGGCGAGGGGTTCCATGGCAAGAAAGTGGCCGACATCGGCTGCGGCACCGCGGTGCTGGCCATGGCCGCCGCGCGCATCTGGCCAGAGCCGGTATTGGCCAGCGACATCGACGAAGTCGCGGTCGAAGTGGCACAGGCCAATGTCGATGCGAACAATCTGTCGGGCCGCGTGACCTGTGTCGAAGCCGCAGGCTTTGATCATCCCCAATTGGCCGAAGCTGCGCCCTTTGATCTGGTCTTTGCCAATATCCTTAAAGGGCCGCTGGTCGCCTTGGCCCCGGATATGGCCGGCGCTCTGCAACCTGCGGGCTATGCGATTCTCTCGGGCCTTCTGAACGAGCAGGCCGATGAGGTGATTGAGGTTTATGCGCGATCTGGCATCAATCTGGTGCACCGTGAGAGCATTGGTGACTGGACGACACTAACGTTGCAAACTAACGCATAATTCGCGCCTCATTTTCGTTGCATTTGACCCTTTTGCCGCTTTGTTGCCACAATTTGCCTTTATTCAAATTGGCAGCAAACGGTGGGGGCCGGATTGCTACGGAGGCTGTGATGGCTGAAGGACACGCTCAATTCGCGAAACGGATCGAACTTCTGGGGCGCAAGCATCGGAAGATGGAACGGGGATATGTCACCCGCGTCGGGCGCGACGGGTTGATCTCCGTCTTGCCAAAACGTGCCCGTCGGGGTTTCCCGATGATGGGGTTTTTCCTGATCGTTCTGGTATTTTTTGGCTTCAAAGCCTTCACCCTCGCCGCGATCGGCCCGGTGACCTATAACGAACGCCTGTCGCGGCTCGCCAATGGTTCAAACCTAGAGCAGATCGGCGCCAAAATGATGGCCATTGACCCGCTGACCAAGACAGTGGCTGGGCTGACCGGCCCGATCATGCGGTGATCTTAAGCAACTGACTTTTGACATGAAAAAGCCGCAGCGGATGCCTTCCGCTGCGGCTTTTTGTTCGGGTAGGTTTCGATACGGGCAGGGCGCAGGCTTAGCGCACGAAGTGGTTCTGTGCGACGAGGTCAATGTCACCCCGGATCAAGCCGATGTCCTGCAATTCAAGGTCGGTCAGGTCCGACAGCGCCTTGCGGGTCGCGCGGCTGTCTTGCCAATCTTCGACCGCCGCGAAGAACGCGCCGAAAAAACCAAAGATACGTGTGACGGCCGAGGTGGAGCCGTAAGCGGTGCGGGTGGTGTCGAAAGCTGCCATGGGGCCGTCCTTTGTTTGATCGTCGGTTGTGTTTGCAGGGGGGCGAGGAAAGCGCGCTCTTCAAAACGTGATTTTCGGCAATTATGCCTGAAAACCGCCCCGCGCAATCCCTCAAAAACGACAGCGTGCCTTGCGTTTTGTGCATGGGTCGAAATGACGGCTAACCCACTATCTTTACGGGAAAATTTCCGGCTTCCGGATGTCGGTTTTGCAGCATGGAGAGGCGCAATCCGACACCGCGGTTCAAAAGCGACAGGATGCGTGTCGTAAAGCGCCCGCCGCGCATCAGGGCTTTGCGATGTTCGCGTTTCGTGCTAGTGCACCAAAAAAGCAACAATTTTATCGAGGGCAGAGATGATACGGGTGATCGGCATAGATCCGGGGCTGCGCAATCTGGGCTGGGGCGTGATCGATGTCTCGGGCAGCCGAATCGCCCATGTGGCCAATGGCATCTGTCATTCCGAAGGCGACGACCTTGGCGCGCGGCTTTTGTCTTTGCACGGGCAGCTGACGCGCGTGCTGACCATGTGGCAGCCACAGGCGGCGGCGGTTGAACAGACTTTCGTGAACAAAGACGGGGCCGGGACCCTGAAGCTGGGTCAGGCGCGGGGCATTGCGATGCTGGTGCCCGCGCAGTTTGGTTTGACGGTGGGCGAATATGCTCCCAACAAGGTCAAGAAAACGGTGGTCGGCGTGGGCCACGCGGATAAAGGACAGGTGGCGCATATGGTGAAAATGCAGATGCCGGGGATCAAGATTGCGGGCCCGGATGCCGCCGATGCGCTGGCCATCGCGATCTGTCACGCGCATCACGGCGGGGCCAGCACCCTCGCGCAGGCGGTGGCGAGGGCGAGCGCATGATCGGCAAACTCTCGGGCCGCATTGACTACCGTGCCGCCGACCATGTGCTGATCGACGTGCGCGGCGTGGGGTACCTCGTCTATGTCTCTGACCGGACCATGGCCGCGCTGCCCGGTGTGGGCGAAGTCGTGGCGCTTTATACCGATTTGGTGGTGCGCGAAGACCTGATGCAGCTCTTTGGCTTTCAAACGCTGGTGGAAAAGGAATGGCACCGTTTGCTGACCTCCGTTCAGGGGGTCGGGGCCAAGGCGTCTCTGGCGATTCTTGGCACGCTCGGGCCAGATGGCGTGAGCCGTGCGATTGCATTGGGTGACTGGAATGCGGTGAAGGCCGCCAAGGGCATTGGCCCCAAAATCGCACAGCGCGTGGTGCTTGATCTCAAGGATAAGGCTCCCGGCGTGATGGCGATGACCGGCACCGTGGCCGACGCTCTGGGCGAAGCGCAGGCCGCCGCCGATGAGACCGTAATCGAAGCCGCGACCCCACGCCCCGCGCCAAAAGCCGCCGCGCCCAATGCTTCGGCCCAGTCCGAGGCGCTTTCGGCGCTTGGCAACCTTGGCTACGGCCCCGGTGATGCGGCGGGCGCCGTGGCGCAGGCGGCGGGCGAGATGCCAGAGGCGGACACGCCGACGCTGATCCGCGCGGCGCTCAAGCTGTTGGCGCCCAAGGATTGAGCCCCCCCTCTGGCAGAACCCTACGCCCTGCGCCATAACGAGGCCCTATGACCGACATTGACCCCACCGTGCGGCCCGAGCCGATGCCCGAAGACTTTGACCGCGCTTTGCGGCCACAGATGCTGGCGGAATTTGTCGGGCAGGCAGAGGCGCGCGCGAACCTTGCCGTCTTCATCCAATCCGCCCGCCAGCGCGGTGAAGCGATGGATCACACGCTGTTTCACGGGCCTCCGGGTCTAGGCAAAACCACACTGGCGCAGATCATGGCGCGGGAGTTGGGTGTGGGCTTTCGCATGACATCTGGTCCGGTGCTGGCCAAGGCGGGCGATCTGGCGGCGATCCTGACCAATCTCGAAGCCCGCGACGTGCTGTTTATCGACGAAATTCACCGTCTGAATCCGGCGGTGGAGGAGGTGCTTTACCCTGCACTGGAGGATTTCGAGCTTGATCTGGTGATCGGTGAAGGCCCCGCCGCGCGCACCGTACGGATCGAGTTGCAGCCCTTCACGCTCGTGGGGGCCACCACCCGCATGGGCCTGCTGACCACGCCTCTGCGCGACCGTTTTGGCATCCCGACGCGGTTGCAATTCTATACCGAAGACGAGCTTTACATCATCGTCGACCGCAATGCTCGCAAACTGGGTGCGCCCGCCGACGAAGGCGGTGCCCGCGAGATCGCGAAACGCGCCCGCGGCACACCTCGTATTGCGGGCCGCTTGCTGCGCCGGGTGGTGGATTTCGCGGTGGTTGAGGGCGATGGCCGGGTGACCCGCGATTTGGCCGACATGGCCCTGACGCGGCTCGGGGTCGATCATCTGGGCCTTGATGGCGCTGACCGCCGTTACCTCAAACTGATCGCGGAGAACTATCAGGGCGGGCCGGTGGGGATCGAAACCCTCTCCGCCGCGCTGTCGGAAAGCCGTGACGCACTGGAGGAGGTGATCGAGCCGTTCCTGTTGCAGCAAGGGCTGATCCAGCGTACCCCGCGCGGCAGAATGTTAGCGGCCAAGGCCTGGACCCACCTCGGCATGGCCGCGCCCAAGGGGCAGAACGACCTTTTTGGCTGACGCCCCGGAGCGAAGGTAAGACAGATGACGATGACCGCAGAGCAAATCGAGACCCTTTTCACCCGCCGCGATGGGCAGTTCGCCTTCGCCCGCTGGGGCCGCCCCATCGCGCCGGTGGCCTTTGGGATCGAAGAGGCGGCGCTGCCGGTGGTGAAAGGCGCGCTTGAGGCTGTCGCCAAACTCGCCGGTCACCACATGGTCGAGACCGATCCCGAACTGGGCAGCAATCTGATGATGTTCTTCTTCGCGGATTGGGCGGAGTTGCTAGACGTGCCGGGAATGGACGGGCTGGTGCCCGATCTAGCCCAACAGGTCGAACGCTTGCAGGCCGCTGGGGCCAATCAGTACCGCTTCTTCCGCTTTGAGGAGAACGGCGCGATCAAGGCGGCTTTCGTGTTCCTGCGCATGGACGAAAGCTTGCGCGATATGTCAGCGCAAGTCTTGGCGCTGAGCCAAGCGGTACAGGTCATCCTGCTCTGGTCCGAGGACGCCTTTCAGGAGCAATCTCCGCTGGCGCTGGCAGATGAGGCGCTGGTGCTGCGCCCCGAGGTCGCCGATGTGATCCGCGCGGCCTATGACCCGGTGATGCCACCCGCCGCTAACGATCCCAGCCACGCGCTGCGCCTTGCCGCGCGGGTGCAGGTGCCGTCATGAGCCATAGCTTTCCGGTCCGCATCTTTTACGAAGACACCGACATGGCAGGCGTGGTCTATTACGCCAACTACCTGCGCTATATCGAACGGGCGCGGTCGGATATTGTCGAACAGATTGGCCTTGATCAACGGGCCATGCGCGACGAAGGGCTGGTCTTTGTCGTGACACGGGTAGAGGCGGATTATCTGGGTGCTGCACGCTTTGGCGACCGGTTAGAGGTTCAGACCACCCATCAGGCTGAAGGCCCGGTGCGGTGGGTGTTCGATCAGAATGTGCTGCGCGACGGCAAGGTCATATTCCGCGCCAAAGTTACCGCCGTTTGCATGACCACGACCGGTAAACCCACCCGTTTGCCAGCGAAACTCCGCCTGTCAGACGGGGATCCTGCGGCCTGATACCATAATTCTGGCAATCTCTGTTGCAGTTCGTTAGCTTTGCTCCAAATAGAGGCCGGAAAATAGGGCCCAGAGGCAGAATGCCCCAAAGGGGCGGCAGTAAAAGAGCATAGTTAAATGGAAGCAGAGACGCTGGCATTGGCACAGGGGATTGATTTCTCCCTGTGGGGTCTGTTCGCGAAGGCGACAGTCACGGTCAAACTTGTAATGATCATGCTGATCGGGGCCTCTTTCTGGTCTTGGTCGATCATCGTTCAAAAGACCATCCAGTACCGCAAAGCCCGTGCTGAGGCGGCGCAGTTCGATCAGGCGTTCTGGTCAGGCGAGCCGCTCGACGGGCTCTTTGATACCATCGGCGCTGACCCGGATGGACCGTCGGAAAAGATCTTTGCCGCTGGCATGTCGGAATGGCGACGTTCGCACCGCGAAGATGGCGCGCTGATCCCCGGCGCCACCGCACGGATTGACCGCTCCATGGATGTGGCAATTTCCAAAGAGGCTGAGCGTCTGCAAAAGGGTCTGCCGGTGCTGGCGACCGTGGGCTCCACCGCGCCTTTCGTCGGTCTGTTCGGAACGGTCTTCGGCATCATGAACTCGTTCATCGAGATTGCGGCCCAGCAGAACACCAATCTCGCCGTCGTCGCCCCCGGTATTGCCGAGGCGCTTTTGGCAACGGGCATCGGCCTATTGGCTGCGATCCCGGCGGTTGTGTTCTATAACAAGCTCAGTGCCGACAGCGACCGCATCTTGGGCAACTACGAAGCCTTCTCGGACGAATTCGCCACCATCCTCAGCCGCCAGTTGGACAGCTAAGCCATGGGCGCAGGTGTCATGAAAAAGCAAGGTGGCAAGGGGCGGCGTCGCGGTCGCGCCCAGCCGATGGCGGAAATCAACGTCACGCCTTTCGTCGATGTGATGCTGGTGCTCTTGATCATCTTCATGGTCGCGGCTCCGCTCTTGACTGTTGGCGTGCCGGTGGAACTGCCCAAAACCGCCGCCACGGCCCTGCCATCCGAGCAGGAAGAGCCGCTGACCGTTACGCTCACCGCCGAGGGGGCCGTGCAGATCCAAACCACCGACACGCCCCGCGACCAACTGATCACCAAACTGCGGGCGATTGCCTCAGAACGCGCAAGCGACCGGGTGTTCCTGCGCGCGGATGGCAAAGTGTCTTATGCGCAGGTCATGGAAGTCATGGGCGCGCTCAACGCAGGCGGCTTTTCCAACATCGGTCTGGTGACCGACATCGGTGGCCCGGCGTTGGACGGCAGCGACACGTCGGGTGGCTGAGCGGTGCATACCGGGCATTACATATCAGGTGCCGGGCATCTGGGTCTTATCGGCTGGCTGTTGTTTGGAAGCATCTTCACCTCCGAGCCTGAGCCCGTTGAGATGACCGAGGTCTCGGTGATCTCGGCCGCCGAATATGACGCGCTGGTCGCGGCCCAGCAGCCGCCCGCCTCGGCCACCGACGTGGCCCAGCCCGCGCCGCCCGAGGTAAGCGAACAGACCCCCGAGGTGACGGCGGAGCCGGACACGCAGATCGAACAGCCAGAGCCGGTGCAGACCGAAACCCCGCCCGAAGACCTCCCCCCCGAGGTGACGGAACTGGAGTTGCCGCCGCAGACCCAAGTGGATGACACGCCGCCCGAAATGAACGAGCCGGTGGGAGATACCGCTGTGCTGGTGCCCGAGATCGCGCCCGAAGCCCGCCCGCGCGAAGCACCCCGTGTCGCCCCCGAACCGGTTGAGCAGCCTGACCCCGAAGTGCGCCCCGATCTAGACGAGCAGCCCGCCGTGGCGCCTGACTCTGAGGCTGAGACCGAAACCGTTGTGGAAGAGCCGCAAGAAGCGCGGACGCCCGAGGACAGCACAACCGAGATCGTCACCGAAGCCGACAAAGCGCCGGCTGCCTCTGCCCGTCCGCCCGGCCGTCGTCCGACACCGCCGCCCCCTGTCGAGGTGGCCGAGGCACCGGAAGAACCCGCCGAGACGCCAGCGCCCGCCCCGACGCCCGAACCAAAGCCCGAGCCTCAGCCAACCCCGGAGCCCGTTGAGGAGCCCACGACCTCCAGTTCGACCGAGGATGCCATCGCGGATGCGCTGAGCGAAGTCTTGGGCCAGCCTGAGACAACCGCGCCCGTGCCAAGCGGCCCGCCGCTGTCATCGGGTGAGCGCGAGTCTCTGCGCATCGCGGTCTCGGCCTGCTGGAACATCGGCGCGCTGTCGACCGAAGCGGCGCGTACCACGGTCGTGGTCGGCATGCAGATGAACACCGACGGCACGCCCGTGGCCAGTTCGATCCGCCTGCTGAGTTCCAGCGGCGGCAGCGACACCGCCGCGCGGCAAGCCTTTGAAGCCGCGAAACGCGCGGTCGTTCGTTGCGGCAGCAGTGGTTACAAGCTGCCGCAGGAAAAATACAGTCAATGGCAAGACATCGAGATGACATTCGACCCAATGAGGAGCCGATAACATGCTGACTAGACTTCTGGGACTACTGGCGCTCTGCGCCACGGCGGCCACGCTCGCGCTGGCCCCCAACCAGTCGCACGCCCAACCGCTGCGCATCGTGATCGACGATCCCACAATCGAACCCTTGCCCTTTGCCGTGCCCAGCTTTCAGCCCGAAAGCGGTGAGGCCGGGCAACTGGCTGTCGATCTGGCGCGCGTCGTCTCCGAAGACCTGACCGGCACGGGCCTTTTCCGCGAAATCCCGGCCAGCGCCTATATCTCGACCGTCAGCGATTTCAACGCGCCGGTGGAATATGCCGACTGGAAAGCGATCAACGCGCAAGCGCTGATCACCGGGGCGGTCAATGTCAGCGGCAACAGCGTCAACGTAAAGTTCCGCGTCTACGATGTCTTCTCGGGCGAGGAATTGCTCGACAGCAGCGGGCAGGGCGGTCTGCAATTTTCCGGCACCGTCGATGGCTGGCGCCGCATGGCGCATAAGGTGGCCGATGCGGTTTACAGCCGGATCACCGGCGAAGGTGGCTATTTCGACAGCCGTGTGGTCTTTGTTTCCGAAACCGGGCCGAAGGATGACCGCCAGAAGCGTTTGGCGGTAATGGATTACGATGGGGCCAACCTGAAGTACTTGACCGATTCCGGCTCCATCGTTCTTGCCCCGCGATTCTCTCCCAGCGGTGACCGGGTGCTCTACACCAGCTACGAAAGCGGTTTCCCGCGCATCTATGTGCTGGATATCGGGACCGTTCAACGCCGCGCGCTGCAAAGCGCCGAAGGCTCCATGGCCTTCGCGCCGCGCTTTTCGCCCAGCGGTCAGACGGTTGTCTATTCGCTGAGCCAAGGCGGCAATACCGATATCTTCTCGATGGATATCAACAGCGGCCAGTCAGTGCGGCTGACCAATACCCCCGCCATTGAGACCGCGCCCAGCTTCTCTCCCGATGGCAGCAGAATCGTCTTTGAGAGCGACCGTTCCGGCAGTCCGCAGCTTTACGTCATGCCCGCCACCGGCGGAGAGGCGACGCGGATTTCCTTTGGCGAAGGGCGTTATGGCACACCCGTTTGGTCGCCACGCGGGGATTTGGTGGCTTTCACCAAGCAGAACAAAGGCCGTTTCCACATCGGCGTGATGCGGCTTGACGGCTCCGAAGAGCGCCTGCTGACTGCCTCTTTCCTTGATGAAGGTCCGACTTGGGCGCCCAATGGCCGGGTGATCATGTTCGCCCGCGAAACCCAAGGGGCAGGCGGGTCGTCCTCGCTCTATTCGGTCGATATTTCGGGGCGCAACCTCAAGCCGGTGCGCACGCCCGAAGGCGGCTCTGACCCCTCTTGGTCACCGCTGCAGCAGTAACGTTTTCCAGACCTCCCATACGGGCGCGGGCAATTCCAATGATCCCGCGCCTGTGTTAACACCAGCAACAACAACGCCACCACAGAGAAGGCAGACCTCCATGAAACGTATTTTGACCAGCACGCTTTTGATTTCCGCATTGGCCGTGTCGGCCTGTACAAACCCCGACCGTTTTGGTGCCGATGGCATGGGCGGCGCCGGGGCCAATGCAGGCGCAGGGGTCAACGCCGGCGTGGTGCCGGGCAGCGCGAACGACCCCACCTCCACCGCCTATTTCCAGCAGGCTGTCGGCGACCGGGTGCTGTTCCTCGTGGACCAATCCACGCTGACCGACCAAGGCCGTGCCACGCTCGACGGGCAGGTGGCTTGGCTACAAACAAATACGGATTATCAAGCCGTGATCGAAGGTCACGCGGATGAGCAGGGCACCCGTGAGTACAACATCGCGCTTGGCGGTCGTCGTGCCAATGCCGTGCGCGAGTATATGATTTCCCGCGGTGTTGCGGCATCGCGCCTCAAAACCATCAGCTACGGCAAAGAGCGCCCGATCGAGATCTGCTCGGAAGAGGCCTGCTATGCTAAAAACCGCCGCGCCGTGACCGTTCTGGCCGGCGGCGCACTGACCAGCTAATTGCGGCGACAGCCCAAGCAATGACCAATCCAAGGAGGCCGATGTGCTGAAGCGATATATCTTCGTGGCGGTGATGGGGCTGATGACCGCCCCCGCCGCGCTTATGGCGCAGGACAACGATCAGACGCTGGCGGACATCCGCCAGCAGTTGACCGTGCTCAGTGTCGAGGTGCAAAAGCTGCGCCGCGAACTTTCGACCACGGGCGGCGGCTCGGTTGAAACGGGCGGCAGCTCTGTGCTTGAGCGTGTCGGCACCATGGAAAGCGAATTGCAACGCCTCACCTCCAAGACCGAGGAGATGGAGAACCGGATCAACCGGATCGTGGCCGATGGCACCAACCGGATCGGGGATCTGGAATACCGTTTGGTCGAGCTTGAAGGCGGCGATCTGGGCGCGCTCGGAGAGACCTCGACCCTCGGCGGAGGGGAGGCTCCAACCGTGGTCGCACCCGCCCCCGAAGCCGACCGCGAGGTGGTCGAGATGACCCCCGGCAGCGGTGGCGCAGCACCTTCAAACGGCATCATCACCCCCATCAACGAAGCAGAGCTGGCGGTCAGCGAAAAGACCGATTTCGAGCGGGCGCAGGGGGCGCTCGCCTCCGGTGACTTTCGCAGCGCCGCCGATCTCTTTGCGACCTTCAGTCAGACCTATCCCGGTGGTCCGCTAGCCGCCGAGGCCGAGATGCGCCGCGGCGAAGCCCTGACCGGATTGGGCGACAACCGCGAAGCGGCGCGTGCCTTTCTTGCGGCCTTCAGCACCGACCCCGAAGGGCCAGTGGCCCCCCAGTCGCTGTTTGAACTGGGCCGCGCGCTTGGCGTGTTGGAGCAAACACAAGAGGCCTGTGTGACCCTTGCGGAGGTTGCCGTGCGTTTCCCGGGCGCCCCGCAGGTGAGCCAAGCCGAAGCGCAGCGCCAGACGCTGGGTTGTTCCTAACCGCTGATGACTGCGCCTGCCGCGACGGCTGATGCAGCGCTGGCCAAGGGGCTGCTGGTGGGGCTGGGCGGTGCGCTGCCCCCCCGCCTTGGCGTTGCAGTCTCGGGCGGGGGCGATTCAATGGCTCTGCTATCGTTGCTGCATGGGCTTTCGGCGGCGGCGGGCACAGATCTTGAAACCGTCACTGTCGACCATGGTCTGCGCCCCGAAGCCGCCGGAGAGGCTGCTTTCGTCGCGCGGCATGCCAGCGCTCTGGGCTTGTCGCATGAAACCTTGCGCTGGCGTGGGTGGGACGGGCAAGGCAACCTCCAAAACGCGGCGCGTGAGGCGCGGTATCGGCTGATGGCCGATTGGGCAGAGCGGCGCGGGCTGCCCTGCGTGGCGCTTGGCCACACGGCAGATGATCAGGCCGAAACAGTGTTGATGCGATTGGCACGCCGGTCGGGGGTGGACGGTCTGTCGGCCATGGCGCCGCGCAGCAAGCGGCACGGCATCACATGGCTGCGCCCGCTGCTGTTTGCCCGGCGTGAGGCATTGCGAGCGCATCTGAGGCGCGCGGACCTTGATTGGGTCGACGACCCCAGCAACGATGACCCGCGTTTCGCCCGCATCCAAACCCGTCAAAGTCTTGCCGCCCTCGCGCCGCTTGGCATCGATGTAGAGGCCTTGGCAGAGGTGGCGCGCAACATGGCCACCGCCCGGGATGCGTTGGAAAGCCAGACCGACCGAACGGCAGGCGATATTCTGCGCATGGAGGCAGGCGCACAGGTGATGCGGGCAGAAGGCTTTTTTGCCGCGCCCGAAGAGATCCGCCGCCGCTTGATGATCCGTGCGCTTGGGTCGATCAGCGGCAGCGCCTATCCGCCCCGTCGTAGCCCCGTGGCGGCCCTGATCGCGGGGTTGGCCGGCGGTCAGCCGGCCACGCTGGGGGGCTGTCAGGCGCTCCTGCGGCGCGGTGAAATCTGGGTCTTTCGGGAATATAAAGCGGTACGCGACCTGCGGGTGCTTGCGGATCAGCTTTGGGACGGGCGCTGGCGTGCGACGCCGCAGGAGGGGCTGCCACAAGGCGCCGAGTTGCGCGCCTTGGGGGCCGAGGGCCTTGCCCAATGCCCCGATTGGCGCAGCCTTGGGCGGCCCCGTGCCATGCTGCTGTCGACCCCGGCGATCTGGCAGGGGGAGCGCCTGCTTGCAGCGCCCCTTGCCGGGCTGGACGAGAAATGGCATGTCCAGCGCGAAAGCGGCGCGGAATGCAACGAAACCGCGCCATTATCGCATTGAACATGAGCGCATCATGTCTATCTTAGTGTGGTGGTTGCCCGAACGGGCGCCCCTTGGGTCGCGGGACTTGCCCGCGGCCGTGTGAATTTAGGAGAATTCCCTTGGGAAATGTTCGTAACCTCGCCTTCTGGGTTGTCCTGATGTTGCTGGTACTGGCGCTGTTTAACCTGTTCAGCGGGTCCAGCGGGTCGCTGCAAAACAACGAGGTCAGCTATTCCGAATTCGTCACCTCCGTACAGGATGGTGATGTCCGTAATGTGACATTGGATGGCGAGCAGGTTCGGTTCCGCAAGGCGGATGGCGCCGACTACCTGACGATCAAACCCGGCGATGCCGAGCTGACCCAGCTTTTGATCTCCAACGACATTCCGGTCAAAGCGCGCCCGCAGCAACAGTCCGGTTTCCAGACCTTCCTGATGTCGCTTTTGCCCATCGCGTTGCTGATCGGTGTCTGGATCTACTTCATGAACCGGATGCAGGGTGGCGGCAAAGGTGGTGCCATGGGCTTTGGTAAATCCAAAGCCAAGATGCTGACCGAGAAGCAAGGCCGCGTGACTTTTGACGATGTTGCGGGTATTGATGAGGCCAAGGAAGAGCTTGAAGAGATCGTCGAGTTCCTGCGCAACCCACAGAAATTCTCCCGCCTTGGCGGCAAGATCCCCAAAGGCGCGCTGCTGGTGGGCCCTCCGGGCACTGGTAAAACGCTGCTGGCCCGCGCCATCGCGGGCGAGGCGGGCGTGCCCTTCTTCACCATCTCCGGCTCCGACTTTGTCGAGATGTTCGTCGGTGTCGGTGCCAGCCGCGTGCGCGACATGTTCGAACAGGCCAAGAAAAATGCGCCTTGTATCGTCTTCATCGACGAGATCGACGCCGTAGGTCGCCACCGGGGTGCCGGTTATGGCGGCGGCAACGACGAGCGTGAGCAGACCTTGAACCAGCTTCTGGTCGAGATGGACGGTTTTGAGAGCAACGAAGGTGTGATCATCCTCGCCGCGACCAACCGTCGTGACGTGCTTGACCCCGCGCTGCTGCGTCCGGGCCGTTTTGACCGTCAGGTGACCGTGCCGAACCCCGACATCAAAGGTCGCGAGAAGATCCTCTCGGTCCACGCGCGCAAGACCCCACTGGGGCCGGATGTTGACCTGCGCATCATCGCGCGCGGCACGCCGGGCTTTTCGGGCGCGGACTTGGCGAACCTCGTGAATGAAGCTGCGCTGATGGCTGCCCGTGTCGGTCGCCGTTTCGTCACCATGGTCGATTTCGAACAGGCTAAGGACAAGGTGATGATGGGACCAGAGCGCCGCTCGATGGTGATGACCGCCGAGCAGAAGGAGATGACCGCCTATCACGAAGCCGGTCACGCGCTGGTGGGCATGACGCTGCCGAAATGCGACCCGGTCTACAAGGCCACGATCATCCCGCGCGGCGGCGCGCTTGGCATGGTGATGAGCCTGCCCGAAATTGACCGCCTGAACATGTTCAAGGACGAATGCCACCAGCGCTTGGCCATGGCCATGGCCGGCAAGGCGGCGGAAATCCACAAGTACGGCCCCGATTCCGTATCCAACGGTCCGGCGGGCGACATCCAGCAGGCCAGTGCTCTGGCCCGTGCGATGGTGCTGCAATGGGGCATGTCCGATAAGGTCGGCAACATTGACTATTCCGAAGCCGCGCAGGGCTATCAGGGCAATACCGGTGGTTTCTCAGTCTCGGCCAATACCAAGGAATTGGTTGAGAAAGAGGTCCAGAAATTCATCCAAGACGGCTATGACCGCGCGATGGCGATCATCACCGAGAAAGAAGTCGAGTTTGAGCGTCTGGCCCAAGGTCTGCTGGAATATGAGACCCTCACCGGGGATGAGATCAAACGTGTCATGGATGGTCTACCGCCAGCCGAAGACTCCGATGACGACAACTCCGACGCGGGCAGCGCACCCAGCGTCACCGCGATCCCCAAGGCGAAGGGCAAGAAGACCCCGCCGAAGGATGGCGGAATGGAGCCTGAACCTTCGGTGTGATCCGGCCTGCGACCCTATCAAAAACCCCGCTTCGGCGGGGTTTTTTCGTTTTGGGCTGACCCTTGGGCGATGGTCGAAAATTCCCCTATCGCTTCGCAGCCGCCAGCGCGTTAGACAGGGGTGGAATTCCTAACCTGCCGGGGTCTTATGCGACGCATCCTTTCTGCCCTTGCCATTCTCTTTGCGCTTACCGGCGGCCCGGCTTGGGCCGGTCCGCAGACCTACGCTGTGGCATTGGGCGGGCGTCAGTTGGGCACGTTGCAGTTCAACGGTCAAAGCCGGAACGCGGCGTTTTTGTTGTCTCTCAACAACGCCCCTTTCGGCATCAAGAACGGCAGCTTCAACGCGGTTACCCAGTCTAACGGGAACACGGCCAGCTATCTGGGTGCAAACCGGGGGAGCGAGACGCGCGATATCGCGATTGACCGAACGGCGGGGCGGGTCACTTCGGTTGAAATCACGCCGTCTTCGGAAATGACGGAACTGTCGGATGCCACAGCGGTGCCGCCCGGCGTCCTTTTCCCGCCTGAGCTTTTCGCCGCCCTTGCCACTGGCAATAGCTGCCCCTCTCCGCTGGCGCTCTACGATGGCCGCCGCGTGGTCCAGGTCGTGACTCAAGAGGTCCGTGAGGAAGGCCCTGCCGTGCATTGCGACATGTCTTACCGCGTTGTCATGGGGCCGGGCTATGTCTCTCCCTTTTATCTGAAATCCTTCGGGATGGCGCTTGTTTATACCGCGGGCACCCTCACCAAGGCCTCATTGAGCGGTGGCGGATTTAAGGTGCATTTGATCCGACAGTGAGCCTAGGGTTCAGCAGTCACCCAAACCACCCCGAAGGACCGCATGATGCCCGAGCTACGCAAGACAGACTATGTCGCTGAAATCACCTGGCTGGGCATGGTCCCTCAGGATCGCGAAAACATCCGCTCGGTTGCGATGGAACAGGCGCGTGCGACCTATGCAGGCTTTGAGGGGGATTTCCACGCCGGGCTGACCCGTCCGGCCTGCGTCCGCGTGCGCAACCTGCATCCTAAGGGCACGGAAATTCGCAATACCCGACAGTTGTCTATCCTCTCGGCCGAAGAGATGGCGCAGATTGCCGCCGCCATGAACCTGCCTGAGCTTGACCCGACCCTCCTGGGCGCGTCGATCATCCTCAAAGGCATCCCGGACTTTACCCTCGTCCCGCCCGGATCGCGGCTGCAAAATGCCCATGGAGCCACCTTGGTGGTGGATATCGAAAATGGCCCCTGCAATCTGCCCGCGCGTGAGATCGAGGCCGACGCCCCCGGCCATGGCAAGGCCTTCAAACCCGCCGCGCAGGGCAAACGCGGCGTGACCGCTTGGGTCGAGCGGGAAGGGCCGCTGGCCGTGGGCGACAGGTTGACGCTTTTCGTGCCGAACCAGCCCGTCTGGCCCCACCTCGGCTGACCGCGCGCCGTTTCGCGATGCTTGAGTGTCGGAAACACGGCCCCCCGTCGAGGTCTTGTCGCGCTATGGCTAAGGAATAAAAATCGCCACCAACGGCAACAGGGGATTCTCATGGCTTTCAAAACCGACATTCAAATCGCCCGCGAAGCGGCGAAACGCCCTATCCAAGAGATCGGCGAAAAGCTGGGCATCTCCAGCGACGACCTGCTGCCCTATGGCCATGACAAGGCAAAGGTGAGCCAGACGTTCATCGATTCCGTCCAACACCGGGCGAACGGCAAGCTGATCCTCGTCACCGCGATCAACCCCACGCCAGCGGGAGAGGGCAAGACCACCACCACCGTTGGGCTTGGTGATGGGTTGAACCGGATCGGAAAAAAGGCGGCGGTCTGCATCCGCGAAGCCTCCCTCGGGCCGAACTTTGGGATGAAGGGCGGGGCAGCAGGTGGCGGCTATGCCCAGATCGTGCCGATGGAAGAGATGAACCTGCATTTCACTGGCGACTTTCATGCCATCACCAGCGCTCATAACCTGCTGGCGGCGATGATCGACAACCACATCTACTGGGGCAACGAGCTTGAGATCGACACCCGCCGGGTCGTATGGCGGCGCGTGGTCGACATGAACGACCGCGCCCTGCGCCAGATCACCGCATCCTTGGGCGGCGTGCCCAACGGTTTCCCGCGCGAGACGGGGTTCGACATCACCGTCGCCTCCGAGGTCATGGCGATCCTCTGCTTATCCAAGAACCTCAGCGATCTGCAAGAGCGCCTTGGCGCGATGATCGTGGCCTACCGCCGCGACCGCAGCCCGGTCTATGCCCGCGACCTCAAGGCGGATGGGGCCATGACGGTGCTTTTGAAAGACGCGATGCAGCCGAACCTTGTGCAGACGCTGGAGAACAACCCGGCCTTCGTGCATGGCGGCCCATTTGCCAATATCGCGCACGGTTGTAACTCGGTCATCGCCACGACCACGGCGCTGAAACTGGCGGACTACGTGGTGACAGAGGCGGGCTTTGGTGCCGATCTTGGGGCCGAAAAATTCATGAACATCAAATGCCGCAAGGCGGGGCTTGCGCCATCGGTTGTCGTGGTGGTGGCCACGGTGCGGGCGATGAAGATGAACGGCGGCGTGGCGAAAGCGGACCTCGGAGCGGAAAATGTAGAGGCGGTGCAAAAGGGCTGCGCCAACCTTGGCCGCCATATCGAGAACGTAAAATCCTTTGGCGTGCCCGTGGTCGTGGCGATCAACCATTTCGTCACCGACACCGACGCCGAAGTCGCCACGGTCAAAGATTATGTCGCGGCCCAAGGGGCCGAGGCGATCCTGTCGCGCCATTGGGAATTGGGGTCAGAAGGCTCTGCCGATCTTGCCACCCGCGTGGCCGAGATTGCCGACGGGGATCACGCGAACTTTGCCCCGCTCTATGCCGACGAGATGCCCCTGTTCGAAAAGATCGAGACCATCGCCAAACGCATCTACCGCGCGGACGAGGTGCTGGCCGATCAGAAAGTGCGCAACCAGTTGAAAGACTGGGAGGAACAGGGCTACGGCGACCTGCCTGTCTGCATGGCCAAGACCCAGTACAGTTTCTCGACCGATCCCGATCTGCGCGGCGCGCCCACAGGCTTCAGCGTGCCAATCCGCGAGGTGCGGCTCTCGGCGGGGGCGGGTTTCGTCGTCGTGATCTGCGGAGAGATCATGACCATGCCGGGCCTGCCTCGGGTGCCTTCTGCGGAGGCAATCAAGCTCAACGCCGACGGTGATGTCGAGGGATTGTTCTAAGGCGGGTTGCATTGCCACGCCGTCGCGGTGATGTAGGGCGTGTTCAACCTGCAGCGAGCGAAAGTGAGACGGATATGGCAGCGACAATCATCGACGGCAAAGCCTTTGCGGCAACGGTGCGTGACAAGGTGGCGGCCCATGTCGACCGACTGAAGACGGATCACGGCGTCACCCCCGGCCTCGCCGTGGTGCTGGTCGGCGAAGACCCGGCAAGCCAAGTCTATGTCCGCTCCAAGGGCAAGATGACCCGCGAGGTCGGCATGAAATCAGTCGAACACAAGCTGCCCGCGACCGTCGATCAGGACGACCTGCTCAAGCTGATCGACGACCTGAACAACGACCCCGAGATCCACGGCATCCTCGTGCAACTGCCGCTGCCGGATCATCTGGACGAAACCCGCGTGGTCAATGCCGTCTCGCCCGCCAAGGACGTGGACGGTTTCCACATCTCCAACGTAGGGCTGCTGGGCACGGGGCAGCCAAGCATGGTGCCCTGCACCCCGCTTGGCTGCCTGATGATGCTGCGGGACCACCATGGGGAACTGTCGGGGATGAACGCGGTGGTTATCGGCCGCTCCAACATCGTCGGCAAACCGATGGCGCAGTTGCTCTTGGGGGATAGCTGCACCGTGACCATCGCGCACAGCCGCACCCGCGATTTGCCAGAAGTGGTGCGCCGCGCCGATATCGTTGTCGCCGCCGTTGGCCGCCCCGAGATGGTGCCTGGCGATTGGATTAAAGAGGGTGCCACGGTGATCGACGTGGGCATCAACCGGATTGAGACTGGCGAAAAGCCCAAACTGGTCGGCGACGTGGATTTCGACAGTGCCAGCCAACGCGCCGGGGCCATCACACCCGTGCCGGGCGGCGTCGGGCCAATGACCATCGCTTGCCTGCTGGCCAATACGGTCACCGCCTGCTGCCGCGCCAACGGGTTGGAAGAACCCGAAGGGCTGACCGCCTAAGCGGCAGGCACAGGCACGATGGTGCCCTGCAGGATGGCGATGAGCTTGGCCGCGCCATCCGTTTCCGCATACACCTCTGCCGTGACCACACAAAGCCGCCGGCCCGGTTTCACAACCCGGCCCGCGGCAATCAGCCGATCCCCGCGGGCGGGGGCCAGCAGGTTGATCTTGATCTCCGAAGTCACAACATCAACCTCAGGCGGCAGCATGCTTAGCGCCGCATAGCCCGCCGCCGAATCGCCGATGGAAAATGTCAGCCCCGCATGGCCAAAACCCTGCTGCTGCATTGCGCCGGGCAGGACCGGTGCCGTGACCCGGACCAAACCGGGCTGCACGTCGATGATCTCGGCGCCCAAGGTCTGCATCATGGTCTGCTTAGCAAAGCTCTCCCGCACCCGGCGTTCAATCTGATCATCCATTATCGCATCTTTCCAGGCATGGGGATCGCCACTGGTTGCGGCCCCGTTAGCACCGCGCGGGCCTCCGGCCCCATCAAATCACAAAGCACCCGCGACTGGCTGCGCAGCCCGCCGGTGTAGGTGCCATATGCAGGCAGGATCAGCCGCTTGCTGTCAAACAGAAAGGCCGGACGCGAGATGCTGCGACCCCGCGCACGGATCGATGCCTTAGGATGATAATGCCCCGACACCTCGCCCCGGCCCTCGCTCGCGGCGATATGCCGAAAGGTCAGCGGGCCGAGCGCTATCTCTCCCAAATGCGTGCCGCCCAAGCCTACGGGGCCGGGATCATGATTGCCCTCAATCCAATCCCACCGCCGCCCGGCTTGGAGGCCCAGTATCCACAATCGCTCTTCCTCCGGCAGCGCCTGCGCCGCGCCAAGGTCGTCGAAACTATCGCCCAGGCAGATCACATGCCGCGCCTGCGTAAAGGACAGATCCGCTGCCAGACGGTTCAACGTATCGCGGGTCTCATAAGGCGGCAATGCCGACCCGCCGCGCCGCGCGATCCTTTCCGACTTGCCCAAATGAAGGTCGCTCACGCAAAGCAAATCTCTTTCGCGCCACCAAAGCGCGCCAGAACCAAGCGCAGTCAGCCCCGCCCCCGCGAATGAAAACTCAAGTCCGTTCATCCTTTGTTCATCTGAGATCGCTGCTGATTTGGCAAGGGGTCAAACGCGATTGTCAGAAGACCGGAAACGGCAGCGCAGCGGTATTTAAGAAAGGATGAAAGGTAGAAAACGCGCCCCGCAGCCGGGCGTTAACCTGACCGGAGACGCGCCTTCATCCTTTGCGGTCATCGGCTCCTCAGCCTGTACCGCGGGATCAAGATGCGCGGCGTGGGTTAAAGAACCCTTAATATCTTCATCCTTTTTCAAATACCTTGCAGAACCTCTCCGCCTGCGACACCTCGGTGTTCAACGCCCATCTCGCCAAGGCGGCTGATCCGAGGGCGGCGGGGTGAGCTGCGCGAGGCCGGAGGCTTCCATCAGTCTTTCGGCTTCTTCCGCCAGCATGCGTTCCTGTCCAGCGCCTTCGACAGGCACACGGCCCATTTCCAGAAACAGCGGTGCAGCGAGCGGGCTTACGCGAGTCAGTTTGCGGTGGGTGATGCGCCCGGCGATGCGGTCCAGCATCTCTTCGATCCTGCCAAAATCCACCAAACCACTCAGGGCTTCTTCGCGGGTGATGTCGAGCATCAGATGATCCGGCTCATAACGCTGCAACGTGTCGTAGAGGATATCGCTGGAGAAGGTTGTCTGTCGCCCGGATTTGCGTGCTTGGGGGCTGTTGCGTTCGATCAGCCCCGCGATGGTCGCCGCGGCCCGGAAGGTGCGTTTCATCACCGCATTGCCCGCAAGCCAACTGTCGAGACCCTCGTGCAGCACGCTGGGGTCGAGCAGCGGCGCGGGGTCGTCGACGGGGGAGAGGCCCCAGATGAGCGTGGCATAGTCTGTCGCTACGAAGCCCAAGGGGCGCAGGCCGAGGTCTTCCATGCGTTTGGTCAGGAGAAGGCCCAGCGTTTGCTGACCGTTGCGGCCGGCAAAACCGTAGAAGACCGTTTGTTCGGCAAAGTCATGGGGGAAGCTTTCGACCAGCAGCGTGCCGGGTTGTGGCAATTGGCTGACCTCACGTTGCAAAGTCAGCCATTCGGCGGTGTGGCGCGGCAGTTCGGGCCAACTGTCTTGGGTGAACATCTGTTGCACGCGGGCCGAAAGCTGGGTGGAGGTGGCGAATTTCGTGCCTCCGAAGGTGGCCACCTTGGGCTTCTTTGCGGCGTTGCGGCTGACTTCGACAACGGTTTCGCGCAGCCCTTCGTAGCGTACGATTTGGCCGCCGATCAGAAAGGTGTCGCCTTTGGTGAGCGTTGCGGCAAAGCCTTCTTCGATCTCGCCCAGCGGTTTGCCCCCGCGGTTGCGTTTCATGCGGACCTTCAGCTTATCGGTATCTTGGATCGTGCCGATGTTCATGCGGATGCGCTGGGCGGCGCGCGGGTCACGCAGTTGCCACTGGCCGTCGGGGCGTTGCAGCAGGCGTTGCCAGCGGTCGTAGGCGCGCAGGGCGTAGCCGCCGGTGGCACAGAAGTCGAGGCAGGCGTCGAAGTCGGCGCGGGACAGGGCGGCGTAGGCCCCGGCGGAACGGATCTGTGCGAAGAGGTCGTCAGCGTCGAAGGGGCCTGCGCAGGCGGCGATGAGAATATGTTGGCACAGTACATCGCGCGGGCCGGGGCCGCGCGGGTCGCCGTCGAGCGCGCCTTCGAGGACAGCCTCCAGCGCGGCCACGCATTCGACCACCTCAAAGCGGTTAGCAGGCACCAAAAGCGCCTTGGAGGGCGCGTTGTAGCGGTGGTTGGCGCGGCCGATGCGTTGGACCAGCCGTTTTACGTTTTTGGGGGCGCCGATCTGGATGATGAGGTCCACGTCGCCCCAGTCGATGCCGAGATCCAGCGTGCCGGTGCAAACGATGGCGCGCAAATCGCCGCGCACCATGGCGGCTTCGACCTTTTCGCGTTGGGCGCGATCCAAGCTCCCGTGGTGGATGGCGATCGGCAGGGCGTCTTCATTGGCGAGCCAGAGGTTGTGAAAGAAAATCTCGGCCTGCGCGCGGGTGTTGTGAAAGATCAGCGTCGTCTTGTGTTGGCGCACTTGCTCAAGCACCGCTGGAATTGAATAGGCAGCACCGCCCCCGGCCCAAGGCGGGGCTTCCTCGGTGTGCAGCATCTGGATGTCGGGGGCGGGGCCCGGATCGGCGAGCAGCACTTCGCAAGGGTCGGGGTGGCGGGCCATGAGGTGGGCGATGGCCGAAGGGTCTTCGACCGTGGCCGAGAGGCCCACCCGTTTGAGGCCGGGGCAGAGGGCTTGAAGACGGGTCAGCGCCAGCATCAACTGGTCGCCGCGTTTGCTTTCGGCAAGGGCGTGGATTTCATCGATCACCACCCGCTTGAGCCCGCGAAAGGTGCGGGCCGCGTCCTCGTAGGAAGTCAGCAGAGCGAGGCTTTCCGGCGTGGTCAGCAGGATATGCGGCGGGTCGGCGCGCTGGCGGCGGCGGCGCGATTGCGAGGTGTCGCCGGTGCGGTCTTCGATACGGATGGGCAGGCCCATTTCCTCAACCGGGCGGGTCAGGTTGCGTTTGATATCCGCCGCCAGCGCTTTGAGCGGCGAGATATAAAGCGTGTGCATCCCTTCGTGCTCTTGCTCTGCCAGATCAACGAGGGTGGGCAGGAAACCCGCCAGCGTTTTACCGCCGCCTGTGGGGGCGATGAGCAGTAGGGCGGGGGCATCGGCACGGTCCAGCATATCTTGCTGGTGCGGGTGCAGGGACCAGCTGTTCTGGGCGAACCAATCGGCGAATTTGGGGGGTAGGGCGCGCATGCACCCAATGTAGTATCGGCAGGCCGTGGGGCCAGCGGCTGGGGCTATTTAACGATCACCTCATCGCGAACGAACATATTGGCCCAAGCGCGGTCCACCAGATCGGGGTTCATTTGATAGGGGATGCCTTCGAAATCGCAAATGGCGATCATCTGGTCGATCAGGAAGTTCGGCTGATAGTTCGCATAGACGTTGTCGATGATTGGGTACTTCACCTTGAGCAGATGGACCAGCGTCGCCTCGTCCAGCGGCATGCCGCGTTTGCGGGCGACCATGGCAAAGATCTTGAGGAAGTTCTCTTGGTCGGGCCCGTCGATTTTGATCTTGAAGAAGATACGCCGCAGGGCCGCTTGGTCAAAAATCTCATTCGGGTGGAAGTTGGTGGAGAAGATCACCAGCGTGTCGAAGGGCACCTCGAATTTTTCACCTGATTGCAGGGCGAGGATGTCTTTGCTTTCCTCAAGTGGCACGATCCAGCGGTTGATGATGCTTTGCGGTGGCTCTTGCTGACGGCCAAGGTCGTCGACGATGAAAATACCGCCCGTGGCCTTGAGTTGCAGCGGGGCCTGATAGGTCCGCGCCGTGGGGTTGTACACCAGATCAAGCATGTCGAGCGTCAGCTCCCCGCCGGTGATGACCGTCGGGCGTTCGCAGCAGACATAGCGAGCGTCATAACGGGTGATGCGGCGCAGGGAGGTAGGGTCTTGGACCTCCGCCTCGGCGGAGGAATGCACGATCGGATCATAGACGGTGATGACTTGGCCCGCGTATTCAATGGCACGGGGGACATAGACCTTATCACCAAGCGCGTCGCGTATGCCGTTGGAAATGCTCGACTTCCCGTTTCCCGGCGGGCCGTACATCAGGATCGACCGCCCGGCAGAGACGGCAGGGCCGAGGTGGTCCAGCAGGCTGTCGGGCAGCACCAGATGGCCCATGGCTCCGGTGAGCTGATCGCGGGTGATCTGCAGGTTCCGCACGGATTGGCGTTTGACCTGCTCGCGATAAACCTCAAGCGGGACGGGCATGGCGCCGAAATATTCCGATTGCGCCAGCGCGTCGAGCGCGCGCGCTTTGCCAGCATCGGTCAGTTGATAGCCCATCTCATTGCCGCTGGTGGCGCTGAGCGTGCCTGTCGCCTCTAGCAGGCGCTGGCCGCGGGCTTGGTCGACCATTTCTTGCGTGACTTGGGTCGGTAGGCAGAGCGCTTGGGCCAGATCGCTGACCACCTCGACGTTCTTGCGGAAGATCGTCTTCAGAAGGATGTCGCGCATCATCACGATGGGCAGTTTCATATCCTCCAACCGCTTGGGGGGCGGCGGGGCAAGCACTGTGCTGGTCGGGGCGTTCATCAACAGGTTCCTTGAAAGGGCAGGCGGCGGCGCTCGGTCAGACTGCAGGGTAAATCCTGAATATGGCGTGAATGTGGACAATCTATCGCGAAGAAAGAGATTGTACCGGCTAAGTCCGCGTTCAGACCCCGTAGCGCGCCCCTAGAATGAGATAGAGCCCCAGCGTGGTCCCAAGGGCGAGGCCCATGGGGAATTTCTTGGTTTCCTGCCAGCTTTGCCAATCGGGGGCGAGGCGGCGCAGGGGGGTGTATTTCACCCCGCGATGCGTGGCAGCGGCGGCCAGAAGGGTGGCCATAAAAAGCATCATCAACAGGCGCAGATCACCCATGGCAATGAAGGGCGCGGCAGCAGCGGCGAATTTGGCGTCTCCGGCCCCCATAACACCAGCGGCGTTCAGCACGATGCCAACGACCAAGACAATCCCGAGGCTCAGCAAGCGCCAGAGGTAGATCTCAAACGGCAGCAGAAACAGACCCAACACCACGAAGATCGCGGTGAGCACCAAGACCGCCTGATTGGTGATGCGCATCTGCTTCATGTCGGTGAAAGCGACATAGAGGCAGATCGGCAGGACGAAGGGCAGAAACCACAGGGCTGCCGTGGCAGAAATCGCCATGGCTCAGCCGTTTTCCAACGCGCGCAAAGACCGGACGGCGGCTTCGAAGTGCTGGGGATGGGTGTCAATCGCTTCGCGCAGCAGGCCCTTGCCGGTTTCCACATCGCCGCGTTTGATCGCCGACAGGGCCATAGTGTGCAAAAGCTGGGCGCGTTCGGACTGCTCCATCGGCATGACGGGCAGGGTGTAATCGCGCTGTGCGGCGCGGGCCATGATGAGGTTGTTCTTGGCGGTGAAAAGCGTGTTGTCCTGACGGATCGCCTCACCGAACAAACGCTCGGCTTCGGGGTAATCGCCACGGGTCAGTTTGGAGTAGCCCCAGTTGTTCATCACGGCGGCAGGGGTCGTGGTCAGCCCAACGGCGATTTCATAGAAACTGTCGGCGCGGCTCCACTGTTCTTTGCTGTCGGCGACCATGGCTTCGAGCCGGTAGCGGGCGAATGTCTCATGGGTGGGGGGGATGCTGTTGAGGACCGTCTCGGCCCGCGCCCAGTTGCCCGAGCGGATCAGCGCATCGGCCAATTGCACGCTGTCTTCGGGCGTGGCGCCCTTCATTTTGGTGACTTTATCCCATTCGCCCACGGCTTCGGTGGTGCGTTTGGCCCGCACGAGCGATGCGGCAAGCCCGCGCTGGTGGTCGATCCGGTCGGGGCTTTCCTTGACGGAACGTGCAAAGTAACTCACCGCCTCATTGGGGTCGGCCACGGTGAGCATCACGTCGGAGAGGTTGGTTTCATCCACCACATTGACGTCCTTGAAGGCCCGCTCAACGGTGGCGTTCGCATCTTTTTCACCGCAGCCAGCAAGGGCGGTGACGCCTGCCATGCAGACGGCCAGAATGATTGGATGGCGCATTTTGCGTCCTTTTACTGCTCTGCCGGATCATGGTGTCGGACGGATCAGGTAATCCCCGCTGCCGCGCCGCACCAATTTGTAATTATCTTCATTGACTTCTGTTATAACAGATTTTTCCGTTTTTGCGAGCGCCAAGCGCAGATTGTCCCGGATTGCGTCACTTTCGCCATTATCGAGGGCATAGGCTTTGCGAAAAATCTGCTCGGCCTCGGCAGTCTGGCCGCTTTCCATCAGCACAACGCCAAGGTTGTTCCAGACTTCTGGCTCGGCGGCGTCCTTCTCAACTGCGCGGCGCAGCAGGGTTTCGGCCTGACCCAAACGCCCCAGCCCGAGGTTGGCACTGCCCAAAGCCGAGAGGACTTCCCCCGTTAGCCCGTGATCCAGCGCGGCGCGGTTGAAGGATTTGATGGCCAGTTCATACTGTCCCGCCGCGATAAGCCTGTGGCCCACTTCGATGCCGTCGACAGCCTCTGCGCGCGGGTTCACGCCGGGGGCATAGAGGCTTTCGGGCTTCTGATCCCCGCGCAACGCGGAAAAGCCGCCTGTTGAACAGGCGGCCAGAGCAAGGCCCAAGATCGGCCCGATGAAAACGGCGCGGGCGAGGCTGCGCCGAATTTTCTCCGTCATTAATTCCCCATCTGACCCAATTTCGAAATGCCATGTGCCGAGGGGCCGACCAGAATGATCAACAGCGGCGGTACGGTAAGGCCCATAGTGGCAAGGGTCATCTTGGTTGGCAACTTGTTTGCCGCTTCCTCGGCCCGCATCACACGTTTGTCGCGCATCTCTTCGGCATAGACGCGCAGGGCGTCTGCGATGGATGTACCAAAGGCCGCCGATTGGATCAGCACGGTCACGAAAGAGGAGACATCCTGCACGCCGCAACGCTCGCCCATGTCGTGGAGCACCGACACCTTGTCCTTGCCGGCCTTCATCTCATAGGCGACCATCTCGAACTCTTCGGACAGGGCCCGGTAGGAGGCGCGCAGTTCACGGGCGACGCGGACGATACATTGATCCAGCGATTGCCCCGCCTCGACGCAGACCAGCATCATATCCAGCGCGTCGGGAAAACCGCGGGTAATCTCTTCTTTGCGGGAATCGACACGGCGTTTGACCCAGTATTTGGGCAGGTAATACCCAATAGCACCGGGGCCGATGGCCCACATCATGGTCTGCTGCGTGGTCATCCCTTCGCCGCCGCCCAAGACATTGGTGTAGATCAGGCCGCCCACCAGCCCGAGCATCCCAAGGGCAAACTGCGCGAAGTAATAAAGCCGCACCGCATCGCGCGAGCGATAACCGGCCTGGCGCAGCATCAATTGTTTGGCGCTGAGTTCGGCCACGTCTTCGGGTTCAAGAAACTTGGCGAATTTCTGCAACTGCGCGTTCTGGTCGGACTGGCGCAGTTTCTCGCGCGCATTGTCGCCCCTAGGGGCCGTGCTGGTGCGTTTGAGCTTGGTCAGCGGGTCTTCGGGCTGGCGCAGCATCAGCACAAGCGTAATCGCCACCAAGGTGACGCCCAAAGTACCGACGATGATGATCAGGCCCATCGGCCCCAAGGCTTGGTTGATCTGATCGTTAAGCTGATTGAGAAATTCCATCATCGGCCTCTCAGACTTTGATATTTGTAAGGATGCGCATCACAAACAGGTTCAGCACAAGGAAGATGCCCACAAGGAAACAGGCAGGAATGAAGTAGGGGTGATCGCGCACTTCGTCGTAGTAATGCGGATCGCCAAGGTTGATCACCACCAGCGCGGCCAGCGGGAAGCCCGAGAGGAACTTGCCCGACCATTTCGCCTCGGCCGTGATCGCTTTGACACGGCGGAACAGACGGAAGCGGGCGCGGATCACCTTGGCCAGACCGGCGAGGATCTCGGCCAGGTTGCCGCCCGATTGCTGCTGAATGGTCACCGCCACGGCCAGAAAGCGCAAATCCTGCATGTCGAGCCGTTCGGCCATATCCTTGAGCGCCTCGCCCAGATCACGGCCATAGGCGGCTTCATCCGCGATCACCCCGAATTCGGAGGCGAGCGGGTCTTGGATTTCCTTCGACACGATCGAGATCGCGTTGGAGAACGGGTGGCCCACCCGCAGGCTGCGGACCATCAGCTCAACCGCATCGGGAAGCTGCTCTTCGATCATCGCCATGCGTTTGCCCGCTTTATGGGACACCCAAAAGAACACCGCGCCGACGCCCATGCCGACGGACATCATGGCGCGCACCGGCACCGATGTATCGGTGCCGATGGTCAGCCCCAGAAAGGCCAAGACGGCCAAACCGGCCATAATCATCAAAAGTTGCTGCGGCGTGAAGGCAATCGCGGCCTTCTGCGCACGTTCTGACAGCAGAGAATAGAGCGGGATCGACTTGGCGTTCATATGCTGCTGCATTTCCTTGCGCAGCTTGTCGAGCACCTCTTCGCGGCGGGCCCCTTTCTCCAGCATCTCCAACCGGCGGTTCACGCGGCTGTTAAGGCTGATGGATTTGCCGAATGCGACAAGGTACAGCCCTTCGACCAGCACCAAGACGCCGATGAAGATCAGACCATAGATGATTGGTTCGGCACTCATTGCATCAATCCTTACTGGGCCGCCACAGGTTCGTAGATGGAGGCGGGCAGGTCATAGCCCCACATGCGGAACCGCTCGGAGAAGTGGCTGCGCACGCCGGTGGCGGTGAAATGGCCGATGATCTTGTTCTCAGGCGTCAGGCCCACGCGCTGGAACCGGAAAATCTCCTGCATCGAGATCACCTCGCCTTCCATGCCCGTGATCTCGGTGATCGAGGTCATCCGGCGCGAGCCATCTTGCAAGCGGCTGGCCTGCACGATCAGGTTCACAGCCGAGGAAATCTGGCTGCGCATCGCCTTGAGCGGCATTTCAATCCCGGCCATGGCGATCATGTTTTCCAACCGGCTGACGCCATCGCGGGCCGAGTTGGCGTGGATCGTGGTCATGGAGCCGTCGTGGCCGGTGTTCATCGCCTGCAGCATGTCGATCACCTCCTCGCCGCGCGTCTCGCCGACGATGATCCGGTCTGGACGCATCCGAAGGGCGTTTTTCAGACAGTCGCGGGGAGAGACTTCGCCCTTGCCTTCGACGTTGGGCGGGCGGCTTTCCATCCGGCCCACATGGGTCTGCTGGAGCTGGAGTTCGGCGGTGTCTTCGATGGTCAAGATGCGCTCATCATTGGCAATGAACGACGACAGCGCGTTGAGCGTGGTGGTTTTACCCGAACCCGTACCGCCCGAAACGATGATGTTCAGACGGGTCGCCACGGCGGCCTGCAAATAGGCGGCCATCTCTTCCGAGAAAGCCCCGAAATTCACCAGATCGTCGATGCCCAGCTTGTCTTTCTTGAACTTACGAATGGATACCAAGGAGCCGTCCACCGCGACGGGGGGCACCATGGCGTTGAAACGCGAGCCGTCTTTCAGGCGCGCGTCGACGTAGGGGTTGCTTTCATCCACACGACGGCCCACGGCCGAGACGATCTTGTCGATGATCCGCAGCAGGTGCTTTTCATCCTTGAACGTCACGTCGGTCAACTGCAGTTTGCCATCTCGCTCGACGAAAATCTGCTGCGGGCCGTTCACCAGAATATCGTTGACCGTGTCGTCTTTCAGCAGCGTCTCCAACGGGCCAAGGCCGGTCACCTCGTCATAGAGTTCGGAGTTCAGCGTCATGCGGTCTTCGCGGTTAAGCACGATGCTCTTTTCCGAGAGAACCTCGACGGCGATATCGTTGATTTCCTGCCGCAAATCGGCCTCAGAGGCATGCTCCAGCGCGGCGAGGTTGAGGTTGTCCAACAGGGCGCGGTGCAGTTCGAGCTTGATCTCACTCATCCGCTGCTTGCGCTTGACCTCGCGATCCTCAGGTGATGCGGCGGCGGGTTTGACCGCCCGGCGCATCGAAACCGGTTTGGCCGCCTCAACAGGGGCAGCAGTCGCGGTGGCCGGGGCCGCGGGGGCAGGCTCGACCTTTTTGACAGGCTTGGCCTCTCGGACCGGGGCAGCGGCTTTCGCGGTCGCAGAGGCTGGTTTTTTGTATTTGGAGAACATCGGTACGCTCTTTCGCTAGGGGCTTAGGCCGCTTTGGCCTGCTCGCCCTTGAGATCGTGGATGGAGCTTGCCAGCTTGGCGATTTCGCGCCGCAGGGGGCTTTTCGGGGCGGAGTTAGCCAGCGGCAGCCCATGGTCATTGGCCTGCGTCACCGCTTTGCCGCCATCGGGCAGCTGCACGTCAATTGAGATGCTGAGCGATTCGGCCATCCGTTTCACCCGGCTTTTGGCGCTGAGATCGGTGAATTTGGGCGCGCGGTTCATCACATAGCGCAGCTTTTCGAAGGGCAGTTCCTCGGATTGCAGCGCCCGTTTGAAACGCAGGGCGTTCTGGGCCGAGCGCATGTCGAGTTCCAGCATCGCAAAGTAGATATGCGCGCTGGTCAGCACGGTCTCGGACCACTGCACCAGCGTCGAAGGCATGTCGACGATCACATAGTCGAACTGGTTGCGGGCCATGTTGAGGATACGGTCAATGTCTTCGTTGGTCACGATATCGAGCGGCAGCATCTCCGCCGGGGCGGTCAGCACATGCAGCTTGTCCTCGAAGGTTTGCAACGCTTGGCCAAAGATTTCCTCGTCCATGGTTTCCGTGTCGGACATCATCTCATAGACGGCTTCGCGCCGTTGCAGATCAAGGAAGGTCGCGACAGAGCCGTATTGCAGGTCGAAATCCAGCAGGCAGACCGAGGGCGGATTTTTCTTGTCTGCATTGGCCAGTTCCCACGCAAGATTCACGGCAAGGGTCGTGGCCCCGGTGCCACCGGCCAGCCCATGCACCACGATCAGGGCGCCATCTTTTTGCGCGCCGGCCTTCAGTTGCGGGGCGCTGGCCTCGGCTGCGGGGGCAGGGGGCGCGTTCTCTCCGGCGCGGACGCGGGCGATGGCCTGGGCCAACTCGCCTTCGGGCAGCGGATAGGGAACGAATTCATCCGCACCCTGACGCAGCAGCGAATGCAGCGCGGCGGGGGTCATGTCTTCGGCAATCAGAATCACCCGGATGTCGCGAGCTTTGGCCTGCGTGATGATCTCAGTCATCAAAACGAGGTTGTCTTCGTCGTCCTCATCCATGGCGAGGGCGACAAATTCCATCGCCTCAGCCTCGGGCTGGCCAAAGAATGCCAGCGCTTCGGCGAATCCCAGATCACCCCAGCTTTCGCCCAGAGTGGCCTCCATGTCTTCGATCAAGAGGTCGAAGTTCTGTACATCACGGCTGATTGTGCAGGCAACGATCGGCGCTGCTTCGGGTTGGGGCATAGTGCTGCTCATGACCTTTTGTCCTTTACATCAACGGTTTGGCCGGAGGGCGGCGATATTCTGTCGCCGCGATCGCTCTGACCTCTGCCTCATGCGCGGCCCTTGAGCCGGGCACATTTATCCTTCTGTATCGAATATCACCCCCAACTGGGGCGAGATTGGGGCCAAAAAGCCTCTATTGTTGGGTATCTTGAAACGATCTGCCCATTCACGCCCGATTGACCATGGACGGGCTGGGACGAAAAACCCCCGCAGCCCGAAGGTGCGGGGGGATATTCTTTTGTCGAAAGAAGGGCTTGCCCTACTCTCCGCCACCACCTGCGACGGTGGCACTGGCGCTCAGTTGCGAGGGGGGCACGGCGCTGGCCACATACTCGCGGTAAATGATCTGCGCATATTTGCCATCCAGCAACATCGGGTGGCCGTGCACAAAGCCGCTGACTTCGGTCACGGTGCGGCGATTGCGGCGCTCGCGGCCTTGGGTCACGATCAGGGGCTGCGTTTCACCAAAGGAAACAACGGCTTCCAGTCGGCTGGGGCTGATTCCCAAGGTCGAGAGATAGCGCACCACAGCCTGCGCGCGGCGCAGCCCGAGGGCGCGGTTATAGGACTGCGAGCCGACCAGATCGGTGTGGCCATAGACGCGGAAGCGCATCTCGGGGAATTGGCGAATCCACCCGGCCTGCTGGCGCAGGATCGCCTGCGCATTGGCGTCCAACCGGTCGGAGTTAAAGGCGAAAGTCACGGTAGAGCGGACTTCGCTGGCAAAGCGATTCGCCAGATCAAAGGTTACACGCTTTTCGCCTGTCATGACCTGCCGGTTGTGCAGCGTGGCATTACCGAACTGGCCCGTGTCCACGATCGACCCTGCCTCGCGGTAGAACTGTGTATAGACCGGATCATTGCTGGGAGAGCAGGCGGTGAGCCCGGCGAGGGCCGCGGTGCCAGCGATCAACGTGATATGTCTGCGTGTCATCGGATCAATCCAGTACGTAACCGTAGGAGCCGCGGAAGTCCTGTTTGGCGACCTCGCCCGCAGCACCCCGGCTCGGGGTGCGGGTGCCGTCCGCTGTGCGCCCGTGCAAGAACAGGTCTTTTTCAGAGGGTGGCTTGATGCGGTCCGTGGGCAGGGCCAGCGCTTCGCCGCGGGTCGGGGTGACCAGATGGGCGGTGACGATGATGACCAGTTCTGTCTGGCTGCGCTGGTAATCCGCCGAACGGAACAGCGCGCCCAGTACCGGCACATCGCCGATCCACGGCAGTTGCCGCGTGCTGTCGGTGAAATCATCGGTCAGAAGGCCCGCGATGGCAAAACTCTCACCGTCGCGCATCTCGACCGTGGTCGAGGTTTCGCGGCGGGTGAAGGCGGAAATCTCAATGCCGTTGCCCAAAGCGATGCTGTTGCTGGCATCAATGGCGGACACGGCGGCGTTCATTTCAAGGTTGATGATATCCTTGTCCACGACGCGCGGGATAAAGGCGAGCTCTACGCCGAAGGGTTTGAACTCCACGGCGATGGTGTCACCGGTCTGGGCCACGGGGACGGGATATTCACCCCCGGCGAGGAACTTGGCCTCTTGCCCCGAAAGCGCCACGAGGTTCGGCTCGGCCAAAAACCGCACGACGCCTTTTTCTTCCAGTGCTTCCAACAGGATGCCCACTTGGGTCGAGCCTGCGTTGAAGCCGAAAAGCACCGCGCCCGCGTTCTGGTTCGACCCAGGGATCGAGCCGCCAAGCGAGGTCGCGACCCCGCCCGAAGTATTCGTGCTGCCGGTGCCCGCACTGAAATCGGACCCGCCATTGATGGCCAGCGAAGAGCCGAGCGATTTCGACACGTTGCGCTGCATCTCTGCAAAGCGGACCTTCATCATGACCTGCTGAATGCCGCCGACGCTCATCAGATTGCTGACCCGCTCGGGCGCATAGCGTTCGGCCAGATCAAGCGCGCGTTGCAGCCGCTGCGTCGACGAAACGATGCCCGAGAGCACGATGCCGTCATTGGCGGTGCGCACTTCGATCTTCTCACCCGGTAGGATTTGGCGCAGACGTTCTTTGAATTCAGACACATCCGCTGCGACGCGGACATCGACATTGGTAATCAACTGCCCCCCGGCGTCTAGCAGCGTCAACGTGGTCAGACCCGGAGATTTGCCCAGCACATAGATCGTGCGGTCAGACAAAGATGAGATATCCGCGATGCCGGGGTTGGCAATGCTAAGCTCCGCGAATGGGATGTCGCTTTCCACCACCACAGCGCGGTTCATCGGAACGTCGAGGCTGGAATTGGTGCCGCGTTTCACGACGCGCAGCGTGTCGGCGCCAGCTGAACTGGGCAGGGTCAATGCCATCGGCATCGCGCCCAGTGTCAGCCCCAGCAGGGCCGCTTTTAGAAATCTATCGATTTTCATGTGACCTGCCTTTTTGATCACGCCTCGGGATGGGTCTTTTCGCCCTCGTTTGGCAGCACTCTGCGGCAATTCAAATTTTATTGCAAGAATCAAGCTCTTCGGGGGTGCTGTGCATGTGGGCTATTCGCAACATAACAGAGAATGGAAAAGACGCCGCAGGGGGACTGCGGCGTCTTTTTTAGCTTAGCAAGAGGTTGTTATCGGATCAATTTGTGCAGGGGATCGGCAGTTCGACCACTTCGGCCCCGCGGCGGGTGCGGATCGTGCAGACCTTTTCTTTGGCGACCTCTGCGATGGTTTCCTGCGCTTCGATGCCCAGAAGCGAGCGCTGGTCGACTTCAATGGCCTCGGCCACGGTGTCGTCATTCGTACCGACCAGAGCAAGGGACAGACGGCCAGTTGATTGCGCTTGGGCAAGGGCGGCGACCTGTTGAGGGTTCACGGCCACGGTCACGGTCTTGGCGATTGAGGCTTCGCCCATCACCAGCGCATCTGCGCTTTGGTCGATGGCGATCAGCTGCACGGCCGATTCGATCAGTTTGGTTACATCGCCGTTGCTGGATTGGTTGCCCACGTTCACGCGGCCTGTCCAATAGACATCCACCCGGTCGCCGGGGCGCAGGAAGCCCGACACGCCGCTGGAAACATCGACTTTAAGAGCAAAGGCGCGCATGCCGCGTGCCAGACGCGAGGTCAGACCGGAATCTTCGCCCGGCTCGGTCACCTTCACGGCCATGATCGCTTCATCTTTCTCGATGTTGCGCAGCACGATGCGTTGATCTTTGGTGTTTTCCGGAAACAGCACGGTTTCCTCAAAGAATGTGCCCTCGGGGATGGCATTCTCGGGCCATTTGACGGCGCGCACATCTTCGCGGGTGAGGGGCTGACCGTATTTCAGGGGCTTGTCGGCCACCCAAACGGTTTTGGTCGGCACCACTTGCGCCAGCGCAGCTTGGGCCTGCGCGTTCGCGGTTTGATACTGTGAAATCCGGTCTTTCGCCAGATAAACGGCCCCGCCGGCAAGCGCTATGCCCACCAAAAGAACCAATCCAAATACGGCTCGCATGTCGTCACCTCTTTGCTATGGGAGCGAGTCTCGGCCCGCTTTGATCACCTCGGCAGATTAGCCGCCGAATATGGCGAGATTTGGTCGCCACGGCGGCGATGCGATGAAGCTTGCCGTGGTGCGTTTGTGCGGCGCCGTTGTCTTAAGCGGTCAGCTGGACCCGGATGTATTCGACAAGCCCGTCAAGGCTGTCTGAAAATACGCTCAGCACCAAGATCGCCAGACCCACCAGCGCGGCGGTCAGGACAACCCAATCAACGCTGACGGCGCCGTTTTGGTCACAGAAGAATTTCTTGAAATGGCTGCGCATACGTACCCTATGAATAGATGTGCTTTACCTTGGCATTGAAAAAGGACCGCGCCCCAAGAGGGAGGCGGTCCTAAATCTTCGTAGAACCTATCGGTTTCGCTCGGGCGTAGACTTAGGTGCCGGAAGCAGCGGGTGTCCGCGTTGCCGAAACGCCATCAATGGCGGTACCAATTTCGGTGGTCAGGTCTGCTGTGTTGTCACCGATTGTGTTGAAGGCAACCACGGCCAGGCCAACGATCGCAGCGGTCAGAACGACCCAGTCAACTGTCACAGCACCGTCTTCGTCTTTGCGGAAGTTTTTGATAAAGTTCATCATGTCATGTCCCTCCAAGGATCACTGAATAAAAGGTCTCAACCTCGCCGTCCGGTTTGCCTCGTTCTCTCATTGAGGCTGTCCGACTTGGTATGACCCTATATAGCCGTCAGATTGGGGCGCGAATTTGGCAGCAACTGCGCCTTTTTCAGACCGTTCTCATTTTTCTTGCAAAAACTTATTAACCCGTTGTTTAGTCTAGGTTTATTTGTTCTACTGCAGCTTCCTGCTGCGCTTTCCCGTCGTCTGAGAGGGTAATTGCGGCGAAATCGCCATGATCCCCGCCTCAAACGCTGGCCCGATTCCACGATTCGTGAGATATTGCCGAACAAAGGCGCGTCAGACGCAAGGTAGAGCAGGCATGTATCGTATATTGGCATTCTCGCTGGTCACGGCCCTTATGGCCCCTGCCGTTGTGGCAGAGGGCCCGAAACCCTTTCCTGAGTTTTCCGCCAAACGGGTCGGCCCGCCCAAGACGGGAGCGAAACGTATCACAGTGCAAATTGACCCAGCCGCACGCGCAGCTGCCGCGGCAAAGGTCGACACAGGCCCCGCCGTGGCCGCCACGCCAAGCGGCGCGATTGCGCCTTTGAAGGCGGGGCAGTTCGATTGGTTCTGGGATAAGGTCTCTCCCGCAGCAGACCGCGGCGGGGCGGGGCGGTTGGCGCCTGCGATGGCGGCGCTTTCAGCGGGCAAGGTGCCCGCGCCGCGCCTGCAGCACCTGCAAGATATCGCGCGCAGCAATGGGGTGGACATCCTGCGCGCCACGGTCGGCACGAATGTCTCTCCGGCGCTCGTGCTTGCGGTGATCAGCGTGGAATCGGCGGGACGTACCGATGCGGTAAGTCGGGCCGGGGCGGCTGGACTGATGCAATTGATGCCCGATACCGCTGCCCGCTTTGGCGTGGGCGACAGTATGGTCGCAGCTGAGAATATCTCAGGCGGGGTCAAATACCTTAATTGGCTGATGGGTGAGTTCGACCGCGATCCGATTCTCGTACTGGCGGGCTATAACGCGGGGGAGGGGTCGGTGCGCAAACATGCGGGCGTGCCGCCTTTTGCTGAGACGCGCGATTATGTGCCCAAGGTGTTGGCCGCTTTTCAAGTCGCGCAGGGGCTTTGCCTGACACCGCCGGAACTGATCAGCGATGGCTGCGTCTTTGCCGCGATGAACTGATCGCGAAAGCCGTGCCCCCGGCGGATGCCGCCGAGGGGGGCCGCCGGGGCGGTTGTTAAACGATGGTCGCTTGGGTCGCGGCGCGCAGCTCGTCCTCGGTCACGCCATCGGCGCATTCGACGATCTTCAGACCGCCGTCGACCACGTCGAGCACGCCAAGGTTGGTGATGATCCGGTCGACCACGCCTTTGCCGGTCAGCGGCAGGGTGCATTCTTTCAGCACCTTCGACTCGCCCGCTTTGTTCTGATGGTCCATCACCACGATGACCCGTTTGACGCCGGCGACAAGGTCCATCGCGCCGCCCATGCCTTTGACCAGCTTGCCGGGGATCATCCAGTTCGCCAGATCGCCGTTCTCGGCCACCTCCATGGCACCGAGGATCGCCGCCGCGATCTTGCCGCCGCGGATCATGCCAAAGGACATGGCGCTGTCGAAATAGGCCGTGCGGCTGAGCTCGGTGATGGTCTGTTTGCCAGCGTTGATAAGGTCGGGGTCTTCTTCGCCCTCAAAAGGGAAGGGGCCCATGCCCAGCATGCCGTTCTCGGATTGAAGGGTAATGTCTTTGTCGCCGACGTAGTTCGCCACCAGCGTCGGAATCCCGATGCCGAGGTTCACATACATGCCGTCTTCGAGTTCCTCTGCAGCCCGCGCCGCCATTTGATCTCTATCCCAAGGCATTATGCTTCCTCCCGCTGGCGTGTCGTGACCTTTTCGATGCGCTTTTCGTGATCGCCTTGGATGATGCGATGCACGTAGATGCCCGGCAGGTGGATTTTATCGGGGTCGAGGCTGCCACGCGGGACGATCTCTTCGACCTCGACGATGCAAACCTTACCGCACATGGCCGCTGGCGGGTTGAAGTTGCGCGCGGTCTTGCGGAACACAAGGTTGCCAGTGTCGTCGGCTTTCCATGCCTTCACGATAGACAGATCGGCAAAGATGCCCTCTTCGAGGATGTAATCCTCGCCCCGGAATTGTTTGACCTCTTTGCCCTCGGCGATCTGGGTCCCGACGCCGGTCTTGGTATAGAAACCCGGGATGCCCGCACCGCCCGCGCGCATGCGCTCGGCCAAGGTGCCTTGGGGGTTGAACTCCAACTCCAACTCACCGGAGAGGTACTGGCGCATGAACTCGGCGTTTTCGCCCACGTAGGAAGAGATCATCTTCTTCACCTGCCGCGATTGCAGCAGAATGCCGATGCCGAAATCATCGACGCCCGCGTTGTTCGACGCAAAGGTGAGGTCTTTGGCCCCGTTTTCCTTGATCGCCTGCAACAGCAATTCCGGAATGCCACAAAGGCCAAAGCCCCCCGCGGCGATCAGCATGCCATCCGACAGAACGCCTTCCAGCGCTTCGGCGGCGGATCCATAGATTTTGTTCACGGGCGACCTCCCTCTGGTTTCGTTGCGCCATATGTGACCCTGCGTCGTCGCAGTGTCAATTACGTGGTGCTACGCAGCGAGGCCGCCCAGAAGGGTCAGATGATACGCACTTGCGTGCCGACGGGGCACATGCCGAAAAGCTCTTCGATCTTCTCGTTGTAGAGACCGATACAGCCGTCCGAGGAGCGACGCCCGATCTTGCGGGTGTCATGGGTGCCGTGAATGATATAGGCAGGCCAGCTGAGATACATCGCGTGGGTGCCGAGCGGGTTATCGGGGCCCGGCGGCATATATTTGTAATGCGGGAAGCGTTCCATCATCGACGCGGTGGGGGTCCAATCGGGGCCCTCTTTCTTGCGCACGATCTCGGTGTAGCCGCGTTTGGTCAGCTCTTCGGTGGCGGGCACGGAGGTCGGGTAAACCTTGTAGGTCTGGCCGTCGGCGCTCCAATAATGCAGGGCGCGGCTGATGGTGTCGGCCACGATCGCGCCTTTGCCAAGACTGTCAAAGTGGTCCTGCCAACGCTGCGTGGCAAAGCTCGACGCATTGCGCGAAACAGGGGCTTCGTTGGAAAACTCGCGGGCCGCTTGGCCGAATTCCTGCGCGCGCAGGATCTGCGGGGTCATCAGCGCCGCACCGCTCGCGGCGATCACGCCACGTCGGGTGAATTTAATGCCTGACATCTATCTGCCTTTCATATTGGTCTTGCCGCCTCCCCTGATCTGAAAATCGAAGGGAGATGGCAAATCACATATTCATGATGTTGGATGTAACCGCCGTCCACAGGCGGAACCGCGCCGATTGTCGGCGCGGCTGCTGTGGTCTCAGCGCGTCATTACGCGCTGTCGGCCTTTTTCGCCGCTGGCTTCTTCGCGGCGGGTTTCTTGGCCGGAGCCTTTTTGGCGGGCGCTTTCTTGGCTGCCGTCTTCTTTGCTGCGGTTTTTTTGATCGCGGCTTTTTTCGCCGGTGCCTTCTTGGTCGCTGCCTTGCGTTTGGCGGGGGACTTGGCGAGCTTCTCTTCGATCAACTCCACCGCGCGCTCCATGGTCAGGTCTGCTGGTTCGATCTCTTTCGGGATCGTCGCGTTGACCTTTTCCCACTTTACGTAAGGCCCGTATTTGCCTTCCATGACATTGACCGCGCCGCCCATATCCGGGTGCTCGCCCATCTCACGGATCGGTTTTGCGGCCTTGCCACGGCCACCACGGCTGGCAACCTTCTCGGCCAAAAGCTGCACCGCGCGGTTCATGCCGACGGTCCAAACCTCATCGATGCCCTCAAGGTTGGCATTGGTGCCGCCCCGGTCCGAGGTGCTTTCGGCGTGTTTGATGTAAGGCCCGTAGCGGCCGATATTGGCCCAGACCATCACGCCGTCCTCGGGGTGGGGGCCGATTTCACGCGGGAGCGACAGCAGCATCACGCCCTGTTCAAGCGTCAGATCCTCGGGCACCCAATCCTTGGGGATCGATTGGCGCGGGGGTTTTTTGTTTTCCTCGGTCACCGGCCCGCGCTGTACGTAAGGCCCGAAACGGCCTTTGAAAACGCGGATTTCGTCGCCCTGATCCTCACCCAAAAGCTTGCCATCAGGCGGAATGGCCGAGGCTTCGGCCTCCGGATCCGGCGGGCCAAAGGGGCGGGTGTAACGGCATTCGGGGTAGTTCGAACAGCCGATAAAGGCGCCGCCCGAACGGGCCGTGCGCATCGACAGGCGGCCAATTTCGCAATTGGGGCAAAGCCGGGGGTCGCCACCGTCTTCGGTCGGCGGGAAAAGATGCGGCTCGAGCACCTCGTTGATCTTTTCCAAGACCTCGGTGATGCGCAATTCGGATGTCTCTGCAATCGCCGCCGAGAAATCACGCCAGAAGCGACGCAGCACTTCCTTATAGGCGGCATCGCCCGCGCTGACCTTATCAAGCTGGTCTTCGAGGTCGGCGGTGAAATCATAGCCGATGTAGCGGCGGAAGTAGTTTTCGAGGAAGGCGGTCACGAGCCGTCCCTTATCCTCGGGGATCAGACGGTTGCCGTCCTTGCGGACATATTCGCGGTCCTGAATCGTGGTGACGATGCTGGCATAGGTCGAGGGGCGGCCGATGCCGAGCTCTTCCATGCGTTTGACCAGCGTGGCTTCGGTGTAGCGCGGCGGCGGCTGGGTGAAATGCTGCTCCGGGGTGACGGCGCGTTTGTCCATCGCGTCGCCTTGGCTGATCTGCGGCAGACGCTTGTCGTCCTCATCGACCACATCATCACGGCCTTCTTCATAGACCCGCAAGAACCCGTCGAACAGCACGACTTGACCATTGGCGCGGAGGCCAACCTGACCGTCGTCGCTGCCGACCTCAACCGTGGTGCGCTCCAGCCGGGCGCTTTCCATCTGACAGGCCAGCGTGCGTTTCCAGATCAGGTCATAAAGCTTCGCCTGATCCGCATCGAGCTTCAGGGTCTTGGCGTCTTTGGTCATATCCGTGGGGCGGATACATTCGTGCGCTTCCTGAGCGTTTTTCGCTTTGTTTTTGTAGATGCGCGGCTCTTTCGGCACGTAATCCGCGCCAAAGCGGTCTTTGATCGCATCGCGCGCCATGCTCACCGCTTCGGGCGCCATGTCGATGCCGTCGGTCCGCATGTAAGTAATGTGACCAGCCTCGTAAAGGCGCTGCGCGGTTGACATGGTCTGGCGCGCGCCCATGGAGAATTTGCGGCTGGCTTCCTGCTGCAGGGTCGAGGTCATAAAGGGTGCCGATGGGTTGCGGCTGGCGGGTTTCGCCTCGACGTTCATCACTTTCAGCGCGCGGCTGGTGATCGCCTGCACGGCCATCTCGGCCTGCGTGGCGTCGGCCAGATCGAAGCGATCCAGCTTTTTGCCTGCAAGCGAAACAAGGCGTGTCTCAAACTCTTGGCCGCGCGGCGTAGCGAGCAGAGCTTTTACCGACCAGTATTCACGGGCGCGGAAAGCCTCGATCTCCATCTCGCGCTCAACGATCAGGCGCAGGGTGACCGATTGCACACGTCCGGCGGATTTTGCACCGGGCAGCTTGCGCCACAGCACGGGGGAGAGGTTGAACCCCACCAGATAGTCCAGCGCGCGGCGGGCGAGATAGGCCTCGACCAGCGGCATGTCGACCTGACGCGGGTTCTGCATCGCCTCGGTCACGGCCTTTTTGGTGATCTGGTTAAAGACGACGCGGCTGACGGGCGTGTCTTTCTTGATCGACTTGCGCTTGGTCAGCGCCTCTTGCAGGTGCCAGCTGATCGCCTCGCCTTCGCGGTCGGGGTCAGTCGCGAGGATCAGTGCGTTGTCTTTAGCCAGCGCGTCGGCGATGGCTTTGACGTGTTTTTTGCTGTCAGAGGCGACTTCCCATTTCATGTCGAAATCGGCGTCGGTGTCGACCGATCCGTCCTTTGGCGGCAAGTCCCGGACGTGGCCGTAAGAGGCGAGAACGGTGTAATCGTCGCCCAGATATTTGTTGATCGTTTTGGCCTTGGCTGGGGATTCGACAACGACGACGGGCATAAATACAGGCACCTTAGATCAAAAGTGAGGGCGGCTTTGCGCTGTCTCATGTGGGATGGCGGGGGTGTTTGTCAATGCGGCTGCTGCGGATGAGGGGTTTGGCGCGCAGCGGTTTGGCAGGGCGGATGGGCCGTATTGCCGCCAATGACGGGCGGCTTTCGGCGGCGCCTTGGCCGGGGCCGTGCCTTGCGGAGGCGCCACGGCGCAGCTATGGTTTGAGCGGGCCGAAATGTGCGACGCCGTCAGGCGGGACGGCTTAGCAACCCGCCCGGCTGACGCTGAATTTCCCCCTCCATCTCAAGATCAAGCAGGGCAGGGGCCACGTCACTGCTGGGCACTTGCAGATCGCGGATCAACTGATCCTCTGCGACTGGGGCGGGGCCGAGGCGGGCGAGGATTTGCGCATGGAGCTTTGCGACGGGGCCGCGGTTTGGCGGAGGCGTTTTTGCCCGAAGTGGGGGCGGTGCCGGCTTGCGTCGGGGTATTTCGGACCCCGGTGTGGCCAGCTCCGGCAAAACCTCCAACACGTCAGCGGCGGAGCGGACCAGCACTGCGCCGTCGCGGATCAGCATGTTGCAGCCCGCCGCGCGCGCGTCCATCGGGTGGCCGGGCACCGCCAGCACGTCGCGCCCCTGATCCAATGCATCGCGTGCGGTGATCAAACTGCCCGAGCGGGCCGCCGCCTCAACCACCACGGTTGCCCGGCTCAGGCCAGAGATGATGCGGTTGCGGCGTGGGAAATGCCGCGCCATCGGTTGCAGCCCCATTGGTTGCTCTGACAGGCGCAGCCCCTGCGCCGCGATCTTTTCCGCCAGTTCTGCATTCTCGCTTGGGTATATAATGTCGACCCCGCCCGCCTGCACGGCGATGGTGCCATGGGCCAGCGCGGCCGAATGGGCAGCGGCGTCGATGCCCCGCGCAAGGCCGGAGACGACGACAAACCCGGCCTCCCCAAGCTCTGCCGCGAGGGTGCGTGCCATGCGAAGCCCAAGCGAGGAGGCATTCCGCGCACCGACCAATGAAATCATAGGCCGGTTGAGGAGGGATGGGTCACCGATCACCCACAAAAAGGGCGGGGCATCATCGAGATCTTTCAACAGGTCAGGGTAGGGTGTTTGTCCCTGAACCAACAGCCGCGCCCCGGCGGTGCGGGCAGCATTGAGTTCGGCCTGAACAACCCCTTCGGGGCAAATGCGATAATCCGAAATGCCTGCGGCCTGCGCCACTTCGGGCAAGGCGATCAGCGCATTGATCGCAGAGCCATGTTCATCCAGCAGACGCCGGTAGGTGGAAATGCCCACCCTGCGTGAGCGCAACAGACGAAGCCGGGCAAACTGTTCATCTTCCTGGGTGGGTGGGAGTGGGGGGTGAGTGGAAGAAGGATGTAGGTCCTTGTCAGTCATCCCGAAGCTCCGTCCGTTGCAGAATCAGGTATAGGATTTAGTGCTTAACAACCTATGAATTTTCTTCCACTCATTCGATTCAACTCAGGCGTGTCGTCAGGTCGCGGCCCCGCCCACGGTCAGCCCGCCGATCATCAGGGTCGGCTGGCCCACGCCCACTGGCACCCATTGGCCTTGCTTGCCGCAGTTGCCCATGCCGGGGTCCAGCGTCGGGTCATTGCCAATGGCGCGGATCTGCTGCAGCGCCGTGGCCCCGTCGCCGATCAGTGTGGCTCCTTTGACCGGCGCGCCGATCTTGCCGTTCTGCACGCGGTAGGCCTCGGTGCAGGAAAACACGAACTTGCCGTTGGTGATATCGACCTGACCGCCACCAAATCCGACGGCATAAATCCCATCTTTAAGGTCGGCCACGATGTCCTCCGGTGCCGCATCGCCGCCTAGCATATAGGTGTTGGTCATGCGCGGCATCGGGATATGCGCATAGGATTGCCGTCGTCCATTCCCGGTCGAGGCTCCGCCCATCAGCCGCCCGTTCTGACGGTCCTGCATATAGCCCACCAGCACGCCGTCCTCGATCAACACATTGCGCGCCGAGGGGGTGCCTTCGTCATCGACCGAGATTGAGCCGCGCCGGTCGGGGATCGTGCCATCGTCCAGCACGGTCACGCCCTTTGCGGCGATCTGTTGGCCCATCAGCCCGGCAAAGGCGCTGGAGCCCTTGCGGTTGAAATCGCCCTCCAGCCCGTGGCCGATGGCCTCATGCAGCAGGATGCCGGGCCAGCCGGGGCCAAGCACCACGTCCATCACGCCGGCGGGGGCAGGAACGGCTTCGAGGTTCACACAGGCGATGCGCAGCGCTTCGCGGACCTTGGCCTGCCAATCCTCCGGTGCCAGCATCCCATCAAGCCCGATCCGCCCACCACCGCCGACACCGCCGCTCTCCCGGCGGCCGTCCTGCTCGACGATGACCGAAACATTGACCCGCGTCATGGGGCGCACGTCGCGCACCGAATGCCCCTCGGGGCGGAGGATCTCAACCTCTTGAATGCTGGCGGCGATCGTGGCGCTCACCTGTACCACGCGGGAATCGAGGCTGCGGGCATAGGCGTCGATCTCGCGCAGGGTATCGACCTTGACCGGAAAGGCATGGCCCGCGATCGGGTCTTCGTCCGTATAAAGCCGTTTGTTGCTGGCCTGCGGAGCATCGGCCCATGTGCCGCCGCCGTCGCCCACCGCCAGCCGCGCCGTTTCTGCCGCGCGGCGCAGGGCGGCTTCGCTCAGTTCGGTCGAATGGGCATAGCCTGCCACTTCGCCGCGCACGGCGCGCAGGCCAAAGCCTTCGGCGGCATCGTAGCTGGCGGTTTTGAGACGTCCGTCGTCGAAGACCAGTGCCTCGGAGCGGCGCCGTTCGAGGAACAATTCGCCGTCATCGGCACCGGCCACAGCCTCGCGCAGCACGCTCAGAGCGGTTTCTCGGTCCAGATCGGCCTCGAAGGGGGTGAAATGCGCGCGGCTCATTGGGGGTATCCTTGCTTGCTGTCACAAAACTGTCTCGCGCGGCTCTATGACGCAAGCATGTGACTTTATCTTGTAGCCAGAATATGATTGTAAGCACTTAGGATTACAACGGCACCGGATCGCAGCAGCGGTTTGGGGTGCCTTATCGGCTTCTTAATGGTCACAAGATCAGGACGACATATGAAACATCTACTCCCCCTTTCCGGTCTTTTGACCAGCCTTGCCGCCCTGCCTGCACTGGCACAGGACAGCCTGCGCATTGACGGGCTTGATGTCATCGGCAGACCTGTTGACGGCGAGACAGGCTTTCAACCCGCTGTGACGCGGTTGGCGCAGGATATTCACGATCTGGATTACCTGATTCTCGTGATCATCACGCTGATCACCATTTTCGTAACCGGTCTGATCGTCTGGGTCATGATCCGCTACAACAAAAAGCGGAACCCGAACCCCTCGTCCTTCACGCACCACACCCCGATTGAGATCGCTTGGACGATCCTGCCGATTCTGGTCCTTGTGCTGATCGGTGCCTATTCTCTGCCGATCCTGTTCCGCCAGCAGGAAATCCCCGAAGCGGACATCACCATCAAGGCGATCGGCAACCAGTGGTACTGGACCTATGAATATGTCGACGAAGAGATTGCCTTTGACAGCTATATGATCGGTGCCCCAGCCACGCTGGGTGACGGCGACGAAGATGTGACCCCCTTCGTGTTGAACGACGCGATGGTCGCCAAGCTCGAAGACGAAGGCTACTCCCGCGAAGACTTCCTGTTGGCCACCGACACATCGGTGGTGATCCCCGTGGGCAAGACCATCGTCGTGCAGGTCACGGCAAGCGACGTGATCCACTCTTGGACCATCCCTGCCTTTGGCGTGAAACAGGACGGCGTGCCGGGCCGTTTGGCGGAACTGTGGTTCACCGCCGAACAGGAAGGCGTCTACTTCGGTCAGTGTTCCGAGCTTTGCGGGCAGGCCCACGCCTATATGCCGATCACCGTCAAAGTCGTCTCGGAAGAGGCCTATGCGGAATGGCTTGGCAACGCCAAGGCGGAATATGCTGGCATCGAACAGCCGCTGACCGTCGCCTCTAAGTAAGCCAGTGCCACGGGGCAGGGCGCAGGCCCGTGCCCCGTGTTTACCCTTGGAAGGTTCGGGATGACTGACATCACCAATACGCCAACACGTGAATACGACGCGCAGCTGGGGGATTACTTCGCCCTGCTGAAACCGCGCGTCATGTCGCTTGTCGTCTTCACGGCCTTCGTGGGGCTGTTGGCCGCGCCGGTCTCGGTCAATCCCGTCATCGGCTTTTGCGCGATCTTGTTCATCGCCATCGGCGGCGGCGCCTCGGGCGCGCTCAACATGTGGTGGGATGCCGATATCGACGCGGTGATGCGTCGCACGCGCGGGCGCCCGATCCCCTCGGGCCGTGTCCAACCCGGGGAGGCGCTGACCCTCGGTGTGGCGTTGTCGGGTCTGTCGGTGATGATGCTGGGCTTGGCGACCAACCTTTTGGCGGGGGGGATGCTGCTCTTTACCATCCTGTTCTACGCCGTGTTCTACACCATGTGGCTGAAACGTTTGACGCCGCAGAACATCGTCATCGGCGGCGCCGCCGGGGCCTTCCCGCCGGTGATCGGCTGGGTCGCAGCCACCGGCAGCTTCTCGGTCGAGGCATGGTTGATGTTCGCACTGATCTTCATGTGGACCCCGCCGCATTTCTGGGCGCTGGCGCTCTTCATGCGCTCTGACTACGACGATGCCAAAGTGCCGATGCTGACCGTGACCCACGGCCGCCCGGCGACACGGCTGCACATCCTCGTCTACACGGTCCTGCTTGCCGCACTGGCCATTGGCACGGCCTTTACCGCCATCGGTGGCATCTTCTACTTCGCCGTGGCGCTGGTCTTGAACGCCGCCTTCCTGCTGGGCGCCTGCCGCATCTGGAAGCGGGACGAGGTCATGGCCGAGGGTGACGATTATGCCGAAGAGCGCAAGTTCTTCCGCCTCTCGCTGGCCTATCTCTTTTTGCACTTCGGGGCGATTCTGGGCGAAGCGGCCCTGCGCACCTTTGGATTGGGGGGCTGGTAATGGGCATTCGACCAGAACACGAGCTTCACGAACGCCGCCGGGGCCGCAACATTGGCGTGGGCCTGATGCTGGGTGCCTTCGTGGTGCTGATCATGGCGCTGACCTACGTCAAGATCACGCAAACGGATTTTGAATTGCCAGCTAATCAGCGTGAGGTGACCCAGTAATGGCGCTTTCCGGTCCTCAGAAAACAGTAATGCAAACCGTGAGTGTCGTGGTGCTGATGGGCGGTTTGGCTTGGGCATCTGTTCCTTTTTACGACTGGTTCTGCCGCGTGACAGGCTTCGGCGGGACGCCGGGGCAGGTATCGGCAGGCAGCGCGGATGTGCTGGACCAGACCGTCAAGGTTCGCTTTGACGGCTCGCTCAACGACGGCATGCCGTGGGAATTCAAACCCGTGGTGCGTGAAATGGAAGTGCGGATCGGCGAGACCGGACTGGCCTTCTATGAAGCCTACAACCCCACCGACCACGCCGTCGCGGGGCAGGCCAGTTACAACGTCACCCCCTATACCGCCGGGCCGTTCTTTGAAAAGATCGACTGCTTTTGCTTCACCGAACAGGTGCTGGCACCGGGCGAGCGCGTGCAAATGCCAGTAAGCTTCTTTGTCGACCCGGAAATGGTTGAAGACCGCGATGGGAAGTTTGTACATACCATCACTCTGTCCTATACATTCTACGAAATTGACCTGCCCGAGGGCTATGCCGCCCTCGATCAGGACAGCGCCACAACAACGAATTAACGACCTGATTAAACAAAGGTGAGGGACCCGCAACCATGGCCCATGCAAAAAACCACGACTACCATATTCTCCCCCCCTCGACCTGGCCGCTTTTGGGGTCGGTAGGCGGATTTGCCATGCTGGCGGGCGCCGTCCTGTGGATGCACGGAATGACGCCCTTCGTTTTCTTGGGCGGGCTGGTCGCTACACTTTACGTCATGTTCGCATGGTGGGCCGAAGTGGTCTCTGAAAGCGAAGTGGGCGATCACACCGGTGTGGTGCGGATCGGCCTGCGCTATGGCTTCATCCTGTTCATCATGTCCGAGGTCATGTTCTTCGTCGCGTGGTTCTGGTCCTTCTTCAAACAGGCCCTTTACCCGATGTACGAATATGTCGGCTCAGAGTACGTCCAGCCCGAAATCCACGCGGTTGACGCCTTTCACCTGCCGCTGATCAACACGCTGGTGCTGCTGCTGTCGGGCTGTGCCGTGACATGGGCGCACCACGCGCTGGCGCATGAGAACAACCGTAAGGACCTGATCTCGGGCCTGACCATCGCCGTGATCCTCGGCGTGCTCTTCACCGCGTTGCAGGCTTACGAATACTACGAACTGCTGGTCCACGACGATTGGACATTCGGTGGCGACATGTATTTCTCCAGCTTCTTCATGGCGACCGGTTTCCACGGCTTCCACGTTGTGATCGGCACGATCTTCCTCTTCGTCTGTCTGCTGCGCGCCATGCGCGGCCACTTCACCCCCGAACGCCACGTCGGCTTCGAGGCGGCGGCGTGGTACTGGCACTTCGTTGACGTGGTCTGGCTGTTCCTCTTCTTTGCCGTCTACATGTGGGGCCAGCCCTAAACATAAGGCGGGGTTGCATCCGCGCCCCACACCCGTAAAACCCAAACGCGCGAAGCCCTCTTCGCGCGTTTGTCGTTTCAGCCAGAGAGATTCGAATGCGGCGCAGCCTGTTCTTCATCATCGTCGGCCTTGGCGGGGCAGCCATCCTCGTCGCACTCGGGGTCTGGCAGGTGCAGCGGCTGGCGTGGAAAGAGGCGATCATCGCCGATATCAACGCCCGGATCACCGCCGCTCCGGTGGCCTTGCCCCGCGATCCTGACCCACAAGCAAACGCCTATCTGCCCGTCATGGTCAGCGGAGAGATCGGGGCCGATGCGCTGCATGTGCTGATCAGCCAGAAGCAGAAAGGCGCAGGCTACCGTGTCATCGCGCCTATGACTTTGGAGGATGGCCGCCGCATCCTCATCGACCTCGGCTTTACCGCCACAGCGAACAAAGACGCCATCGCCCCTGCGGGCAGCGCCACCCTGACCGGCAACTTGCAATGGCCCCAAGAGGTCGACAGTTTCACGCCCGAAGCCGATACCGAAAGCAACATCTGGTTCGCCCGGGATGTGGAGGTCATGGCTGACGCGCTCAACACCGAGCCGCTCCTCGTCGTGGTCCGCGATGGCAGCGGGCCGGGCCCCAAGATCACGCCGCTGCCCGTGGATACCGCCCGCATCCCCAACGATCACTTGCAATATGCGATCACCTGGTTTTCCCTCGCCGCCATCTGGCTGGCGATGACCGTTCTTTTCCTGCGCCGCCGCCGCGCCCCTGCAACGCCGAAAGTCGACTGACCCTATGCGCTATATCTCTACCCGTGGCTCCGCCCCCGTTCTGTCCTTCGAAGAGGCGATGCTGACTGGCCTTGCCCGTGACGGCGGGCTCTATGTGCCTGAAACGATCCCGACACTCAGCGCGGACCAGATCACTGCCATGCAGGGCCAAAGCTACGAAGAGGTCGCCTTTACGGTTATGCGCCCCTACATCGGCGACACGTTTACCGATGACGAATTTCGCGCGATCATCGCCCGCGCCTACAAGGGTTTCGGCCACACTGCCCGCGCACCCATGGTGCAACTGGCCCCGAACCACTTCCTGCTAGAACTCTTCCACGGGCCGACATTGGCGTTCAAAGACTTCGCCATGCAGTTGATCGGGCAGATGTTTCAGGCCGCTCTGGGTCGCAAGGGCGAGCGGGTGACCATCGTCGGCGCGACCTCCGGCGACACCGGCTCGGCTGCGATCGAAGCCTTTAAGGGGCTCGATAACGTCGACGTCTTCATCCTCTACCCGCACGGCCGGGTGTCTGACGTGCAGCGCCGCCAGATGACCACGCCAGCGGAGTCCAACGTCCACGCGCTGGCCATCGATGGCGATTTCGACGACTGCCAAGCGCGGCTCAAGGACATGTTCAACGACTTTGACTTCCGCGATTCCGTGCGGCTGGCGGGGGTGAACTCGATCAACTGGGGCCGGGTGCTGGCGCAGGTGGTCTATTACTTCACCGCCGCCACTAGCCTCGGCGCGCCCCTGCGCGAGATCAGCTTCACTGTGCCCACCGGTAACTTCGGTGACATCTTCGCGGGCTACATCGCCAAACGCATGGGCCTACCCATCGCCGATCTGGTGGTCGCCACTAACCAAAACGATATCCTGCACCGCTGTCTCTCAGGCCAAGGCTACCACAAAGGCGGCGTAACCCCCTCGATCAGCCCCTCGATGGACATCCAAGTCTCGTCCAATTTCGAGCGCGCCCTCTTCGACGCATACGACCGCGACGCCGGGGCCGTGGCGCAACTCATGGACGAATTGGGGCAGGGCGGTTTCGATGTCTCCCAAGGCGCCATGCAGGCGCTGCAAGACACCTACCGCTCGGGCCGCGCCTCGGAAGAAGAAACCAGTGCCACCATCACCGACCGCCGCCGCACCACGGGCGAGCTTCTCTGCCCACATTCCGCCGTTGGCGTGAAAGTCGCGGATGAGCAGCGCGACCCGGCCACCCCGATGGTCACCCTAGCGACCGCGCACCCGGCGAAATTCCCCGACGCGGTCGAAGCCGCCACCGGCATTCGCCCCCCGCTGCCGCCCCGTATGGCGGACCTTTTCGACCGGGACGAACGTTTCACCCGGCTGCCCAATGACCTCGACGCGCTGAAAGCGCATATCAAAGGAAACCTCCCCGCGTGAGCCTTCAACAGACCAAATTGCCCAACGGCTTCCGGATCGTCACCGAACATATGGAGGGGCTCGCCTCCTCCGCCATCGGCGTCTGGGTGAACGCTGGCGCACGGCACGAAACGCCCCAACAAAACGGCATCGCGCATTTCCTTGAGCATATGGCTTTCAAAGGCACCGCGACCCGTTCCTCGCTGCAAATCGCCGAAGCCATCGAAGACGTGGGCGGCTATATCAACGCCTATACCTCGCGCGAAGTCACCGCCTATTACGCCCGCGTGCTGGAAAACGACGTGGCGCTCGGCCTCGACGTGATCGCCGACATCCTGCGCAACCCGGTGCTGGACCCTTCCGAAGTCGAGGTCGAACGCGGCGTGATCCTGCAAGAGATCGGCCAAGCGCTCGACACGCCCGACGATGTGATCTTCGATTGGCTGCAAGAGCAGGCCTACCCCGATCAGCCCATCGGCCGCACCATCCTCGGCCCATCCGAACGCGTCTCGGCCTTCTCCCGCGACGATCTGAAACTTTTCATCGCAGATCACTACGGGCCTGAACAGATGATCCTCTCAGCCGCCGGGGCGGTGGACCACGACAAAATCGTCAAACTCGCCGAAACCCTCTTTGGCGACATGCCGTCCAAGAAGCTCTACGAAGTCGACAGCGCCCGCTTCGGCGGCGGTGAGTTCCGGCAGGTCAAACAGCTTGAGCAGGCGCATTTCGCCCTTGGCTTTGAAAGCCCCGGCTACCGCTCCGACGATATCTATATCGCGCAGATCTACGCCTCTGCCTTGGGCGGCGGCATGTCCTCGCGCCTGTTTCAAGAGATCCGCGAAAACCGCGGCCTCTGCTACACGATCTTTGCCCAAGCAGGCGCCTATGCCGATACGGGCATGACCACGATCTACGCCGGCACCAGCGCCGAGCAACTGCCCGAATTGGCAAACATCACCATCGACGAGATGAAGCGCGCGGCCTCTGACATGTCCCCCGCCGAAGTTGCCCGCGCCCGCGCCCAGATGAAAGCCGGGCTGCTGATGGGGTTGGAAAGTCCCTCGAACCGCGCCGAACGTCTGGCCCGCCTCATCCAAATCTGGGACCGCGTTCCGCCCCTCGAAGAGACCGTGGCCCAGATCGACGCCGTCACCACAGGCGATGTGCGCGATTTCGCCGAGCGCATGGCGACCCAAGCTCCGGCGGCATTGGCCCTCTACGGCCCGGTCGACAGCGCACCAACGCTCGACGAGCTTCACAGCAGACGCGCTGCCTGATGCTGCTGGGGCGACGCAAACTGCGGATCGAAACGGAACGGCTGACCCTGCGTCCGCCGATCCATGCCGATTTCCGCGCCTGGTCCGCCCTGCGCCGCGCCAGCAACGATTACCTGCGCCCGTGGGAGCCGACATGGGCCGAGGATCACCTGACCCGCAAAGCCTTTACCAACCGTGTCTACTGGGCGCAGCGCTCGGTCTCCTCCGGCAACGCCATGCCGCTCTTCCTGATCCGGCGCAGCGACCAAAACCTCGTCGGTGCCATCACGCTCGACAATATCCGCCGTGGCCCCGCGCAATCCGGCACGCTCGGCTATTGGACGGGCGAACCCTTTGCCCGCCAAGGCTACATGCGCGAGGCGATCGAAGCGACGGTGCATCAGGCCTTCACCCGGCTCGACCTGTCGCGCATCGAGGCCGCCTGCCTGCCGGAAAACCAAGCCTCCCGCGGCCTGCTCGAAAAGGCGGGCTTTAAATACGAAGGCGTCGCGCAGAGCTATTTGCAAATCGATGGCCGCTGGCGAACCCATGTGCTCTATGCCTCCCTGCGCAAGGATCGGCGCGGGCGCACAGACGTAGGCTAAGCCTTAACGCGGAACACCTCGCTGCTAATAAAAGCACCGCCGGGGCATTATTGCCCCGCCTCACGCCCCGCATTCTCCCAGCCGTTCCGGCGCTTTGCTCTTGCATCCGCGCGCCCCGCGCAGGATCAAAGGTCCATGACACTGAACCCCGCCGACACCGCCTTCATCGACGCCCTGCGCGCACAACTGCCAGACGATGTGCTGCGCGACCCCGAACAGCGCTACCTCGAAGAACCCCGCGGCCGCTACGCGGGGCAGGGTGGCGTCCTGGCCATGCCGCGCAACACCGAAGAGGTCGCCTCCCTGATCCGCGCCGCCCATGCCGCCCGCGTGCCGGTCGTGCCCTATGGCGGCGGCACCGGGCTTGTTGGCGGGCAGATCAGCAGCGATGGCCCGGCACCGCTGATCCTCTCCCTTGAGCGCATGAACCGCATCCGCGCCGTCTTACCCGAAGAGAACGTACTGGTCGCCGAAGCGGGCGTCATCCTCGCTGATGTCCAAGCCGCCGCCGAAGAGACAAACCGCCTCTTCCCCCTGTCCCTCGCCGCCGAGGGCACCGCGCGCATCGGCGGCACGCTTTCGACCAACGCGGGCGGCACTGGTGTACTGCGCTACGGCAATGCCCGCGACCTCTGCCTCGGCCTCGAAGCCGTCCTGCCTGACGGCCAAATCTGGCACGGCCTCACCCGCCTGCGCAAAAACAACACCGGCTACGATCTGCGCAACCTGCTGATCGGCGCCGAAGGCACGCTTGGGGTGATCACCGCCGCCGCCCTCAAACTCTACGCGCGCCCGGCCCGCAGTGGCACCGCGCTGATGGTCGTCGAAAGCCCAGGGGGAGCGCTGACGCTCCTCTCCCTCGCGCGCGCCCACTTGGGCGAAATGATCAGCGCTTTCGAATTGATGCACCGCAGAGGTTTCGATTTCCTTAACGAAACTTTGCCCAACATCCGCCAACCCTTCGCCGAAACGCCCGAATGGTGCGTCTTGCTCGATATCGGCACCCCCGGTGAGATCGACACCGACGCCGCGCTAGAGGCGCTCTTCGCCGCAGCCCTCGACGCGGGCCTCGTCTCAGACGGCCTCATCGCGCAAAACGCCCAGCAGGCCCAAGACTTCTGGACCATCCGCGAAACCATCCCCGAGGCCAATCGCCTGATCGGCTCGGTCTCAAGCCACGACATCTCAGTGCCCCTCGGCGCGATCCCCGAATTCATCACCCGCGCCACCGATGCGCTCTCGGCGCTCGGCGACTTCCGCATCAACTGTTTCGGCCATGTCGGGGACGGCAACCTGCACTATAACGTCTTCCCCGCAAAGGGCAAAACCCGCGCCGATTACGAAGATCAACGCGACGACGTGAAACGTCTGGTCCACGATCTCGTACATAAATTGGGCGGGTCATTCAGCGCGGAACATGGCGTGGGCCGCATCAAGGTCGACGACCTCGAACGCTATAGCGACTCCGCCAAACTCACCGCCATGCGCGCCATCAAAACGGCGCTCGACCCCCAAGGCATCATGAACCCCGGTGCCGTCCTAAGGGCTTAAAGCCCGTCAAAAGCGCAGAGCGCATGGACCTCTTTGCCAAGCGCTTCCAACCGCTTGCGCCCGCCCAATTCGGGCAGATCAATGATAAACGCGCAAGAGACGATCTCGCCCCCCAAACGCTCAATCAGCTTGATCCCGGCCTCTGCCGTACCACCCGTGGCCAGCAGATCATCCACAACCAAAACCTTCTCACCCGGCTTGATCGCATCGTCATGCAGCTCAACAATGGCCTCGCCATACTCAAGCTTATATTCCTGACTGATCACCGTGCCGGGCAGCTTGCCCTTCTTGCGGATCGGCACAAAACCCACGCTCAACTGATGCGCAATCGCCCCGCCCAGAATAAAGCCACGCGCTTCGAGCCCCACCACCTTGTCGATATTGATCCCCGCATAGGGGTGCAGCATCTGGTCGATCGCCATGCGAAACCCGCGCGGATCGGCAAAAAGCGTTGTCACGTCACGAAACATGATCCCCTCATGGGGGAAATCTACGATCGTGCGAATATAGTCCTGAACCTGTTTCATGCCGCCCTTCCGCGTGTTTGACCGGACCCGTCTTAGCGCAACGCGCCGCCCGGGCGAACCCCCCATCTGCGCCCGCCGCACAACATCCGAAAAGGGGCGCCAAACCCCCTCCCTTCATCCTTTCTTAAATACCTTCCGCACTCAGCCAAGCAGAGCCGCCGCCCGCGGTCAAAACATCCGCCCCGCCACCGCATCCAGCTTGGCCAGCAATTCCGGATCCCGCGCATCCGGCTGGGTCAGGATCGCAAATTCCAGCGCCCGGTCACAGCCATGCGGGCAGGGCGCGCGCTCGGCCCCCAAAAGCGCGGGCAGCCGCGAAACCATGGCGCGGCCCTTGTCGGCATTGCCCATCAGCGTGGCGATGATTTGGGTCACATCCACCTCGCCGTGGTCGGGGTGCCAACTGTCGTAATCTGTGATCATCGCCACGCTCGCATAACAAAGCTCGGCCTCGCGGGCGAGCTTTGCCTCGGGCATATTGGTCATGCCGATCACATCCGCGCCCCAGCTTTCGCGGTACATTTTCGATTCCGCCAGTGTCGAGAACTGCGGCCCCTCCATTGCCAGATAGGTGCCGTCGCGATGTACGTTGATGCCCGCGTCCCGTGCGGCAGTCTCGCAAGCGTCGCTCAGGCGCGGGCAGGTGGGGTGGGCCACACTCACATGCGCCACGCAGCCGGGGCCGAAAAAGCTTTTCTCGCGGGCCATGGTGCGGTCGATGAACTGATCGACGATCACGAAATCCCCCGGTGCCATCTCCTTGCGGAACGACCCGCAGGCGGAAACGCTGATCACATCGGTACAGCCCAATCGCTTGAGCGCGTCGATATTCGCGCGGTACGGGACAGAGGTCGGCGTATGCACATGCCCCCGGCCATGGCGCGGCAGAAAGACCATGGCGACCCCGTTCAGCGTTCCGGTCAGCACCTGATCCGACGGCGCGCCCCAAGGAGTCTCAACCGTGACCCAATCGGCATCCTGAAGCCCGTCGATGTCGTAAATGCCGGAGCCGCCGATCACGGCGATTTTCGTATCTGTCATGGAGGGAGCCTGTGCCTTGGATGGTTGCCGGTAAGGCCCAAAGAACCTCATAGAATGCCACGGGGATCAAGTGTTTTTGCCACGAGAGGCGACACGTCTGCGTCAGGGGATGTCGGTCCTGCGCCGCTTACTCGGCCCGCAAAAGCGTTTCTGCATTGCAGCAAACTCTGCCCGGGGGGAGGCAATACGCTTTTCTTCGCGGCGAAATTCCTCTAGATGCAGCCCAAAGCGCCCCGCATCCGCGGTCAGGGCGCTATATCCGTTTTCCGAAAGTCAAAGGACGCCCCTATGCGCGCCACGCTGCACAATTTTGCCAAGAACCTTGATGTGACTGATCTGCGTTGGATGCCGGACGACGGTTTCTCCATCGGGCGGCTGCGGATCGAACTGCTGTCGGGGCTAACGGTGGCGCTGGCCTTGGTGCCCGAGGCGGTGGCTTTTGCTTTTGTCGCCGGGGTACACCCTCTGGTCGGGCTCTATGCTGCCTTCCTCGTGGGTCTCATCACCGCGCTGATTGGTGGTCGGCCGGGTATGATCTCGGGTGCCACGGGCGCGCTGGCGGTGGTCATGGTCGCCTTGGTGGCGCAGCATGGGGTTGAATACCTCTTTGCCACCGTGGTGCTGATGGGGCTTTTGCAAATTTTCGCAGGCGTCATGCAATGGGGGAAATTCATCCGGCTGGTGCCGCATCCGGTGATGTTGGGCTTCGTCAACGGTCTAGCGATAGTGATTTTCTTGGCCCAGATGAGCCAGTTCAAAGTGCCCGGCACCATGGTCGACACGGGCCACGGCATGGGCGGTGGCGAATGGCTTTCGGGCCAGCCGCTCTACCTGATGCTGGCTCTGGTGGCGGCGACCATGGCGATCATCTGGATCACCCCGCGCATTACCAAACTGATCCCCGCGCCGCTTGCGGGCATCGGGATCATCGCCGCTTTGGTGATTGGTTTCGGCCTCGACGTGCCGCGGGTGGGTGATCTGGCTTCGATCCAAGGCGGATTGCCGAGCTTGCACATTCCCATGGTGCCGCTGACGTGGGAGACCTTTGAGATCATCCTGCCTTACGCCGTCATCCTCGCCGCCATTGGCCTGATCGAAAGCTTGCTGACACTGAACCTTGTGGGTGATCTGACGGGCAAGCGCGGCGGTGCGAGCCAAGAGTGTATCGCCCAAGGTGTGGCCAATACGGTTACCGGTTTTTTTGGCGGCATGGGCGGCTGTGCGATGATCGGTCAGTCGATGATCAACGTGAAATCCGGTGGTCGCACCCGTGTCGCCGGGATCGCGGCGGCGGTATTCTTGCTGCTCTTCATCCTCATCGGCTCTTCGGTGATTGAACTGATCCCGCTTGCCGCCCTCGTTGGCGTGATGTTCATGGTGGTGATCGGCACCTTCGCCTGGAACTCGCTCACCATCCTGCGCAAAGTGCCGCTGATGGATGCTTTCGTCATCATTCTGGTGACGGTGGTGACCGTGATGGAAGACCTCGCCGTGGCGGTGGTTGTGGGCGTGATTGTCTCGGCGCTGGCCTATGCGTGGAACAACGCCCGCCGCATCCACGCAACCACGCGCGAGTCGGTGACCGAGAAGGGCGCCAAGGTCTATGAAGTCCACGGGCCGCTGTTCTTCGGCTCCTCAGACGGCTTCGTTGAGCTCTTCGACGTGGAGAACGACCCCGAGGTGGTGATCGTCGATTTCGCTGATAGCCGGGTGGTGGATCAATCCGCGCTACAGGCGATCGAGGCGATGGCCGCGAAATACGAGGCCGCGGGCAAACGTCTGCAGCTGCGTCATCTCAGCCGGGATTGCCACCGTCTGTTGAACAAGGCGGGGCATCTGATGGTCGATAGCGATGATGACCCCGATTATGAATTGGCCGTGGATTACGACGTGCGCACCGGGGTTCTGGGCGGGCACTAAGTTAAAAGCCCGGCGCCGAAAGGTGCCGGGTTTTGTTTTTTTGTTCGAGGTTACCACCGGCACGGAATCAAGCCGCAGGCGCCGGGCCATCGCCTACCCGCCCCACCGGGTAGGCGATTGAGAGAGGCTTTGCGCGACATTGAGAACACACATCACGGCTGAGCCATAAAGTGGCCCGACCCTAGCGTCGCATCGCCGACCCGCGGGCAGGCGATACCCCTCGTCATTCAATCATCCGGTCGCTTCAACTCAAACACATCCCGCACCACCGTGTAATCACGATACCCCAGACGCGACAGCGGCTGGAACCGGGTCACGTCGAACCGCCCATCGACCACGCAATCGTCGCGCATATGCACGCCCACGACCTCTCCGAAGACCGCGAAGTTCGCCTCTCCCGGCAGTTGCACGATCTGCGTCAGCTTGCATTCGAGGCTGGCTGGCGCATTGGCGACCCGCGCGCAGGCGATCCGTTCGCATTGGGCCTTGTCGATCCCGGCGCGGGCGAATTCGTCCTCGCCATGGGGCAGGGTGGCCGAGGTCACGTTCATTACATCGCGCGCCGCATATTCCACCACGTTCACGCAAAACACCCCGGTCTCGCGGATGTTGGCTACGGAGTCCTTGGTGCCGTCCACGTCTTCCTTGGCGCTGGTCGAGGCGAACATCACCTGCGGCGGCACATAGGCCACAGCGTTAAAGAAAGAATAGGGCGCGAGGTTGTCGCGGCCCTGCCCATCGCGGCTGGAGATCCAGCCGATGGGGCGGGGGCTGACAATGGCGTTAAACGGGTTATGCGGCAGACCATGGCCGTCTACGGGACGATAGAACATGAACACTCCTTGATGGTTTGCACCCATGGCTAGCCTCATGCTACGTCCAGCGCCACCCGCAATTGCTCCTGAAAGCCTCCGGCCTTGCATCAGACGCCCTACAAGATGACCCCGGAGGTGCCCGCCGACCATTGGGAGGTCGAAGCGCTTTATGATACCTGTTTTGCGCCGGGGCGTGAGGCGCTCTCGTCTTACCGGCTGCGCGACGGCGTGCCGCCCGTGGCGGGGCTGAGCCATGTGGCGCGCGATAGCGGTGGCATTTTGGCAGGCGCGATCCGCTATTGGCCGGTGCGCATTGACGCGACGCCGGCGCTGTTGCTGGGCCCCGTTGCCGTCCACCCCACACGGCAGGGCGAAGGGCTGGGCGCGGCCTTGATCGAAACCTCACTGGCGCAGGCGGCACCGCTGGGGTGGGAACGTGTGATGCTGGTGGGCGACGCGCCTTACTACAACCGCTTTGGCTTTACCCTGCTGCAAGATGTCGAGATGCCGCCGCCCACGAACCCTGCGCGCATTTTGGGCCGCGCCTTGGCCGAGGGGGCTTGGGCCGGGGTCACCGGCAAGGTTCGCCGCTGGCACGATTGATTTTACCCCAGACCCGACCCACATTGAGCCTAAGCTCAAAGAGGGACGCCCATGCAGATCGAAAGCAACCTGCCCAGCACCATCGACGTCGATGCACGACTGGACGAGATCGCCCGCCGCTATAAGCAGGCCGGGGGCGTGGGCATCCATGTGCTGAACCTGATCGGAGGCAGCGCGGATGGGTTGATCGACCGTTTGCCGGGGGCGGTGCGCCGCAACCTCGAAGGGGCGACGATGAAGGCGCTCGGCCATGCCATGCAGGCCGCCCATTCAAGCCGCAGCTATGTAAAGGACCAGCAGGGCTGGCTGAACCAAGCAGTCTCAACCGCCATGGGGGCCGCTGGCGGGGCCGGGGGGCTGCCCACGGCGCTGGCCGAGCTGCCGGTGACCACAACACTTCTGTTGCGTGTCATCCAAGGCGTGGCGGCAGAACATGGGTTTGATCCGGCGGCTGAGAATGTGCAGTTCGACTGCGTCCATGTCTTCACCGCTGCAGGGCCGCTAGCGGATGACGATAGCGCCGATTTGGGGTTTTTGACGGTCCGCATGGCGCTGACGGGCCGCGCGATGAACGCGGTGATCGCCCGTGTCGCCCCGCGGCTGGCAATGGTGATGGGGCAAAAGCTCGCCGCGCAGGCGGTGCCGGTGCTGGGCGCAGTGGCGGGGGCGGCGACGAATTATGCCTATACCAGCTATTATCAGGACATGGCCCATGTGCATTTCGGCCTGCGCAGACTGGCGATAGAGGCGGATATCCCCCAAGAGGAACTGGTTGCCCGACTGCGACAGAAAATGGGTCGGACGCCGCCCAAGATCTGATCAGCGCCCGATACTGCCCGGCGCTACGGTGGTGGCCTTGATGATGGCGTAGCACCCCATCCCCTCGCGCAGATCAAGATCGCGCACTGCCCGCGCCGTGACGCGGGCAAGCAGGCGGTCACCGCCTGCGTCGAGCGCGATGGCGGCGCCCGGCCCGTCACCGGGATGCACCGCATCCACCCGCACGGGCAGAATGTTGACCGAAGACAGCCCCTCGGGCCGCGCGCGGGACAGGATCACATCCTGCGCCAAGACTCGCAGCCGCACCCGCGTGCCAACCGGCGCTTGCACCCCCGGCAATTCCAGTTGCCCCGCCCGCACGGCGAGCGTCGAAAGCCCGTCTTCGGCATGGGCGATGACGTCAGCCTCCAGCACCGCACCCGCTTCGCGCACGCCGAGCAACGGCACGGCGGCGGGGTCGGCCATGACGTCAAACAGCGCGCCTTGCGCCTTTAGCCGCCCGTTTTGCAACAAGACCAGCCGATCGGCGAGCCGGGCGATCTCATCCACCGCGTGGCTGACGTAGAGGATCGGCAGGCCCAATCCCCCGTCGCGCAGCCGTTCGAGATAGGGCAGAATCTCTTGCTTGCGCGGGCCATCAAGGCTTGCCAATGGTTCGTCCATCAGCAGCAGGCGCGGATGGCAAAGCAGGGCGCGACCAAGGGCAACACGCTGTTTTTCTCCGCCCGACAGGGTCGCCGGGGCACGGTCGAGCAGGGGCTCTAGCCCCAGAAGCGCCACGGTATCCTCAAAGCCTGGACCTTGGTTGCCACGCGGGGCATAGCGCGCGCCGAAGGTCAGGTTCCGGCGCACGTCAAGATGCGGAAAAAGCCGCGCGTCTTGAAAGACATAGCCCAGCCTGCGGCGATGCGGCGGCACCCAGATGCCGCGCTGCGTATCCAAGAGCACCTCACCCTCCAACACCACGCGGCCGACATCAGGGCGCAGCAATCCGGCAAGCGCGTTGATCACCGTCGTCTTGCCCACACCCGAGCGGCCAAAAAGCGCGGTGATGCCCCCTTCGGTGGTGAATGACAGGTCCAGATCGAAGCCGTCGAACCGATGGCGCAGCGTGACCTCCAGCATCAGCGCGCCCCCGAGATGCGTCTGGCGACCCGCCGGGCCAAAGCTTCGGAAAGCAGCACGGCGGCCAGCGCCACCAGCCCGGCCAGCGCGGCCATGACCAGGGCACGGCTCTCGCCGCCCGGCACCTGCAGTGCCGTCCAAATCGCGCTCGGTAGGGTTTGAGTCTGGCCGGGGATATTGGCAACGAAGGTGATCGTAGCACCGAATTCGCCCATCGCTTTGGCAAAGCCCATCACCGCCCCGGCGAGGATGCCGGGAAAGATCAGCGGCAGGGTGACGCGGCAAAATACACTCAGGCGCGGCGCGCCGAGGGTGGCGGCGGCGTCCTCGATCCGGGGGTCGACCGCCTCGATCGCCAGCCGCATGGCGCGGACCATCAGCGGAAATCCCATGATCAGAGCGGCCAGCACTGCGCCGGTCCAATGGAAGGCAAGGCCGATGCCGAGGCTCTCTAACAGACGACCCATGGGGGCGTTGCGGCCAAAGCTGAGCAGCAGCAGATAGCCCGTCACCACTGGAGGCAGCACCAGTGGCAGATGGACCAGCGCACTCAGCAGACCCTTGCCGCAAAACTCCTTGCGGGCAAGAATCCACGCGACCCAAAGCGCCAGTGGCAGCGAACAGAGCATCGCCACGGTTGCCACCCGCAGCGACAACAAGAGCGCGGCCCAAGCGGCAGCGTCAAGATCCATGATCGGCCCGAAGGAAACCATGATCTTCAAGGATCGCCTGCGCCCTTTCCGTGGTCAAGAAGTCGACCAGCGCGGTGCCTTCCGGCGTCAGGGCCGTGGCGGGATAGGTGATGGGGGCATGGGTGTCGGCGGGCACCTCATAGACGATCTGCACGTCATGCTCGGCATGGGCGTCGCTGCCATAAACCACACCAAAGGGCGTATCGCCGCGCGCGACCAAGGCCAGCGCCGCGCGGACATTGTCGGTCTCGGCCAATTGGCTTTGCAGGCCCTCCCATAGACCCTCATGCGTCAGCCATTCGCGGGCATAGCTGCCTGCGGGCACCGCGTCGCGTTGGCCCATGGCGAGCCGACCCGTGGGGCCCAGCCGGGAGGGCAGGTCGGCTGGCTGGGACAGCGCGGCGGTGCCTCGGGGGGCGATCAGCACCAAGCGGTTGCGGGCGACGATCTGGGCCTTCTCGGCAGCGGTAACTCCTTGATCCGTCAGCCAATCCATCCAATCTGTGTTCGCGAGCAGGACGACATCCGCAGGCGCTCCGGCAGCGACCTGACGCGCCATCGTACCCGACCCACCGTAGGCCACGACCATTGGCGCGGGGAACGCTTCCGCGATCTCCTCCAGCGTGCCGCGCAGGCTGGCGGCGGCAAAGACGGTCAGCGGTGCCTCGGCCCGAAGGGGGAGGGCAAGGCCGCAAAACAGGGTCAGAAGGGCGCAAAATCTTATCATTTTGGTAGTATCTTTGATGCATTGAAGGGGGGCAAGTGCATATGGCCAGACAAGGATTGCCGCGCTAGGGTGAAGGCGAAAACAACCAGCCAGAGGGCGCGGCTGCGACGGATGACGACACAGGCACCGATATCGCTGAACGGCGGGCAAAAGGACGATCTGCGCATTCAATTTGCAGCGCTTTGCTGGCGTCGTAAACGCGGCAAGTTGCAGATCTTGCTGATTACCTCGCGCGGCAGCAAGCGTTGGATCATTCCCAAGGGCTGGCCAATGGACGGTAAAACCCCCGCCGCTTCGGCTCTGGTCGAGGCATGGGAGGAAGGCGGCGTCGTGGGGCAGGTGCGCGGGCAATGTCTGGGCGTTTATAGCTATGCCAAAACCGGGGAGGATGGGGCAGTGCCCTGTTTGGCGATGCTTTACCCGGTGAAGGTCAAGACATTGGCGAAACAGTTCCCCGAGAAGGGACAGCGCAAGCGGCTGTGGTGCTCGCGCCGGAAAGCTGCGCGGCTGGTGGATGCGCCCGATCTGGCGCGGCTGATCCGCGATTTCGATCCGCGCAGCGGCGGTCTGGCGGGCTGACCGCGCGACAATGGCGCGTGCGGGCCGATCCCGCCTGTCTTGACCTCTTTCCTGCGGCAGCCCATTTAGAGCAGAGAGTTCAAGGACCGGGTGAATGATCCGTTATGCGTTGAAATGCGAGGCCGGACATGGCTTCGACAGTTGGTTCCAATCGGCGGCGGCCTTTGACAGCCTCGCCCGCGGCGGCCATTTGAGCTGTGCCGTCTGTGGGTCGGCCGAGGTGCGTAAATCGCTGATGGCCCCGCGGGTCACCTCAGGCGAGAGCGCCCCCGAAGCGGTCGAGAAACCGCAGCCCGCAGAGAAACCCGTGCCGGCTTTGTCCAACCCGGTGAGCGATGTGGAAAAAGCGCTGACCGCGCTGCGCAAAAAGGTCGAGGCGACCTCGGACTATGTTGGCAAGAATTTCGTTCGGGAAGCGCGCGACATGCACGCGGGGCGCACGCCCGAACGCGCGATCTATGGCGAAGCGCGGCTGGATCAGGCCCGCGCCTTAGTCGAAGAAGGGGTCCCGCTGATGCCCCTGCCGTTCAAACCCAAACGCCAACTTTCTTAAAGGCGCATTCTCGCAAAGGCCCATTCTGATAAAGGACCCTCCATGACCATTGTGATCACCGGCGCGAGCCGCGGCATCGGCGCGACGCTGGCCGCACAGTATAAAGATGCAGGCGAAGAAGTGATCGGCACCGCCCGCGGCGCGGGGGCAGGGGCCGTGTTGGATGTGACCGACCCGGCAAGCCACACCGCTTTTGCCGCAAACCTCGCGGACCGTCCGCTGGACCTGCTGATTTGCAATGCAGGCGTCTATCTGGATAAGGGCGATGATCTGGACGCGGGCTTTGGGCCTGACCTCTGGACGCAGAGTTTCGCGACCAATGTGACCGGGGTTTTTCTGACGGTGCAAACACTCATGCCGAACCTGCGCGCGGCAAAGAGCGCGAAAATCGCGATCATTGCTTCGCAGATGGGGTCTTCGACGCGGGCACCGGGGGGCAGCTATATCTACCGTGCCTCCAAGGCGGCGGCGATCAATCTGGGACGCAATCTGGCGGTCGACCTCAAGCCCGAAGGCATCGCCGTGGGCATCTACCATCCCGGCTGGGTGCGTACCGATATGGGCGGCGATCAGGGCGAGATCAGCGTCGCGGAGTCTGCGCGAGGCCTTGTGCAACGGATTGCCGCGCTGGACCTCGCTCAGACCGGCGCGTTTGAGACATGGGATGGACGTCCGCATCCGTTATAAGCGGCAGAGCATAACCTCATGTTAAATAGGCTTGCCCTTGCCGTGCCGTGGGCTTAGACCGCGCTGGACTGTTGCGCGGGGGACAATATGCCTGTTCTGGTTATGAAATTCGGTGGGACTTCGGTCGCCACCTTGGACCGTATCCGCCGCGCGGCAAAGCGCGTCGGTGTCGAGGTTGCTAAGGGCTATGACGTGATCGTCATCGTTTCGGCCATGTCGGGCGAAACGAACAAGCTGGTGGGCTTCGTCAATGAGACCTCGCCGCTCTATGATGCGCGCGAATATGACGCCATCGTGTCGAGTGGCGAGAATGTTACCGCAGGGCTGATGGCGCTGACCCTGCAGGAGATGGACGTGCCCGCACGCTCGTGGCAGGGCTGGCAGGTGCCGGTGCGTACCACCGATGCCCATTCCGCCGCGCGGATCGAAGAGATCCCCACCGACAACATCAACGCCAAGTTCGGCGAAGGCATGAAGGTGGCCGTGGTCGCAGGTTTCCAAGGCATCAGCCCGCAGGGTCGGATCACCACGCTGGGCCGGGGCGGATCGGACACGACAGCCGTCGCCTTTGCCGCCGCTTTCGATGCGGAGCGCTGCGATATCTATACCGATGTGGACGGCGTTTACACCACCGACCCACGGGTGGAATCTAAGGCCCGCAAACTTGACAAGATCTCCTTTGAAGAGATGCTGGAATTGGCCTCTCTCGGGGCGAAGGTTTTGCAGACCCGTTCGGTCGAACTGGCGATGCGCTACAAGGTTAAACTGCGGGTGCTAAGCAGTTTCGAAGAACAATCTGACGATGCCGGGACGCTCGTCTGCGATGAGGAGGAAATCATGGAAAGCAATGTGGTGGCCGGGGTCGCGTTTTCCCGTGATGAGGCAAAGATGACTTTGGTGTCCGTGGCAGACCGCCCCGGAATTGCGGCGACGATCTTTACCGCGCTCAGCGAGGGTGGCGTGAACGTCGACATGATCGTCCAGAACATCGCCGAAGAAGGTCGCACTGATATGACATGGTCTTGCCCCGTCGATCAGGTAATCCGCGCCGAAAAGGCGATGGAGAAAGCCCATGAAGACGGCATCATCAACTACCAAGAGTTGATCGCTGATAAGGGTGTGGCCAAAGTGTCCGTGGTCGGCATCGGTATGCGCAGCCATACCGGTGTGGCTGCCAAGATGTTCAAGGTGCTCTCGGATGAGGGGATCAACATCAAGGTTATCACCACCTCTGAAATCAAGATCAGCGTGTTGATTGACCGCAAGTATATGGAGCTGGCCGTGCAGGCGCTTCATGATGCTTTCGAGCTGGATAAAGCCGCTTAAGCATCTGCGATCAAATGGGTTTTACGCGAGGTTGCGCCTTGCGTAAAACTGCAGCATCCCGCCGATATGCTGGCAGAGGATGCAGGGTATGTCGCGAATAGCATTTCTATCCTTGCGCGAGTGCGCTAAACCCTGATCCAGAGGGACAGGGACCAGATCATATGGCCGAACGGGTTGAGACAGAGAGCCGCAAGCTGCTGGGGCGGCTGCGCGATGCGATGGCCAGTGATGTGGCGGGGCAAGCGCGGCTGGATAAGATCACCCAGTTAATCGCCAACTCGATGGGCTGCGAAGTTTGCTCGATCTATCTGTTCCGTGATGAAGACACTCTTGAGCTTTGTGCGACCGAAGGTCTGAACGAGGCGGCGGTGCATGAAACTCGTATGAAATTGGGCGAAGGTCTGGTGGGGCGCGTGGCTAAGCGCCGCACGGTGATCAACACGCCCGATGCCCCGCAGGCCGCCGGTTTCCGTTTCATGCCAGAGACGGGGGAGGAGATTTATTCCTCGTTCCTTGGCGTGCCGATCCAGCGGTTGGGTGAGACGCTGGGCGTGCTGGTCGTGCAGTCCAAACAGGCGCGGGAATTTTCGGCGGATGAGGTTTACGCGCTTGAGGTCGTGGCCATGGTGCTGGCCGAAATGGCCGAGCTTGGTGCCTTTGTCGGCGAGGGCGCGGCGATGTCGGCCCGGCACAGCCAGCCGGTGTTGCTGCGCGGCACCGTGGGGCAGGAGGGCGTGGCCGAGGGCCATGTCTGGCTGCATGAGCCGCGCGTCGTGGTTTCCAACCCCATCGCCGATGACCCGGAACGCGAGACTGAGCGTCTGACCGAAGCGGTCGAGCAATTGCGAGTCAGCGTTGACCAATTGTTAAGCCTTACCGCCGACAAAGAGCAGCAACAGGTGCTCGAAGCCTACCGCATGTTCGCCAATTCCAAAGGCTGGATGCGGCGCATGGTGGAGGATATTCAAAGCGGGCTGAGCGCCGAGGCCGCGGTCGAGAAAGAACAATCCATGGCCCGCGCCCGTCTAGGGCAGGTCAATGACGCTTATCTGCGGGAGCGGTTATCGGATCTGGACGATCTGTCGAACCGTTTGCTGCGTCATCTGACGGGGCAGGGCAGTGACACGGGCGCAGAGATGCCCGTCGATCCGATCCTTGTGGCGCGCAACATCGGCCCGGCCGAGCTGCTGGATTACGGGCGGTCGCTGCGCGGTATTGTATTGGAGGGCGGCTCCGTCGGGTCGCACGCGGCTATTGTCGCGCGGGCGCTGGCAATTCCGCTGATTGTCCACGCGAGCCGCATCACCAATGACGCGCTGAATGGCGATCACATCATGGTGGATGGGGAACAGGGTGTTGTTCATCTGCGCCCCGACGATACCGTGGCCACGGCCTTTCGTGACAAGATCGCGATGCAGGCGGCCGCGCAGGAACGCTATGCCTCGATCCGCGACAAACCGGCTGAGACGAAATGCGGGCGGATCATCAGCCTGCAGATGAACGCGGGGTTGATGGCCGATTTGCCCTCGCTCGAAGGGTCGGGGGCCGAGGGCGTGGGGCTGTTCCGCACCGAATTGCAGTTTCTGGTGCGCAACCAGATGCCCCGCCGGACCGAGCTTGCGGCGCTTTACGCGCGCGTGCTTGATGCCGCGCATGGCCGCCGCGTGGTGTTTCGCACGCTCGACATCGGATCGGACAAGGTGCTGCCCTATATGAAGCCTCATGATGAGCCGAACCCGGCTTTGGGCTGGCGCGCGATCCGGGTGGGACTGGATAAACCCGGTGTCATGCGCATGCAGTTGCAAGCCCTGATCCGCGCCGCTGCGGGCCGCCCGCTGGCGGTGATGTTTCCCTTTATCGCCCAGTTCGAAGAATTCCGCGCCGCCCGCGCCGAGGTCGACAAGGCGATGGAGCGTGAGCGTATTCTTGGCCATGTCTTGCCCGAAAAGCTGGAGGTTGGAGCTATGTTGGAGACCCCCAGCCTCGCCTTTGCCCCAAAGAAATTCTTTGAAGAGGTCGAGTTCCTGTCGATCGGGGGCAATGACCTGAAGCAGTTCTTTTTTGCCGCCGACCGTGAGAACGAGCGTGTGCGGCGGCGGTATGACACGCTGAACGTTTCTTTCCTGACCTTCCTTGAAGGTATCGTCGAACGCTGCGCCGAAACCGATACGGCACTGTCTTTCTGCGGTGAGGATGCGGGCCGCCCGGTCGAGGCGCTGTGTTTCGCGGCCATCGGGCTCAAGACCCTGTCGATGCGCCCGGCCTCAATCGGCCCGGTCAAAAGCCTGCTGCGGCGCTGCAACCTTGATGACGTGCGCGAGGTTATCCACGCGGCGCGCGAGCGAGGTGAGATGTCGGTAAGAGGCGCGGTGATGGACTACGTGCGTCAGCAGCACCAGCATTGAGGCCCCGCAGCTATTTGCCGTGATAGTCGCGAAACCAAGCGACGAAACGCGCGATGCCTTCGTGAATGTCGGTTTGCGGGCGATAGCCGGTAAGCCGGTGTAGCAGCGTCGCATCGGCCCATGTGGCCGGGGCGTCGCCCATCTGCATCCCCATGCAATTGCGGATCGCGCGCTTGCCGAGCGCGGCTTCGATCGCTTCGACGAAATCAAGCAGGCGGACCTTTTCGGAATTGCCGATATTTACCACCCGGTAGGGCGCTGCGGGGGAGAGCGAATCCCATTCCGGCGGCGGCGGCGCGCTGCCCGGTTGGGGCGGAACGCAATCCATCAGCAGACGGATGCCGCGCACCAGATCATCGACACAGGTGAAATCGCGGTACATCTCGCCGTGATTGTAGATATCGATCGGACGCCCATCGAGGACCGCATCGACGAATTTGCTCAAGGCTAGGTCGGGGCGCCCCCAAGGCCCGTAAACGGTGAAAAAGCGAAACATCGTCGTCGGCAGGTTCCACAGATGGGCATAGGCATGGGCCATCCCCTCATTCGCCTTTTTCGTGGCGGCATAGATCGACAGGGGCCGGTCGGTGGCCCCGGTTTCGCCAAAGGGCATATCGGTATTGCCCCCGTAGATCGAAGAGGATGAGGCCATGAGCAGATGTTTGACCTCAAGCCGTCGCGCGGCTTCCATCACGTTGAAGGTGCCGGTGATATTGGCGTCGAGAAAGGCGCGGGGGTGGTCGATGCTGTGACGCACGCCCGCTTGCGCCGCGAGGTGGACGATCATGTCTGGCTGAAAGTCATCGGCCAGCGCATCGAAGGTCTCGCGGTCTTCCAGCAGCGCCTCTTTGGTCGTGAAATGCTCATGCTGAAGCAGCATCGCGTGGCGGCGTTGTTTCAAGGCGACGTCGTAGTAATCGGTCATCCCGTCATAGCCCTGCACCCGCGCGCCCTCGGCCAGCAGCAGGCGGGCAAGGTGAAAGCCGATGAAGCCGCCCGTGCCGGTGACCAGTATCCTCTGCGTGCTGTCCATTCTGGCATCCTCGCTCATGCGGCATGCCGGGCCCATTGAGCCTGCGGCTTGAGTCGCCTTTCCCATGTCCCGATCAAGGATGGGCGGTGAATGCTGAAAATTTGGTTAAACTTGGCATGGAAAACGGCAAAGCACTTGCTGGCGGGGCGTCAATCAAGCCCCGGCAAGGCAAAACGGTTCGCGGGCTGCGCGATCAGAGGGCGAGGGGAAGCGCGAGGATTTAAATCAGCGCGCGCGCTGAAACGTGATCTGACCGTCCATAATGGCGGTGATTGCATTCACTTCGGTAATCGTGTCGGCGGGCGATCGGGCCAGATCATGGCTCAGAACGGCAATGTCGGCGTCCATGCCTTCTTTCAACCGTCCGCGTGTATTCTCGGCAAACTCCGCCCAAGCGTTGTCGAGGGTATAGCTTGCGAGGGTATCTTGAAGGGTCTGGGTCTGATCCGGCCAATCGCCGCCGAGGTCCAGCGGCGCGATGGCCGCCTTGAGCGTGGACATCACATCTACCGGGATGACCGGCCAATCAGTTGAAAAGATCACCCGGGCCCCGGTGTCACGAATGGTTTGCCACGCATAGGCCCCTTTGATCTGTTCGGGGCGGATATAGTCCCCGACGCCAGAGGGCGGAAAGACATGACCCCGGGGCGCGTGGCCGGGCTGGAGGGAGGCGACGATGCCCAGCTCGGCGAGCCGGGGAATGTCATCGGGGTGGATCACTTCGATATGCTCGATCCGGTGGCGGCTGTCGCGTTTTCCATTCGCCATTTGGGCGGCCTCATAGGCGTCGATCGTTCGCCGCACGGCGGCGTCTCCGATGGCATGAACTGCGGTCTGAAACCCCAGACGATCCGCTTCGACACAGGCGGCGACGAAATGCTCTTGGGTGAAAACCTCATCGCCGCAATTGCCGTCTTTGCCCATCTCCCCCGGATAGGGCTGCAGCATCAGTGCGGTCCCGCTTTCGATCACCCCGTCGATGAACATTTTGACGTGACTACAGCGGACCTTATCCCCTTGAAAGTCATCGCGCAGGGCAGGGGCTTCGCGGGTCAAACGCGCGACAGGGTCGGTGCCTTTGAGGTGAAATGGCACATGACAGCGGCAGAGCAGGCGGCCCTCGGCCTCCAACTCAGACAGAAGTTCAAGCTGATAGCGGTTGCCATCCATCAGATGCAGACCGGTAATGCCCTGCGCGGCGCAATGGGCCAGCCCGCGTGCGATAACGTCCTTGTCCATCGCGCGCTGCGCAGGTGTGGCGGGCGGCTCGGGGTCGCGACCGGCGGTAAGGCCCAACATATCGCGCCCGCCATATCGGGTGAGCGATAGGATCGGGCTATAGGCGCCGGGCTCAAGCAGTTCCCCATTGGCGAGCCCATCTTCCCCCATCACGATTTCAGAACCTGCATCGACCTTGCCGCCTTGCAAGAGCCCTGCCGCCTTCAGCGCGGCGGTGTTGGCCCAGACCGTGTGGTGGTCGGGGGCGAACATGGCGAGCGGTCGGTCGGACAGGATGGCATCAAGGTCATGCCGGGTGAGGGTCTTGCCGGTGCCCAAAATGCCGTAGTCTGCCATGACGCAGAACAGCATTTTATCGTCGGGGTTTGCCTCGGCATAGGGCAGGATCGCGCGGCGCATCTCCTCCAGCCCGGTGAGGCCATAGAGGTTGAGATATTCCAGTTCGACGGACCCGCCAAAGAGATGCACGTGGCTGTCGATAAAGCCCGGCAGCACCGTGCCGCCCTGCGCATCAATCACCTTGGTGTCTGGGCCGATCAGCGCCGTGATCTGGGCATCCGACCCGACCGCCGAGATCTTATTACCGGTGATGGCCAAAGCGCTGGCTTGGGGCTGATCCGGGTCAAAGGTGATCAGCGCGCCGTTGTAAATGACGATATCTGCCGGCATGGTCTTAGGGTCCTTATTGCGATGCGCGCCCCGACCAAGGGCCGGGGCGCAATGTGTTTATCGAACAAAGCGCGCGTTACTTCTGAAGGTCGGTCCAGATCGCGGTATAGAGCTTTTGCGCCTCGGGCGGGCAGACCTTGGCGACATAGGCGGCGCCCTTCAGGTCTTCGGGCACAACCACTTCGGGCGCGGACTTCATGTCTTCTGGCATGAACGCCTCTGAGCCCTTGATGCCGTTGGCATAGCGGGCGAACTCGGACAGCATCGCGGCATTCTCCGGGTCCATGATGAAGTTGAGGAAGGTCTTGGCTTCTTCGACGTTCTGCGCGTCCGCCAAAATCGCGGCATTGTCCATCCAGACCGGGTAGCCCTCTTGCGGATAGCCGAAGGCGATGTCGGGGTTCTGGTTGCGGGCGCGGAAGGATGCGCCGTTCCAGTTCACCCCGGCGGCGAGGTCACCCTTGGCGTATTTCTCGATATTGCCGTAGTCCATCGACAACCAATTGGGCTTGGCCTCGCGCAGAATGTCGCGGACTTTTTTCAGCATTTCCTTGTCGGCTGTGCACTGCTCGCCGCCCGCATAGTGGATCGCCATACCCATGACATCGTTCATCTCGGGCACCACGTTAATCTTGCCCTTCAGCTCTTCTGGCGGGTCAAAGATCACGGCGGCGGTATTGATGTCGCCGTCATAGACCGCGGTGTTTACCGTTACGCCGACGGTCCCCCACTGCCATGGCACGGTGTAGTTGCGGCCCGGATCGAACTCCACATCGACCCACTGCGGGTCCATGTGCTTGAAGTTCTCCATCTCGTTGGGCTTGCTTTCCATCAGCAGTCCTTCACCCACGAAAATCGGGACATAGGTGCCCGAGGGCACGACGATGTCAAAGCCGTGACCGCCCGCTTTGATCTTGGCCAGCGCTGTATCGTTGCTGTCATAGTCCGTGATGGTGACCTTGATGCCGGTCTCTTTCTCGAACTTCTCGATCATGTCGGGGCTGGTGTAGTTGCCCCAGTTGTAGATGTTCAACTCGCCTTCGGCCATGGCGGGCCCCGCGAGGATGAGCGTGAGTGCCGTGAGTGTCTTTTTCATGTCTAGCTCCCGTTGGTTAATTATTTTTTGACTTTGCTGAGCAGGGTATAGGCGATCACCATCGTCACCGAGATCATCAACAGAACGGTTGAAATCGCGTTGATCTCAGGTGTCACCACCCGCCGTAGTTGGCCCAGCATATAGGTCGGCAGAGTGTCCTGCCCGGCGGATTTCACAAATTCGGTAATGACCACGTCATCAAGGCTGATGACAAAGGCCAGCATCGCCCCGGCGAGGATGCCCGGCCAAAGCTGGGGCAGGGTAACATGGCGGAAAACCTGAAACGGCGTGCCATAGAGGTCCGCCCCCGCCTGTTCGAGGGTCAGGTCCATGCCCTGCAGCCGTGCGCGGATCGGAAGATAGGCAAAGGGAATGCAAAAGGCCGAATGCGCGATGATCAGATACATCAGCCCTGTATAGCCCGTGACGACCTTGATCGAGGCAAAGAAGATCAGCAGCGCCACCGCGGTCACGATTTCGGGCACCATAAGCGGCTGGTGGATCAAGGCAAAGACAGCGGTCTGTCCCCGAAACTTGCCCGTGCGGGTGGTGCCGAGGGCGGCAAGCACCGCGACACTGGTTGAGATGGCCGCGGCAGAGACCGCGATGATAAGGCTGCGCACCGTGGCCTCTTGGACCATTTCGTTGTCCCAAGCCGAGACGTACCACCGCCAAGAAAACCCTTCCCAGATCGCGACCGACGTGCCCGCGTTGAAGGAATAGACCACCAGCAGGATGATCGGCATGTAGAGCATGAAAAAACATGCCATCGCGATGCTGGAAAAGCCCGTAAGCTTGCGAATGTCGAACCCGCGATTAGCCATGCTGCACCTCCTCATTTCCGGCGGCGCGGACATAGGCCAACAGTGCCACCATCACGATAGCCAGCAGCGTGATCGACAGCGCCGCGCCCAAGGGCCAGTTGCGCCCCTGTCCGAACTGCAATTCGATCAGATTGCCGATCATCAATTGATTGCCACCGCCCATGACGCGCGGCGTGACATAGGCCCCAAGCGAGGGCACCAGCACAAGGATCGACCCCGCGATCACCCCCGGTTTCACCAGCGGCAAGATCACCCGGCGCAGCACGTGAAAGCGGGTGGCGTAAAGGTCATAGCCCGCTTCAACGAGCCGGAAATCCAACCGCTCAAGCGAGGCATAGATCGGCAGAACCATCAGCGGCAGGTAGACGTACACCATGCCCAGAATGATCGAAAACTCGGTGAAAAGCATCTGGATCGGCTCATCAATGATGCCAAGCGCGATGAGGATCGAATTCACGGTGCCTTCGTTGCGGATCAATTCCAAAATGGCGAAGGTGCGGATCAGCAGGTTCGTCCAGAAGGGGATGATGATCAGCAACATCCAAAATTCGCGCTGCTTTTTCGGCCGTGTGGCGATGAAGTAAGCTGTGGGGAAACCAAAGAACAAACAGGCAAGCGTTGTCAGGATCGACAATTTGAGCGACCGCCAGAAGATGCTGAGATGGGCATCCGACCAGCCCAATGTGTCGTCGAAAATGTCGCGCTGCATCAGCACGCCAAACCACGCATCGGTCGAGAAATCCCAGACCACCCCGCCATAGTCGCCGGGGGTGAGGAAGGAATAGAACAGCGTGATCAGCAGCGGCCCGCTGGCGGCAAAGATCAGGATGATCAGCGCGGGCGTCAGCAGCAGCCAGCGGTTTCGGGCGGCGCGTTTTGCAACGGTGTTTGAAAGCTCTGCCATGGGTCAGTCCCTCAGAACCTGAGCGGCACCGGCGGGGAAGGACACCCCAACCCGATCGCCCGTCACATAGGAATGTGTGACCGTGGGGCCATTTTGTTGGCGCAGGACAAATTCGCTGCCATCGTCGAGGCCGACGTGAAAATGCGTATCGGTCCCGAAATAGACCACCTCGCGCAGGCTCCCGGCCAAGAGCCCATCTGCTTCGGAGGTCAATTCCGCATGTTCCGGTCGCAGGGCCAGCGTGACCCGGCCCGTGGCGGCTTCATTCGCATGGGCCTGCACAAGCTTGCCTGAAGGCAGACGCAACTGAGCACTCTCCACCTCGCGGCCAATGATTTCAGCCGGTAAGAAGTTGGTATCGCCAATGAAATCCGCCACGAACCGGTCTGCTGGACGGTCGTAAATCTCGCGTGGGCGTCCGACCTGACGCACCGCGCCGTTGGACATGACCGCGATGCGATCCGACATGGTCAGCGCCTCTTCTTGGTCGTGGGTCACGAAGATAAAGGTGATGCCGGTTTCGGTCTGAAGCCGTTTTAGCTCCAGTTGCATTTTCTTGCGCAGTTTGAAGTCCAAGGCGCTCAGCGGTTCATCCAACAGCAGGATCTTGGGCCGTGGCGCCAGAGCGCGGGCAAGGGCAACGCGCTGCTGTTGCCCACCGGAGATCTGGCTGGTTTGCCGATCCGCCATCTGGGTCATCTGCACCAGTTCCATCATCTCTTCGACGGTCGACTTGATCGCGGATTTGGGCGTGCCGAGCATTTGCAAGCCAAAGCCGATGTTTTCGGCCACGGTCATATGAGGAAACAGGGCGTAGTTTTGAAAGACGGTATTGATGGGGCGTTTGTAGGGGGGCAATGCGAGCAGGCTTTCCCCGAACATGTCCAGCCTGCCGGATGTGGGATGCTCAAACCCCGCGATCAGTCGCAGCAAGGTCGTCTTGCCACAGCCCGAAGGGCCCAGCAGCGTGAAGAATTCGTTGTCCTGAATTTCGAGGTCGATACTCGCGAGCGCTTCGACCGGCGGGTTGCCGGGATACACTTTGCGCAGCGCCTGTGCGGTGATTGCCTTGGTCATCTTTCCCCCTGATCGCCCAATTCGGTTCTTGGTTTTGAGCAAAGCTTGCCCTGCATGATTGCGCCAATAGTAATTGGTGAATATACCCCTTGTGGGGTAGTGTTCTTGAGATTTTGATCAGATTTTGGAGTATCTTTGGGCGATAGGCTGACAAATTTGGCGATTGAGCAATTGCGCGATGCGCTTCGGGCCGTCGGCAGCCCGGCTTTTTTCGAGGCCTATAAGACCTTTTTCAGCACCCGCATCGCCTTCGGCACCTTCTTGATGTTGCGCTTTGATGCGGACCAACCGCCCTTACTGCTGGATCACTGGATCGAGCCGGGCAAATTGATCGGGCGACCTCTCGAAGGCTATATGGAGAGCAGCTATGCCTTTGATCCCTTCTATCTGTATCGCAGCCTGCCGAAGGAGGGCGGGCTGTTTCGTTTGGCCGACATCGCGCCGGACCGGTTCTTTTCCAGCGAATATTATCTGCAATATTACCGTGGCACCGGGCTTTGTGACGAGGTTGGTCTGCTCATCCCGCTACAGGATGGCGGCGTTGCGCATCTGTCGCTGAGCAGACGGGATAGGCAGGGGCCATTTCGGCGCAGTGAGCTTCGCAGCGTGGAACGCTATGCGCCCTTGTTGCTGGAGCTTCTGGCGCAGCATTGCAATGCCGTGGCCCCGGCCCCCGTCGACCAGCTCGGAACGGCCCGCCCCCCGCTGTCCGATGCCATCAGAAGCCATGCTGCGGATCGCCTGAGCATCGGTCTAACCCTGCGGGAGGCGCAGATCGCGGGGCTGGTGCTGCAGGGCCATTCGAATGCCTCCGCCGCGAAACTGCTCGATATCGCGACGGAAACTTGCAAGGTCCATCGTCGGAACCTTTACCGCAAGCTCGTCATCTCAACACAGCGCGAACTCTTCGGCGTGTTCAAACATTTGTTGTAGTTGGTCTTCGACCCGATGGCTCTGGGCGGGGCATTCGAAATGTGCGGGTTGAGCGGCGATGGTGATACTTTGACGCGCCAATATTCGAAGCGCGGATGCGCAATCAGTGACCCCGCAGGGCGGGCGTTTCACATCTGCTGAGCCGACTGACCAGCCCTCACCTGTCCGCCACCGTCCCGAGCGGGGGCAGAGCGCGACACGCGAGGGCTGGGTTGATAGCTCAGATCCTGCCTGCCATCACTGTTGCGGAGGCGCGGGCATGGCTGCACGCAGGGCGTCTTCATCGACCCCCAAAGCCTCTGCGACCTTGGCCAGATCGGCGCCGCGTCCGCCTGCGTCTTCCATGGCCTGTCTCAGGGTTTCGGCATCCACGTTGAGGGTCTCGGCAATCGCGTCAAAATCGGGGCCTCCGCCCGGCCCACCGGGGCCACCGCCAGCATTCGCAGACCCGATGCCGTTTGCCGCATTGGTCGCGAAGTTGTCCTGCGCGACCACGCCTGCCAGACAGGCGGGCAGGTTCGGAAAGGTGTTGCCCGCGTGATAGTGATACTCGGCTTCTCCGTCCGCTTCGGTCAGGCCGACATGGCCGCCGCATTCATCCAGATCATAAGGAAGGGATCCGTCGTGGTTCAGCGGGCCAAACATCGCGAACCCGTCAAACGCAAAGCCAAACTGTGCCGTCTGATCCTGAGCGACGTTCACACATTCCGCATCGACACCTTCGGAGTCATAGATCGCGTTCACATCCGTGGCGGTCGCATGCCAGTGGTACCAGCCGCCCGGGTCGACATGGCCGCCGCAGGTATCGAGCGCGGGCATATGCCCGGTTTCCAGCACCGAAGGGGCGTCGGCGAAGATCGGGACGCCGTCCAACCCGATGCCGACCTTTGCAACAGTGCCAAGGCTGGTCGGCTCATCCGCCATCACCGGGTTCGTCGGAATGAGGACCGTCATCTCGACATCGGGATCGACCGAACCTTGGATGCACTCATGCGCCTCGGTCGGCCCTTCAATGCGAATGTCGAAAGAATAGACCTCTCCGTCTGCGTTGAAGAAGGTGTAGCCCTGCGCGTCCAACATCCGCAGGAAATCGTCGTCAATCCGGTAGAGCCCCGCCTCCTCGCCGTCCCAGTGCCAAATGCCGCCCTTGTCCTCCAAGGTTGCCGGACAGAACGGACCGATCTCAAGGTCTTCGGGCAGATATTTCACCACGTAGCGCGCGCATTGTGCAGCCTCTCCGGTCTCAAGCGTGCAATTCACGATCTCGGCGGGGCTGACCAGCGCGGCATCCGCCACCGAATGCGCGTCGGGGTGCGCAAACGCAGCTGCCGGTGTGAAAACTGCGCAGATTGCGCAGGAACGTAGAAATCTCATCGCCGGGTCTCCTGTCTCGTTACTTGTGGGGTGTTGTCGGACGCCAAGCCGGGCACCTTGCCGCCGAGGCGGTCTCGGAGGCGGCGATTGAGCGTGGCGTGCGCGGCGGCATCCTCCGCGCCCAGTGTCTCGGCGATCAGCGTGTCGATATCGCGCCAAGCGGCATGGACATCTGCCAGCAACGCGCGCCCGCGCGGTGTCAGTTCCACGATATTGCTGCGCACTTCGGTCGGATCGACTTTGCGGGTGATGATGTCTGCCGCGATCAGCCGCCCGGTCATGGTGCTCATGCTGGCGGGTGTAACGGCGAACTCGCGGGCGAGGGTGATTTGCGAAACGGCGCCCATTCGGGCAAGTGCGTCGATCACTCGGGCCTGACGGGGCGATATGCCGATTTCGGAAAGCCGGTGGCGCAGCTTTTCCTCTACCAGAGTGGCTGCATGGAGCAAATAATGTAATTTTACTGTGTCGAACCGCATGCTAACAGTTAGTAGGCTAATTAACTGCGAAAGGCAAGATTGGGCATGGCCGAGCCGAAGATAGGAGCAGCTGACGTGAACGCCGCGCATGGGGCGTTTGGCCCACGGGTTGACGGGAGCCGACATTTTTCATCGAAGCGACAATATTTTTGCGACGGAATATTCTTCGTCCTCCGTTTGAGAAGAAGCACATGTATCGCAAGGACCTTTCCAACACCCAAATTCGCACCGCTCGCCCCTGTTTAAATCGCTCAGCCACGCCTTCGTTCGCGGCCGGGTTGTTCTGACGCGGGGGGCGGTTTGGCAAGGCCATGAAACTTTATCCCACAGCGCCTTTCAGGAGCCTGAAGACTTTGAAAAGATTAACCTACGCCGTCCTCTCCATCGTCATCATTGCAGGCGCATATGGCATCGCATTCCGCGTGCCCGATGAGGTTGCGCAGCTTTGGGGCGGCAGTGTCACCCAGACGGAGGATGCGCCTCAGAACGCGCGGGCCGGGCGGCGCGGCGGGCAAGGACGGACGACCACTGTTGTGCTGACGCCACTGGAGGCGGGCGCTTATACGCTCGTCCTGCGCACGGTGGGCAGCGCGGTGTCCCTTCGCCAGACGGAAGTGACCGCGACCGATGCGGGCGAGGTGGTCGAAACCGCGCTTGCCGCCAATACGATGGTGGAAAAGGGCGATGTCTTGCTGAAACTGGACGACCGCACCGAGCGGCTGGCACTAGAGATCGCCGAGGCCAACCGCGATCAGGCGCAGGACACCGTTACCCGCTATGAGGGGCTGCGCAGCAACGGCAGTTCCGTGGTTACCGACGTAAGCCTTTCCGAGGCGCGGGTCGCCTTGCGCTTGGCCGAAGCCAATGTGGGGCTGGCCCAAGTGGCGTTGGATGACCGCACGATCAAAGCGCCGATCTCTGGCCGTTTGGGGCTGAGCGATATTAGTCTGGGCGATCGCCTGTCGAGCGGGGAGGCCATCGTGACCATCGACGACACCACCCGCCTGCTTGCCACATTCGAAGTGCCGGAACGCTCCATCGGTCTTTTGGCCGAGGGTAAACCGGTTCTCGTCTCCACGCCCACCTATGCGGGGCGCATTTTCGAGGGGACGATCACCGCCTTTGACAGCCGGCTCGACAGCGTGACCCGCAGTGCGACGGTGGAGGCCGAGATTGAAAACCCCGAGGGGCTGCTACTTGCCGGCATGACCTTTGCCATCCGCATGACCGAAGAGACCGACCCGCTGCCCGTTGTGCCTGCAACCGCCATTACATGGGACCGCAGCGGCGCGGGCATCTGGGTCGCCGATGAGGGCAGCACCGCCCGTGTCCCTGCTACCATCCGCTACCGCGAGGGCGACCGGGTCTGGGTCGAAACCGAAGCCCCCCTGGGCGCGCAGATCGTGGCCGAAGGCGCGGCGAAGCTGCGCGAAGGCGCGCAGGTTACCGCCGCTGGCGCGCGCGGGGGGCCAGACGCATGAGTTTCGAGAAAAAGGCGCACAAGGCCGGTCTTGCGGATATTTTCGTGGCGCGGCCCATCTTCGGGATCGTGCTGAACCTGCTGATTATCATCGCCGGGCTTGCGGCCTTCAGCAGTGTCGATATTCGCGAGATGCCGGACGTGGACCGGCCCGTGCTTTCGGTCAGAACCGACTACGAAGGTGCGGTGCCAAGCACGGTAGACACCGAAGTGACACAAGTCCTCGAAGACGCGCTCAGCGCGCTTGATGGCATGTCCTATATCGAATCCACGTCAAGCATGGGGTCAAGCCGCATCACCATCGACCTCTCGGATGGCACCGACGTCAACGTCGCCGCCAATGAGGCGCGCGAGATCGTATCGGGCGCCTTGCGGTCCTTGCCTGACGATATCGAAGACCCCAGCGTCAGCAAAAGCGACAGCAATGCCGACGCGATCATTCGCCTTGCGTTGCTGGGCGATGCCAGCCTCGACACGCTGACCCAACTTGCCGAAGGGGCGGTCTATGAACGGCTTTCGCTGATCGATGGCATTGCCGAAGTGACCCTGCGCGGGGACCGTGCCAATGAGTTCCGCGTGGCGGTGAACATGCCGTCATTGCTGAGCCGGGGGCTGACCATCTTTGACGCTTCCACAGCACTTGCGCAGCTGCGCGACGACACCGCTCTGGGCTCGCTTTCCAGCGAAACGCAGACCCTCTCTCTCAGGGTCGGCAGCAAGGACGTCACCGTTGAGACCATCAACCAACTGCCGATCAATGACACGACCCAAGTCGCCGATATCGCGTTTGTGCAACTGATCCCCGAAGACGCCAGCGTCTATACCCGTGTGAATGGGGAGACGGCGATTGGTCTTGATATCACCCGGCAATCGGTGGGCAACACGCTGGAGATCTCGCGCGATGTGGGCACCGCAGTCGAGGAGTTGCAGGCGCAACTGCCCGAGGGTGTGCAACTGCTGGTCACTTCGAACGACGGTATCTTCATCGAAGGGTCGATCAACGAGGTCATCAAATCCATCCTTTTGGCGACCGGCATCGTGGTGGTCGTGATCTTTCTGTTCCTACGCTCCCCACGGGCCACGTTGATCCCTGCGGTTACGATCCCTGTGGCTTTGATCGGGACGCTTGCAGCGATCTGGCTTACGGGGTTTTCCGTCAATACGATCAGCCTTTTGGCGCTGGTATTGGCAACGGGGATGGTCGTCGATGATGCTATCGTCGTGGTCGAGAATATCGTGCGCAAGCGCAAGTCCGGCATGGGGGCTTTCGCCGCCGCGGCTTCGGGCACGAACGAGGTATTCTTTGCCGTAATCTCCACCACCGCCACGCTTGCCGCCGTTTTCATTCCGATTTCCTTCCTGCCGGGGCAGGCGGGGGGCGTCTTTTCTGAATTCGGCTTTGTGCTGGCCTTTGCCGTTACCCTGTCGTCGATCACGGCGCTCACCCTTGCGCCCGTCCTGTCGGCTCTTTTGGACCCGGGAAAGACCTTGGGCGAGGCAGAAGCCGCCACGCCGGGCGCATTGGCGCGCGGCTTTGACCGGGTGATGGATTTCGCCATCCGCACGCCGCTGCTGGTTCTGTCGATCGCCATAGGCTTTGCCATGATCGCAATGGGGGCCGCGTTGACCTTGCCTTCCACCGTCACGCCAGAGGAAGACCGTGGCTTCTTTCTCGTACAGGCGCGCGGCGCATCGGACACGACGATCGATTACCTCGATACGCAGGTCGCGCTGGTCGAAGACATCCTCGCCCCGTATCGAGAGAGCGGGCAGATCGAGACCGTGCAAAGCATCATCGGCGTCGGCGGCGGCACCAGTGCGTTCATCGTCGTCCGCCTGCCGGATTGGGCCGAGCGCGACTTTACCCAGCAGGAGTTGATCGCGCAGATCAGTGGTCAGTTGTCCGCGGTCCCCGGCGTGCAGGTGAGCGCACGGTCGACCAACAGCCTTAACATTCGTGGCGCGGGCGGCGGGCTGAGTTTCGCGGTGACTGGCACCAATCTGGCTGAAATGACCGAAGCTGCCGACAGGCTCACGGCGGCGATGGCCCAGGATGCGACCTTTCTGAACCCGCAACTGTCCAACAACAGCGTGACCGCGCAATTGGAAGTCACGGTAGACGACAGCGCCGCTGGCGATATGGGGCTCAACAGTTCCGATGTCTCCTCCCTCGTGCGCGCCATGGTGCAGGGCGATGTGGCGGTCAGCGTCTTTTCGGATGATGTCGAAGTGGATGTGAACGTCGTCCCCGGTGGCCCGCCGATTGACGATCCGTCTGACATCGCCTCCATGTCTATCCGCCTCGACAGTGGCGCCTATGTGCCGCTGTCCGCGGTTGCCTCGCTCGAGACGGTGGTAAGCGACGCGCAGATCGAGCGTTTGGGCGGAGCGCTGTCCGTCGCAATGCAGGCGAACCTGGGCGAAGGTGTCGACCTGTCCACCGCGATGGACCGGGTGCTGACACTCTCCGAAGAGGTTTTGCCTGATGGGATGGGCATCACCTTCACCGGAGAAGCGGCGACCCTCGACGATTCCCAAGGCGGCATCTACATGGTTTTCGGCGTTGCGCTGATCGTGGTGCTTCTGGTGCTGGCCGCCCAGTTCGAGAGCTTTGCCAGTGCGGTGGTGATCATGATGACAGTGCCCTTCGGGATGGCTGCCGCATTGCTGGCGATATCGATGACGGGCGGATCGCTGAACTACTACAGCCAGATCGGTCTTGTGATGTTGATCGGGGTCATGGCCAAGAACGGTATTTTGATCGTCGAATTTGCCAATCAGCTGCGCGAAGCAGGCGAAGACATCGACAGCGCCATCCGAAGCGCGCTGCGCCTGCGCATCCGACCCGTGATGATGACGATGGTATCGACTGTTTTCGGGGGGCTGCCGCTGATCGTGACTTCTGGCGCGGGCGCCGAGGCCCGGATCGCCGTGGGCTGGGTGATCGTCGGCGGTTTGGGCTTTGCCACCGTGTTCACCTTGTTTCTCACGCCGATCTTCTACCGCTGGATCACGGTCTGGGGTGCAACCCCCGGAGGGTCTGCGCATAGATTGAAAGCCGAGGTGGAGGCGACTGCAAATGTGTAGCGCGACGGCCTTTGCGTATCGGATGCTTTCCCCTGCGCAAAGGCTGGGAGCGGCGAGAAGGTCCACGGCTCTTGCAGAGCTGACGGCGAAAAACTGTCCCGCGACAGCGACGGGAATCTTTCCGACAGACGTTAAATATGACGTAAGCAAAGAGGAGAGACCCAATGCAGAACCGGATGAAAAAATGCGCGACTGTCGTGCTATTGGCAGCCACCACAGTGGCTTTCGTGCCGATGACGGCAATGGCCGACAGGGCGGATGTCCAACACAGCCGTGTTGATCGCGGCGCCAAGGTGAAGGTGGTGAAACAACAGCGCCATCGGCATGCGGTTGGCCAGCGTCTCCGCAAACAGGATGTTGTCGTCGTCAAGAACTGGCGCGCCCGCGGCCTTTCGCGCCCGGGCCGGAATGAAGTCTATGTTGTCGATGGCAATGATATCTACCTTGCAGCCGCAGCCACGTTGTTGGTCAAGGCCCTCGTAAACTGAACTGTCGGGCGCCACCCGGGTAGGGTTTGATCCGCGATAGAAGGCCGATGTCAAAATGGACTGCGGATCAGACCTTTCCCGGTGCGGGGGCCTGCAAGAACCGCCGGATGGTCGGGACCAGAACAGTTGCTCAGGTCCCGCTCACCGTCGACGGGCCTGAGCTTTGCCGCGCTTGATGCATGCAAACGGATGGGTTAGCGTTTTTCGAGAGGCACCAACACGCCGGTTTCTAGGGGGTATGGGATCGTGAAAGCACTGAGCCGAATCTCGACAAGATCCACGCCCATCGAAGTGCTGCGCGACGATATTCTGCAAATCTGCGGTGCGTTCGAGGTGGAACCCGCGCGCCGCAATGGGCCGTCTCATGGTCGGGCGCGCAAGCGGGGGATGGGCGGCTTTGACGCCGCACTGGTCTCGCTCGACGCGCAAGAAGCAGCCCGGACCCAGACCTGCATTCGGCGCGATCCGGGCGAATATTTCTTTATGCTGGTGCAGGATGTCGGCGAATGCGTGGTGCATCAAAACGGTGCATCGACCCTCTTGCGGCCCGGCGATATGTTCATCGTCGACGCGACCCGCCCATCGAAATTTGTCTATGACGGGCAATTGGCGCATCAGATTTCAGTGCACCTCCCTCGGGATGAGATGATTGGCAGGTTTGGCGCTATCTGTGACGGCGGTGTGGCGATTGACCGCAATGATCCCCTGTGGCTGGCGCTGCGCGCGGTGCTTTACAAGATGATGCACTGCCCGCCCGAAACCGGCTTGCAGTTGAGCGAAGCGTTTTATGGGCTGATGGGGGCCTATTTCCACGAGCGGCGCAGCCAGACCTTGGATGCACGTGGGCAGGTCATGGAGCGGGCTCTACAACTCATGACCCGCCACTACCGCGACCCTGAGTTTGGACCGAGCGCTTTGGCGCTGCACTTGGGCGTATCGCTGCGCAGCTTACAGCGCTATTTCGAACCCTTGGGCGAAACGCCGGGTCAACGTCTGCTGCAACTGCGTTTGACCCAAGCGCATGCAGAACTCTCTCGCCGCGGGGGCAAAGAGGTCTCTGTCACCGACTGCGCCTACGGCTGCGGCTTTAACGATCTTTCGCATTTCTACCGGGCCTTCCGGCAGCGTTACGGCATGACCCCCGGTGCCGTTGTCGCACAGGCCCGCGACGGTGGCGCGATCGTCCAATAGGGCTGTCGCGTTATCCCAAGATGCCCGTCCAATCCGCGCCTAACCTCCTACCCGAGGAGGCGTTTCAGCACAGTGCCGGAACGGGATGACGGAGGACATCATGAAAGACACCATTGATAGCATCGGCCTGATTGCGGGCGGTACGCGGGTTGAAGCGGGCGCGCGTTTCCCCGTGGCCAATCCCGGTACGGGCGGGCAGGCGGGCACGGCGCCCGATGCCGGTCAGGCAGAATTAGACCGCGCAGTTGCTGCGGCAAAGGCGGCTTTCCCCGCGTGGTCGGGCAAATCCGACGAAGAGCGCGCCGCTGCGTGCACAGCCGTGGCCGATAAGATCGAAGCCCATGCGGAGGAACTGGCCCAGCTTGTCACCGCCGAGCAGGGCAAACCCTTGGGTGGCATCGGTTCGCATTGGGAGTTGGGCGGCGCGGTCGCTTGGGCGCGTTATACCGCCAGCCTGTCGCTGCCGATGGAAGTGCTGCAAGACACGCCTGAGGGCCGGGTCGAGATGTACCGCAAGCCGCTCGGTGTGGTGGGGTCGATCACCCCGTGGAACTTCCCCGTGCTGATCGCGGTCTGGCACATTCTGCCCGCGCTGCGTAGCGGCAATACTGTGGTCAGCAAACCATCCCCGATGACCCCGCTCGCGTCCCTGCGCATGATTGAGTTGATGAACGAAGTACTGCCAGCAGGCGTGGTCAATTCCGTCAGCGCCGCCGATGGCGCATTCAACATGGGCGCGGCCATGTCGGCGCATCCGGACATCGCCAAGATCGTCTTTACCGGCTCTTGCGGGACCGGCCAGAAGGTCATGCAATCCAGCGCTGAGACGATGAAGCGTCTGACCCTTGAGATGGGCGGCAACGACGCGGGCATCGTGTTGCCCGATGCCAATCCACAGGCGATTGCCGAGGGGCTGTTCTGGGGCGCCTTCATCAACAACGGCCAAACCTGCGCCGCGATGAAACGGCTTTACGTGCACGACGACATCTACGACGCGGTCTGCGACGCGCTGGTCGCCTATGCACGTAACATCAAAGTGGGCGAAGGCACGCAGGAGGACAGCGTCCTTGGCCCCGTGCAGAACCAGATGCAATTCGACAAGGTGGCGAAGCTGGTGGCGCAGGCCAAGGAAAGCGGGCAGGTTCTGCTGGGCGGTGAACCGGGCGAGGGGCTGTTCTACCCGCCGACGATCATCGCCGGGATGACCGCAGATGACCCGCTCGTCTACGAAGAGCAATTCGGCCCCGCGCTGCCGATCATCCGCTATAGTGATCTGGACGATGCGCTGGCGCAGGCCAATGCGCTGGACGTGGGCCTTGGTGGTTCGGTCTGGTCGTCGGACAAAGCGGCGGCCAAGGAGGTGGCGAAACGGATGGAATGCGGCTCGGTCTGGATCAACAGCCATGGCATGATTCAACCAAACGCGCCCTTCGGGGGCGTCAAGAAGTCAGGCTTTGGCGTCGAGTTCGGCGAAGAGGGGCTGAAGGAATACACCGACATTCAGGTGATTTTCGCCTGACGCTGGGAGGCGAGGGCGATCATTCGGTGTCCGCTATGGCGGGCGCCTTTAAGAAAAACATGAAGGGAGACAGCATGTTACGTAAAACTCTACTCGGCGGGGCCGCGGCCCTTGCGCTGACCGGTGGGGCGTCATTCGCGCATCCGCTCGATGGTTTTTCCGGTGAGGAATACCAAAAGATCAACGAAATTCTGCGCGCAGGCGATCTGGCGGGGAATGACACGCTCTATCCGCTGATCGAATTGATCGAGCCGCCCAAGGCCGATGTGCTGGCATGGAGCGAGGGCGACACGCTCGACCGTCGCGCGATGGTGCATATGTCCAACGCCGACAACAGCGGCTTTGTCGAGACCATCGTGAACCTGACGACCGGAGAGATCGAGAGCAGCGCGCCCACCGAAGGGCAGCCGATGATCCTTTTCAATGAGTTCGCCAACGCTATGACCGCCGCGCTAGAGCATCCCGACATGATCGCGGGGCTGGAAAAACGCGGGCTGACGCCGGATCAGGTGTTCTGCCTGCCGCTCACTGCGGGCAACTTCTTCTCTGACGAAGACGACGGCACGCGCTTGATGAAAGTGCCTTGCTACGTGTCGCCAGAAGGGTCGAACTTCTACGCCAAACCGATCGAGAACATTTATGCCGTGGTGGACCTACAAAGCGGCAAGGCGCTGCGGGTGATCGACGAAGGCAATGTAGCAATCCCCGAAGACGGTTGGGGCTACACGGGCGAAGAGATCGAGGCCCGGACCCCACAACGCGCCGCGACAAATCCCGCCGTGTTGACCCAAGAGGGCGGGCCGAATTTCACCTATGCCGATGGCGCGCTGGAATGGGACATGTGGCGCATGCGTCTACGTGTCGACAAACGCCCCGGTCCGGTGCTGTCGAACATCGACGTGAAGGATGGCGAGGAGTGGCGCACGCTGCTCTATCAGGCGCATCTGTCTGAGGTCTTCGTGCCCTATATGGACCCGAGCGCGGGGCTCTATTGGCGGACCTATATGGACAGTGGCGAATATGGTTTCGGGCTGTTCCTGACCCCGCTGGTGGCCGGGATCGACTGCCCGTCTTACGCGACCTTCCTGCCAGCAATGATCGCGGGTGACGATGGCCAGCCGCTGGAGATCCCTGACGCGGTCTGCATCTTTGAGCGCAACATCGGTGATCCGGCGTGGCGGCACTTCGAGGTCTTCGCTCAAGGCCCCGATCAATACACCCCCGCCGAGGGTCGGCCCGAGACCGAGTTGGTGGTGCGCACAGCGTCCGAAGTGGGCAACTATGACTATCTGATCGACTACCGTTTCAAGCAGAACGGTCAGATGGAGATTAAGATCGGTGCCACAGGTCTCGACGGTGTGAAAGGCGCTGATGCGACTTCGATGGATGATCCTTCGGCAGCGCGAGAGACGGAGTATGGCACGCTCATCGCGCCTAATCTGGTGGCGGCGAACCATGACCACTACTTCAACTTCCGGCTTGATTTCGACATCGACCAGCCCAGCAACCGCTTCATGACGATGGACATCGTGCCCGCCGAAGTGGCCGAAGACAGTCCGCGCCGGTCCCTATGGAAGGTCGAGCATAACATGCCCAAATCCGAGGCCGAGGCGACCTATCAGGTGTCATCGTTCAAGCCGCGCTACTTCATGCTGCAAAACCCCGACCGCAAAGGCCCGTTGGGGCACAAACCGGGCTACATGATCCACCACGGCAGCGTCGCCTATGGGCCTTTCGACTTTGAGAACGACCCCCCGATGATCCGCAACGCCTATATCGAGAATTCGGTATGGAACACGGTGCATGATCCTGAGGAACGTTATGCTGGCGGCAAGTTCGCTTTGCAAAGCGACGGCTCCGACACGCTGGCGCAATGGGTCAAGGAAGACGCGCCCTTGCAGGATCAGGATATCGTCACATGGTTCACGGCAGGCTTCCACCACGTGCCGCGGACTGAAGACTGGCCTGTTATGTCGACCGAATGGAAGACCGTGCACATCATGCCGCATAACTTCTTCCCGATGAACCCGGCGATCACCATCCGCGATCCTGAATAAGAACGCTTGGGAAAAGAGGGAGGCGGGAGGCTCAAGGTCGCTCGCCTTTCCCAGCCGCATGGTGAAATTATTCCCTGCGCAGAAACAGCTCTACTAGAGCGTTGGCATCCAAGTCATGGCCAATACGGCGGGCAGCGCCGAAGAGCGGCCGCTAGACCCTACCGCGCAAAACCCAACGCGGTATATCAACCTTCCTTCGCATCGGGCACGGGGATCAGCAGGGTCAGTCGATCTGGGTTCATTTCGGCGATCACGATGGTGCCATCGTCCTGCACAGCCAATCCGTGACCATAGGTTGAAAAGGTGCGGCAGCGGCCAATCAGCTCACCGTTTGGGGCGTAGGCCGATAGGCGCGGGGTTTGGTCAGTGACCAGCAACAGGCCATCCGGTGTCAACGCCAGCGCCATTGGTTTGTGCAGACCTTCGATCTGACCCAGCCAGATGCCTTCGGGGTCAAATAACTGAACGCGGTTGTTTTCGCGGTCTGCCACGCAGAGCCTGCCTTGGCTGTCGAATAACAGGCAGTGCGGGGTCGAAAACGCGCCCGCTTCGGCCCCGGGATGCCCAAAGGTCTTGAGGTGGCGCAGCGCTGGGTCAAAGATATGAACGGCGCTGTTGCCATATCCATCAGCGACATAATAGCGTCCGTCCGGACCTTGGGTGCAATCGCAGGGATGATTGAAGGGCCGCTCCAAGCCGGGATGCTCTGCGCAGTCCATACGGGCGGTTTCTTGCAAGGTGCCATCAAGCAACACGACCTTGTGGCCGTCCATGTCCGTGGCGGCAACTTGGCTGGCGGAGGTCGCGCGCAGGCCATGGCCGCAAACGAACTGCGGCAGATCAGCGGTTTCGTCCAACATTGTGCCGTCCAGCCCGAGCATGACCAGTTCAGGCGCTTGCCGTCTGAGGACCACGATTCTGTCGCCTATGACCGCGACATCGGAAATGCCCGATAGCATGGGATCGCTAACATGGGTCACACGGTAGCGCTGGGCGCCTAAGGCCACATAGGCAGAGGGGCGCTTGGCCGTTTCGCTCACAGCGCGCCCTGCAATGTCTCTGCCATATTCATCAACATCGCATCCCGGCCCGCAGACGCGGTCAGCATCAGCCCCGCGCCGGGGTGGCTGGTGATCGGCATGCTGACCGAACAGCCGTCGATCACATTTGCAAAGCTGGTGTTGCGCAGCGCCAGCAGATTGATGCGGTCATAGGTGGCATCCTCGTGCAGATCATCCAGCTTTGGCGGCATGATGGCCACGCTCGGCAGGGCGACCGGCGTGTCGCCAAACAGATGCGCCGCCCGTGCGATCAGTGCTTCTCGCGCGGCTATCGTGCGGGCAAATTCGATCCCGGTGACACCATCCGCCCGCGCCATACGTGATGCCACACGCGGATCAAGCTCTGCGCGGGCGTCGTCGAATTGCGCCCCGTGATGGGCGCGGGATTCCACTGCCGAGAACTGCCAGACGGGCAGGGCGCGGTAGTCATCGAAGAAGTCGAGCGTTTGTCGACGTAGGCTCACGCCGGATGCCTGAAGCGCTTCGAGGGCGGCTTCGAAGGCCTCGGCAACCTCGGGGTCCAGTTCGTCTATGCCGAAATTTTCCGGCACGATGACGGCACGCGGCGCGGCAGACGCGGCGAGCGGCTGGTCGCGTAGCACGTTCAAAACCGGGCGCAGCAGGCCGACTTCTCGGGTCAGCACGCCGACACTATCAAGCGAATGGGAAAGCGGCACCGCCCCCGCGCGGGAGATCGTCTGTGCCGTGGCCTTGAACCCGATGAGCCCGCAAAAGGCCGCCGGGATACGCGCAGAGCCGCCAGTGTCTGTCCCAAGCGCAATGTCAGCCACGCCCCGCGCCACGGCAGAGGCACCGCCCGAGGTCGAGCCGCCCGCGATACAGCCTTCTTTCAAGGGGGTGAGGGGGGTGCCGTAATGTGGATTCAGGCCGAGGCCGGAATAGGCAAACTCGGTCATATTGGCGTGGCCGATCAGCCCTGCGCCTGCGCTGCGCAGCCGCGCGACAGCCGCGGCATCCTTGCTGGCGGGCGCAATGGCTTTGCGGACCTGCGACCCCGCGTGGGTGACTTGGCCCCGCACGTCGAACAGGTCTTTGACCGCGACGTTCAGCCCCGACAGCGGCCCTTCGCCTTCGACCGGATCATCGAAGGTCCGGGTGAAATCGGGTGCGGCAGCGCGGGTGCGGGCCGCGTCGAGGAGGGATTGAGGGGTGTGTGTCATCAAATCAGCCTTTAAATCGTTTGTTCCACAAGCCACGTCGCGATGCCGGGGAATGCCGTCAGCAGGATCACGGCCAGCACCAAGATCATGAAATAGGGGATGATCATGCGAGTAATCTCAAAGATCGATTTACCAGTCAGGCTCTGGATCACAAACAGATTGAACCCCAGCGGCGGCGTGATCTGCGCCATTTCGACGACGATGATTAGATAAATCCCAAACCACACCGGATCGATCCCCACGGCAGCCACGGCGGGCATCACAACCGAAGTCGTCAGCACAACGATGGAGATCCCGTCGAGGAAACAACCAAGGAGCACGAAGAACACGGTCAGCACGGCGATCAAACCCGCAGCGCTCAGCCCGCTGGCGGAAATGAGTTCGGCCAGTTGCCCGGGCAAGCCCGAAAAGCTCATCGCGGAGGTGAGAAAGGCCGCGCCGAGCAGGATCAGCCCGATCATCGCAGAGGTGCGGGTGGCCCCCAGAAGCGAGGCGATGAAGGTCTGGGCGTTCAGCGACCGGCCAAAAGCCGCGATGATCAGCGCCCCGGCCACCCCGATGGCGGCGGCCTCGGTTGCGGTGGCGACACCGGCATAGATCGAGCCGATGACCCCGATGATTAACCCGACCACCGGCAGCAACATGCGCAGGCGGCGCAGGCGCTCACCCAAGGGCATGCGGGGTTCGGGGTCTGGGACGCCATCGGCGTTCATTTTTGCCCAGATCGCGATATAGCCCGAAAACAACGCCATGAGCATCAGCCCCGGCACCACGCCCGCAATGAACAAGCGGTTCACAGACACTTGGGCCGCGACGCCATAGACGATCATAACGATTGACGGCGGGATCAACAGGCCAAGCGTGCCCGATCCAGCCAAAGAACCGATGGCAAGTCGGTCGGCATAGCCGCGCGATTTCAGCTCTGGCAGGGAAATGCGGCCAACGGTGGCGGTGGTGGCAGCCGAAGACCCCGAGACCGCCGCAAAGATACCGCAGCCCACGACGTTGACATGCGCCAAGCCGCCGGGCAGCCGCCCGACCCAGGGGGCCAGACCAGAAAACAGGTCTTCGGCCAGACGTGTGCGGTAAAGAATTTCGCCCATCCAGATGAACAGCGGCAGCGCCGTCAACGTCCAGCTGGCGGAATGGGCCCACATGGTGGTGCCGAGGATCGCATCGACCGGCGTAGAGGTGAACATCAAGAAGATCACGACGCCCGAAGCCATCAGCGCCACGCCAACCCAAATGCCCAAGCCCAAAAGCACAAGCAAGGTCACGACCAGAACGGCCGATTGCAGAAAAATATCCATGATTATTCGCCCCGACCTTGTTCGTTTGTATCGTCGCTTTCGACTGGCAGCCCGAGGATCAGGCGCAGGGTGCGCTCGGCAAAGGCCAGTGCAAACAGAACCGACCCCAGCACCATCGCGGATTGCGGCCACCACAGTGGGACGGCCACCACGCCTTGGCTGACTTCTTTGTAGGTCCAGCTTTCGTGGACATAGCCAAAGATCGCCCAAGCGACCCAGCCCATCATCACGGCGGCAAAGGCCGCCGCCAGAATATCGGCGATATGACCCAGACGTTCCGGCATCAACTGCCGCAACGATGTGACGCGAATATGATCGCCCCGTATCAGCGTGGCCGGCAGCGCGAGGAAGATCGACGCACTCAGCCCCCATGCCGCGAAATCATCGGCTGAGGGGATTTGGCTTCCCATCAGGCGCAGGCCAATCTGCGACAGGATCAAGACCGCGATCCCCAGCAAGGACAGCGCGGCCAAGGCTCCGCAAAAGTTGAAGAGATGGCGGGTCAGCATCATGGCGACGGGCTCCGAATAAAGGGGCGGGGAGGGGGCGAATACCCCCGGTCTATGTGGCAAAAGGCCCGGGCAAACGACTGCCCGGGCCTGCTGAGATCAGTTCATCGCGTCGACGATTTTCTGACCTTCTTCGCCAGCCTGTTCCAGCCATTCTGCGCGCATCGTCGCGGCGATGGTTTCAAAGTCGCTGGCCAGCCCTTCGGGGGTCGGCAGGACGTTCATACCATTGTCGGCCATTGTTTTGGTTGCTTCGCCAGTGGCTTCCTCGGCCATTTCAAAGCCACGGGTTTCCGCCAGTTCAGCCGCTTCTTGCAGCGCGGTTTTCACCTCGTCAGACAGTCCGTCGTAGGCGCCTTTGTTCACGATCACCATGTTCTTGGGCAGGAAGGCCTGAACGTCATAGTAATGCGACACGAAATCCCAGGCTTGGCTGTCGACACCTGTCGAGGGCGAGGTGATCATGCCGTTGATGACCCCGGTCGAGAAGGCTTGGCTGATCTCTGAGGTGGCGATGGTGGCGGGAACGGCACCCAAAAGCTCGGCCAGACGCGCGGTCGAGGGGTTGTAGGCGCGGAATTTGACACCTTCGAAGGAGGAGGCGTCGGTCACTTCCTGGTTCATGTAAACGCCCTGCGGCGGCCAGGGGGCGGCAAACAACAGCACCAGACCATCTTCGGCCAGCTTTTCTTCGTAGATCGGGCGCGAGGCTTCCCAAAGCGCGCGGGCCTCGTCAAATGTGGTCGCCAAAAGCGGCACGGCATCGGCAGAGTAAACCGCGTCTTCGTTGCCAAGCGCCGAGATCAGGACTTCGCCGATTGGAACGATGCCGCGCTACACGCCGCGCTTCAGTTCGGGGCGCTTGAGCAGGACCGAGTTCGACACAACATCGATTTCCAGCGCGCCATCCGACAGGCGGGCCACGTCATCAGCGAAGGCGCGGATGTTCTGGGTCAGATAGTTGCCGTCGGGCGCATCGGCCGACATTTTCCACGTTTCGGCATGGGCAAGACCGGCTGTCAGGGCCGCGATCGCGGTTCCGATGAGAAGGTGTTTCATGTGTGGTATCTCCTGTTGGGGTGGTTTGTTGTTCTTGCCCCGCCGTTTTGGCAGGGCAGGGTGGTTCACTCAGTCTTCCAATGCGGGCAGGTCTTGCGCGTCCAGCGACCACATCAGGCGGAAGGTTTCGGCCTCGCGCACCGCGCCGCCCAGCTTTTCGGTCAGTTGGCGCAGGGTCGCTTCGGCGATCGGCTCTGACGTCACATCCACCGCGATGCAAGGCGCCAGAACGCGCCCTTCGGTGTTTTCAGATGGCAGCGGGGTCGAAAGGGTTGCGTCGGGGATCATGTGATGCACGCGCAGCACACCCTCTTCGGCCATCAATTTACCAAGCACGTCGGCGACGGCGTCGCGATCCATGGCATCTGGCACCAGTTCGATCAGCACCAGCGCGCCGCCCCAGCCAAAGCCGCCCTCTTGCGCGACCTGCATCACCCGACGGCGGGTGTTGGACATGCGCCCGAAGTTGGTGATCGACCATTGGGTCTGTTTGGTAAAGGCTTTGCGGTAGGCTTCGGAGGTGAAATCGGCAAGATTGCTGGCACGGTAAAGCGCGAGGTAGCGCCGTGCCGAGCCCGATACCGCACGATAGCGCCGCGCGCCGGTGAAGCCCGGAATGCGAACGCGCTCTTCCATATGCTCCCGGTCATACCACTGGTTAAAGTCAGCCTCATGATCGGGGTCGATATCGCTCCAGACGAAAAGCTGTGCCTGATCGGTTGTACGGATATTGCTCATTCTGCATCCTGATCCTTGGACAAAGCTTTCCCGTCACGTGGCGGGGCACGGCCCGTCTCCGTCGAGGTGCGGTCAAGCTCTGTCGATTGTTGTTGGGGCACATTTGCCGAGATGGGGGCCAACGACAAACGGGATTATTCAGGGGGGGGTGATAGGGTTTTCCGATCAGGCCAATTCAGGCCATGTCAGGTCTGCCGCTGATGACGCTCTGCACAGGCCCGCGCAAGATCGGCAATTGCCTTGTAGGTGGCTACGTCGGAACTGCGGCGCCAGATGCAATAGAGGGGGAGCGGCGGCAGTTGCGCATCGACATCAAGCTCATAGATTCCCGGCCCGGCCAAATCGCAGGCCAGCGGCAGGGTCGCGATGCCCAGCCCGCGCTGCGTCAACCGCGCAATCGCAGCCATTGAGGTGATGCAATGCACGATCGAAGGCCGCAGGCCACGATCGCTGAAAAGCGCAAGAACATTGGCGTGCGGGCGTGAATTGCGGGTGAAGGTGATCAGCGGACTGGTGACAACATCGGCAAGGGACAGTTTCTCGTCGCGCATCCCCTCGGGGCCGAACCATCCCATGGCCAGCGGCGGCAAATCCGCGCAAACGCAGGTTTGGTCGTGGCGGTCATCTGTCGTCAGCAACATATCCAGCGCGCCGCGTTCAAAGGCCGCGGCGATGTTCGGCGTGGGCTCGACCGTCAGTTCAAGCTCCAGCCGGGGATAGCAGCGCGCCACCTCTTCGATCAGATCACAAAGCCAAGTATGAACGACCGAAGACACCAATCCCAAACGCACCCGCCCCGCGGCAGTGGTGGGATCGGAGAGCGTGTTGCGCAAATTGCGCTCCGTCGCGAGCATCTCTTGCGCCTTGTCGAGGATCATCGCCCCGGCAACCGTGATCCGGGTGGCGTGGAATTCACGGTCAAACAGGTCTACCTGAAGGTCCGTCTCAAGCGAAGAAATCCGGCTGGACACCGTCGCTTGGCTGACATTCAACTGCTCGGCTGCCGCCCGGAAGCTTCCCAAGTTGGCGACCGTGACGAAGGTTTCTAAAAAGCGCGTGTTCACCAAGAACCTCTATTCTTATGTTTCGGTCGCGAAGAACGAGGGTAGGTTAAGCTGGCGGTAAAGTCACCTGTTCTCAATGGGCTTATGGCCCGGAAAGCCCTAGGGGAGGGCCTGTAGCGCGTGCTGCGTTCGAACGGTCCGGCATGGTTGGCAGCACGGCTAATTAGTGTTTTGTCTGGATGGCCCCACTGAACCCCACCAAGTCCGCCCGGGGAAAGGGGCACTTCGGCCACTATCTGATTTGCCCAACGGAGCCGGGGTTGGCCCGCGCTGGCTGGTCCTCTCTATCCGCAGGTGGATGTCACGACTATGGGGAAAGAAGTCCAGACCGTCGCGGCCAAGCCGGACAAGGCGGTTGCAAGATTTACTTTACGGTAGAAATCCGAGGTCGAACGAAAAGACCATTTCCCCACCGCCAGCAGAAGAAGCAGTTGCAGCACAATCGCGGCGAGCCAGGCTATCAGCAGCGCCCAGCGAAAAAGGGACAAGCCGAGCCAAGCGGCCTCCATCCAGCCAAGGGCGCAGCCGAGGCCGTGCAGGCCGTAGATCGCGCTGAAACTGGCCAGCCAGACCAGCAGTGGCAGGAGAATGCGCAACAACTCCCTCACACGATCATCCCCGGCAGATGCGCCGCAAGCAGGATCAGCACCGTGATCGCTGCCAGATAGTCGGACCAGAGCGCCACAATGGCGAATCCCGCCCGACGCTGAGGCGAGGTGAAACCACGCCGGACCTGCAGGATCAGAAAGCCCTGCATCAGCCCGACGAGCAGAGCATGGGCCAGCCCATAGGCGCCGAGGATCAGCAGCGTTGCGGCATAGGCATGGCCGTCCGGGGGCGGCAAGCGCAACAGCAGGGCCCCTAACGCCACCGCCGTGGCGACCGTCGCCAGCAACGCCGGAGCAAGGGCGATCATCGGGGCGGTGCCTGCGCGGTTGCGGCGGGCGCTCAGGTGCTGGGCCAAGGCGGCGACGAGCGCTGCACCGATGCCGAAGGCAAGCTCGGCCCAAGAGGGGGCGAGCCATTGGGCTGGGGGCCAGCCGGGCGCGGCGGTCCAGAGGAAGGCATAGCCAAAGAGGAGGGAGCCGAAGAAGGTTGCATCGGCCACCAGCAGGAAGGTCGAACCCCACCAGCCCGGCGATCTGTCGCCCTCGCTCGCCAGAGGCAAGGTCGTGCCGTGCCCGACCTCCTGTGGGCCTTGATCGGCGCGCGCGCCCAATTGCCAAACCCAGACCACCGCCAAGGCCGCCACGCCGGCGAGTGCCAGAGGGGTGAGCCAAAAGAGCTTGAGCAGGATCGACAGGAAGAACCCGCCCGTCACCGCCGCCATCAGGATCGGCAGCCGTGTGTTGCCGGGATAGATGACCAGCGCTTCGGGGCGACCGCTGGCGGCATCGACCATCAAGGTCTCGCGCCGGACCACCTCGGGCGCGCCGAGGTAGCCTTCGCCCTTGGCCAACCGGTTGGCCAGATCTGGCGTGTCGTAAAGCGGGGCACGCCCGCCCACCATCGGCAGGCTGGCAAAGTTATAGGAAGCGGGCGGCGACATGCCGGCCCATTCCAGCGTCCCGGCGCGCCATGGGTTGCGCGGACCGCGCACCGCGACAAAGCTGTGGATGATAATGTCGACCAGCACCATCGCAAGGCCGATCGCCATGACGAAACTGCTGACCGAAGAGATGAAGTTGATGAGCCCCCAGCCGGTCTCGGCGTCATAGGTCTCGATCCGGCGGCGCTGGCCCAGCAGGCCGACCCAATGCATCGCCAGAAAGGTGCCGTGGAAACCCACGAAAATCAGCGCGAACGCCAGTTCGCCAAGCCGGAACAGCCGCTTGCGCCCGCTCACCAGCGGCAGCCAGTAGTAGATCCCCGCCAGCATCGGAAAGACGAAACCGCCGAACAGCACATAGTGCAGATGCGCGGTGATGAAGGCCGTGTCGTGGGCCTGCCAGTCGAAAGGCACCACGGCCACCATCACGCCGGTCAGCCCGCCGATGATAAAGGTGACGAAGAACCCGAGGATGTGCAGCATCGGCATGTGCAACTCGGGCCGCCCCTTCCACATGGTGCCGATCCAGGCAAAGACCTGCACCCCCGTCGGCACCGCCACCAGCGTCGAGGCGGCCGAGAAAAACGCCAGCCCCATATGCGGAATGCCGGTGGTGAACATATGGTGCACCCAGAGCCCGAAACTGAGGAACGCCAGCGCCAAAGCGCTCGCGACGATCCAGCCGTAGCCCAGCAACGTGGTGCGCGCCATCACCGGGATCACGGTCGAGATCACCCCGGCGGCGGGCAGGAAGATGATATAGACCTCCGGGTGGCCGAACAGCCAGAACAGGTGCTGCCAAAGCAAGCTGTCGCCGCCCAGATCGGCTTGGAAGAACGGGAGGCCGAAGACGCGCTCAACCTCAAGCAGGACCGAGCCGAGGATCAGCGGCGGAAATCCGGTAAGGATCATCAGCGAAGTGACCAGCGCGTACCAAGCAAAGATCGGCATCTTGTCGAGCGACATGCCGGGGGCACGATATTTCAGGATCGAAACGGTGAATTCGACGGCGGCGCAGATCGCGGAGATCTCGACGAAGGTGATGCCGATAAGCCAGAAATCGGTGTTGATGCCGGGCGAATGCAGCGGCCCGGTCAGCGGCGGATACATGAACCAGCCGCCATCCGGCGCGATGCCGAAGAACAGCGCCACCAGCAGCATCGCGCCGCCGAAGGCATAGCACCAGTAGCCGTAAGCGGTGAGCCGCGGGAAGGCGAGGTCGCGGGTGCCGAGCATCTTGGGCAGCAGATAGATCGCCAGCCCCTCGAAGGTGGGAATGGCGAAGAGGAACATCATGATCGTGCCATGCATGGTAAAGAACTGTGCAAAGGCACCGGCATCCACGAAAGCAGAGTCAGGCGTCGCCAGTTGCGCGCGGATAAGCATCGCCAGCACGCCGCCGACGAGGAAGAAGAAGAAGGCGGTAAAGAGGAACATCCGCCCGAGGTCGGAATGGTTCACGCTGCTGGTCCAGCCCTTCCAGCCCGGCTCTGAGGCCCAGATCGCATCCAGCTTGCGGTGACGGCGCAGCGCGTTCATGGCGTCTCCTTCGCGGTAAAGGCGGCCCAGCCCGCCGGGTCATGGGCCTCGACCGAGAAGGTATGGCGGCTGTAGCCCTCGCCGTTGTACTCGGCGGTCAGGCCCTGGTAGGTGCCGGGGGCATCGGCCTCAATCCGCAGCACGTTGACATGGCCGGGAATGGCGTCCAGCTTGCCAGCCAGACGCGGCACCCAAAAGCTGTGCACCACATCCCGGCTGGTGATCGCCACATCGACAGGCCGCCCGGCGGGGATATGCAGCAGGTTCTCGGTGACATGGCCAGGGCGGTCGTCATAGGAAAAGCGCCAAGCCCATTGCCGGGCCTCGGCCTCGACCCGCACCACATCCGCCGCGGCGCGGGGCATCAGCCGCTCGCCGGTGACCAGACCATAGGCCAGCAGGGCCGCGAGGACCGCGATGGAGAAACACAGGCCCAGACCGATGATCCAGACCTTTTCATCCCGCGTGGCATTCTCCGCCTGCCGGGGTGGCCTGAACGCGCCGATCACCAGTGCCGCCACCAGCGCGAGAATCAGCCCCGCGCCGATGAACATCACCCACCAGAGCGTCGCGATGGCGCGCGCCGCCGGGCCCGCCGGATCGACCACCGACAGATCGCCGCTGCAACCAATCAGCACACCGCACGTTGTCCCTGCAATCACCCCCCGAAGGAGTCTGCCCCGATGAGCGAGCAAAGCAATGAGACGGGTGAGGACCGGTTGATCGACCCGATCGCCTCTCAGCCCGGCTATGAAGAGACCGAGACCCGCATCGCGCTTGAGGGCCACCCGATCCACGCCATGAGCGTGGCCTTTCCCATCGCGCTGTCCTTCTGCCTGCTGGGGGCCGATCTGCTCTATTGGTGGACCGGCGATGCCTTTTGGGCGCGAGCGGCCCTCTGGGCGGCGGGGACGGCGTTCTTCTTTGGCGTGCTGGCGGGGTTTTCCGGCGCTGCCGAGCTTTTGCTTGTGAGCGGCATCCGCTCCCGCGCTGCCGCTTGGACCCATGCGATCATCGCCGTGACCTTGCTGGCGGTCTTGGGCGCGAATTGGGGCCACCGGCTCTATGGTTATGAGGCGGCGGTGCTGCCTTACGGCATCCTCCTGTCGGGGCTGGGCGCGGTGATGGTAGGGTTTACGGGTTGGCATGGGGGCAAATTGGTCTTTGATTATCGTTTGGGCACGTCGAAGGGCAATTGACCGCCCCGCGGTTCAAGCAGCCAGCCGGGCAGGGGGAAGTCCCAGAGGTCGGGCTTGCCTAAAACCAGCATGAGGATCACGATGACGGGGATGCCGACGGCAGTGATCGGCAGGTAGGATCGGGGCAGGCGGTGTTTCTCTGGCTTCTCGGCCACCTGCACCACCAGATGCCCAATCCAAGCATGGGCGGCGGCAAGCGCCGCGACAAACAGCAGCTTGGCATAAAGCCAAGGGACGAAAACCTCACGAAAGAAGATCAGCCATGTGCCCGCCACCACCGCCACGACAGCAGCGGGGGTGACGAGGATGGCATAGGTCGTATGAGTGGCGCGGCGGATGCGACTGTACTCCTCCGCCGTGCCAGCGGGATCATGGCGGGACAGCATCAGGGGCAGGGCAAGCAGCCCGGCGCACCACAGGATGAGCGCGGCGATATGCACGCCTTTGAAGAGCGTGATGAGAACCGGGAACCAGCCGCTCACGCGGAGCCCGCCCGCAGGGTCGCCCATCCGTGCCGTGCTACGGCCCCGGCGACGACCGCATAGGGCAGTCCCGCAGGCACCCACATCAGGATACCGCCAAGCTGTTGGTCGGCCAGCGGCGAGAAGCCCCAGTCCATGGGGGCAACGGCATGGGCGGCATAAAGCGCTTCGGGCGCGAAGGTCAGGATCGCCCCCAAAAGACCCATCTGAGCAAAACCGGCGATGAGCAGGGTCAGCGCCTCGACGGGCGTGCGACCGGGGGCAAACACTGCGCGCCAGAACCACAGGGCAGCGCCGAGCAGGCTAATCTGCATCAGCCAGTATACCCCGACATGTGAGAGTGCGAGATCATAAGCCATCGGCAGATGCCAGCCCCAAAGCACCACGGTCGAGACGGCGAAGGCCGCCATCGCACCACCCGCCCGCCGCGAGGGCCATGCGCGGGCCAACAACGGCGCGGCAACGGCGAAGAGCAGCACGTGATGCACCACCCGCGCCGAAAACAGTGCCGAGGAAAGCGCACAAAGGGGCGAGACTAAGGCCAGCACCAGAACCCCCACGGCGGCCATCCCGTGGCGGCTACGCGCGCGCAGGACAACGAAGAAGAGCAAAGACAGAGCGGCCAGAAGAAGCGGATCGAAGTTCCAGCGAAACCAAAAATCCTCCGGCCCCGGTGCCGGTCCACAATAGGTTCGGATCCAAGCATCGCTGAGCAAGGTCTATTTTCCCTTTGGTCGTTCCTTAGCAGGAACGCCGCGCGCGCGCAGTTCGTTCCAAACAAATTGAGTGGCGGTTGGGTTTCTCCAGAGCCCGATCAATTTTCCTTGACCCCCGGTAAAAGCGATCCAGCTTCTACCACAGGGCGCATTACGCCCCGAGGCTATACGCATCACTTGGAGGGGTCACTTGTCTTTTCCGACGCGCCGCAAAATTCTGAAATCCTTGCTGTTCGGCGGCACCGCCATCGCCGCCCCTTCGGCTGTCTTCGGCGCGATCTATGGCCGGGGCGAGGGGATGCCTTGGGAGCCCCTGAAGGGCCAGCCCCCGTATTACGGCACCCATGAGGATTGGTTCTTTACCCCCGATGAACGCGAGGCCGTCGCCGCGATCTGCGCGCGGCTGATCCCGTCGGATGGGGACGGGCCGGGGGCGGTTGAGGCTGATGTGATCACCTTCCTCGACCGGCAAATGGCGGGGTTCTATGGCCGTGGGCAGCATTGGTACATGAAGGGCCCCTTCCGCGAAGGCACGGCGACCCAAGGCTATCAAAGCGAGTACCCCCCGGCAGAGCTTTACCGTCACGCGCTTGCTGAACTCGACGGCTATTGCCGCGCGCAGCAGGACGCCGGGTTTGCCGCGCTGAGCGCGGCGCAACAGGACGAGATCCTCAAGGGGATGGACGACGAGGAAATCACCTTCGACGGGGTCTCGGCCAAGGCGTTCTTTGACCTGATCCTGAAAAACACCATCGAAGGCTATTTTGCCGATCCAATCTACGGCGGCAACCGCGACATGGTGGCGTGGCACTACGTCGGCTTCCCCGGCACCCGCTATGATTACCGCGATTTCGTGGGCCACAACGGCGCGCGCATTGATCTGCCGCCGGTCAGCCTGATGGGCCGTCCCGGCTGGAACAGCTCTGAATAAGACACGAGGTGACACGATGACGAAACAGCTTCCAAAGGTCGACGTGGTTCTGGTCGGTTTCGGCTGGACCGGGGCGATCTACGCCGAGAAGCTGACCGCCGCCGGGATGGAGGTGCTGGCACTGGAACGCGGGCCGTGGCGCGACACGCCCAAGGATTTCGCCACCACCTTCGCGCAGGACGAACTACGCTATTACTGGCGCCACGGGATGTTTCAGGAAGCCTCGCAATCCACCGTCACCTTCCGCAACAACGGCGCACAGACGGCGCTGCCGATGCGGCACTGGGGGTCCTTCCTGCCGGGCAATGGCGTGGGCGGTTCGGGCGTGCATTGGAACGGCCAGACCTACCGTTTCCTGCCGTCGGATTTTGTCGCGAAAAGCCATAATGAAGAACGCTATGGCCCGCTGCCCGAAGGGATGACGGTGCAGGACTACGGTGTCACCTATGAGGAGTTGGAGCCGCATTTCGACTATTTCGAGAAGATCTGCGGCATCTGCGGCACGGCGGGCAACCTGCGGGGCGACATCCGTAAGGGCGGCAACCCTTTTGAGGGGCCGCGCAGCGATGACTACCCCAATCCGCCGATGCAGATGACCTTTTCGCAGGACCGGTTCGAGGCTTCGGCGCGGGATATGGGGTTGAACCCTTTCCCGGTGCCCTCGGCCAATATGTCGCGCGCCTATGTCAATCCGCTGGGGATGCAGCTGGCCCCCTGCACCTATTGTGGCTTTTGCGAGAAACACGGCTGCGGCAACTATTCCAAATCTTCGCCGCAGACCACGATTATCCCGGTCTTGATGAAGCGGGAGAATTTCACCCTACGCACCGATTCCGAAGTGCTTTCGGTCGAGAAATCCCCTGATGGCACCCGCGCCACCGGGGTCACCTACATCGATACTAGTGGCGAGGAATTTTTCCAGCCCGCCGAGGTCGTGGTGCTCTGTGCTTACCCGCTGGAGAACACCCGGCTGATGCTTTTGTCCGACATCGGCACGCCATATGATCCGCAGACCGGTGAAGGCGTGGTAGGCAAGAACTACTGCTATCAGGTGATGTCCGGCGCGACGGTCTTTTACGATGAGGAATATACCAACGGCTTTGTCGGCGCGGGCGCGCTCGGCATGGCGGTGGATGAATACAATGGCGACAATTTCGACCATTCCGGGCTGGGCTTTATCGGGGGTGGCTATATCGCCTGCTACACAACCAACGCGCGGCCCATCGAAAGCCATCCGGTGCCCGAGGGCGTGCCGGGCTGGGGCAGCGAATGGAAACAGTCGGTCCGGGCCAATTTCCTCAAGACCACCACCGTGGGCGTGCACGGCGCCTCGATGGCACATCGCAGCAACTACCTTGATCTTGATCCCACCTATACCGACCGACATGGCAGGCCGCTCTTGCGCATGACCTATGATTTCACGCTGAACGACCGCCGGCTGACTGCCCATATCACCCCGGTGGCCGAAGAGATTGCCCGAGGCATGGGCGGGCGCGAGGTCAACGTGGCCGAGCGCAAGGGATCCTACGACTCGATGCCCTATCAAACCACGCATAACACCGGCGGTACGATCATGGGGACTGACCCGCAGACCAGCGTTTGCAACCGCTATTGCCAGAGTTGGGACCTGCACAACCTCTTCGTCGCCGGGGCAGGGCTGTTTCCCCAAAACGCGGGCTACAACCCGACCGGGACCGTGGCGGCGCTGGCCTATTGGTCGGTCGCGGCGATCATCGATCAATATATGGCCGACCCCGGCCCGCTGGTGCAGGCATGAAGCGGTTGGCCCTGATCACCGCCCTCTGCGGCGCGAGCCTTGTCCCGGCTGAGGCGCAGGAGCTTGCCTCCTCCGAAGTGGAGCGGGGCCGCTACCTGACGCAGGCGGGCGACTGCAAAGCCTGCCACACGGATATCGACAACGACGGCATCCCCTTTGCCGGGGGCCGGGCGCTAAAAACACCCTTCGGCACGATCTATTCCGCTAACCTCACTCCGGATGACGAGACCGGGCTGGGCCGCTGGTCGCGGGAGGATTTCTACAATGCGTTGAACGAAGGGATCGACGACGAGGGGCGGCATCTCTACCCGGCGATGCCCTATCCCTATTTTACCCTGATGACCCGACAGCAGACCGATGCGATCTTTGCCTATCTGCAATCGCTCGAACCGGTGCATGTGAAGGAAGAGGAAAACGATCTGCCGTTTCCGCTCAACATCCGCATGTCGGTGAGCGGCTGGAAGTTGTTGTTCTTCGAGGACGCGGAATTCGAGGTCGACCCGGACCGTTCCGAGGCATGGAACCGTGGCCGTTTCCTCGTCGATGGGCCGCTGCACTGTGGCGGCTGTCACACCGGCAAGAACCTCCTCGGTGCCAGCAAGGATGGTGAATACCTGCGCGGCGGTACGCTGGAGAATTGGTTCGCCCCAAACATCCGCGGCGGTGAGAACGGCGGCATTGCACATTGGAGCGAGGACGACATCTTCGAGTTCCTGAAATACGGACGCGCCAAACATACCGCCCCGATGCAGCGCATGGGCGAGGTTGTTTCGATTTCGACCCAGTTTCTGGAAGAGAAAGACCTGCGGTCCGTCGCCACCTATCTCAAAACCCTCGACGACACGGCGCGCGAGCTGGAAGAGGCCCCCGAGACGGCGCGGATGGAGGCCGGGGAAGGGCTTTACTTCGACAATTGCGCCGCCTGTCACGTGGCCGATGCCTCGGGCGTGCCCTATTTCTTTGCGCCGCTCAGCACGTCGAACAAACTACACGCCAAGGATCCTTCGACCGCGATCCGTGTCATCCTCGGCGGTGCCCGCGCCCAGCCGACCGAAACGATCCCCAGCATGCTGGCCATGCCACCCTTTGCGTGGAAACTCACCGACACGCAGATCGCCGACCTGCTGACCTACCTGCGCAATACCGGGAACCGCCAGAGCGGCGCGGTCTCGGCGGAGGCCGTGGCCGAGATGCGCGAATATCTAGCTGAGGAATATTGAGGGTGATCCGATGAGAACTGCCGAGCCATCGCTTGTCGCGACATTGAGCCTTGCGCTGTGCTTCTCGGGCGCGGCGATGGCGGAACCGCTCTATCTTGGCGAAGTGGAACACAATACCGATGACCGCGCTGTCATGATTGCGATCGTAGAGCATTGTGCTGGTCTGCAGGCAGAGGTTGAGGCAGCAGAAATCGCCGGGCTTTCAAGAGATGATGAGGAGGGCATTAAGGAAGCTGGTGCAAAACAGCCAAAGCCTTTTGCCAACTCCCGCGGCATTACAGTTGACCGCCTTGCCTCAGGTAACGGGACGGGTGAACTGCCGGACCTCTCTCACGTAGCTGCGAGGGACTGTGCCGCGGCTGGCATTACCTATTAGGGGAAAGCCGCCATTTTTTTTTGGGGGGGGCTCGCCTGCAGATGTTAAGGGCCGCTTTCGGCTAACACAGCGTCCCCCAACGGGGGCAAAACAACCGGATATGCATAGAGATAAAATGGAGGCGAGTACCGGAATCGAACCGGTGTACACGGATTTGCAAGACTTTGAATGTATCCGAAATCATTGAGAAAAATGTTTAGAAGTAGGGTGAGATACGGTGGAACATAGGGTGAATGTTTAGACCGTGTTTCTGGTGACATCGGTAGATATTGACGGAAGGCAGAAGCTGAAACTACGGAGCTTCCTCGCCCGCCAGAGTCCGTCTAACAACCGAGCCGCCAAAATGGTTATAGATGAACGGCTTGCCGGAATGCCTCGGGAAAGATTATTGAAGCCTAAGAATGATTTGGCTGCATCAAATTCCTTCGCCAATGCGATCAAACTCCTTCGGGTCAGATAGAGGCCATTTCGCGAAAAAATCTTTCGCCAACCTAGTATTCGTCAAACCAATATCATTCCGCATTGCGCGGTACAGTGGGTCAATAGATCGTAGAATTTGCTTGGGAGTGGGTTGTGATGTACTGAGTGTTTGGAAGTCTACTAGTGCTTGCAAAACTTCCTCGGAACCCCATAGTAGGCAGTCAGTTTTGAACTCAATCAATTTCTTTACGAGTTCTCCTTCGTCAAGAGGTTCTAAGCCTAGTTCATCTTTATGTGCCATCATCACCCGCTCTATCAACTTGATGAACGAAAAGTATATCTCCGTCTTCTTTGCTCGGTGTGCGTCGTCGATCTCACGTTTTCGGATTCTATTCTGTGTGTAAAGCGCGCCAGTTAAGCCCACAGCGGCGGTTACAAAAGCAACGAATAAAGGGACGTATTCGTTTGGTTTTAATTCTTTTGCACCTACCAAAACATATGCTGTCAATTTATAGAGGAACCAAAGTATAGTGCCTAAGGCTGTGACGGTGAGCAGACCTATCAATAGTTTGAAAAAAGATTTCATACGATCATCCTGATGAAATATTATAGCCATTCTAAATAAAATAGCGCAACTGGACACCCTCGCGAAGCCGCAGTCATTGTAGTTAAACTTATTGCCGGTGCACGTGTCGGACGAAGCTGCGCAGGTTCGCAAGTCTTTCATCACCCAATGGAATGTCCTGTAGCAATTTGGTAACGAATTTAGGCCCGTGGAGACCGATCTCAGGGGCGTAATTTTCTATCTCGCCAACCGGTACAACAACAATAGATAAGTTATCCAGTGCGGCAATTAAGGTTGCGTAGTCTTTTTGAGCCTTTCCGTTCGGAATAGCACGTGTTCCAAACTTCTTCACTTCCGCCCATGGCTCGCCTCTTTTCAGTAGCTCGTGAATATCACCTTTAGGCAAAGCATCATCGCCGCTTTCAGTGAGACGCGCAATAATCTGCTGTTTGATTTCCGTATTGGTTGGCGGAGTCACGCCCGCTGTGACAGCTGCATTCACCCGGCGCCAAAGAGGTTCAATGATAGACCAGTCGCCTCCAAAGCCTTCAACTGTGGTTTTTACGAGGACTGCATCTGACAGGAAGTCGATGTCGAAAACGCCAGTAACAGGAACGCCTATTTGACCAAGAACACGTGCGATTTTGTGAATCGAATGTTTTCCCCCGGCGGGTACGTAAGCTGTGTCTTTCCAGTTTTCTTCTGCTTCGCGTTCCATGTGATCTGCAATGGAATTGAATAAACGACAGTCGCTGTCATCCTCACAGATTATCGTTTGCTCATGAAAAATGCCTTCTAGTGCATTCGAATACCGAAGGTCTGGTTGCTCCCAAAGTGTCTTAATCGTAGCAATTGAGGCTTCAGTTACCTGATTTACATCCCCATTGCGTTGCATCCGTAAGATGCGAACTGCTCCACTTGTACCCGTAAGAAAACCTCTCATTATATCGCTGCTGTGAGTAGCTACCAGTAGTTGGCCTCTGACTTCTTCGGCTAAAGTTTCGCCCAGCCGTCGCATTTGGGGAGGATGTAAGAAAGCTTCGGGTTCATCAATTAAGGTGATATCTCTTTCAGTTGCGACGGCCTCAAACAATATCCCGGCGAAGCTTTTGACCCCATCGCCCTGTTCATGAAGTAAGGGGAAAGAGTTGACTTTCGCCACATAAGTGTCGGAGACACGATCTTCGCCTGCTTCGACGATTGGCCGGCTTCCAACGTGGATGGGTAAGCTTGCACCACCGCGAAAATTAAAGAATAAGTCGTCTCCGAAAGCCCTTCGAAACAATCGGCTGATGCGCTCCATAAGGTCTTGCTCGTCATACAATACCTGCTGCGGCTTTGTTCGCTGGGCTCCTACAGACACACTATTCTGGAGACCGGTAATGTTGAGGCGGGTTTCTGCTACGATGTTCTTGATAAAACCCTCAGCGCTTTGCCAAAGCATTGGCTGCTTGAACCAGTGCTCTACGAAGCCTTCATTCATTGTCCAGTCTCGCACTTGGTAGGATTGTCTCTGACTATCGTAGGTTCCGCTCTCTTCTAAGAATGCGCGGAATGCTTCCTCGTCGCCTGTCTTCTCAAAGCTCATGCCTTTGACGACCTTATTGCGCTGAAAGTTGCCGAGCTGGCTTTCTGCAGACGTTACGACCTCCCTCAATGTAAGCGACTTGCCACTGTTATTCGGGCCAACCAACATCAGTTTTTCATTTCGGCCTAAATGAAATGTTTGACCGTCTGAAAAAGTGATCGAAGAAAGTGAGGCAATCGGTTTAGTCATTAAATGGGTGTCCTTGTGCTCACCCAGCATCGAGACATTTTCTCTCAATCGAACTTTTAAAGTAAAAATGGTGACGATACGTCGATAAACGCGGCGAGAGAATGACTTTGGGTGCTATGTTATATTTTCCGTTCTAAGGGGAGATATCGAAAGACATCAAGCAAAAAGATTTGTCTGGATAAACGTGCCGACCAATATTAGTTTTTTCTCTAACGGTGCTGGGTTAGCTGCCTATCCGTTGGCAGCTAGCTTCCGCGTCCGGCCCGTTGTAGCTCGTTAAGTTTCGGTTGTTGTCGCAACACTAGTCTCGCGCCTTCCTAGATTTAAAATTCGGAAGGGGCGCGTTAGGCAGGTCGTGCACCCTCTGCCGCAATCGGCACACCGAACTTGACACAGCGCGTGTTCTGAATCACATCAGTAACACGCGCTTATGCGTATACCCCTCGATACAATACTGCATCTAGTGGTGGCACCTCGGATTGCCGCCTGTAGAAGCTGGTGCCGGAAGCACCTCTGCTGAGATGAAGCACCTCTGCTGAGATCACGATTTGTTTCAGTCGTTTATATGCACCTAGTGGTGGGCGCAGGCTTGCTCGGATTGCGCCGCCTAAAAAACTCTGTCCTAGCTGTCTTAAAGAGCGGTTTGCATGGGTCCTTTCCCATTCGTCCGACCGGACGCGCGAACCCGAATTTGGAAAGATGTCAGCGATGGACAGTATATCTAAGTTTCTGGGCATTCGGGCATATCTGCGCGATCTATTCTGCAGGTTATTGAACAGGTTCATTTCGGCAGAAACCTATCGAGCAGTCGCGCAGCCGAACCGTCAAACGGGCGGCGAAGCTAAGCCGCGTCTGCGGCGCATATTTCCCTTCTGCAACACTTCACCAGACGGCATCGGGGGGTTGCCACTAGTATCCCTCTCAAGGTGGACCTGATGTCCACCTCTAGCGTTGAGCAACGTGCTCTCTCCCTGCTTAGGGCGTTCGAAAATGCAGGCAAAGCAGTGAGCCGTGTCACAGTTGAAGGCAAAAGGATTGAACTTGTGCTATCTAAAGAGCGTGAGGATGATGAGTACGCGGGGATAGACATGCGCCATGACCAAACGTGAGCTGCCAAAGCACGTCTACAAGCAGCGCAACGGGCTGTATTTCCAGCGGCGTGGATGGTCGTCCCAGAAATTCGAGCATGAGTTCGGAACGCCCGCATTCTGGAAGGAATACGCGGACATACTCAGTCAAAAGGACAAGCCGCGCGTTGTCACGTCTCGAACCTTTGATGCGCTTATTAAGAGCTATCACAAGTCGCCCCGATACGCGAATTTGAAGACCCGCACGGCGCTCGATTACGACAAGCACCTCGTCTTCTTCGCCACCATCATGGGGGACCGGAACCCGGCCAAGATGCAGCGCAAGGATGTGATCCGCTTGCGCGACGCAAACGCCCACAAGGCGTATTTCGCGAACTACTCGCTCCGGGTCCTCAGGGTGCTCATGGAGCACTGTGTGGACCTTGGCTGGCGTGACACCAATCCGGCACGTGGTGTTCCCGAGCTCAAGACCGTCAGGCAGGAGCGTCAGCCATGGCCTCAGGAGCTTCTGGAGGCCTATCGGGATGATTGTCCCATCGGGACACGTGAACGGCTTGTCATGGAGCTGTGCGTCGGTACGGGCCAGCGGATCGGAGACGTTTTGGAAATGCGTTGGTCCGACATTCAGGACGGCGCATTCTTCGTGCGGCAGAGTAAGACGAAGAAAGAGTTGTGGGTTCCAATACTCGACGAGCTGCAAGCCGCTCTCGACGCGGCAAGCCGTCACTCAGTATTCATCGTAACAAATGAGCGTGGGACTAACCGATGGTCTTACCGGGGTGCCTCTGCTGCGGTCAGAAAGGTCCGGGACCGTATCGGTGCCCTAGACTATGATATCCATAGCTGGCGCTATAACGCAGCCTGTGAGTTGGTCGAGTCAGGCTGCAGCGATGATCTCGTAGCTGCGGTAACGGGCCAGAGTCCGGCCATGGTGCTACACTACACGAAGAAGGTTCGCCAGCGGATCAGAGCTGTCGAAGCCCAGCAACGGCGCGCCAGGCAGCGCGACCAATAGTTTCAAGTATTCTTTTTTGCCAATGCGCCGGATATGGTCGTTAACAGCCCAACCACAATACCCCAACCAATGTACTCCAATCCCTGATCGATGGATTGGCCCGAACTCTTAGTTCCAAGATAGCGCGCAGACGCTGCCTCATATGCCGCTTGGTCGACGAAATTGTATGCTACGTAGAGACCGAGCGCTGTAAGTAGCAGCCCTCGAAGTAGAAGACCAAAGGCCAAAATCCTTCCAAGCCATGTGAAAAACATTGGTATCCTCAGTCTGATAGTTCCCTTGAGCTGGGGTGGTTGGCAGCGGGCTCCTGATCCAACCCAGAAAACAGTGGGAAGTTCCTTCGGTTTGAGGTTCAAGCACTGTTGTTGGGCGCTAGTCAAAACGGAACGGAACAAAAACAGAATGTTTAGACATTTGTTTAGACACGCGGGAGCGCGTTTCTCAATAGTCAGCTAAGCTATTGACTTTTAATGGAGGCGAGTACCGGAATCGAACCGGTGTACACGGATTTGCAATCCGCTGCGTAACCACTCCGCCAACTCGCCGACCGGTGGTTGGCGCACTGCTAACGGATCACGAGGAAGGCCGCAAGACCCATATGCGTGTGAAAATGCGGTCAGGGCGTTGCCGCTGGCCCGGCAATGTGGCACATCACTCTTCAGACACCCTGAACGAATGAGTTTAGCTGATGAGTGATTTCGCCGCCCGCCGCGTAACCATGGTAGATACGCAGGTCCGCCCTTCGGATGTGACCAAGTTTCCAATCATCGACGCGATGTTGACCGTGCAGCGCGAAGACTTCGTGCCCGCCGCGCAGCGCGAGGCCGCCTATCTGGGTGAGAACCTTGATCTGGGGCAGGATCGCGTGCTGCTTGATCCGCGGACATTGGCCAAAATGCTCGATCACCTCGACATCACGAACGACGAGCTGGTGCTCGATATCGGCTGCGCAATGGGCTATTCCAGCGCCGTGATCGCCCATATGGCCGAGGCCGTCGTCGCCGTTGAGGAAGACGAGGCGATGGCCGCCGAGGCGCAGGAGGCGCTGGCGCAGGCCGGAGCGGACAATGTGATCGTGCATGTCGCCCCGCTGACCGAAGGCGCGCCGCAGCATGGTCCCTATGATGTTGTGATGATTCAAGGGGCGGTGGGCGACGTGCCTGAAGCCTTGTTCGAGCAGGTGAAAGAGGGCGGGCGTATTGCTTGTCTCTTTATGGATCGGGGTCTGGGCGAAGTGCGCGTGGGCTATAAACGCGGTGGCCAGGTGTCCTGGCGGCCCGAATTTAACGCCGGTGCGCCGGTGCTGCGTGGCTTTGAACGTCAGGCAGAATTCCAGCTGTAAGCGGAATGAATGGCGCGCCGATCCGTATCGCGCGCCGCGTCGCTTTCAGGGTAGGGGCACCCGTCCCGATCGGCCCATGGGCCGGTCTAAAAGGTCTAAAAAAGCCATTCAGGGGCATTGAGCCATGAGCGCAAATAGTTTCACGAAAACCCTTAAACGTTTTGCCATCGCAGTGCCGGTGAGCCTTGTTTTGGCGAGCGGCGCTGCCCTGCCGCGGCAGGCCTCGGCGGAAACATTGGCCGATGCGCTGGTGGGGGCCTATGAGCATTCAGGTCTGCTTAACCAGAACCGCGCGCTGTTGCGCGCCGCCGATGAGGATGTGGCAACGGCGAAGTCGGCGCTGAAACCCGTGCTACAGTGGGCGGCGGGGCTTACACAAAGCTTCGGCACCACGCGCAGCTCTTCGCTGCTGCCGGCGCAGTCGACGGAAAGTCTCAAGGCGTCGATCAGCTTGATCGGTGAGCTGTTGCTCTATGATTTCGGCGCGACCGCCTATCGGGTGGAGGCCGCGAAAGAAACCGTGCTGGCCACCCGTCAGACCTTGGTGAACCTAGAGCAGCAGGTGCTTCTGCGCGCGGTTGCGGCCTATATGGGCGTGATCGAAGCCTCGGAAACGGTTGAGCTGCGCAACAACAACTTGCGGCTGCTGACACAAGAACTGCGCGCCGCGCGGGATCGTTTCGACGTGGGCGAGGTTACCCGCACCGATGTGGCCTTGGCCGAAGCGCAGCTTGCCGATGCCCGCAGCGGGCTGGCAGGCGCTGAAGGCACGCTGCTGCGTGCGGTCGAGGAATATCGCAACGCGGTGGGCCGTGCGCCCGGCAACCTCAGCCAACCGCCGAGCCTGCCGAATATCGGCGGTGATCTCGCGTCGGCCAAGGCCTTGGCCGTGCGCACCCATCCGTCGATCATCGCCGCACAGCATCAGGTGGCGGCAGCCGATCTTGGCGTCGAAGCCAACGAGGCGGCCATGGCCCCTCGGATCACGCTGAACGGCCAATATGGCCTGAATGAGACCTTCGACAGCAATGCCTATACCCGCAGCGGCAGCGTCGGGGTGGAGGTTGGGCAGACCATCTATCAGGGCGGGGCGCTGTCCTCGGCCGTGCGCAGTTCGATGGCGCAGCGTGACGCACAGCGTGCGAACCTGCATGTCGTCCGCCATGATGTAGAGCAGGAAGTGGGCAACGCCTATGCCACGCTGGCCTCGGCGCGCGCGCAGTTGGAGGCCTCTGACAGGCAGATTCGTGCGGCGCGTATCGCTTTCCGCGGCATCCGCGAAGAAGCCACCCTCGGCGCGCGCACCACATTGGACGTGCTGGATGCCGAACAATCGCTGCTGGATGCGGAATCGACCCGCGTGTCGGCCCGCGCCAACCTCTATGTGGCGGCCTATTCCGTGCTGGCGGCCACGGGGCGTCTGACAGCGCAGGACCTGAAGCTGCCGGTGCAGATCTATGACGCGGGGGCCTATTACAACCTTGTTAAGGACGCCCCTGCTAAATACTCCAAAGAGGGCCAAGCGCTGGATCGCGTGCTGCGCGCGTTGCAAAAAGACTGACGTTTCGCACGGTCGTTTGGCATTTTGCACCGCCCCATTGTGAGAATCCTCCCGCGCGGTTAAGCTATCCGCGAGGCAAGAGTGGTAGAGAAATATGTCCGAACCCGTCACAAATGCGGAGGTGGAAGACGTGCTGTCGTCGATTCGCCGATTGGTGTCCGAAGACAAGCGTCCCCTGCAAACGTCCAGCCCCGCGTCGGTGCCCAGCCCCGTTGAGGCGCCCGATCCTGTAACCGACGCCGAGGCTCAGGCTGCTGCCCCCCAGCAGCAGGACGATGGGGCAGAGTTCAAAAGCATGCGTTCGACCGCGGCGGACAAGATCACGTCGGAAGACTTCACTTCGCATCTGTCGCTGCGCGCCACCTCTGCCAGCCCAGCACGCCCCAATTCTGATGATGAGACCAGCGAGCCGCCCAAGGCCACGCCGCAGCCGCTGAGCCTTACCCAAGCCATGCAGACCGAAGAGGAAGACAGTGCCGAGGAGGCAGAGCGTCCCTTCGTTTCCGCTCGCCATCCCGCCACCCCGCCAGCCGACAAAACGCTAAGTGCGTCGAGCGACCGTTTGGTGCTGACCCCGGCGCTCAGAGTAGCCACCTCGGACGGCAAAGACCGCCCGCAGCCCGCTGCCGTTGATCCCGCCAAGGTCTCGCCTTTGGATTATGACATGCTGCATGACGATCCCAGCGATCTGCATGCCGAAGACTACGGCACCCCCGCTTCTGAACCCGTGTCAGAAACCGCGGCGGAGGTTGAGGCCAAGGCTCGGGCCGTCTCGGAGACAGTGGCCAAGGCCACGGGCGCCAGCCGGAGTGACAAGCTGGCCGCGTTGGAGACAGCCATCGGCAAGATCTCTGACGATTGGGACCCCGACGCCCCCGGCGACAACGACTATTCCGGTACAGAGCCCCCGGCGATGGAGTGGAAAGACGATGCGGAGCTAGAGGCGCCAGAGGCACCGATCGCCGACACGGCAACGGTAGAGGCTAAAAAACCGGCCCCGCGCCGCCCGCAACCCTCGACACCGCAGGTCGAAGAACAGGTGCGCCGTTTCGCCGACAGCGGCCCGCGTGTCGCCGATCCGGCGGCGACCGCACCGGAATTCGGCTATACCGTCCCTACGCAAGATGAAGGCGTGGCGAGCGATGACCAGTTCCTTGACGAAGAAGCGCTGCGCGATCTGGTGACAGAGATCGTCCGCGCCGAGTTGCAGGGCGCTTTGGGCGAACGGATCACCCGCAACGTGCGCAAACTGGTGCGCCGTGAGATCCACCGCGCCCTTACGGCACAAGACCTCGAATAGGCCAAGGGGCGGCACCTGCTGGCCCTCCCCTGACAAGATGACGCTGCGCGACCCGCCGCGCGCGGCCTTGCGCGATATGCGCCGCCGTTTACATTAAGGCCAACAGGGCGGAAGGATCACCGATGAAATTGACGGTTAACGGCACGGTCCACGAAGTGGACGTGGAAGACGACATGCCGCTCCTGTGGGTCTTGCGCGACGAGTTGGGAATCACCGGGCCGAAATACGGCTGCGGCATCGCGCAATGCGGTGCTTGCACCGTGCACGTCGATGGGCTGGCCGTGCGGTCTTGCCAATTGCGGGCGGCGGATGTGAACGGCAATGTCACCACCATCGAAGGCTTGGGCACGCCGGAAGCGCTGCATGTGGTACAGGCGGCATGGGTGGAGCATCAGGTCGCGCAATGTGGCTACTGCCAATCGGGGCAAATCATGCAAGCAGCCTCGTTTCTTGAGTTGAACCCCGAGCCGACCGACGATCAGATCGATGCCGCGATGAGCGGGAACCTCTGCCGCTGCGGCACCTACCCGCGCATCCGCGCTGCGGTCCACAGCGCTGCCGCGCGTTTGCGGGGGGCCTGAATATGTCGCGCCTGCGCACCATCACCCGCCGGAGTTTTATCGTCGGCTCTGCAGCCATCGTCGGGGGCGTCGCCTTTGGCACCTATCTTTATAAACGGGACCTGAAGAACCCGCTGCTTGAGGGGCTGGCCCCCGGCGCGGCGGCGATCACACCCTACGTCAAAATTGACGCAAGCGGTGTTACCCTGATCACCCCGCGCGCCGATGTGGGGCAGGGGGCATATTCTATTCAAGCTCATATGATCGCTGAAGAATTGGACGTCGACCTTGATGCGGTTCAGATCACGCCCGGCCCTCCTTCGCCAGTCTATTACAACGGCGTGGTGGGGGTTGAGGCGATGCCGATTGCCGCGACCTCGGAGACGCTGCTCGCGCGGACCGGGCGCGGGGCGTCGGATGTGGCGGGGAAACTGCTGGGCCTGCAACTGACCGGCGGCAGCTCTACCGTGCCGGATATGTATGACCGCTTGCGCATGGCCGGGGCTGTGGCACGTGAAACGCTGCTGGCCGCCGCGGTGGCGCAGACAGGTCTGGAGCGGAGCCAGCTTAAGACCGAAGCGGGCGCCGTGGTGCTGCCCGATGGGATGCGCTTGGCCTATCAAGACCTCGCCGCCGCAGCAGCAGAGATTGATCCGGTGACCGAGGTCGCGCTGCGCGATCCCAGTGACTGGCGGCATTTGGGCAAGGCGCAAATGCGCACCGATATCGTGCCGAAATCCACCGGCACCCAGACCTATGGCATCGACATGGCAATGGAAGGGATGCTCCACGCCACGACCCGCACCAATCCGGCGCAGGGCGGAAAGATTATGGGATTTGATGCAGGCCGCGCCGAAAAGATGCGCGGTGTGAAGGCGGTGTTGCCGATCACCGGCGGCGTCGCGGTCGTTGCCGACAATACATGGCGGGCCTTTCAAGCCGCACAGGCGGTGGAATGCGACTGGGGGCCGTCGCCCTATACCGGCGATACGGCGGAGCAGTTCAAAGCGGTCGCGGCCTCCTTTACCGAAGACCGTCAAGACAGCCGGTTCCGCGATGATGGCGACATGTCCGCCGCCCTAGCCGACGGCGATGTGCTGGAGGCCGAGTACCGCATTCCCTATCTGGCCCACGCCCCGCTAGAGCCGATGAGCGTCGTGGTGAAGCTTGAGAAGGGCCGCGTCGACATTTGGACCGGCACGCAGATTCCGCGTTTCATGCAGGCCAATGTCGCCGCGCTGACCGGGATCGACGCCGAGAACGTACATATCCATGTGCTGATGTCAGGCGGCAGTTTCGGACGGCGGTTGGAGGATGACTATACCCTGCGTGCCGTCGAAGTGGCGCAGCAGATGCCGGGCACACCGATCAAGATGGTCTGGTCGCGCGAAGAGGATTTCACCCATGACTTCCCCCGCCCGCTGGCCATGGCGCGGGCGCGTGGCAAAGTCACAGACGGGCAGATCACGGCCTATGATCTGGCCATCGCGGCACCTTCGACGGCGGAATCGCAGATGGCGCGGTTGAACCAACCGGTCTTCGGCCCCGACATCGCCATCGTGGCGGGGGCGTGGGATCAGCCGTTTGCGATCCCCCACTACCGCGTGACCGGTCACCGAGTGCCCGCGATGGTTCCGGTGAGTTCGTGGCGGTCGGTCGGGGCGTCGGGCAACGGCTTCCTGCACGAGAGCTTCATGGACGAGATGTGCCATGCCGCGGGCGTAGATCCTTTGGAGGAACGGCTCAGGCTTTGCACCCATGCGCCCTCGCGCGGGGTGTTGGAGGCCGTGGGCGAGATGGCGGACTGGGGCGCAGACCTTGGGCCGGGGCGGGGCCGGGGGCTGGCGTTCTGCCTGTCCTTCGGCGTGCCGGTGGCCGAGGTGGTCGAGGTCAGCCAGACCGACGCGGGGCTTAAGATCGACCGCGTTTTCGTTGCCGCCGAAGTGGGCCGTGTGATGGATCCGGTGAACTTCGAGGCGCAACTCTCAGGGGCGGTGATCTGGGGTTTGGGCCATGCGATGAACTGCGAACTGACCTATCGCGACGGGGTGCCGCAGCAGGACAATTACCACCTCTATGAAGGGGTGCGGCTGTATCAGACGCCCAAGATCGAGGTGCGCGGGCTAGAGAATGGCGGCAAACTGCGCGGCATCGGTGAGCCGGGCGTGCCGCCTGCCGCCCCGGCGCTAACCAATGCGATTTTTGCCGCCACAGGGCAGCGTATCCGTGAACTCCCCCTCTCCAAATCCGTGGATTTCGCATGAAATACCTCTCCATCTGTGCCGGGCTGATGCTGGCCGCCCCTGCAATCGCGCAGGACGATCCCAATCGCGTCGAGGGGCTGGCGGCTTGGGACCGGATCTTTACCGTCACCTCGCACCCGCGCTGCACCAACTGCCATGTAGGCGAAGAGGGCCAGCCAATGTGGCAGGCATTGGGCTATGGGCCAGAGGCGGTGCATGGCATGAACGTGCGCGCGGGCGAGAGCCGGATCGGGGCCGAAAGCATTCCCTGCGACGCCTGTCACGTCACCTCTGCTGCCGCCAATACCGTGCCCCACGCCCCGCCGCATATCGACGATGCGTGGCGGCTGCCTCCGGTGGAATTGGCGTGGCTCGGTAAGACCTCGGCAGAGGTCTGCACCCAGTTGCGCGACCCGGAAACCAACGACGGGCATGACATCGCCTCTCTGATCGACCACCTGCAAAACTCGGCCTTTGTAAACTGGGGTTTCGCCCCCGGCGCGGGGCGGTCGGTGCCCGAAGGATCGCTTGATGCGCTGGTGCATGATGTGACGGTCTGGGGCGCTGCGGGCACCCCCTGCGAAGGGGATTGACCGCTAATCGCTCATCGCGCGGGCCAGTCTGCGAATGCGCAGCGCGCGGTTTAACTCGCCGCCAAAGATCAGCACCAGTGCGGCGAGATACATGAAATACAGCGCCGCGATGATCCCCGCCATGCCCGCGTAATAGCTAGCATAGGTGCCAAAGCTGCGCAGGTAGGACGAAAAGAGCACGGCAAGCAGGGTCCAAGCGACGGCGGTTGCCACCACCCCGGGCCAGATGTTGTTAAACTTGGTGCGCCGGGCAGGCAGGATCACATGGGCAGCAAAAAGTGCCACCAGCAGGATCGTCGCCGAGACCGGGAAGCGCACAAGGCCGACGGTCACCGAACGCGGATCGAAGCCCGGCATCAACATATGCAGCCAAGACCCCGCGCGCGGGGCCAGCACCAAAAGGTATCCCACGATCACGAGGATCAGGCTCGCCAGCAGCACCATGGCCACCTGCACCGCGTAGATGGTGAAGACCGAGCGCGTCTCGCGCAGCCCATAGGCGCGGTTCAGGCCGATGCGGACCCCATCGACCCCGCCCACGGCAAACCAGACGGTCAGCAAGATACCCACGCTCAGCAAATCGCCGCGCGGCACGGTCATAACCTTTTCCACCTCTGACACGATGGGCTCGATCAGGGCAGGGGGGACGATGGCGATCAGGAAATGGATCAGGTCATCGGCCATCGACCGATCGCCGACAAAGGCGGTGAGCGAACTGGTAAAGATCAGGAACGGAAAAATCGCCAGTAGCGCGCGAAAGGCCACGTTTCCGGCCATGCCAAAGGCGTCATCGCTCCACAGGCGCAGCACCGCTTCGTGCAGAACTGCGCGCGCGACCCGCAGCCCGGTGCCGTGAAACAGGTCCTCGGGGTTCTCGCTGAGAACACCGTGGGTCAACACGACTTCGCGCTTTTGGTCCTGAGCCGATCTGGCGTCCATGCCAATGCCTCGTTTTCATCCCATGAGGCTAAGCTAGTGCCCGATGGCCCGGGCTGCCACCTTGATGACGGGCCACTGGCAAGAGCAGGCTCATGCGATTGATCTTGCCAAAGGGTGATCGCTCCACTTGACGCTCGCAGATCGATAAAATAGGAGGGAGGCCGTAGCGCGGGCGTTGTGTAATGGTAAGACCTCAGCCTTCCAAGCTGATGATGCGGGTTCGATTCCCGCCGCCCGCTCCACTCTTTTCCCAGACCGGTTTTGACCGCCGCCACCGCGCGGGATAGTTGCGCCTGCTGCGCGCAACAGGGGCGGCAGATTGTCCTCATGAGGGCGGTCCTGGTTGACCCTGCCCAGCCCCCGCGCCATGACCGATGTGGAAAGACAAAGGAAAGCCCATGGCCCGCACCCCAGCCCCCGCACAGTCCGCCAAAGATGAACGCGAAAAGTCGCGGCGGATCGGCGCACTGGCGGCGCTGATGCCCTTCATGGCCCCTTACCGCGTGCTTATGGCCGCCGCCGGGGCGGCGCTGGTGCTGACCGCGATGATCTCGCTGACGCTGCCCTTGGCCGTGCGCCGGGTGATTGACAATTTCGGCTCCGGGGAGAGCGAATTGCTCGACCTTTATTTCGTTGCCGCCTTGCTGATCGCGGCGCTGCTCGCCGTGGGCACCGGGCTGCGCTATGCGCTGGTGACGCGCTTGGGCGAACGGGTGGTGGCCGATATCCGGCGCGCGGTTTTTGACCGCGTGGTGGGCATGAGCCCCTCGTTTTATGAGCGCATCATGACCGGCGAAGTGCTGAGCCGGATCACCACCGACACGACGCTGATCCTGTCGGTGATCGGCTCTTCGGTCTCGATCGCGCTGCGGAATCTGTTGATCTTTGTCGGGGGCTTGGGGCTGATGCTGCTGACTTCGGCCAAGCTGACCGGGCTTGTGCTGCTGATCGTGCCTGCGGTGGTGATCCCGATCCTGACGCTGGGCCGCCGCCTGCGGGTGCTCAGCCGAGAGAACCAAGACTGGATCGCGGCGAGTTCGGGCAACGCCTCTGAGACGCTGGGCGCGGTGCAAACGGTGCAGGCTTTCACCCATGAGGCCGCAAGCCGGGGCCAATTCGCGCAGATGACCGAAGCCTCTTTCGACGCCGCGCAGCGCCGGATCAAGACCCGCGCCGCGATGACGGTGATCGTGATCTTTCTGGTCTTCGCGGGCGTGGTGGGCGTGCTGTGGATCGGGGCGCGGGACGTGCGCGCCGATGTGATGAGCGCGGGCGCGCTGGTGCAATTCGTGATCTATGCGGTCATGGTCGCGGGCGCGGTCGCTGCCCTGTCCGAGATCTGGGGCGAGTTGCAGCGCGCAGCGGGTGCAACGGAACGGCTGGTTGATCTGCTCCAGACCGAGGACACGGTGCAAGACCCGGCGCCCGAGGCGCAGACCACCCTGCCGCAGCCCGTGGCGGGCAAGATCGCCTTTGAGAACGTGCAATTCACCTATCCCGCCCGGCCCGATGTGGCGGCGTTGGATGGGATCGATCTGGAGATTAATCCGGGTGAGACGGTGGCCTTTGTCGGCCCCTCGGGCGCGGGGAAGACGACGATCATTCAGATGATCTTGCGCTTTTATGACCCGCAGTCGGGGCGGATCACGCTGGATGGTGTGGACCTGCGCGATGTGGCGCGGGATCACTTCCGCCGTGCTGTCGCGCTGGTGCCGCAAGACCCGGTGATCTTTGCCGCCACGGCGGCCGAGAATATCCGCTTTGGACGGCCCGATGCCAGTGACGCAGAGGTTGAGGAGGCCGCCCGCGCCGCCGCCGCGCATGATTTCATCACCGCATTGCCCGAGGGCTATGACAGCTATCTAGGCGAGCGTGGCGTGATGCTGTCTGGCGGGCAGAAACAGCGCATCGCCATCGCCCGTGCCATCCTGCGCGACGCGCCGGTTCTGTTGCTAGATGAGGCGACCTCTGCGCTGGATTCGGAAAGCGAAGGGCTGGTGCAGGCCGCTGTGGACCGTCTGAGTGCCGACCGCACCACATTGATCGTGGCGCACCGTCTGGCCACGGTGAAAAAGGCCGACCGCATCGTGGTGATGGAGGCGGGGCGCATCGCCGCCATCGGCACCCATGACGAACTGGTGGCCAGCGACGGGCTATATGCGCGTCTGGCGCGGCTGCAATTCACCGATGGGGCCGTCGCCGCAGCCTAAGGCAAGCTTGAACCACGCAACCCCGGCGTTACGTCACCCTAGTGTGACGTTGCGTTTGTTGCCTCCGATTGCTTGCGAAACGGCGCGTTTCACCGCAATCTGGCGCGAGGAGAATAAGCCGGAACACCGGCATAGGGGAGGAGACACCATGACATTCGCCGGGATCGAAGACCGCAATGCCATCGCGGCGGAAATGCCGTGGGAAGACCGCGACGTGGCCAAGACGCTCTACGGAATGCTGAGCAATACGACCGCGAAATTCCCCAACCACAACGCCGTCAGCTATCAGATATTCTCAGGCCCCAAAGACAAGGCCGAAACGCTGAGCTGGCAAGAGTTGCATGGCCGTGTGACGCAGGCCGCGAACCTGTTCCGCAGCCTCGGCGTGGGCGAGAAAGACGTGGTGGCCTATGTGCTGCCGAACTGTAACGAGACGACGATTACCCTGCTGGGCGGTGCCGTGGCCGGGACCGTCAGCCCGATCAACCCGCTGCTGGATGCCGAACAGATCGGCGCGATCCTGCGCGAGGTCGGCGCATCGGTCGTCGTTACCCTGCGGCCGTTCCCCAAAACGGATGTGGCCCAAAAGACCGCCGAGGCGGTGCGTCTTGCGCCCAAGGTGCATACGGTGCTCGAAGTTGATCTGGTCCGCTATTTGACCCCACCGAAAAGCTGGATCGTCCCGCTGGTGCGGCCCAAGGGGATGGTGAACAATCAGGCCAAATACCTCAACTTCAACGCCGAGATCGCCAAGCAGAACACTTCGCTCAACTTCGAGGATGTGCAAGAAGACCGCGTTGCCTGCTATTTCCACACCGGCGGCACCACCGGGATGCCCAAAGTCGCGCAGCACAAGTATTCCGGGCTGATCTACAACGGGTGGCTGGGGCATCGCCTGCTGTTCAGCGAGCAGGACAATATCATGTGTCCGCTGCCGCTGTTCCACGTCTTTGCCTGCCACGTCATCTTGATGGCCGCCGTGTCTTCGGGCGCGCATGTGGTCTTTCCGACGCCGCAGGGCTATCGCGGGGACGGGGTCTTTGACAACTTCTGGAAGCTGGTCGAGCGGTGGAAGATCACTTTTATCATCACCGTGCCCACGGCGATTTCGGCCAAGATGCAGCGCCCGATCGATGCGGATGTTAGCACCGTAAAGACCGCCTTCTCCGGCTCGGCCCCGCTGCCGCTGGAACTCTTCCGCCGCTTTGAAAAGGCCACAGGCGTCACGCTGGTCGAAGGCTACGGCCTGACAGAGGCGACCTGCCTTGTATCCTGTAACCCGACGGATGGCCCCAAAAAGGTCGGCTCCATTGGCATCGCATTCCCCTATTCGGATGTGCGGATCATTAAGGGCACGACAGACGGGCCAATTGACGCGGAAACGGATGAGATTGGCGAGATCTGCGTGTCGAACCCCGGTGTCTTTGCGGGCCATACCTATGTCGAAGAAGACAAGAACAAAGACCTCTTCTACCACGGCAAATACCTGCGCACTGGCGATCTGGGCCGGATCGACGCGGATGGCTACATCTGGATCACGGGCCGCGCCAAAGACCTGATCATCCGCGGCGGTCACAACATCGACCCTGCCGAGATCGAAGAGGCGCTGCTGGGCCATGAGGCCGTCGCTTTTGCCGGTGCCATCGGCCAGCCCGACCCCCATGCAGGCGAGGTGCCCTGCGCCTTTGTCGAACTGGTGGAGGGCGCCAAGGTCACCGAAGAGGAACTGCTCGCCTTTGCGCGCGAGCATGTTGCCGAACGGGCCGCCCAGCCAAAGCACCTCAAGATCATGGACGAGTTGCCCAAGACTGCCGTTGGCAAGATCTTTAAGCCCGACCTGCGCAAGGATGCAATCACGCGGGTCTATAATGGCAGCCTTGAGAAAGCGGGCTGTGCCGCGCGGGTGACCGACGTGATAGACGACAAAAAGCGCGGGTTGGTGGCTCAGGTCACCATGCACGACGCCACGCATGACGACGTATCGAAAGTGCTCAGCGTCTATACACGTCCTTGGGAGCCTGTGAGCTAAACGACTCAGACGGGTAGGCGGCCTAGATCGCCCCCATTCCCCAAATTCCCCGATTGCAGCCCCGCTGCGTTGCGCCGATGCACATTTCCTGTGTATCGGCGCAAAAATTTTAAGCTGTTTACCTGTAGTTAGCCCCCGGCCTTTCGCGACAGGCATAGCGCCTATGCAAATTCTGCGGGTTCAAAACAGGGTCAGAGCGTACTACTTCTGCATTGCAGCATTGATAATGCACTTGCAGCATTCTGAAAGGAGTTGCGCTTATGACGATGGCAATCTCACGTGGCACCACCCTGAGCTCCGCGCTCGATGGGCTTCATCACACCTACGACGGCATGCGCCGTCGTGTGGCCCAGATCAAGGCCCGGCGCGCAGCTTACAACCGAACTTTCACAGAACTTAACGTACTGAGTGATCGCGAACTGTCGGACATCGGCATCGCGCGGTACGACATCCGGCGTGTAGCGTCGGAAGAACTTTCGAAGGAACAGACCTATGAAGTATGACAACATCCTATCCGCACCTCACGGTTTCTCCCTGCGTGACGCGACCGCTCCGGTATTCGGTGCACTCGGCACCGCTGCTGGCAAAGTCGGCACCCTGCTGGCGCGTGGCGTCACCAAAATGCAGATTTCGCGTATGCAGTCCGTCCTCAACAGCATGAGCGACGCACAGCTTGAGCGCGCGGGCATCGACCGCAACCAGATCCCGCAGCACGCTCAAGCGCTGGTAACAGAAGAATACGACGGTCTGTAAGCCGCAGCGCTTATGACCTTCAGCAATCAATGTCGCGCCCTGTGCGCTGCATTGTCAGGTGCCGGACCCCGCTCCTCCTTCCCGGGTTGATCTGACACCGCATATTAACGGTCTTCCTCCTCCCGGACCCGTTATACCGACCGGCAAGCTTACCTCCTCCCAAGCTTGCCGGTCCATGCTTTTCTATCCCAATATCAAGGCGCTGCGCTGTCGAGCCAGAGGGTCACCGGCCCATCATTGACCAGTGCCACGGCCATATCCGCGCCGAACCGCCCGGTCTGCACGGGGATGTCGAGCCCGGCGAGACTGCGGGCGAAATGGGTGTAGAGCGCCTCGGCCATCTCGGGCTTCGCCGCGCCGGAAAAGCCCGGGCGGTTGCCGCGTGAGGTATCGGCGGCGAGGGTGAACTGGCTTACCACCAAAGCGCCGCCCCCGGTTTGGGCAAGGCTCAGGTTCATCTTGCCACCCTCATCCTTGAAAAGCCGCAGTTTGGAGATTTTCAGGGCCAGTTTCTCGGCAGTCTCTTCGGTATCCTCGGGCATGGCGCAGACGAGGATCAGCAGGCCGGGGCCGATCTCTCCGATAACCTCACCCTCGACCGTGACCGACGCCTCGGTCACTCGTTGCAGCAATGCGCGCATGTCAGTCTTTCCAATCGATAATCTCTGAGGGGCCCGCCCGTTCGGTGCGAAAGCCATTGGCCGGATGCTTGGCATCGGCATAGCCGAATGAGATCGCGCAGAGCACCAGCCGATCCTCCGGCAGATCAAGCACCTCACGCACCAAAGGCGCATAGGCGGCGATGGCGGCCTGCGGGATGCTGGCCACGCCAAGCGCCGTCGCGGCGAGGGTGAAGGCCGTGACGAAGCCGCCGCAGTCCATCGCACCATAGGGGCCAAGCTCGCTCGGGGCGGTCACGATGGCCACATGCGGCGCGTCAAAAAGCGCGTAGTTGCGCAGCATCTGTGCCTTGCGCGCATCGCGGTCGGATTTGGCGATGCCCACCGCGTCGTAGAGTTGGAAGCCACAGGTGCGGCGACGCTCGGCATAGGCGCCAGAATAGCCTGTGGGCCACGGCAGGTCCGGCTCCACCGGAGTATTTGCGGCTGCGGCCTCAAGCAGTGCGGCGCGAAAGGCGTCGGTGCCCGCGCCGCGCGTTACGGTCACCTGCCACGGCTGCGCATTGCACCATGAGGGCACGTGACGCGCGGCGCTGACGATCTGGGTGATGGTCTCCTCAGGCAGCGGGTCAGAGAGAAAGGCGCGACAGGAATAGCGGGCCTGCAAGAGGTCGGTGAATTGGTCGTAGCTCTGGGTCATTGCTGGGCCATGAAATAGCCGACGATGGCGGCGGCGATCAGCCCCAGCACCACGGCGAAGGTGATCTTGATCGCGGAATAGGGGCGTTCGCCCTGCACCTTGCCGGAGTGGCCATTCACCACAAAGCGATAGGTCTTGCCGCGGTATTTATACGCGGCCAGCCAGACCGGCAGCAGGATATGTTTGAAGGTCACGTCACTGATCTGCGTATTGATGTCATGCACCCGCTGGCGGTCACCGCCGATGTCGAATTTCACGTCCCGTTCAATCACCCGGTCCATATGGGCGCGGGCCTGAACAAAGCCTTCCTCCAGCGTGACGGCGTAAGCCTCTGCCCGGAAACCGGCGAGGTATTCTGGCGCATAGGGCTCCAGCGCCGAGAGGTCCCAAGGGTGCAGCGCATCGGTGTGTTTCTTGGGCAAAGAGCGCGAGGCAAGCACCAGCACATCGTCAAAGAACCGCGCAACCCGGCCCGACGCCGCCCGCCAACGGATTTTCGGCACCTGTTGCTGCACCCGTTTTCCATCGCGCATTACGGTGCGTGTGACGTAATAGACCGTGCCCCGCTCCCCGCGATAGCTGGAGGCGGTCTGTGCGTCATAGGTCCAGAACGGCACGTAAATACCCTGCATCCGGCGGCCCTTGCGGGCATATTGCTGCAGGCCATTGGGCGCGAACCAAAGACCGCCGAGCCAGTCTTTCATGGCATTGCGTGCGCTTTCTTCGGTCAGGGCAAAGGGCAGCACCGCGCGGGGTTTGATATGGCGGTTGGTGCCGGTGTCGATCACCACGGGCGTGGCGCAAAAGGGGCATTCGGCGGCGTGTTTGCCGGGCTCGAATTCCACCTGCGCCGCACAATTGGGGCAGGTGGTGACGCGGGTCTCTTCCATCTCGGCGTCGGGCAAGGCGGCCTCTAGCCCCGCGCGGAAGTCTTGCTCAGCGATGGCATGAGCGTGGCGGCCCGTGCCCTCGATAGGCTCCACATTGCCGCAGTGATCGCAGATCAGCAGCGACTGCGCCGGATCAAAGCGCATGTCAGAGCCGCAGGTGTCACAGGGGAAACGGTGCTCTTCTAGCGGGGCGGCGGGAGGCAGATCGGTGGCGGACATAAAGGGTGCTTTGCAAGGTCAAACGCGGCGGTGCGGATGGGGGGGGGCGTAGCCCTACAGGGGGCAACGGGGGGGAGGGGCAGGCCGTTTGCGCGCGAAGGTGTCACCCCGCGCGCCAGCGGATCAGACCGGAGGCGGTGGCGGTGGCATCACGGTAAAGAGCTGCGCCAGTTCGGCCACATCCTCGGCTCGCTGCCAACCATCTTGGCCCGGCGTCCAGACCAGAGAATCGCGGGTGAGGCCACCCTCACTCGCTTTGCGGCCCATCGCGGCTTTGGAAAACGGGCCGGAGGTCGCGCCATCCTTGGCGATATGCCAAACCTTTTCGACCGGCGGCGGGGGCGGCGGCACCGGTGCGGCGGCGGTGGGGGCAGGGCGCGCGCCCCAAGGTCCGGCCTGCGCAGTGGCGGCCTGCGCCATGCTCATCCCCAGCCCCGCGCCGAGGCCCGTTTGCATCGCGGCCCCACCCGCACCTTCGCGGCCAAGCGCTTCTGCAGCTTGGAACTGCATGTATTCGTTGAGGTTGCCGACCACGCCCATGGAGGTCCGCTTGTCCATCACCGCCTCGACCGCGGGGGGGAGGGAGATGTTCTCGATGTAAAGCTCGGGCATCGCCAGCCCGTATTCGGCGATCTGGGCCGCGATGTCTTTGCCGACCAATTGCCCCAATTCACGGGTGTTCGCAGCCATGTCGAGCACCGGAATGCCCGAACTTGCCAGTGTGCGCGAAAAGGCCTGCACGATGATGTTGCGGATTTGGTAAGAGATTTCATCCATGGTGAATTCACCATCGGTACCGACGATCTCGGTCAGGAACTTTGCCGGGTCGCTCACGCGGACCGAGTAGGTGCCATAGGCGCGCAGGCGCACGGGGCCAAACTCAGGATCGCGGGCGATGATCGGGTTCTTGGTGCCCCATTTCAGATCGTTAAACCGGGTGGTGTTGACGAAATAGATCTCGGACTTGAACGGGCTTTTGAAGCCATGGTCCCAATGCTGAAGGGAGGTCATGATCGGCATGTTGTTGGTCTCAAGCATATAGAGACCGGGGGTGAAGACATCCGCCAACTGCCCCTCATGCACAAAGACCGCCGCTTGCCCCTCGCGCACAGTCAGCTTGGCTCCGTATTTAATCTCATGACCCTCACGCTCGAACCGCCAAACCATGGTGTCGCGGGTGTCGTCGGTCCAGTGAATGACATCGATGAACTGGCCGGAGAGGAAATCGAAAATGCCCATGGGAATGGTCCTTATTCTTTCGTCGTAAGGGTGCGTTACACCGGCCCGTCCGTCAACTCGCGTGCGATGATCCGGGTGATCGGGTTGACCTGCTCTGCTGTCATGCCGGGGCGCAGACGCTTGTCATAGAGCATCTTGAGCAGGAGTTCGTCGTGTTTGGTCAGCAAGGCGAATTCGTCGTCATCGTTAAAGATCGACGGGCGCGCGGCAGGGCTGTCATTGGCCAGACCCAAGCCCTGGGCCAGTTCTTCGTGGATGCACGACAGCCGCAGCAGGCCGGGGTTTTCCGAGCGGATTACAGCCACGGCGGCGGTATAGACATTCGGGTTGTCGCCCGCGGCATAGGCGGCCACGGCGCAATAGGTGTCGCGGCGCATGTTGCGCATCGCACGGAGCGACGATGGGCTAACGCCCGCGACCTTTTCCGCAGCATGGGTCAAAGCATCGACCCGGTCATCCTCAGACGCCACAACCACTATGAAATTAGGCGTGCCTGTCGTTGAGATCGGATGCCCCGTAACCCGGGCAAGGCGTCGGGCGAAAGCCTTGATGCTGGTGGTGTCAGAGCGGCGTTGCGACGGGGGGATGCTATCACCAAAGATGATCTGCATGTGCACAGGCCCTTCCCAACGGCGCAGGGGGCTGGCCCCACCTTGGCCGGAAAAATTGCCGTCATATTCGTTATAAAGGGCGATCTGTTCAAAGTTGCGGACCAGCATTTCGCTGGTAAAGGGCGTGTCATCCCCGCCACCGTCTTGGCGCAGCAAATCCTGGCTCAACTGCGCTTTCTCGACCTGATGCAAATAGCTGCGCAGCATGGCGCTTTTTTGCGAAGTGGGTTTGGCCACCACAGCCGGAGAGGGGGGCTTTGCCACAGGGCGGGCCTGCGGCTTGGCGACCTGTTGCAAGACGGGCGCGGGTTCGGCGCAGGCCAGCAATAGCATGCTCAGCGCCAGCGCCCCCCCGGCGCGCAGTTTTCTGCGCAGACGTTCTTGCATTACCTGTTCCCCCACGTCGGTCTTAGCTTGGCACCGCGTTGCCTGTGGTATCGCCCAAGCCCGTTTCGCGGGCCTTGGCGGCGGCCAGCGTGTCGCGCAGACGGCCTTCCATTTCCTGCAACTCCTTCTCGGCATTGGCGCGTTTTGCTTTGCCTTCATCGGCGATTTGCAGGGATTCTTCGATGGTGCCGATCAGGTCTTCGTTGGCCTGTTTCACCGCTTCGATGTCGAAGACGCCGCGCTCCATTTCCTGACGGATCACCTTGTTGCTGTCACGCAGGTTCTTGGCGTTGGAGGTGAGCAATTCGTTAGTCAGGTCATTCGCCTCGCGCACCGCATTGGCCGCGTCACCGCTGCGCTGGATGGTCACGGCTTGGGCCAGTTGCGTTTCCCACAGGGGTACGGTGTTCACCAAGGTCGAGTTGATCTTGGTCACGAGGCTTTTGTCGTTCTCTTGCACCAGACGGATCGAAGGCAGGGATTGCATGGTGACCTGACGTGTCAGTTTCAGATCATGCACCCGGCGTTCCAGATCATCGCGGGCGGCACGCAGATCACGGAGTTCCTGCGCCCGCATCACCTGATCGTCTTCGTTCGCCTTATCCAGCGCGGTCTGTTTGGCGGGGATGGTCTTGTGATCCAGTTCAACAATCTTGGCCTCACCGGCCGAGATATAGAGCGCCAGTTCATCGTAGAATTGCAGCGTCTTTTCATAAAGCAGGTCAAGGGATTTGATGTCTTTCAGCAGCGTATGCTCATGCGCCAGCAGGTTGTCGGTGATCCGGTCGATCTGGCCTTGTACCTCTTCGAAACGCGCGGTGAATTTGGCGAATGGTGTGGCACGGCCCAGCAATTTTTCCCACCAGCTTTGTTTGCGCCGCACGTCCAGCTCAGAGACCGAAAATCCGCGGATCGCGCTGACCATGGTGCGCAGGCTATCGCCCGCGGGGCCGACATCCTTGTTGCGCACATCGGCCAGCATGGATTGGCTGATCTCTTGCAACTCGGCCTGCGCGGCAGAGCCGAAGCTGACGATGGATTGCGTATCGGTCACGTCGATCTCGGCCATACGCTTTTGGATTTCCGCGCTCTGTGCGGCATCGGCTTTGGCCAATGGCACGATGGCATTGGCATCCGTCGGTTCGGGCAAAATGGTTGCGTTCACTTCTTCCACCAACCCTTGCGATTGGGCAGCTTTTTCACGGAGGGCATCGGTCATCACTGATCTTCCTTGGTATTTGCAGGGGCGGGCTGTTCCAGTCGGACCCCCTCGCGGGAGAGGCGTTCACGCAGCACGTCGATTTCCACGTTCAGATCGCTGCGGTCGTCCAGCAGGGACTTCGCTGTGCGGGCGGCAAAGTTCTGATCCAGATCGTCGAGCAAAGCGAGGTAGTCGTCGCGGGCTTGCGCGTCTTGATTGCGGGCATAGAGGTCGGCGAATTTCACCGTCGCATCATGCGCGCCGCGCAGATAGACGACAAGGTATTTACGGGCGGCGGTCAGGTCGCGGGGGTCTTCTTCGACGGTGCGGATCAAATGGCGGGCGGTTTCTTGGAACTCGGCCAGCCGTGCTTCGGCCCGCCGGTCGCCCGCGCGCAAGATCGCTTGGCTCATGCCCGAGAGCAGCTTTTCGGCCTCATCTACCACACGGGCAACGCGGTCTTGCTGGAAGGTGTCGATCCCCTCCATGCCTTTGTTCTGCAAGGGATCAATGCCAAATGCCGCAAGGTGCAGGGCCGTGGCCGCGACGCCGTAGAGCAGGGCTGCGATAAGGCTCGGGTCATTGCTGTATGCAGCAAGGGCCGCGCCAGCACCCGCCAATACTGCGGCCAGAATTTTGCGCGGCAGGACCGGGCGGCGGGCAACTTTGCGTTCGTGGTACTCCGCCTCGGCCAGAAGGCCGTCGCGCAGTAGCCAGACGCCCGAGGCCAACAAAAACGCCCCGCCAAGGCCAAGAACCAGCGTGCCCGCGCCACCGATAAGCGAGGTTCCAGCCAGCAGGACCGGGGGCAGGAACATCAGGTTCACCCGCCCACCCACAGGATCGACCCGCAGGCGGCGGGTCGTGCGCGGTGTGCTGCCGGGGGTGGCGTCCGTGTCGGGGCTATATTTGCTGCCAAAGCGCTGCGCCATGGATCAAAGCCCCCCGAGAAAACCGCTGGTCAGCCCAAGCAGCAAAACCAGCAACGCCCCAAAGGCGATTTTCTGAAAGGTCGTTGGCGCCATCATGTTTCCCCTCTCGCCGCCCCAGATCGGGCGCAGCGCCGTGCCGGCACTGTCAGCCGCGCGCCCCAAGAGCAAGGCCGCGCCGAGGATGATAACCACGAGCGCGGCCAAGGCCACCAAAAACATCACTATTCGCAACATATTGCCCTTTTCTGCCAGCGGTTTCGCGCTGATCTTGCCTGCCGTTCTATAGTCAACGCACGCAGGTCAGCAGCGTTCCGGAAACGCGCAGGGCAACTTGGGGCATCGCCGGTCAGCGGCGGGGCTTTGACCCCCGGCCACCGGGCTTTGGCCCCGGTTTACCGTCCGGTTTGGCATTGGGGCGCCCTGCGGGACGCACCCCCGGTTTACCATTGGGTTTACCACTGGGCCTGCCTTGAGCTGCCTTGCCACGCGGTGCGTTCTTCGCCTTTCCGCCACCACGGCGGGGCGGCGGTTCATCATCTTCGCCGGGTTGTACGGGCAGACCGGGCTGGCCCGCGCCCCCAAAACCGCCGGGTTTGCGGCGTGGCGGACGGCGCAGACCCGTGGGCTTTTTGACAGCGGTGCCGCTGGGGTCTTCCAACTCAAGGCCCAGTTGATCGCGCACGACTTTGCGACGCAGTTCTTCCACCTCGCCGATCTTCAACTCGCCCAATTGGAACGGGCCGTAAGAGATCCGGATCAGCCGGTTCACGGTCAGGCCCACGGCCTCCATCGCGCGGCGAATTTCGCGGTTGCGGCCTTCGCGCAGGCCGATGGTCAGCCAAGCGTTCGCGCCTTGCTGGCGGTCCAATGTCACGTCCATCGGCTGGAAATTTTCGCCCTCCACGGTGATGCCGCGGCGCAGAGGCTCTAGCATTTCATCCGTAGGGCGGCCATTCACCCGCGCGCGGTAGCGGCGCAGCCAGCCGGTGCTGGGCAGTTCCAGCTTGCGTTTCACGCCGCCATCGTTGGTCAGCAGCAAAAGCCCTTCGGAATTGAGGTCAAGCCGGCCTACGGTCATCACGCGGGGCATATCCTCGGGCAGGGCATCAAAGATCGTCTCGCGGCCCTTTTCGTCGGAGTTTGTCGTCACCAGACCGGTGGGCTTGTGATAAAGCCAGATACGCGGCGGTTCGGGCGCGCCGACGGGGGTGTTGTCGACGGTGATCTTATCCTCAGGCGTGACGTTCAGCGCGGGCGAGGTGATCTGCTCTCCGTTCACGCGCACGCGGCCCGCTTCGATCATGCGCTCGGCCTCGCGGCGCGAGGCAATACCGGCGCGCGACAGCACCTTGGCGATGCGGTCGCCCTTGGATGTGCTGGCGTCAGCATCGGTGTCGGTGTTTTGTGGGCCTGAGCCGGAGGGGGGCGTTTTTGCGTTCATACACTGCGCTTACCCTGTTTCACGGGCTTGCGAAAGGGTGGCGTTTGCGGCCATGTGACGGAATGGAGTTTCGCTCATATATGGGGCAGGCGCTGGCCGAGGCCCGCGCCGCTGCCGCGCGCGGCGAGGTGCCGGTTGGGGCGGTTGTCGTCTCACCCGAAGGGCAGATCGTCGCGACGGCTGGCAACGAAACCCGCGCGCGCAACGATCCTACCGCCCATGCCGAGATGCTGGCCCTGCGCGCGGCCTGTGCGACTGTTGGCTCAGAACGGCTGATCGGTCACGCGCTCTACGTCACGTTGGAGCCCTGCGCGATGTGCGCCGGGGCCATTGCCGCCGCACGGCTGGAGCGCTTGTTCTATGGTGCGGCAGACCCCAAATCAGGCGGCGTGGCGCAGGGCGCGCGGGTGTTCTCGCATCCCCAATGCCATCACGCGCCGCAGGTCTTTGACGGCATCGCCGCGCGGGACTCAGAGCAGCTTTTAACTGCATTTTTCCAAGCCAAAAGAGGGGGGTAACCCATGGCAGGCAATAGGGATTTGGCGCAATTCATGCGGGGCGCGCTTAGCTCAGGCAAAAGCCGCGTGGAGATCGCCGCAGTGCTGGGCCAAGCGGGCTGGTCAGCGCAAGAGGTCAGCGAGGCATTGGAAGGTTGGGCGGATGTGCCCTTTGCCCCGCCGGTGCCACGTCCGCGCCCCGTGGTCACGGCGCGGGATTTTTTCGTCTATGCGCTGATGTTCGGGGCGCTGCTTTTTGGCGCGGGGTATCTGGTGGGGCTGCTGCATGCTTTGATCGATCACTTTCTCTCGTCGGAGGGCAGCGGGGCGACCTATCGCATCCGCTGGGCCATGGCGGTGCTGATCGTGACGTTGCCGCTGTACCTGTGGCTGGCCACGCGCGAAAACAGGCGGTTGGCTGCTGATCCGGCGCTGGCGCGCTCGGCCATTCGCAGTTGGATGACCTATGTGACCCTGCTTTTCGCCGCTGCGGTTCTGTTGGGTGATCTGGTGGCGGTGATCTATGCCTTCCTCAGTGGCGATCTGACAGTGCAATTCGCGCTGAAGGCGCTGGTGGTGGCAGGAATCGCCGGGGGCATCTTTGGCTATTACCGCCGCGATGGGCGGCAGGGGGCGACCGGGTGAACCGGCTGTTCTTTGGCGGTGCCGTGGCTGTGGTCTTGGCCGCGCTGCTGGCCGGTTTCGCCGTGGTCGGCGGGCCGGGCCATGCGCGCTCCGAAAGCCGTGACCAGACCCGTCTGGCAGACCTGCGGCACCTCGCCGATGCGATTATTTGCGAGACCGCAGAGCAGGCGGCGTTCTCGCGCGCCTGTCGCAGCGCAGAGCAGAGCCTTCACGATCCGCTGACTGGCGCCGCCTATGAGGTGACGCGAGGGGCTGAGAGCCTCGCGGTCTGCGCGACTTTTGAGGTGCCTCAGGAGAAAGCGGTCGCCTCTGGGCGGGAGCGGCTGCATTTCGACGGGGCGGTGGGGTGCCTGCGCTATCGGCGCGTCCCATCTTCGCGGCAATGGGTGGTGCAGGCGCCCTGAGCGGGGGAGGGGTGCGATTGACGGGCTGCCGCTGCTCGGCGGCCTAGGCCGGCTAAAGCTGCGCTAAGCGCGCCTTACCCGGCTCCCCAACGCAAAAGGCCACGCGCAAACCGCGTGGCCTTTTGAAACCGTTCAAAGCAGGCGATCTTACTTGATCTTGCCTTCTTTGTATTCGACGTGCTTGCGCGCAACGGGGTCGTACTTTTTGATGACCATCTTCTCGGTCATGGTGCGTGCGTTCTTCTTGGTCACGTAGAAATGGCCTGTGCCCGCGGACGAGTTCAGGCGGATCTTGATCGTGGTTGGCTTCGCCATGTGTCTTCTCCTGCTGCACGGCCGCGCAGGCGTGCGTGAATTCTGAATTTCGGGTTCTAGTCAGACCCGCGCCCGAGTCAACCGCTATTTGCCCGTCCGATGGCGAAAGACGCCGGTTTCGTCGAAAAACCTGCCTTTCGGACCTGAAAGGGCAGGAATATGCGCGGAAGGCCTATAAGCCGGATTTTGTACCTGTCCGAAAACAGGCGATGACCATTCCTCTGACTGCACCGTTGCCGATGCAGCTATAGCTGCCAACCCGGACCTGCTGGGGCAGAAGAGCCCCGCCTTTGACCCGAAGATCATCGGCGCGCGGTCCCTATTTAGCATTGCTCCCGGTGGGGCTTGCCGTGCCAGAACTGTTGCCAGCCCCGCGGTGGGCTCTTACCCCACCGTTTCACCCTTACCCCTTGGGGGTTCCGGCAAGCCGGACCAAGGGGCGGTTTCATTTCTGTGGCGCTTTCCGTCGGGTTGCCCCGCCCGGGCGTTACCCGGCACCGTTTCTTCTTGGAGTCCGGACTTTCCTCTACGTCGCTTTTGCCCCGCAAAAGCGACGCCACGGATGTCACACATGCGTGTGACGGCAGTGGTCGTCGGTCATGCGACGCGAGACGACGCAGCGGCCATCCAGCCTTCCGCGCATCCCCGCCCTAGACGCCGCCGCGTGGCGCGTCAATGGGGGCGGGCAGGGCGGCAAGGTCTGCGGGGGTGAGAGGGCCGCGCCCGTGGGGCCTGAAACGCATCCGCACGGTCTCTAGCAGCGTGGCATCGTCACAGGGCGCGGTGAAGCCTGCGGCTTGCGCGGCGGCGCGGAAGGTATCGGCTGTGGCGGTCTTTGGCGCAACGCCATCGCCCGCAGGCAAGGCCAGCCCCCGCCGCGCCAGCCGTGCCCAATCGAATCGGGGGCCGGGGTCGACCTTTCGGCCCGGTGCCATGCAGGAGTGGCCGATTATCCCGTCGGGCGGGATGCCGTGACGTTTCATGATGCCAGGCAGGAGGGTTTCGAGCGCGCGCATCTGCGGTTCTGAGAACGGGTGATCGCCGCGGTTGTCCAACTCGATCCCGATGGAGCGGGAGTTGATGTCGTCCAGACCGGCCCATTCGCCGACGCCCGCGTGCCAAGCGCGCTGGTCTTCCTTGACCAATTGCAGGATGCGCCCGTTGCCACAGATCAGATAATGCGCAGAGACAGCCGCAGAGGGGTCGCAGAGCCGATCCAGCGCCGCTTGGGCGCTGGTCATGGCCGTGTGGTGCAGGACGATAAGCCGGGGTCGCAGCCCGCCGCGCCGCGGGCCGTAATTGGGCGAGGGATGCGCCGTCACGTCAGGCGCGACAGGCATCTATCAGCCCTGCGCAGCCCGGCGGAAGGGGGTGGGATCCCAGTTGCAGGCGAAGCCATCGCCATCGGGGTCCATGCCCTCGCGGTCCTTTTCGGGGCCACCGGCCTCAAGGAAAGCAATCTGCGCTTGGTCGGCGTGGCTGTACTGCGCGCAGGCACGTTCAAACTTGCGGGCCTTGTTAAAGCCGATACGGCTATAGACCTGCTGACCGACCGATTGGTTGGATTGCAGCGCATAGGCGACGATGTTCGGGCCGACGTTCCGACGCTCGGGCAGTGCTTCGGGCTGAACCACCTGATATTGGGCGCGGTTGGCGGCCACGCGGGCCGCGTCGTCTTGAATGCTGCGCTGGCCCGACACCGCGTCAAAGTTGTTCTCGTTCGAGATGCCCACGGCGTTGACCGCTGCGGGGGGCGGATTCGACGGGCTGGCGTTCACCGGGGAAACGCCCGAGTTGGTCGTGGCATCATTGCCCAGACCGTTGCTTGCCCCGCCCGGACGGGTCGCCGCCAGAACGCGGGCAGTTTCCGCCGCCGTCGCTTCGGGGGAGCCGTCATCTAACGGCTGGGCGGTAACGTCAGAGGTGAAGCTGCCGTCGCCCGCCAGCGCCGCATCGCGTGCACGCTGCTCGGCTTCGAAATTGCTGTCGCCAAAGCCGACGCCGCGCCCGCTGTTGATGTTCCCGGAATCGGGGATCGCCGGTTGGCAGGCTGCCAAAAGACCGCCTGCTGTCATCGCTAGAAGTGTCCGTGTGATCATCTGACCCGCTCTCGCCTCTTATTCACCGCCCTGCGGCTTACCACCATTTCTCGGGCTTGGCCACAAAACCGGCCGCCTTCTCCAGCGCATAGGCGGAGGACAGCAACTCGGCCTCTTCCCACGGGCGCCCAATCAGTTGCAGACCCAGTGGCAAGCCTGTGGCGCTTTGCCCCGTCGGCAGCGCGACACCGGGAAGACCGGCGAGGTTCACCGTCACGGTAAAGACGTCGTTGAGATACATCGCCACCGGATCGGCGTCCTTCATCTCGCCCAGACCGAAGGCCGCCGAGGGAGTCGCCGGGGTCAGGATGCTGTCGATGCCTTGGGCAAAGACATCTTCGAAGTCTTTCTTGATCAGGGTACGGACCTTGCGGGCGCGGTTATAATAGGCGTCGTAGAAACCGGCGGAGAGCACATAGGTGCCCACCATCACGCGGCGCTGAACCTCATGGCCAAAGCCCTCGGCGCGGGTTTTCTCGTACATCTCGGTAATGCCATCGCCGTGGTCGAGCTTGGCGCGGTGGCCAAAGCGCACGCCGTCATAACGCGCGAGGTTCGAGGACGCTTCGGCAGGGGCGATGACGTAATAGGCAGGCAGGGCGTATTTCGTGTGCGGCAGCGAAATGTCGACGATCTCGGCCCCGGCATCCTTCATCATCGCGATGCCGTCTTGCCAGAGCTTGTCGATCTCCTCGGGCATGCCATCCATGCGGTATTCGCGCGGGATGCCGATTTTCTTGCCACGGATGTCGCCAGTGAGGGCCGCCTCAAAATCCGGCACGGCCAGATCGGCGCTGGTGCTGTCCTTGGCGTCATGACCGCACATGGCTTCCAGCATGATCGCGGCGTCGCGCACGGTTTTGGTCATCGGCCCGGCTTGGTCGAGGCTTGAGGCGAAGGCGACGATGCCCCAACGCGAGCAGCGGCCATAGGTCGGCTTGATGCCCACAGTCCCGGTAAAGGCCGCAGGCTGGCGGATCGAGCCCCCGGTGTCGGTGCCGGTCGCGGCGAGGCAGAGGTCAGCAGCCACGGCAGCGGCGGAGCCGCCCGAGGAGCCGCCGGGCGTCAGTTCGGCGGTGTCGCCCGCGCGGCGCCACGGGTTCACCGCGGCGCCGTATACGGATGTCTCGTTCGACGAGCCCATGGCGAATTCGTCCATGTTGAGCTTGCCCAGCATCACCGCGCCGCTGTCTTTCAGCTTTTGGCTGACGGTGCTTTCATATTCGGGCAGGAACCCTTCGAGGATGCGGCTGCCCGCTTGGCTCGGCACGCCTTTGGTGCAGAAGAGATCCTTGATGCCGATGGGCAGGCCGCACATGGCAGGCGCGTCACCCTGTTTGATGCGGGCATCGGCCTCGGCGGCCTGTTCCATCGCGATCTCGGGGGTACGGTGCACGATGGCGTTCAGCGCGCCTGCGCCGTCAATGGCTTTGAGGCAGGCTTCGGTCAGGTCTTTCGAGGTGGTCTCACCCTTGCGCAGCGCGTCGCGGGCTTCGGCAAGGCTCAGTTTGTTCAGATCGGTCATTATTCCACCACCTTCGGCACGGCAAAGAACCCTTCACGGGCATCGGGGGCATTGGCCAGCACGCGGTCCTGCTGGTCGCCATCGGTGACCACGTCCTCGCGCCGTTTCAGGCGCTGCGGGGTCACGGAGGTCATCGGCTCGACACCGTCGACATCCACCTCGGACAGCTGCTCGATGAAGCCGAGGATGTTGTTGAACTCTTCCGCCAGCGCCGGAAGCGCCTCGGGTTCAACCTTGATCCGGGCCAGTTTCGCCACCCGTGCGGCGGTGTTTTCGTCGATCGACATGAACATCTCCATCTCTTTGTGGCTCCTCTACCGTTTGGGGGCGGGCCTCGCAAGGGTTTGAGAGGGGCGAAGCAGAGCCGGGCAGCGCCAAACCGGGGGATGGCGCCTGCTTCGAAGCAGTTGGGCAATTTATGTTTGCTGGGGTATTGCGCGATGGCGGGATGGCGTCCGGCTTGCAGAGGCGCCAGCCCGTTGGGCCGGTCCGGCGCTGCCCGGCGGGCATGCGCCCTCGATTCCGGGCTGGTGGCATGCGGAGACGTTTACTTGATTCCGCGCTTCGGAGGGTCAAATCTGACGTAAAACCCATACTACTCAGGAGGACCCCCATGAACATCATCTGGCTCGGCCACGGATCATTCCGCATCGAGATCGAGGACCAAGTGCTGCTGATCGACCCCTGGCTCAAAGACAACCCCATGTTGGACGACGCGCACCATGCCGATGCAATCAAAGGTGCGACCCAAATCCTCGTCACTCACGGCCATTTCGACCACACGGCTGACATCGCCGATATTGCCAGCCGGACCAATGCGCCGGTGGCGGGGATGGTCGAACTGATGGGCTGGCTGGAAAGCAAAGGCGTCGCACAAACCACCGGCTTTAACAAAGGCGGGACGATCCGCGCGGGCGAAGTGGCGATCACCATGGTCCCGGCCTCGCATTCCTCATCCGTGGAAGGCGACAACGGGCCGATCTACACCGGGATGGAGACGGGGTTCATGATCTCGGGCGAGGGGCATACGATCTATCATTCTGGTGACACGGCGATCATGGCGGATATGGATTGGATGGGCGACTATCACAAACCCGACATTGGCATTCTATCCGCAGGCGGGCATTTCACGATGGACATGGCGCAGGCCGCCTATGCCGCGAAACGCTATTTTAATTTCAAGACGGTTATCCCCTGCCACTACCGTACCTTCGACGCACTGGAGCAATCGGCGCAGGTGTTGACCGATGGCCTGCCCGGCGTCGATGTTGTGGAGCCACAGGTGATGCAGGCGATCACCGTCTGACCAACTGCCCCGACCGCCTTGCACGCCAAGGCGGAACGGGGGATACCTGAATGAACCACCGGGGAAATGCCATGTTTGCCAAATTTACTGCCGTGATCTTGTTGCTGACGCTGGGGGCCTGCGCCCCGCTGGACCGGGCCGAGCCTACCGGCAGTGTCGGCTTTACCGGCGTGGGCGGTGACCGGCCAGTCATCTTCCCCGCGCACCTTTTGGTGTACCAGCCGCAATAGACGTAAGGCGGCTGAGATGCCCAAAGAAGGTCACTTTATTAACCGCAGCAATTGGCTGCGCGCTGCCGTTTTGGGGGCCAACGATGGTATCGTCTCCTCTGCCAGTCTGCTGGTGGGGGTGAGCGCAGCTGGCATGGCGCAGGGCAATGTCTTGCTGACCGGGCTTGCGGGGCTCACCGCCGGTGCGCTGTCAATGGCGGCAGGGGAGTATGTCTCGGTCTCTGCACAGGCGGACGTTGAGAAGGCCGATCTGGAACGCGAGCGCGTGGCCCTGGTCGAAGACCCGGATTACGAGCTGAGCGAACTTGCCGAAGGGCTGGAGAACCGTGGCGTGGAGAGTGACCTCGCCTTGGAAGTCGCAGCACAGATGACCGACCATGACGCTTTGGGCGCCCACGCACGCGAAGAGTTGGGCATGTTCGGCCTTGCCGGTCAGGCGGATCCGCTGCAGGCGGCGGGCGCCTCGGCGCTGGCCTTTGCCATGGGCGGCGGGCTGCCCTTGTTGGCGGCTGTTCTGGCCCCTGCGGGGGCGCGTGGACTGACGATCACATTGGTGGCGTTGCTGGCGCTGGTGCTGCTTGGCGCGGGCGGGGCCCAACTGGGCGGTGCGCCGAAATGGCCCGCCATAAGGCGTGTCGTTTTCTGGGGCGGTTTGGCCATGGCCGTGACCGCCGGGGTCGGGCATCTTTTCGGAGCGATTGCCTGACGGCTTCAACTTAAGATGCCGCCAAAGAAAAAGGCCGACCCCTTTCAGGGCCGGCCTTTCGCATCAGATGGCACAGCGGTTATTCGCGGTTGCCGAAGAGCGACAGCAACATCATGAACATGTTGATGAAGTCCAGATAGAGGCTCAGCGCGCCCATGATCGCGGCCTTGCCCAGCCACTCAGTGTCGCCGTGATGTGCGTGGGCCAGATACTCGGTCTTGATCTTCTGGGTGTCATAGGCGGTCAGACCCGCGAAGATCAGAACACCGATGGCCGAAATCGCGAACATCAGCGCCGAAGAGGCGAGGAAGATGTTAACGATCGACGCGACAACCAAACCGATCACACCCATGATCAGGAAGCTGCCCCAGCCGGAGATGTCCTTCTTGGTGGTGTAGCCCCAAAGCGACAGACCGGCAAAGGCGATCGACGTGATCAAAAAGACCTGCGCGATAGAATAGCCGGTGAAGACCAGAAAGATCGAGCTGATCGAGATGCCCATGACGGCAGCAAAGGCGTAGAACACGACCTGCGCCGTGGCCGCAGACATTTTATTGATCATCGCGCTAAAGCCAAAGACAAAAGCGAGCGGCGCGAACATCACGACCCATTTCAGCGGCGAGGCATAGAGCGCATAGCCCAACTGCGTCAGGTACTTGTCTTGGCTAAGCTGCGCCACGGCGGCGGAAGGGTCGGAGGTGACCGACAGCCCAGAGATGGCCCAGGCCGCGGCGAAGGTGATGAGCATGCCGATCGACATGGTGCCATACACCTTGTTCATATGAGCGCGCAGACCCTCGTCGATCGCGGCGACGCGCGACCCGGCAGCAGAGCGAATTGAATTGACGTCAGCCATTTAGTGACTCCCATTGGCAAAGTTGCGTGTCGAAACTCGGCCGACACGTTCTTGGCTTTGAATATCGGGCCTGCAGGGGCGAATTTCAAGTGTCTTGCGGCCTGATATCACGGCAATAATCGCGGGTTTCGCCCTGGATTTGTCAGGGGCGCGCGCCGAGGGTCGGTAAGACCTTCGTTTTCAGCGGGCGGGCCGCCCAAGGCGCGGTGATCGGCGGAAAAGCACCGATGCTTTGGCGGCGCGGCGGGGCGCGGGTAACGGTGACGTGAACCACCCGAGAGCCAGAAAAACAGCATTTGAACTACTGCGGGGGGAACCGATTGATATCCTTCGCGTTCATCCAGTGGTTGCCGAGCGGGAAACCACTACAGCCAAGGAAACTTGGAGATTCAACGCCCGCCGGTCAAAGAGAGAGAGGGGCAGTGCACCGCCTGAGGTTGCAGTCGAAACGGAACAGATTTTTACCATCACGTGAAATTTCTTTGCCGAATTCAACGCAACCGCTATGATAGGAGGTAGGACCTTCACGCAACTCCTGCGGTATTGCGTGAAGCAACGGCACACTTCGTCCTTGTTTGGAACAGAGATTGGCACGGTCGCATGTGCCCTATAAGGATTAAAGAATATGGTGCATGTGGTAGACGTACATGTGGGTAAGCGTATCAGGCAGCGGCGCTGGTTGACGGGGATGACCCAACAGAAACTGGCAGAACTCGTCGGGATCAAATTCCAGCAGATACAGAAATACGAAACCGGCGCGAACCGCGTCAGCGCCTCGCGGCTTTGGGATATCGCGGATGCCCTTGGCGTGCCTGTGTCTTTCTTCTTTGAAGGACTGAAAGATGAGGAGGGCGCAGATGGCCCAGCGGTGGACGGGCTGCCAGCCGATCTCATGGCTGACAAAGAGGCGATGGAGCTGGTGCGTTCTTACTATGCTATCCCCGAGAACCAGCGCCGCCGGTTGTTCGAACTGGCCCGCGTGTTGAGCGATGTGGCCTGATCCCATCCGGGTCGTCTTTCTTGGCCTAGCTTTTCAAGGGCCAGCATTCTAGGGCCCGACTTTCTAAAGCATTGGCAGGCTTGCGCAAACCCGCGCAAACTGTCAGGTCTTCGTCATGATGAACGCCACTGATTTTGATCCCGATATTCGCCGCGTCGCCCATCTGATGGCGGATGCGGCGCGTCAGGTGATCCTGCCCTATTTCCGCAGCCTTGATTTGCAGGCCGACAACAAGCTTGGTACCGGTTTTGATCCTGTGACCGAAGCAGACCGCGCCGCCGAACGGGCGATGCGCGATATCTTGGCGGCGGAACGGCCCGCCGATGGCATCTTGGGCGAGGAATATGGCGCGCAGCCCGGTACATCGGGGCTGACCTGGGTGCTTGACCCGATTGACGGAACGCGCGGCTTTCTCAGCGGCACGCCGACTTGGGGCGTGCTGATCGCGGTCAGCGATGTGTCGGGGCCATTCTACGGCATCATTGACCAGCCCTATATCGGCGAGCGGTTTGAGGGCGCACCGGATGGCGCGCTGATGACCGGGCTGCATGGAGGCCGCCCCTTGCAGACCCGCGCGGCGCGGGACCTGCGGCAGGCCATCGTTTTCACGACATTCCCCGAGGTCGGCAGCAGCGATGAGGCCAACGCCTTTCGGGCCGTGGCGTCGCAGGCGCTGCTGACCCGCTATGGCATGGATTGCTACGCCTATGCTTTGGTCGCGGCCGGGCAGGTCGATCTGGTGATCGAGGCAGGATTGAACGCCTATGACATCCAAGCGCCCATCGCGGTGATCCAAGCGGCGGGGGGGCTCGTCACCGATTGGCAGGGCAACCCGGTGCATGAGGGCGGCAGGGCGCTTGCGGCGGCCAACCGCGAAATCCACGCGCAGGCGCTTGCGATCCTTTCCGCCTATTGATCCAATTGTCGGAACCCGCGGATTGACCGGCCCCGGCGGGATGCGATAACTCCCGTAAAGGCCGGTTCTCTCGCCCGTTTTCCATCGGCCACACACACTTTGCATGAGACGGGCATAGCGAAAAGTGTGACCTATGGCAGAGACCCTCATCCGCGGCGCGGATTACCTCATCACGATGGACGATAACCGGCGCGAACTTGCCGGTGCAGACCTGTTGCTGCGCGACGGGGTGATTGCCGAGATCGGACAGGGCCTTCGGACGGAGGGCGAGATTGTCGAGGCGAACGGCTGTGTCGTTACGCCGGGCCTCGTGAACACGCATCACCATCTTTACCAGAGCATGACCCGCGCCGTGCCGGGCGCACAGGATGCGCTGCTCTTTGGCTGGTTGCAGCGGCTCTATCCGATCTGGGCGCGTATGGGGCCGGAGCATATGTTCGTCTCGGCGCAGATCGGGCTGGCGGAACTGGCGCTCTCGGGTTGTAGCCTGAGTTCGGACCATCTTTATCTCTACCCAAACGGCGTGCGGCTGGAAGATACGATCCATGCCGCCGCCGAGCTTGGCCTTCGGTTTCACCCCACGCGCGGCTCGATGAGCATAGGCGAAAGCGACGGCGGCCTGCCGCCCGATGCGCTGGTGGAGCGTGAGGCGGCGATCTTGGAAGATTGCATCCGCGTGGTCGACGCCTTCCACGATCCCGCGGAAGGGTCGATGTGCCGCGTTGGCTTGGCCCCTTGTTCGCCCTTCTCCGTCAGCCGCGAATTGATGCGCGACACGGCCCTGCTGGCCCGTGACAAGGGTGTCATGCTGCACACCCATCTGGCCGAAAATACCGAAGACGTTGCTTATTCGCTAGAGACATTCGGCTGCCGCCCCGGCGAATATGCCGAAAGCCTTGGTTGGCTGGGCGATGACGTCTGGCATGCCCATTGCGTGCAACTGGACGCGTCCGAGATTGACCTCTTTGCCCGGACCCGCACGGGGGTGGCGCATTGCCCCTGTTCGAATTGCCGCCTTGGGTCAGGCATCGCGCCGGTGCGGGCGATGCTGGATGCGGGGGTGTCGCTGGGGCTGGGCGTCGACGGGTCGGCCAGCAATGACAGCGGCAATTTGGCCGCCGAGGCACGGCAGGCGATGCTGTTACAGCGCGTGACCCGCGGCGCTGATGCGATGAGCCCGCGTGCGGCGCTGGAACTGGCGACGCGGGGCGGGGCAGATGTGCTGGGGCGCGCTGATTGCGGCCGCCTGATGCCCGGCAAACGGGCCGATGTGGCGATCTGGGATGTCTCGGGTGTGCAAAGCGCGGGCAGTTGGGATCCGGCTGCGCTGCTTCTTGCCGGTCCGACGGCGGTGCGCGACCTTTTCGTTGAAGGCCGTCAGGTGGTGCGCGATGGTCGCGTCACCACGATTGACTTGGCCGCACAGGTGGCGCGGCAAAACGAATTGGCGAAAGGCTTGGCTGAATGAGGCCATTTTTTCTATCGATCCTGATGCTGGCGGGCATGCCGGCATTAGCCGACCCCATGGGGTTGGAGCGCGTAAATGCGTTGCGGGATGTGCAGGGGCTCAAACCTCTTGTCTATGATGGCCGTTTGGCGCAGGCGGCTCAAACCCATGCCAGCGATATGGCAGAGCACGACTATTTCAGCCACAAGGGCCGCGATGGCACGGATGTGGGCCGTCGTGCCGCGATGGCGGGCTATCAATGGTGCTTTGTGGCCGAGAATATCGCCAAGGGGCAGCAGTCCTTGGATGAGGTCATGACCGGCTGGACCAACTCACCGGGGCATTACCGCAATATGGTCGACAGCCGCGCCGAAGAGATGGGGTTGGTGCAGGCCGATAGTGAGGTTTGGGTGATGGTGCTGGGCGCGCCCTGCTGAGGCAACCCAATCGCGGGTGGTGCGTTACACCGTGCCACCCCGACGCGCACCCGCAACCCAAACATCTGCAATCGCGCGGTCATCGCCCATCATGATGGTGGCGAAGAGGCTTTCCCAGATATCCTTGGCAGCCGCGTGACGCTGTGCGATGGCGGGGGTCGAGTCGAGCGACAGCACGGTGATATCCGCTTCCATCCCTTCGGCCAGACTGCCGATGTGATCCTGCAAATGCAGACTGCGGGCCGAACCTGCGGTGGCGAGCCAGATCAACTGCGCCGCATGTAGCGGCGTGCCGCGCAACTGGCCAACCTCATAGGCAGCCGCCATGGTGCGCAGCATCGAAAACGACGAGCCGCCCCCGGTATCCGTCGCCAGCGCCAGCGGAATGCCCCGCGCGGCAAGGCCGGTCATGTCAAACAGTCCCGAACCGATGAAGGTGTTGGAGGTGGGGCAGTGGACCAGTGCGCCACCAACCTCGGCCAGCCGGTCGATCTCGCGCGGCTCTAGGTGGATCGCATGGCCGTAAAGGCCTCGTTCGCCCAGCAGTCCGTGGGTCTCATAGGTATCAAGGTAATCGCGCGCCTCTGGGAACAGGCCGCGCACCCATTCGATCTCATCCGTTTGTTCGCTAAGGTGGGTCTGCATCAGACAGGTCGGATGCTCTGCCCAAAGCGCGCCGAGGGCCGAGAGTTGCTCGGGCGTCGAGGTCGGAGAGAACCGCGGCGTGATCGCATAGCTCGCGCGGCCCTTGCCGTGCCAGCGCTCAATCAGCGCTTTGCTGTCGTCATAGGCCGATTGCACTGTGTCGCGCAGCCCTTCGGGGGCGTTGCGGTCCATGCAGGTCTTGCCTGCCACGATCCGCTGGCAGCGATCCTCTGCTGCCTGAAACAGCGCATCGGCGCTGTGGGGATGGATCGTGCAATAAGACGCAACAGTGGTGGTCCCATGGGCCAGCGTCAGATCCAGATAACGCGCGGCGATCTCACCCGCATAGGCCGGATCGGACAGGCGCATCTCTTCGGGGAAGGTATAGGTGTTGAGCCAGTCAATCAGTCGCTTACCCCAAGAGGCGATGATCGCGGTCTGGGGATAATGCACATGGGCATCGACAAACCCCGGGCAGATCAGCGCATCGGCGTAGCGCGTCACCTCGGCCTGCGGATGCGCGGCGCGCAGGGCGTCTCCATTGCCCACGACGGCAATGCGGCCGTCTTCGATCATGACACCGCCTTCGGTGTCGATCTTCACGGCATCCTCCCAGGCGCTTTGCATCGGGTTGCCGGAATAGCTGAGCGTCGCGCCCAAAAGGAGTCGTTGATTTGTCATGCCAGTGGTTTAGGTGAGGGCGAGACGGGGAACAATACCGAAGCGTCGCGGGTGCCGTTGTACCCCCGAGGCCGCTCGCCTATTGTCGCCTCTAACAAGGGCACAGGCACGGAGAGCAGCGGATGGCAGAGCATATTGAAGAGCTGGATCCGGCGGTAGCCTCTGAAGAGACTGCCGAAGCCTATATGCTGGACCGCAGGGCCGTTGCCGCGATCCTTGAGACCGTAGAGGCGAACGATCAAGCCCATCTGACCCAGTTGATGGAACCGCTGCACGCGGCGGACATCGCTGACCTTTTGGAGCAGATCGACGAGGATGACCGCGCAGCATTAATCCGGCTTTACGGGCAGGAATTCGACGGTGAGATTCTATCGGAACTCGACGAGTCGATCCGAGAGGAAGTCATCTCCATCCTGACGCCGCAGGTTCTGACGCAAGCGGTGCGTGAACTGGACAGCGATGATGTCGTCGACCTGATCGAAGATCTGGAAGACGCGCAGCAGGAAACCATCCTCGATGCGCTGGAGGAAACTGACCGGGTCGCCGTTGAACAGGCGCTGAACTGGCCGGAATATTCTGCCGGTCGTCTGATGCAGCGCGAGGTCGTCATGGCGCCCGAGCATTGGACGGTGGGCCAGACCATCGACCATCTGCGCGCCACCAAGGAAGAAGACCTGCCAGACCAGTTCTATCACATCGTCATGGTGGACCCGCGTCTGCACCCGGTGGGCAATGTGACACTGGGCAAGCTGATGCGCTCGCGCCGCGAGACGCGGCTGGCGGATATCTTGGAGGAAACCTTCCAGATCATCCCCGCCATGCGGGACGAGGGCGATGTGGCCTATGCGTTTAATCAGTACCACCTGATCTCGGCCCCCGTGGTCGATGAAGAGGGGCGATTGATCGGTGTCATCACCATCGACGACGCCATGGCGGTGCTCGACGAAGAGCACGAAGAAGACATCCTGCGATTGGCGGGTGTGGGCGAGGGCTCGCTTTCTGACCGGGTGGCGGAGACGACGAAGCAGCGTTTGCCGTGGCTCGCGGTGAACCTCGTGACGGCGATTGCCGCATCAATGGTGATTTCTCAGTTCGAAGCCGCCATCGCGCAGATCGTGGCGCTGGCGGTGCTGATGCCGATTGTGGCCTCCATGGGCGGCAATGCAGGCACCCAAAGCCTGACCGTGGCAGTGCGTGCGATTGCGACGAAAGACCTTACCGGCTCCAACGTCTGGCGGGTGATCCGGCGGGAGGTTCTGGTGGGGCTGGTGAACGGGCTGATCTTTGCGGTGATCATGGGGATCGTCGGCGTGATCTGGTTCGGCTCTCCGGCGCTTGGCTATGTGATTGCGACCGCGATGGTGATTAACCTCGTAGTGGCGGGGCTTGCGGGCACCGGTATCCCGATTTTGCTAGAGCGGTTCGGGATTGACCCGGCGCTCGCCTCGGGGGCCTTTGTGACTACGGTGACGGATGTGGTTGGCTTTTTCGCCTTCCTCGGACTTGCGGCGCTGGTGCTGCTGTGAGCGATTGCGCCACCCGGAAGGCCGAAGCGCGCAAGGCGGCATTTGCCCGGCGCAAGCCGTTGTTTGAGGCGGCGAATGCGGCGCAGGCGGGGTATCTTTCCGAAGTTTTGGCAGGCTATCGCGGCGTGCTGCTTTCGGGCTTTATGCCCATTCGTACCGAAATCGACCCCCGCCCGGCCATGGCCGAGGCCTGCGCCCACGGCCCGGTCGGCGTGCCGGTGATCATGTGGCCCGACCACCCGCTGTCCTTTTCGCGCTGGACACCAGAGACGCCGATGGTCGCGGGCACTTTCGGCGCGATGATCCCAGAACATAACGATTTTTTCGAGCCCGAAATCGTGATCGTGCCGCTGCTGGCCTTTAACCGCGCGGGCGCGCGGCTGGGCTATGGCGGCGGATTTTATGACCGGACACTGGCGATGCTGCGCGCGCGCAGGGCCACGATGGCGATCGGTTTCGCCTTTGCCGGGCAGGAGTGCGATGACATTCCGCTCGAGGAAACCGATGAGCCGCTCGATCTGATCGTGACTGAGGCTGGCGTAATCGAAGTGGCGCAACGCTAACCCGGCCCTAGGCGGAATAAGGGTTGCCGCCAAGCCGCGCGCGTCCTAGTCCATAGTTTATGAAGATTTTGTTTCTTGGCGATGTGATGGGCCGGGCCGGACGGCGGGCGATCACCGAAAATCTGGCGCGGCTGCGGCGTGACTGGAAGCTCGATTTTATTGTGGTGAATGGCGAGAATGCGACCGGGGGTATGGGCCTGTCGGGCGCGCATGCCAAAACGTTGCTGGATGCCGGAGCTGACTGTCTGACCCTTGGCGATCACGCTTTCGACCAGAAAGACATGCTCAGCTTTATCGAGCAGGAGCCGCGCGTGATCCGCCCGCTGAACTTCTCCAAATCCGCGCCGGGCAAGGGGGCCAAACTCTTCACAGCGCAGAACGGCAAAAAGGTTCTGGTCACCCAAGCGCTTGGCCAAGTCTTTATGAAACGGCCTTTTGATGACCCTTTTTCGGCGCTGGAGCCGGTGCTGAAAACCCATCCTTTGGGCGGCATGGCGCAAGCGATCATCGTCGATATGCACTGCGAAGCCACCAGCGAGAAAATGGCCATGGGCCACTGGTGCGACGGGCGGGCGAGCCTTGTTGTCGGCACCCATACCCATGTGCCGACTGCCGATGCGATGATCCTGCCGGGCGGCACGGCCTACCTCAGCGATGCGGGCATGTGTGGCGATTACCATTCGGTGATCGGCATGGACAAGGCCGAGCCGCTGCGCCGTTTCATCACCGGCATGCCGCGTGAACGCTTTACCCCCGCCAATGGTGAGGCGACACTCTCAGGCGTTTATATCGAAACTGATGACCGCACGGGCCGTGCCACGCGGATCGTACCGGTGCGCGAGGGCGGAGCCCTACAGGCCAGCGCGCCCTGAGGTCTGACACTGCCGACCCATGCGTCAGGCTTGCGCAGGGCGCGGCAATCGGCGTAACTGGACAACGGCCTTTTGCCCGAATGACAGGTTCTTGATGGAATTTTTCAGCTTCTCTCCGACGGAGACGGCGGTGCTCACCCTCGTGGTCGTCGGCATGATGTTCGTGCTTTTCCTGCGCGAAGCTTTCCCCACCGAAGTGGTCGCCATCGCTGGTGCCGCGCTTTTGCTGGCCATCGGTGTTTTGCCCTATGACGATGCGCTGGCGGTGCTGTCGAACCCCGCGCCTTGGACCATTGCGGCCATGTTCATCATCATGGGGGCCTTGGTGCGGACCGGGGCGTTGGATGTGCTGACCCGGCTGGCCGAACGGTCGGCCAAGACCCATCCCAAGACGGCGGTGGCGGGGGTGATCCTGTCGGTCATGGCGGCCAGTGCGATTATGAACAACACGCCCGTCGTTGTGGTGATGATCCCGGTGGTTGTGCAGCTGACGCGCACGCTCAACACCAAAGCCTCTAAGCTGCTGATCCCGCTCAGCTACGCCGCGATCATGGGCGGTTCTCTCACGCTGATCGGCACATCGACCAACCTGTTGGTCGATGGTGTGGCGCGGTCGCAGGGGATGGCGCCTTTTGGGATCTTCGAGATCCTTCCCGTGGGTCTTGTCGTATGCACATGGGGTTTGATCTACATGCTGTTTTTCGCCGACAAACTGCTGCCCGCGCGCGACAGCATGGCGAATATGCTCTCGGACCGCTCCAAGATGAAGTTCTTTACCGAGGCGGTGATCCCCCCTGAAAGCAACTTGATTGGCCGCGAAGTGCTGGATGTGCAGCTGTTCAAACGCGAAGGCGTGCGGTTAATCGACGTGGTGCGAGGCGACGATTCATTGCGTCGCAACCTCAAAGGCGTTGAGCTTCAGGTCGGGGACCGCGTGGTGCTGCGGACCCAGATGACCGAGCTATTGAGTCTGCAGAACAACAAAGAACTGCGCCGGGTCGACCAGCTTTCGGCGGTGGAGACCACGACCGTCGAAGTGCTGATCACCCCCGGTTGCCGGATGGTGGGGCGCAGTTTGGGCTCCATGCGGCTGCGGCGGCGCTATGGCGTCTATCCGCTGGCGGTGCATCGGCGGAACCAGAATATCGGCCAACAGCTTGACCAATTGATCGTCAAAGTGGGTGACACGCTGCTGCTGGAAGGCGCGGCGGAGGATATTCAGCGTCTGGCCAGCGAGATGAACCTCGTCGACGTGACCCAACCCTCGGCCCGCGCATTTCGGCGGGGCCATGCGCCGATTGCCATCGCGGCGCTGGTGGGCATCGTCACTCTGGCGGCCTTCAACGTCGCGCCGATCTTGGCTTTGGCCGTGATCGCTGTGGCTGTGGTGCTGGTGACCGGCTGTATCGACGCAGAGGAGGCATTCTCTTTCGTGGAAGGGCGGTTGCTGGCGCTGATCTTTGCCATGTTGGCCGTGGGCGCTGCCCTGCAGAACTCAGGGGCGATTGCGCTGATCGTCGACAATATCGCGCCGGGGCTTGCCGAACTGCCGCCCTTCTGGATCATTCTGTCAGTGTTCCTGCTGACCACGACCTTGACCGAGATCGTCAGCAACAATGCCGTGGCGGTGATCATGACACCCATCGCCATCAGCCTCAGCACTGCGCTTGGCATGGACCCGCGCCCGCTGGTTGTGGCGGTGATGATCGCGGCCTCCTGCGCCTTTGCCACGCCTATCGGCTATCAGACCAATACGCTGGTCTACGGGCCGGGTGGGTATAAATTCACCGATTTCATGCGCATCGGGATCCCGCTGAACCTGAGCATGTCGCTGCTGGTAAGCGCGGTAATCCCGCTGTTTTGGTAACTCAGGCGCTGCGCTGTTTTTCGGTCTGGCCGACGATCGCGTCAAAGCCCGCCTGCGCCTCAAGGAAGTTGCGTGTCAGCGGCGCGGTAAGCTCGGATTGGTCCGAGAAATAGGCCCCAACCCGGCAGATATGCGCCGCGAATTCGGGGTGCACCCCTGCATCATCATAGCGCCGGATGCGGTCTTTGCTCAGCCAGCCACGTTTCTTGGCTTCCTTGCTGATCAGTTTAAGCCGCTGCACAGCATGGAAGGTCAGGTAAACCGAAAGGTAGTCAAGGTAGTCGGGCAGGGGAATGCCGCAGGTGGGATCGAAGGCGTCGATCACCACGTCGACCATGTCCTGCGGGGCGACGGGCCACGCCTCATCCCCGATCAGCCAAGCGATGTCTTCGGCGCCATGGCGCAACCCGGCATATTCAAAGTCGAACCAGCGCAATTTGTCATCCCGGCCAATTGCGGCATTGCCCGACCGGCAGTCCCACTTCACGAATTGCCGCGCCGGGGCGTTGATACGCTCATAGGCGGTGGTGCGGTCGAACTGGTCTGAAATGCCACCCCCGAGGTCCTTTAGAAAGTCCACCGCATCAACGAAGTTCAGTACCCAGTCGCGGTTGTTGCCCAGATGCGGCATGATGGCGTTCAACTCGGTCTGGCGCGCGGCGCCATGGATGCGGAATATGGCCGAGACGGCCTCTCCCGCCAGATCAAGCTGTACCGCTGGCGCGACCTGCGCGACCTCGACATTGAGGCGGCGTTTGCCGACATCGGATTGGAACATGATCTCACCCACCACGCCCAGACATTCGGGCAGGTCGCTGCAATGGCGGCCAAGTTCGGTCAGCACATGGGCTTCCAAATGGGTGCGGCGAAAGTTCGGGCGCAGGGTTGCGATGACGGTACGATCGGTCAGATGCAGCCGGAAACTTGACCGGTTCTCACCACCGGGGGCCGATACCCGTGCGACATCTTGGCCGAAATGTCTGCGCGCCGCTGCGACGATCTGCGCCTGAGCGCTTTGTTCCTTGGGTCGTGCCATGGGGCCTCCGCTGGTGTTTCGGTCTGTCTAGGCGCTTTGACGGTCGAGGGTACGGCGGGTTTTGGGCAAAACAAAGGCAATTTCAGCCTATCCGCCCGGAGTGATTCGCCGCCATTCGGCATGTTTGATCTATACCAAAGGACAATGCGTCTGCAGTGCGCGTTACTGTTTCGAGATTATGTCGACATCTGGCCTCATTCATCGGAAAAAATGGAAAGAATTTGCCGAAAGAGAATTGCGCCTGTTAGTTTCGCAAGTCTGTGGGGGACGTGGCGCTGCAAAGCGGTCGCGACTGCAAAAGTATATGAGGGATTGGTGTCATGGGTTACAGATTCTCTAAAGGTTGGAACAGTAAAGACGATAGCTGGTCCACCGATGGTGCGGCGGGCAGCGGTTGCGACGCCAGCGGTACAAAGTCCTATCACAACGGCGGGGTAGAGGGGTCCTCCTTCGCGAAATGGTATGACGAAAACCTGGCCGGGAAGTTCGACGGGAGCGATGACGGCAAGGGTTCTGGTTCTGGCGGCACCAAGGGTTCCGGCTCTGGTGGTACCAAAGGCACCGGTTCTGGCGGCACGAAGGGTTCTGGTTCGGGCGGCACTAAGGGCTCCGATTCTGGCGGCACGAAGGGCTCCGGTTCTGGTGGCACGAAGGGCTCCGGTTCTGGTGGCACGAAGGGCTCCGGTTCTGGCGGCACGAAGGGCTCCGGCTCTGGTGGTACGAAGGGCTCCGGTTCTGGCGGCACGAAGGGCTCCGGCTCTGGCGGTACGAAGGGTTCGGGTTCGGGCGGCACGAAGGGTTCTGGTTCTGGCGGCACGAAGGGCTCCGGCTCTGGTGGTACGAAGGGCTCCGGCTCATGCGGCACCAAGGGTTCTGGCTCGGGTGGCACGCAAGGCACCGATACAGGTGGTGACGAGAAGACGACGCTGAATTTCACGGTGGGCGACCCTGCGGAGATCAACGTATCAGTTACTGAAACCGATACCGGCACGCTGTTCTTCACGCTGTCGCAGGTTCAATTCGATGGAAACGAAGCAGAGATCGATGAAGTTTACTTCAACCTGACGGATGGCAGCGGGGTAGAGACGCTTTATTTCTATCCAACGGCGGGAAGTCGCGATGTGAGTGACATTCAGGCCGCGGACGATGGGGTGAACGGTGCCGGCGGCACCTTTGACGTAGGGTTGAAGTTCGACCCGGCGGCTGACGATCCGGATAATGGCGTCAAGTCGACGGACTTCACCCTTTCTTCAAACAGTGGATCGCTGTCCTTCGAAGACATCGACTTGGCCGGTATGCGTGTCGTCGTCGATGTTGATGAAAGCGGAGAGGGTGATGTGTTGGGCGTCACCGGAGGTGTTGATCCGCTGGATGCCGATCCCGACGCCGCCGACACATCCGACGGCGCGACCGCTCTTATGGACGCGCTCAGCCTTGCCTCCATGCCTTCGGAGGAAGACGAAGAGCCCGACCTTTGTGAGGACGACGCTTTCGACATGGCCTGATGGCCCGTCCCTTGAACAAGAAAGGCGCGTCCCTAGGGGCGCGCCTTTTGTTTGTGCGGTCTCCCCACTCTCAGCGCTTGCGAAACCAAAGCACAAAGGGCAGGGCGACCAGATACATGGTGATCCCATAGACCGCCGAGGGCAGGGCGTAGGCGCTGAACCCTGATGTTTGACCCGAGATCAAAGCGGCGAGGGTGATGCCCAGAGTGGCGTTCTGGATGCCCACCTCAATCGAGATCGTCTTGCGCGTCCGCCACGCCAGTCCTGCGGCCCCGGCGATGCCAAGCCCCAGCAGCATCAATGCCGCGTTCAGGCTGATAAGCGCAGGCCCTAGGCTGGCGAGGTTCTCGGTGAAGAGCCGCCAGTTCCCGGCAAGGGCAGCCAGCACAATCACCGCGAAAAGCAGCGCGGCGAGGGCCGATAGGCCCGGCTCAATTCGCGCGGCGAGGGTTGGAGCGCCATGGCGCAGCAGCAGCCCAAGCGCGACCGGCAGGGTGGTGATCAAGAACATCGCCAAGGCGAGTGCGGCGACCGAGACATCCGGCGCAGCGTCGCCCATGAAATGCCGCACGGCGATGGCGGTAAAGATCGGCACGGTCAGGATGCTCAGGAGCGAGACGACCGCCGTTAATGTCACCGAGAGCGCCACATCGCCCCGGGCAAATTTGCTGACCATGTTTGAGGTCACGCCGCCGGGACAAAAAGACAGGATCATCAGCCCCACCGCCAGCTCTCCACTGAGGTTGAAGGTCACGGCCACGGCCCAAGCGGCGGCGGGCACCAGCACCACTTGGCACAGCGCTCCCAGCCCAAAAGCGCGCGGGTATTTTGCCACGCGGGTGAAGTCATGGACCGTAAGGCCGACCCCCAGCGACAGCATGATAATCGCCAAAGACAGCGGCAGTACGACGTTGATTAGAATATCCATTTGTCCCCCCTAAAGCTGAAATCAGCCTAGGGGCGGCAAATGTGATCTGGCAAGCCTGACGCGCGCCGGGGGCGCAACGTCAGAGTGGCCAAAAGACGAGGATCGCAGGGATCGACACTGCGACGACTATGATCTCAAGCGGCAGCCCCATGCGCCAATAGTCGCCAAAGGAATAGCCGCCGGGGCCAAGAATCAGCGTGTTGTTCTTATGTCCAATCGGCGTGAGGAATGCCGAGGAGGCCGCCACCGCCACTGCCATCAGGAAGGGGTCGGGCGACACCCCGAGTGTCTGCGCCATCTGGATGCCCACGGGGGCCGCGACGATGGTTGTCGCGGTGTTGTTCAGCACATCCGACAGCGACATGGTTACCACCATCAGCACCGTCAGCACGACCCATGCGGGCAGCCCTTCGGTCAATCCGACAAGTGCGCCCGCAATCAGCTCGGTCCCGCCTGAGGTTTCCAGCGCCGCCCCCAGCGGGATCATCGACCCCAAAAGCACGATCACCGGCCATTCGATATGCGTGTAAAGCTCTGACAATGGCACAATTTTGGCCAGCACATAGCCAACCACGACAATCCCAAGCGCGATGGGCAGATAGATAAGTCCAAAGGAGGCCGCTGCCACCGCCCCGGCGAACATACCGATGGCGAGCCACGTCTTGCTGTCTTGGGTGACGGCAAGGCCACGGTCGGCCAGCGGCAGCACGCCCAGCCAGTCGGTGACATGGGCAACCGTATCGCGCGGGACCAGCAGTAGGAGAATGTCACCGGGCTTCAGCTCGGTCGTGCGCAATTGCGAGGTGATCTTGCGGCCTTGCCGAGACAGACCCAGAAGCACCGTGCGCTGACGCCACGAGAGGCCCACCGCCTGCGCCGTGCGACCGTTGAGGCGCGAGGCTTCGGTCACCACGACCTCGACAATCTCGACCCCGTCGCCATCGGCCAGCAGCAGATCTTCGCGGTCACTGTCCGCCAGCGCGAGGTTCAGCGTGCTGCGAAATTCGTCCAGCGCGTCGGGCGTGGCTTCCAGCACGATCGCGTCTCCGGCCTGCAGCACCACATTGCGCGCGGTGCCATAGCGCCGTTTGCCGTCCCGCATCAGCCCAAGGATCGCCACATCGGCCTTATGTGCTTCTTCCTGTAGCTCTGCCAAACGCTTGCCGATCTGCTTATTGCCTTCGGGCACGGTCAGCTCGGCGATATATTCCGCGATATCCTCGGGCTCGATCATGGCGTCTTCGCGGGCGGGGATCAAACGCCAGCCGATCAGCGCCACGAAGATCAGCCCGGCGATGGCCGCCAGACCGCCCACCGGGGCAAAATCGAACATCTTGAACGGCGCGCCCAGCGATTCCTGCCGGATTGACGCGATGATGATATTGGGGGGTGTGCCGATCAGCGTGGCCATGCCGCCAAGGATGGTGGCAAAGCTCAGCGGCATCAGGCTCAGCCCAGGCGCGCGGCCCGCTTTTCGGGCGGTTTGGATGTCCACCGGCATCAGCAAAGCCAAGGCCGCTACGTTGTTCATGAAGGCCGAGAGCACCCCACCTACAGCGCCCATAATGGAGATATGCGCCCCAAGCGAGCGCGAACTGTCCACCAGCGTGCGGGTGATCAACATCACCGCGCCCGAACGCACCAACCCAGCCGAGACCACCAGCACCAGCGCCACGATCAGCGTTGCCGGATGGCCAAAGCCGTCAAAGGCGTTTTCCGTGGGCACCACCCCCAGCACCACCCCGGCCATCAGTGCGCCAAAGGCCACGATGTCATAGCGAAAGCGACCCCAGAGCAGCAGGCCAAAGACCGCACCAAAGAGGGTAAAGAGAATAATCTGATCTGTGGTCATATATCCGGTCTAACGTGGTTGCCCCAAAGGAGGAAAGCTAAGCACAGGCCGGGTGGCTTGTTCCAGCGGTGATGCTGGCATATAGAGTGGCGCAAACGCATTGCCAGAACGAGGTATTCATGGCCGGTCACTCCAAATGGGCAAACATCCAGCATCGCAAGGGCCGTCAGGACAAGCTGCGCGCCAAGGTGTTTTCCAAACTTTCCAAGGAAATCACCATCGCGGCCAAGATGGGCGACCCCGACCCGGAAAAGAACCCGCGTCTGCGCATGGCCGTGAAAGAGGCCAAAGGCCAGTCCATGCCCAAAGACAACATCGAACGCGCCATCAAGAAAGCGATCGGCGGCGAGGGCGAGGATTACGAGGAAATCCGCTATGAGGGCTATGGCCCCAATGGCGTGGCGGTGATCGTCGAGGCGATGACCGACAACCGGAACCGCACCGCTTCGACCGTGCGTTCGACCTTTACCAAGAACGGCGGCAATCTGGGCGAGACAGGCTCGGTCGGCTTTATGTTCGAGCGCAAGGGCGAGGTGATCTACCCCGCTTCCGTGGGCGACGCCGACACCGTGATGATGGCGGCGATTGAGGCCGGGGCCGAGGATGTCGAAAGCTCCGAAGACGGCCACGTCATCTATTGCGCCGACACCGATCTCAACGAAGTCTCGACCGCGCTTGAGGCGGAACTGGGCGAATCGGAATCGACCAAGCTGATCTGGCGTCCGGTCACGACAACAGAGATGGATCTTGAGAACATGGAAAAGCTGATGAAGCTTGTCGATGCGCTTGAGGAAGACGACGATGTGCAGCGCGTCACAACCAATTTCGAGGCCTCCGACGAGGTTATGGCGCAGCTTTAACGCGGGCCTTGCACCAGCGCCTCGCGCGCCGCGGCCCTTATGGCGGCAGTGAGCGGGGCCAGCGCGGGGGCCATGATCCGCGCGACCTGCCAGTAAAGTGGCACATCCAGCGGCAGAGCCTCGTCGAGTGAGACGAGGCGGCCTTTCTCCATATCCTCAGCCACCAAAGGGGAAGGGTTCATGCCCCAGCCGAGCCCTTCGCGCGCCGCCGCCACGAAGCCGTGACTTGAGGGCAGGTGGTGGCTGGGCGGGGTCAGTCGCTGCCCGGTCTTATGCATCAGCCAACGCCCCTGCAATTGATCCTTGCGGTTAAAGGTCAGCATCGGCGCACGCGCCAGTGCCTCGGCGGTCATGCCATCTGCGAACCACCTTTCCACATAGGCGGGGCTTGCCGTCGCGTGATAGCGCAGCGCACCCAAAGCCAGCACATCGCAGCCCGGTGCGGCGCGGGCTTGTCCGGTCACGGCCGCGCTGACCTCTCCACGCCGCAGCCAATCGGCGGAGGTGTCTTGATCGTCAATCACCAGATCAAACAGCATATCCGGTATCTGCGCCAAGGCCGGGATAAGCCATGTCGCCAGAACATCCGCAGGCACCGCCAGCCGCAGCCGGGGCGGGGACGTGTTGCCGCTGACGCCCAATGCCCGCGCTTCAAGCAGGGCCACGTCTTCGGCGTGTTTGGCAAGGCGCTGGCCCATCGGCGTGCCGGTGCAGGGCTGACCGCGCAAGACCAGCGTGGTGCCGACCCGATCCTCAAGCGCCTTCACCCGTTGCGAGATGGCGGAGGGGGTGACCCCAAGCGCCGCCGCCGCCGCATCAAAGCTGCCAAGTCGCAGGATGCTTGCCAAAGCGGTCAGTTGGGCGCTGTCTAACTGCATAAGTTTTTCTAATCCAAGCGAAGACTATTGAATTTGAGTAATCTGTACCGCCGCGGTAGGCAAGTGCAACCCAAGACAGGACGCCCCAATGCTGACCTCCTTCCTCCCCGGCTTTGCGCTGAGCCTTACCCTCATCATGGCCATCGGCGCGCAGAACGCCTTTGTCCTGCGCCAAGGGCTGCGGCGTGAGCATGTGCTGGCGGTGGTATTGGTCTGCGCCACTTCGGATGCGATTCTGATCACGGCGGGCGTGGCGGGTTTCGGCGCGCTGGCCGAAGCGGCACCGTGGTTCGGGCCCCTGATGCGCTACGGCGGCGCGGCCTTCCTACTGTGGTACGGTTGGCGCAATGCCGTGTCGGCATGGCGGGGCGGTGAGGGGTTGGAGGCCGAAGGGCAGGCCACCCGCAGCTTAAGCAAGGCGATCCTGACCTTACTGGCACTGACCTGGCTGAACCCGCATGTCTATCTCGACACATTGGTGCTGCTTGGTTCAATCTCGGCGCAATATCCCGACCGCCTGAGCTTTGGCATCGGCGCAGCGCTGGCGAGTTTCGTGTTCTTCTTTGCCCTCGGCTATGGCGCGCGGCTTCTTGCGCCGCTTTTCGCCAAGCCCCGCAGTTGGCAGGTTTTGGACGCCGTCATCGCCGTGACCATGTGGGGGATTGCGATCAAATTGCTTGCGATGTGAATAAAAGTGCCGCGCCCATCTTGCCCTTGGCAGCACTTTGGGAAAGGGTCGCGGCATGACACAAAACCCCGCGACCGCCCCCGACATCCCCGTTCCCGCCAATCGCCCGCTAGTCGGGGTCTTTTGGATGCTGGTGACGGGGGCGTGTTTCATCGGCGTGACTGCGCTGGTCAAATACATGGGGCCGCGCCTGCCCTCGGCAGAAGCCGCATTCCTGCGCTACGCCATGGGGCTGGTGTTCATCTTGCCGATGCTGCGGTCGTTGTTGGCGACACCGGTCAGCAAACGGCAGTGGGGGCTGTTCGGGACGCGTGGTTTTTTCCACGCGGGCGGGGTGATCTTGTGGTTCTACGCCATGACCCGCCTGCCGATTGCTGAGGTGACGGCGATGAACTACCTTGCGCCGATCTACGTCACTGTCGGCGCTGCTATTTTTCTGGGCGAGAAGCTCGCGGCGCGGCGCATCGTGGCGGTCTGTCTGGGGCTGGCGGGGGCGGCGATCATCCTGCGGCCCGGCTTTCGCGAAGTCTCGACTGGGCATCTGGCGATGCTGCTAGCGGCGGTGGTGTTTGCGGGCTCCTACCTCTTGGCCAAAGTGCTGGCGGATGAGGCCCGCCCGGTGATGATCGTCACTATGCTGTCGATCTTCGTTACCATCGGGCTGGCGCCGTTTGCCTTTACCGTCTGGATCACCCCCACCGCGCAGGAGCTGCTGATCCTCGCGGGCGTCGCCTTTTTCGCCACGGCGGGGCATTTCACCATGACGCTGGCATTCGCCGCCGCCCCGGTGACGGTGACGCAGCCGGTGACATTCCTGCAACTGGTCTGGGCCACGATCCTTGGCGTGGTGGTCTTTGCCGAGCCGGTGGACATCTGGGTGGTGCTGGGCGGCGCGGTGATTTTGGGCTCGGTCACCTTTATCACATGGCGCGAAGCAATGCTGAAACGGCAGGTCACGCCGCCCTCCCACGCCACGAAATTCTGACCTGCCGCCCCGTCGGGGTGGTACTTGATTGACGAGTCAATAAAGATTCCCCTATCCTGAGGCGGTCAACACTGCCCCAAGGACCCGAATCCAATGCCCAAAGTCGGAATGGAACCCATTCGCCGCTCTGCGCTGGTCAAAGCCACCATCGCCGAGATTGGCGAAGCTCAGTCGCTGGATGTGACGGTGAGCCAGATCGCCAAGCGGGCGGGCATGTCGAGTGCTTTGGCGCATCACTATTTCGGCGGCAAGAATCAGATCTTCCTCGCCGCGATGCGTCATATCCTGTCGGAATATGCCGCCGGGGTGCGCGAAAGGCTGGCCACGGCCCGCACGCCGCATGACCGGGCAGCGGCGATCATCGTCGCCAGTTTCGACGACACCGGCTTTCACCCCGGCACGATCAGCGCGTGGATGACGCTTTACGCCCATGCCCGCACCAATCCCGAAACGCGGCGGCTGCTGACGGCTTATCAAAGCCGCCTGCGCTCGAACCTCACCCATGCGCTGCGCCCGATCAGCCCCCAACCCGAAGGCGACGCCGACACATTGGCGGCGCTGATTGATGGGCTCTATCTGCGCGCCGCACTGTCGGACAATGTCAGCGCTGCCGAAGCAATGACCCGCGCGCTCTATACCCTCGACCTGCTGCTGAAAGCGGGCCGCTGAACACGGCGGAGAAGGGCGGCATTGCCGCGCTCCGCCTCCTCGAACACTCCGCCCCTCAGGCAAGAAAGTATCTTTGATGTCCTATGATCCCCAGCCCACAGCCAGCCATTTCATCGACGGCGCCTATGTCGAAGACACGAACGGCACGCCGATCCCGGTGATCTATCCCGCCACGGGCGAGACGATCGCCACGCTCTATGCCGCTACGCCTGCAATCGTTGAACAAGCCATCACATCGGCCCGCAAGGCGCAGGCCGCATGGGCCGCGATGACAGGCACCGAGCGGGGGCGCATCCTGCGCCGCGCCGCCGACATGATCCGCGAGCGCAACCATGACCTGTCGGTGCTGGAGACCTATGACACCGGCAAACCCTATCAGGAGACCTCTGTCGCCGATGCCACCAGCGGGGCCGACGCGCTGGAGTACTTCGGCGGGCTGGCGGGCAGCCTGACGGGCGAGCATATCCAATTGGGCGAAGACTGGGTCTATACCCGCCGCGAGGCGCTTGGCCTTTGCGTGGGCATCGGCGCGTGGAACTATCCGACGCAGATCGCCTGCTGGAAAGCTGCGCCAGCGCTGGCCTGCGGCAATGCGATGATCTTCAAACCGTCCGAGACTACGCCGCTCTGTGCGCTGAAAGTGGCTGAGATACTCATTGAGGCTGGGCTGCCAGCGGGCCTGTTCAACGTGGTGCAGGGCATGGGCGAGGTGGGCCAGTCGCTGGTCACCGATGCCCGCGTCGACAAGGTGTCGCTGACTGGCTCCGTCCCGACGGGCCGCAAGGTCTATGCCGCGGCTGCCGAGGGCATCAAACACGTCACGATGGAATTGGGCGGCAAATCCCCTATGATCGTTTTTGAAGATGCGGATATCGACAACGCCGTGAGCGGCGCTATCTTGGGCAACTTCTATAGCTCCGGCCAGATTTGTTCGAACGGCACGCGGGTCTTTGTGCACCGCAACATCAAGGAGGCGTTTCTTGCGCGTCTGGCCGAGCGGTTGGATAACGCCGTGATCGGTGACCCGATGGACCCCGACACCAGCTTTGGCCCGATGGTCAGCGACCGCCAGATGCAGATTGCGCTGGACTATGTGGCGAAGGGCGAGGCCGAGGGTGCGCGGCTGGTCTATGGCGGCAAACGGATTGAACGCGACGGTTTCTACATGCAGCCCACCGTTTTCGCGGATGTCAAAGATGACATGGTCATCGCCCGCGAAGAGATTTTTGGCCCGGTCATGGCCGTGCTCGATTTTGAGGGCGAGGCCGAGGTCATGGCCCGTGCCAATGCCACGGAATTCGGTCTCGCCGCTGGTGTCTTTACCCAAAATCTGACCCGCGCACACCGCGTGGCCGCCGGGTTCGAGGCGGGCACCTGCTACATTAACACCTATAATGACGCGCCGGTCGAAGCGCCCTTTGGGGGCATGAAAAACTCCGGCGTGGGCCGCGAAAACTCTAAGGCGGCGATCAACCATTATAGCCAGTTGAAGTCGGTCTACGTCCGCATGGGCGATGTCGAAGCGCCGTTCTAAGCAACGGAAAATTAGGCCGCAGCGCATAAAGCCGACACCGTCGGGCGCTGCCCCGCACCCGTGCGGATTTGCGGAAGGTAAGTGGAATGGAAGCTGAATTTGTAATCGTCGGGGCGGGGTCTGCGGGCTGCGCCATGGCCTACCGTCTGGCCGAGGCGGGGCGCCGCGTGATCGTCATCGAACATGGCGGCAGCGACGCGGGGCCGTTTATCCAGATGCCCGCGGCGCTCAGCTATCCGATGAACATGCCGCGCTATGACTGGGGCTATAAGTCCGAGCCTGAGCCGCATTTGAACAACCGCGAGCTGGTCTGCCCGCGTGGCAAGGTGATCGGCGGCTCGTCGTCGATCAATGGCATGGTCTATGTGCGCGGCCATGCCAAGGATTTCGACCATTGGGAAGAAAGCGGCGCGCAGGGCTGGGGCTATGCCGACGTGTTGCCCTATTACAAACGCATGGAGACTTGGCACGAGAACGGCCATGGCGGGGATGCGGCATGGCGCGGCAAGGACGGGCCTTTGCATGTCAGCCGTGGGCCGCGCGCGAACCCTTTGTTTGACGCCTTTGTGCAGGCTGGGTCGCAGGCCGGGTACCAAATGACCGAGGATTACAACGGCGAGAAGCAAGAGGGCTTCGGCCCGATGGAGCAGACGGTCTGGAACGGGCGGCGCTGGTCGGCGGCGAACGCTTATCTGCGGCCTGCGCAAAAGACGGGCAACGTCACCTTGATCCGCGCGCTGGCGCAGCGCGTGGTGATCGAAGAGGGGCGTGCCGTGGGGGTCGAGGTCAAGCGCGGCAACCGCACAGAGGTTATCCGTGCGCAGCGCGAAGTGGTGCTGGCCGCGTCATCGATCAACTCGCCGAAACTGCTGATGCTGTCAGGGATCGGTCCGGCGGGTCATCTGGCGCAGCACGGTATCAATGTCGTCGCAGACCGTCCCGGCGTGGGGCAGAACCTACAAGACCATCTGGAGCTCTATATTCAGATGGCCTCCAGCCAGCCGATCACGCTCTATAAACATTGGAACTTGCTGTCGAAGGCTGTCATCGGCGCGCAGTGGCTGTTTACAAAGACCGGTATGGGGGCGTCGAACCAATTTGAATCCGCCGCCTTCATCCGCTCGAAGCCCGGCGTGGAATACCCTGATATTCAATACCATTTCCTGCCCATTGCCGTGCGTTACGACGGGCAGGCGGCAGCGGAGGGGCACGGGTTTCAAGCCCATACAGGGCCAATGCGCTCTAAGTCGCGGGGCGACATCACCCTGCGGTCAGCCGACCCGGCAGATGCGCCGAAAATCCACTTTAACTACATGTCGCATCCCGACGATTGGGAGGAGTTCCGCACCTGTATCCGCCTCACGCGTGAGATTTTCGCGCAGGAGGCTTTCAAGCCTTTCGTCAAACATGAGATCCAACCCGGTGCCGCGCTGCAATCGGACGCAGAGCTTGACAGTTTCATCGCTGAACATGCCGAGAGCGCCTATCACCCCTGCGGCACCTGCCGCATGGGCGCGGCCAACGATCCGAACGCCGTGGTCGATCCGCAGGCGCGGGTGATTGGGGTTGAAGGGCTGCGGGTGGCCGACAGTTCGATCTTTCCACGCATCACCAATGGCAACCTCAACGCGCCCTCGATCATGGTGGGAGAGAAGGTTTCGGACCTGTTGCTTGGCCGTGATCCGCTGCCCCGCGCCAATGAAGAACCTTGGATGCATCCGAACTGGCAGGTGGCGCAGCGTTGATCGTTAACCTCTCTTAATTCGGTCCCTTGAAGCTGGCGGGGCAGGGCGTCATACCTGCCCCATGTTAAAGATTTGTTCACTTTTCGCCCTCAGTCTCACGCTGAGTTTCCCAGCAGTATCGGCTGGGGCGCAGACCGTGTCGGGTGTGGTGCGCGTGATTGATGGGGATACCTTCGATCTTGGCGGCACGCGCATTCGCTTACACGGTATCGACGCGCTTGAGGCGAGCCAGACCTGCGAAACCGATGGCGGGCAGGCTTGGGCCTGCGGCGATTGGGCGACGAGAGAGGTGCGCGACAGATACCAAGGGGCCGAAGCGCACTGTGAAGCGCTGGACCGCGACCGATATGATCGCATCGTCGCCCGCTGCCATGTCGGCGGTGTCGACGTGGGGCAGGCGCTTGTGCAAGAGGGGCTGGCCTTTGCCTATCGGAAATATTCGATGGACTATGATCTGGAGGAAAAAGCAGCCTTTGTCGCAGGGCGTGGCATTCATGGGTTCAAGACCGTCTCTCCGGCCCGCTACCGCGTGACCCGCCGCAGCGGTTCAGAACCGGCCCGGCCTGAGGGGAGCTGCCAGATCAAAGGCAATATCAGCGCCAAGGGGATCAAGATTTACCATATGCCGGGGCAGGAATTTTACGGCCGCACCCGCATCAGCACCCACAAGGGAGAGCGTTGGTTCTGTTCCGAAGCAGAAGCCCGCGGTGCTGGCTGGCGGCGGGCGCGGCGCTGATCACTCCACCCGGTAGGGCAGGGTGTCGCGCAGATGCGGGTCGACCACCAACTGCCGTTCCAGCGGCGGGACGGAGCGTTGGTGGCAATCCCGTCGCTCGCAAATGCGGCAGGAAATGCCAATTGGTTCAAAGGCATCGCTGCGGGTGACATCCATCCCATCGGCATAGACGAGTGCCGCCGCATGGCGCACCTCGCACCCCAGCGAGATCGCATAACGCCGCACCGGCGCGCCGAACCGCCCCGCCGGCTTCGAGATGTCCCGCGCCAGACTGATATAACGCACCCCGTCCGGCGTTTCGGCCAATTGGCGCAAGAACCTTCCCGGCGTTTCAAACGCGCGGTGGACATTCCAAAGCGGACAGGCCCCGCCAAAACGCGCGAATTGCAAGCGGGTGGCAGAATGGCGCTTTGTGATCGTGCCCGCCTGATCGACCCGCACAAAGAAAAAGGGCACCCCCTTTGCGCCGGGCCGCTGGAGCGTCGAAAGCCGGTGCGCAACCTGCTCAATCGAGGCGCCAAAATGCCCGGCCAGCACCTCCAGATCATGGCGGCAGTCCTGTGCCTTTTGCAGGAATCGCCCATAAGGCAGCAGCGCCGCCCCGGCAAAATAATTGGCCAACCCGATCTTGGCGATATCCCGTGCGGCGGCACTGTGGAACCGGGCAAGATCAAGTGTTGCCTCCAACAGCGCGTCCTGCTGGGTCAGCGCCACCTGGAGCAACATTTGAAAGGTCTGTGTCTCAGGGGCCGCGCGGGCCGACAGATGCAGCGTTTTGCGGGCGGGATAATAGGCGCGCAGGCGGTCGTCATCCTCAAAGACCACGGTCACGCCAGCGCGTTCAAGCGCGGTTGCCGCGGTCGCCCGCGTATCGTTTCCGGTGCCCTCGCGGGTGGCGAAATGCTCTGCCGCGCGGTCGACGGCATCAATGTAATTGTCACAATAGTGAAAGAAATCCCGCACCTCCTCCCAAGGGGAGGGCATCGCCCGAGCGTCCTCGCGCCCCAAGGCTTCGTCCAGCGAGGCCAGTCGTTCATGCACCTGCCGGTAGCTTTGGTGCAGCGCGAGAAAGGCATGGGCCAGCCCCGGCGCGTTGGAGGCGGTGAGGCGCAGATCGGCCACCGGGGGTGTCTTTCCAGCGAAGATCGGATCGGCCAGCGCCTCGCGCAGATCGCTCACCAATCGCTCTCCATCTCCGCTGGAAAGTTCGGTCACGTCGAGCCTGAATTCCGACGCCAGTGCCAGCACCACATTGGTGCTAACGGGCCGGTTGTTGTTCTCCATTTGATTGAGATAGGGCAAGGAGACGCCAAGCCGGGCGGCGAAGTCTTTCTGCGTCAGCCCCGCGCGGGTGCGGGTCTCTCGCAGTTTCACACCGGCATAGAGTTTCTGGATCGCCATCCGCGCACCTTTGCAAATTTGCATTTCGCGGCAGCGTAGCTTTGCAAACCCCCGCTCGCAAGTCCAAGGCGGGGGTAGTGTTAGGTTAAAGCCCCAGGGCTTTCTCGCGCCGGATCACCACCCAGATGGAGGCGACCGAGGCGATGGCGGTCAGCAGCATCAACCATAATAGCGGATAGGCCCCGGTCTCTGGCGTGAGAAGGGCCCCGGCCAGCGCGCTCAGCGCCGCGCCACCGACGATCATAATCGCCCCGCCAAGCCCAGAGGCCGTGCCCGCCAGATGCGGGCGCACCGACAGCATCCCGGCCGTGGCGTTGGGAATGCACAGGCCATTGCCCAGCCCCACCAGCGTCATCAGCCCGAAAAAGCTGAGCGGGGAGCCGTATCCCGCAAGAAAGATCAGCAGCGACACCGTGCCGCCCACGGCATTTGAGATGCAGCCCCAGAGCACCAGCGTATTGACACCAAAGCGGGTCGCGGTGCGCGCGGTGATGAAGTTGCCGATGAAATAACCAATTGCGGGCGCGCCGAAATAAAGGCCCAGCACCGCAGGCTCCATCCCGAAAACCACGGTGCCCACGAAGGGCGCGCCGCCAAGATAGGCAAAGAAAGCGCCCGAGCAGAAGCCCGTCGCAAGCGCATAGCCCCAAAACCGCGGCGAGCGGAGCAGTTCAGGGTATTCGCCGAACTGCTGGCCCAGCGATTTGCCACTGGCGCGGGCGGTTTCGCCCAAATCCGCCCAAGCCACCCAGAACACCAGCCCGCCGAGGATCAGCATCGCCCAAAATGACGCTTGCCAGCCAAACCCCTGCTCCAACAAGCCGCCCAAAGCCGGGCTAATCATCGGCACCAGCGCCATGCCCATGGTGACATAGCCGATCATGGAAGCCGATTCGTCTTGGGTATAAAGGTCGCGGATCACCGCACGGCTCAGAACCATCCCGGTGGCGATCACGGCCTGCGCCATGCGAAAGACTAAAAACACGGCGATGTTCGGGGCCAACAAGCAGCCGACCGTGGCGGCAAGGAACAGGCCCAGCCCCCAAAGCATCACGCGCCGCCGCCCGAGGTTGTCGGATATCGGCCCAATGAAGATTTGCAGTATGCCACTGAAAAACAGGTAAAGCGGCACCGAAAGCTGAATCACCGCGTAATCCGTGCCGAAATGCTCTGCCATCTTCGGCAGGCTGGGCAGAAAGATGTTCATCACCATGGCCGAAAGCCCGGCCAGCAGGATCAGCGTTGAAATATGGGGCGGGGTCGTCCGATCTAGATACCGGACTTTTGGGATATCGCTCATGCAAATGCAAGTAGTCGGGGGCATGGGAAATGTCCATGTTAACTAGATTGTTTTGCAACTTTTCATTTTGCTTAAGCGCTGCTGTATTGAATTTGCAAATTTGCAAAATTGCTCTTTGGTCAGTTGCCCTCCTCCGATAGACTGGCCGAAATCACAATAGGGGTGCGTCATGAAAGACATTCTCGAACAACTGGAGCGGCGCCGCGAAGATGCGCGTTTGGGTGGCGGTCAGGCGCGGATCGATGCGCAGCACGGTCGCGGCAAGCTCACCGCACGGGAGCGTGTCGATCTGCTGCTCGACGAAGGCTCGTTCGAGGAATTCGACATGTTCGTCACCCACCGCTGCACCGATTTCGGCATGCAGGATCAAAAGCCCGCAGGTGATGGCGTGGTCACCGGTTGGGGCACGATCAACGGCCGCCTCGTCTATGTTTTCAGTCAGGATTTCACCGTCTTCGGCGGCTCCCTTTCGGAAACCCACGCTCAGAAAATATGCAAGATCATGGACATGGCGGTGCAGAACGGCGCGCCCGTGATCGGCATTAACGATTCCGGCGGCGCACGTATCCAAGAAGGCGTGGCAAGCCTCGCGGGCTATGCGGAGGTTTTCCAGCGCAACATCGAAGCCTCCGGGGTGATCCCGCAGATCAGTGTCATCATGGGCCCCTGCGCGGGTGGCGCGGTCTACTCGCCCGCGATGACCGACTTCATCTTCATGGTCAAAGACAGTTCTTACATGTTCGTCACTGGCCCCGACGTGGTGAAAACCGTCACCAACGAAGTCGTCACCGCCGAGGAATTGGGCGGCGCCTCGACCCACACGCGCAAATCCTCTGTCGCCGATGCAGCGTTCGAAAACGACGTCGAAGCGCTGGCCGAAGTGCGCCGCCTCGTCGATCTGCTGCCCGCCAACAACCGCGAAAAACCCCCGGTCCGCCCCTTCTTCGACGATCCCAACCGGATCGAACCCTCGCTCGACACGCTGGTGCCCTCCAACGCCAATACCCCCTATGATATGAAGGAACTGATCCTCAAACTGGCGGATGAGGGCGACTTTTACGAAATCCAAGAGGAATTCGCCAAGAACATCATCACCGGTTTCATTCGTCTTGAAGGCCGTACCGTCGGCGTGGTCGCCAACCAGCCGATGGTGCTGGCGGGCTGCCTCGACATCGATAGCTCGCGCAAAGCGGCCCGTTTCGTGCGGTTCTGCGATGCTTTCGAAATCCCGATCCTGACCCTCGTAGACGTGCCTGGCTTCCTGCCCGGCACCGGCCAGGAATTCGGCGGCGTCATCAAACACGGCGCGAAACTGCTCTTCGCCTATGGCGAGGCGACCGTGCCGATGGTCACCGTCATCACGCGCAAAGCCTATGGCGGCGCCTATGACGTAATGGCCTCCAAACACCTGCGCTCGGATTTCAACTACGCATGGCCCACCGCCGAAGTCGCCGTAATGGGGGCCAAAGGCGCGACAGAGATCATCCACCGCAAGGACCTGAACGATCCCGAAAAGATCGCCAAACACACGAAGGATTACGAGGACCGTTTCGCCAATCCCTTCGTCGCCGCCGAGCGCGGTTTCATCGACGAGGTGATCCAGCCCCGCAGCACCCGCAAACGGGTCGCCCGCGCTTTCGCGTCACTGCGCAACAAAAAAGTGCAGACCCCGTGGAAGAAACACGACAACATCCCGCTCTGAGCACCATCATGCAGCTTCATCCTTTCTTAAATACCGATCCCACCGAGGCCGCGCGCGGAACCCTCGGCGGACTGGGTGGTTTTCCTTGCAAAGGAGGGCCGGATCATGCCGAATTCATCGATCAAGGACGAAGAGACCTACAAATCTCTGCGCGAGGATGGGGCGAGCAAGGAGAAAGCCGCCCGCATCGCCAATGCGCAGGCCAACGACAGCCAGCATCCCGGCAAGAAGGGGGGCAAGCAGCCACCCTACGAGGATTGGATCAAAGACGACCTCTACGACCGGGCGCAGGAACTCGGGATCGAGGGGCGTTCGGATATGGACAAGGATGCACTGATCGACGCTTTGCGCGATCACTAGGTGCTCTGCTGCGCCGGGCTTGCCTGCCAGCTTTGCTGGCGGGGGGGCTCGCGTCTCCAGCTCGGGCGATTGACGTTCCCTCGGGGCAAGTGATTGACTTGCAAGAGGTTCTTGTTGAGGAACTGGGCGGTGAGACCTGGCTGCGCTTTCGGTTCATCGCGCCGCAGATCGCCAAAGGGCCGCAGGCCATCGCCTATGACCTCGCCGCTCCGGACATGGAGCATCTCTGCGCGGTGGTCGCCCTCCCTTACATGACCGAACATGCGCTTGCGGGGCAGGTGATCGTCGTCTCCCTTGCTGACCGCCCGGTGGAATTCGGCGCGGTCGACCCCGAGGCGACCCAATATTTCGAAGCTTTCCGCGCCCAAGATGACGCTTGCATCTGGGAGGGTTTGTGATGCGCAGGCAAGAACTTGCAAGAATCCGCCGATCCTCCGATTGGAATGATGCTTTGGAGTCACAACGCGACCGATTGCGCTTGCAACCGTATCCATTGCTATGTGAATCGCATATGATGCGGTCAAGGAATACCCACGTATCCCTTACCTCAGAACCCGGGCTTGGCCGGCATGTTGCCGCGTCAGGTTCATTTAACACTAATAGGAGATATATATGTCCAAGAGCATCAAGTTGCTGGCAGCTATCGGTTTCGTCGCAGCTGTTTCGGCCTGCGCACAGCAAGAAGAAGAGTTCGTCGTGGTTGAGCCCGAGCCCATCTCGGTTGAGCCCGTCTACACCGGCAAGTACAAATAATGCCGTTGCAGGGCAGGCGTTTGCGCCTGCCCTGATCCCAGCCACCCCTGCAACCGGGAGGGGTGTCTGATGCCCGCCTATATGTTAAAGCACCGCGGGTTCCCCGGGCGACTGCCCGGCACCGATTTCCAATTCACAATTCGCCGTCCGAACCCCAAGGGGGTCACGCCCATCACCCGGCGTGAGCGTCGCCCTGACCGCCGCGCTCCGGACCGTCGCGCTGACACCGCTTTTGTCAAAGCCCTGTGGGAAGCCTTTGGCGAGCATCCTTTCGAGCGTGGCAATCTGGATGCGGGCCGTCTGTCATGGCTCTTTGGCCGCGAGGTGCTGCCAGCCACCGATCCCTTTGATCCCGCCGATTACGAAGCTTTGCTCGTGCTTGATGTGGCCGCAGCCCGTGCCGCCTTCCCCGAAGCTTTCGAGGGTTGATCGGCATGATGTCGCCCCGCCTCTACGCAGATCAGCACAGCCTTGCCGAAGCCCGGCCGCCCCAAAGGGCGTGCTTGGCGCAGGCTCAGGCTTGGGGCAGGTTTTGCGTGGCTGGCGGCGCGTCTTTTGCTCTTCGTGCCGTCGGAAATGAAGACCATACCCCTTCCCCTAGCGGGCAGCTGCTGCGCAACCGCGCCGCGCTGCCCGACTTTTCGGCGGGGTGGTTTTCGCGCCACAGGGCAACGGGCCGGAAAACTGACCGGGAACTTGTCAAACGGCAGGGCGTTGGTCGGATAGTAGATAGCAGTGAAGGAACAGGCATATGTCAATTCGTAACATCATTCTCGCGCTTGGCGCGACAGCCGGTCTTGCCGCATGTGGCAACACCATTGGCGAACAGGGTTTGGGCGGCGCAGCCGTCGGCGCAGGTGCGGCAGCTGTCACAGGTGGGTCGCTGGCGCAGGGCGCAGCCATCGGCGCCGCAGCCAACGTCGGTTATTGCCAGCTTAACCCCGGCAAATGTAACTGATCTCGCCCCATTAACCGCTTTGCCTGCCATTGGCGCGGGCAGGGCGGTCTCCCCCTCCATCTTTATTTCTACAGGTACCCGCGCAGCTATGGCTGACGCGGCATTTTGCGTGGCCTGTTATCGTCAAAGGAACTGCTGATGTTTGACAAGATCCTCATTGCCAACCGGGGCGAAATCGCCTGCCGCGTGATCAAGACCGCCAAAAAGATGGGTCTGACCACCGTGGCGATCTATTCCGATGCGGATGCGCAGGCGCTGCATGTGGAAATGGCGGATGAGGCCATTCACATTGGCCCGCCCCCTGCGAACCAGTCCTATATCGTCATCGACAAGGTGATGGAGGCCGTGAAGCAATCCGGCGCGCAAGCGGTCCATCCGGGCTATGGTTTTCTCAGCGAAAACAGCAAGTTTGCCGAGGCGCTTGATGCTGTTGGCGTGGCTTTCGTCGGCCCGCCCGTTGGCGCCATTGAAAAGATGGGCGATAAGATCACCTCCAAAAAGATCGCGCAAGAGGCCGGGGTGTCGACCGTACCGGGCTATATGGGCCTGATCGAAGACGCAGATGAGGCGGTGAAGATTTCCAATGAGATCGGCTACCCGGTGATGCTCAAAGCCTCGGCAGGTGGCGGCGGCAAGGGCATGCGGATCGCTTGGAACGACGAAGAGGCTCGCGAAGGTTTCCAATCGTCCAAGAACGAAGCGGCAAACTCCTTTGGGGATGATCGGATTTTCATTGAGAAGTTCGTCACCCAGCCCCGCCACATCGAAATTCAGGTGCTCTGCGACGCGCAAGGCAATGGCATTTATCTGGGCGAGCGCGAGTGTTCGATCCAGCGCCGCAACCAAAAGGTCGTTGAAGAGGCCCCGAGCCCCTTCCTTGACGAAGAGACCCGCAAAGCCATGGGCGAGCAGGCCGTCGCTCTGGCGCAGGCCGTGGGCTATACCAGCGCGGGCACGGTGGAATTCATCGTCGATGGCGACAAGAACTTCTACTTCCTTGAGATGAACACCCGCCTTCAAGTGGAACACCCGGTGACGGAACTGATCACCGGCGTCGATCTGGTCGAACAGATGATCCGCGTCGCCAATGGCGAGAAGCTGTCGATCTCCCAAGACGATGTGACCCTGACCGGTTGGGCCATCGAAAACCGGCTCTACGCCGAAGACCCTTACCGAGGCTTCCTGCCCTCCATTGGCCGTCTGACCCGCTACCGCCCGCCGCAGGAAGTGGCCGCAGGGCCGCTGCTGGAGCAAGGCACATGGCAGGGCGATGCGCCAAGCGGCGAGATGGCCGTGCGCAACGATACCGGCGTCTATGAGGGCGGCGAGATTTCAATGTATTACGATCCGATGATCGCCAAGCTTTGCACATGGGCCCCGACCCGCGAAGAGGCGATTGAGAAGATGCGCGTGGCGCTCGACAGTTTCGAGGTTGAGGGCATCGGGCATAACCTGCCGTTTCTCTCTGCCGTGATGGATCACCCGAAGTTCGTGTCGGGCGAGATGACCACCGCCTTCATCGCCGAGGAATATCCCGAGGGTTTTGAAGGTGTTACCCTGCCCGAAGGCGAGCTGCGCCGCATCGCCGCCGCCTGTGCCGCCATGCACCGCGTAGGCGAAATTCGCCGCGCCCGTGTCTCGGGCCGGATGGACAACCACGAACGCAAGGTCGGCAGCGATTGGAACGTCAAGCTGCAGGGTGAAAACTTTGATGTGGTGACCAAGGCCGATCCCGAGGGGGCGACAGTAGCTTTCTCCGACGGCGGCGAAATGCGGGTCAGCGGCGATTGGACACCGGGCGACCAACTGGCCGAGATGACCGTGGATGGCGCGCCTCTGGTGCTGAAGGTCGGCAAAATCTCAGGCGGCTTCCGCATCCGCACCCGCGGCGCGGATCTGAAAGTCCATGTCCGCACCCCGCGTCAGGCGGAATTGGCGGCCCTCATGCCCGAGAAGCTGCCGCCCGACACCTCCAAGATGCTGCTCTGCCCGATGCCGGGCCTGGTGGTGAAACTCGACGTCGAGGTGGGCGATGAGGTTCAAGAAGGTCAAGCGCTCTGCACCATCGAGGCGATGAAGATGGAGAACATCCTGCGCGCCGAGAAGAAGGGCGTCGTCAGCAAGGTTAACGCTGGCGCGGGCGACAGCCTTGCGGTGGACGATGTGATCATGGAGTTCGAATAGGGTGCTATGCGCTGGCGATCAGGGCGGGCAGGGCGCGGGGCATCAACGGATGACGTCGCGCTCCTTTGCCTCTCTGATTTCACGCTGGCGCAGCGGCATCTTGTCGATGCTGCGGGTGATTTCGCGCACGTCCCATGGAAAGGGTTTGCGCAATTCAATCTGGCCTTCCTTGTCGACAAGCACCAGCATGAAGCCCCGCGGGCGCATTCGCAGCCTGAGCGCGCTGCGCGCGGCAGGGTCAGTATCGGTCAGCACGATGACATCACGCAGCCGCAACTCCTCCTCGCGGTCGCGGAGGTATTCCATCTGCGCGACATATGCCGGATCGTTCTCGGAATTGGCAAAGACCAGAACGGGCCGCTTTTTCCATTGGAAGGCGCTGAGATCGGCCATATCGGCGGGCAGGAACAGCGGATCCTCCATCGGGGTATCGGCCCCCTGGGCAATCGCCGTGGTGGCGATCAATCCTGCAAAAACTAGTGAGATCAAACGTTTCATCAAGGCTCCTGTCCCTTCAGATATAGGGGGCCTGTACCATTTTGCGAAGGGCAAAGCGCCGCAGGGGGCATTTATCCCCGTGAGCGCGCGCCCCGTGACAATTCAGCCGCCAGTGATGCGCAGGCCCATGCCTGCCACCCGGCGCTAAGGGAGAAGGACAAGCATATGACATCCGACCAAAAGGACGCCAAGACACGTTGGCAGGAACTGGCGACGGGCGAATTGCGCGGGCGCAGCCTCGACGATCTGACGTGGAAGACGTTGGAGGGGATCGACGTCCAGCCGCTTTACACTGCCGAGGATGTGAACGGGCTGGATCATCTGGGTGGCATCCCCGGCGAAGCGCCGTTTACGCGCGGTGTGAAAGCGACCATGTACGCGGGCCGCCCCTGGACGATCCGGCAATATGCGGGTTTTTCGACGGCGGAGGAATCCAACGCCTTCTACCGCCGTGCTTTGGCCGCCGGGCAGCAGGGTGTTTCGGTTGCTTTCGATCTGGCGACGCACCGGGGCTATGACAGCGATCACCCGCGCGTTGAGGGCGATGTGGGCAAGGCCGGTGTGGCCATCGACTCGGTCGAGGATATGAAGATCCTCTTTGACGGCATTCCGCTGGATCAGGTCTCGGTCTCCATGACGATGAACGGCGCCGTGATCCCGATCCTCGCCAATTTCATCGTGGCTGGCGAAGAGCAGGGCCACGACCGCGCCAAGCTCTCGGGGACGATCCAGAATGACATCCTCAAGGAATTCATGGTGCGCAACACCTATGTCTACCCGCCGGAGCCGTCAATGCGGATCATCGGGGACATCATCGAATATACTTCGGACCACATGCCGAAGTTCAACTCGATCTCGATCTCGGGCTACCACATGCAGGAGGCGGGCGCGAACCTCGTGCAGGAGCTGGCCTTTACCATCGCGGACGGGCGCGAATATGTGCGCACGGCCATTGCGGCGGGCATGGATGTGGACCGTTTTGCCCCGCGCCTGAGCTTCTTCTTCGCCATCGGCATGAACTTCTTCATGGAAGCCGCTAAGTTGCGTGCCGCGCGTTTGCTCTGGTCGCGGGTGATGGAGGAATTTGAGCCGAAAAACCCGAAGTCTTCCATGCTGCGGACCCATTGCCAGACCTCTGGCGTGAGCTTGGCCGAGCAGGACCCCTACAACAACGTCGTGCGCACGGCTTATGAGGCGCTGTCCGCCGTGCTGGGCGGTACGCAATCGCTGCACACCAACTCGCTTGATGAGGCAATCGGCCTGCCGACGGAGCATTCTGCCCGCATCGCTCGGAACACCCAGCTGATCCTGCAAGAAGAGACCGGCATCACTAACGTCGTCGATCCGCTCGCGGGCAGCTACTACGTCGAGAAACTGACCGCTGATCTGGCCGAAGCAGCGTGGAATCTGATCGAGGAAGTTGAAGAGATGGGCGGCATGACCAAGGCCGTGGCCTCTGGCATGCCGAAGCTCAGGATCGAGGAAGCCGCGGCGCAGCGTCAGGCGGGCATCGACCGCGGCACCGAGGTGATCGTCGGCGTGAACAAATACCGCCGCGACAAGGAAGAGCCGATCGACATCTTGGATGTCGACAACGTCAAGGTCCGCGCTGGTCAGGTGGCGCGGCTGGAGCGTATCCGGGCCGAGCGGGACGAGGACGCCTGCACCGCCGCCTTGGCGGAACTGACACGGCGGTCCGCCGAGGGCGGCAACCTGCTCGACGCGGCGGTCGAAGCCGCCCGCGCGCGCGCCACAGTGGGAGAGATCAGCATGGCGATGGAGAAAGAATTCGGGCGGCACCGGGCCGAGGTCAAAACCCTCTCAGGCGTCTATGGCGCGGCCTATGAGGGCGACGCGGGCTTTGCCGATATCCAGAAATCGGTCGATGAGTTCGCCGAGGCCGAGGGCCGCCGCCCGCGCATGCTGGTGGTCAAAATGGGCCAAGACGGGCACGATCGCGGGGCCAAGGTGATCGCCACCGCCTTCGCCGATATCGGCTTTGACGTGGATGTCGGCCCGCTTTTCCAGACCCCTGCCGAAGCGGCGCAGGATGCGGTGGACAACGACGTTCATGTTGTCGGCATCTCTAGCCAAGCGGCGGGGCACAAGACATTGGCACCGCAGCTTATTCAGGCGCTGAAGGATGCGGGGGCCGAGGATATTTTGGTGATCTGCGGCGGCGTCATTCCGCAACAGGATTACAAGTTTTTGCAGGACGCGGGCGTGAAGGCGATCTTTGGCCCGGGGACGAATATCCCGACGGCTGCGCAGGATATCCTCAAGCTGATCCGTGAGACCCGGAAGTGATGCAGGCTGAAACGGGCGCGGCCCAAACGGGCCGCGCGATCCGCCCGGCAGAGCCGCGCGATGCCGCGGCCGTGGCGGGCCTATGGAACGGTATGATCCGCGACAGCCTGTCGACCTTTACCACCGATGAAAAGACGCCACAGGATATCACCGCCCTGATCGCCACCCGCGCCGACGCTTTTTGGGTGGCCGAAGACGCAGGGCAAATCATGGGCTTTGTCACCTACGGCAGCTTTCGGGGCGGGCCGGGATATGCTGCGACGGTCGAGCATAGCATCGTGCTGGCGGACGCCGCACAGGGGCAGGGGCTGGGCCGCGGCTTGATGACGCGGGCGGAGGAGGCGGCTGCGGGGGAGGGCCATCATGTGATGGTCGCCGCGATCAGCAGCGCCAATCCGGGCGCTGTGACTTTCCATGAAAAACTGGGCTTTGCGCAGGTGGGCCGGATGCCCGAGGTCGGGCGCAAACACGGCCAATGGCTTGATCTGATCTTGATGCAAAAAACCCTGTCAGCATCCTGACTTCCCCGGTGCCAGCGGTTAAGCTGGGGGCCGAATACCAAAAGGTCAGCCCATGTCGATCTGGACGCGCATCTCCGAAGCTTTGTCAGCCCTCACCGCGGGCGAGGGGCTGTCGGCTGTCTTTGACCGTCTGCGCAGCCCGCCCGAACGCTCGGTTGCCTTTACCATCGCAGTCATCGCCTTGGGTGCGAAAATGGCCAAGGCCGATGGGCTGGTGACCCGCGATGAGGTAACGGCCTTTCGCGAAGTGTTCCAGATTGCCGAAGGGGACCAAGACGGTGCTGCGCGGGTCTTTAACCTTGCGCGGCAGGATGTCACCGGGTTTGAGGAATACGCGAAACGCATCGCTAGCATGTTCAACGACCAGCCCGAGATGCTGCATGATCTGATGGAGGGGCTGTTTCACATCGCCATGGCCGATGGCATCTATCATCCGAATGAAAACGCCTTTCTCGAAGATGTGGCTGCGATCTTTGGTTTGGGTGAAGAGGCTTTTGCCTCGCTCAAAGCGCGGTTCGTGCCCGACAGCTCGCCCTTGCCGCGCACGGTTCTGGGCATCGGCCCCCATGCCACGCTCGAAGAAGCCCGTAAGGCCTGGCGGCGGTTGGTGCGGGAGAACCACCCCGATGCGCTGGTAGCGCGCGGCCTACCGCAAGAGGCCATTAAAATGGCCGAGAAACGCATGATCGACATCAACCGCGCGTGGGAAACGATCTCGGGCAAACACGCTTGATGCGCATCGCGACCTACAATGTTGAGTGGTTCGCGAGCCTGTTTGACAGCGACAATCAGCTTTACGACGACGGCGAATGGTCGTCGCGCTATCAGGTGACGCGCGCGCAGCAAACGGCGGCTCTGGGGGTGGTTTTCGCGGCGCTGGATGCGGATGCGGTGATGGTGATCGAGGCGCCAAACCATGGGCGGCGGCAGTCGACTGTGGCCGCGCTTGAGCATTTCGCCGCGCGGTTTTCCCTACGCGCGCGGGAGGCCGTCATGGGGTTTTCCAACGATACAGAGCAAGAGATTGCGCTGCTTTATGACCCCGATAAGCTCACGGCCCGCCACGCGCCGCAGTCGGCAACCGGTGCTCCGCGCTTTGATCAGACACTACGGATTGATCTTGACGTGGATGCGACAGAGGATGCCGTGGCCTTCTCCAAACCGCCGCTGGAGTTGGAGGTGACCACGAAGACCGGGTTCGCCTTTCAGATGATCGGCGCGCACCTGAAATCCAAAGCGCCCCATGGGGCCAAGTCCGCCGCCGATGTGCTGCGCATCGCCATCGCCAACCGGCGCAAGCAATTGGCGCAGGCGATCTGGCTCAGGCGGCGGATCGACATGCATCTGGCAGCGGATCGGCCCGTGATGGTGATGGGTGATTTGAACGACGGGCCGGGGCTGGATGAATTCGAAAGCCTGTTTGGGCGGTCTTCGGTCGAGATCGTCTTGGGGGAAGGGGCGGCGGCGCTCTTTGACCCGCATGCCAGACAGGCGCTTAGCCGACGTTTGGGGGCCTCTCCCACCAGCGCGCGGTTTTGGATAGTGCCCGAAGAACGCTTCCTTCAGGCGCTATTGGACTACATCATGGTCAGCCCGCAAATTCAGGCTCGGGATGCCCGCTGGCGCATCTGGCACCCGATGGATGATCCCGCCTGCTGGCAGAACGTGGCGCTGCGCGATGCGCTGCTGGCGGCGTCAGATCACTTCCCGGTCACGCTGGATGCCGACCTTTAGGCGGGCTTGTGCCAGCGCAACGCCGCAGGACTGGAAATCCCGATTGCGCCGCCTACATGTGTTGCATGACACGTTTCATGCCCCTTATCGCCCTCTGCACGATGCTGCCGCTTGCGGCCCATGCGCAGGAGGACACCGAAGAACGCGGCCTCGGCTTGATGGAGCGCGGCGCGCAGATGTTCATGGACGGGATCATGGATGAGATGGGCCCGGTTATGGAAGGCTTCGAAGGGTTTACCGAAGCCATGCGCCCCGCCCTGCGTGATTTCGCGCGGGAGATGGGGCCGAAGCTGACGGAACTGCTGGATGAGGTTGAAGACTGGAGCGCATACCAGGCGCCCGAGATGCAGCCCAACGGCGATATCATCATTCGCCGCAAGCCGGATCATCCAATGGTGCCGCCCGAAACCCCGACCGAGCCTGCACCCCAGATCGACCTGTAGCGCAGACTATTTCGCGGCGCGCTTGCCGGTGCGCACATGCACTTCGGCTTCGAGTGATTTGGCAAGCGAGTTCAGCCGCGCCTCTGCAACTTCGCCAAAGAGGGGCACCATGTCAGGTGTCAGCCACAGTTCCAATTGCTTTTTCTTGGGGAACCAGCGCAACTCGCCGCGTTGCTCGTTTTTGTCCATCCACAGCATCGCGCCAAAGCGCATGGCTTTGCCCAATATCTCGGCCTCCAACCGGGTCTTTTCGTCGACCATCTCATAAAGGTCTTCGAACCGGGTGTTTTCCCGTTTGTTGGAGTAGCGGTGCAGCAGGGCAAGCCCGAGATAGATGCGTTCCGCGTGCTTCAGCCCGCCAAGGTTGGCGCGGGTGGCGTTGTCAAAACAGGTCTCGGCGCGGTAGTCGGGATGCGCGCGCCAGCTAACGTCATGGAGCAAGCAGGCCGCTTTGACCAACCGCCTGCGCGCATGGGGGGCAGAGCGGTAGAGCGGCAGGATGAAGTTATAGAGCACCTTACCAAAGCCGGGCATCCGCGCGTCTTTGGCCTCGGCGAAATAGCAGGCTTCGATCAGTGGGTCGCGGTCGCGCAGACGTTGCGGCATCTGCTCATAGAGCATGCCTTCGCGGATGCCGTAACTGGAAATGGCGATATCTTTGGGGCGGAAGGTTTTGACCAGACGGCTCAGCACCTCGGCGGCATAGGGCACCAGCGACATCCGGCTGGACGACACGTTACAGGCATTGCGCAGTTCTTCGAGATCAGAGGCTTGGATGAATTTCACCGTTTCGCGGACCGAGGTGACGGTCATGCGGTATTCATGCAGCACATGCAGCGGATAGCCCCGGCGGTACATGTCGATCCGCGCAATCGCTCGCCATGAGCCGCCCACAAGAAACAGCCGGTCACGCTGGTTGCCCATCTTTTCCTGAAGGCCGGTGATGACCTCTTTGATATGGGCATGCCGCCCCTTGGCACCGCCCTTGAGATCGCGCAATTTCAGCGGCCCGAGTTGCGAGGTCACCCGCCGCCCGACACGCCCACCGGAGATTTCTGCCAGTTCCATCGACGAGCCGCCGATGTCGCAGACAAGGCCGTATGCGCCAGGCCAGCCCAGCAGCACCCCTTGGGCCGAGAGCCGCGCCTCTTCCTCGCCGTCGATCACCCAGATGCGCAGGCCGGTTTCGCGCAGCACATCGGCGCAGAACTCGCGCCCATCGCTGGCATCGCGCACCGCTGCGGTGGCCACGACCGTGAGTTCCGACAGGCCCATGCCATCGGCAAGCTTGCTGAACCGGCGCAGCGCCGAGAGGGCACGTGCGCGGCCTTCGGGCGACAGATGGCCGGTCTCGGACATGCCAGCGCCCAAGGCGCACATGATCTTTTCGTTATAGAAATAGGCCGGAGAGCGGGCCGCGCCGTCGAACACCACAAGGCGGACAGAGTTCGAGCCCACATCCACCACGCCCACCCGCGCCAGCGCGCGCGCACCCGGATCTTGAAACAATGGTTTCGCGAAAAGGCCCAGTTCCGCCACGCCGGTCTCAGGGACGGGGGCGGCTCGGGAAGGGTCGGTCTGGTCTGCCATCAATGCTCCTGCGGGCCATCCGTTTGAGGGGATAATTGGCGCAGGGGGGCGGTGAGGTCAATTGCTAACGGGCCGCTTGCCCGGTCAATCCTCGGTATGGGTCAGCTTGGGCACATCCGACGCCCCCGCGCTGCCGCGCCCCGAGAGCGAGGGGTTTTCCATAAAGAAGCGGTGACAGTTAAACGCGAACGTCCCCTCCGGCACGGCGGGCCGGGTGAATTTACCATCCGGCCCCATGACCCAGCTTTGCGCCACGTCAGCCAGATTGGCCGCCATGATCTGGCTGGTGATCTGCGCCTTGACGGTGGGGTTCTCGATCTCGACCAAAGTCTCGACCCGGCGGTTCAGGTTGCGGCCCATCCAGTCCGCGGAAGACATGAAGACCCGCGCCTTTTTATGCGGCAGCCCATGGCCATTGCCGAAACAGACGATGCGGCTGTGTTCCAGAAAACGCCCGATGATGGATTTGACCCGGATGTTGTCCGACAGCCCCTTAACGCCGGGGCGCAGCCCGCAGATGCCGCGAATGACAAGGCTGATTTCCACCCCGGCTTGGCTGGCATCATATAGCGCATCGATCACCTCGGCGTCGATCAGGGCGTTCATCTTGGCCCAGATCACGGCAGGCCGCCCGGCGCGGGCATGGTCAGCCTCGGTGGCGATCATCTCAAGCAGGCGCGGCTTGAGCGTGGTGGGGGAGATGGCAAGGTTTTCCAACTGCTCGGGCGGGGCATAGCCGGACAGGAAGTTGAAAACTTTCGTGGCATCGCGCCCAAGGCTCGAGTCGCAGGTGAAAAGCGACAGATCCGTATAAATCCGCGCGGTAATCGGGTGATAGTTGCCGGTGCCGTAATGGGTGTAGGTCACCAGTTGATCGCCCTCGCGGCGCACCACGGTCGAGATCTTGGCGTGGGTCTTGAGGTCGAGAAAACCATAAACCACATGCGCGCCCGCGCGTTCCAAACGGCGCGACTGGCGGATATTGGCGGCCTCATCAAAGCGGGCTTTCAGTTCAACCAAGGCGGTGACGGATTTACCATCCTCGGCGGCCTCGCAGAGCGCACTGACAATCGGGCTATCGCGTGAGGTGCGGTAGAGCGTCTGTTTGATCGCCACCACATCCGGATCCCGCGCTGCTTGCGCAAGGAAGCGCACCACCATGTCGAAAGTCTCGTAAGGATGGTGCAGCAGCATGTCTTTTTGCCGGATCGCGGCGAACATATCGCCATCGTGGTCACTGACCCGCTCGGGCACCCGCGGGGTGAACTGCGGCCAAAGCAGGTCGGGCCGGGCGTCGGTCACGAGTTTTGACAGGTCGGCAATGCCCAACATGCCTTCGATTTCGATCACGTCTTGGGGCCGCACGCAAAGCTCGCGCATGACGACGGATTTCAGCTTTTCCGGGGCGCCAGCGGAATGGGTCAGCCGCACGACTTCACCACGGCGGCGGCGCTTGAGCGCGACTTCGAATTCTCGCACGAGGTCTTCGGCCTCGTCTTCCACTTCAAGGTCGCTGTCGCGCAGCACGCGGAATTCGAAATGCGCTTTGAGTTTGTAGCCCGGAAAGAGGTTGGGGATGTTGATGATCAACAGGTCTTCGAGCGGCAGGTAGCGCAGGCAACCATCGGGCGCGGGCAGAGGCACGAAGCGGTCGATCTGGCCGGGGATCGGCAGCAGCGCTTGCAGGGGGCGTTTGTCGCGGCTGCGTTCCAGTTGCAGCGCCAGCGCATAGCCGGTGTTGGGGATGAAGGGGAAGGGATGTGCCGGGTCGATGGCCAGCGGCGACAGCACGGCGAAAACTTGGTTGAGAAAGACCCCTTCGAGATGTTTGTGGTCCGCCTCGGTCAGGTCCGCGGCACGTTCGAGCATGATGTTCTGGTCGTCCATCTCGGCCATCAGATCGACCAGCACGCGCTGCTGGGACATCATCAAGTTGCGCGCGTCTTCGTTGATCAGCACCAATTGTTCACCGGGGCTCAGCCCATCGGCGGCGGCGGTGGTATTGCCCGCTTGGGCCAGTTCGCGCAGCCCCGCGACCCGCACGGTATAGAATTCATCAAGGTTGGTGGCCGAAATCGACAGAAAGCGCAGCCGTTCCAGCAGCGGTACACGCGGGTTCTCGGCCTCTTCCAGCACCCGCCAGTTAAAGTCGAGCCAGCTTAGCTCACGGTTAAAGAAACGGCCCGGCCCGGCGGTATCAAGCTCGGGCAGATCGGTGGCGGGTGGAAAGGGCGCTTGCAGGAAATCAGCTTGGGTCATGCGGGCCTCATGACATTGGAATGTAACGGGTTTGCGAATGCGAACGTTAATTATTCCAGTATCACGTGCGGGGCGGGGCGATGTCCAGCACCTGCGCGGCCAGTGCGCGGGTCAACGGGCGCTTCTGCGCAAGGCTGGCAGCATCCAGCCGGTCGACCAGCGCGATGGCGGCGGCAAAGGAACGGTTCATCCGGGTCATCAGGTAGTTGATCAGTTCCGGTTTCGGCGTCAACTGCCGGTCGGCCAGAAGCTTGACCAGCAGCGCCGAGAGCAGCGCGTCGTCCGGTGCTTCCATTTCAACCATTGTGGCGCCGCGCATCCGGCTGACCAGATCGGGCAGCGTCAGCCCCCAATGGGCCACGGGGCCGGTGCCGGTGAGCAAGAGCGCCTGACCTTCGGCCAACACGAGGTTGTGCAAGTGAAAGAGCGCCGTTTGCGCCGCCGCGTCTCCGGCGATCAGATGCACATCCTCGACGGCGAGGGGGCCGCGGGCGAGGGTGGGAATGTCGGCCTCCAGCAGCTCGGCAGCACTGATGATGCGGGCGCCCGACAGGTCCGCCCAAACATGCGTCAGATGCGTTTTGCCCGACCCTTGCGGCCCGGTCAGCGCCAGCTTGCCGCCGGCCCAACCCCGCCAGCCGTCGATCATCGCCATCGCCATGGCGTTGGAGGGGGCGACAAAGAAAGCATCGCGGCCCAGAGCCGTCCGGCTGGGCAGGTTCAACCCGAGTTGGTGGGCCATGTTAGCGGATGTCCTCGTCGACCATCGTTTCAGGCTCACGGCCCATGTAAAGCACACTTTCACGGTACCGCGCCGTGGCGAAGCGCGCGATGACGCCAATGGCGGCGGCCACAGGCACGGCGACCAGCAGCCCGACGAAGCCAAAGAGTGTGCCAAAGACCGACAGCGCCAGCAGCAGCCAGACCGGGTGCAGCCCGACGGAGTTGCCGACCAGCTTCGGGGTTAGCAGATTGCCCTCGACGATCTGGCCCAGCACGAAGATGCCGGCGACCAGCCCAATTGAAAGCCAATCACCCCAGAACTGAAACAGGGCCAGACCAATCGCCAGCGCCCCACCGATCAATGCGCCGAGGTAGGGGATGAAGGTCACCAGCCCCGCGACAAAGCCGACGACGAGGCCGAACTGCAGCCCCACCAGCATCAGAGCCACGGCGTAATAGGTGCCAAGGATCAGGCAGACCGTGCCCATGCCGCGTACGAAGGAGGCGAGTGTCGCATCGATCTCCCGCGCCAATTGCCGGATCGTCGGCGCATGGTCGCGCGGCAGCAGCCGGTCAATGGCAGCAACCATGCGGTCCCAGTCGAGCAGCAGATAGACGGCGACCACGGGGACGATAACGAACAAGAGCAGGATGTTGATCAGCGAGGCAAAGGAGGCCAGTGCGGTTTGAAACAGCTCACCACCGCGTTCTTGGATCGTCGTGCCCAAGGTGGTCAGCGAAGTGCGCAGCGTCGAATCGTCATCCAAAATCGACGGGAAACGGTCGGTGATGAAATCAGTGAAATTGCGAGTGACCTTGGGCGCGGTCTCGATCAGGTTGACGGTTTGGTTCACCAGCGTCGGGATGACCAAAAGCGCCATCAGCACGAAGATCAAAAGAGCCGCCACGGTGATCAGCGCGGTGGCCATCACACGGCTCAGCCCCAGTCGCTCCAGCCGGTCGGCGACCGGATCGAGGAAATAGGCAATCGCCCCGCCGAGCAGAAAGGGCAGCAGCACGTCGCCCATGAACCACAGTGCCACCATGAACACCGCCGCAGCGATGCCCCAGTATTTCAGTTGGTCTCGGATTGGCAGGGCCATGATGCTCTCCGGCAGGGAATGTTCTCACATCGCCCATGTGGCGTTTCGTTTCAAGTCTTGGCTGCTTGACTGGGGGGAGATCGGGCGACCATCAGGACAGCACGTCGTCCGTTGTGTACAGGCCGCTCGAGAGATGGGCGCCGTGCGCCGCGGGCGGCCAAACTCTTGCGCGGCCTGTGCGATGTGATTGTCTCGCCCCCTGACATGCACTAGTCAGGGGGCAATTCGCTCAATGAGGAAACACCATGCGTCTGTCCCAATATTTTCTGCCCGTGCTGAAGGAAAACCCTGCCGAGGCGCAGATCGTCAGCCACCGGTTGATGCTGCGGGCGGGGATGATCAAGCAATCCAGCGCGGGGATCTATTCTTGGTTGCCGCTGGGCTACAAGGTGCTGCGCAAGGTCGAAGAGATCGTGCACCAAGAGCAACAGCGCGTGGGCCATATCCCGATGCTGATGCCGACGCTGCAATCGGCGGACCTGTGGAAGGAATCGGGCCGCTATGACGCTTACGGCCCCGAGATGCTACGCATCCGCGACCGTCAGGACCGCGACATGCTGTACGGTCCCACCAACGAAGAGATGATCACCGACATCTTCCGCAGCCATGTCGGCTCTTACAAAGACCTGCCGCTGACGCTTTACCACATCCAGTGGAAATTCCGCGACGAGATCCGCCCGCGTTTCGGCGTAATGCGGGGCCGCGAGTTCCTGATGAAAGATGGCTATAACTTCGACCTCACCAAAGAGGACGCGCTGCACGCCTATAACCGCCATCTGGTCAGCTACCTGCGCACCTATGAGCGGATGGGCCTTCAGGCCATCCCGATGCGCGCCGACTCCGGCCCCATCGGCGGCGATGACACGCATGAATTCCTCGTGCTGGCCGAGACGGGTGAATCGGAAGTCTTCTATGACAGCGAGATCACCGATCTGACCTTCGGCGACCGCGAGATTGACCCCAATGATCACGACGCCTGCCGCGCCGTGCTGGATGAATTCACCTCGCGCTACGCCCGCACCGATGAAACCCACGACCCCGAGCTTTTCGCCAAAGTGCCCGAAGACCGCCAGCGCACCGCGCGCGGCATCGAAGTTGGGCAGATTTTCTACTTCGGCACGAAATATTCCGACGCGATGAATGCCAAGGTGCAAGGCCCTGACGGCAAACAGGTGCCGGTCCATATGGGCAGCCACGGCATCGGCGTCAGCCGTCTGCTGGGCGCGATCATTGAGGCCAGCCATGACGACAAGGGTATCATCTGGCCCGAAGGCGTGACACCGTTCCACGCAGGTATCGTCAACCTCAAGCAAGGCGACGACGAAGCCGATGCGGCCTGCGATGCGCTTTATAAGAGCCTCAAGGCGCTGGGCCTCGATCCGCTTTATGACGACCGCAAAGGCGGCGCTGGTATGAAATTTGCGACGATGGACCTGATCGGTCTGCCATGGCGCATTACCGTCGGTCCGCGCGGGTTGAAAAACGGCGTGGTCGAACTCACCAGCCGCCGTACGGGTGAAAGCGAAGAGCTGCCGCCCGAACAGGCGGTCGAAAAGCTGGCGAAAATCTACGCCGGTATCGTCTGAGCGCCGCGATGATCCTGCGGGCGCTGACATTGGCCGGTGGGATCATAGGGGCAGGAGTTGCCGCGCAAGGCCCGGGGTTTACCCGGGCCTATGTGTTTGAGCTAGAAGCCGCAGAGCGAACGCTCTCCGGTGTTGTAGCGCATTTTGATGCTGCCGCCCGCTCCGCCGGGCTTGACCGAGAGGCCGCGCTTGCGCGGCTGCGTGGGTCGGCCTTGTTGGAACGCCGACGTATCGATCTGACCCGCAACGTCGAAAGGCACATGGCGCTTGAGGCGCAGGTGCCGCGACTGCAAACGGCGGGTCCGTTCCTGCGCAGTTATTTCCTGTTACGCGCACCTGACGCAGAAGCGTTGCGCGCAACCGTGCAGAAGTTTTCGCCCACCGCGCCGCGCAGCCGTGCCGAATTGATCTTCGCCACCATAGGCTTCATCGCCGGAGCCGCCTTTGCGCGGCTGCTCCTCTGGCTGCCCACATGGCCCGCGCGCTTCCGCCGCCGCCGGGCATTGCGTTCTTGACCCTTCTGGGGCAAAGCCTCAGGTTGCGCGCACCTCAGACCGGAGCCCTCCCGCATGGCCAGCAAACCCACACGCACCGCCCCATTCGCGGCCTTTGAATGGATGATCGCATGGCGCTACCTACGCGCCCGCCGCGCCGAGGGCGGGGTGAGCGTCATGACATGGATCAGCCTCATTGGCATCACGCTCGCGGTCTTCGCACTGATTGCCACGCTGTCGGTCCGCTCGGGCTTCCGGGCTGAATTCGTCGATACGATCCTCGGAGCCAATGCCCATGTCACGGTCTACACCATGGGCGAGGTGCAGGAAAACGGCCAGATCGACCGCACCATCGCCAACTACACCGAGATGGCCGCCGAGGTCGCAAAAGTGCCCGGCGTGACCCGCGTGGCCCCCTTGGTGCGCCAGCAGGTCATGGCGAACCGGCGTCAGTCCAACGCAGGCGTTGAGGTCTTTGGCATCGTGTCGGATGATCTGATGACCATCCCCGGCATCCAACCTTCCGAGCGCTCTTTCGGTGACATTGGCCGGTTTGAGGAAGGCATCGCCATCGGCAGCGGCGTGGCGCAGAGCTTGGGCGTGCAGGTTGGTGACACGATCAAGCTGATCTCGCCCAATGGGGTGAAAACCGCCTTTGGCACCAGCCCGCGGGTGAACGGTTATGAAGTGGTCTATATCTTCTCTGCCGGGCGCTATGATATTGATAAGACACGTGTCTATCTGCCGATCGCCGAGGCGCAGAGCTTTTTCAACCGCGAGGGCGTGGCGGATGAGTTGGAGGTTATGGTCGAAGACCCCGAAAGCGTTGACGCCATGGCGCCGGCGCTGATGCAGGCGGCGGGCGATCGCGCACAGGTCTGGACATGGCGCGATGCGTCCGGCTCGTTCCTTTCGGCGCTGGATATCGAGGACCGGGTGATGTTCGTGATCCTCTCGGTGCTGGTGTTGATCGCCGCGATGAACATCGTCTCGGGCCTGATCATGCTGGTCAAGAATAAGGGCCGCGACATTGGTATTCTGCGCACTATGGGGCTGTCCGAAGGCTCGGTGCTGCGGGTGTTCTTTATCTGCGGCGCGTTCACGGGGATCATCGGCACCGCCGCAGGCGTGGTGCTGGGCGTGCTCTTTGCGATCTACGTCGACCAAATTTTCGCCTTTGTGAACTACCTCAGCGGCGGCAATGCTTGGGACGCCTCGATCCGGGGCATCTACTTCTTGCCTGCCAAATTGCAGCTGGCCGATGTGCTCTCCGCCGTGGCCCTGTCACTGGGCCTGAGCTTCATCGTGACGATCTTTCCCGCCCGCCGTGCGGCGCGGATGAACCCTGTGGAGGCTCTGCGCTATGAATGATCCCGTCCTGCGCCTGAGCGGCATTTCCAAGGCCTACAACCCCGGCAAGCCCAACGAGGTGCAGGTGCTGCGCGACATCAATCTGGAGGTCGCTCCCGGTGAAGTCGTGGCACTGGTCGCGCCTTCGGGCGCGGGCAAGTCGACCCTGCTGCATATCGCGGGGTTGCTGGATACGGCAGACAGCGGCACGGTGGAGATCGCGGGCGATGATCTGACCGGCCAGAGCGACCGCAAGCGCACTGGCGTGCGACGGGCGGATGTCGGCTTCATCTATCAGTTCCACCACTTGCTGCCCGAGTTCACCGCGCTGGAAAACATCGTGCTGCCGCAGCTTGCCAATGGCGTGGCCCGCAAGGTGGCCGAGGCGCGGGCGCGTGATCTCTTGGCACAGGTGGGCATCGCCGAGCGGGCCGACCACCGCCCCGCCGCCATGTCGGGCGGTGAGCAGCAGCGGGTGGCCTTCTGCCGGGCGCTAGCCAATGCGCCGCGTTTGTTGCTGGCAGACGAGCCCACAGGCAACCTCGACCCCTCGACCTCGGATCAGGTGTTTGCGGCGCTGATGGCGCTGGTGCGCGGCACGGGGCTTTCGGCGGTGATCGCCACGCATAACCTTGAACTGGCCGCGCGGATGGACCGACAGATCCGGCTTGAGGCGGGGCAATTGGTGCCGGTCTAAATCAGCCGCAGATATTGTCCAACTCAACCCCATCCCACGGCAGGCTCACGTCATAGGGGCGGCTTTGGGGCAGGGGGGCGACGGGCATGACCTCCGAGAGCATCGCATGCAGCCGCTGGGTGCGTGGCGCCTGCGGGTCGAGCGCGCGGCAGCAGACGAATTCCTCTACGATTGAGCCCTGCTGCTCATAGCCGAAATCAAGAAAGCGCGGCTGCGTGTCGACTTCGAAGAGGTAGGGATCGGGGCTGGTGAACTGCTCTGAGGCTGCGCGCAGGGGCGAATAGCCGGTAAGCTTGCGGTTCTGCCATTGCCAGACATGGGTGATCTCATGCGCCAGCAGCATCGCCGCGATCAACCCAATGCGGTCGGGGTGATCGGGGAGGTAGTCTTCGAGGTACCAATCCTTGTCGAATAGCAGGTTGTTCCACAGGGCCACGGCGGCGGGTTTGGAGGTCACGGTGTCACCTTCCTGCGGCGGTAGGATGCGCTCGCGGCAGGTGGTGCGTGGGCGCGGCTTGCGGGTGAAGGTAACGGCGCGGGTGGGGGCGCCGTCATGCAGGCGGACACGGGTATAGTCGACGGAATTGCCGTGGATGGTGGAGAGATAGGCGCGCTCGTTCTCCGTCAGCGGACGGCCGCAGGCGGTGAGGAGGAGAAGAAGGAGGAGGGCGCGGATCATAGGGCGAGTTAGGACCGGTGCGGGCGGCGGATCAAGGGGAAAGATTGGGCTGGGTGCTGACGTTGCGGGCAACTGCTGCTGCGGTCCCGACCTGTCGTTCTGTGGAAGCCCCGTCCCCATGGGGGGAAGGGAAGGGCTATGCGCCAAAGTCGCATGGGATACGGAACAGGTGTGGCTGGGAAACGCTCCATAAACATATGAGATAAGCTAAGAGAATACGCTTTCGACAACCCGGAAAAACAAGTCAATACTCGGTATCGAGAGAAGGGCGTACCCCGCAAGAACCATAATTAACGAAACTAGAAGCCAAGTTTTTCGCGTTTTGACATAAGTCACATAGTGGTCGATAGCGAGACACCGCACTAATCCACTAAATTTTTCTATCGCAGCTTTGTAAGAGTAATTGACGATTGTGTGATCGGTGATTTGCTGCTTGAAGCTTTCCCATTGTCTGAGTTCATCGTTACCGTAAAGAGTGGTATGACCATGGCTTTCAATGCGACCATATACTTCAATAAAGTCTCTAGGTGTAAAAACGCTCTGGACAAACGCGATGTATTCGCTCTGCGATTTTGCTTGTTTCAATACGAACGGTCGGCGCCAAATAAAGAGCAGTTGTCCTAATCCTAAAAAGATTAATCCAAAATACGCGAATCTTAATCGCGAGCCATCCTCTAGAAAGTATGAGCTGTCTTCAGCCCCGATGAGTTCGCTGAAGCCGAATTGATCCAATAACGCATCGTTGAAAATGATTAGATAAGCGAAGATTGGAACGATTGCGAAGGCTTTTGATAGTGGCCCCTCAAATAAAGTGACGTAATCATCCCATCTGAAATTATACCAAAAACTACCGAACCGATACTTTACGTTGGAGCAATAGCTATTTGCCCCCTCAAACATCCAACTCCTCCACAAACTGCGCGTTCTGCTGAATATAAGCAAACCGCATCTCCGGCTTTTTCCCCATCAGCCGCTCGACCAGATCCCCGGTCTCGCCCGGCACGTCCTCGTCCACGGTCACGCGGATCAGCTTGCGGGTTTCGGGGTCCATCGTGGTCTCTTTCAGGTCCTTCGCGTCCATCTCGCCCAGACCCTTGAAGCGGCTGACATCGATTTTGCCTTTGCCGCCGAGACCCTTCTCCAACCACATGTTTTTCTCTGCCTCATCAAGGCAATAGACCCGTTTCGCCCCCTGCGTCAGGCGAAACAGCGGTGGGCAGGCGAGGTACAGATGCCCCGCGTCGATCAGCGGGCGCATTTGGGTAAAGAAAAACGTCATCAATAGCGACGCGATATGCGCGCCGTCGACGTCGGCGTCGGTCATGATGATGATCTTGTCATAGCGCAGATCGTCGAGGTTAAATTTCGTGCCCATGCCGACGCCAAGCGCCTCGCAGAGGTCGTTGATCTCGGCGTTGGTGGTGATCTTGCTGGAGGCTGCCCCGAGCACGTTCAGGATTTTACCCTTGAGCGGCAGCAGCGCCTGGGTGTTGCGATTGCGCGCGCCCTTGCCGGAGCCGCCGGCGCTGTCGCCCTCGACGATGAACAACTCGGTGCCTTCGCGGGTCTTGCTGGTGCAGTCGGTCAGCTTGCCGGGCAGACGCAGCTTTTTGGTGGCGGATTTGCGGGCGGTTTCCTTTTCCTGCTTGCGGCGCATCCGCTCCTCGGCGCGCAGGACGAGGAAATCGAGGATCGCACCGGCGGATTTCGTGTCTGCCGCCAGCCAGTTGTCAAAGTGGTCGCGCACGGCGTTCTCAACCAAACGTGCGGCCTCGGTCGTGGCGAGGCGGTCTTTGGTCTGGCCCACGAATTCTGGCTCGCGGATGAAGCAAGACACCAGCGCGCAGCCGCCCGTAATCAGGTCTTCGCGGGTGATGTCCTTGGCCTTGCGGTTGTTCGCCAGCTCGCCGTAAGCGCGAATGCCCTTGAGGATCGCGGCCCAGAAGCCGCCCTCATGTGTGCCGCCTTCGGGCGTCGGGACGGTGTTACAGTAGGACTGGATGAAGCCGTCGCGGGCAGGGGTCCAGTTGATCGCCCATTCCACCTTGCCCGGCACGCCAAAGCGTTCTTGGAACTCGACCGTTCCGGCAAAGGGGTTTTCGGCATAGGTGGTTGATTTGCCCAAGGTTTCGCGCAGGTAATCAGCCAGACCGCCGGGGAAATGAAAGGTCGCCTCCATGGGCGTATCGCCGTCTTCGATCTCGGACTTCCAGCGGATTTCGACGCCGGAGAAGAGATAGGCCTTGGAGCGGACCATCTTTAGCAAGCGAGCGGGTTTGAAACGGTGGGCGCCGAAAATCTGCTCATCCGCGTGGAAAGTCACCGTGGTGCCGCGCCGGTTGGGCGCCGCGCCGATCTTCTCTACCGGGCCTTGCGGGATGCCGCGGGAGAAGCGTTGTTCGAACAGTTCGCGGTTGCGCGCGACCTGCACGACCATGGAATCAGACAGCGCGTTAACCACAGATGCACCAACCCCGTGCAGACCGCCCGAGGTCTGATAGGCCTTGCCCGAGAACTTGCCGCCCGCGTGCAGCGTGCAGAGGATCACTTCAAGCGCGGATTTGTCGGGAAACTTCGGGTGCGGGTCGATCGGGATGCCGCGGCCGTTGTCGCGAATGGTGACCGAATAATCGGCGTTCAGCTCCACTTCGATCCGGTTGGCATGGCCCGCCACCGCTTCGTCCATCGAGTTGTCGAGCACTTCGGCCACAAGGTGGTGCAGGGCGCGTTCATCGGTGCCGCCGATATACATGCCGGGGCGCTTGCGGACAGGCTCCAGCCCCTCCAGCACTTCGATGGAGGAGGCATCGTATTCGGTGGGTTCCTGGCCGGAAAGAAGATCGGTCATGCGGGCCTGCTCTTTGTTTGTGGGTGGGGGCCATTTTGACAGCCCCGCGCGCCGGGGGCAATCGCGGGTTTGTCTTGTCGGGCGGATTTAACCCGGTCAGCCGGCTTTGGCGCGCAGCCAATCGGCAAGGGTCTCTTCGTCGATGCGGCCTTGGGCCACTTCGCGGATCAGGTCGCCTGCCTCGATGGTGTCGTGGGCGATGCGGATACCATTGAGATGCAAGCAAACGATCATGGTTTTATAGGCAGTGCGCTTATTCGCGTCATTAAAGACATGACCGGTGGCCACGGCCACGCAATAGGCAGCGGCAAGATCAAAGGTATCCGCGATCATCCCGTAGACCAGCCTGTTGTCCACCCGTGCCAGCGCCCCATCAAGAGATTTGTCCAGCGCCCGACCAGCAAGCTCTCCGGGGTTCAGGACAGCATCATGAATGGTTTCGACAAGGTCGGCGTTCAGAAGGACATAGGTCATTTGTCTTTGAGGTAGTCGAGCACGGGCTGGGTTTGCTCACGGGTGGCGGCAATGCTCTCCATCACCTCATCCAGCGTGGCCACGCGCGGCTCCTCCTGCAGGGTCGCCTCGGCTGGTACGAAATACCCCACACAACGTGAGTTCTTCATCACCGCCACGGGTTTGCCACCAGAGCGTTCCAATACCTTATGCGGTTCGCGCATTTCGGTCATGGTGGCGATGTGGTTGGTGTGAATGCGGGTCATGGCGCGGCTCCTGAATGCACATCTCAATATACATTTGGTTGCGCATTTTACAAGGGCCGCTGCCTGCACCAGTCGAGGACCGCCGCCGCCACCTCTGACGGCTTTTGGTGGTGCAACCAGTGGTCCGCGCCTTCTATCTCAACACGGGTAAGGTCTGGCGCGAAGGTTTCCAGCCCCGCGGTGGCTTCGGGCAAAAGGGCGGTATCCTCTACCCCCCAGATCAGCAGATGCGGGCAGTTCACGCGCAAACGTTCAACTGGGAATTCTGGCAGGTCGCGCAGGGGTTTGCCGGGAGACGCGACTTGCAGGGGGGAGGCGCGATACCAGTTGATCATCGCCCTCAGCCGCCCCGGACGCCCCCATTCCGCGCGGTAATCCTCAAGCCGCTCTGTGGTCAGCCAACTCAGGTCCATATGCGCCGAAAAGAGTTTTAGCAGCCCGGCGAAATCGTCTTTGGCCAGCCTCACCGCGCTGCCTTCGGCGCGCAGCGCGTTGATATATTGCGAGGCGCGCGACTGTGCACCGCCTGCGGCCATGGCACGCTGAAAAGGCACGGGATGCACGCCGTTGAGAATGATCAGCCGGGCCACCAATTCGGGCCGGAACATCGCCAGCGCGTAGCCCACCGAAGCGCCCCAGTCATGCGCCAAAACCGTCACCGACCTGTCCCCGATCAACGCGGCCATATCGGACATAAGGTGCGCCATCGCGTAGGGCTCAATTCCCTCGGGTGCGCTGCTTTGACCATAGCCGCGCTGGTCGGGGGCGATGCAGCGAAAGTGTTGGCAAAGCAGCGGGGCCAGATCGCGCCATGCGCCGCCATATTCGGGAAAGCCATGGAGCATGAGCAGCGGTGGCAGGCTTTCATCTCCCCAATGGCGTATGAAAATCTCCTGACCGTTCACGTGGCGGGTTTCGGTCCGTGTTGGTTCCATCGCGAGCCCTCCTGCCATCAGCTTTGCCGCTCAGGGTCGCAGACGCAAGGAATTCATGGCAAAATCAGGGCAAGAAAGCCCCGCAAACCCATGACAGAGCGCAAAAACCGGACTTTCCCTTTGCAGCGCCCCGGCGTAAGGCTTGCCCATGACCAAAGTAATGACCAACCGCAATCACGTCCGGGCGATCCTGACGCTTGGCCTGCCGCTGATCGGCGGGCATCTGGCACAGATGGCCATCGGGGTGACCGATACGGTCATGCTGGGCTGGTATTCGGTCGAGGCGCTGGCGGCGGTTGTTCTGGGCAGCACCTATTTCTTCGTGCTGTTCATCTTCGGTTCGGGCTTTGCCATGGCGGTGATGCCGCTGGTGGCCGCCTATGACGCCGAGGATGATGAGATTGGCCTGCGCCGCGCCACGCGCATGGGGCTGTGGCTGTCGGTGGGTTTTGCGATGATCGCGCTGCCCGCGATGATCTGGTCACCTGCGGTGCTGGACCTTCTGGGGCAGGGGCCCAACCTTGCCGATACGGCGGGGGATTACCTAAAAGTCGCGGGCTGGGGGATTGTGCCCGCGCTGCTGGTGATGGTGCTGAAATCCTACCTTGCCGCCTTGGAGCGGACGCAGGTCGTGCTGTGGATCACCCTGCTGGCGGCCGTGATCAACGCGATGGCGAACTACGCGCTGATTTTCGGCAACTGGGGCGCGCCGGAGCTTGGCGTGATGGGCGCGGCGGTGGCCTCGGTCACGACGCAATGCGTCTCGCTGATCGGGGTGGTGATCTATGTGCTGATCGCCCTGCCGCAGCACAGCCTATTCGTGCGGCTGTGGCGGGTTGATACGCAGATGCTGGTGCGGGTCTTTACGCTGGGTCTGCCGATTGGTCTGACGACGCTGAGCGAAGTCGGTCTGTTTGCGGCCTCTTCGTTGATGATGGGCTGGCTTGGGACGATCCCGCTGGCGGCGCATGGGATTGCGATCCAGCTCGCCTCTCTGACCTTCATGGTGCATCTGGGGCTGAGCAATGTCGCCACGATCCGCGCGGGCAATGCCTATGGCCGCCGCGACGTGCCGCATATGAAGCGCGGCGCGGTGATCGTGACGGGGCTCTCGCTGGTCTTTGCGCTGATCACTATGGTCGGTTTTGTGGGCTGGCCCGAGCCGTTGATCTCGGTTTTCATGCAAGAGGATGAGCCTGCGCGTGTTGAGATTCTTGCCATCGGCACCGGCCTTCTGGTCATGGCCGCGCTGTTTCAACTGGTCGACGGGGCGCAGGTGGTGGCGCTTGGCCTGCTGCGCGGGGTGCAGGATACCAAGATCCCGATGGTGATGGCCGCGATCAGCTATTGGGTGGTCGGGATGCCCTGCTCCTATTTCCTTGGCTTTACGCTGGGGTTCGGAGCGATGGGCATTTGGGCCGGTCTGGTGGCCGGGCTGGGCGTCGCGGGGCTGCTGCTCAACGCGCGGTTCTGGGGCGTCACGGTCAAGTCACTGGCCGGGTAACTCTCAGCCCCGATCCATCCGATCCGCCTTTTTGCGCACCAGCGTGCTGCGCAGATCATGCATTGCCAGCAACAGGTCATCGGTCACCGCATCCAACTCGGCATCCGTGGCTCGCGATTGCACCCATTGCGTGGTGAGGTTCAAATGATCCACCGCGCGGCGGATGTCGTCAATCTCTCGGGCGGCAAGGGTTTCGCGGCGGGCCTTTGTCCAGCGGGCAATCTCGGTCTGATCCGCTTCTGTCAAACGGTGCTGCCCATGGGGCTTTACCTCACCGTTACGGATGTTGATGACGGCGATCTGCTCCATCTCGATCCGGCGCTGGCGGTTCGCGGCATCCAGCCGAAACACCGCCGCGCCATTCTCGCGGACCCTGAAGTAATAGTTGGGAAGATCGCCTGCCATGGTTCGCCTTTACGTCAGCCCGGCGCAGAAGGTCTGGATGCGGGTGCATGCCTCTTTCAGCGCCTCGTCAGACGTAGCGTAGCTGACGCGGAAATTCGGCGAAAGACCGAAGGCCGCGCCAAAGACGACCGCCACGCCGGTTTCCTCAAGCAGCGCGGTGGCAAAAGTCTCATCATCCGTGATCTGGGTGCCCGCCGCCGAGGTCTTGCCGATCAGCCCGGCGATGGAGGGATAGACGTAAAACGCCCCCTCGGGCGTGGGGCAGGTGATCCCCTCAATGGCCGAGAGCATCTCAACCACCAGATTGCGGCGGCGCACGAACATCTCGTTGTTTTCAGCGATGTAATCCTGCGTGCCATTCAGCGCCTCAACCGCAGCCCACTGGCTGACCGAGCAGGGGTTTGACGTGCTTTGCGATTGAATCTTGCGCATCGCGCCGATCAGCTTTTCCGGGCCTGCGGCATAGCCGATGCGCCAGCCGGTCATGGCATAGGCTTTGGACACGCCGTTGACGGTCAGCGTGCGGTCGTAAAGCGCGGGTTCGACCTCGGCCGGGGTGCAGAACGCGAAGCCGTCATAGGCGAGGTGCTCGTACATATCGTCACTCATCACCCAGACATGCGGGTGGCGCATCAATACGTCCGTCAGAGCCTTCAGCTCCTCCCGGCTGTAGCCCGCCCCGGTGGGGTTCGAAGGGGAGTTGAAGATGAACCACTTTGTATTAGCTGTGATCGCCTCTTCCAGCGCCTCTGGGGTGAGCTTAAAGTTGTTCTCCAGTGTCGCAGGCGCGATCACGGGCGTGCCGCCTGCCAAGAGCACCATGTCGGGATAGCTGACCCAATAGGGCGCGGGGATCACGACCTCTTCGCCGGGGTTCATCGTGGCCATCAGCGCGTTGTAGAGGATCTGCTTGCCGCCCGTCCCGACGCTGACCTGCGCGGGCGTGTAGTCCAGCCCGTTGTCGCGTTTGAACTTGGCGCAGATCGCCTGTTTCAACTCAGGGATGCCATCCACGGGGGTGTATTTCGTCTTGCCTGCGGTGATCGCGGCGACAGCGGCGTCCTTGATATTCTGCGGCGTGTCGAAATCCGGCTCGCCCGCGCCAAGCGCGATGATGTCGCGCCCCGCGGCCTTGAGTTCTGCCGCCTTGGTGGTAACGGCGATGGTGGGCGACGGTTTGACCCGATCAAGGGTCGCGGACAGCAGTTCCATTTCAGCCTCGGGTTGCTTATGAATATCCCCACGTTCATAGGGGGCGTCCCCGCACCCGGCAAGGGTGTCTGGCAGGAGATAAAGCATGACCGACGAGATTGACTGGTACGGCCCCGAGGCCGCCACCTTTGGCGACCGGGTCGCGGCGGCCCGCGAACAGACTGGCATGACACAGGCGATGCTGGCCAAACGGCTCGGCGTGCGTCTGGCGACTTTGCGCGGCTGGGAAGAAGACCTGTCCGAGCCGCGCGCCAACCGGCTTTCGATGCTGGCGGGGCTGCTCAATGTCTCTATGATGTGGCTGATCAATGGCGAAGGCGAGGGGGTCGATGCCCCCGAAGCGGGCGAGACCGCGCGCCGCGTCGATCTTGAGGAAGTGCTGGCCGACATGCGCGCCCTGCGCAGCGACCTGCTGAAAAAGGCCGAGACTGTCGGCAAAATGGAAAAGCGCATTCGGCGCCTTATGACGGAGCCCGCAGATGCCTGAGGTCCATGAACACCGGTTAAAACGCCTGCAAATGCGCTCCATGCGCCGGGGCATCAAAGAGATGGACCTGATCCTATCGGCCTATGCCGAGGCGCGGCTGCCGCAGATGGATGACGCGGGGCTTACGCTCTATGATCAGATGCTCAATGAGAATGACCACGACCTCTATCTTTGGGTGAGCGGACAGGCCGAGGCCCCCGCCGACTATGCAGCATTGGTCACGGATATCCGCGGGCAATTGGCCGAGGCGCGGGGCTGATTCAAAAAACCCGAAAGGGTTTAACGAATTATTCTGATTTTTCAGCGAGTTTCCGGTTCGAACAAGGTGAACCGGAGATTTCGCATGAGCATTCAAGACCCCGCTGCGCAGCCGATGGCCATAAAGGGTTTTATGGCAGGCTATCTTGAGTCCCTGTCCTTGGTCGAGCGGTTGCACCGCTTGCTGCTGGACGTGATCAAGGACGAATTCGAACGTGTCGGCGTGTTAGAGATCAACGCCGTGCAGGCGCTGCTTTTGTTCAACATCGGCGATAACGAGGTGACCGCGGGCGAGCTGAAAAGCCGCGGCTACTATCAGGGCAGCAACGTCAGCTACAACCTCAAGAAGCTGGTCGAAATGGGCTATATGCACCACCAGCGCTGCGAGATTGACCGCCGATCCGTCCGCGTTCGGCTGACCGAAAAGGGGCGCTATATCCGCGATGTGGTGGCCGAGCTTTTCTCGCGCCATGCCGATGGGATGGAACACAAGGGCGTGCTGGGCGATGCGGGGATCGAAGATATCACCCGCTCTCTCAAACGGATGGAACGGTATTGGACGGATCAGATCCGCTATATCTACTGATCACGGGCAGGGGGGATGAGGTGGGAGTAGACCCTCCCCTCCACTTCCCGCAAGAGCTTGCGTGTCATGGCGCGGGCGTAGTCCTCAAACCCCTCAGCGGTTTCAACGAATGCGCCGGGGCCGAGCATGACTTCAGCCCGGTAGTATGACGCCAGCGCGCCGACCTCGCCCTGCCGACTGTCGCCAAGCGCCGGGTCTTCCGCGCCGATCACCAAACCGTTGATGGTCAGATCCTGCGACCCAAGGGGCGGGGCTTGCAACCTGTCGCGTATATCCCGGGGCCGCGGACCGAAGTTCGAGATGCCATCGCCCGAGATATCCAGCGTGTGTTTCTGGCAGGCGGCGCGCGTCGCCAACTGGCGCGCGCCAAACTGCATCGCATCCCCCAATGCCGTGCCGGGAGACGCCGCGCGCCGCACGGTGCTGCGCAAAAGGGTGATGGCCCCCTCAAGTGCCGCCGCGTCGCTCAACGGGGTCCAAGGCAAGATCACCCTCTGGTCACTGGACCCGCTCCATTCATAGATCATCAGGTCGACGCCATGCTCCGGCAGCGCCAGCAGGGCGTCCCGCACACGCGGATCGTTCAGCGCGTCGGCCAAACCACCGATCTGCAACCGATACTCTCGGGCATCGACCGAACCAGAGACATCCAGCCCCAAGACAAGCGCCTGCCGACAAGCGGCCTCGGCCGATTGGACGGCATTGATCGTGAGAAAAAGGGCGAGGGCCGCGCGGATCATCCCAGCGATCCGCTCAGCCGCGGCGGCCCCTTCTTGGGGGCGACCGAAGAGGGCACATCACGCACCGGGCGCCGCGCGAGACGACAAAGGGCCGTCCGCGCTGCGCCCATGGGCGCAAGCATCAGCGCCAGCAGGGCACGGATGAAGAGCCTTACCAATGGCCGCTATTTTCCATGCTGGCCCAAGGTTCCTGCGCGGGCAGGGCGTCACCCTCTTGCAGCAGTTCGACCGAGATATTGTCGGGCGAGCGGACAAAGGCCATGCGCCCGTCGCGCGGCGGGCGGTTGATGGTCACGCCGTTGTCTTGCAGGTGTTGGCAGGTCTCATAGATATTCTCAACCGTATAGGCGAGGTGGCCGAAATGGCGGCTGTCACTGGGCAGCGCGTCATCGCCATCCCAGTTATAGGTCAGCTCCACATCCGCATGGCCATCATCCATGCCCGGCGGGCAGAGGAAAACCAGCGTGAACCGGCCCCCATCGTTGTCGATCCGGCGCCGCTCCACAAGGCCCAGAAGTTTGTAAAATGCGATAGAGGTGTCCAGATCCTTCACGCGCACCATTGTGTGCAGGTATTTGATGGGCATCGGTTTTCCTTCAGTTGGGCCGCTTGGGACAGGATTGGAACACCCTGATCGGGCCGAAAATTCGTCGTCAAAAAGTCGTCACAAAACGGGAGGCGGAAAAATATGCCCGCCGCGCTTTGATAGAGAGTTTAGGCGCGAAACCACCGGTGTCAAAGGCGGCAACGGCATTGCCGGTCGATTGCCCCCGCAAAGCTCGCCTTGAGGCGCGCGGCGCGGAAGGGTATGCAATGACAAATGCCACGGATAACGGGGGGGCCTGCGTGAAACAGTACCATGATGCGCTGCGCGAAGTGCTGGAGCAGGGGGTGACCTCGACCGACCGCACGGGAACGGGGACGATCTCTCATTTCGGGATGCAACAGCGCTACCGGATGGCCGATGGCTTCCCGCTGGTGACGACGAAGAAGCTGCATCTGAAATCCATCGTGCATGAGCTTTTGTGGTTCCTCTCGGGCGACACGAACATTGGCTACCTCAAGGAAAATGGCGTTCGCATCTGGGACGAATGGGCGGATGAGAACGGTGATCTCGGCCCGGTCTATGGCCATCAATGGCGGCGTTTTCCGATGGTGGGTGAGCCGATGCCGCAGCCCGATGGGACGGTGCTGCATCAGGCCGGGCAGGTCGACCAGATCGCCAAACTGGTCGAGGCGATCCGCAAGACCCCCGATAGCCGCCGCCTAATCGTTTCGGCGTGGAATCCGGGCGAGGTGGACCAGATGGCGCTGCCGCCCTGCCATACGCTATGGCAGGTGCGCATCGCGGGCGGCAAGCTGCATTTGCAGCTTTATCAGCGCTCTGCGGATATGTTCCTTGGCGTGCCGTTCAACATCGCTTCCTACGCACTGCTGCTGGAGATGTTGGCCCATGTCACCGGCTACGCACCGGGCGATTTCGTGCATTCGATGGGCGACGCGCATATCTACTCCAACCATCTGGAACAGGTGCAGACCCAACTTGCGCGCACCCCCAAGCCGCTGCCAAAGCTGCGGATCAACCGCGAGGTGAACTCGATCTTTGATTTCCGCTATGAGGATTTCACCTTCGAAGGCTATGACCCCGACCCCGCAATCAAAGCGCCGGTGGCCGTCTGATGCTGAGCCTGATCGTCGCCCGCGCCCGCAATGGTGCCATTGGCAAAGACGGGGATATCCCTTGGTCGCTGCCCGAAGACCTGAAATTCTTTCAGCGCGAAACCACCGGTGGTGCCATCATCATGGGACGCCGTACTTGGGAAAGCCTGCCGTTCAAGCCGTTGAAAAACCGTCTGAATTGCGTGGTCTCCAGTACCGGTATTGAGGGCGTCCATGTGGCGCGCGACCCGCAGGCGGCCTTGGGCCATTGCGCGGCTGAGGGGTATCGCCGGGTCTACGGCATTGGCGGCGAAGGCATCTACCGCGCGCTTCTGCCCTTGGCGGATCGGCTCTTGGTGACCGAAGTCGACGTGGAAATCGACGCGGCAGACGCATTTTTCCCCGAGTTTGACCCTGAAGAATGGATTGAGCTTGGCAATCTCTGCCTGCGCGCGACGGGCCCGCGCGCCATCGCACGGGAGTGGCTGCGCCGCCGGTGACAACCATTGACATAGGCCGCGCGCCGCGCATCACTGCAGCTTATGTTTGATCTGTCCGCACCGCCCGAGGGGTTTGTCGAAAACCCATTCCCCCATTACGACCGCCTGCTGCGCGAGACCCCGGTGCTGCGCCAGCCCGATGGCTCTGTGCTGATCTGCCGCCACGCGGACCTGAACGCGATTTACCGCGACACCACGCTTTATATCTCGGACAAAAAGCTGGCCTTTGCGCCGAAATTCGGCCCCGGCAGCCCCTTGTTTGAGCATCACACCACAAGCCTCGTGTTCAATGATCCACCGTTGCACACCCGGGTGCGGCGGATCATGACATCGGCACTGACGCCGAAGGCGCTGGCACGGATGGAGCCGGGGTTGATCGACACGGTCGACCGTCTGCTGGAAGGGCTGGGCCCCACGCCGGACCTGATAGACGACTATGCCAGTTGCATCCCGGTGCAGATCATCGGCAACCTGCTGGACGTTCCGATGGAAGAACGCGGCCCCCTTCGGGACTGGTCTCTGGCAATTCTCGGTGCGCTGGAGCCTACCTTGAGCGAAGCGGAGCTGGAGGCGGGCCATACTGCGGTGCGCGCTTTCAAAACCTACCTGCAAGACCTCATCGCCCGACGCCGGGCTGAACCGGGGGATCCTGAAACCGACGTGCTGACGCGGCTCATTGCCGGAGATGACGGCGGCCAGTTGACCGAGATCGAGTTGATTCAAAACTGCATATTTATTCTCAATGCAGGCCATGAGACGACAACCAACCTGATCGGAAGTGCCCTCGCGCTGCTCCATGACCACCCGGATCAAAAGGCGCGATTGTTGGCGGAGCCCGCGCTGATCGGCCCCTGTATCGAAGAGGTGCTGCGCTTCCGCTCGCCCAATCAGTTCGGCAACCGCGAGACCACGGCTCCCGTCACGATCGGCGGGGTGGAGATTGCCGCGGGGACCAACCTGCATCTTTGCATCGGAGCGGCCAACCGCGACCCTGAAGTCTTTAAGAATCCGACGAAATTCGATATCGGGCGCAAACCCAATCGGCATCTGGCCTTTGCCGGTGGTCCGCATGTTTGCGTGGGCCTGACCTTGGCCCGGATGGAAGGGAAAATTGCCCTCCAACGCTTTCTGAACCGCTACCCGGACTATGAAATCAGCGCAGCGCGTCAGGGCGGCGGGCGCATCCGTTTTCACGGCTATGCGACGCTTCCGGCGCGGTTAAGTTAAAGACGCACTGCCATAAATGACTGGACTTGATGAAAGTGCCCCGGCAATCTTCGTTCATATTGTATATAATTGCGAGGATTATCATGCGTCTAACGACAGCTATTGCCGCGGCGGTAGGACTGCTTTCTGCGGGCCTGGCCGGTCAGGCTTCGGCCGACCCTAAGGTCTATGTCTACCCTAGCAGCGCGAATTATTGCCCGGCTGGCTTGCAGCCGGTGACGCTTGGCGGCGCGATTGGCTGCGGGACACCGAACCAGCCCATGACCTATGCAGAGGTCAAAGCGCATCCGGTTGTTCACCGCCATCGCCACCCGCACCGCGCAGTGACACTGCGCCGCTCAGCCCGCGTGCCTTGCCCGGTCGGGGCAAAGGGCTGTTCGTATCAGTGAACTCCCAAGCAACGCCCGGCGCGGGACGCCGGGTGTTCTTTTGCGATATCGTGGCTAGAGCAGGGCGAGATCGGTGGCCATCTGCCGACCGTCGCGGCCTTCGGTCAGCTCGTAGCTGACCTTTTGATCATCCGCCAAGCCGGTCAGGCCAGAGCGTTCGACCGCTGAAATATGAACAAATACATCGTTACCGCCGCTCTCGGGGGCGATGAACCCGTAGCCTTTGGTGGTGTTAAACCATTTCACGGTGCCAGTTGGCATAATCTCCGCGCCTCCTTTGTCTTTGCGTATCTGCGTCGAGCAGAATGGCGAAAGCGATTGAATTGCGACCCGCCATAATAGAAAGATCGCGCGGACTTGGAAAAAATCAAGCGATCAGGTGCGAAACCCGCAATTGGGGGCGCGATCGCGTGGCTGAGGGAGACGGATGTGCTAATTTATGGGCTGAAAAACTGTGACAGCTGTCGCAAGGCGAAAAAGGCGCTGCCAGAGGCGCAGTTGGTCGATGTTCGGGAGGCGGGCGTGCCGAGGGCGGTTTTGACGCAGGCCCATGAGCAATTTGGTTCGGCCTTGCTCAACACCCGCTCCACCACCTGGAGGGGGCTGGATGAGGAGGCGCGCAAGCAGACGCCGCTCGTCCTGATAGAAGCTCATCCAGCGCTGATGAAACGACCTCTGATCTCGGTGGGTGACAAGCTATTTCTAGGTTGGAACAAAGAGATAGAAGCTGACGTTCATGCGATGCTTTAACTTCGGCCTGCAATCAGCCGGTCCAGTGACAATGGGCCGGCACCTTTGACGACGAGCACCAAAAGCAAGAACACCCAGAGCGCCCGCTGGTCAAGGATATGGGCATCGGGAAAGCGGTCGAACCACGCGCCAAGCGCGCTGCCATGGCCGTAAAGATCGGTGAGGGATTGCACCACGACAAAGCCCACCATCGCCAGTGCCGCCAGTCGGGTCAGCAGGCCAATAACGATGAGCAGCGGCAAGATAAATTCCGCCACCGTTCCGGCGACGACGACGAGCCAATGGAACACTCCAAGCGCATCACTGTCATAGCCCACGGCCTCAAACACGCGGGGGAAGATTTGCGCATAGGCTCCGGTGGATGGGGTAAAGATGCCCAAGGGGCCGGGCCCGAGTTTGGTCAGCCCAGCATTCAGGAAATAGACCAGCAATACCGCGGCAAAGAGGAACCGGGCGAGGGTCGGAAGCAGCCAGTCGGCCCGCTCCAGACGGTCGGCGGCGTTGCGGTATAGGGTAAGAAGCCGGGTCATTTGCTGTCCTCCACAGAAATTGCGCTGAAGACACCGTGGCTCAGTGCGAGCGTCAGGGCCGCGGCGAGGTCAAACGCGGGCTGGGCGCCCACCGTGGCGTCATGGGCCGCCCCGAAGGGCAAGCCGTCGGCGAGGTGGGAGAGCCAGTGCGCCGCACTGGGCGGCAGCAGATGCGGCGCGGGATCATAGGCGGGGCGGGTGATTACAACATCCTGCGCTGCGCTGCGGGGCTTGGGCGCGTCCTCAGTGAAGTTATAGCGCCAGATGTCGAAAAGCGGCCAGTCTGACCGCAAGATGCGGGTAGCAGGCGCGATGGTGAGCCTTGCCCCCATCACTGCATCGGGGCCAAGCGTTTCGAAGACCTTCGGATCAAGCGGAACCGCGTCAGCCGCGTGGTAGGAGGCACGCAGAGCAAGGTCGAGCCGTGCCGCATCGGCGAGGTAGCCAATCTTAGCCAAAGGGGCGAAAGCCGCGATAAAGGCGGGTAAATCCGTGCCGTAATGCATCATCATCGGAGATGTCGGCGGATGTGCCCGGACGTAGAGCGGGGCCAGTTCGGCAAAGTTTCGGGCGCCGATCAGCTTGCGCACAAGGGGAAAGGCCACTTCGAGCGCGGCGATCAGGGAATGCGTGACGTTGTTGCGATAGACGCCATAGCGCGCTCCTGCCGGTTGCCCCCAGCCATCGCGCAGCCCATCGGGTGCGGGCCGTGACGGATCAAGCAGGGCCGCGCGAAAGCTGTGTTGGTCGGTCACACCAGCACCTCAGCGGCGCGGGTGGCTTCGGCCCGAAGGACGGGCCAGTCGGGCACGTCATTGTCCCACTCGACCAGCACCGGCTTTGGCCCGGTTTGGGCCAGCGTGTAGCTTAGCAGGTCCCAAACAGGATCGACGACCGGTTTGCCATGGCTGTCGATCAAAAGCGGCGCGCCGTGATCGTCAGTGTCGTCATCATGGCCGCCCACATGAATCTCGCCCACATGGTCTGTCGGAAAGGCGTCGATGTAGCCCTGTGGCGACAGCCCGAGATTGGTGGCCGAAATGAAGACATTGTTGACATCCAGCAAGAGTCCGCAGGAGGTGCGCGCTATAATCTCTGTCAAAAAGTCCGTTTCAGACAAGTCGGATTCCGCGAATGCAAGGTAGCTGGAGGGGTTTTCCAGCAGCATTTGCCGACCCAAGACGTCTTGGACTTGGTTGATATGTAACGCCACACGGGTCAGCGTTTCCTCGGTGTAGGGCAGCGGAAGGAGATCGTTGAGATACTCCATCCCATGGGTCGACCACGCCAGATGTTCGGAGAAGGACGCCGGCTGCGTCCGGTCACAGAGGGTCTTGAGCCGTGCCAGATGGGCCGCGTCTAGCGGCCCTTCGCCCCCGATCGACAGGCCGACGCCATGGACCGACAGGGCGAAACGTTCCTGCAAGGCGCGCAGCTGCGCATGGGGGCGGCCGCCGTCGCCCATGTAGTTTTCGGCATGCACCTCGATCCAGCGGACTGGGCCGGGATCGGCCATCAAGCCATCGAAATGTCGAGACTTGAAGCCGACGCCGGGGGCATTGGGCAGCCTTGTATCAGGGGGGGTATCGTCGCGCATATCGGCCTCCGGCGTGTTGCGGGGCGGGGTTGCGGGGGGGGGTGGCGCGCGGCGCGGCATTTTTTTATCGGGGCAAAACCCGGGGAGCGGCTACCAAAAACCGGGGCGCGCGGGGCCGGGGGGCCGCGCTCAATCGGGCGCGCGGGCCCGCCCCTCGGCGGGGGCGGGCCGCGGCCGGGGAGGTGCCG
>NZ_JAPWHM010000059.1:0-239 GCF_027214245.1 Sulfitobacter dubius | reverse complement strand
GAACAAAACGCTTGTTGGTAGGGGCGTTAGTTAGTCATATTCTCGATTTGATTGAGCGACCAGTTGAAACACCGTCTAAAAGCCATGCATTGTTTGAAGCGGTGAGGGATCATCTTGAGCAGCATTATCACGAGCCTTTAACACGCGAATCAGTTGCTCAGCATTTTTATGTGTCACCGAACTATTTGTCTCAGTTGTTTCAGAAAGAGGGGCAACTTAAATTCAACGAATATTTAAAC
>NZ_JAPWHM010000058.1:0-241 GCF_027214245.1 Sulfitobacter dubius | reverse complement strand
ATGTACAAGTGATTCCAGCATCGGTTCTGTGGGGAAGAAAACCCGGCAAAGAAGGCAGTGAAAAGCCATACCTGCAACCCATGAATGGTTTACAGAAAGCGCAAGCGGTTATTCTCGCTGGACGAGATTGTTTGGTGCGCTTTAGCCCAGTGGTATCACTGCGCCATATGGCAAATTCGCACGGTACTGATGAAGCCATTGCACATAAGCTCGCTCGCGTGGCACGTATTCACTTCTCTCG
>NZ_JAPWHM010000057.1:0-243 GCF_027214245.1 Sulfitobacter dubius | reverse complement strand
GAACAACAAAGTCGAATGTTGGGTGAGAAGAAAATATTATCTATCACTAACAACATAAAGACGAAACTGGATAATTTCCTTAAAGAAACGATGCATTTTGGTATGGTGATTGGCAATGTAATCGCTTCCAATGAATATAATAAAGGTCATGACATTTCTAATGTCCAAGACTATCTCCACTCCACAGTGACAGATGTTTATCACCTTCTTCCACAAGTTGAAGTGGTTGGGTTTGGTTCAAGT
>NZ_JAPWHM010000056.1:0-243 GCF_027214245.1 Sulfitobacter dubius | reverse complement strand
TCCATACGTTGCTTGACCTGTTGGTCAACTGCTTCCACTTGCTTCTCTAGAAACATCAATTGTTCAAGCATAGAGCGGAGCTGGAAAATATAAGCGTCCTGAGCGAAAGTTATTCCAAAGGAATTTGATGCCGCTTGCTTTAATTTATCTGCCTTATCTAAGCGTAGGCGACCACGGCTATTTTTTGATAAAAATTGCATTAATTCTTCTGTTGAAAGAGCGTCAATTACTTCAGGAGATGAC
>NZ_JAPWHM010000055.1:0-243 GCF_027214245.1 Sulfitobacter dubius | reverse complement strand
ATTTACCTTACATACATAAGTCTTGGACTGCCTGATTCACTTTTAGGTGTGACCTGGCCGGAAATGATCAATGATTTTCCGGTCGAACAAAGTGCTGCGGGTCTCATCTCAATGGCTGTTGCTGTCTGTACCGTCATTTCGAGTCTGCAGACTCCTCGTCTCCTGAAGAAAATAGGGACAGGCAATCTTATTTTCACGAGTGTCCTGCTCACGTCTGTTGGACTAACTGGCTTTTCGTTGTCC
>NZ_JAPWHM010000054.1:0-247 GCF_027214245.1 Sulfitobacter dubius | reverse complement strand
TGTCTGAATAATTGCCGATAAGATAACGTGCATTGTTCAGCTCAAGCTCTTGCGGCAATTCACACTCTACTTCTACATCATAATAGTTATTCAAACACACCAAAGTCTGTGTAGCGCTGCGTCTTTGATAAGCAAAAATGGCTTCATGCTCGTGCAGTAAGTCTTGATAGTTACCGTCGGTAATAACGGTAATCTCCTTTCTCAACTGAATTAACTTTTGATAGTAATAAAATACCGAATCCTCATC
>NZ_JAPWHM010000053.1:0-249 GCF_027214245.1 Sulfitobacter dubius | reverse complement strand
GGCGTAATGTAGAAGCCAATAGAAAGAATGAAAGTAAGCAAGGCCCCCGCACCTATCCCCGGTAACGTAAGCGGCATATAAACTTTGCTGCAACAGCATTTTCATTCATATCTACAATCAGTCCTTCAATGCCATCTTTAATTTGGTCTTGCGCGGTACTAAAATTCGTTACAACTATCGGTTTATACAAAATTTTCGCTTCATCAATGGCAATCGCTTTTCCTTCAAATTTAGATGTCTGAACATATA
>NZ_JAPWHM010000052.1:0-252 GCF_027214245.1 Sulfitobacter dubius | reverse complement strand
TAGTAATTCTGTTTTCTTCTGTTTTTCCCAGCTGTCTAATGGGTTAACAGCCGCATAATAGGTTTGGTTACTATTGCGTTTAAAGGCTTGTACCGATGCATTCTGCCCTTGTTGTGCAATACCGCGCGCGGCAATCGCGCTTTGCTGTAAACCTTCTAACTGGATTTGGTCGGAATACGCGAAACCTGTTTTCTCGCCGGTGACGGCTCGCACACCCACACCACAGTCGATGTTGAATGAACCATCTTTGAT
>NZ_JAPWHM010000051.1:0-255 GCF_027214245.1 Sulfitobacter dubius | reverse complement strand
ATTCAGTGATGGTATCAAAAGCGGTTCCGGATCGAGAATCAGCTCCGAACCTTTGGCTCCTGCAATTCGCCTCGATAAATTGGCGATCACCCGCAAATATCGAATCGGCAATAAAAAACCCAGCGGACCCAGCCACCACCTTCTGCTGATTTTAATCCGCATATCGTCTCGTTCAGAGACGATTAGCTGCTCAGGCATCGAGCATTCGGCTTTTACTTCCAGAACCTGGAAGAGTGGTATCAGGAAGCCGAGCAC
>NZ_JAPWHM010000050.1:0-255 GCF_027214245.1 Sulfitobacter dubius | reverse complement strand
GTTGTGGATACCAGCAACTTCCAGAACAGCACGCATGGCGCCGCCTGCAATGATACCAGTACCTTGAGAGGCCGGCTTCATGAACACGGTGGAACCGGAGTGAACACCGCGCACCGGGTGGTGCAGAGTGCCGTTGTTCAGCTCAACCTTGTTCAGGTTACGCTTAGCCTGTTCCATCGCTTTTTGAATAGCGGCCGGAACTTCAGGGGCTTTACCTTAACCGTAACCTACACGGCCGTTACCATCACCCACCAC
>NZ_JAPWHM010000004.1:543436-572137 GCF_027214245.1 Sulfitobacter dubius | reverse complement strand
TTGATTTGATCCAGTAGAAGCAAGACTGCTTAACTGGGCAAAAGCATACACATACAATCAGTTGTACATGACTTGGACAAACAACGCTCAGCGCTGCAGTGGTGACCCCGTCGCTCTGCAGAGCAGAGCGCTTCAGGAATTTATTTGGTTTGGTGATCATAGCGCGAGCAAAACACCTGGTCCCATCCCGAACCCAGCCGTTAAGTGCCGTAGCGCCGATGGTACTGCGTCTTAAGACGTGGGAGAGTAGGTCATCGCCAAACCTAATAAGTTCCTGATAAAAACAGTATCTCTCAACGATGAACAGAATAACAAAACCGCCGTAGCTATAAAGCTGCGGCGGTTTTGCTTTGTAAAACTACTCTTTTCTCAGATTGTTATGACGCCCGGTTACTGCAGTCGCGGCTTCCCATCCGCTTGACCCCGCCCAAGGCCCTGTCACAGTGGCGTCAAAGTCGGCGGCTGGGAGGCAGAACATGGATATTGAAACGCTCTTTGGGCTGGAGGGAAAAACTGCGCTGATCACTGGCGGCGCCACGGGCATCGGGCGCATGGCGGCTGAGGCATTGGTACGGGCGGGCGTGCGGGTTTTGCTGGCCAGCCGGACCGGAGAGGCCTGCCAAGCTGTCGCAGAGGAGTTGAATGCACTAGGCGCCCCGGGCAGTGCCGAAGGTTTCGCCGGGGATGTCGGCAGCGAAGAGGGCGTTGACGCGCTCGTGGCCGAGGTTCAGGCGCGCGGCGACCGGCTGCATATTCTCATGAACAACGCGGGCGTGACATGGGGCGCGCCGCTGGGGCAATTCCCCTTCCGTGCATGGGATAAGGTCATGGGCGTCAATGTTGCCGGCCTTTTCGATTTGACGCAAAAGTTGCTGCCCCTGCTACGGGCAGGGGCCACGGCCGATGATCCGGCGCGGATCGTAAACGTGGGCTCGGTCATGGGCGAGCGCGAGATGGGCGACGGGGCCTATAGCTACGCCGCCTCCAAAGCGGCGGTGATCCACCTGAGCAAAATCCTCGCCAAGGAACTGGCCGGGGAGGGGATCACAGTGAACGCGCTGGCGCCGGGGCCGTTTGTCTCGCGTATGACGGCCTTTGCCACCCAAAATGAGACCACGCGCGACGCTGTGGGCAAAGATGTCCCCCTAGGGCGTGTCGGCCGCGATGAAGATATCGCAGGCTGCATGCTGTTCCTCTGCGGACGCGGCGGGGCTTATGTCACCGGTGCGGTGATCCCGGTCAGCGGCGGCATCAACGTGATGTCAGGCCCAAATATTTTTGAAAGAGCCCTGTCATGACAAATACCAAAACTCAGACGGAGACCGCCCATGCGTGACGACAGCCATCTACCCCAAGCCCTGCGCGGGCTGCGCCTACCGCTGGTCGCCTCACCGATGTTCATCCTTTCGGGGCCCGAGTTGGTCATCGCGCAGTGTAAGGCCGGGATCATCGGGTCTTTCCCGGCATTGAATGCCCGCGAGGCCGAGGGCGAGCCGCCGCTGCTTGATGCGTGGTTGACCCAGATCACCGAGGCTTTGGACAAGCACAATCAAGAGAACCCGGACCGGCCTGCGGCGCCTTTTGCGGTGAATCAGATCGTGCACCGCTCCAACAGCCGGTTGGAGCGCGACCTTGAGATTTGCGTAAAGCATCAGGTGCCGATCTGGATCACCTCACTGGGCGCACGGGTGGAGGTGAATGAGGCCGCGCATTCCTGTGGCGGCGTGGTTCTGCATGACATCATTAACAACCGCTTTGCCCGGAAAGCGATTGAGAAGGGCGCCGATGGGCTGATTGCCGTGGCCGCCGGGGCCGGGGGGCACGCGGGGCCACAGTCGCCCTTTGCGTTGATCCGCGAAATTCGCGAATGGTTCGATGGCCCACTTCTGCTGTCGGGCGCTTTGGCCACGGGCGAGGGGCTCTTGGCTGCGCGTGCCATGGGGGCGGATTTGGGCTATATGGGGTCGGCCTTTATCGCCACGCGAGAGGCCAACGCCGTGCCGGGTTACAAAGACATGATCGTCGCTGGCGGCGCGGATGACATCGTGACCTCCTCGCTCTTCACCGGGGTGTCGGGCAACTACCTGCGGCCTTCGATTGAGGCGGCGGGGATGGACCCGGACAACCTGCCATCGGCGGATGCCTCTTCGATGAACTTCGGATCTGGCTCTTCCAAACCCAAGGCGTGGAAGGAAATTTGGGGTGCGGGGCAGGGCATCGGCGCGGTCAAGCAGATCGGCGGGGTGGCTGAACTGGTGGACCGGATCGAGACCGAATACCGCACCGCTGGGGCCCGCTTGGCCGCGGAGTTTGCGCAATGAGCACGGATACACAAACCTTGGACGAGGCGGCTGTCTGCCACTGGTTGGAAGCAAACCTGCCGGGCTTTGCCGGGCCGCTTGAAGTGACCAAGTTTCAGGCGGGCCAATCAAACCCCACCTTCCTGCTTTCGACCCCTGCGCATGACTATGTTCTGCGCCGCAAGCCCCCGGGAACGCTGTTGAAATCTGCCCATGCTGTGGACCGGGAGTTTCGGGTGCAGAAGGCGCTGGCCGACAGCCAGGTCCCGGTCGCGCGGATGCACCTGCTCTGTGAGGATGAGAGCGTCATAGGCTCAATGTTCTATGTCATGGACCATGTCCCGGGCCGCAATTTCAACGATCCGACCCTGCCGGAACTCACCCCGGCCGAGCGCGGTGCGGTCGTGGACGAGATGAACGGCGTGTTGGCCGCCCTGCATGAGGTCGATATCGACGCGGTTGGCCTGTCGGACTATGGCCCGCCGGGCAACTATTTTGAGCGGCAGGTGGGGCGCTGGTCAAAGCAGTACCGCGCGTCCGAGACAGAACCACAGCCCGATATGGATGCGCTGATGCAGCGCTTGAGTGCCGAGCTGCCCGAAGATGACGGGCAGCGCACGCTCGTGCACGGGGACTACCGCATCGACAACATGATCTTTGATACCCATGGCACCGCCTGCCGCGCGGTTTTGGATTGGGAGCTTTCCACAATCGGTCACCCCTTTGCCGATCTCGCCGCCGTCATCATGCAATGGCAGATGCCCGTGGGGGCCGAGGGGCGGGGCTTGGCCGGGGTGGACCGCAAGGCGCTTGGCCTGCCGACCGATGAGGAGTTTATCGCCGCCTATTGCCGGAGGCGCGGGCTGAAGGGGATCGACAACTTCGGCTATTACCTCGCCTTTTGCTTTTTCCGCATGGCCGCCATCATCCAAGGTGTGCTGAAACGCGCGTTGGAGGGCAATGCCTCAAACCCCGAATATGGGCTGAAATTAGGGCAATATGTCCCGGTTTTTGCGCGCCACGGGCTGGAGGCGCTGGATCGCGACCGCTGACCGGGCAGCAAGGCTTTTGGTGCTTGAGCTTTGGGGCGAAAACCTGTTGCTAGGGCCGTGAGACCCGGCCTGAAAGGATGACCCATGACCAATGCTGCGCGACAACTGCTTGATTTATTGGATATCGAACAGCTTGAGGTCGATCTGTTTCGCGGCACGGGCGCGGGGGGCGAGACCTCGATGCGGATCTTTGGGGGCCATGTCATCGCGCAGGCATTGATGGCCGCATATCGCACGGTGCCCGAGCGCGCGTGCCATTCGCTTCATGCCTATTTCATCCGGCCCGGGGATCCGAAGATCCCGGTGATCTATCAGGTCGACCGCGCCCGGGATGGGGGCAGTTTTACGACCCGGCGGGTGGTGGCGATCCAGCATGGCAAGCAGATCCTCAACCTGTCGGCGTCTTTTCAGGTGGAGGAGGAGGGGTTTGACTGGCAGCATGAGATGCCGCAGGTCTCCGCCCCCGAAAACTGGCCAGACCGACCTGAGTTGCGCGAGGCGTTTGCTGAGAAACTGCCCGAAAAATATCGCGGGGACTTCCTGCGCGAGCGACCCATCGAGATCCGGGAGGTCGAGCCGCGCGATTTCATGACGCCCGAAAAGGTCGACGACCGCAACTATCTGTGGTTCCGCATGGCCGCCGCCGAAGGCCAGAACCCGGTCATGCAGCACGCGCTTCTGGCCTATGCCTCTGACATGAACCTGCTGGGCTCGTCGCTGCGGCCCCATGGGCTGACGTGGTTTCAGGGCAAGGTGATGACGGCGAGCCTTGACCACGCTATGTGGTTCCACGCACCGATCCGCTTTGATGAATGGCACCTTTACGCGCTGGATGCGCCATTTACCGGCGGGGCGCGGGGATTTAATCGCGGGATGATTTACAATCAGAACGGGCAGTTGGTGGCGAGCGTGGCGCAAGAGGGGCTGCTGCGCCCGATACGTCCGAAAGGCGAAGGTTAAGGGCAGCCCCCTGAGGGGCGATGCCCGCTGTGCCGCCGGACAGGCGTTTTCTAGCTGTCGTTCGGCCACCCGAACCGCCGGTTTAGCCTGCGCATCCCGCCGATCCAGCGGTCATAGTCTTGCGCCTTACCTCGCATGTAGTCGCGCACCTGGGGATGCGGCAGCACCAGAAACACCTCATCGCGGATCGCCTGCACGCAGGCTTCGGCCACAGGCTCGGGCTCCAGCATACCGTCAATCGCGGCGACATGGTCCTCCAACCCGCGCATCATTTCGGTCCGCACTGCCTGCGGGCAAAGCACCGAAACCTTGATCCCATCATCGCCATAGGTCATCGCCAGCCATTCAGCGAGGCCAACGGCGGCGTGTTTCGTCACCCCGTAAGGCGCGGCCCCGACCTGATTGAGCAGACCCGCTGCCGAAGCGGTGTTGAGCAAGTAACCTCCGCCCCGCGCGCGCATCAGCGGCACCAGATGCCGCGCGGCGCGCACATGGCTCATCACGTTGATCTCCCAGATGCGCTGCCAATCGGCATCCGGCACCTCGACCCCGCCCTCGACCGAGATGCCAGCGTTGGAGCAGAATAGATCAATCGGCCCAATGTCACGCTCGACGGTTTCGATCAGCTGGGCGATCTCGGCCTCGTGTGCAACATCGACGCGAAAGCCCGTGCCGCCGACCTCGGTCGCCGTCGCATCGGCCCCCGGGCCGTCGATATCCACACAGACCAGATGCGCTGGCGCTTCCTTGGCAAAGCGCAGGGCCATGGCCCGCCCGATGCCGCTGGCCGCCCCGGTGATGACGATGACGCGGCCATGCAACTCCATGTCAGCTGTCGCCCTTCGTGCCACGGGTGTTTGACGCCCGAAACGCCTTCACCTCGGCCCGCGCGATGACCTGATGGTGCACCTCATCCGGCCCATCGGCAAAGCGCAGTGCGCGCTGCCACGTGTACATGCCCGACAGCGGGCTCCACTGGCTCATCCCCGTGGCGCCATGCACCTGCATCGAGGCGTCGATGATCTCACAGGCTTTTTCCGGCACCAGCGCCTTGATCATGCTGACCCAGATGCGGGCCTCTTTGTTGCCCAAGACATCCATCGCCTTGGCCGCTTTCAGCACCATTAGCCGCATCGCTTCGATGTCGATCCGCGCGCGGCTGATGGTTTCCATGTTCTTGCCAAGGTCGATGATTTTCTTGCCGAATGCCTCGCGCCCCAACCCGCGCTCAATCATCAGGTCCAGCGCTTTTTCCGCCGACCCGATGGAGCGCATGCAGTGATGAATCCGCCCCGGCCCAAGTCGCACCTGACTGATCTCGAACCCGCGCCCTTCGCCCCAAAGCACGTTTTCACGCGGCACGCGCACATCGGTGAACCGGATATGCATATGCCCATGCGGCGCGTCGTCATGGCCAAAGACATGCATCGGGCCAAGGATCTCCACCCCCGGCGTGTCCATCGGCACGAGGATCTGGCTCTGCTGGCGGAAGGTTTCAGCCTCGGGCGAGGTTTTCACCATGACGATCATGATCTTACAGCGCGGATCGCCCGCACCGGAGATATAGAATTTCTCCCCGTTGATCACCCAATCGTCGCCATCGAGAACCGCGCTGGTAGAGATATTGCGCGCGTCCGAAGAGGCGACATCAGGCTCCGTCATCGCAAAGGCCGAGCGAATTTCGCCCGCAAGCAAGGGCTTCAGCCACTGCTCCTTTTGCTCAGGCGTGCCGACACGCTCCAGCACCTCCATATTGCCGGTATCGGGCGCTGAGCAGTTTAGCGTTTCCGGGGCCAGGGGGCTTTTGCCCAGTTCAGCGGCGATATAGGCGTAATCAAGATTTGCCAGCCCTTCGCCGGTTTCCGCATTGGGCAGGAAGAAGTTCCACAACCCCGCTTCTCGCGCCTTTTGCTTGGCCCCATCGAGCAATTCTAATTGACCCGGCGCATAGGACCAACGGTCGGCGCGGCCTTCGCCAAGGCGAAAAAATTCCTCGGTGATCGGATCGACATTCTCGCGGATGTGCTTGGTAACCGCCGCCAAAAGTGGCTTGGCCTTTTCCGACATTTCGAGATTGTTCATGTCCAAGGTCTGATCGATCATCCTATGCTCCCGGTGATGATGGTTCGCGGCGCCGCCGGGCTCCTCCGCTGGGCGTACCTTTGGGACGAGCCTATGCAATCGCTGCAGGCTTGCCAATCACGGGCAGGGGGCACCACGCTTTACGCCGCGTCATTATGGCGTTGAAACCCGCGCACAGGCGCTTAAGTTCAGGGTATGACAGATGTATTGATCAAAGACGTTCTCACCCGCACCCGCCGCATTGCGGTGGTTGGCGTATCCCCTAACCCGGCGCGGCCCAGTCACTATGTCGCTGAATACCTTGCACAAAAGGGGTATGACGTGGTGCCAGTGAACCCCGTGCATGCGGGCAAAGAAGTCTTCGGAAAAACCATTGTCGCGACATTGGCCGAGATTGATCCGCCGGTGCAGATGGTCGATATTTTCCGCCGGTCCGAGGATGTGCCCCCCGTCGTGGACGAAGCGCTTGAAGCTTTCCCAGAGCTTGAGACCATCTGGCTGCAAATGGGCATCACCAATGCCGAAGCGGCGGCCAAGGCCGAAGCACGCGGCGTGGATGTGATCCAAAACCGCTGCCCCAAGGTGGAAATTCCGCGCTTGCTGGGCTGAGCCTAGTTTCGCGCGGCCTTTTCTGCGATGCCCGATGTCGACTGGCGCCGCGCCAGTTCGTCCAACACATCGCTAAGCGGCACATCTCGCGCCGCCAGCATGACGAGTAGGTGATATAGCACATCCGCTGCTTCCGAGGTGAGCCCCTTCGGATCGTTCTTCACCGCCTCAATGATCGCCTCAACCGCTTCTTCGCCAAACTTCTCGGCGCATTTTTCAGGCCCTTTGGCCAGCAATTGCGCCGTCCAACTGCTCGAGGGATCAGCGCTTTTGCGGCTCAGGATGGTGGCGTAAAGGTCATCAAGCGTCATGAAAGCCTCATTGGAATGCCGGCGGCGGCCATATGCTGCTTGGCCTCATGCACGGTATATTCACCGAAGTGAAAGATGGATGCCGCCAACACCGCTGAGGCGCCACCCTCAATCACCCCGTCCACGAGATGATCCAAATTGCCGACCCCACCGGAGGCGATCACCGGCACCGACACGGCATCGGAAATGGCGCGGGTCAGCGGCAGGTTGAACCCCTGTTTGGTGCCATCGCGGTCCATGGATGTCAGCAGAATCTCCCCCGCGCCCTTGGCGGCGACCGTGCGGGCAAATTCGACCGCGTCGATGCCCGTGGGCTTGCGCCCGCCATGGGTGAAAATCTCCCATTTGCCGGGGCTGACGGTCTTGGCGTCAATCGCGCAGACGATGCATTGGCTGCCAAAATGATCCGCCGCTTCGGCAATCACATCCGGGTTCGCCACGGCGGCGGAGTTAAAGCTGACCTTGTCGGCCCCCGCCAGCAGCAAGGCCCGCACATCCGCCACGGTCCGCACACCACCGCCCACGGTCAGCGGGATATAGCAATGCTCGGCCGTGCGGGTCACCAGATCGAACATCGTGCCGCGGTTTTCATGGGTGGCGTGGATGTCGAGAAAGCAAAGTTCATCCGCCCCCGCCGCATCATAGGCAATGGCGGCATCCACTGGATCGCCCGCATCGCGCAGGCCGACAAAGTTCACGCCCTTGACGACGCGCCCATCGGCCACGTCGAGACAGGGGATGATGCGGGTCTTCAGCATGGCTCAGCCCTTCAACATCTTCATGGCTTCGGTCAAATCGATCGCGCCGTCATAAAGCGCCCGACCCGAGATCGCGCCCTCAATCACCCCGGTGTCGCGTAGAGCGGCCAAATCTTCGAGCGACGAGACCCCACCCGAGGCGATCACAGGGATCGAAACCGCCCGCGCCAGATCGGCCGTGGCTTCAACATTCGGCCCGCCCATCGCGCCATCGCGCATGATATCGGTATAGATGATCGCCGCCACGCCCGCGTCCTCAAAGGATTTCGCGAGGTCGGTGGCCATGACATCGGTCTCGGTCGCCCAGCCCTTGGTCGCAACCCGGCCGCCACGCGCATCGATTCCCACGGCAACGTGACCGGGGAAGGCGGCGGCGGCCTCGCGGACCAATTCAGGGTTCTCTACTGCAACGGTGCCCAGAATGACCCGCGCCAGGCCCTTATCCAGCCAGCTTTCGATCGTCGCCATATCGCGAATGCCACCGCCCAATTGCGCTGGCACCTTGCAGGCTTTCAAAATTGCCTCGACCGGGGCGGCGTTCACCGGTGTTCCGGCAAAGGCGCCATTAAGATCAACCAGATGTAGCCATTCGCAGCCCGCCTCGACGAAACTCAACGCCTGCGCGGCAGGGTCGTCGTTAAAAACGGTAGCGCGGTCCATATCGCCATGCACGAGGCGCACAGCCTGACCGTCTTTGAGATCAATAGCGGGGTAGAGGATCATGGCCGGGCCCTTGTTCTGAACGTTGGTTTCCTTTTGCACGTCGCCAAGGATTTTGCAACGCGACCCTAGGTCAGTCTTGCCCGAATGAAAGTTGTGTCTAACACTGAACCCAGATCGGGAGGAGAGATCATGAAACAGTTTTTTGCAGCGGCCCTTCTGGGCCTTGGCCTGACCGGTGCCGCCCTTGCGGCGGATCCGGCAGTCGGTACATGGCAAACGCAGGTGGATGACGGCGCTTACGCCCATGTGAAAATGGCCCCCTGCGGCGGGGCGATCTGCGGCACTATCGCGCGCACGTTCAACGACAGCGGTGAGTATAAATCACCCAATATCGGAAAAACGCTCGTTATCGATATGGAGCCCCAGGGCGGCGGCAAATACGCCGGTAAAGTATGGCGCCCGTCGAACGGCAAAATCTATATCGGCAAGATGGACGTCTCGGGTAAATCGCTCAAACTTTCGGGCTGCGTCGCGGGCGGGTTGATTTGTTCGAAACAGACCTGGGCGCGCATTAAGTAAAGCCGTTGCCTCAATACGAAAGTCAGAAAGCGCGAAGAACGATTTCCGCGCCTTCTTTGCGTTTTGCGGAAGGCAAGCGCCGCGCAGAGGTATTTGTAAAAGGATGAAGTTGAAGAGGGTCTTTCTTCAACTTCATCCTTTCTTAAATACCGTCCGACCCTTCGGCAGGCGCGGCGCTCATTAAGGCGTCCAGTTCAAAAAGTTCGAGATCAGCCGCAGGCCGGTGGTTTGGCTTTTTTCAGGGTGAAACTGCATGCCCAACATCGTATCGCGGCCGATAATCGCCGTGACCTCGCCGCCGTAATCGACATGGGCCAGCCGTTCGGCAGGGTCTGCTACGGCCATGTGGTAGCTGTGCACGAAATAGGTATGATCACCGGTGTGCAACCCGTCGAAGACCGCATGGTCATGATCGATCACCAAGTCGTTCCAGCCCATGTGGGGGACTTTGAGGTTCGGGTTCGCGGGGGTGATCTGGGTCACCTCTCCACCGATCCAACCCAATCCCGGGGTGTCTTTGTATTCGCGGCCCATGCTAGCCATCAGTTGCATGCCGACACAGATACCAAGGAAAGGGCGCCCCTTTTCCTCAACCGCTTCGACCATGGCTTCATAGAGGCCACCGGCGCCTTTCAGCGCTGCCATACAAGCCGGGAAAGCGCCATCGCCGGGCAGCACCAGACGGTCGGCGCGGGCGACGACCTCGGCGTCTGAGGTTACGGTGACTTCGCCGGCGTCGTTTTCGCGGGCCATACGCTCAAAGGCTTTGTGGGCCGAGTGCAGATTGCCGGATTCGTAGTCGATGATTGCTGTCAGCATTGGCTTACAAGGCGCCCTTGGTCGAGGGGATGGCATCCGCTTTGCGCGGGTCGGTTTCGACCGCCTCGCGCAGGGCGCGGGCGACGGATTTAAACGCCGCTTCGGCGATGTGGTGGCTGTTGAACCCGTGGAGCGCGTCGACATGCAGGGTGATGCCGCCGTGGGTGCTGAGTGCTTGGAAGAACTCACGCACCAGTTCGGTGTCGAATGTGCCGATGCTGCTGGTGGGGAAATCCACGTTCCAGATCAGAAAGGGCCGCGCAGAGAGGTCGAGCGCGCAGCGGATTTGCGCGTCGTCCATCGCCAATAGGCAAGAGCCGTAGCGGCGGATGCCGCGTTTGTCGTCGAGCGCTTGGGTCAGTGCTTGGCCCAGCGTGATGCCTACATCTTCGACAGTGTGGTGGTCGTCGATGTGCAGATCGCCTTTGGCGCGCACCGTGATATCGATCAGCGAGTGGCGCGACAATTGGTCGAGCATATGGTCAAAGAAACCCACGCCGGTCTCATTGTCATAGCGGCCACTGCCGTCGAGATTGATCTTGACCGTGATATCGGTTTCGGCGGTGGTGCGGGTCAGGGTGCTGCGACGCATAGGGCATCTCCGAAGGCAATTGCTGCGCCCTTATAGCAGGGCATGCCGCCACGCCAAGCCCAAGCGGTGAAGCACCTTTAGCCTGCATGGGCGCGATCGGGGATTGCGGGGGCAGGGTCCATATGTCAGCTTGAACCAAATCCCAGAAAGAGGCGCTACATGACCACCTGCGTATTCATCCAGATCCGCTGCCGACCGGGCACGACCTATCGTGTGGCCGAGGAAATCGCCCTGCGCGAAATTCATTCCGAGCTTTATTCCACCTCTGGTGAATATGACCTGCTGATGAAGCTTTATATCCCCAAGGGGGAGGATGTGGGCGTCTACATCAACGACAACCTGTTGGACATCGAAGGCATTGAGCGGTCCTTGACCACGATGACCTTCAAGGTCTTCTGAGGTGCCGCGCAGGTTCTTTCTAACTGCGGTGACGGTTTTTGCTTTGTCCTTTGGCGCGCTGGCCCATCCCGGCATGGCGACAGCGGGCACACGTATCTATGAGGGGCGCGAGGCCGCCGCTTTGCGCTGCGCAAACACGCTGGCCCTGACGGCGGTGGCGCTTTCTTCGGCGGAACTGATCGGGGAGGGGGAGAAAAACGTGATGCTGGGCGTCACCGTGCGCATCCTTGACCGGCATGTTAAGGGCAGTTGGGCCCAGAAACGTGCAGCGATGGAGGTAATGCGCGACCGACGCAGCGTGCCGGACACATTGGAGGATTACCGCCGCATCGCCGAGCGTTGTCTGGTGCAATTCCCCATCAACTGAATGCGAAAACCCGTCGGTGAGGCGGGTTTTTCATGGGGCATCCGTTTTGGCTCAATGCGCGGCAGAGACGGAGGGTTTCTCGGTCGGGGCGGTGTCGAGTTTCACCTTCTGGCGCATCGTCACGCGGCGAATGGCGCGGTCGAATGTCTTTCTGACTCGCTGGGTGCGGCTGGCATTGGGCTGGATCGGGCCGCCCACGGAAAGCATCACCGACAGTGGGCTGTTGTCGTCAAAGCGCAGGTCCATCCCGTCAAGCTCACCTTGAATGAGCACTTCGATCTCGGGCCATGCGGGCAGGCTGTCGCCGGTCACGATGCACAGCAGCGTGCCAGACCCATTGTGGGTCATCAGCAGTTGCGGGCAATCGACCACACGCGCGATTGCTTGGGCGGCAGAGGTAACGGCGCGGGCAAATTCGCGGGTGTTGCAGGTCGCGTAAAGCTCATCGATATGTTCGATCTTCACGGCGAAAACCTGACAGATATCAAGGTGCTGGCGCGACAATTGCGACAGGTAATTGCCCAAGGAGAAGGGGAGCACCAACTGCTCGACCCCGTTGATATGCACAGGATCGGCCAGCGCGAAATCATGGGCGCCGGGCTCTCCGGCTTCTTTCAGATGATGCGGGTCAAGGCGCGGGGCACGCTGGGTGTTTTCCAACATCCGCTCGGCGATATGCACGCGGGTCGCGATGTCTTTTACATCGAAAGGTTTGGTCACATAGTCGTTGGCCCCAGCGGCAAAAGCGCTTTCGATCGCGGTCGCGTCTGCGCGCGAGGTCACCATCAAGATCGGCGTGTCTTGATAGGCCTCCAGCGTGCGGATGCGGCGGCATAGGGTGATGCCGTCCATTTCGGGCATTTCGATATCCAAGAGCAGGCAATCAAAATGGTCTTTGGTGGTTTCGAGCAGTTCCAAAGCGGCAGCGCCGGAATCGGCCAAAGTCAGATAGGGATAATCAGCTTCGCGAAAGACAACGGGCAGCAATTCGCGGATAAAAGGGTCATCGTCGACGGCAAGAATTTTCATTTTTGGCACCTCTTTCGTGGGGCAGACGGGCAGTCCGGGTGTCTTTTTAATCTGTTTACATTTAGTCGCATAAACCCGGCGAAATTGTGACGTTGCTGCACCAATAGCTTGTGCCGTTCCGTTAAATATTAACCATATTTTGAAGTTCTGCGAAACCATTGAATTCGCAGCTTGGGGCGGCCTCGCGCCCTTATTTTTCCCGCATCGCGGGAGGGGATTTGGCGGATATCGTGCAGAGTTTTGGGCGTGGAGATGCGGATTGGAGAGCCAAAACAGGGCAAGAATATGCGGTTCTTGTGAACGTGGGGAGTTTCGCGCTGCGAGTCGCCTTCACGGTTGGGTGATCGAGGGAAACTTTATCGGATGTCGTACGTAGAACGCCGTTCGCGCCTGACATCCTGCGCGCCCAACTGCGGCAAAGGTCGATGGAATCACCAGGATGATGCGCTTGTCGGGCGATATCTTGGCTGAATATCTGCAAGTACCGCAGAGGCTGGAAGCGGGCGACGTTTGGTCACCCCGCCGGGGATGGTGGCACACTTTGCCGACGGTTCGCCCGACCTCGAATTGTATGAGGCCGGGCTGCGCGCCGATTGCTCGACGACGCTCTTAGGCTAAGTGCGCGGCGACTTCGGCCAGCACTTTTTCGGCCGCGGCCTCTTTCACGGGGCCGTAGCCGCGGATCTCCATCGGTGCGGAAAGCACCGCGAGCGCCTCGTCATGGGGCAGGGCCGGGGCCTTGGCCATGACCGCCTCGTACCAGTCGATCAGCCCGACCTCCAGCTTGCGGTCGGCGCCGTAGCTGAACGGGTCGGCCCATGTGCCGCGCAGGGGTTTCATCACGGCCAATAGGTCAAAGGCACGCCCCATCCACGGGCCAAACTTGCGCTTGTTGGGGCGTCCGCGACCATCGCGGCCGGTGGGCCATGCGGGCGGGGCGAGGTGGTAATGCACCTTGTAGTCGCCCTCGAAACTATCGGCGATGCGCTCTTCAAAGCCGCTTTGGCGGTGCAGGCGGGCGACCTCGTATTCGTCCTTGTAGGCCATGAGTTTGAACAGCGATTTCGCCGCGGCGCGCAGCAGGTCTTCGGAGCCGTCTGGCAGCGCGTTTGTCAAAGCATCAAGGTGGGATTTATAGCGCTCTGCGTAGGCTCGGTTCTGGTAGCCGGTAAGGAACTCCATCCGTCGCGCGATCAGGCTGTCGACACTGTCATCCGGGGCGGGCGCCGGGGCAAAATGCGCCTCAATCGCCTCGGGGTTTGCGGCCATGACCCGGCCAAAACCAAAGGCGGCGCGGTTTTTGTCGGGCACCACGCCATTCAACTCGATCGCCAGCTCCAGCGCGGTGAGCGAGACCGGCACAAGGCCCCTCTGCCAAGCATAACCCAGCATCATCACATTGGCGAAGACCGCGTCGCCCAACAGTTTTTCGGCCATGGCGTTGGCGTCATAGGCACTGAGGTTCTCAGCTCCCACCGCCTGCGCGATCGCCGCTTCGCGGTCGTCGATGCGCAACTCGGCGTCGCGGTTCAGCACCAGATCGCCAGTCGGCATCTCGGCGCGGTTAAGCACGATCCGCGTGCCGCGCCGGTAGTGGGCCGAGGCTTTGGGCGCGGAGCTGACCACCATGTCGCAGCCGATCACTGCGTCGGCGCCGCCCTGATCGATGCGCACCTGATGCACCTCCTCGGGGGTTTGGGCGAGCCGCACATAGCCCAGCACGGTGCCAAATTTCTGTGCAAAGCCGGTGAAGTCGAGCACGCTGGAGCCCAGCCCTTCGAGATGCGCCGCCATGGTGATCAGCGCGCCCACGGTGACAACGCCGGTGCCGCCGACGCCGGTCACCAGGAGGTTAAAGGGCTGGTCGAGCCTGGGCAGTTCGGGCATCGGCAGCTGCGCCGACAGGCCCACCACGTCCAGCCCGGCCCCAGAGCGTTTGCGGCGGCTGCCGCCCTCGACGGTGACGAAAGAAGGGCAGAACCCGTTAAGACAGGAGTAATCCTTGTTGCAGGTCGATTGGTTGATCTGCCGCTTTGTGCCGAATTCAGTCTTCTTCGGCTCGACGCTTAGGCAATTGGATTCCAACGAACAATCGCCGCAGCCCTCGCAAACCAGATCGTTGATCATGACGAATTTCTTAGGGTCGTCCATCAACCCGCGTTTGCGCTTGCGGCGTTTCTCGGTGGCGCAGGTCTGTTCATAGATCAGCACTGTGACGCCCGGGATGTCGCGCAGCTCGCGCTGCACGCGGTCAAGCGCGCTGCGGTGATCAAATGTGGTGTCGGCAGGGAAATCGCCCTTCTCCAACAGTTCGGGCCGGTCCGAGACCAGCGCGATCCGCGCCACGCCTTCCGCGCGGCAGGCCTGCGCGATAGCGGCGACTGAAATAGGGCCATCGACAGGTTGCCCGCCGGTCATGGCAACCGCGTCGTTGTAGAGGATCTTGTAGGTGATGTTCGTCTTTGCCGCGACCGCTTGGCGGATGGCGAGCGAGCCGGAGTGGTACCACGTGCCCTCGCCAAGGTTCTGGAACACATGTTTGCCCCCGTTGAACATCGAGGTGGCGATCCACGGCACGCCTTCGCCGCCCATCTGGGCAAAACCGGCGGTTTCGCGGTCCATCCACGAGGCCATGACATGGCAGCCAATGCCGGAGTTGGCCTTTGAGCCTTCGGGCAGTTTGGTCGAGGAATTATGTGGGCAGCCCGAACAGAAGTAAGGCGTGCGGGTGGCGCCGGTGACGTTCAGCAGCACGGGCGGCTGGTCGGTCAGGGCGCGGGCCTTTTCCAGCAGGTTCTCTTCGGGGAAGAAGACATTGAGCCGCGCGGCAATGATCGGGAGCAGTTTGAGCGGCGACAGCTCGCCGGTCCAAGGCACCAACTCCTCAAGGTTTTCGTCATGCTTACCCACCATCCGCGCGGGTTTGGAGCCGGGCCAGTCATAGAAGGCCTCTTTGAACTGGCTTTCGATGATGCCGCGTTTCTCTTCGATCACAAGCACTTCGCGCTTGCCCTTCACGAAGTCGAGCGCGTCATCGAGCGCCAGCGGCCAGACCATGCCGATCTTGTAGATGTCGATGCCAAGTTGGCGGCAGGCGGCCTCATCAAGGCCCAGAAGCCGCAGTGCTTCCATCGTGTCGAGGTGGCCCTTGCCGGTGGTCACGATGCCGAAAGTGGCGTCCTGCGTGTCGTAGATATGCCGGTCAATGGGATTGGTGCGCATGAAAGCCTGCACCGCGTCGAGCTTGTGATGCAGCCGCGTCTCAATCTCGGGCGAGGGCAGATCGCCAAGCCGCACGTGCAGTCCGCCCGGAGGCGCGGTGTAGTCGGGCTGGTTGAACACGCGGTCGGGCGTCAGTGTCACCGATGCGCCGCTTTCCACGGTTTCCGAAATCGCCTTGAACCCCACCCAAGTACCCGAGAAGCGTGAAAGCGCGATGCCGTATTCGCCAAAAGCCTGATATTCGGCCACGCTTGCCGGGTTCAGCGTCGGCATGAACCACGACATGAAGCCCACGTCGGACTGATGCGGCATGGAGGACGAGACGCAGCCATGATCGTCCCCCGCCACCACCAAAACGCCGCCTTTGGGGGCCGAGCCGTAAGCGTTGCCATGTTTCAGCGCGTCGCCCGAACGGTCCACCCCCGGCCCCTTGCCGTACCACATGGAAAAGACGCCCTCGACCTCCGCCTGTGGGTCGAGGTGGGCCTGTTGCGCGCCCAATACCGCGGTGGCACCGAGGTCTTCATTCACGGCGGGCAGGAATTTCACCCCCGCCTTGGCCACGCGGTCTTTGATGCGCCAGTATTCCAGATCGAGCCCGCCCAAGGGGGAGCCGCGGTAGCCCGAAACGAAACCGGCGGTGTTCAGCCCCGCCTCGCGATCACGGCGGGCCTGATCCAGCATGATGCGCACCAGCGCCTGCGTCCCGGTCAGGAAAACGCGGCCTTCGGTCTGATCATAGCGGTCGTCGAGTTTATAAGTGGTAAATTCGCGCGGTTGTTCTGTCATGGGGGTCTCCTCACTTGGGAGTATACCGCAGAAGCTCCGAATTTTCGCTCCGGTTTTGCTGGCGATACGGGTAAAGTCCGGGTAAATTATCCATCATAGTCCCGTATGGTGAAAGAATTACCTGATGAGCGAAATGGATGCGACAGACCGGCAGCTTGTGTTTCTGCTCCAGCAGGATTCGCGTCTGCCCAATGCGCAACTTGCTGAAAAGCTGAATATCTCGGCCTCTGCCTGCTGGCGACGTGTCAAGGCACTAGAGCAGGCGGGGGTGATCAAACGATACGCCGCCGTGGTCGACCCCAAGGCGATGGGTCTGGGGTTCGAGGCGATGGTCCATGTACATCTGACCCGGCATGACGCCTCAGCCCTCGCCAGTTTCATCCGTGCGATCCAAAGCCGGACGGAGGTGACGGAGTGTTTCGCCACCACGGGCCAAGCGGATTATCACCTGCGCGTGCTTTGCCGCGATATCGACGCCTATAACGCCTTTTTGGAGAGTTTTTTGTTCCTGCATCCCGCAGTCAATTCCGCCACGACGAATGTGATCCTGCGGCAGATCAAATCCGACGCCCCGATTACCGGTTAAGGCGATCAGAGCGGCGTTTTCTACGTTGGACATTTGCCGCATGCGTGCTTCATAAAGCAGCAGTGATCACACCCGAAGGAGACACCCATGATGAGAACCCGTGCCGCCGTTGCCGTGGAAGCTGGCAAACCGCTTGTAATCATGGAGGTGAACCTCGAAGGGCCGAAACGCGGCGAGGTCTTGGTCGAGATCAAGGCGACCGGCCTCTGCCACACCGACGAATTCACCCGTTCCGGCGACGATCCCGAAGGCATCTTCCCCGCTATCCTTGGCCATGAGGGCGCGGGCGTGGTGCTGGAAGTGGGCGAAGGCGTGACCACGTTGGAGCCGGGCGATCATGTGATCCCGCTCTACACGCCAGAATGCCGCGAATGCGAATACTGCCTGTCGGGCAAAACCAACCTCTGCCAAAAAATCCGCGTTACCCAAGGCCAGGGCCTGCTGCCCGATGGCACCACGCGGTTTTCGATGCTCGATGGCACGCCGATTCACCACTACATGGGCTGCTCAACCTTTGCCAACCACACCGTGGTGCCGGAAATCGCGCTGGCCAGGGTCCGCAAAGACGCGCCCTTTGATAAGATTTGCTATATCGGTTGCGGCGTGACCACGGGCATCGGTGCGGTGATCAACACGGCCAAGGTCGAACTGGGCGCGCGCTGCGTGGTCTTTGGGCTGGGCGGCATCGGTTTAAACGTGATCCAAGGGCTGCGGATGGCAGGCGCGGATCAGATCGTCGGTGTCGATCTTAACGACGACAAAGCAGAGGTCGGGCGTTATTTCGGGATGACCGATTTCGTGAACCCCAAGAACGTCGAGGGCGATCTGGTGGCGCATCTGGTCGAAGTGACCAAAGGCGGCGCGGACTATTCCTTTGACGCGACCGGCAACACCAAGGTCATGCGCGACGCGCTGGAATGTGCCCACAAAGGCTGGGGCGAGAGCATCATCATCGGCGTGGCACCTGCGGGGGCCGAGATTTCGACGCGGCCATTCCAATTGGTGACGGGCCGGGTTTGGCGCGGGACTGCTTTCGGTGGCGCCAAGGGGCGGACGGACGTGCCCAAGATCGTCGATTGGTACATGAACGGTAAGATCGAGATCGACCCGATGATCACCCACAAACTGACTTTGGATCAGATCAACGAAGGCTTCGATCTGATGCACAAGGGTGAATCGATCCGCGCGGTCGTCGAGTTTTGAGCCTCGGGCTGGAGGGCCGCGCGCTCTCCAGCCTAGACCTCTGCCGCGAGGGAGAGGAACAGGTCGACATCCATATAGGTCTCGACATGATCGGCCAGCGCGTCGAGCGCATTCTCCACGCCGCTTTCGAAATCCAGCGATGAGGTCACGCCGAAACCATCAAGGTAGGCGCGGCGGAAGGCGTCTGAGCTGAAAATTCCATGCATATAGCAGCCCTGCACCCGGCCCGAGGGTGAGGCCGCGCCCTCAGCCGTACCATCGAACGTGAGCCAAGCGCGGGCGCAGTCGGGGCCGGTGGTTGCGCCGATGTGGATTTCATATCCCGTTAAATCGGTGCCGCTCGCAGGGTGCTGGCCGGATTTTTCCGCCAGATGTTTCAGCGGGGCCATCGTTGTCTCAACATCCAGATGCCCCAGCCCCGCAACCTGCGCTGCCGGGCCTTCGATCCCCTCGCGGTCGGTGATGGTCTTGCCCAACATCTGATAGCCACCGCAAAGCCCCAACACATGGCCGCCCCGCCGGATATGGGCGGCAAGGTCAATGTCCCAGCCCTCGGCCCGGAAGGCTTCGAGGTCGGAGATCGTGGATTTTGACCCGACCATCAGTATCAAATCCGCATCGGCGGGCAGGGGGCTGCCGGGCATGATCATGCGTAGGTCGACGCCCGGCTCTGCGGCCAGCGGGTCGAGGTCATCGAAATTGGCGATCCGGGGCAGGCGCGGCACGGCGATAACGCAGCCCGAGCCACCGGAACGGGCGCGGGCGGGCAGATCCATCACATCTTCGGCGGGCAGGCGGTGGGCGGCGTCGAACCATGGGATCACGCCAAGACTCGGCCAGCCGGTGCGCGCGGCGATGTCGTCGCGACCTGCATCAAAGAGGCTGCGGTCGCCGCGGAATTTGTTCACCGCGAAGCCCCGGATCAGCGCGTTGTCTTCCTGATCAAGCACCGCCTGCGTCCCGACGATCTGCGCGATCACCCCGCCGCGGTCGATGTCGCCCATCAGCACCACCGACACCCCGGCGGCGCGGGCAAAGCCCATGTTGGCTATATCGCCCGCCCGCAGGTTGGTCTCTGCCGGAGAGCCTGCGCCTTCGATCACAATTAGGTCGCAGCTTTCGGCCAAGCGGTGAAAGGATTGCAGCACGGCGGGCATCAGGCTGGCTTTGTTGCGCCCGAACTCCCGCGCCTCCTGCTGGCCCGCGATCTTGCCCTGCACCACGACCTGCGCGCCGGTGGCGCTCTGGGGTTTCAGCAGCACCGGGTTCATGTCCGTATGCGGTGCCACGCCAGCGGCGCGGGCCTGCAGCGCCTGCGCGCGGCCAATCTCGCCCCCGTCTTCGGTGACGGCGGCGTTGTTGGACATGTTCTGCGGTTTGAAGGGGCGCACGCGCAGCCCGCGACGTGAGCAGGCGCGGATCAATCCGGCAACGATCATCGACTTGCCGACATTGCTGCCGGTGCCCTGTATCATGATGGCTTTGGTCATGTCATTCTGCCCCTGTTTCGCGCAAACTGGCGCAAAATGAGCGAAGGGGAAAGAGCCGCGATGAACACGCCTGCACATTTGCTTTTGGGCGCTGCCGTGATGGGGCGCGAGGGGGCCAAGCCGTTGATCTGGGCGGCGCTCGTCGGGGCGCTGCTGCCGGACTTGTCGCTCTATCTTATGGCGGGCTTTGCGCTTTATGTCCAAGGGCTGCCGGGGAGTGTGGTCTTTGGGAAGCTTTACTATTCGGACCTCTGGCAGACGGTCTTTTCGATAGATAATTCATTTATCGTCTGGGGCGCGCTTTTGGCGCTCGCGGTCTGGCGGCAAGCAGGCTGGGCCGTGGCGCTGACGGGGGCGGCGCTGCTGCATCTCCTGTTCGACCTGCCGCTGCACCACGACGACGGGCGGGCGCATTTCTGGCCGCTGACGGGTTGGATATTCGAAAGCCCGGTCAGTTATTGGGATGTGCGTGACGGCGCGGGCTGGGTCGCCCCGATCGAGGCGCTGGTCAGCACGATCGCTGCCATAACGCTGTGGTGGCGCAGGCCGGGGTGGGTGCTGTCGGGCGTGACTCTCGCGTTGCTGCTGGCCGAAGGGCTGGCGTTGCGCAATTGGATCTTCTTTTTCGGCGCAGACTGACAGATGCCCAAAACAGCGGACACAAAAAAACGCAGCCCGAAGGCTGCGTCAATTGCTCCGCTTGGCGGATATTCTCAGGCGGCTTCGGCCTGAAGCGCGGCATTGCGGCGCTCGGACTCTTCGCGCGACAGGGCGACGGAAGTCCGCACGCCTTTGCCCACAAATTCCATCAGACCTTCGACGACCCGCTCGTTGGGGTCAATCCCGGCGCAGCTCAGCACTTCGCGGCCGTCGCGCGAACGGGCCCAGCGGGCGATCTGTTCTGGTCCGTTGCCATATTTCTTGTCGTCGGCAATTGCGTCATCCAAAGCAGCAAGCACCACAGCAGCAAAGAGCTTGCGTGCGCGGTTGCCTTGCTCGTTGTTGAAAGCGGTGCCATCAACGAAATCTTTCATCTCGTCGTCCTTTCGATTATTCTTGCTCTTGTCATTCGGGCGTGGAGGCCCTTATGACGGATATCCTTTGATTCGGATACCTCTATTTAGCATACCTCCCATGCAACTTGCGCATATCTAGTTGCCGCAGCGACGTCCGGATATCGCCCGCTTGCAGGGGACCATCCCTCCCGATATAGACCCGGTCATCTTATCATCAACCTTATGTCGTGGTTTTGTCACATGCCCAAGATTAACGGAAACGAGATCCGCCCCGGAAACGTCCTTGAACATAACGGTGGCCTTTGGGCGGCCGTAAAGGTCGATCACGTGAAGCCCGGCAAGGGCGGTGCCTTTGCCCAAGTCGAAATGCGCAACCTGCGCAACGGCTCCAAATTGAACGAACGCTTCCGCTCTGCCGACAAGGTCGAGCGCGTGCGTCTGGAGCAAAAAGACCAGCAATTTCTGTATGAAGACGACGGTATGCTGGTGGTAATGGACACCGAAACCTATGAGCAGGTGCAGCTTGATGCCGAGCTTCTGGGTGACACACGCCCCTTCCTGCAAGACGGCATGATGATCGTGGTCGAGTACCATGAGGCCGAGGCGCTGAACGCCCGTCTGCCACAAAAAGTGGTCTGCAACATTGCCGAGACAGAGCCGGTCGTCAAAGGCCAGACAGCGGCGAATTCCTTCAAGCCAGCCATTCTGGAAAACGGTGTGAAGATCTCTGTTCCGCCCTTCGTGGGGCAGGACGAAGCGATCGTGGTGAACACCGAAACCATGGAATATGTCGAACGCGCTTGACGCGACGTCATCTAACGTAAGCTAGATCAGCCCCGGTTTTGCCGGGGCTTTTTCTTGTTTTGGGGCGCTCAGGCGGCAGGGCCGGGCCAAGTGACCTGCGCGTCATCGGCCTGCATCTGCCCTTTCGCGCGGTCAAAGCGCAGATGCGCCAGCGCTTGGTCACCCGCTTGGGTGAACAGCGTGCCCGCCGGTTTGCCATCTGCCGTGATTGCCGTGCCCGGCGCGGCGGTGCCGCTAACCTCGACCCGCGTCAGCCCCTTGCGCAATTCGGTCTTGTGCTTCATCCGCGCCGTGACCTCTTGGCCCACATAGCAGCCCTTGCGGAAGTCGAGCCCGTTGATCCGATCGAGCCCGGCCTCGAGGATAAACGTATCCGGGGTCAGTTCCACGCCAGTCTCAGGGATCAGATGCGCCACGCGCAGGGCGTTCCAATCGGTCGTGTCGTCGGTCTGCGGTGTGTCGCGATAGGCGCGCCAGCCCATTTCTGGATGACGCGGGTCGGCCACGGCATCTTCGGGTGCGGGGCCGGTGCCACGGTGCAGGTGCAGCTCGGTCGGCTCAATCGTCACCTTGGCCCGCAGCTTGTACATCGACAGCCGTTGGCTCAGCATGTCGCCAAGGCTTTCGTCCACATCAAGCAGAACGCTATCGCCGTCAGCGATCAGAAAGAAATCGGCCATATATTTGCCCTGCGGCGTCAGCAGGGCGGCGTATACCGGGCCTTGGTCCAGTTTGCCAACGTCATTGGTCACGATGCCTTGCAGGAAATCGCGGGTGTCGGGGCCGGAGAGGCGCAGAATGCGGCGCGTGGTCATGCGGTTGTCCTTTGATTGCTGGCCATGACATATAACCTGTCAAACCCATCCAAAAGGGGCAACCATGCGCGCGCCGATCTCTGTCGTCATTCCCAGTCTCAATGCAGCCGCCGCGCTGCCTGCCTGCCTTGCCGCGCTTGTCGAAGGGTTGCAGGCCGGGCTGATCCGCGAGGTGATCGTCAGCGACGGCGGGTCGACAGATGGCACACCTCGGCTGGCCGAAGGTTGGGGGGCTGAGGCGATCTCAGGCGCGCCCTCGCGAGGTGGGCAGTTGCGCCGCGGATGCGACGCGGCGGGGGGTGAGTGGCTCTTGGTGCTCCATGCCGACACGGTGCTGGCGCCGGGTTGGACCGATGCGGTGCAGGCTCACATGGCCGGCGGGTCAAAGGCTGCGGGGTGGTTTCGCCTCAGGTTCGATCAGCGCGGGTTGGCACCGCGGTTGGTCGCGGGCTGGGCGAACTTTCGCAGCGCTTGTGGCTTGCCCTATGGCGATCAGGGGCTGCTGCTGTCCCGCGTACTTTATGATGCGGTCGGCGGTTACCCCGATCAGCCGCTGATGGAGGATGTCGCCTTGGCCCGCGCCCTGCGGGGGCGTTTGGCGCGGCTTGAGGGCATCGCCGTGACCAGTGCCGAGAAATACCGCCGTCAGGGCTGGCTTCGCCGCGGTGGGCGCAACTTGTGGACGCTGATGCGCTACATAATGGGTGCCAGCCCCGACGCCCTTGCGGAAAGCTATCGGCGGTCGTGAAAAGGGCGCGGGTTGCCCCCACGCCCCTGTACTCAGTTAAAGAATACCGCCCCGATCCGTTGGAACAGATTGGGCTGACGCGCCCTTTCGCGGCGCTTCTTTGCAGAGAGGGCGCTGAGGCCACGGGCATCCGACACCGTCTTTCCGTCGCGGAATTGCAGGCGGTAAAGGTCGGCATAGATGCCGCCGCGCTCCATCAATTCGTCGTGGGTGCCCTCGTCGGTGACTTGGCCGCGGTCCATCACCACGATCTTATCCGCGCTACGGATGGTTGAGAGCCGATGCGCGATGACGATGGTTGTGCGCCCCTTGGCGAGCCGATCAAGCGCGTCCTGCACGACTTGTTCTGATTGCGCATCCAAGGCGCTGGTGGCCTCATCAAGCAGCAGAATCGGCGTGTCGCGCAGCAGGGCGCGGGCGATCACCACACGCTGACGCTGCCCGCCCGACAGGGCCGAACCGCGCGGGCCGACGCGGGTTTCCAGCCCCTGTTCAAGCTGCGGCAGGAAATCGGCCACATGGGCGGCTTTCAGCACCCGGTCGAGTTCTTCGTCGCTGACGTTCTCGCGGCCCAGCACGATATTCTCGCGCAGGGTCTCATCAAACAGCAGCGCCTCCTGTGTCACGACAGAAAACAGGCCCCGCAGGTCCGGGATGGTCATCGACGTGGTGTCGACCCCGCCGATCTGAACCGTGCCACTTTGTGGATCCACCAGCCGCGTGAGCAGGTTAAAAATGGTCGATTTCCCCGCGCCCGAGGCGCCGACAAGGGCGGTCGTCTGGCCCGCTTGCGCGGTCAGGTTCAATGCATTCAGCACCTTTGTATCGCCGTAGGAGAGCGAAACATCTGCCAAGGCAACGTCAGGCGGGCCATCGGGCGCGGCCACGGGCTTGGTCGGGCTGCGCAGGTGCAAGGGCGCGTCAAGCAGCTCCTTGATCCGTTCCAGCGCGGCGGCGGCCATCTGCCACAGGCCGCTGATCGCGCCGAGGCGGCGCAGGGGGGAGAACATAAACCCGAGCGAGGTAAAGAAGGTCATGAACTCGCCAATGGTCTTGTTGCCCGCGATGATCTCGGACCCGCCATAGACGATCACGGCCATGAAACCGATGCCTGACATGATGTCGATCATCGCCGGGATCGCGGAATTGCCAAAGGCGGCGCGAACTTCGGTGCGAATAAAGGTGCGCGTCAACTCGCGGTATTGCCGGGCTTGATAGTCTTCCAGCGCGTTGAGTTTGATCTGCACGATGCCGTGAAAGACCTCGTCCAGACGTGTCGACAGGCTGGCGCCGATGTCGCGCGCCTCGCGCGAGCGGGCGCGGACGAAACGCTGGGCGATGGCGGCCGGCAGCACCATTAGCGGCACACCGACCATCGCCAAAAGTGCCCAGATCGGATCAATCGCAATGGCGACACCCATCAGGATCACCAGCCCCACCAGATCGCGCCCCGCGCCGGTGATCACCGCGCGCCAGACATCGCTAACCGCGTTCACATCCGATTGCACGCGCTGCACGAGAAAGCCGGGCGGGTGGTTTTGGTGAAAGGCACCATCCTGCTGCATCATCCGGTCCAACAGGTCGATGCGCAGGTCCGCCGCTGTGCGCTGTGCCACGCGGGTCAGCAACACCTTCTGCACCACCGTGGCCAGCGCGCGCAGCGCAAAGATCGCCACCAGCACCAGCCCCACCCAAACCAGCGCACCTTGGTCGCCGCCGACAAAGACGCGGTCGAACATCGGCTCCATCAGCTTGGCCAACACGCCCAAGGTCGAGCCTTCGATGATCATGAAGATCACCGCGATGGCCATCAGGCCGGTGTGTTTCTTTAGATAGTCATGCCAAAGCCAGCGCATCAACTGCGCGGAGGTGTAACTGTCATCATTCATGCCGGTGCCTGATCCTTTTGGGCAGTCGGATCCCGTGTACGAAAGCCGCGCAGGCAGGGCAAGCCGTCGCAGGGTGCGCGAAGGGCGCGCTTCCGGGCCGGGGCGGGGCGGGTGAAGGGTGTCGGGGGCGCGGCTTACCTTACGTCCGATCGCGTGTTGACCCCGGCCCGGCGGGCAGTAAGCTGCGCCCGACCGCAGCCCGGTCACGCATTTTCAAAACGGCAGCTAATATCATGACAAAGCAGAGTAAACTCGCCCAAGGTCGTTCGTACCTTGCCATTCCCGGCCCGTCGGTCATGCCCGATGCGGTGCTGAGCGCGATGCACCGCGCCGCCCCGAATATCTATGAGGGTGAGCTGGTTGAGATGATGCCGGCACTGGCGGCCGATTTGAAACGTGTGGCGCGTACAGATCGTCATGTTGCGATGTATATCAGCAACGGCCACGGCGCTTGGGAGGCCGCGCTGAGCAATGTCATAGCACCCGGCGACCGCGTTCTGGTCTTGGCCACGGGGCGATTTGGCCATGGCTGGGCCGAGATGGCAACGGGGCTGGGGGCGGAGGTGGAAATCCTCGACTTTGGCCGCAACGCGCCGATTGATCTGGCGCAGGTTGCCGAGCGTTTGAAGGCCGATACGGGCCACCAGATCAAAGCGGTGATGGCGGTTCATGTGGACACCTCAAGCTCGGTCCGCAACGATGTCCCCGGCCTGCGCCGTCTGTTGGATGAGGCAGGCCACCCCGCGCTTTTGATGGCCGATTGCATCGCCTCGCTCGGGTGCGAGCGGTTCGAGATGGACGCTTGGGGCGTCGATGTCATGGTCACCGCCTCGCAAAAGGGGCTGATGGTGCCGCCGGGCATGGCCTTCGTGTTCTTCAACGACCGTGCCGAGGAAGCCCGCGCGCGTTTGCCACGGGTGAGCCGCTATTGGGATTGGTCGCCACGCGCCCATGCGGAGGAATTCTATCAGTACCACGGCGGCACCGCCCCGACGCATCACCTTTATGGCCTGCGCGCCGCGCTTGATATGATCCATGAGGAGGGGATCGAGCAGGTCTGGCAGCGTCATGCCACCTTGGCGCGCGCGGTTTGGGCGGCGTGCGAGGCATGGTCGGCAGAGGGCAGCCTGCGGTTCAACATCGAAGACCGCGCCCTGCGCAGCCATGCCGTCACCGCGCTGCGGCTGCAGGCGCCCCATGCGACCGAGGTGCGCGATTGGGTACAGAGCAATCTGGGCCTGACACTGGGCGTGGGGCTGGGCATGGCCCTGCCGGGGGAGGCTGCGTGGCATGGCTTTTTCCGCCTCGGCCATATGGGCCATGTGAACGGCCATATGGTCATGGGGCTGCTCGGCGGGATCGAAGCTGGACTTTGCGCGTTGAAGATCGACCACGGGCCCGGCGCGTTGCAAGCGGCGGCGGAGGTGATCGGCGGGGCCTAGGCCCCGCGCGCTTCGGTCAAGGCGTCGGGCAATGCGGCGGCGAAGTGATCCAGCTCTTGCGCCGTGCTGCAACTGATGCGGATGCAACGGTTTTGCGGCGCGGCGAAGGGCATGCGCACGAAGATCCCCCGCGCCACCAGCGCGTCGAGGACCGCCTTGGCGAAGGTGCCATCGCTGCCACAGTCAACCGCGACGAAGTTGGCGGCAGAGGGGAGGGTGCTGAGCCCGTTCTCTTCGGCGATTTGAGCGATCCTGTCACGGGCCACGGCAATCTGGGTCTGAACTTGCTTAAGGTAGTCTTGATCCTGCACCGCCGCCAAGGCCCCTGCCTGTGCTGCGCGGTTGAGACCAAAGTGATTGCGAACCTTGTGAAAGGCGGTGATCAACTCGGGCGCGGCGATGGCATAGCCGATCCGCGCCCCGGCGAGGCCGTAGGCTTTGGAGAAGGTGCGCATCCGGATCACCCGTGGGTCATCGGCGGAAAGTTCGGGGGCTGTGCCCTCGGGGGCGCATTCGATATAAGCCTCATCTAGCAACAGCAGGCTGCCTTGGGGCAGGTCGTCGAGCGCGCGCGCCAGTGCCGCGCCCTCATGCCAAGTGCCCATCGGATTGTCGGGGTTGGCGAGGTAGACCAGCTTGGCATCAACCTCCGCCGCCTTGGCGAAAAGCGCCGCCGGGTCTTCGTGATCGTCGCGGTAGGGCACCTTGTGCAGCACGCCGCCAAAGCCCGTGACGTGGTAGTTGAAGGTCGGGTAAGCGCCTTCCGAGGTTACCACCGCGTCGCCTTCGTCCACCAGCAGACGGACGAGATAGCCCAGCAGCCCGTCGATGCCTTCGCCAACGATGATGTTTCCGGGTGCAACGCCGTGCAGCTCGGCCAGCGCCGCGCGCAGTTCCACGCTTTCTGAATCGCCATATTTCCACATCTCGGTCTTAGCCATGGCTGCGATGGCGCGGGGCGAGGGGCCAAAGACGTTTTCATTGGCACCAAGCCGCGCTTTGAAGGGGCGGCCTAGGCTGCGCTCCTGCGCTTCGGGGCCCACGAAGGGGACGTTGGCGGGCAGGCGTTCGGCGAGGGGGGTAAGGCGTGCATATGTCATGCGCCAAGGTGTAGGGTTGCGCCGTTGAGAGGGCAAGTGCCGCCGCACCTGCCGCCACGTTTTGCTGGTGCCGCGCGATGATCTGCGCTGAACTGCGCCAAACATTCAGGAGAACAGCCATGCCCCGCGTCACCACCCGGATCGAAGACCATATCGCCCATGTGACCCTCACCCGCGCCGTCAAGATGAACGCGGTGGATGATGAGATGATCGAAGCGATCATCGCGGCAGGTCAGGAGGTTGCGGCCTCGGATGCCCGGGTGGTGGTGCTCTCAGGCGAGGGCAAAGGCTTTTGCGCCGGGATCGATATTGGTGGGTTGTCAGGGATGGTAGGTAAGGATCCTGAAGCGTTGATCATGCCGCGGACACACGGGGATGGGACGACGAACAAGTGGCAGGAGGTGTCGATGGTCTGGCACCGCCTAGAGATCCCGGTGATCGCGGCGCTTCACGGGGTGGTCTATGGCGCTGGGATGCAATTGGCGCTTGGCGCGGATATTCGGATTGCCGCGCCGGATACGAAGCTTGCAGTGATGGAGATGAAATGGGGCATCGTGCCGGATATGGGCGGCATGGTTCTGTTGCCGCAGTTGGTGCGCTCGGATGTGTTGCGGCGGTTGACCTATACCGCCGCGCCGGTGGATGCCGCGCAGGCGGAGTGTTGGGGGCTGGTGACCGAGGTCGCCGAAGACCCGCAGGCGGCAGCGCTGGAACTGGCGCGGGTGATTGCAGGTAAGGGGCCGAATGCGGTGAAGGCGGCGAAACGGTTGATTGGATACGCGGAATCCGGTGCGTCCGATGTGGATGTGCTGGAGGCCGAGTCGCGTGAGCAGGCGGCACTGTTGGGCAAGCCTGAGCAGATGGAGGTGATCGCGGCGGAGTTCGGCAAGCGGCCTGCGGTGTTTAAGTAGGCTGATTGGCGCTTCGTTCACTTCGTGCGTAACAGCCCGGAATCAAGGCCGTAAGGCCGCGGGGGGGCGGCCCCCCCCCCCCCCCCGGGGGGGGGGGGGGGGGGCCGGGGGGGGGGGGGGGGGGGCCGGGGGGGCCGCGCTCGCACCCCCCCGCCGCCCAGCGTGG
>NZ_JAPWHM010000004.1:0-543426 GCF_027214245.1 Sulfitobacter dubius | reverse complement strand
CCCCCCCCCGGCCGGGCTTGATTAAGCCCGGTGCCCGCGCCCCCCCCCCCCCGCGCCCACCCCCCCCCCCCGCCCCCCCCGCGCCCGGCCCCCCCCCCCCCCCCCCCCGGGGGGGGGGGGCGCGGCCCGGCTCCGTCGCGTTTGTCGTCAGCCCAGTTCGGCCAAGCGATCCAAAGCCGCCTGCAACTGGTCGGCCTCTTCCTGACGCGCATCCAGATTGGCCTGCGCCTCAGCGACAACCTCCTCCGGTGCAGACGCCGCGAACTTAGGGTTGTTCAACCGCCCTTTAAGCCCGCCGATCTCCTTGCCCAGCTTATCGAGCGACTTTTGCAGACGCGCCTTTTCGGCATCGATGTCGATCAACCCGGCCAGCGGCAGGCCAAAGCTGGCCCCCGGTGCTGCGATGGACACGGTGCCTTTGGGGAAACTGTCGGTCTTTTCAAGGCTTTCGACCCGCGCGAGGCGTTTGATCATCACCTCGTTGCGGTCCCATGCGCCTTGGGCGGCCTCGTCCATCTCAGTCACCAGCATCGGCACCTTCAGCCCGGCGGGCACATGCATCTGCTGGCGCGCGGAGCGGATGCTCTCAATGAGGCCGATCACCCAGTTCAGTTCCCGGTCCGCCTCCGCATCCAGCAGATCGGCGGTAGTGTAGGTCGGCCAATCGGTCAAGGCGAGCAGTTGGTCGCGCTTGGTGGTGGTCTGCCAAAGCTCTTCGGTGATGAAGGGCATGATCGGGTGCAGCAGCACCAAGCATTGCTCTAGCACCCAAGCCATCGTCGCGCGGGTTTCCTCGGCCTCTGGTGCGTCGTCTTGCAACAGCGGTTTGGAGAGTTCCACATACCAGTCGCAGACCTTGCCCCAGACAAAGGCATAGAGCGCATTGGCCGCGTCGTTGAAGCGGAAGTTGCCAAGCGCCGCGTCGACCTCCTCGCGGATGCGCGCGGTCTCGCCCACGATCCATTTGTTCAGCGTGGCTTCGGGCTGCGGCATCGCGGCGGGCATGCTGGCAAAGACGTTGTTCATCTCGGCAAAGCGGTGCGCGTTCCACAGCTTGGTGCCGAAGTTGCGGTAACCCGCGATGCGTTGCGTGCTAAGTTTCAGGTCACGGCCCATTGCCGCCATAGAAGTCAACGTGAAGCGCACAGCGTCAGCGCCGTATTCGTCGATCAACTCCAGCGGGTCGAGCACATTGCCCAAGGACTTCGACATCTTCTTGCCCTTCTCGTCGCGCACCAGCGCGTGGACATAGACAGTGTCGAAGGGTTTCTGGTCGACCACGGCATATTGCATCATCATCATCCGGGCGACCCAGAAGAAGATGATGTCGAAACCGGTGACCAGCACGGAGGTTGGGAAGTATTTTTCAAGCTCGGCGGTTTGCTCGGGCCAGCCCAGCGTGCCGATGGGCCAGAGGCCGGAGGAGAACCATGTGTCGAGTACGTCGGGGTCGCGGCGCAGTACAATTTCAACGCCCTTTCCATCTTCGTCCTCGCCCCAAACTGCTGCGGAAAGCTTGCTACCTTGCGCTCCGCTGAAATCTATCGAGTTTGATTTAAGTGTCATCGCCTCATTGTCAGGCAACTCGCGTGCGGTAAACGTTAGCTCAGGGTTGGATTTCTCACGCTCTGCGATGGCCTGCGCCGCGGCCTCTTCAAAGGTCGCCCCGCAGTAGATTTTTCCGTCCTTGTCGTACCACACTGGGATCTGATGCCCCCACCACAGCTGACGCGAGATGCACCAGGGCTCGATGTTCTCCAGCCAGTGGAAGTAGACCTTGCGGTCCTGCTCGGGCAGGATCGTCACCTCGCCCGAGCGCACGGCGTCGATGGCGGGCTGCACGATCTTGTCGGTGGCGACGAACCATTGGTCGGTCAGCATCGGCTCGATCACCACTTTGGAGCGGTCGCCGAAGGGCTGCATGATTTTCTTGGCCTCGACCAGCGGCACGAGGTTGTCTTCCTCAGTGCGCATCTCGCCGCCTTCGCCGGGCTCGACGGGGGCCTTTTTGGCGGCACGGCCAAGGCGGGGGTCCGTGGCCTCGGTCATCACGGCAAGGCCCTCGGCAGTCACGTCCTCGACCACGCGCTTGCGGGCCTCGAAACGGTCGAGGCCGCGGTAGGCGTCGGGCACGAGGTTGATCTCAGTCGCGTTTTCGGGCGCGGTTTCGGAACCATCGGCGATGGCCTGAGCGCGGGCAGCGGCCTGATTGTAGGGCAGCCCATCGGCGCGCATCCGGCCTTGGGTGTCCATCAGCGCATAGAGCGGGATGCCGTTGCGCTTGGCCACACCGTAGTCGTTAAAATCATGCGCACCGGTGATCTTCACCGCGCCCGAACCGAAGTTCTTGTCCGGGTATTCGTCGGTGATGATCGGGATAAGACGGCGCTGCTCTTTCGGGCCGACCGGGATTTCGCAGAGTTTTCCGACGATTGACGCATAACGTTCATCCGATGGATGAACTGCAACAGCACCGTCGCCCAGCATGGTTTCGGGCCGTGTGGTGGCGATGGAGATATAGTCGCGGGTCTCTTCGAACAGCACGTTGCCGTCCTCGTCCCGCTCGACATAGGTATAGGTCCCACCGCCCGCCAGCGGGTACTTGAAGTGCCACATGTGCCCGTCGACTTCGGTGCTTTCCACCTCAAGGTCGGAGATCGCGGTCTCGAAATGCGGGTCCCAGTTGACCAGCCGCTTGCCGCGATAGATCAGCCCCTTGTTGTACATATCCACGAAGACCTTGATCACGGCATCGTGGAAATTGCCCTCTTCACCCTCGGGCGCACCGGGCGCGCCGGACATTGTGAAAGCGTTGCGCGACCAGTCGCAGGAGGCGCCCAGACGGCGCAGCTGGTCGATGATTGTGCCGCCGGATTTCTGCTTTTGCTCCCAGACCTTGGCAGTAAACGCCTCGCGGCCCAGCTCACGGCGGCCGGGCTGGCCGGTGGCGGCCAATTCGCGTTCCACCACCATCTGTGTGGCGATGCCCGCGTGGTCCTGACCAGGCTGCCAGAGGGTGTCAAAGCCCTGCATCCGGTGCCAGCGCACGAGGATGTCCTGAAGCGTGTTGTTGAAGGCATGGCCCATGTGCAGCGAGCCGGTGACATTCGGTGGCGGGATCATCACCGAGAAATGCTCGTCGCGCCGCGCGTTCGCGCCGGCCTTAAAGGCGCCCTTGGTCTCCCAATCGGCGTAGATGCGGCTTTCCGCCTCGGCGGCGTTGAAGGTCTTTTCGAGTGCCATGGTCAGTGATCCCTTTTGTTGCGCCCCGTTTAGCGGTCTGGCGCGGCGAGGGAAAGACCCCTGACAGGGCTTGGGCCATAGCAAGGGAGGGTTAGCCGCGTCTGTCGATCTTAGTGCTCAGGTGGATCAGGCTCTCGCTGCCCTTCACGCCGCGCGTCTCGCCGATACGGTCGAGGGTCTCATCCAGTTCCTGCGTGGTTTGTGCGGCGATCTGTACCAGCAGGTCAAAACGGCCCGAGGTGGTGTGCACGACCTGCACAGCGGGCAGGCTGCGCAGCCGGGCTAGCACGGCGGGGCCGGCGCGCAATTCGATATTAACCAGCGCTGTGGCATGCAGCGGGGCAAGGGCGGCTTCGCCCAAGCGCAGGGTGTAGCCGGTGATGGCACCGCTGCGCTCCAACCGTTCTAGGCGGGCCTGAACCGTTGTGCGGGCAAGCCCAAGACTGCGGGCCAGATCAGCGACCGGCAGGCGGGCGTTGGATTGAAGTGCCGCGATCAATGCGCGGTCTGTATCGTCAAGTTGCTGTGCCATGTCGTCATTTTGCCGGAGGTTTATGTCACTTTAGGCTTTTTGACACGATGAATCGACCAAAATTCGCGGTTCACTGGGGAAAAGCAAACAAGAGGCTATCATGCAGCATACCGCCCCCCTTTCAGCCACGCCTGCCGCCTATTTGGCGAAACACCACCCCGACGCGCCGGTGCTTTTCCTCGCCCCTTCGGTGCTGCAGGCCACAGCGCGGCGATTTCAGGCGGATTTCGACGGGTTGGTGACCTATGCGGTCAAGGCCAATGACCGGCCCGAGGTGCTCTCGAACCTTGTCGCGGCGGGGATCACCACCTTCGATGTGGCCTCTCCGGCAGAGATGGCGGCGGTCCGGGCGGTCTGCCCGCAGGCGGTGCTGCATTACAACAATCCTGTTCGCTCGGCGGCAGAGGTGCGGGCCGGGATCGCGGCGGGCGTCTATAGCTGGTCGATCGACGATATGTCGGAACTGGCCAAGCTGCACGACGTGCCGCGCGACAATGAAGTGGCGGTGCGTTTCGCGCTGCCGGTTAAGGGCGCGGCCTATGACTTCGGGTCCAAATTCGGCGCGGCCCCTGAGCAGGCGGCGGAGCTGTTGCGCGCGGTGGCTGAGTTGGGGTTCACCCCTTCGATGTGTTTCCACCCCGGCACGCAGTGCAATGATCCGCAGGCTTGGGTCCAATACGTCCACGCGGCGGCGGATATCCTGCGTGCGGCGGGTGTCTCGATCAAACGGATGAATATCGGCGGTGGTTTTGCCGTGGATCGTGGATTTGACGCGCCCGATCACCGGGCGGTTTTTGCCGCGGTGAAGGCAGCACTTGCCGAGAGTTTTGGGGCGGATGCGCCCTCGCTTCTTTGCGAGCCGGGGCGCGCGATGGTTGCCGATGCCGCCGTGCTGGCAACCCGGATCAAGGGGATGCGCAACGCCGGGCGGACGGTGTTCTTGAACGACGGTATCTATGGCGGTCTGCCCGATCTGCGGGACATGGGGCTGTCGGGTCTGGTAGATGTGGTCGGCCCTGAGGGGGCGCTGCGCCAAGGGGCGCCGACACCGCGCGTGGTCTTTGGCCCCACTTGCGATTCGTTGGATCGCTTGCCCGACGGCCTGCCATTGCCCGAAGACGCGCAGACGGGGGATTATCTGTTGTTCGGCGGGATGGGGGGCTATTCCATCGCCATGTCCACCGCCTTTAATGGCTATGGTCTGGCGGGGGTCGCACTTGTGTCCGACCTTGGGGCGCAGCCCAAGCGCAAGGCGGCCTGAGCCTCTGGACACTGGCGGTTCGCCCGCTACTGTTGAGCTCGAATAGGCAGAGCAGCAGGGGCAGCGTCAGATGGAAAAGTTCGGGAAAAGCCAGCCGGTCAAACGGGTGGAAGACCACCGTTTCCTGACCGGCGATGGCCGCTATGTCGATGACATCGCCCCCCAGGGGGCACTGCACGGTGTCTTCTTCCGCGCGCCGGTGGCGCATGGGGTGATCACTGAATTGGACGTGAGCGATGCCCGCGACGCGGAAGGCGTGCATCTGGTGCTGACCTGTGCCGATCTGGAAGCGGCGGGGATGAACATCGCCCTGCCGCATACGGTGGTCGACAACCGCGATGGCAGCAAGGGGGCGGCACCGCTGCGCCCGATGTTGGCGAAAGACCGGGTGCGCTATGTGGGAGAGCCGGTCGCCCTGATCGTGGCCGACACCTTGCAACAGGCGCGTGACGCGGCTGAACTGATCCTTTTCGACGCTGATGATCTGCCCGTCAAAATGGACCTGACGCCCGGCGGCGAGACCCTGCACGCCGAAGCGCCCGACAACCGCGCCTTCGACTGGGGCATGGGGGATGAGACTAAGGTCGAGGCGGCATTTGCCAAGGCTGCGCGGCGCGTGAGGCTAGAGGTGGGCGACAACCGCATCATCGTCAATTCGATGGAACCGCGCGGCTGCTATGCGGAATGGGCCGAGGACCGTTTGCATGTGGCGCTGAACGGGCAGGGCGTCTGGGCGCATAAGGGCTTTCTAACCGAGGCATTCGGTCTTTCCGAGGACGCCGTGCGCGTGACCAACCCCGATGTCGGGGGTGGTTTCGGCATGAAGGCGATGACCTACCCAGAGTACTTCTGCATCGCTCAAGCTGCGCGGGCGCTGGGCCGTCCGGTGCGCTGGATGTCGGAGAGAACGGAAGCGATGTTGGCCGACAACGGCGGGCGCGATTTGGTGTCATGGGCCGAGTTTGCCTTTGACGAAAACCACAAGATCACCGCCTACCGTGTCGACACGCGCTGCAACCTCGGGGCCTATAACAGCCAGTTCGGCCAGCCGATTCAGTCGACGCTTTTCTCTAAGGTTTTGATGGGCGTCTATGACGTGCAAGACACCTATCTGCATGTCGAGGGCTATTACACCAACACCGTGCAGGTCGATGCCTATCGCGGCGCCGGGCGGCCCGAGGCGATCTATGTGTTGGAGCGGTTGATGGACCGCGCCGCGCGGGAGTTGGGCGTCGATCCTTGGGAGCTGCGCCGCATCAATTTCATCAAACCGGATCAATTTCCCTATACCACCGCCACGGGAGAGCTCTACGACGTGGGCGATTTCGCGCGCCTGCTGACCCGTGTAGGCGAGGAGGGTGACCGCGCGGGGTTCGCTGCCCGCCAGGCGGCGGACGCCAAACGCGGCCTGCTGCGGGGGCAGGGCTTGTGTTACTATATCGAAAGCATTCTGGGCGATCCTTCCGAAGGGGCCAAGGTGGTCTTTGAGGAAGATGGCAGCGTGACGATCTATGTCGGCACCCAAAGCAACGGGCAGGGGCATGAGACCGTCTATGCGCAGTTCCTGTCGGATCAGACCGGCATCCCGGCGGAGCAAATCCGCGTTGTGCAGGGGGATAGCGACTTGATTAAAAAGGGCGGTGGCACGGGCGGCTCACGTTCGGTCACCACGCAGAACACGGCGACCTTGGCCACTGTGGCGAGGATTACCGAGGTGTTCACGGCGTTTCTGGCCGAAGAATTGGGCGTGGACGCGGGCGATATCACCTTCGACGATGAACGTTTTCGCGCCGAAGGGTCAAACGTCACGCCCACCATGCTGGAGGTGGCCGAGATGGCCCGTGCCAAGGGCCGAGACGATCTGCTGTCTCACCACGAACGCGCCAGCCTGCCGGGGCGCAGCTATCCCAACGGGGCGCATGTGGCCGAGGTGGTGATCGACCCTGAAACCGGGGTGGTGACGCTTGACCGCTACACGGTGGTCGACGATTTCGGCAACCTGATCAACCCGATGCTGGCCGAGGGGCAGGTGCATGGCGGGGTCGCCCAAGGCATCGGCCAAGCGGTGCAGGAACGGGTTGTCTATGACGAAGATGGGCAGCTTCTGACGGCCACTTTCATGGATTACGCCATGCCCCGCGCCGCCGATCTGCCGATGATCTCTTTCACCTCTGAGCCTGTGCCCTCGACCGCCAATGTCATGGGCATGAAGGGCTGTGGCGAGGCGGGCACCGTCGGCGCCTTGGCGGCGGTGTCGAACGCGGTGCAGGATGCGCTTTGGGAACGCGGTGTGCGGCAGGCGGATATGCCTTTCACCCCGCATAGGGTCTGGGAGATGCTGCAAGGTGCCGCAATCGCAGCCGAGTAAAACCCTGTTCCAACGGCTCTTTGGGCGGTTATGGAGACGGCCTGAAACTGATTTCGGCCCGCGCCGGGGGGCGGTGACCCATGTCATTATCCTTGATGGGACCATGTCCTCGCTCGACCTGGGGCGCGAGACTAACGCGGGCATTGCCTATGGCCTGTGCCGCGAGATGGGCAGCGCCCTGTCGATCTATTACGAACCCGGTCTGCAATGGCGTGATTGGCGCAGCGCGCGCGATGTGATCATGGGGCGCGGGATCAACCGACAGATCCGCCGCGCCTATGGCTATCTCGCCTCACGCTACCGACCCGGGGACCGGATTTTCCTGATGGGCTATTCGCGTGGCGGCTATGCCGTGCGCTCGCTCGCCGGGGTGATCGACCGGGTGGGCCTCCTGCGTGCCGAGGTGGCGACAGAGCGTAACATCCGCGATGTCTACCGCCATTACGAGGCGCAACATCTGAGCAAGGCGGGCGAATTGTTTGCGCGGGCCAACTGCCACCCCGAGGTGGAGATCGAGGCGATCGGCGTTTGGGATACGGTCAAATCGCTGGGCCTCAACGCGCCGCTTTTTTGGCGGTTCTCGCAGCCGCTGCATATGTTCCACAACCACGATCTAAGCCGCAATGTGAAGAACGGCTTTCAGGCGCTGGCGCTGAACGAAACCCGTGTCGCCTATGCCCCGGTGCTTTGGACCACGCCAGAGGGCTATGCTGGACGGCTCGAGCAGGTCTGGTTTCCCGGCACCCATGGCGATGTCGGTGGGCAGTTGGGCGGTGATGAGGCGGCGCGCCCCTTGGCCAATATCCCACTGGTCTGGCTGTTGTCGCGGATGGAAGACAGCGGTCTGCCGCTCCCCGAAGGCTGGACCACACGTTTTGATCAAGACCCCGCTGCGCCCTCCATCGGGCGCTGGCGCGGCTATGGCAAGATGCTGGTGACCCGCCGCCGCCGGGTGGTGGGCGCGGATCCGTCAGAGCGGCTGCACGAAAGCGTGGATCAGCGCCGCGCAGAGGCCGCGCCACAGCCGGGGCTTCTGGCGCGGATGCAGGGGGTGATTTCCAGCCTTTAGTCGCCCTTGCGGTCCGAAGGGTGGTTGATGCCGTCGCTATAGGGCAGCGGCTCCATCTCCCATGGCAACACCTCTTCGATCGCACCGAGGTTCACGCCGCATTCATCCGGGTTCGAGCGGCGGCGGTGGTGGGTATAGATGCCGCAGGTCTTGCAGAAGTAATGCTGCGCCGTATGGGTGCCCCATGTGTAAAGCGTAAGGTTTTCAGCCCCTTCCAGCACGGTCACCGTCTCGGCCAGTGCCGTCACCGTAGCGGCGGCACGGCGGCGACAGAAGGAACAGGTGCAGCGCGAGGCTGTGGCTAGACCGCGCGGGAACAGCGCTTCGATCACCACGGCCCCGCAGTGACAAGAGGCGCGGCGGGTTTCTGAGGTTTCGGTCATTTGCGTCTCACTTTCGGAATGCGGCTTTCGGCTAGATCATAGTCGGCGGCGGCATGGGGCGGATGGCCATGGGTCTGTCGCCAAAAGGCAAAACCGCCCCGGCGCAGCCAAAGCGGGAGGGTCAGAACCAGCCCTGCGATAAACCCGCCTGAATGGGCCCAATAGGCCACGCCGCCGGTGCCCGGTGTGGCGCCGATGCCGCCAATGAACTGCATGCCGAACCACAGGCCCAGCATGATCCACGCCGGGATCGCGAAGATGCGGAAAAACACGATAAAAATCACCAGAATATCCACTTTGGCACGGGGGAACAGCAGCAGATAGCCCCCCATGACGCCGGCAATCGCGCCCGAGGCCCCGACCATGGGCACCCACGAGAGCGGCTCCGTCACGACTTGGCCCAGACCCGCCGCGATGCCACAGGCGAGGTAGAAAAGCAGATAGCGCCCATGGCCCATCTCATCTTCGACATTGTCGCCAAAGATCCACAGAAACAGCATGTTACCGGCCAGGTGCATCCAGCCACCATGCAAGAATTGCGAGGTAATGAGGCCGAAATACCCCTCCCCATGGGTCAGCCGCGCGGGCAGCAAGGCATAGGTGTAATAGAACTCCCCTAAGGCACGCTCGTCCGCCATCAGCGACAGATAGGACAGGAACACCCCGATGTTCACCGCCATCAGCGCATAGGTGACATAGGGCGTGCGGCCCGAGGGGTTATGATCGCGGATCGGGAACATGCGGGCCAGCCTTTGCCAAGTCTTGCACCGCGTCAAGCGGCGGAGGGATTAGCGCAGTTAGCTGCGCCCGCCGGTGCATCTGTCAAGCGGTGCCGAGCAAATCCCGCGCGATCCGTTCGAAAATACCCGCGCCGATGGGGATTAGATCATCGGGAAAATCGTAATTGGGATTGTGCAGCGCGGCATAGTCCTCCCCCGGCCCGAGGCAGAGCATCGCCGCCTTGGCGTCGCGTCCGAACAGGCCGAAATCCTCAGAGGCGCGCATCGGCAAGTTTCTCTGCCCGTGCGACACGCCAAGTGCGTCCATCGCTGCGGCGGCAATGGCATAGGCTTCGGGGTCATTGATGGAGGCGGCGAAATGGTCGGATTCCGCGAATTCCGCTGTCAGCCCGTGGGTCTCGGCGGCGCGGGCAACCTCGGCGCGCAGGGCCTCTTCGATCTCAGCCAGTGCGTCGTCGCGGGTGCTGCGCAGCGTGGCGTAGAGCACCGCTTCGCCGGGGGCTACGCCAAAGGTCGGCTCGCCCATGCGTAGATGGGTGAGGGTGACGAGGCGGAAGTCATCGTCGAGCGGCCCGCCGGGGCCGAGCGCTTGCAGCGCCGGGATCAATTCGGCCAGCGCAGGCGCAGGCGATCTGCCATCTTCGGGGCTGGCGGCATGGGCGGTCTTGCCATGCAGGGTCACGGCGATGCCCTTGGAGGCGCAGTTGATCAGGGCGGGGGCCGTGTCGACATGGCCGAAGGGGCGGCCCGGTTCGACATGGATGGCAAAGGCATAATCGGCGGCAATCTCGGCATAGGCCGGGTCGTTCACCACGGCGCGCGCACCGCTGCCGTCTTCTTCGGCGGGTTGGAACATCAGCACGACGCGGCCCTTGGCGACCGGTTGACGCGCGATCAATCGCCCAAGCGCCAGCAGCATGGTCATATGGCCATCGTGCCCGCAGACATGGCTTTTGCCCGGCACTTTCGAGACCCAGGGAATGTCATGCTCTTCGGGGATCGGCAGGGCGTCCAACTCAGCGCGGAAGAGGACCGTAGGGCCGGGGGTGCCGCTCTCGAAAACAGCAGCGACGCCATGTCCGCCCAAACCCGTCAGGATGCGGTTCGGACCAAGTTTCTCCAGTTCCGCCGCGATGGTCCGGGCGGTCTCAATCTCTTCGCCCGAGACCTCGGGATATTGGTGGAGCGCCCTGCGAAACTGCGTCAGGTCTTCAATGTCGCTGTTCGTCAGCATGGCGCTCCTCCCATTTCTGTCTTAGGCCATCATACCCAAGAGCTGTGCATTGCCGCCCGAAGCAGTGGTGTCAACACAGACGTGACGCTCGGCCCTAACACGCGCGGTGTCGGGCAGGCCGCGCAGCAGCGGGATGATTGCGCCGTTGCGGGCCGCGAGCGCTTGATCGATCTGCCGTGCGGTGGTGTCATCACCCCACCAGAGAACGCCGCCATAGGCTGGGCCGGTGGTCAGCGCATCGGGGTCGATCCGGCCCGAGGCCGTGACCGCAACACCGCCGAGCGCCCGCACGGCCTTGGCCTGCGCGGCAGCCGTTTCTGCCCCCGGTCCCATGCACAAAAGCGCGGGACGCGGCAGGGTCGACAGACGGTTGCTTTCACCGGTCGGTCCAGGCATCGATTGGGTTTCCAGCACGGTTGGCTGATGCGCGGGCAGGGCGGGGAGCGCGGTGTCTGCATTGTCCCATGTGCCAGCAGCGTCCTGATGGTCAGGTGCCGAGAAACGCGGCAGGTAGTTCGGCCCGCCCGCCTTTGGTCCGGTGCCCGAAAGCCCTTCACCGCCGAAGGGTTGGCTGCCCACGATCGCGCCGATTTGGTTGCGGTTGACGTAGATGTTGCCCGCCTCGATCCGTTCCGAGACATGCTGCACCCGGTCGTCGATGCGGGTGTGCAGCCCGAAGGTGAGCCCATAGCCGGTGGCATTGATTGCGTCGATCACGGCGTCGAGTTCGTGGTTTTTGAAGGTCGCGACATGCAGCACGGGGCCGAAGATCTCGCGCTTCATGTCAGCAATGCTGTTCACCCGCAGGATCGCGGGACCGACGAAGGTGCCGCCCTCGGGTGCTTTAAGGTCCGCGATGACACGGCCTTCGGTGCGGGCGGCTTCGATATGCTCGACGATTCCTTTGCGCGCGGTGTCGTCGATCACCGGGCCAACATCGGTCGACAGATGCCACGGATCGCCCATGTTCAACGCCTGCATGGCGCCCGTGAGCATGCGGATTAAGTCTTCGGCGATGTCCTCTTGCACATATAGGCAGCGCACGGCGGAACAGCGTTGGCCTGCCGATTGGAAAGCGCTTTCGACGATGGCCTGCACGGCCTGCTCGGGCAGGGCAGTGCTGTCGACGATCATCGCGTTGAGGCCGCCGGTTTCGGCAATCAATGGGGTGCCGGGGGCGCAGTGTTCGGCCATATTGGCGCGGATGCGCAGGGCGGTGGCGGTGGAGCCGGTGAAGGCCACGCCGTTGATGCGGGCATCGCCGGTCAGCGCCGCACCGACCTTGCCGCCACCGGGTAGCAGTTGCAGGGCAGAGCGCGGCACACCGGCCTCATGCAGTACCTCGACGGCGAGTTTGGCAATCAACGGCGTTTGCTCGGCCGGTTTGGCAAGCACTGCATTGCCAGCGGCCAGCGCCGCCGTGACCTGCCCGCAGAAGATCGCCAGAGGGAAGTTCCATGGTGAGATGCAGGTGAAGATGCCCGCAGGCGGCGTGTTGGTCGCTTGGCCCGCGTAGTAGCGCAGGAAATCGACGGCTTCGCGTAGCTCGGCCACGCAGTCGGGCAAGCCCTTGCCAGCTTCGCGGGCGAGGATGGCGAAGATCTCGCCGTAGCGTTCCTCCAATATATCGGCTGCGCGGAGCAGGGTGGCGCGGCGGGTGTCCAGCGGCGCGTCCCAAGCGGCGGCATTGTCGAGCGCCGTGGCGACATCGGCCTCGGAGGCAGGCTGCACCGTGCCCGGCGATGTGCCGCCGGTCGGGTTGCTGACGGTCTCTTCGGCCTCGGGGTTGGCGTCGCCCGCAAGGATCGGCGCGGCGGTCCATGTGGCATCCGCAAAGGGCGCACGAGCCTTTTCGATTGCCGCAAGGGTCGGGCTATGTGCCAGATCAAAGCCCTTGGCGTTGGCGCGCTGAGGCAAGAACACCTCCGGCCCGCGCGGGATCGTCGGGGCGCTGTCTTGCAACTGGTCAAAGGGATCGGCGGCCACGACTTCTGGCGGCACGTTCTCATCGACGATCTGATTCACGAAGCTGGAGTTCGCGCCGTTCTCAAGCAAACGCCGCACCAGATAGGCCAGCAGATCGCGGTGCGCGCCAACGGGGGCGTAGATGCGGCAGCGGGTGCCGTGTTTCTCCATCACGATGTCATGCAGGGTCTCGCCCATGCCGTGAAGGCGTTGGAACTCATAGGCCTCGGGATCGTCGGCCATATGCAGCACGGCGGCGACGGTATGCGCATTGTGCGTGGCGAACTGCGGATAGATGCGATCGGTCATGTTCAGCAGTTTGCGGGCGTTGGCGATATAGCTCACATCGGTCGCGGCCTTGCGGGTGAAGACCGGGAAGCCATCAATGCCCTCGACTTGTGCGCGCTTGATCTCGGTGTCCCAATAGGCACCTTTCACCAGACGCACCATGATGCGGCGGTCGTGGCGCGTCGCCATGTCATAAAGCGTGTCGATCACCGTGCCCGCGCGGGGGCCATAGGCCTGCACCACGACGCCGAAACCGTCCCATCCGGCCAAGGCTGGCTCGCCCATCACCGTGTCAATGACCTCGAGCGAGAGCGCTAGGCGGTCGGCCTCTTCAGCGTCGATATTGAGCCCCATGCCCGCCGATTTCGCCAGCAGGGCCAGCGCCCGCAGACGCGGCACCAGATCGCGCATTACAGCCTCTTCCTGCGCCAACTCATAGCGCGGGTGCAGGGCCGAAAGTTTCACCGAGATGCCGGGGTTTTTGCGGATGTCGTCGTGGGTGCAGGCATCGGCAATGGCCGAGATCGCACGGGAATAGCTGAGATGGTAGCGCTTGGCGTCCGCCTCGGTCCGCGCGGCTTCGCCGAGCATGTCATAGCTATAGGTAAAGCCCTTTTTCTCCATTCCCTTGGCGCGTTTCATCGCCGCCTGAATGTCTTCGCCCAGAACGAACTGACGGCCCATCTCGCGCATGGCGCGGCTGACGGCGGTGCGGATCACCGGCTCGCCGAGGCGTTTGATCGCGGCGCGCAGGTGGCGCACCGGGCCGGGCTGGTCATCATCAAGCACGCGGCCCGTCAGCATCAGCGCCCATGTGGAGGCATTTACCAAGCTGGAGGTCGAGTGCCCCATGTGGCGGCCCCAGTCCGAAGGGGCGATCTTGTCTTCGATCAGCGCGTCGATGGTCTCGGCATCCGGGACCCGCAGCAGCGCCTCGGCGAGACACATCAGCGCCACACCTTCGTCGGTGCTGAGACCGTATTCAGCGAGGAAGACTTCCATCATGCCGGGAGCCGAGGTGCCGCGAATGTCACGGACAAGGCCCGCCGCATCGGCAGTGATCTGGACGCGATCTTCGGCAGAGAGATTGGCCTGCGCCTCGAGCTCGGTCAGCAGCGCATCCGGGGCGGCATAGGTGCGCGCGTCGATGGTTTGGCGAAGGGCGGGGGCGTGATCGAGGGGCATGGCAAGCTCCAGTTGATGTTTGACCCAGAATACCCGATGCTCGGCAGGATATTCGACTGAAGATAGCTCATACCTCGGTCGATCAGACTGAACTATGGGGCAATTACATGGCGAATGAACTTTTCGATCTGGACCGGTTCGACAGTGCGATTCTATCAGTGTTGGCCGAGGATGGCCGCATTAGCATCACTGACCTTGCCCGCCGCATCGGCCTTTCGAAATCACCCACCCAAGCGCGCCTGCGCCGGTTAGAGGAAAGCGGCGTGATCCTCGGCTACCGCGCGCTTTTGGACCCGATCCGGTTGGGGCTCGACCATGTGGCCTTTGTCGAGGTCCGGTTGAACGACACGCGCGAGGCGGCGCTGCGGGCCTTCAACGTCGCCGTCGCCAAGGTGCCAGAGATCGAACAGGCGCATATGATCGCCAGCCATTTCGACTACCTGATCAAGGTTCGCACGCGGAACATGTCGGAATATCGGCACTTTCTGGGGGAGGTCATCTCAACCCTGCCGCATGTGGCCAGCACCTCGACCTATGTGGCGATGGAGGCGGTGAAAGAAACCATGCTGGCCGATACGGCCTAAACCGTGGGCAGGGGCATTCCCCCATTTACACCGCCCACGCGATGCTTATTGTGCGCCCCGATGCGGGCGTGATGGAATGGTAGACATACCAGACTTAAAATCTGTTGGGGCGTAGCCCCGTGTGGGTTCGAGTCCCACCGCCCGCACCAGACTTGGCCTTGATGGCCCTGTAAATCAAGCATAACAGGCACTTAGTGGCTTCTCTGGGACACAAACCGAGACGCTAAGGAGACACTGGCATGGTGGTTAAGATGAACCTGAAACACGTTGATGAACTATCAGGGGGCCGCAAGCGGTTCCGTAGGCGCTACCCCAAATCGCTTGTTCCGGTACTCGGTGAGGCAGTTTTTCAGGTTGCCATGAAGGCGCGTGAGGGTGGTGCGCTGGTGTCTGAGTGGGAAAGTCTCATGAAAACCTATGACCGCAACGTAGCGAAAGCTGAGCGTGTCGCTGGGGTTGCTGGTGCAGATGATCGGCTGTCACCTCTGGAACTGTGGAGGGAGGCGCGACGGGATGCCGCAGCGATGCTGGCCGCATTCAAGGACGATCTGACAGAGGATGAACGGCGTGAGTTGCTTGGCGATGAACTTGAGCGCCGTGAGGCAGACCCTGTTCTCTATCGGGCTGTTGTTGAGCCTGATGCCCCAGAACCTAAACCCACGCTGTTGGACGCCAAGAACATGTACCTGCAAGAGCGGCTGGAAGGCGGGACAGGACGCAACAACAAGAACAGGTTGGATAGGGTCTGCAAGCGCGTAGAGGTGACGCTGGGACCGTTGAGCAAGCTGTCTCTGGTCGATCTGACGCGGGACCAAGCGCGGATGTTGCGGGATGCGATGCTATCGACACGCAAGGCGGATGGTACAAGGCTGGCACCTGCGTCTGTGCGACGTGAGTTGGACATGATTAAGGCGATGGTTTCGCTAGGCATAAAGGAGTTTGGCCTTCAACGGGAAGCTGACAATCCATTCATCGACCTGCCCATATCATCCAAGAACGTTGCACCTGATGTTGAAAGCAGCAAGCGCGACCCGTTGCCTAAAGATGTGCTGTTGGCGATGCGCGGGCGGATGCGAGATAAGACCCAGGTGCCTGCTCTGGGCTTGATCTGGCGTCTGCTGGAAGGCACCGGATGCCGTGGGGCTGAGGTTGTCGGCTTACGATGCGAAGACGTGGTGTCGGATGGTATGTATCCTCATATCAACGTGGCATGGCATGAAGACCGGAGGGTCAAAACCAAGGCGTCAATCCGTTCGGTTCCCCTTGTGGGTGACGCTCTGGTGGCCGCTAGGGAGGCGTTAACACTGTCCGAGGGTGAACCCATGCTGTTCCCAAGGTATGCCCGTGAGGCTGGCCCTGACGGCGTGTCTCAGGCTCTGATGAAACACCTCCGAACCGTGACTAAAAACCCGCGTCATGTGGTGTACTCCCTGCGCCACAACATGAAGGATTGGCTGGTGTTGGCTGGCACCTCCGAGCGAGTAGAGAACAGAATTATGGGTCATACGGTCGGTGGTCTTGGTGATCGGGTCTATGGTGGCAACGATGCCAAGTTGAAGGTGGCGTATGAGGCGATGAAAGAAGCTGTCAAATGGATACCGAAATCAGATTTCTAAGTACGATTTGTGAGCTTTGCGCTGGTGATCAGTGGCTATCCGATTTTGGCAGGACTTCATTCGTTATCAGCGGATACCGGCACGTTATTCGCTAATTCATGGAGCCTTAAAAGCGTCTTGTCAAAGTACTGTATCCGCCAATATGGAGAGGCAAAACCAGAGGAGGTGTGTAGTAGATCTGTGGAGACGCCCGGTTGGTCTATTCTGCACAGTACTGTATCTGCGAAGCTATCCATTTCATGAGCGACGATAAAAAGACCTTCTCCTGTTTGGACAAAGGTCCCCGCCTTATTGGTGGCATCGTGCTTTCTAAGGTATTCGCCCGAAGGAGACAGCGTCCAACAAGTTCCAAACGACAAAACTACAGCACTGTCTTCCTGTTGTATCAATTTATACATCAGTTCGCTGTCCGGAGAGCGCAGTATTAAGAGGTGAGGCTTTGTATCTTCATCACGTATACAGAGGCCCGAATGAGTTTCCCCACGACCTCTAACGGTGATGAACTCCCCATGTTCGCATTCAGAAAATACAGTTATCTTAGTTGCTGGAGCCAATCTCAATGCCACGTCCTCTAAATGTTTTGCTTTAATGAAGCTACGATGACACAGTGCTATAGCAAAGGATAGTGTCACTCTTTCTGTTTACGCATACTGGATATCACAGCGTGGGTAAGCAAGAAATCAAACGCTTCCAAAGATGTAGTCTGAGTGATACCGACTTCTTGCAGGAAGCAGCCGTATTGAGCTCAGTTGCAACCTTTCAATCACCTGCGCTATCTACAGTACATGCTTAGAGGGGAGGACCGTTAAGCCCTCCCCACGGTTCCCCTTACAGGAACTTAATCAAGCCTTGCCGCACGGCAACATTCCACGGCACCGGATAGCCGTCGATCTTGACCAAGATACGGCCATTGGCCCCTGCCTCATAGTCAAACCCGGCTTCGTCCAAGGCGTCTTTCACTTCCTGAGCCATGTAGAGGTCACCATTCTCAACAAACGCTGTGGCCACGTCAGTCAGCCCATTTGTGACGTTGGCGTCTGAGGACGACATAAGACCCCGACTTGCCTCAAGCAGCTTTTGCATCTGCTGAGGGTTGTCGCTCAGGTACGTCTGAAAGCCGTCTTCATTTACCACTCCATGAGCGGCAAGGTGTGCGGTCGCTGTTTCGTAAAAGCCGCCGTGTGCAGCTTCGATCTGCGCGGCCATAACATCAGGTTCAACCCCTGCATGACCAGCCATACGAGCCAACGTATTCTCTGATACCCCGCCAAGGCGTAGTATTTCATCTGTGGCTTTGATCATGTCGCCTTGTGATACGGTTTCGACCAAAGCAGTCATGGCTTCCTCGCCTGCATCGCCAATAGTGAAGGCTGGCGCTGCATCCTCAGGGGCGTCCTCTAGTGCATCCTCAGGGTCACCTTGAGCTTGCCCGAAAGGGACAGCCTGAGCGGGGTTCTTGAGGGTCTCTGGGGTCTGTACGTCAGCGTAGGAGCCATCTGTATTGCGGGTCAGCATTCCGATGTTTACGGCGGCGGCGATGCTGGTGGTCATACCGTTGGGAAGGGTGATGCGGTCTGTCGGGGTGACTGCGCGGTTGTGGATGAGGCCACCGCCTTCTGTCCTTGCCGTCCCGATGATGGACCCTTGGTAGCCCTGATCGGCACCGTGGGTGTACTCTTGGTTCTTGTGGTGAATGACATGGCTGTTGCCGTTGCCGTCTGTGCGGATTTCGTGACCGCCTGAGCCTACTGCGGTACTGACGTGGCCACGGCGGGCTTCTGGTGCAAGGTTGGTGTCGCCATCTGGGACTTCACCGCGTGCTGTAATCCAATCGGACATGATGTTGGTTCTTTCTGGTTGGTGTTGAGGAGGTTTTAGGCCGCTGTCTTGGCGACAAGGGCAGGCAGGGCTTCCATGACGATGATGCTGATAAGGTCGCCGCGTGACGGGGCTTTGCCAGTCTGGGCCACATAGCGTTCATGCAAGAGGGACAGGGCTACATCGACTTCATTGCGGACGCGGATGGTTGTCCAATTGAGGCGCTGATAGCTGGGCGGATGGCCCATGTTGCGGTTCAGGAGGTCTTGTTCAGCGGCCATCACGGCCACGGGGACGAATTGCTCGAACATGATGCGGCGCAGGCTTCGAGTGATGCGCTTGCGTTCGTCAGCGGAGATACGTTTGGTCATTGGGATATTTCCTTGGGAATGTGGGGAGGTGCCCCCCTGAGGTGTTTTCAGGGAGGTGACTTGGAGATTTTCAAGACGCGGCTATGGCGGCTTGGATGGTTGCAGCTTCAACGCGCATTTGATGCAACGTCCGGTCTCTAGCGAGAATATCAGCTTGCAAGGCGGCAAGGGTTGTCCGCAGGTCTGCCTTTTCCGTAGATGCAATATTGCTCTTTTGACTTGGGTGGTCGCTGGGTCGTGAAATAAACCAATCGAAGAATTCGCTGGCTTCCGGTTTTGCCATCGACAAGACCATCTGCATCACGCCTTCCTCTGAGGCAAAGACCATGTATCGGGAGTTGTTTGCGGACGAGAGGCGCTTGATCAAGCTCGCCTTCACTCGGTTGTAGTAGAGAGAGTGATTTTGGTCGTGGCGATATTCACATGCGATCAGAATGTCTTTCAGGCTGAACAACTCAACGCCATCATGTGAGACGCGGCGCAGCTTTTGATTGCGGTACGAGAGGTTTGGTAGGTTGGTCATCTTGGTGTCCTTTGGTTTCTGTAGGAACGCGCTGAGAGGCCCCTTAGGGAGCCTTCTGTTGCGCTGGGCGGGATGTGTGGAGGGGATAGGCTGAGATGGCCCTGAGAGGGTCACCTGAGGCTGTCCCTGTGCGGTGTTTCCTTGGTCGCGGGTCTTTGACGGCGGAGACGGCGTAGAGGGTGTGTGACAGTTGTTGAAAAGGGGTTCCCAATGCTGGGGAGCATCAGGGTTGTGTGACAGTTGACGAAAAGGGGATGCCCGATGGTGGGCGCTATGGTGACTTCTTCGTCGGGGGAGACCCAAAGAGGAGAAGACCAGTAGAGGTCAGCCGTGGGGTTTGGTTTGAGGGTTCACCTCTGGCGCTGGGTCACCTCTAGCTTGGCATGCGCTAAGGAGGAGTAGCACCTGAACGGGCAACCACGGGGTCACCTCTAGGAGGGTTAGCTTCAGGTGAGGAGGAGGAGGAGTAGCAGCTTCACGAACACCCTGAGCCATCGCTATGAACAACTCTATATAACCTCTAAGGTATCAGCGTTAGGGGCAGGGATGCGGGTTATTCGACGGGCCTATATTTTATTGGGGTTTCGTGGGGGGGCCGGATTGGGGGCCTTGGAGGGGATGCTTGGGTGGTCATCTGGTGTGTAATGCTGTGCGAAAGGGACGGATTGCCCTATCGCATGGGTCCGCCCGGAAACTCCCAGACTGTCGGAATGTACAGCCTGAGGGGAAACCGGAAAGGAACCGAACTCAACGTCTGGTGCCGCCCCAGCAAGATCACTGACAGTTTCCCATCCCCCGTTACTAGGGCTGGGGCGTTGTCGCGCAGGCTGGGGCATTGGCGGGTGCCTTGGGGGAAGTGCCCTGCCGTTTGCAAGATCACTGACAGGGCGTCTGTCGTGCAAACATGGCGTGGCGCTTTCCTATGGCAGTGTTGCGGGTTATTCGTTACACGCGGCTAGGACGCCAGCCGTTTCAAGACCCGCTGCACCTGCGAGGGTTGCCATTTTCCGCCTCTGGCAGTTTCCACGCCAGACTTATTGAGGGCATCGGCAATGTCCCTGAGCGTCGCCCCTGATGCCCGCAATGGTAGGACCGTCTGGGCAACCTTATCGGCCCGCGCTTTGGCGTTTGCTTGCACGGCGATGTTTCGCTGCATCGTCGCGTCCCGCAAGCCACCCAGCTTGGCACCCTTGTTTTTTGCCTCTGCCAACGCGGCTTTAGTTCTTGCAGATATAAAGTCTCGTTCTTGTTCGGCAAGCGCAGCATAAATGTGAAGCTGAAAGTTGTCTGCATTTGGCATCGAAGCCACGCGCAATTTCGTCCGTTTATCTTTCAGCAGGGTAGCGATGAAAGCAACATCACGGCTCAGGCGGTCCAACTTTGAGACCAGCAGTTCAGCGCCGTTCGCCCTCACTATCTCCAGTGCCTTGGCAAGTTCGGGTCTGTCGGCGTTCTTACCGCTCAAGTGGTCTTCAAACTCCCCGAGAATCTCGAAGGGTTCCGCTGAGTAGTTTTCCAAGTACAGCCTTATGTCGCGGTTCTGCGCATCAAGGCCATGTCCTGACCTCCCCTGCTCTGCGGTGCTGACACGGCGGTATATGACGTACTGTGGCATCTGTATGCCCCTCAAGAGTGTTCCTGAGGAGCATAGAATAGACATGTTTCAAATGTCAACGTTGGTTGTGGCCGTAATGAAGCGCTCAGCTTACGAAAGTCCGAGAGCGTCAGGCGAACATAAGGAATGTCCACGATAACCTCCCCCAGCGTCTCAGGCGTGATGCGCCAGCGGTAGTCAGGTGCTGTCTCAAAGAGGATAGCGAAACGGCCAAGGCGGATGTGGAAAAGATACATCGTGATGGTGTCCTGTCTGTGGATTGAAAGACCTTCATGGCCTTCATGCACACTACATCGTCGCGTCATGAATTGACGTCAAACAATTGATTTTGTTTCATTTATGGGATTTTTTCGCAGGTGGATATATTCGGGTTTTTTCGTGGGGGCCGTACGGGGGGCGCGCGGGAGCCTCTATATATATCTCTGCGTGACGCATTTTTGCGATGAAATATAATAGGCGATGACCGCAACCACCTTTACGCACTGGCTACTCCCCCATACGTTCTCATCAGAAGCATATTTAATTACTGCCAACTGCGACTTTTTGTGGTTGTCTAAAAAGGTAAAAGAAATGATTGGAATTGAACAACTTGGGGAAATGCTTGGACTGGCTTCATCTGCCGTTGGCCTAACCGGAAAAGCCACCGAAACTGCGGAGAAAATACAGTCGCTGTTGGCTAAGAAAGACGCGGTGGACAGTTCTGAACTGATGGGCCTGCTCAATACTCTGGCAACTCAGCTGACCTCGGTCAATATGACAAACGTGCAGCTAAGTGAGGCCGTAAAAGGGTTGAGCAGAGAGCTACAGCGTCAAGACGAGTTCGAGAAGCAAAAGGCTAACTATGTTCTCTTTGAGACCCCCGAAAAAGACATCGTTTATCGACTTAAAGATGAGGAGGTAGATCAACAGCCCGCTCACTTTATCTGCCCAGTTTGTTTAGGAAGAGACAAACTTATTAGCTACATTGTAGGCGAGAACGATTTCAAGCGATGCCAAACTGATAAGAACCACACCTTTCGCTTCCGAAACACTCCTGTGAGGCGAAACCTTCAAGGGCTGTTTTGAGCTTGTGCTAACGTCGCTCTCGTGGGGAATCTTAAGGATACAACCTTAAGACACCGCAAAAACGCCTTATTTTTTTGTTCTTGAATTACAGTAGGTTGGTAGGTTCGATGTTCACCATGTGAAGCTCACCGCCCGCACCACTATTTTTGATATGTATAAGTAAATTCAATCGCTTAGACTTATCGGCTCTCTATTGGTCCCCCTTTCTGTCGTTGTTCTTTAACATTTTTGCTCGGCTAAGGCGGATTGCGAGGCTTGAGAAGTTGATGGTGCGAAAGTAAATATTTCGGCGTTCACTACTTCGCACCAAGCCGAGGTAGCTTGTTAGTTAATAATCATGCTCTGTTGAGTGTTGCCTACTACTGGACGACGTAGTTGGGGGTCGTTCGGGTTAAGGCATCGGAAAGTAAAATCATGATGACCTATTGAATCGCCCGCCCAATCTTCTCTGACAGATGATTGGCTTTGCAGTGCTACCATCTGCTGACCTCTGCTGTTGCAAAATGCGCTCGCCTCAGAAACCGCTGCCCGTTTCGCGGCTACGACGCCTCCCAGTTCATCACTAGTAGCGATGCTGAATGTGTCCGGTCCCATCGGTAAAACACCAGTCGATTGGGCGCATGCGCTGAGAAGCGATGCGAAACATATGACGCCTGCTAACTTTTCTAACATTACGTTACCTCGCTAATTTTGTTTGAAGGTAGCACTGCTTTCCTGTCTGTCCAGAGTTTTGAAATCATTGAGGGCGTGGGCAGTTTGGGATGCTCCTGAGCAGATACGCTAGGTCAACGAATCTGCAGGGCATATTCCGACATGGCTAATTACGCGCGCTGTAAATGAAGAAGGTTTCTGCAATGCCAGCACTTAGCTTCAATGTTAGTTACACCGGGCGCAAATAGGAGGGGTTCGGAGTGCTCTGACATGTCGGTCTGTAGGCCGAAGGCACCTCCATCTAGCTTGGCAACCCTTTATAAGGCATCCCACTCCAAAATAAGTGTTGAAGTTAAGTTTTCTGGTTGTCAGTGTTCTCGCCAGTTTTAAAGGGATTAATATGCTTCAGGATATCAAGCTTCACGCTTTCATGAAAAGTTTTTTGGGTTATGGAGATTTCGATGCTGAAACTTGGTTCGTCGGCATGGAAGAAGGCGGCGGCAATAATCTGGAGGATATCCAGACACGCATAAACACGTGGGCAGAGCGTGGCGAACGTATCCTCGAGGACTGTGCAGAGTATCATCACGCGATTGGAGCGCGCCAGTTATTCACACCACCAGTGCGTAAGGCACAATCCACATGGGATTGGTTAATGCGGGCGCAGCTTAAGTCGGAAGGCGAGGCCGATGACTGCAGAGCATCTAAGAAAATGCAGGGTGAGCGATGGTTGCGCAGTGGGTCTAGAACCTGTGGGATTGAGTTGCTGCCACTTCCTTCCCCCAGTACGGGCGTTTGGCTTTACAGTCAATTTTCAGATGACCCAGTGTTGGGTAGCCGGGCTAGGTATAGAGCAGCTATGCTACCGTCGCGCATCGCTGCTATCCAAGGCGCTATCGAAGAGCACAAGCCGCGTAACGTGGTTTTTTATGGCACAACCTATGAAGACTATTGGAGACAGCTTGCAGGCGCGGATTTTCTAGATGTAGATGGTCTGCGCGTTGCTCAATCAAGCGAAACCTGCTTTCTAAGTACTCCGCATCCGACAAGACCGGTAAAAGTGTCTAAGATTTCTTACTGGAAGAAAGTAGGCGAGCGTTTGGCAGCGCAACATAGGCCCAATGAGAATGTCTGCTTGCGCCAAAGTGATACTTAGGCTCTTTTTTGCAGGAGCGTAGCTAGATGGCGAATATCTCTCGCCGCATTGGTTCGCGTACCATGCCAATAATTCGAATGCTCAGAACCCGACGGCGCGCCTTCGCCAGCACCGGGCAGTTTGCATACTGACCATTCTTGCTTGGCAGGGCCCGTGCAACGTCGAGCAAGTCGCGGTTTTGAACTTACAGGAGGTAGTTAGGGTCAGATGTACGCGTTTATGAAGAGTATACTATCGTCGCTTCTGGCGGTAGTGGTCGCGACCTTTGCACAAGCAGGACCATTCGACGAGTTTAGCAAATCCTTAGTCGGCTTCCAATGCGAGCTTGAGGGAAAAAGGGAACTCGTCCTGTTTGGTGAGATTGACGGACAGCTTAGCTTACTATCGCCCAGCTCCATAGACCCTCGCGAAAATAGCGTTCCTGTCGATAAAACAGATGTTGGATACCGCTTTCCAGTTGAACACGGCATTCTCGCGTTCCTCAGCAACATTAATGAAAAGGGTTGGATGCTATTTTACTCCACGGAAAATGGGCCATGGAGTACTAAATGCACTGAGGTCCGAGACCTTCCGCTCGACGTTGCGAATGCGCTACTGGCTTCACTCGATTTATTTTCCAGAACGGCGTTGGACAATCTCTCAAGAGAGTTGGCCGAAGCGCTTAGGCAGAACGAACTACTTACTCAGCAGGTTATTCTACTGCGGAAACAGCTTAACGATTTGCAGTCCTTATTGGATGATTCAGTGGCAAGGGGTGCGGCTGGGGCGGTGGAAGTGCAATCACTAAGGTCAGAATTGAACTTTGCACTCGCACGTATCGCGGTTCATCAGAGGCAGCTCCAATTCGAAGAGATGACGAAGTATCAAACCCTATTTCAGCGCCGCGTCCGAGAAGAGTTAGGCGATAAAAAATGGGTTAAAATTTCAGGTAGCCGCCTAATAATTCCGACACAACTAATATTTCCTCCCGGTGGCATGGTGCTGTCAGATGATGGTAAAGACGAGCTTAACAAAGTTGCCGGGGTCCTGCGCAGTGTGTTGGAGGAAGTTCCTGAAACTCGCGATTATTTCATTCGGGTAGACGGACACACTGACGACGTACCTTTGTCAGGCTTTGGTGAGGCTGCGGACAACTGGGAACTGAGCCAAGCCAGAGCTTTGGCAGTGGTCAAGTTTCTGGTTGAGGCGCATGGTATCGCCCCTCATCGATTGTCTGCTAACGGGTTTGGGCAATTTAAACCGTTAGCTCGGGGCAATAGCGAAGAAGCTCGCAGTCAAAATCGCCGAATTGAGTTGACTTGGTCTGACCGCTAAGAGTCCAAGCTGCTCTATCCTAATAATGTGATTTTGCCCGTAAGCTAATCTATTCGTCAGGTGAATGTAGCGCTCCCATCACTCTGTGCGACTGGCAATGAAAGGACGTAAGTTCATCAAATACATCTAAGCTTAGTCGGGCTATCATCCGCCAGGGCTGAGCAGCGAGATTAGCTTTCGCAAATTATGCATTTCCGTTGTTTGCAGCCCATGGCGATAATTCGGGTGAGCTTTGCCAGACGGCGCACCTCCTTCAGCGCCATGTAGGCGGCATACGGACCATCCTTGCTTAGATGGGCAACGGCAGCGCTTGCCGGTGCTTTTTGCCTTTGCGGTACACCTAGGCGCGTTTCTGAGCCGTTGGGTGGGGTCTATGGGGTGACCTGCTCCCCGCGACATCCCTCACTTCAACGTAGAGTTTGCGCACCCTTGAAGGAGCAAACACATGCGAGAGAGCCGTTTCACCGAAACATAAATTATTGGGATGATTAGGCTGAGGGCGCATAGCCAGTAGATGACAGTGGCGGCGAGAGCGGTGGCTGAGAGGAAGACCTTTGGACATCGGTCGTAGCGAGTGGCAACGCGCCGCCAGTTCTTAAGTCTGCCGAACATCATCTCGATCCGGTTGCGGCGTTTGTAGCGGCGCTTGTCATACTTCACCGTCGCCTTCCGCTGTTTTCGTTTTGGGATGCAGGCGCGTACTCCTTGTGATTTAATGCTTCTCGGAACCAGTCGGCGTCGTAGCCGCGATCGGCGAACAACCAATCAACATCCGGAAGGCTATCGCAAAGCGCTCGCGCATTTATTTGGTCGCTCACCTGTCCTGCCGTTACGAACAGGTCGAGTGGGCACCGAGGGTACGCCGCCGCCAGCTCCGTGTAGGCGGCAGACGTCTGCACTTGCTTGGAAGAGCATTAGCAGCGCATTTCGGTGCTCTCTTGCTGGATCACTCCAATCCGAAGCGGCGCAGAGTGATGAACCAGGCTTCGATAGCTTGCTCAAGTCAATTGTTGACGCACCTGACGAGTATCGCCAAGGTTCCCGTCAGAGGTGTATCAAGTCTTTTTCAGCGCGGAGATTTTCCATGGCAACTATTTTTGCAAATTACATGTTCGATCAGAGCAACTTGAATCTTAATCGCCTTTACGCGAACGCTTTCGATGTAAGTATGTTCGATGACGTATACCTCAATTACAACGGGGTGTCTTACCGAGATGCCTACATCGTTGATTGGTACTTAGGAGGGTATTACGCGAGTGCCTTTGGGGGTGACCATATAGCAGTCGATGGGCAGCTCAATGTTACTGGGGGAACTGTAACCGGTTACCTTGAACTAGTTTCGACTCGCTCAGGGTATACTGAACTGTGGGGCATCCAAGGTATCGCTATACCCGCGCGCACGCTCTATGAAGCCGCGATGACATATTCGACCACAGACGAGTCCGCGCTTATCAATAGTGCTTTGGAAGGGGATGACAGCTTTTATCTAAGCGGAGGAAATGACGTTGCATTTGGGTAATCGGGGAACGACCAGATGTTTGGTTTCTCTGGCAATGACGCACTTGTTGGGGGCCATGGAAACGATGTTTTAAACGGCGGCGCGGGCAACGACATCCTTGACGGTGGGCAGGGCAACGACACAGCCGTTTTTTCCGGGGCAGTAGACAACTACACACTTACACTTGGCTCGGGTTCGAGCGCGGTTATCACTGACCGACGCGCTGGTGGTGATGGAAGAGATAGCGCTCTCGGTGTGGAGTTCCTATCATTCGAACAGGACGCAGCCGTATTCAATTTGCTGCAGGTCGGAGGCACCACCAATCTATCAGAGCAGGAGTTTGAGAGTTTTATCGGTCTTTATATAGCCTATTTCGATCGAGCTCCCGATGCTATTGGACTGAACTTCTGGGGAACAGCATTCGCAAACGGGACAACTTTCGAGGAAATTGCTAAGCTATTCATGGATCAAGACGAAACGAGAAATGCTTATCCTGAGTCATTGAGCAACACTGATTTCGCGACTGCAGTATATCATAACGTTTTAGGCCGTGTTCCTGACCAGTCCGGATTGGACTTTTGGGTGGGCGTCCTTAACTCGGGCGCTCAAGGGCGAGACCATTTTATACTCTCCGTTTTAGAGGGCGTTCAGGGCGGAAGTCCCGATCGGGCATATCTCGACAGCAAAATCGACGTTGGAGCGTACTACGCTGTACACAAGGGAATGTCTGACGCAGTCGATGCGGCGGCTGTAATGGCCCTGTTCGATGGTTCTCAATCTAGCATCGATAGGGCAGTTGCGGCTATCGATGCCGATTATGCTGAAGCTCTTGATCCAACGTCTGGCGAATTCCTTATGCCTATTGTCGGTGTACTTGATAATCCATTCGCATAAAGTATCGGGAATTATTAGCTTTTCAGCCTTGCTCAATGACCGAGGTGCACGGAACAGTGTCAATCCGATCAATGAAAAAGCTATTGATGCTTGTGGCCCATCATGCAGGTGATACGGGAACCTGGCGGGTTAATCTTTCACCGTGTGCGAAGGGCTTTGAATTGAATATCTTCTCTCAGCACTTAACTGAACATGAGAACGGAGATTTTATTGCTATTGGTGGCATGAGATGGCTTTGACTGTTTCTGAAACATTGCAGCGACGTAAGCAGCAAAAGTTTAAGCGAGAAATAAGTAGGGTCTTGTCGAGCCGCTCAGCAGCTAGGTTGAACGGTTTTCTGGACAGCATGTTCCAAAGTTATTCCTTTAAGCCGACAGCGGACCAATTTGTAAGAATGGCTTTAGCTTCAAAGTTTGGCGTTGGGAATAGCGTTGCCGAAGGCGGAGCGTTGTTTCTGTTGGAAACTTGCTTGCAGGCTTTCAATACGACTTTGACAACCAAGAAATTCTCAGAAGCAGACCTTCATCCGGGGGGGTCCTATTTCCATGGAATTTATGACACTAGCGAGTTGTGGTCTGCTTCGTTCCTGTTCGAACTAGATGCAAAAATTTGGCCTCATGCAACTGAAGTCGGTGTGGAAGAGTTTTTCTGGGCGGACAATATTTCACCTTACCTTTTCTTAGATAACGCAACGCAAGCGTATGGTTTCCTGATAGTACCGCAACCTTCGATGACCTTGGAAGAATATAGAGAGTACGGTCGCTCCTACATGACGAACTGGGACGCGAAGGTAGACAAGCAGTTTGAAAAACCCAGAGCTACAGGCTTAAAATTTTCGGATTTTGACACTGGCCCCATGAATTATATCAGCGTCGTGCAGATTGTGTTCGGCACAATAGATAAATTAATCAATAGCTTGCCAGATCGGGACCAACACAGCGTAGCGCACCACTCCCGGAGATTGTCATCTGGAAAAGTTACCTCCGTTCGTGCCCACAAGCGCAACAATCCCCTACGTCTCATCGTAAATAATCACGTTCTCACGGACCACATTGTTTATTGTGTAAAGGACTTTGAGGGCAAGATTAGATATTTCGGAGAAGGCAAGCGTAATCGCTGGCAACACGTCAACTCTGGCGTTTCCCACAACTGGGAGATAAATAAACATTATTTTACCAAGGGAGAATTGCATGTTCAAATTGTGCAAGAGGGATTAACGAAAAGTGAAGCGCTTAGCATTGAGAAATTTTTAATTAAGAGAAACTCGAATTCTGGACTTTGGAATGTCAAAGGCAACGAGCCGTTCAATGTGGTTTCTGATCAGATGGTTACAGATCATGAGATTCAAGGATTTCTGAAGCATTAGGAACGGACTGCCTTAATCATATGGCATAGGCAACAACTCAGAGATTGGTTTTGCAGGCCAACTGGCCAATCGCGACTAAATCGCTTGTTCTCACACCTCATTCGTGGGACACGGCTAGGACACAACCTTGAGACACCGCAAAAACGACTTGTTTTGTTTTGTTATTGAAAAACAGTAGGTTGGTCGGTTCGATGTTCACCATGTGAAGCTCACCGCCCGCACCACCTTTTTCAAAGACTTAGCTTGCTTGGGCCAGCGTCGCAGGTGCCGCCATCTGCGTGGCGCCGGGGATGAAAACGGTAAAGATCGTGCCTTGGCCAAGCGTGCTTTTGACCGTGATGTCGCCGCCATGTGCAAGCGCCAGTTTCTTGCAGATCGCCAGCCCCAGACCTGTGCCGCCTTCGGCGCGGTCGTCGGCGTCTTCGATCTGGGTGAAGGCTTCGAAAATGCGGTTGAAGTCCTGCGCGGCGATGCCGACGCCATTGTCTTCGACCTCAAAAACGAACCCGCCAGCATGGGGACGGGCGCGTAGGTGGATGTCGCGCGCCTTTGAGAATTTCAGCGCATTGCCGACGATATGGCCGAGCAGCTGCAGGCTGCGGCGGCGGTCGGCGGTGACGGTGAGCGGGGGGGTGTCGATATGCAGCCTGGCCGTCTTGTCATGCGCCGCCCCATGGTGCTGCTCGACCACTTCTTCCAACAAGATGCGCGTATCAAAGGGGGTCTTATCCAGCGCGAGGTCGTTCAGTTCCATATTCGTGTAATCGAGGATGTCGTTGATAATGGTCAGCAATTGCCCACCCGCAAATTTGATGCGCTGACCGTAGAGTTCCGCCTGATCGCCCATCTTCGTGAAATGCTCTGATGCCGGTTTCTCCTCCGGTTCGAGCTTGGCGAGGTTGTGACGCTTGAGTTCCGATAGGAAGCTGGCGTAGCCGATGACGATGGTCAGCGGGGTGCGCAATTCGTGGCTGAGCACGCTCATAAATTCCGATTTCGCGCGGCTCGCACTTTCGGCGGCATCGCGGGCCTGACGCAGTTCCTCGACGCTTTCGTTGCGGGTCCGGTTTTCGACCACATAGCTGAAAAGCGCGGCCAGCGCGATGATGGCGGCGGTCCCGGCGATGATCAACGCGATGAGCCGGTATTCGACAGGATTGGCATAGAGAGGCTGCGCGGCGAGCGGCGTCACCTGAAAGGCGGCCATCCCGGTAAAATGCAATAGGATAATGGCCAGGGCCAAGAGCCCGGTCATCCACAGCACGCTGCCCTTTCCACCACGGCCGGCGGCCCCGAGCGCAAGGGTAGCGAGGGTCACCGCGATGATCACAGAGGCGGCCAGATAGCCCAAGTCCCATTGGATGGTGCCCTGCACACGGTAGGCGATCATACCAGTGTAATGCATGGCCGAGATTGCCAAGCCGAAGATCGTCCCCCCAAAAACCGTGGCGCGGCGCGATTTTAACAAACCCGCGATGACGACACCCAAGATCGATCCAACGATGGCGATGATCAGCGACAGGAAAGTCAGGGAGAAATGGAAGGTTGCTGGCGCGTCAAGCTGATAGGCGAGGATCGCGATGAAATGGGTGCACCAGATCGTGACCCCGGCGGTCATCGCGGTCAAATAGCACCAGATCATTGCCTGTGCGCGCGGCTGCTCAAGCACGTGTTGATAAAGCCGCGACACCACCCAGCTGCCAAAGATACAAAGCAGCGCCGCCAGCAGCACGAGTCCGAGGTCGTGATCATGATGAATACTGTGGGCGACCCGGAACATCTTAATCCTATCAAATACTAAGTTTTAGTTAATTGCTGGCCGAATAGGGCCAAAATAAGGCCCTCGCAAGTTCACACTGTGCTTCAGTTTTAACCCGCTTTTAAGGGCATGGCACTAAGTCTCAGCCATGATCGGTATTGCGGCGGGCTGAGGAAAAGGCGGGGGTATGGTAGATTTAAACGAGCGGGTGAAGCCGTCTAACCCATTGTGGCGATTTGTTTTTCTCTTGTTTCGCCATGTCGGGCAGCTGATGGGGCGGGTGCGGCAGCGTCGTGCGTTTGGACGAGGGAGGCAGTGCGAAAACAGGCAGGTTTTCCGTAACGACCTGGCTGGTTCAGAGGGGCCGCTTACCTTGGGGAAATTCCCGCTTATCTCCATCGTTTTCGCGGCAGAGCGGCGCATGTTTAGGCACAACCAAGATGGCGTCACAGGCGGGGCGGCGGCCAAGGCGCGGCGCTGCGGAGGGCTTTTCCCCACTTCCTGTCACGCGGCGCTGACGGAGGTTGAAGGTGCGCGCATCCTTTCCAACGTGAACGTCGATATGGCTGAGATCGAAGTGGACTTCGCGTCGGACGGGCGCGTGCGCCACGCGAATGAGGCGGCCTGCGGCGTCACCTACGGGCTGGGGGATTGTCTGAACGGGCAGCATATCTACGATCTTTTTGGCCCAAGTATTTGCGATGGGGCTGAGATCCGCAAACTTTGGGCGCAGGTCCTGCGGGGGCAGTGTCCGCAGGGGCGTTTTCAGATGCACCCGGGAGAGGACACGGCCCGGATCGTCGACGGACAGTTCAGCGCGGCGTGCGGCCCTGATGGGCGGGTTCAAACCATCCGGTTTCGGGGGGTGGAAGCCGCGGCGAACGATGTGGGACCGGTGCGCGCGTTGGGGAAGGGGGCTTCGCGGCGCGCCATGGGCAGCTAGCCGCGAATGCCCATCAGCGCATAAAGAAACAGCGGCGACTGACGCAGCGCCGCTGATCCGCCAGTTCCTATCACTCCCGCTTGCCGGCGAAGCGTTCGGCCCAGCTTTCGCGGGCCTCATCGCTGATCTTGGCAAAAAGCACCTCGGGCACGTCAAAGCCATGACCGGGGGCAAGTTTGCCCAAGGCCGCTGGCACATCATCGGGCCAAGGCATGTCTTCGACCTTCATTGCGTCGAGCATCGAGGCCGAAGCCGCCGGGATGAAGGGGGCTGATAGCACCGCATAGAGCGGGATCAGGTTCAGCGCCAGCCGCACCTGTGCCGCCGCTTTGTCGGGGTCGGTTTTGAAGGTGGTCCAAGGCGCTTGGGCCTGCAGGTATTCGTTGCCAGCCGCCCAGATGCCGCGCAGTTCGGCGGCGGATTTACGGACTTCCATCGCCTCCATCAGCGTCTCGTAACGCGCGACGCGGGCGGTGATGTCTTCGATCAAGGCGTGCTCGGCCTCTCCGTATTCTCCGGCTTCCGGCACGGCTTCGCCGAATTTAGAGCGGCAGAATTTGGTGATGCGGCTGACGAAGTTGCCCAGCACGTCTGCCAAATCTTTGTTCACCGAGGCTTGGAAGTTTTCCCATGTGAATTCGGCATCCGAAGTCTCGGGCGCGTGGCTGAGCAACCACCAGCGCCAATAATCCGCGGGCAGGATCTCCAACGCCTGATCCATAAAGACCCCGCGCCCGCGCGAGGTGGAGAACTGGCCGCCGTCGTAATTCAAGTAGTTGAAGGACTTAATGTAATCCACCAGCTTCCACGGCTCGCCCGAGCCTTTGATCGTGGCCGGGAAGCTCAGCGTGTGGAACGGTACGTTGTCCTTGCCCATGAACTGGGTATAGCGCACGTCGTCGGCGCCCTTGTCGGTGCGCCACCAGCTTTCCCAGTCCGACCCTTTGCCCGCATCGACCCATTCCTGCGCGCAGGCGATGTATTCGATGGGCGCGTCGAACCAGACGTAGAAGACCTTGCCCTCCATGCCCGGCCAATCCTGATCGCCGCGCTTCACCGGCACGCCCCAGCTAAGGTCGCGGGTGATGCCACGGTCTTGCAGACCATCGCCGTCATGAAGCCATTTCTTGGCGATGGAGGTGGTCAGCACGGGCCAATCAGTCTTGGAATTGATCCAGTCGTCCAGCTCATCCTTCAGCTCGCTCTGGCGCAGGAACAGATGCTTGGTCTCGCGCATCTCCAGATCGGTCGCGCCTGAAATGGTGGAGCGCGGGTTTATCAGGTCTTCGGGGTCGAGCTGCTTGGTACAGTTGTCACATTGATCGCCGCGCGCCTCCTCAAACCCGCAGTTGGGGCAGGTGCCTTCGACATAGCGGTCGGGCAAGAAGCGGCCATCGGTGGGGGAATAAATCTGGCGCTGCGAGACTTCCTCGATCAGCCCTTGATCCGCCAGCGCGCCCGCGAAATGCTGTGTCAGCTTGCGGTTTTGCGGGCTGGAAGAACGGCCAAAGTGGTCGAACGACAGGCCAAAGCCTTCGGCGATGCGGGCCTGTGTTTCATACATCTCGGCGCAGTATTCCTCGACCGGTTTGCCCGCTTTGGCGGCGGCGAGTTCGGCAGGGGTGCCGTGCTCGTCCGTGGCGCAGAGGAACAGAACATCCTGCCCCCGGCCACGCTGGTAGCGCGCATAGAGGTCCGCAGGCAGTTGGCTGCCCACAAGGTTACCCAGATGTTTGATCCCGTTGATATAGGGGATGGCGGAGGTGATGAGGTGGCGTGTCATATCAATATTCCCGGTGCTTGGCGCAGCCTTATCGCAAGGGCTGCGCTGTTGCCAGCAAAAGACGGGAATAGTCTAGTCGCGGTCTCGGGTGCGGCCCAAGAGCCGTCCGATGAGGAAGGTGGTGCGCGGGGCATAAACGTAGGGCGTGCGGTCGGTCCGTGTGGGGCGGGCGCGCATCCGGGCTAGGCCAAAGACCACCAGCACCCCATGCGCCGCCGCGATCATCGCGAACAACGCCGATGCACCGAAACCGTCGATCAGCACAGAGGCAAGATAGGGTGCGCCGATGGCGCCCACGGCGAAAAAGAACATTAAGGCGGCAGACAGTTCGACACGTTCGTCAGAGCTTGCGAAATCATGGGCATGGGCGGCAGAAACGGAATAGATCGGGAATGTCGTGGCCCCGAAGAGCCCTGCCGAAAGCATGATCCCCATGGTGCCATAGCCCGCGCCCATCACCGTGACAGCACAGCCCACCATCGCCGCAACCGAGAGCCAGATTAGAACCCAGCGGCGGTCGTATTTATCGGCCAGCATCCCCATCGGATATTGCGCGAGCGCTCCGCCCAGCACGAAGGCGGCGAGGAACCATGCGATCTGTGTGGCGCTGAGCCCCACCTCTTGCCCGTAGATCGGGCCGACCATCCGGAAGGACGCGCTAGAGACCGCTGCTACCACGACACCCGCCGCCGCCAAGGGCGAGCGGTCAAAGGCGAGGCGCGGGCGCAGCCTTGGTTGGTTGGGCGTCTCAGGCGGGCGGACTTTGGTCAGCGTCAGGGGCAAAAGTGCGGCACAGCAGCCGATGGCGAGCAGATTATACGAGACATATGACGCCGGGGCGAGCACGCCGACGATCAGCTGCGCGGCGAGCGAACCGCTCATGTCGACCACCCGGTAAACGCCCATGGTGCGCCCGCGCGTCTCATTGGTGACCTTGGCCTGCATCCATGCCTCGATCACCGTATAGCACCCGGCCACGCACATGCCCGACGCCACCCGCATCAGGCCCCATGCGTAAGGGTCCACCACCATCATATGCGCCATCAATCCGATCGACCCGGCGGCGGTGAAGGCGGCAAAGGCCCGACTGTGGCCGACGCTGCCCATCAAACGCGGTGCCCACCAACAGCCGATGAAAAACCCCAGAAAATGCGCCGAGCCCAACATACCGATTTCCTGCCGCGAGAAATTAAGCTGCAGCCCCGAGAGCACGTCGAGCGGCCCCACACCCCCGGTCGAGAGTTGCAGCAAGATGACCGAGAAAAAGAGAGCGGCAAAGGAAATGAGCAGGCGCATAGGCGCACATTGCGTCCATTGCCCGGCGAGGGGAAGGGAGAATGCAGCCATTTTACGCTTTTGCCGGGGCCCATGGATCGGCGCTTGGCAATTGCCCTTGCGAAGGCCGGGCAGGCGGCTAGGTTGCGGGCAAATCACAAGCGAGGACCACAAGATGAAGATGAACAAGCTCGGCTCAAGCGATATCGAGGTCTCGCATTTCTGTCTGGGCTCCATGACATGGGGCACACAGAACACCGCCGAAGAGGGCCACGCACAGATCGACCGCGCGCTGGAGGCCGGGATCAACTTCATCGACACGGCCGAGATGTATCCCGTGAACCCGATCAGCGCCGAGACGATTGGCCGGACGGAAGAGATCATTGGCCAGTGGTTTGCCCGGGACAAGCGCCGCGATGAGGTGGTCTTGGCCAGCAAACATTCCGGCGAGGGGATGCAACACGCCCGCGACGGCGCGCCGATTTCCTCCGCCACGATCCCCGGCGCCATCGAAGGCTCGCTGAAGCGCTTGCGGACGGATTACATCGACCTTTACCAATTTCACTGGCCCAATCGCGGCAGCTATATGTTCCGCAAGAACTGGACCTTTGACCCCTCGGGTCAGAACCGGGCCGAGACAATCGCCCATATGGAAGACGCCCTCGGCGCGCTGCAGCGCGAGGTTGAGCGGGGCACGATCCGCGCGTTCGGCCTGAGCAACGAAAGCGCTTGGGGGCTGACCCAATGGGCCGCCGTGGCCGAGCGTACGGGCGGGCCGCGCCCGATATCGGTGCAGAACGAATATTCGCTGATGTGCCGTTTGGCCGATACCGATGTGTCGGAAACATGTGTGAACGAACAGATCGACATGCTGTCTTTCTCACCCCTCGCCGCAGGGCTGCTGACCGGGAAATATCAGGGTGGCGAAGTGCCCGCCGGATCACGCCTCTCGCTGAACGAAGATTTGGGGGGTCGCGTCACACCCCGCGCCTTTGAGGCGGTTGCCGCCTACCTTGATGTGGCGCAGAAACATGGGCTCGACCCGGTGCAGATGGCGATGGCGTGGTGCGCGACGCGGCCCTTCATGGGATCGGTCATCTTCGGCGCGACGAGCCTAGAGCAGCTTGATGTGGCGCTTGGCGGGGCCGACGTGACCCTGAGCGATGAGGTGATGGCCGACCTTGATGCGGCGCATAAATCCCATCCGATGCCCTATTGATGGGCCGTTTCGCATCTTCTGGGGCGCGCCGTGTCGCTGTGCTGGTGTTGCTCGGCGCACTGGCCGCCTGCAACCGCAGCGCACCGCCGCCCGCGCAGACCGGCTTTCGCAATGCCGATGCGCTGATCGGGGCCACTAGCCGCTATGACGCGGCGCGGTTTGGCGGTGATTGGCAGGTCCGGGCGGCCTTTCCGGGGGATGCCAATCTGCAAGCAGTGACTTTCGCGCCGCAGGGGCCGACCCTGATCGAGTACCGACGGTCCTGCGACGCTGCCGGGGTTTGCACCGACCGGCGCGACCTCTGGGCGCTGAGCGAAGAGGGGCCGGGGCGCTATACCATGCGCGCCGCCGTGGGTGGGGCCGAGCGCGCCTTCTGGGTGCTTTGGGTCGATGAAGGCTTCCGCACCGCCGCCATCGGCAGCCCCGAGGGGGGCTATGGCTGGATCCTTGACCGTCAGGCGACAGGCGGCGAAGACCGGATCACCGCGGCGCAAGAAATTTTGGATTTCAACGGCTATGACATCAGTGCGCTGCAAATGAGGCGCTGACCGTGACGGCGCTGGCACTGCCGCCCGGCTTCGGCCTATAGGCTGTTATGGACAGTATTTTCGCCCCCGATCTGTGGATCCTCGTCACCCTTGCTGCCGCCGTTTTTCAAACCGGGCGCTTCATGCTGCAAAAGCATCTGGCGACCGATACCCTGTCGGCGGGCGGGGCGACGTTTTCGCGGTTTCTCTACTCTGCGCCCTTCATCGCGCTACTGCTGCCACTCTATCTGGGCCTTAGCGGGCAGGGGTTGCCGGCGCTAGGGCCGGGGTTCTGGCTGTACGGTGCGATGGGCGGCACGGCGCAGATCATGGCAACGGTCTGCGTGGTGCTGCTGTTCAAGCAACGCAATTTTGCCGTCGGCATCACCTTTAAGAAGACCGAAGTGATCCAGACCGTGCTGATGGGCTGGATCGTGTTGGGCGAAGGTGTCTCTGGCGCGGGGTTCGCGGCCATTGCGCTTGGCGTGGCGGGGCTGCTGCTACTTTCTGGCGGGGCCGAGGCCAAGGGGCTGCGGTTGGCCGATCTGCGCAACCGCGCGGCGGGGCTGGGGATTACTTCGGGTTTTTTGTTCGCCATTTCGGCGGTCTGCTATCGCGGCGCGTCATTGGCCGTGGTTTCAGATGATCCGCTGCTGCGCGCCGGTGTGACGCTGGCGGCGGTGGTGCTGATGCAGACGCTGATCATGGCCGTTTGGCTGCGCCTGCGCGAACCGGGGCAGATGCGGCGGGTCTGGGCGGCGCGGCGGGTGGCGGTCTGGATCGGGCTGACCTCGATGGGGGGCTCGCTGTGCTGGTTCATCGCCTTCACCCTGCAAAATGCGGCCTATGTGAAGGCTTTAGGGCAGGTGGAGTTGATGCTGAGCATCGCCGCCTCGACCCTGTTCTTCCGCGAAAGGATTTCGGGGCGGGAATGGGCGGGGATGGCCGTGCTGGCGCTGTCGATCCTAGTGCTGGTGCTGGCGACTTAGCCCGTCATCGGGCGGCCATGTAGACGCAGGAACAGGCTCTCTTCGTCGTTGTTTTTGAAAAACGGGACCGAGGCGGGCGGGTTGGTATCGCGCGCGCGGGCGGCGACTTCGGCGAGCACGACCTCGGTGATGAAAGGCATGTCAAACGACCGCGCACGGCTGAGCGGCACCCATTGTAGATGCGAAAGCTCATCACAGGCGGCGTCGAAATCATCTGGGTCGCTGGCGATGTCATCGGCATCCACAAGGAAGAACCGCGCATCGAAACGGCGCGGCCGGCCCGGAGGGGTCAGTGCGCGAAACACGAATTGCAGGGCGGAGGCGTCAGGCAGATGGCCGGTGGCGGCGAAGGTTTTCCAATCGGCGGGCACGTCGCCCTCCCAAGTCCCCTTGTGGCCCAGCACCAGCCCGGTTTCCTCCCACAACTCACGGATGGCCGCGACGGCGATGGCATGGGCCAAGGACGGTTCTGCATCGTCGCAGAGCCTGCCGTGACAGAGTTCATTCACCGGAGCGGCCAGCGGCACTTGCGCATCGGTCGCATCGACTGCACCACCGGGAAAAACGAATTTATTGGGCATGAACGCCGCCTTGGCCCCCCGTTGCCCCATCAGGATATGCGGCGTCACATGGCGGTCGCGCAGCACGATCACTGTGGCGGCGTTGCGGATTTTGGTCTTGTCGATGGTCATGCGGCGATGCTCCGGCGGTCAGGGGCCGAAGGGCGGGCCGCGCTAGGTGTTGCCGCCGAAACCGCCCATCCTTTTGGCCCATTGAAAGCCGATCATGGCCCCCTTCAGTCTGGGCAGAAGGTAGAGCGACAGCGCCGTGCAGCCAACCGCAAAAATGGTGAACAGGGTCAAAGGCTCGGGCCGCCAAACGACAAAGGCGATGTGCAGCCCCGGTGCCAACAGGTGACCGACGAGCAGGATGGTCAGATAGGCCGGGCCGTCATCGGCGCGGTGGTGGTGGAACTCTTGGCGGCAGACGGCACAATCGTCGTTCACCTTTAGATAGCCGTGCAACAACTGCCCGCCCCCGCAAGAGGGGCATTTGCCACGCCAGCCGCGCAGCATGGCGGGCAGGCGGGGCCGCTCTTCGCTGTCTTGGGTCTCTACGGTGTCGGGAGAGAGTTGCTGTGTCTGTGACATGGAAGCGATCCTTTGGTTGGGGGATAGATGCAACCTGAGGCATGAAATGAAAAGCCCCGAGGCTGCCGTTGCGGCGCCATGTCGCGCAGGCTGGGGCTGTGGTGCCTTTTTAAGAAAAAGTCCGAAAACCTGCGACGGAAGTTCCGGCGGCATCCGTTTGACCCTGTGATCGCGGCGCAAAAGCGTGAGACGGTCTTTAAAAAACGAGGAGTATCAAGATGACCATTCGTACAAACATGAAGATCGCAGCCCTCAGCGGATTGCTGGCCATCGGTGCCGTCGCCGCCACCGCGCAGCAAAGCGGGCAGGACCGGTTCCAGCAGCTTGACAGCGACGGCAACGGTGAGATCACACAGGCAGAGTTTCAGGCCCATGCCGAGGCGCGTTTTGCCAAGGTTGACGCCGATGGCGACGGTTTCGTGACCGGCGAAGAGCTGAAAGCCGCAGGCGATGCGCGTCGGGCCGAGCGTTCGGCCAAGATGCTGGAGCGCTTCGACACCGACGGCAACGGCAGCCTCGACGCCTCTGAGCTGGAAGCCATGGGTGACAAACGCGGCGACAAGCGCGACGGTAAAAAGGATGGCAAGCGCAGTGACAAAGGCGGCGAGCGCATGATCGAGCGTATGGACGCCAATGACGACGGCAAGCTGTCGATGGAAGAAATGACGCAGCGCCACGACCCCGCCAAGATGTTCGAGCGTCTGGACAAGGACGAGAACGGCAGCATCAGCGCCGAAGAGTTCGAAGCGGCGAAGAAAATGCATGGCAAGCGGCACGGCAAGGGCCACAAGATGGACCATGACAAGCCGCAGCGCGACTAATTGATGCGCCGGGCGCGCTTGATCATGGCGCGCCCGGGCCTTAGCGATGGACGGGATGCAGGATTTGTCCGACGAGCAGCACGATGCGGATGCCGAGTTGTTGCAGCGCTACGCCAGTGGCGATGCGGCGGCGGCGCGGCTGTTGACCGCCCGCCTGGTGCCGCGCATTCACGGCCACGCGCTGCGGGTGCTGGGCGACCGCGCCGAGGCAGAGGATGTGGCCCAAGAGGCGATGTTGCGTCTGTGGCGCCAAGCGCCGAAGTGGCGCACAGGAGAGGCCAAGGTGACCACTTGGGTCTACCGCGTCGTGGCCAACCTCTGCACCGACCGCCTGCGGCGTCGCGGTGCGGGGGCGACGGGGCTTGATGACGTGGCTGAACCCGCCGATCCGGCACCCGGCGCGGCGCAAAAGATGCAGCAGGCGGCCCGTGTGGACGCGCTGCAACAGGCGCTGGCCAGCCTGCCCGACCGGCAGCGTCAGGCGGTGGTCTTGCGGCATATTGACGGTATGGCAAACCCCGAGATTGCCGAAGTGTTGGGCATTGGGGTGGAAGCGGTGGAGAGCCTGACCGCACGGGGCAAACGGGCGTTGGCCGCGCAGCTATCTGCGCAACGGGACGCATTGGGGTTTGAAAATGAATGATTTTGACGACGCATTGAGGGACGACGGACTGGAAGATTTCTTTGCCGCAGCCCGGGCCAATCCGCCACAGGTCTCTGCCGATCTGCAGGCGCGGGTTCTGGCCGATGCCGAAGCGCATATGCCCAAAGCAGCGCGCCAGCCGTGGCTCCATGCACTTTGGCAGCTTTTGGGCGGTGCGGCAGGGCTAAGCGGTCTTGCCACCGCCGCGGCGGTTGGGGTTTGGGTCGGCGTTGCCCCGCCTGAGGGCATGCCGGATCTCGCCGGGCAATTCGTCTCTGGTACATGGACGGCCGAGACATTGGACACGGGCGAAGCCGATACAGGCACAGAACTGGGTGGTTTTGGCTGGGACATGGAGGAAAGTTGAGATGACACAGGTTCCCACACCACGGCGCAAGCGGCTGATGCGCTTGGCGCTTGGTCTGTCGCTGGCGCTGAACGTGATGATCCTCGGCGCGCTTGGCGGGGCGATGTGGCGTCATGGCGGGCCGGGGCCGCGCGGCGATGGCGATCTGCCGGGGCTGCGCAGCTATGCTTCGCCCTATGTGCAGGCGCTGCCGCCCGAAGCGCGGCGCGATCTGCACGGCAAGATGCGCAGCAGCGGCACGGCGCATCACCTAGACCGGGCGGCGCGGCGTGCGCTTTATGACGAGATGCTTGCCGCGCTGCGGGCAGAGCCGTTTCAGGCGGATGTGGCCGCGGCGGTGCTCGCCGCGCAAGGAGAGGCTGCGGCCAGTGTTCAAACCGTGGCCCATAACGCATGGCTGGCCGAGGTCAGCGCGATGGATACCGTCGCCCGCAAGGCCTATGCCGACAAGCTGCAGGAGCGGTTGCAAGCTGGGCACGCCCGCAAAAAAGACAAGCGCGAAGGCAAGGCTGAGCGTTAATCGGGCAGGGCGCCCCCGGGCGCGCGGTCTTGCCCTTTGCGGGGCGGCGGGCTAGGCCGAGGGCGAATGAAATTGGCAGGCGGCGGCAGGCGTGCGGCCCCATTGCCCCTCAGAAAGCCCGGCCGATGACCGATACCCCCCAAACGATGCACAGCGGCGCGGAAACCGTGCTGGCCAGAGCCAAAGCCTCTCCGGCGCGGCGCGGGGTGGGGCTTTTGTCGCTGGCGGGGCTGGGGCTGTTGCTGATCTATTCCGCGCTCACCCGCTCGCCCGATCCGGGGTGGCAGATCGCGCTGGCGTTGGTGGGGCTGGGGTTCATCGGCATTGCCGAATTGATGCGCCGCTCAACCGCCAGTGGCGTGGAACTTACCAATGAGGCGCTACGCGATGCCGATGGCCGGGTGATCGTCCGCATGGATGAGATCGCCCGCATCGATCAGGGTGCTTTTGCGGTCAAACCCTCCAACGGTTTCCTGCTCAAAACCAACCGCCGCGTGGCGCGGGGCTGGCGCTTGGGCCTGTGGTGGAGCCTTGGCCGCCGTATCGGTGTCGGTGGCATGACCCCGGCCAACGAGACCAAGCTGATCGCCGAGATCATCCGCGCCAAACTGGCCGAGCGTGACGCGGCTTAACCGTCCGACCAGACCGTGCGCGGCGCATAGCGCGGACGGGTGAAGACGAAGTTATAGATATCGCGGCGCTCCAGCCCGGTTTTGAACAGTGGCTCGAAATCGCGCCATGTCTCGACCAAGGTGACACGTTCGTTGTTGGGCATCACCGGCAGCTTGTCATGCCAATCGCGCACGTCATCGCTGGTCAGAGGGGTGGGGGTGCCGCGCACCTGCGACCAATCCGTATGGTAGCGGTTGTTGGCCTCATCATACCAAATCGAGCTGACCCGCATGTCGGTTTGTCCTGTGCCACGGGTGAGATATTCGAAAAGTTGCTGCATTCCTTGCAGGTAGTCTGGGTCAATCGCCTGCGTCTCCCGCGAGATGGCATCTCCCACGGTATAGGCCGCCGTCTGGTTGAGGTTATACATGCGGAAGGTGTCAAAGGTCGAATACATTGCCAGATAGGCCCAAAACATCAGCGGCAGCATAATCACCGTTTCAACGGCGATCGAGCCGTCTTCGCGCCCTTTGAACCGGGCCAGCAGAGAGATGAGCGTAGGCATCAGTTCGGCTCCTGTACGAAGGCCGCGCTGGAGACCATGGAAACACGGCCCGCGCCGTCTTTCTGAAGGGCATAGCCAAGGCCGGTGGTCGGAAAAAAGGGTTTAAACCGGGCGCAGGCGCGCAGCAGCATCAACTGATGCTCCACCCCGAGGGTCCAGCCGCGCACCGGTTTGGGGTCTTCGGAGGTGTCGACGCAATCGGGAGACTGATCGAAAGTCGCAAAATTGCGCGGATCCACTTGGATCATCTCAAGGCGCAGGGTGTCGCTGCAGTCTTCCAAGTAGATTGCCGATTCACAGATTTTGTCCTTGATGGTCTGATGCGTCATCGGCGTGTTGGTGTTCAGCCGGATATAGCGCACCGTCATGTCCAAGCCCCGATCAAGGAGCATGTGGCGGATGGCGTAAAAACTCATTTCGACCGACATAAGCAGACAGCCAAAGAGCAGCGGCGACAGGATGGCGAATTCTATCAGCATCGCCGATCCGTCCTCATCGCCGCGAAACCGGCGCCATGCTTTGATGCTGCGTTGTATCATTGCGTCAGCCTCAACTGGTTGATTTGCCGGGCGATGGCCTCAAAGGCACTGACGATCTCGACCCCTTCAACGCGGAAGAAATGGCTGTCGGAAGAGGCGCAGTTTTTCATGACCGACGCCCCATGGTCGGTCACCTCAAAGCCGATCGACCAGATCACGATGCCCTTGGCCTTGGCCGCGTCGCAGATGTTGTCCAGCAGGGCGTCGGCCCGCGAGGCGGTGTATTTGGTGTAATACCAGCGGTATTGCTCGCTTGAGCGGACATTGCGGTTGAGCCACCAATAAAAGGGGTAATCGCTCCAGTGGCGGTAGTGGTCTATGTTGGCATAGACCTGCGGGTTGATCCGGCGGGTGGTCACGTTCACGCCGTCGGTCATCAGGATCACTGTCTTAAGCGTCTCGATATCATCATATGCCGCCGGACGATCTTGAAATGCAGCCTCGCCGCCGATGGCCTGATTGATCGCCCGGAAGGACGGGTCAAGCAGGGCCACGCCCCATTTCATCCCCAGATGGATGGCGGTGTTCGCGCGAGGCTGAAAATTTGAGATACGGGCCTTCAGCGCGGCGGCGTTCTGCGAAAAGGCGGCCACCTCTTCATAGCTTTGTTTCGGGCAGCCGGGATTGTAGATGTTGTCATAGCGCCCGGTGTTCTCGCGGTCATAGCCGTTCCAGCTATATCCCGCCTCGAAGTGCTGCATATGCTCATAGCTGCGGGTCTGGCTGATGGCGGTGAGATCAAATTCGCTGTCGGCAAAGTCGACGCAGTGCGAAAAGGAGTGCAATTGCGTGACGTTCAGCTCATTCATGATGTCCTGCCCGACGTTCACCTGCGCGGTATAGGGCACCACCGAGATTGAGATCAGATCGGCGTTCTCGGGTTTGATCACCGTGTCGATGAAGGCATCGCTAGCATCGTGCAGGTTGGCCATCTTGCCGTTCTCCCGCATCGAGCCGGAGATATCGAGCACCATGGAAATCTCGACCTTGCTGACCTTTTCCTCGGCCTGAGATTTGGCGGGCACCCGCAGGCTGTCTTGGCCGAATTTGCTCATGAACATGGTGTTCAGGGTATGGGAGGCATCGACTGTGACGCGGCGGTAGTTCAGCCCTTCTTCGACCGTGACGCTTGAGACATATTCGGCCAGCCCTGCCTTGTCGAAATAGTCGCGGGCAACAGCTTCGGGGCTGAGCGTCTGATCAAGATCAGCTGCCGCCAGTACGGCGCGGTCGGCCACGGCCTGCACCCGAGAGCGTTCACGTTCATGGCGCATCAGGTCCACCCCGACACCGCCCAAAAGGATCATCAACAGGATCATCAGAATGGCGAAAAGCGTGACCAACCCGTCTTCTTCCCGCGCAAAACGCCGAAGCAGCGCGGGCAGGGGCCGCGGGGAACGTTCCGAACTGTGAGATGTCTTGCGCATCGTCATCAACCTTTCTTCCTGTGGCGTCCTGCGGGCACCAAAGGGAATGGGCGGCATTTGCCTTGCCCTTGTTGTGCTGTGGGAAAGTGTCCAGAGTTTGGCGCATCTGAGGCAATAGACAGCGTTCCGGGCAGGTTTTCATGGATATGACCCCCTAAGGTTGGCTGATTTCCACCGAACGGGGAGGGCGTGTTTTCCGGCCCTACCCACGGTTGATAAAGTTTTGAAAATCGCGCTGAATTAGGTCGCACCCCGTCATGAGGCGTCCTACGGTGCGGCAGCATGCCCCTAGGGCAGCCAGATGAGTCGCGCCCCGCAACAGAGGTAATGCGGCCAGACAAGAAGAGGAGAGACCGATGAATCCAGCCAATGAGCCGAGTTTCCGCGACAGTGTGGACCTGATGTTCAACCGCGCGGTCGCGCTGATGGATTTGCCACCCGGTCTTGAAGAGAAAATCCGCGTTTGTAACGCCACCTACACGGTGCGTTTCGGCGTCCGCCTACGGGGCCGTATGCATACTTTCACCGGCTACCGCTCGGTCCATTCCGAACATATGGAGCCCGTGAAGGGCGGCATCCGCTACTCCATGGCCGTGAACCAGAACGAGGTTGAGGCGCTGGCGGCGCTGATGACGTACAAATGCGCGCTGGTCGAAGCGCCCTTTGGCGGCTCCAAGGGCGGGCTGTGTATCGACCCTCGCGACTACGACGAGCATGAGCTTGAGCTGATCACCCGGCGTTTCGCCTATGAGCTGATCAAACGCGATATGATCAACCCCGCGCAGAACGTGCCCGCCCCCGACATGGGCACTGGCGAGCGTGAGATGGCGTGGATCGCGGATCAATACAAACGCATGAACACCACCGACATCAACGGTGTCGCCTGTGTCACCGGTAAGCCGATCAACGCGGGTGGCATCCAAGGCCGGACCGAGGCGACGGGCCGGGGCGTGCAATATGCCTTGCAAGCCTTCTTCCGTGATCCGGAGGGGCTGAAGAAAGCCGGTCTGAGCGGTAAGCTTGAGGGCAAGCGGGTCATCATTCAGGGGCTCGGCAATGTGGGCTATCACGCCGCCAAGTTCCTGAGCGAAGAGGATGGCGCAAAGATCACCGCGATCATCGAACGCGATGGCGCGCTGCACAGCGAAGACGGGCTGAACGTCGAAGCCGTGCACAAGTGGATCGAAAAGCACGGCAGCATCAAAGGCTACGCTGATGCGAAGTTTGAGGAAGATGGCGCCAAGTTTCTGGAAGCAGAATGCGATATCTTGATCCCTGCCGCGCTTGAAGGCGTCATCAACCTCAGCAATGCCGAGCGTATCCAAGCGCCGCTGATCATCGAGGCGGCCAACGGCCCTGTGACCGCCGGGGCGGATGAGGTGCTGCGCAAGAAGGGCACGGTTATCGTGCCGGATATGTATGCTAACGCGGGCGGTGTGACGGTCTCTTACTTTGAGTGGGTCAAGAACCTTAGCCACATCCGCTTTGGCCGTATGCAGCGCCGCGCCGAGGAATCGCGTCACCAACTGGTGGTGGATGAGCTTGAGCGGCTGAGCGCGGATAAGGATCTGGGCTGGACGCTGAGCCCGAACTTCAAAGAGAAGTATCTGCGCGGCGCGGGCGAGTTGGAGCTGGTCCGCTCTGGTTTGGACGACACGATGCGCACGGCCTATGAGGCGATGGCCCATGTCTGGCACAGCCGCGACGATGTCGATGACCTGCGCACGGCGGCCTATCTCGTCTCGATCGAAAAGGTCGCGGCGAGCTATCACGCCAAAGGGCTTTGAGGGGGCGTATTTCCCTTAAGTGAACGAAAAAGGGGCGCAGTGCGCCCCTTTTTGCTGACCGGGCCCACGATGGGGGCAGAGGGCGTTTTCGGTCATTGATACTTGCGCCCCAAGTTGCTTGACTGCGGCAAGACCGGGGGAGGCGAATGATGCGATTTTCAGGACTGCGGGTGTTGCGCGAAGGCTTGACCGGCAATCGGGGTTGGACGGCGCAATGGCGCGATCCAGAACCGCAGGCGGAATATGACGCGGTGATCATTGGCGGTGGCGGGCACGGGCTAAGCACGGCCTACTACCTTGCCAAGAACCACGGCATGACGAATATCGCGGTGCTTGAAAAAGGCTACCTCGGCGGGGGCAACGTCGGGCGCAACACGACCGTGGTGCGCGGCAATTACTTTCTGCCCGGCAATTCCGAGTTCTACAGCCATTCGCTGAAACTCTGGGAAGGGCTGTCGGAGGAGTTGAACTATAACGTGATGTTCAGCCAGCGCGGCGTGATCACCCTGTTTCACTCAGACGCGCAGCGCGATGCTTCGGCCCGGCGCGGCAATGCGATGATCAACCAAGGCGACGATGCGGAACTGCTTGACCGCGAGGGTCTGCGCAAACTGCTGCCCTATCTGGATTACGACAATGGGCGCTTTCCGATCCACGGCGGGTTGCTGCACCGGCGCGGTGGCACGGCACGCCATGACGCGGTGGCGTGGGGCTATGCGCGCGGCGCGGACCAGCGCGGTGTTGATCTGATCCAGCAATGCGAAGTCACCGGCATCGACATTGAAAATGGCCGCGTGCGTGGCGTGCAGACCACGCGCGGGGCGATCCGGGCCAAGAAGGTAGCGATCGTCACGGCAGGGCGCTCGGGCCAAGTCGCTGCCATGGCCGGGATGCGCCTGCCAATCGAGAGCCATGTGTTGCAGGCCTTCGTCTCCGAAGGGCTAAAGCCCGTGATCGACCATGTGATCAGCTTTGGCATGGGGCATTTCTATATCAGCCAGTCTGACAAGGGCGGCTTGGTCTTTGGCGGCGATCTGGATTTCTACGCCTCCTACGCGCAGCGCGGCAATCTGCCGATGATGGAACATGTGATGGAGGCAGGGATGACCCTGATGCCGATGCTCGGCAAGGCCCGCGTGCTGCGCTCTTGGGGTGGGATCATGGACATGACGCCCGATGGCAGCCCGATCATCGACAAGACCGAGACCGAGGGTTTGTTCATCGATTGCGGCTGGTGTTACGGCGGTTTCAAGGCGGTGCCGGCCTCGGGCTATGCGCTGGCGCATCTGATGGCGACGGGCCAACCACATGAGACGGCGGCGGGCTTCCGGCTCGACCGGTTCCGCTCGGGCGAAGGTCTGATGGATGAAGAGGCCACCGGGTTTCAGCATAACTTGCATTGAGGGAGGGCGACCATGCGGATTGAATGCCCCATTTGCGGCAGCCGGGACCGGCGGGAGTTTTATTATCGCGGCGATGCCATCGCCTTAGCGCGGCCCGCGCCCGGCGCCTCGGAAGAGGATTGGGATGCTTACCTTCACCTGCGCGACAACCCGGCGGGAGAGACCCGCGACCTGTGGCAGCATGAGGGCGGCTGCGGCGCGTGGCTGGTCGTCACCCGCGATACGGGGACCCATGCGGTTCACGCCGTCGAACTGGCGTCTGATGTGAAAAGGGCCATGGCATGAGGATCGCAGGGCGCGGATTGATCGACCGGGAGACGCCGGTCAGCTTTACTTTCGACGGGCGGCGCTATGACGGCTTTGCGGGCGACACGGTCGCCTCGGCCATGCTGGCGAACGGTCAGCGGCTGATGGGGCGGTCATTCAAATATCACCGCCCGCGCGGGGTGCTCAGCGCGGGCAGTGAAGAGCCGAACGCGCTGGTGACCACCGGGGTTGGCCCCGCATCGGAGCCCAACGTTCGCGCTACGATGCAAGAGATTTACGAAGGCTTGCAGGTGCGCAGCCAGAACGCTTGGCCGAGCCTTGATTTCGACGTGATGGCGGTGAACGATCTGGCGTCGCCGTTTCTGGGGGCGGGGTTCTATTACAAGACCTTCATGTGGCCGAGCAAATTCTGGAAGCACATCTACGAGCCGGTGATCCGCCGCGCGGCGGGGCTCGGGCGGTTGAGCGGCCAACCCAATGCCGACGCCTATGAGAAAGCCTATGCCTTTTGCGATCTCTTGGTGATCGGCGCAGGGCCGGCGGGTCTGATGGCGGCGCTGGTGGCGGCGCGGGCGGGGGCGGATGTGATCCTTGCCGACGAAGATGCGCTGATGGGCGGGCGGCTGAATGCCGAGAGCGAGCACGTCGATGGTGAGCCGGGTCATGCATGGGCGGCGGGCGTGGTAGCGGAACTGGCGGAGATGGACAATGTGCGGCTGATGCCCCGCACGACGGTCACCGGCGCCTATGACGGCGGCATGTTCGGCGCGTTGGAGCGGGTCAACCAACACCGCGCGCGGCGGGGCGAAGGCGCGCCGCTGGAGTGTTTTTGGCGCATCGCGGCCAAGCAATCGATCCTCGCGTCCGGCGCATTGGAGCGTCCGGTGGCATTCGCCAATAACGACCGCCCCGGCATCATGACTGCGGGTTCGGTGCGGGCGTATCTGAACCGCTGGGGCGTGGCGACGGGCAAGCAGGTCGCGGTTTTTGGTAACAACGACGACGCGCATCGCACCGCCCGCGATCTGTCGGCGGCGGGGGTGCATGTGGCCGCGTTGATCGACAGCCGTGAGGGTATCACCGTCCAAAATGCGGATTTCCCGGTGCTGCGCGGTGCCGTGGTCTGCAACGCTTCGGGCCGCAAGGAATTGGAGGCCGTGACCATCCGCACAGCGGGCGGAGAGCATAAGATACAGGCCGACTGTCTGGCCATGTCGGGCGGTTGGAATCCTTCGGTGCATCTGACCTGCCATTTGGGCGCGCGACCCATTTGGGATCCCGCGATCCACGCTTTCGTACCGACCCCCGGCGCGGTGCCGGGGATGCATGTGGCGGGGGCCTGCAACGGCACCTTCTCGACCCACGGCTGCCTTGCGGCGGGTGTGGCCACGGCCGGGGACGCGCTGGAGGCGTTGGGCCGCAAGCCAGAGCCCATGGACCTGCCGCAGGCCGATGACGCGCCCTTCCACCTTGCCCCGCTTTGGGCGGTGCCGGGCAAGGGCCGGGCGTGGCTCGATTTTCAGAACGATGTCTGTGTGAAAGACGTGCAGCAGGCGGCGGCAGAGAGCTTCCGCTCTGCTGAGCATATGAAGCGCTACACGACCCAAGGCATGGCACCCGATCAGGGCAAAAACTCCAACGTAGCGGCGCTGGCAGTTCTGGCCGATGCCACGGGGCGCGGCATCGCCGAGACGGGCACGACCACCTTCCGCCCGCCCTATACGCCGGTCACCATTTCGGCCATGGGCGCGGGCGGGCAGGGCAAGGGCTTTGCGCCCGAGCGGCTGACCACCAGCCATGCCGCCAGCCTTGCCATGGGTGCACCGATGGTCGAGGCGGGGCTGTGGTATCGCCCCAGCTATTTCCCACGCGGGCAGGAACGCAACTGGCGGCAGTCTTGTGACCGCGAGGTCGGGTTCGTGCGTAAGGCGGTGGGCATCTGCGATGTCTCGACCTTGGGCAAAATCGACATTCAGGGGCCGGATTCGGCCAAGCTGCTCGATCTGGTTTATACGAATAAGTTCAGCACCTTAAAGGTCGGCAAAGTGCGCTATGGTTTGATGCTGCGCGAAGATGGCTTCGTCATGGACGATGGCACCTGCGCGCGGTTGGGCGAGACGCATTTCCTGATGACCACCACCACGGGTGCAGCAGGCGAAGTGATGCGGCATCTGGAATTCGTCACCCAATGTCTGCACCCTGAGTGGCAGGTGCATCTGACCTCGGTCACCGAACATTGGGCGCAGTTTGCCGTGGCAGGGCCGAAGGCGCGCGAATTGATGAACGGGCTGCTGGAGCAGCCGATCGACAATGACAGTTTCCCCTTCATGGCCTGCGGTAGCGTGCGGCTCGGCGGTGTCGCGGCGCGGCTGTTCCGCATCTCTTTCTCGGGCGAACATGCCTATGAGATCGCCGTGCCCGCGCGCTATGGCGCGGCGCTGTTCGACCTGCTGGTCACCCGGGCCGAGGCGCTGGAGGGCGGCGCCTATGGGATGGAGGCGCTCAACGTGCTGCGGTTGGAAAAGGGCCATATCACCCATGCAGAGATCGACGGCCGCACCACGGCGGAGGATATCGGCATGGGGCGGATGCTGTCGGACGCAAAGGACTGTATTGGCAAAACCATGTCGGAACGCCCCGGCCTGCGCGATCCAAGCCGCGCGCAACTGGTGGGGCTGCGGCCTGTGGGCGCGGTGAAGCAGTTGACCGCAGGGGCGTTTCTGTTCGAAGCCGGGGCCGAGGCGCGCCGCGAGAATGCGCAGGGGCATACGACTTCGGTCGGCTTTTCGCCGGATGTCGGCACCTTTATCGGGCTGGGCTTCGTCAACCGGGGCCGCGCACGGCATGGGGAGGTGATGCGCATGGTCGATCATCTGCGCGAGATTGAGGCGGAGGTGGAGATCTGCGCCCCGGTCTTTGTGGACCCGGAAGGAGGGCGCGCCCGTGGTTGAATTGAAAGCGCAAACGCCGTTCGGCGAGCTGCTCTCGCTGCACATCGGCGACATGACGGTGGCGGCCCGTGATCTGGGCCAGTTGACCGTGCTGGGCGTGTTTGATCGGGCGGGCCTGTCAGAGGCGCTTGAGGCGGCCCATGGCCTCGCCTTGCCGGACCCGCTACGCAGCACTGCCAAGGGCGATGCCCGCTGCCTGTGGTTCGGTGGGGACGAAGCGCTGCTCGTCGGTGTTGCGCCGGGCGAGGCGCTGAGGAAACACGCGGCCCTCGTCGATGTCTCAGACGGATGGGCGGTGGCGGAACTGCAGGGGTCGGGGGCCGAAGACGTCTTGGCGCGTTTGGCCCCGGTGGACCTGCGCGACAGCGTCTTCCAACCCGGCGATACTCTACGCAGCCAATTGCGCGACATGCCCGCCTCGATCACCCGCACCGAGACCGGTTTTCTGCTAATGGTCTATCGGTCGATGGCCGCCACTTTGGTGCAGGAATTGCGCCGCGCTATGGAAGCGGTGGCATCGCGGCGCTAGGTTGTCCGGCGGGGGCCCGAATCCCCGTTTGGCAAACGATGGAGCATAGACATGAACAAAACGATTTTCGCCGCGTTGGCCGCGATGAGCATGGCGGTCTCGGGCCCGGCGCTGGCGGCCTCGAAAAAAGAAGACAGCTGTATGCATCAGGCCGCCGTGGTCGCCGCCGTGCAGCAGGCGCGGCTGGACCGGGTGAAGGAACGCGAAGTGCCCGCCGCCGTGAAGGCCAAGGCAACATGGCCCGAGAGCTTTAACACCGCGATCCCGCTGGTGACCCCTTGGGTCTATGAAATGAAAATGCGCGATGTGAAAAAGAACGATCTTTCCGCTGCATGGAAAGAAATGTGCCTCGCGCAGTAAGCTGACAAGCATCATACTGGGCAGGGGCGCTGCCCATTATGGAAGGGCGCTTTGCCGCCCGTGGCTGACCTGCCTCCTCTGGACTCTGATCCGCCCCGCCCGGTATATGAAGTCATGAGCCTGCCCCCTGGATTTTTGGAAGAACTGCGTGACCGCGCCAGCCTGTCTCAGGTGGTGGGGCGCAAGGTCATATGGGACAATCGAAAGTCCAATCAGGGCAAGGGCGACATGTGGGCGCCGTGCCCCTTCCATCAGGAGAAATCGGCCAGCTTCCACGTCGATGACCGCAAGGGGTTCTACTACTGCTTTGGTTGTCACGCGAAGGGGGACGCGATCTCTTTCGTGCGCGAGACCGAGAATGTGAGCTTTATGGAGGCGGTTGAGATCATCGCCCGCGAAGTCGGCATGCCGGTGCCCAAGCAAGACCCCCGCGCGCAGGCTAAGGCTGACAAGCGTACCCAACTGGCCGAGGTCATGGAGCAAGCGGTGCAGTGGTTCCGCCTGCAATTGCGCACCGGGGCTGCGGGGGCGGCGCGGGACTATCTGGCCAAGCGCGGCCTCTCGGAACAGGCGCAGGCGCATTGGGAGATTGGCTTTGCGCCGAACAGTTGGCAGGGTCTATGGGATGCCCTCAAATCTAAGGGCGTCGCGGATGAGTTGATCCTCGGCGCGGGGCTGGCGAAACCCTCGTCCAAGGGCGGCAAGCCCTATGACACTTTCCGGGGCCGGATCATGTTCCCGATTCGCGATGCGCGGGGGCGGGCGATCGCTTTTGGCGGTCGCGCGATGGACCCCGAGGATAAGGCGAAATACCTCAACTCGCCTGAGACCGAACTCTTCGACAAAGGCCGCAGCCTTTACAACGTGAAAGACGCCCGCGCCGCCGCAGGGCGGGGTCAGCCGCTGATCGTCGCCGAAGGCTATATGGATGTGATTGCCCTGCATGGGGCGGGGTTCGAGGGGGCCGTGGCCCCGCTTGGCACCGCGATCACCGAGAACCAGTTGCAGATGCTCTGGCGGATCGCGCCCGAGCCGATTATCACGCTGGACGGCGATGCGGCGGGCCAGCGCGCGGCGCTTCGATTGATCGATCTGGCGCTTCCGCTGCTAGAGGCCGGGCAAAGCCTGCGTTTCGCGGTGATGCCCGAGGGGCAGGACCCCGACGATCTGCTGCGGGCCCAAGGGGCCGGGGCCTTGCAAAAGCTCTTGGACAGCGCCCTGCCCATGGTGCGCTTGCTGTGGCAGCGCGAGACCGAGGGCAAAGTCTTTGATAGCCCCGAACGCAAGGCCGCGCTGGATAAAAGTCTGCGTGAAAAGATTAAACTTATCCGCGATCCGTCGATCCGCAGCCACTATGGGCAAGAGATCAAAGACCTCCGGTGGGACCTGTTTCGCTCGCAAAAACAGCGCCCTGATTTTCGCCCCGTGGGCGGCAGAGGGCCGGGCAAGGGCGGGGGCAAAGGAGGCAAGGGTGCTCCATGGGGCGCGCCGCTGGCACCTTTGGCGAGCACGAAAGCCTCGGCCCTCGTGGCGATGAGCGATGAACAGGTGGGCATGCATCTGCGCGAGGCGGTAATCCTCGTCGCCCTCGTGGACTGCCCTCAGTTGATCGAAACCTTCGAGACCGGGTTGGAGGGGATGGGCTGCGCGGACCCCGACCATGCGCGGCTGCGCGACCTGCTGCTGCGCTTTGGCCATACCGGTGAAGATGTGCTGCGCGAAGAGATTTCCTATTCCCTCGGCTGGGAGACACTTGAAAACATGAAGGGGCAACGCCAGGTTGCGATCACGCCCTGCATCCGCAATCCCGGCAATGTCGAAATGACCCGGCTGACCGTGGCGGAGGAACTGGCCAAACTGGACGCTGCCCGCGGGCTGAACGAGGAAATTGCAGAAGCCGTAGAAGACCTAAGCGGCCCGGCAGACGAGGGGGTCACTTGGCGTCTGAGCGAAGCAGCCCGCGCCGCCGACATGGCCCGGCGCAGTGCACAAGAAGACAACAACGGTGAATTCGACGTGGGCGACAACGGCATGACCATGGACCGCGATGAACGCAGTGCATTGGATGCGCTGCTTGGAACGATTAAATATGAGAAGTCGAAGGGTCGCGGATGAGGCATCAGCGTGGCCCATTTGCAGGACTTTTTGAAAATGCTGGGCAACGGGTTTAAGAATCACCAATAACCCCGCATGATTCGGAAAACCGAATCGTCTGCGGATGATTCGCGCTGACGCGCTGAAGGAGCATGAGATGGCTGCCAAAGATACGAATGACGACGCAAAGAGCAACGATTCAGAGGCTGGCCACTCGCTCGACATGAGCCAAGCCGCCGTGAAGAAGATGATCGGCGAGGCCCGCGAGAAGGGCTATATCACCTATGATCAGCTCAACACGGTGCTGCCGCCCGATCAGGTAAGCTCGGAACAGATCGAAGACGTGATGTCGATGCTGTCGGAAATGGGCATCAACATCATCGAAGACGAAGAGGCCGAAGAGGAAGAGAACAAAGGCTCGACCGAAGTCACGACCACCGAGTCCAACCGTGATGTGGCCCTGTCCTCTGGCACCTCTGAAAAACTCGACCGCACCGATGATCCGGTCCGCATGTACCTGCGCGAGATGGGCAGCGTCGAGTTGCTTAGCCGTGAGGGCGAGATCGCCATCGCCAAGCGGATTGAGGCCGGCCGCAACACGATGATCGCCGGGCTCTGCGAAAGCCCGCTGACGTTTCAGGCGATTACCATCTGGCGCGACGAACTTCTGTCCGAAGACATTCTGCTGCGCGACGTGATCGACCTTGAGGCGACCTTTGGAACCCAGATGGGCGATGAGGAAGAAACCACGCCGGTCGTGGCCCCTGCCGCCGGGACCGAGACCAAGAGCGAAGACTCCAAGCCCGAGTACGACGCCGACGGCAACCCGATCTCTTCCGACGACGATGACGATGAGGACGAACAGGCCAACATGAGCCTTGCGGCCATGGAAGCGGCGCTGAAACCTCAGGTCCTCGAAGCACTCGACATCATCGCGGATGACTACGAAAAGCTTAGCGCGATGCAGGACAGCCGCATTTCGGCCACGCTGAACGAAGACGGGTCTTTCACCAAAGATCAGGAGGCAATGTACCAAAAGCTGCGGTCCGAGATCGTGCTGTTGGTGAATGAACTGCACCTGCACAACAACCGTATCGAAGCCCTGATCGACCAGCTTTACGGCATCAACCGTCGCATCATGCAGATCGACAGCGCGATGGTAAAGCTTGCCGACCAAGCGCGCATCAACCGCAAGGAGTTCGTCGACAACTACCGCGGCTATGAGCTTGATCCCAACTGGATGGAGCGGATGGCCGAGAAGTCCGGTCGCGGTTGGCAGATGTTTATCGAACGCTCTAGCGACAAGGTCGAAGAATTGCGCGCTGACATGGCGCAGGTCGGTCAGTATGTCGGTCTTGATATCTCTGAATTTCGCCGTATCGTGCAGCAGGTCCAGAAGGGCGAAAAAGAAGCTCGTCAGGCCAAGAAGGAAATGGTCGAAGCGAACCTGCGCCTCGTGATCTCCATTGCCAAGAAGTACACGAACCGCGGCTTGCAATTCCTTGATCTCATTCAGGAAGGTAACATCGGCCTGATGAAGGCCGTGGATAAGTTCGAGTACCGTCGCGGCTATAAATTCTCGACCTACGCCACATGGTGGATCCGTCAGGCGATCACCCGTTCGATCGCGGATCAGGCGCGCACCATCCGTATTCCGGTGCATATGATCGAGACGATCAACAAGCTGGTTCGGACCGGTCGCCAGATGCTGCACGAAATCGGCCGCGAGCCGACGCCCGAAGAACTGGCCGAGAAGCTGCAGATGCCGCTCGAAAAGGTCCGCAAGGTGATGAAAATCGCTAAAGAGCCGATCAGCCTTGAGACGCCCATCGGCGATGAGGAAGACAGCCAGCTGGGCGATTTCATCGAGGACAAGAATGCCGTGCTGCCGCTCGACAGCGCCATTCAGGAAAACCTCAAGGAGACCACGACGCGCGTGCTGTCCTCGCTCACCCCGCGGGAGGAGCGTGTCCTGCGGATGCGGTTTGGCATCGGCATGAACACCGACCACACGCTCGAAGAAGTCGGTCAGCAGTTCTCGGTCACCCGCGAACGTATTCGCCAGATCGAAGCCAAGGCACTGCGCAAGCTCAAACACCCGAGCCGCTCGCGCAAGCTGCGCAGCTTCCTTGATCAATAAAACGATGCGCGGCCCCGGTGGCCGCGCTTCCTTTTGCGGGGTGGGCCTTTGACCTGCCGCGCGCGCCGCTTACATCAATGGGATATCCCAAGGAGGATCCCATGATGCGCAAAACGCTCCTTACGCTTCTGTGCTTGATGCTGCCGCTGCAAGCCGCCGCGCAGGCTTATCGGGCCGAGAATTGGTTGGTCGTCGTGCCCCTCACCGCGCGTGATTTTGAGGTGATCGAAGACCACGGCGCAGGCGCGCGTCAGGTCTGGTGCGCCGCTGCACAATTTGCGCAGGATGTTTTGGGCCTGCCGCGCAGCGAGCGGCTTTTCATCAAAACGCCCCGTGGGCCGTCGTTCAGCGGGGTGGGCCGAACCGGCGTTGTTTTCACCACCGATCCCGAGCGGGTGAACGGCGATATCCGGCAGTCCTATTCCGTCACCCTGCGTCGCGCGGGAGAGAACCTGCCCAGCCACCATGCGCGCCAGTTCTGTTTGGACCACCAGATTGAGTTGGAAGATTTCTAAAGCCAAAATCCGACCCAGACCGTTGTCTGCGCGGCACCTCGGGCCTATTCTGCGTGGGATGTTGCGGTGGATCAATCTCATGCGTCTCGTTCTTGCCAGCCTGTTTCTGGCCCTCGGCGTCAGCCAAGCCGCTGCCCTTTGCGACGCGGGCAGCACCACGGTTTTGAGCTGTACGACCGGCAGGGGCACCAAGCAGTTGGATGTCTGTATCACCGGGGATCGCGTAACCTACCGCTTTGGCCCTCACACCGCGCCTGACCTGAGGCTAAGCGCACCGATCAAGGAGGTTGCGCATCAGCCTTGGCCGGGGATTGGTCGCGCCATTTGGGAGAGCACGACCTTTCGCAACGGCGCGTTTTCCTATGAGGTCTACGGCGCATACGACAAGATCGACCAGACCAGCAATGGCGGTGTGACAGTGACCGAGCAGGGCCGCGAGATCGCAGCGCTTACCTGCGACAGCGGCACGGCGGAACTGGGGCTCTTTGCGCTCAGCGACGCGAAACAGGCGGGGGGCCAATGCTGGGATGCCGACGCGCAAAATTGGGGAGCCTGCTAAGATGCAGACTGTAGTTACCGTCGAAACGCGCGGGCAGGCGCTCTACGAATTCACCGATGATGTCGCCCGCTGGCTTGCCGGGCAGGGGGATGGGCTGCTGACGCTCCTTGTGCGGCACACCTCTGCCTCGCTGTTGATCCAAGAGAACGCCGATCCAGACGTGCAGCGCGACCTTCTGGCCTATTTCGCGCGGCTGGTGCCGCCTGCGGATGCGCCGCAAATGGGCTATCTCACGCATTTGTTGGAAGGGCCGGATGACATGCCTGCGCATATCAAAGCCTCGGTTCTGCCCGTCAGCCTCAGCATCCCCGTGGCGCGGGGGCGGATGATGCTGGGAACATGGCAGGGCATCTATCTGTTCGAGCACCGCAACGCCCCCCATCACCGCCAAATCGCGGCGCATTTCCGGCCCGACTGACGCCGGACCGGACAGGGCTCAGCCCGTAGGCATCAGATGGATTTCACGCACCGCCGCCCGTGCAGGCGCGTCGAGCGCATGCATGACGGCATTTGCCACGTCCTCAGGTTGCAGCTTGTCGGGCTTGGCCTCATCGAAAAACGCCGTATCGACCATGCCGGGGGACACCACCATGCAGCGGCCACCCCATTCGGCCATCTCATCCGCCAGATTGCCCGCGAAACCATGGATGAACCACTTGGTGGCGCTATAAATCGAGCCTTGGATATGGCGCCGGCCTGCGGCAGAGCCGGTGACGACATATTGCCCGGTCGTTTTGCGCAGATGCGGCATGGCGGCATGGGCGGTATAAAGCGCGCCCATGATATTGAGGTCGACCATCGCCTTCCAATCCTGCGGATCGCCCTTTTCGGTGCCCGCCGGGCTGGTGCCACGTCCGGCATTTGCGAATGCTGCATCGACCCCGCCAAAGTGATCGGCCAGCTTGTCGAGCGCCCGTTTTTGCGTGTCGTAATCGGTGGCGTCGCCCACGAGCACCAGTGCCTGCTCACCGATATCATCGGCGAGGGCGTTCAGCTTGTCTTCGCTGCGGGCAAAGAGGCCGATGTTCCAGCCCGCTTTCGTGGCGGCACGCGCGGTGGCCGCGCCGATCCCGCTGGAGGCACCGGTGAGGAAAAGTGTCTTGGTCATGGTATGCTCCGTTTATAGCCTTCGCTGACCAACGCAGGGGCATGGCGTTGGGTCCATGACACATATTTGAACGCAACATCTAGCTGTGGAAATCTTCTCTACCCAAAACCCTGCGGCTCCCCTATAAGTTTTGACAAGAGGGCCGCGCGCCCCACAAGTGAGGCAGGATGAAGAGGGGGACGGCCCATGCGCTGCCCGTTTTGCGGAAATATCGACACTCAAGTGAAAGACAGCCGTCCAGCCGAGGATCACGTCTCGATCCGGCGCAGACGGTTCTGCCCGGCTTGCGGGGGCCGCTTTACCACTTACGAACGGGTGCAACTGCGCGATCTTGTGGTGATCAAAACCTCCGGTAAGCGCGAGGATTTCGACCGCGACAAGCTGGAACGCTCGATCCGCATCTCCATGCAAAAACGCCCCATCGATCCCGAGCGTATCGATCAGATGATTTCTGGCATCGTGCGGCGGTTGGAAAGCATGGGCGAGACCGACATAAGCTCGAAACACATTGGCGAAATCGTGATGGAGGCACTGGCCCGGATCGACACCGTGGCCTATGTGCGTTTCGCCTCTGTTTACAAGAACTTCCAAGCCGCGGATGATTTCGATAAATTCGTTCAGGAACTGCGGCCCGACGCCCTGCCGGAAGAGTGATCGGCGTGAGGGTGAGCGACGCGCGGTTCATGGCGCTGGCGCTGTCCTTGGGGCGGCGGGGGCAGGGCAATGTCTGGCCCAATCCGGCGGTCGGCTGTGTGATTACCCAAGGCCCCCGCATCGTTGGGCGCGGTTGGACCCAGCCCGGCGGGCGCCCTCATGCCGAGCCACAGGCGCTGGCGCAGGCGGGCGCTGCGGCGCGGGGGGCGACGGTCTATGTCACGCTTGAGCCCTGTTCCCATCACGGCAAGACACCGCCCTGCGCACAGGCGCTAATCGACGCAGGGGTGGCCCGCGTGGTAATCGCGACCCAAGATGACGACGCGCGGGTGAACGGACGCGGCATTGCGATGTTGCGCGCGGCGGGGATCGAGGTCTCGGTCGGTCTGCACGAAGACGCGGCCCGCGCGGATAACGCCGGTTTCTTCTGCCGTACCGATCTGGGCCGCCCGATGCTGACGCTGAAACTGGCCAATTCCTTTGACGGGCGCATCGCCACCGGCACGGGCGAGAGCCAGTGGATCACCGATGCCCCGGCGCGGCGGTTGACCCATGCCATGCGCGCGCGGCACGACGCGGTGATGGTCGGGGCAGGCACCGCGCGCAAGGACGACCCAAGCCTCACGGTGCGCGGTCTTGGCGTCGCCCAGCAACCGGCCCGCGTCGTCGTCTCCCGCAGGCTGGACCTGCCGTTGATGGGGCAATTGGCGCGTACGGCGGCAGAGGTGCCCTTGATCCTCTGCCATGGGGCGGATGCCGATCCGGCTTTGGTCAAAGCGTGGGCCGATCTGGGGGCGACGCTGCTGCCCTGCGCTGCGCGGGGGGCGCAATTGAACCCCAATGATGTGTTGCGGCAACTGGCGGGCCATGGGCTCACCCGTATCTTTTGCGAGGGCGGCAGTGCCTTGGCCGCGTCCTTGATTGAGGCGGATTTGGTCGACCGGCTGGTGGGCTTCACCGCCGGGCTGGTAATCGGGGCTGAAGGTCTGCCGGGGATCGGAGCGCTCGGTCTTTCGCGGCTGGCCGAGGCGCCGCGCTTTGCCCTACAATCGAGCCAGCAGATTGGGCCGGACCTGCTGCACGTGTGGCGCCGGAACGCGGCCGACTAAACGTTACCGCCGCCAGAGGTGGCTCTGACTGGCAAAGACGCCTTGAAGTTTCGACAGCAGCCGGTTGCCCAGCCCGGCGCGGGGCAGGCGGCCCGTGGCCAGCCGTTCGACCACCACTTCGACGGGGCAGGGCAGGCCGCTTAGCGGATCGCGGTAGCGCGGGTAGTCGATGAGGGCAGCATGGACCAGCCCTTCCAAGGTCGGTTGCGCCCGGCGGCGGGGTGGCACATCGCCCCGGTCTTCGGTCAGCCCCCAGCCTGCGTAGAAAGGCGCGCCCAAGGTCACGACCGGCACGCGCCGCAGGAGGGCTTCGAACCCCAAGAGCGAGGTCATGGTCCAAACCGCGTCGACTTGGCTCAGCAGGGCCATCGGGTCGGCGTGGTGGAGGATAAGATCGGCTTCGCCTGCATCGGTCGCACCTTTGCGCAGCCCAGCTTCGACATCGGGGTGGGGTTTATAGAGGATCACCGCATCCGGGTTGGCGGCGCGGGCGGCGGCAAGCAAAGCCGCGTTGGTGCGCACCTCGCTTGTGCCCGTAAGGATCGAAGCGTCATCCTCCACCTGACCCGGCACCAGAATGCGGCGGCCCTGCGGCAGGTCGGGCGCGGCCCCGCCGAGGTTGTATTTGCTCAGGCCCGCCCCGGTGAGCGTTTCAATCAGGGCGCAGGCGCGGGCATGTTGGTCAGGGCGTAGGTCAGCGCGCTTTTCGATCCATTTTTCCAACCGGCTCGGCCCTTCGGGATCGTAGTAGATGCCCAGATCATCGCAGACCAGCGACAGGGGCTGGACCAGTTCGGCCCCCAGCCCGCGTGAGCGCAGAAACCCGTCTTCGACCCGCAACGCACCTTGGGGCGCGGTCTCTGCCTTGCTGGCCCAGACCATGGCGCGGCGGGGCGGCTGCGGCGTCTCTGCCGCGCCTTTGCGAAAGCGAAGCGGCGTTGACGCGCCAAAGAATTGCTGTAGCGGGCGGCGCTTCCACAGGCGCATGCCCCATGCGTCCCAACCGAGGTGATCCTCCCGCCACGCCCGGGCCTGCGCTGCGAGCGCGGCAAGGGCGGTCTCGAAACTGCCGAGCCGGTCGCGGTAGGGGTCGTACCACGTGGGATAGAGGATCATCGCCGCCGCAAAGAGCTGCGCGCGGGTGAGGCGGCGCTGGCGGCGTTGGACGGGGATTTCATCCTCCGTCAGACCCCATCCGGCGTAGAAAGGCTGGCCAAAAACGCGCGGCTTGTGGCCTGCGAAAATCGCCTCGAACCCCATTTGCGAGGAAACGGTATAGACGCCAACCGCCCCTTCGAACAGCGTCCAAGGGCTGACAGGATCGGTCAGCAGGGTGATGCGGTCGTTGGTATCCTCGGGGCCGAAATGCCCCGCTCGATAGCCCCGCACCGTCTCGGGGTGGCTTTTGATGATCACCCGCGCGCCGGGGTGTTCCTCTTGCGCGAAGACTAGCATTTCCAGAAACCGCGCACGATCTGCGCCCGAGGCGGTGACAGAGGCGTCGCCGCGGGTCTGGTCGATCACCAGCACATAGCCCGGTTCAGGGGCAGGGGTGCCGAGGTCAAAGCCCGCGTATTTGGTAAGATGCGCCTCGGCCATCTGCGCCATGCCGCCCCGCGCGCGGTCTAGCAGGGCGGTGTTGTCCAGCGGATGATGGGCCAGGAGTTCTTCTAGGTCGGAGGGTTGGGCAGGGTCGAAATGCGCGCCCCGGCTGTCGATCAGCAGGCCCAAGGGCGGTTCTCCGGCGCGGCCCGGGTGGAGGGAGCGCAGCCATGCGTCCTCCACACGGATCACCGGCACGCCGCGCTTTGCCGCCACGGCCAGTCCGCGATGCGCGGTGGGGGAGTTGCCCCAGACCGCCACGGCATCACCGGGGCCGGGTAGGCCGATGCGCAGGGAATGGCCCGACAGGTGCAGGATGCGCCGCAGACGGCGCTGCGTCAGAAATCCGCCGTTATATACGAAAAGCCGCCGGCTCCTTTCGGGACCGGCGGCAGGGTATGGGTCAGCTTCAAAGGCCACCGGGGTGGATCATTCGGAGAGTGAGGTGATGCTGTCCGCCGACCCTGCCGTGCCTGTGATGGCCGAGATCACCTTGCTCCACTGGGTAAAGGGCGCTTCGGTCACATAGATCGTGTCACCGTCGCGGATCACGAAGTCACGTGCCATGAACATGCCGTTGGGTTTGGTCAGATCGGTCACATAGACCAAGCGCTGCGCGCCGGTCAGATCACTGCGGCCCAGCACCTGCTCGGCGACCTCTTCAGGCTCATTGCGGAAGACGAAAACGCCGGTGGGATCAGCCGAGATCGGGCTCAGCCCGCCGACCTGCGCGATGCCTTCCAAAAGCGAGAGGTTCTGCGATTCAAAGGGCACGCGGGCCTGACCGCCGGTGGCGCCAAGGGCGGTGAAAGAACGTGTGTCTTCCTCAACCAAGATACGGTCGCCGGGGCGCAGGGCGATGTCGAGTTCGGGGTGATCATAAAGATCTTGGAACCAGATTTTGCCCCGCTGCCCGCCGCGGATCACGGTGACCTGTGCAATTTCGGGAATGATGGTCACACCGCCTGCGCGGGCCAACATGGCGGCCAGCGTGCGGGTGGGGCGCTCAATGGGATAGACGCCTTGCGCGCCGATGGAGCCAATCAGCGACACGGTTGAGCCATCGCCTGCCGCGCGGCGCACTTCGACCTGCGGGTCGGGGGTCTGTTCGCCCAATTTTTGGGTGATGATGCGGCGGATGGCCTCGGGCGTGTTGCCCGCAGCGCGGATGCGGCCCGCGTATGGAATAAAGATAAAGCCCGCGCCGTCGACCTGCACTTCTTCGAGCAGGGTGGCCGGCGCGCCTTCGACGCCCAAAAGCGGATCGTCCACGTTCTCGTAAACGGTGATGCCGAGGATGTCGCCCGGTTGGATCGTGTCAGAGCCGACCCGGCCTGCGTTTTTAAAGCTTTCGGAAAAGCCAAGGGCGGGGGCCACGGCGGTGGCACGGGTGACGCGGTCGTTCACGCTGACGACAAAGGCATCGCCCTCGCGTTGAACGGAGCCTGCATAGATTTGCCGCTTGTTCGGCCCGACCTGCGGCAAACCACAAGATGAGATGACGGCCACTGCCGCCAGTGCTGCGACGGGACGCGCCCACCGGAAAGATACGGATTTCACTGCCCGGTCTCCTCGACCTGAAATATCTGCCTCGAAATCGCCAATTGTTTTGGCGTATTACTTTGCAACTTAGCGCAGCCTACCGAAAAAATCTACAGGGCGGAATGGGTTAAGTCAGGTGACGACCCGCAACTGTTGCCGAGGGGCCGCGGTGCCCTGTTCCAGCGCGTCATATGGATCTTCGGGCGCAAGCATCATATCGACCACTTGACGCAACAACTGACGCCGCCCCCGCGCAGCATAGAACCCGCCCGGAACCTGAGAAGTTTCAAGGAGATAGCGGCGGTAGTCCTTATAGGCGCGGTTGTCGGGCCGGCTGGCCGCGGCAAAGAATTCCGGCAAGGGCTGTTCTGATACGAACTCTGGCTGGGAATAGACCGCCCGGCCAAAAACCTTAAGGGGGATGCCGCGCCAAAGCACCTGTTGCCCGGCGGTGGAGTTCACCGTCACAGCACTGCGCGTGTCGTTCAAAAGCTGCGCTAGCTTGCCGCCGCGCACGAAATGCACACGGTCGGAAACCCCATACGTGCGGGCCAGCCGTTTGACATCGCGCCGCACCGGTACGCGACCATCCTCCAGCGGATGCGCCTTAATGACGAGGTGGTGGTGCTGCGGCGCGCCCTTGGCAAAGCCTTCGATCACAAGCTCTAGGAAATCGGCCATCGTGTCGAAGGGCGAATGCATCTGGAAAGAGGAATCATGCTCCAGTTGCAGCAGCGCCAGATGATAGGGAAAGCCGCCCAGCCGTATTTTTAGCGTCGCCAGAAGACGGTCAGCCGCCAGCACCGGCATCAGCAGCAGGCGCTTGAGGTAGAGGCGGAATTCCTTGGTCACCGGCAGGCTGCGATGTGGTTTGAAATTGCGGTAATCGCCGTTTCGGAACATCACGAACCAGTGGTAAAGTGCGCCATAGAAGATGTGGTGCCGCATGTCGCCCCAATGGCCGGGGGGCAGGGGGGCTTCCATGTCCGAGCGGGCGAGGGCGGCCTGCATCTGTGGGATGGTCATCTCCATCAGGCGCGAGTTGCCGTTCGACCCGCCGCGCTCATAGGTGACCCAATAGGGCCGCATATAGCCTTCCTCGAAAACATGCACGGTGATGCCCCGGCGTTTGGCCTCGGCCACCGCTTCGGCGTGGATGGGGCGTGTGTCGCCGTAAAGCACGATGTCGGTGACCTGCTTTTCGTCCAACAGGGTCGCAAAAGTCTGCGGCCAGTCCTCGACCGTGCCGCGATAGGGGATGTAGGTCGACGGATGAAACCAAAAGGCCCGATCGCCCGCGTTGAACCCCACGCGCCAGACCTCAGCGCCCGCCCGGCGCAGCATCTTGCCCAGACTGTTGAAGAAAGGCCCATGCGGGCCTTGCAGGAACAGGAAGGTGCGGGTGGGGGCGGCGGTCACGATCATATAGGTCCTAAAACGGCGTGGTTTACCCTTAACCATCATATAATAGGGGCGACAATGTGGCGTCACCCGCTCTTGCCTGTGGCGGTGCGCGGGTTTACCACTGCGCCAAACTGCAAAGGAGCCTACCCCATGTTTACCGGCATTATCACAGACGTTGGCACCGTGACCAAGCTGGAGCAGGAAGGCGATCTGCGCGCGCGCATTCAGACCGGCTATGACACCGGCAGCATCGACATGGGTGCGTCAATTGCCAGCGACGGGGTCTGCCTGACGGTCGTGGGGCTGGGCGATGATTGGTACGAGGTGCAGATCAGCGCCGAAACGGTGGCCAAGACCAACCTTGGCCAGCATTGGGCTGAAGGGCGACGGGTGAATCTTGAACGCGCGCTGAAGGTGGGCGATGAGCTGGGCGGGCATATCGTCTCGGGCCATGTCGATGGCGTGGCCGAGATTATCGAGATGAAGGACGAGGGCGACAGCACCCGCGTGACGCTGCGCGCGCCAAAGGAACTGGCGCGGTTCATCGCGCCCAAGGGCTCCGTCGCGCTGAACGGCACCTCGCTGACGGTGAATGATGTCGACGGCTGCGATTTCGGCATCAACTTTATTCCGCATACCAAGGAAGTCACCACTTGGGGCGACGCCAAGGTGGGTGATCTGGTGAACCTCGAAATCGACACACTGGCCCGTTACGTGGCGCGCCTGAACGAGATGTGACGCCGCGCCCTTCGGGGCGCGCTCTGGCCAAGCGGCGCGGGTCAGGCTAAGAGCCGGGCAACAGATAGATGGAAAGCAGCCGATGCAATTTGACAAACCCGGACCGGTCGAGACAGGGCTGAGCGATGCGATCTCGCCGATCGAGGACATCATCGAAGACGCGCGCCAAGGCCGTATGTTCATTCTGGTGGACCATGAGGACCGCGAGAACGAAGGCGATCTGGTGATCCCGGCGCAGTTTGCCGATGCCGCGGCGATCAATTTCATGGCGACCCACGGGCGCGGGCTGATCTGCCTGCCGATGACCTCGGCGCGGGTTGATCACCTCGGCCTGCCGATGATGGCGGTGAACAACTCCTCGCGGCATGAGACGGCATTCACCGTCAGTATCGAAGCGCGTGAGGGGGTCAGCACGGGTATTTCCGCCGCCGACCGCGCGCTGACCGTGGCGGTGGCGATCTCGGAGCAAGCAGGCTCGGCTGATATCGCGACTCCGGGCCATGTCTTCCCACTGCGCGCCCGTGATGGTGGCGTGCTTGTACGGGCAGGGCATACCGAAGCGGCGGTGGATATTTCGCGTCTTGCCGGGCTGCACCCTTCGGGCGTGATCTGCGAGATCATGAAAGACGACGGCGAAATGGCGCGGCTGCCCGATTTGGTGGAATTCGCCGCCGAGCACGGGCTGAAAATCGGCACAATCAGCGATCTGATCACCTATCGCCACAAACACGACAACCTGCTGGTGGAACGTGACAGCCGCACCGTGACCTCGGCCTATGGCGGCGACTGGCAGATGCGGGTATTTTCCGATCAGATCACCGGGACCGACCATGTGGTGCTGACCAAGGGCGATATCTCGACCCCTGAGCCGGTGCTGATCCGGACTCATGCGATCAACGCGCTGGAAGATATCCTCGGCCTTGGCCCCAGCCCGGCGGATGAGCTGCCCCGCGCGATGCAGATCATCGCTGACGAGGGCCGCGGCGCTGTTGTGCTGTTCCGCGATCCCTATCCGCGCCTGCGGCTGGATGCCGAAGACGACGAGCGTCCGCGCACCATCAAACGCACCGGGCTGGGTGCGCAGATCCTGTCGTCGATGGGCCTGCATGAGCTTGTCCTGCTGACCGACAATCCCGACACGCGCTATCTGGGTCTTGATGCCTATGCGCTGGAAATCGTGGGCACCCGGCCCATCACCACGGAGTAATCGCCATGGCTTCCGCCGAAGAACACACCATCCTGCCGCGCCCCAGCTTCGACGAACCGGTGAAGCTGCTGATCGTCGTCTCGCCCTACTACTCGGACATCGCGAACGGCATGCTGACCGGCGCCAAGGCCGAGCTTGAGGCGGCGGGTGCCACCTATGAGGTCATCGAGATGCCCGGCGCGTTGGAGATTCCCACCGCCATCGGCATTTCCGACCGGGGCAGCAATTTCGACGGCTATGTCGCGCTTGGTTGTGTGATCCGTGGCGAGACGACGCATTACGAAACCGTCTGCAACGACAGCAGCCGCGCCTTGCAAATGCTTGGGCTGCAAGGGCTTTGCATCGGCAACGGCATCCTGACGGTTGAGAACAAAAAACAGGCCGAGGTCCGCGCCGACCCTGCGGGGCAAAACAAAGGCGGTGGCGCGGCGGCTGCGGCCTTGCATCTTATCGCGCTCGCTCGTAAATGGGGCCGCCAGAGCAAGGGCATCGGGTTCAAGCCATTCGGGCAGGACACTTTGATGGCCGGCGACACGGATGGATCAAACCTCGCATGACCAGCAACGCGCTTTCGGGCAATCAGAAACGTAAGATGAAGTCGGCCTCGCGGCTCTATGCCGTGCAGGCGCTGTTCCAGATGGAGCATTCCGCGCAGACCGTCGATGTCGTGCGTCACGAGTTCATCGACCACCGTTTTGGTGCCGTCTATGAGGGCGACGAGATGCAGGAGGGGGACGTCGATCACTTCTCTCGCGTGCTTGAAGATGCGGTAAACTATCAAGCGCCGATCGACCAGATGGCCAACCGGGCTATTGTGGCGAAATGGGCCATTGCCCGCATCGACCCGACGCTGCGCGCGCTGTTCCGCGCCGCGGGTGCCGAGCTCCGGCATGACGATACGCCGCCGCGTGTGGTAATCAAAGAATACGTCGACGTGGCGCATTCGTTCTTCCCCGAAGGGCGCGAGCCGAGCTTCGTCAACGCCGTGCTTGACCATATGGCACGCGAAGCGCGTCCCGAGGCCTTTTAAGCAAGGGAAAGTGGCCCCGAGGGGCCATCAACCACATCATTATCTTGGGAAAAGTGACGGGAACCGCGCCTGCCGCTGCTGTTTTATATTCCCGAGGACCTGTATGTACAGGTGGGCGCCAGGTAACCGAACCAGGGCTCGGACAGAGCCAGCTCCCTCGGATTTGCTTAAGGCCACTGGAATGTAACGTTCACGAACAGGGCAGAACCCGTCCACCCCGATGTAGGCGGCGCAGGGGGCTGCGGCAAGGGGGCGAAGGTGGATTTCGCAAACTTCTCTTGGCCACTCAGTCTTCGGGGGGAATAAAGCCGTAGCGACGCAACTCGTCGGGCAGCAGCACATAGATTTCGTCGGGCGGAGTCACCAGCGCATGCTGCATGACCAGCGGGTCGATCCCCATCTCATCAAGATAGCGCATCACCTCGCCTTGGCCGCGCTGGATATCCTCAACGGCGACAAAGGCGGGTAGAATCGTGCTTTCGCCAAAGTAATGCTGATGCACCCCGACCGAGGCGCTGTCGGGCACCGTGCGTGCCTCGCCTGCGGCCAGCAGGTAGGGGCAGGCGGAATAGCAGATGTCGCCGTCCCGCAGCGCGGTGTCAAAACCTTTGCGGCGCAGGTAGCGGCCCAGTTCCAGTGCATCGCGGACCGACCCGCCGGGGGAGTTGAGATAGATTTCCTCGGGCGCGGGGGAAAGCTCGGCCAGTTGCTTGGTGATCCGCTCTGCATCGCCTGCTTCGATGGTGCCTTCCAGCAATGCCGCGCGGCCGCCAGAGACGGGCGTCAGGATCAGCCGGTCGGGCAGAGCGGTATCGGGCATCGGCTGGCCGGGATTTGGCGCGCGTTCGGGGCGAAAGCGGCGGGTCTGGTCGCCGGGGCGGATGGGCTCGGTCAGTTCCGGTGCGCGCGGGCCAAAGCCGGGCAGGCGCAGCCCTTCGCCCAAATCGCCCCAGAACAGCAGCACCGCGAGGCCCAGTTGAAAGATCAGCACGCCGATCAGAACCCGCCCCACGATGGGCGGGCGGCGGGTGCCTTCTAGTTTCTCCGAAGTCTCCTCGCTCATGTGCTTTTTATCGGCGTGACATGGCCGGGGGCGTCTTCGCGTGCGCCCTCATCGGTCAGGGGGGCGGCTTCTGCGGCGGGGCGTTTGTGGGCGGGGCTTTCTTGCATCGCCACGTCGACATCGCGCACGGCGGCCAGCGCTGCGCGCAGCTCGGCAAGGGTCAACGTGTCTTCGACCGCGGCCCCCTCGCGGCCAGAGCGGATCGCGCCTTGGGTAATGGCGAGGATCATCACCAGCACGGCGGGCAATAGGTCAATCGCAATCGCACCGGCCCAAGAGGGCACGAAGTTGCGCGCATAGAGGATCACCGCATCGGCGCTGGAAATCGGGGTATAGGTCGTGTCGGCGGCGGGCGGCATGGCCTGTACATCCTGCGCGGCGCGTTCCAATGTCGCTGCGCGCTGCGCCAGCACTTCGAGCACCGAGGTGATCGTTGCGCCCTGCGCACCGCGCTGCTCCTCGTTGCTGCCGTCCAGTTCCGGCAGCACGACGGAGGCGGCCAGATCCTGTGCCGCGCGTTCAACCAGTGGTGCGACGGATAGCTGGCGTAGCCGGGTGATTAGCCCTGCCAGCCGCACGGCCTGTTCGGAAAATTCGACCGAGCGAGCCTCGACAGGGCCGGGCTCCACCGTCAGCGCGCGCATCCGGCTGAGGATTTGGTTGCCCTCTGCAAAGGCGTCATTCACCAGCGGGGTCTGCGTGGCGATCTGCGCCTCTAGCCCTGCCAATTCCGCCGATTTCTGCCGCAGGACACGGAACACCGCGCCGCGCCCCGCAAGGCCCGAAAGACTGCCTGCGGCCTCTTGTTCGCTCAGGTCCTCGAAACTCTGTCTGACCCGCGCCACGTCACGCTCAAGCCCTTGAGCGGAAAGAGCGATTTCATGGGTGCGCTCCAGCGCGCCTTGGTAGTCTTGCACCGTCTCGGCCAGATGCTGTTCGACCGCCGCCGACCCGGCCAGCGCCGCGGCGTTCAGCCAACTCGACATCGCGATGATCGCCACGGAGCCGAGACCCATGGCCCCCAAAAGCCCCATCCGCGCCCGTGTCGTGCGCACGGCAGGGAAGAGCCGCAGCAGATAGGACCAAAAGACGAAGATACCGACCGAAACCGCCACGGAATAGGCGATCGCGGCAAAGGCCGACATGGCGCCATTGTCGTCGAGCAGTGAGGAAACGCCAAGGTAGGTGTAGATGCCCGAGGCCACGGCGAGGACACCAAGCGCCGTGCCAGAGAATGTGTCGAGCCATGTCAAATGGCCCTCTAATTCACGGGCATAGCGCACCCCGCGCGCCTGTGTCTCACTCATCGGTTCGCGTTGTGCCATGGGCCCCCCTCGCTTTGCTTGTTTGAAGATAGGGGGTTGTGGGGGAAATACCAAACTTTCCGATGTGGGCCCTTGCGACTGTTCACCAAATGTTCATATTTGTCGCTATGATGGAAAACGAGATACGACAGTTCCAACCCGGTCAGCTTCTGGCGCGGGGGGTGATGCGGCATTTGGCCGATCTGGGTTTCGCCTCTGTTGAGGAACTGGTGCCAACGCGCGGCCTGCGGGTGGACGTGATGGCACTTGGCCCGAAGGGGGAGATTTGGATCGTCGAATGTAAATCCTGCCGCGCCGATTTCATGGGCGACGCAAAATGGGAGGGCTATTTGGAATGGGCGGACCGGTTCTTTTGGGCCGTCGACAGTGATTTTCCGGTAGAGCTGCTGCCGGAGGAAAGCGGCCTTATCATCGGTGACGCCTATGGGGCCGAGATTGTGCGAATGAGCGATGAGACCAAGCTTGCGCCCGCCCGGCGCAAGGTGATGGTGCAAAAGTTTGCGACCCATGCCGCCCGGCGCCTGCATCGGCTGCGCGATCCAGATATGGTGCCGAACTGGTCTTGATTGTGGGGCCGGGCGCAGTTTTTGCTTCGAAAGGGTGCCTTGGCAGATCACTGGAAGAACGCAATGCCCTGCGGGCTGCCTGTCCCTCAAGGGGGGTTAACGCCCCTTTTTGCCCGCGCGGTTCGCGGCGGCCATGATTTCTTCGGCGATTTCGCGGGCTTCCTCGGGCGTGAAATCCATCGGAATTTCAACGCCGTCCCCTTCGACAAAAAGGCGGACCATGCCTTTGTCGGTCGGGCCGATTTGCAGGTTTGCTTCGATGTCGCGTTCGGTGTCGATGCCCATGGGAGCCTCCGGTTTGGTGGGGCTTATCGCTAGCGCGGCGTGGCGGAAAAGGCAAGGGATCTTGCGGTGTTGCGGGACTGTGGCGACCGGGATTCGGCATGGTGCGGATGCGTGCGGGAAACGCTGACTCTCTATGCGGCACGTGGTGGGCTATGCTGCCGTTTTTTGGCACACCTCTGAGCCGAAAGGGCTGAACAAGGCGCGGTGTAGGGGCAGGGGCGCAAGAGCCAGTGGTCAGCCACCGAAGTTTCCCCCAGAAAAGGCGATGGTCGGGAAGGCGCGAAAATTCTGCCGAAAACCGACCATTCTTCTGTCCCTGAGGTCTTGCATTCCTCTGCCACGGGCGCTAAATCCGCCCCAGTGCCGCCTTAGCTCAGTTGGTTAGAGCGCTTGATTGTGGATCAAGAGGTCCCTGGTTCGAGACCAGGAGGTGGTACCATCCCCCCCCCACTTTTCGTGCATCGGCCACTCTTTCTAGTGAGACTAGCGCCTTTCCGCGAGGGCTGGCCGCGTGGTGTCGCGCCGGCGTTTCCACGCTAACCTATAGAATCTAAGCTTTTTCTGGAACGTTCACCCTCAGCTTTCGTTGCAACCACAGCAATTAACGAAAGAGGAGAGAGACATGAAAACGCTCACAGCCAGCACCCTTGCCCTGACAATCGCAGGCACCGCCGCTTTCGCAGAAGCCCATATGGTCGACCATGCCAACCTCGACAGCGCGGCGATGAACGAGATGCGCGGCGATCTGATCCGCTCGCGGGATATCACCGGTGGAGAGATCTTCACCATCAACGAAGCCGGCGACGAATGGAGCCCCAACACGGCATATTCCGAGATCGGCACCGACTGGAACGAGATCGGTGAGATCGAAGACATCGTTCTGTCCAAAAATGGCCAAATGGTCGGTATCGTGGCCGAGGTCGGTGGTTTCCTTGATATCGGTGACAAGCATGTCATGATTTCGACGCCCGACGTGAACCTCGTGGCCGTCGACGACCAAACCTATGCCTATGTTACCCGTCTGAGCGAAGAAGAACTGGAAGCGCTGCCCGGCGTTGACGAAGGTTTCTGGGACTGATCTGAACGGTTAATTCTTTGCCGAAAGAGTTTTGACCCCGGCGTGGCGCCGTCCACGCCGGGGTTGTTTTGTGAATGGGATTAGCCCAGCTTCATCACGATGCAGGTGGTTGAGCCGGTGGCATAGAGTTTGCCATCCTCGACCCCGCGTATCTCCCCATGCGCCACGCCGGTAGAGCGGCCCACGTGATCGGTCACCCCGATGCAGTCGATCTCCATCCCTAAAGGCAGGCCGCGTAGGATATTAATCTTGTATTCCAAAGTGGTGTATACTGAACCGCGCGGGACTTTCGTCATCACCGCGCAGGCCATCGCCGAATCGAGGAGCGTGCCGTACCAGCCGCCATGCACCGTGCCCATCGGATTGGTCATGGCGAAGCTCGGCGCGCCGCGAAAAACAATGCGGCCTTCTTCGACCGAATGCAGCGCATAGCCCATGGTTTGGCCGATGGGCGGGCCGGGGTTGGTGCCGTCGAGGATCGCCTGCATGAACTCCAGCCCCGACAGTTTCAGGGCCTCGGATTGGGACAAAAGGTCAGCAGGGCTCTGGGCGATGCGGGGCATGGTCTTCTCCGGCAGATGAATTTTGCCGGAGGATACGCCCGAGCGGGGCAGGAGCAAGCCCCTGCGCCCGAGGTGCCAAGTTTACGCGACGTCCGACAGATCAACCTGCGGCGTCACACCGATGGCGCGGCAAACATCGCGGGTCAGTTCGGCGCGGTTGAGCGTGTAGAAATGCAGTGCGTCCACGCCCTCGTCGATCAATTCGCTGCACAGTTCGGTGCACATGGCTTGGGCCAGCAGGTCATGACGGTCATCGCGGATCGCCGCTTCATAGGCTTGGTCGACCCATTCCGGGACGGGCGTGCCACATTTGACGGCGAATTTGCGAGCCGAGGTCCAGTTGACCACTGGCAGGATGCCCGGCGTGATCGGCTTGTTGATGCCCGCTTTGACGCAGGCGTCGCGGAAACGCAGAAAGGTATCGGCTTCAAAGAAGAACTGGGTCAACGCCTCGTCCGCGCCCGCGTCGAACTTTCGTTTCAGCCAATCGATATTGGCCTGCTGGTCGGCCGCTTCGGGGTGCGGGTCGGGGTAGGCACCCACGCGGATGGTGAACTTGCCGGTTTTGGCCAGCGCCTCGATCAGCTCACAGCTATCGGCAAAACCTTCGGGATGCGGAACGAATTTGTCGGTGCCCGCCTGCGGATCGCCGCGCAGGGCGACGATGTCTTTGATGCCCGCTTCGGCGAATTTATCGGCGACTTCCATGGTTTCCGCGCGGCTGGCCCCCACGCATGTCAGGTGCCCGGCGACAGGCAGGCCGGAGGTACGGTGCAGCACATGTGCCGAATCATGGGTCAGATCCCGGGTCGTGCCACCCGCGCCATAGGTGACCGAGAAGAAACGCGGCGCCAGTGGGGCCAGCGCCTGAGCTGCATCCCACAGTTTGAACGCCGCGCCGACGGTGCGGGGCGGGAAGACTTCGAAGGAAACGGCAGGCGTGGTCATTGAGAGATCCTTTTGGCGGTTTCACGTCTTGTCTCACATCTAGCCTTGTGAGACAAACTCATAACATTCATCTTGAACATGAGTAATACCTCACATGCACATTGAGTTCCGTCACCTGCGCACAATCAAGGCCATTCACGAGGCGGGCGGGCTGGCCCGCGCGGCGGATCAGATGAATATCACGCAATCGGCGTTAAGTCATCAGGTGAAGGGCTTGGAGGACCAGGCCGGGGTTGAGCTGTTTGTTCGGCGCTCAAAACCGTTGAAGCTTTCGCCCGCCGGGCAGAGGCTTCTGAAGCTGGCGCAGCAGGTCTTGCCACAGGTCGAAGCCTTGCAAGATGAATTCTCGGGGCTGCGGGCAGGCAGCACGGGGCGGATGCATATCGCCATTGAATGTCACGCTTGTTTCGAGTGGCTTTTCCCGGTGTTGGAACAGTTCCGGCGGCATTGGCAGGATGTTGATGTCGATATCCGCCCCGGTCTGGCCTTTGACGCGCTGCCCGCTCTGCTGCGCGAAGAGGTTGATCTGGTGGTGTCATCGGATCCCGAAGAACTGCCGGGGGTCGAATTTGTCGAACTCTTTGATTACAATCCGGTTTTCGTGGCTTCGCAAAGTCACCCTTTGGCCGATAAACCCTTTGTTGAGGCGGCTGATTTTCGTGGTGAGACGCTCATCACCTATCCGGTGGAACGGACGCGACTGGATGTGTTCAGCCAGTTGTTGATCCCCGCTAAGGTCGAGCCTGCAGCGATCCGAAAGGTTGAGCTAACGGCGGTGATCTTGCTGCTGGTGGCGTCCAATCGCGGGGTGTCGGTCCTGCCGGACTGGGTGGTGCGCGAGGTGAAATATTCGTCGGATTACGTCACGCGGCCTTTGACGGCGCAGGGTATAACGCGGCGGCTTTATGCGGCGGTGCGCAAGGATGATCTGGGCAAACCGTTTATGGATGAGTTGTTGAAACTGGCCGGGCAAGAGGCGCGGAAGTTGCAGCGGGCCTGAGGGGTGCTGAGGGGCAGCGCCTTGCCTCATCAAATCGCCTACCCGGGGAACGGGCAGGCGATGGCCCGGCGCCTGCGGCTTGTTTCCGGGCCAAAGGTAGGCGCAAGGCTTACTTCACCTTAACGATTGCCTTGCCAGTATTGCCGCCATTCAGCATGTCGATGAAAGCCTGCGGCGCATTCTCCAACCCCTCGGTGATATCCTCTTTCACCTTCACACGTCCATCCGCGACCATCGGGGCCACCTCGCGGTGGAACTCGGGCATGCGGTTCCAGTGGTTCGAGATGATGAAGCCGCGCACGGTGAGGAAATTCACCAAAATTGTCCGCCACAGCCGCGGCGCGGTGAGGCCAGCGCCCTCGGCGTCGGCACCAAGCCCGCCCGCGTTATACCACGCGATCATGCCGCAAAGCGGGATACGGCCATGCGGGTTCATCAGCGGCAATACCGCATCCAGCACCTTACCGCCGACGTTTTCGTAATAGATATCAATGCCATCCGGCGCGGCCTCTTTCAACGCGGCGCGCAGGGATTTGGCATCGTCATAGGCGCGGTGGTCAAGACAGACGTCAAAGCCGAAGTCGCGCGTGGCGATCTTACATTTCTCGGCCCCGCCCGCGATGCCGACGGTGCGCAGCCCTTTGGCCTTGGCCAACTGCCCCACCATCGACCCGACAGGCCCCGTTGCGGCCGCGACGACAAGCGTCTCACCCTCTTTCGGCTGGCCGATTTCGTTCAGCCCGTACCAACCGGTCAATCCGGGCATCCCCAGCACACCAAGCGAGGCAGTGATCGGCACGGCTTCGGCGTCGACCTTTTGGCACTGCTTGGCCGGGGCAACGCCGTGGGTCGCCCATCCAAAGGCACCAAAGGCAAAATCGCCAACGTTAAAGCTCGGATCATTGGAGGCGACCACCTTGCCGACGCTGCCGCCCTCCATGAGCCCGCCAATAGGAACCGGCTGCGCATAAGATTTCGCATCATCCATGCGGCCCCGCATATAAGGATCAAGCGACATGTAGTGCACTTCGACCAAGATTTCCCCGACGCCCGGCTGGGGCATATTCGCGCTTTCTAGGCGGAAGTTTTCAGGCGTTGGCGCACCGTCTGGGCGGCTGGCGAGGACGATTTTTTTCATCTGGTCGGACATGGGATTTCCTTCGGGCTGATTGCTTTGGGTCCAAGGTGTCACCTTGTGCTTTTAAAACAACCCGCACGCTGCGTAAGAATGCCCTAGCGGCCTAGGTTTCTGCCCCCTTGGCAATTGCGCTCTTGCGCCCTATACGTCCCGCCTTATCCATCAAAGGGCGCGAACAATGATCGGCAGTGCGAATCTTAACATCATGATCAAAGCGGCACGCAAAGCGGGGCGTGCATTGGTCAAGGATTTCCGCGAGGTCGAGAACCTTCAGGTCTCGGTCAAAGGCGCGGGCGATTTCGTGACCAAAGCCGACATTGGCGCCGAGAAGATCATCAAAGACGACCTGATGGGCGCGCGCCCGACCTACGGTTGGCTGGCCGAAGAGGGCGGTGAGGAAGAGGGCCAAGACCCGACCCGCCGTTGGATCGTTGACCCACTGGATGGCACCACCAACTTCTTGCACGGTCTGCCGCATTGGGCCGTCTCCATCGCGTTGGAGCATAAGGGTGAGATCGTCGCTGGTGTGGTTTTCGACCCTGCCAAGGATGAGATGTTCTTTGCGGAAAAAGGCACTGGCGCTTGGATGAACGAAAGCCGCCTGCGCGTGTCGGGTCGTCACCGCATGATTGAATCGATCTTTGCCACGGGTCTGCCTTTCGGTGGCCGTGCCGATCTGCCTGAAACGCTGAAGGATCTGGGCCGTCTCTTGCCTGTCTGCGCCGGTGTCCGCCGCTGGGGGGCTGCATCGCTCGATCTCGCTTACGTCGCCTCAGGCCGTTACGACGGTTTCTGGGAGCGCCGTTTGAAGCCATGGGACGTGGCCGCAGGCATGTTGATCGTCAAAGAGGCCGGTGGCCTTGTTGAGGCGATCCGTCCTGAGCGTAACATCCTGCAACATGGCGAGATTATCTGTTCGAACGAGCCGATCTATTCGACCTTCGCCAAAACGATCCGCGGCTGATTAGTCGATCGGGATCGTCTGGCGCAATTCGCCGGTCAACTGGTCAAAGATCAGGATCTCATCCGCATCTGTTACCACCGCATACCAGCCGCGTCCTTGCGTAAATGCCTGGGCGCTGCTGCCATCGGGCAGGGTGATGCTGCGCGGCATGGTCGGGCCTTGATCGCTCAGGCGGGTGACAAGCACGAAGATCAGCACTAAAACCCCGCCAATCATCACGACGGTCAAGACCGTCACCATCCGCCGCAGAAACCGCAGGTTCGCCGGTTCATCAGGGTTGTCCGTGTCCATGTCTCACCGCCGCATTGATTTCATTCTGGGCGAAAGCCCGCCCGCCCGTCTTGATAAGGCGCTGGCCCGCGATGTGCCAGAGGAAGCGAACCTGTCGCGCACCCGGTTGGGCCGTTTGATCGAAGAGGGGGCTGTGACCGTGGACGGTGCAGTGGTGCAAGACCCCCGCGCCAAGGTGGCCGAAGGTCAGGTGGTGCATATCTCCGTTGAGGAAGCGGCGGAAAGCCATATCTTGCCCGAGGATATTCCCCTGTCGGTGGTGTTTGAGGATGCTGACCTCATAGTGATCGACAAACCTGCAGGCATGGTGGTGCATCCTGCGCCGGGCTCGCCATCGGGCACTTTGGTTAATGCATTGCTCGCACATTGCGGCGACGATCTCTCGGGTGTAGGCGGCATGAAGCGGCCCGGTATTGTGCACCGCATTGATAAGGATACCACCGGGCTGCTCGTTGTCGCAAAATCCGACGCAGCGCATCATGGGCTGGCGGCGCAGTTCGAGAAACATACCGTTGAGCGGTACTACCAAACGCTTGTCTACGGTGTGCCGGATGCCAATGACCCGCGCCTGCGCGGTGTCAAAGGCGCATCCTTTGAGGCGGGAAACATCCTGCGCATGACCACACAACTGGCGCGGCACAAAACCGACCGGCAGCGGCAGGCGGTTCTGTTCCAAGGCGGTCGCCACGCCGTGACCCGTGCCCGCACGATTGAGCGTTTCGGCACGCCCGCCGTTCTGGCTCTGCTGGAATGCTGGCTTGAGACAGGCCGTACCCATCAGATCCGCGTGCATATGTCTCACGCGGGCCACGGTTTGGTGGGGGATGCGACCTATGGCGGGCGGCGCAAGCTGGCCAAAGCGGCCTTGCCTGAAGCCACCGCAGAGGCCATCCGCGCCTTCCCGCGTCAGGCGCTCCACGCGGCTGTTTTGGGGTTTGAGCACCCTGTGACGGGCGAAAACATGCGTTTCGAAGCCCCCCTCCCGCCGGATATGGCAGCGCTGCTCCAACTGCTGCGTGAGGGGCCTGTCGACCCTTCGGCGTGACCCCGCCACCCCAAGGAACCACCCCGGCGTGGGTTACGTTTTGTTCACAGAAGCTGTGCAATCCTGAACAAAAGCGTGAACGCTTCTGTCTTGAAAGCACGAAGGGGGCCGCCCATATTGCATGTTAAGCGAAATAACATAGGCCTCGGTCAAACTGAGGAAAGGGACAAGACATGGCAAATTATGCAAATCTGCCCGCACCGACACCGGAAGGCGGGCTAAACCGCTATATGCAAGAGATCCGCAAGTTCCCGCTGTTGGAGCCTGAGGAAGAATACATGCTGGCCAAACGTTGGGTCGAGGAACAAGATACCGAAGCCGCGCACCGCATGGTCACGTCGCACCTGCGTCTCGCCGCGAAAATCGCGATGGGCTACCGGGGCTATGGGCTGCCGCAGTCCGAGGTGATCTCGGAAGCGAATGTCGGCCTTATGCAGGCGGTCAAACGTTTCGATCCGGAGAAGGGCTTTCGCCTTGCGACCTACGCGATGTGGTGGATCCGCGCGTCGATCCAAGAGTACATCTTACGGTCGTGGTCGCTGGTGAAACTTGGCACAACTTCGGGTCAGAAGAAGCTGTTTTTCAACCTGCGTAAGGCAAAGAACAAGATCGGTGCCTTGGAAGAAGGCGATCTGCGGCCCGAAAACGTGACAGAGATTGCGACCCAACTGGGCGTGACCGAAGCTGAAGTCGTTTCGATGAACCGGCGGATGTCGGGCGGGGATGCCTCGCTCAACGCCACAGTCGGGTCCGAAGGCGAAGGCACGATGCAGTGGCAAGATTGGTTGGAGGACGAAGACGCCGACCAAGCGGGCGACTATGCCGAACGTGATGAGTTGGAAACTCGGCGTGAGATGTTGGCCGAAGCCTTGGACGTGCTGAACGACCGTGAAAAGGATATTCTGACCCAACGCCGCCTGTCGGATGAAACGGTCACTTTGGAAGACCTGTCGTCGCAATATGATGTCAGCCGCGAACGTATTCGCCAAATCGAAGTGCGTGCTTTTGAAAAGTTGCAGAAGCGGATGCGCGACTTGGCGAAAGAAAAAGGCATGATGGCGGCCAGCTAATTGTCGGCAAGCTAACATAGATGGCCCCGCTCGCAGGAGCGGGGCTTTTTTATGTCTGGCTTGGGCGGGCAAGCCTGCCTTCGATTTCGGCAATCTGTTCAAAGCAGGCGGCAAGGGTGCCGCTCTTCATCGCGCGGGCCGCGGTTTGCAGCACCTCACGCAGATGCGCAATCTGAGCCTGTGGCTGAGTCTCGAAATCCCGCAGCGACCACCTGATCAGACGCCAATAGGCCGCGCGAAAAGCATCACTAAGGATCGGGTTCTCAATCAACTCGGATAAGACATTCAAAAGCTGGGCGCGTATCTCGAAAAACGCCTCGGCTTGGTCGAGTTGGCTGATGTCCATCATCCCCAAAAGCCCGGCCAGCGACATGAATTGCATGGGCGGCGCAGGGCTAGAGGGGGCGCATTTGGCCGCGGCCTCGATAATCGCCGCTGCGGCGCAGATATCGTCAGCGCGCATCGCCTCCTCCAAGGGCGTCACGACAGACCCGACACCGGATTTAACGGCGATCATCCGTTCATAGGCCAACCGTTGCAGCGCTTGTCGGATCGGCGTGCGGGAGACGCCAAACCGCTGCGCCAAGGCCACCTCGTGCAGCATACCATCTGCGATGTCGCGATCCAGGCAGATATCCGCCCGGAGCGTGTCAGCAATCGCAGCGCTGGATTTGACTTGGTTGAGCATCGCCCGGCGTCCTTCGGTCTGTTCACATCTTGCCTGATTAACATGTATACAGGTGTCGCTGCACTTACTCAATTTTTATGGAAGCTGTTATGTCTGGCAATCTGCCTTTTTTCGATCCCGAAGCGACCTCAATACGCGCCGTCATCCCGACTCCGCGCGGGGGGCATCTGGCGATGACCGGCTTTCCGGGGCTGCTGACCCATGTCGATGGCTCTGCCTTTCTTGATCCGCATCAAATGGCCGAAACCTTGGAAGGATTGCATGCGACCGGCGCGCGCCAATTGCTCATCCTGACTGAGGAAGCAGAATTACCCAAGGGGGCCTTTCCTTTGGTTTCCGAGGTTTCTCAATCCCTTGGCCTGACGCTGTCTTTCGCGGCGATCCAAGATTTCAATGTGCCCGGCGAGGCTTTCCTGACGCAATGGCCGGAACGTCGGGCCGGTTTTGAGCAGGCGTTGGATGCGGGGGAGACGGTGGCCCTGTCGTGCCAATACGGGGCGGGCCGTAGCGGAGTTATTGCGGCATGGTTGCTAATAGGGTGCGGGTTGGCGGCGGCTGACGCCATCGCCTTGGTGCGCGCTCACTTTCCTGAGGCAATCGAGAATCGGCTTCAGGAAAGGTGGCTCCTAGACGTCGAAAAGGTGGGTTAGGCGCTCCATTCGCATAGATTATGTGAAAAAAGATTGTCGAATTATACGATTGCCCCATCGTCGGCAAGTTGTTGCCCCATTCTTGCCACAATTGGATCGGACAACATGTATACAGGTTGGGCAAACAGCGGAACCTCCCGAGGGAACGCAACAGCCCACAGAAAGGGAAGACTAACGAACAGACGAGTAGAAAGAGGATTAGACATGCAAAGCCGCTCCATCGCGCCAGAAACATCCGGCCCCATCGCGTCCCTTAACGCAGGTGACATTATCCGCCGTAGGCGCGGCTATGAACCCGTTACAGTCTGTCATCCTTCCGATGAATTTCCCACTGTTCTAAACATTTGCAGCGCGCGTTTCCACAGTGTCCACCATAACCGCGATTTCGGCAGGGTGGAGGCGATGGTCGAGGTGACCTATACGCACCATCCGCGCGCCATGCCACAAACGGTGTACCTGCGCACCAACGTGCCGCTGCGCCCCGCGGGGCAGCGCCAAGAGCTTCGCCAACGGCTTATCCAAAGTGCCGTTACCCTGTCCGTCCTGATCAATCGTCAAAATGAAGGAGATACGACCCTGCGTGCTGCTTGACTCACAGCCCAATGCCTAGCAACTGCACCCCCTTATGGGGGTGTTTTTTTTATGTCGGGCAGGCGGTACGGTCGCGTTTCGCGCAATTACCCGTCGGCGCATCGGCTCGGCCTGTGAACCTTGTATATTTGCACAGGCCCCCCATTTGTTACACTCTGATAAGGGCAGCCCGGGCTTGGCGTGGGTGTCGGCCGCAGGTCCGTGACATGCGGTCTGCGGGCCCCATATCAATGATGAGCATAGCAATAGGAGGCCGTGGCATGGCTGGCGGATGGGCGCGTGATGGCGCGGTAAGCGAACAGATCGAAGCATCCATATCGGACGAATTGGCACGGCTGAAATCCCGCCGCGCGCCGGTGGGTGAGAGCCTGACCCATTGCGCGGAATGCGAAGAACCTATTCCCGAAGCACGACGCATCGCTCTGCCGGGGGTGAAACTTTGCATTGATTGCGTGCGCGACCGGGACGGGCAGGCGCAGATGCGCGGCGGGATAAACCGGCGCGGGTCGAAAGACAGCCAGTTGAAGTGAGGGTCAGGGGCGCATTGCCCGGCGCCGACGCCGAAGAGAGCGCCAGCGCCGATACAACCGCACATCCATCGCCGCCACCATGAAACCAAGCGGCAGCATCCAAAAGCCGAGGATCGGCAAGAACCCAAGGATGCCGCCGCAGATCAGCAGCAGGCCGGGCGCAAACCTGAATCCGGGCGGGACCCGCCTTTGGACCCAAGCAAAGAACGGCGCGAACCTGTCCTTCATGCGCTCGGCGAGGGACATCAGTCCTCCATCGCCTCCAATTCGTCGATCATGTCAGAGATCATCGACAGTCCCTTGTCCCAAAAGGCGGGGTCAGAGGCATCAAGCCCGAAGGGGGCCAGAAGCTCCCTGTGGTGTTTCGATCCGCCTGCTTTCAGCATGTCGAAATACTTCTCTTCAAAGCCTTCCTCGCCCTCGGCGTAGACCGCGTAGAGCGCGTTCACCAGCCCGTCGCCAAAGGCATAGGCATAGACGTAAAAGGGCGAATGCACGAAATGCGGGATATAGGCCCAGAAGGTCTCATAGCCGTCCATATACTCGAATGCTGGCCCAAGGCTTTCGGCCTGAACGCTCATCCACAGCGCGTTGATGTCGTCTGGCGTAAGCTCCCCGCCGCGGCGCGCCTCGTGCAATTTGCACTCGAAATCATAAAAGGCGATCTGGCGCACAACCGTGTTGATCATGTCCTCGACCTTGCCTGCCAGCAGCACCTTACGCTCGGCCTGCGTCTTGGCCTTGTCGAGCATCTTGCGGAAGGTGAGCATCTCACCAAAGACCGAGGCCGTTTCGGCCAACGTCAGCGGGGTCGAGGAGAGCATCTCGCCCTGATCGGCGGCCAGCACTTGGTGCACGCCATGGCCCAACTCGTGTGCCAGCGTCATCACGTCGCGCGGTTTGCCGAGGTAGTTCAGCATCACGTAAGGATGCACGTCCGTCACGGTGGGATGCGCGAAGGCGCCCGGTGCCTTGCCCGGTTTCACGCCCGCGTCGATCCAGCCCTTGGTGAAGAACGGCTTGGCCAACTCGCCCATGCGCGGATCAAAGGCGGTGTAGGCTTCCATCACGGTCTCTTCGGCCTGCTTCCAGTTCACCACCTTTGGGTCCTCCATCGGCAGCGGCGCGTTGCGGTCCCAGACCTGCATCACATCAAGGCCGAGCCACTTGCGCTTCAGCTCATAGTAGCGGTGGCTCAGCTTCGGATAGGCTTCGACCACGGCGTTGCGCAGCGCTTCGACCACCTCGGGCTCGACATGGTTGCTGAGGTGCCGCCCGGTCTGCGGTGTCTCCATACCCCGCCAGCGGTCGATGACTTCTTTCTCTTTCACCTGCGTGTTATGGACGCGGGCGAAGGTGCGGATGTTGCGGCCCAGCACGTCGGCCAGTTCTCGCGCGCCCGCTTCGCGCTTGCTGCGGTCGGGGTCGGTCAAGAGGTTCAGCGTGCCTTCGATGTTGAGCGTCTCGCCCTCGACTTCGAATTCCAGCCCGGCGATTGTCTCGTCGAACATCCGCTCCCAAGCGTCGCCGACCACGCCGAGGTCGTGCAGAAATTTCTCCATCTCATCCGACAGTTGATAGGGCTTCATGGCGCGGATGCGGTCAAACACAGGCTTGTAACGTGCAAGATCAGTGTCTTGGTCGAGCAGGTTGGCCAGATGGTCGTCCGGCAGTTTGTTCAACTCCAATGTAAAGAACACCAGCGGCGTGGTATAATCGGTGATCTTTTCCTGCATGTCGGACATGAACTTGGCCCGGCCTGAGTCCGTCGTCTGCTGGTAATAACGCAGGCCCGCGTAGGACATGATGCGCCCCGCAACCTGATTGATCTTTTCGTTGCGCAGCACACAGTCGAGCAGCCCTTTGGCGTCGAGCGCGGCCAGATTGCCTTGATAGTCAGTGGCAAAACGCGCGCAGGCTTCCTCTAGCCAGTCGAGGTCGCGCTTCAGTTCGGGCGCGTCTTCGGCGGTGTAAAGATCGCTCAGATCCCATTCCGGCAGATCGCCGAGGTTTTTGCCCCCGGCGCTGGCGTTGGCATCGTGAAGCGGGAAGGGAAGCTGAAACATCGGTGTACCTCATTTGCGTTTCGTCACATCTATGCCTCCGGGCGGGCCGGAACAACCTATCCGTAGATGCGCAGCATTTCTTTCAGATCGTCGAGGGTGTTGGCCTCTTGCAGCGGCTTGTCCTTGCGCCAGCGCAGCATGCGCGGAAAGCGCAGGGCGACGCCGGACTTGTGGCGCGGGCTGGGCTGGATGCCCTCGAAGGCGATCTCGAAGACATGGTGCGGGGTAACTTGGCGCACGGGGCCAAAGCGTTGCTGGGTGTTCTTGCGCACCCAAGCGGTGATTTGGCGGAACTCGGCATCCGTCAGGCCGGAATAGGCCTTGGTGAAGGGGACCAGATCATTGCCGTTCCAGACCGCGAAGGTGAAGTCGGTAAAAAGGTTCGCCCGGCGGCCCGAGCCCGATTGCGCATAGATCATCACCGCGTCGATGGTCAGCGGGTCCAACTTCCATTTCCACCAGTCGCCCTTTTTGCGGCCCGAGAGATACGGGCTGTCGGCCCGTTTCAGCATCAACCCCTCGGCCTGCGCCTCGCGCGCGGTCTCGCGCAGGGTGGCGAGTTCGGCCCAATCGGTGAACTGGTGCTGTGGCGAGAGGCGGACGGGCGCGTCGGCGGGCAGATCGGCGGCGGCTTCTTCCAGTAGGGCACGGCGCTCGGCAAAGGGGCGGTCGCGGATGTCCGCGCCCTGCCATTCCAGAAGGTCGTAGGCGTGCAGCACCACGGAGGCCTCCTTCAAAAGCTTCTTCGGCACGGTCTTGCGTCCGATGCGGGCTTGTAGCGCGTTGAAGGATGAGGGAAATTCCGCCCCCGGCTGCCAGACCAGCAACTCGCCGTCGAGCACCGTGCCCGGCGGCAAATGATCGGCGGCGCGAGCGAGTTCGGGGAACCGGTCGGTCATCAGCTCTTCGCCGCGTGACCAGACGAAGTAGTCGCCATCGCGCAGGATAAGCTGCCCGCGGATGCCGTCCCATTTCCATTCCGCGCGCCAGTCTTCGGGGGTGCCTAGGGCTTCCGGTCCGTCTTCCAGTGCATAGGCGAGGTAGAAAGGGTAGGGGCGCGAGGCGTCGGCGCTGGCGTCCTCGGCCTCGATCAGGCTGTGCCATGTCACGTCATCGGGGTGCCAGTTGCCCATCAAGCGGTGCGCCATTTCCGGCTCGGGCCGGTCGGTGGCGCGTGACAGCGCCCGGGTCATCAGCTTTTGGCTGATGCCGATGCGAAAACCGCCGGTGATGAGCTTGTTGAACAGGAACCGCTCTGTGCCGCCGAGTTGTTGCCAGGCCGAAAGGACGAAGGCCTTGCGCGCCGCGTCGTCTTCGTCTTTCAGCCCGCGCAGGGCGTTGATCCATGCGGTCAGCGTGCCGGTGTCCTCGCTCTCTACCGGGGGGAGGACCAGCGCGATGGTCTCGGCCAGATCGCCGACGATGGCGTAGCTGTCTTCGAATAGCCAGAGCGGCACACCGGACGCCTCTGAGGCCCATTCGCGGAGCTTGGTCGTGGTTACGGCGCGTTTCGGGCGGCGGCCCGAGAAAAGCGCCACGGTCCAAAGACGGTCCTCTTCGGCCGCGGTGGTGAAATATTCGGCCAGGGCGGCGACCTTTACTGTGGTTTTGGTGGTCTGGTCGACGGCATTGAAAAGAGCGGCAAAGTCCTTCATTCGCTGTCGCCTCCTTCGCTGTCGAACTGGGTCGGCACGACTTCGGCCTTCCAGCCCTGATCGTTCAGGTATCGCGTGAAGATATCGGTATAACCATGAGTTACATATATGTTTTCCGCGCCAGTCTCACGGATCGCCCAAAGCAGCCCATGCCAATCCGCATGGTCTGATATGACAAACCCCCGATCCCCCGCACGCCGCCTGCGCACGCCGCGCAGCGCCATCCAGCCCGAGGCGAAAGCGCTCTCCTGTGCCCCGAAGCGCCGCGCCCATTGGCTGCCCAAGGCCGAGGGCGGCGCCAGCACCAGCGCGCCGGGATGCTCCTTGGGGTTGAGCTCGGGCGTCACAAGCGTTGTCTCGGGCAGGATGATGCCCTGTGCGCGCAGCACTTCGTTGGTGTTCTCCACCGCCGTATGGGTCAGGATCGGTCCGATCGCGGGATCGAGCATCGACAGCAGCCGCTGCGCCTTGCCCAGCGAATAGGCCCCGAGGAAAGCGGTCTTGCCCGCCGCCTTGCAACCCGCCCACCAGTCGTTGATCTGCGCTGCCACCTCGGCCTGCGGCGCCCAGCGAAAGACCGGCAGGCCAAAGGTGCTTTCAGTAATGAAATGGTGGCACTGGACCGGCTCGAAGGGCTCAGACATGTCATCATCGATTACCTTGTAGTCGCCCGACGCGACCCAGACCTCTCCGCCGACTTCAACCCTGATCTGTGCGCTGCCGGGCACATGGCCCGCCGGGTGGAAAGAGACCATCGCCCCGCCGATCTGCCGCGTCTCGCCATAGGCGATGCCCTCGATGGCAATCTCGCCCAAGCGGTGGCGCATTACGGGCAGGGCAGCGTGGGTGGCAAGGTAACTGCCCATCCCGTCGCGGGCATGGTCGGCGTGGCCATGGGTGATCAACGCCCGGTCAACGGGGCGCCAAGGGTCGATGTAAAAGTCACCTGCAGGGCAATAAATGCCGTTTTCGGTGAAGGTAAGGACGGGTTCACGTGTCATCCCAAGCAATCTAGGCGGCGCGGGCCGATTGCACAGGAAAATGACGCCTGAGCGGGATTAACCGGTAATATTGCCCAGATAGAGCTTTTCCAGCCCGTCGAAGATCGGTTTGCGCAGCTCCGGGGTTTCGAACAGCACTTCGTGCTCACCGCCCGGCACGATTTCCAACCGCCCGCCTTTCCACTGTGCCATGCGCGCGTGCACCCGGTCGGTGGCGACGATACGTTCGTTGCTGCCAAGGAAGGTTACACAGGGAATGTTGGGTGCTGAGCGCCCGGCGAGGTGCTTCGTCTCGGCTAAAGCTTCGCGCAGCCAGACAAAACTGGGGCCGCCGAGGCTGAGCTCATGATGCGCGGCCAGTTGATCGCGCATCATGTCGTACATTTCGGGGTCAGTGGTCAGCAGATTGTCTTCGAAAGGGGCTATGGCCGGATAGGCGTCGATCTTGGTGCCCGGGGGCAGGCGGTGGCCTTGGCCGACCCGCGGCATGAACTGCGCCAAAGACCACGCAATAGCGCGCAACCGGGGGGCGACATAGATGCCCCACATTGGACCAGTGAAGGCGACGGCCTGCACCGGCAACCCCTCCATCACGGCACGCAGGCCGATGCAGCCGCCCATGGAGTGGGCCAGCAGAAAATAGGGGCGCGGCAGGTTTAAGCTGCGCGCGGCACGCAGCATGGCGGCGACGTCTTTCTGGTAGTCACTGAAAACATCCACATGGCCGATCCGCGCGTCCGGCAGCATCCGGTCGGCAAGACCCTGACCGCGCCAGTCGATCGCCATGGTGGCAAGGCCGCGCCGCGCCAGTTCGGCGGCGCAAAGCCCATATTTTTCAATATACTCCGTGCGTCCGGGGAAAAGCAGCACAGTGCCGCGCGCGCCAGCGCAAGGCCAATGACCCAGCCTGATCCGCTTGCCATCCGATGTCTCGGCCCAATGGGCTTGGCCCCCCTCGGGGCCGGGGGCGATATCGGTGTAAAGCGGGGCCGGGTCCAGCTGCATCAGCCGAGAACAGCGGCGAGTTTCATCGCCATGCCCATATCGCCGTCGATCTTGAGCTTGCCGGTCATGAATGCGGATGTCGGGTTGGTGTCGCCCTCAAGGATCGACTGGAAAGTTTCCGGGTCGGCGCTAAGCGTCACGTCGGCTTCTTCATCCGCGGCGCGGGCGCCGTTTTCGTCCATCATCACGGTGCCTTCACCTTCGATGTCGAACTTGGCCGTGCCGTCAAAATCACTGCCGGCCAGCTTTTCGTTCAGCACCACAACCGCTTCGTTCACAATATCGCTCATCGCTCGCCCTTTTTTGGCATTTGGCCCCGCTACGTCTGGAATTGCGGCGGCAGCCTGTTACATTCAGTTTTGTTATGCGCATCATACCCGTCAACCTCAAACATACCGTTGCGGCAGTTGGTGGCTTTGTGTTGCTTGCGGGCATGGCCGTGGCCGAAATGGCCCCGCCCGAGCTTATGCAAAAGCTGCGCGAGGCCCCTGCAGCCGAAGCCCCCAGAATCACTCATGAAATCGAAGCGCATTGGCAGCGCTCCGGCTCGGCTTCGATGGATTTGCTGCTGTCACGAGGGCGCGAAGCGATGGCAAATGGCGACAGCCAGTTGGCGATTGAGCATTTGACCGCGCTGACCGATCACGCGCCCGGTTTTGCCGAAGGGTTCCACACGCGGGCGCAGGCCTATTATGCGGCCAACCTCTATGGTCCCGCGCTGGATGATCTGGAACGGACGCTGGCGCTGAACCCCGACAATTACAACGCGATCTTCGGCCTTGCCGTGATGATACAGGAGTTCGGAGATCTGGGCCGCGCGGCGGAACTGTACCGCAGGGCGCTCGCCCTCAACCCGCATCACGATGACGCCCGGTCGGCCCTTGAGGGGCTGCGCAGGGACGGCATCGGGCGCGAGCTTTAATTCAAGGATAAACAGGTGGCAGGCAATAAGCGTGTCGTGGCCGTTCTCGGCCCGACAAATACCGGCAAAACGACCTATGCAATTGAGCGGATGCTGGCGCATCGGACCGGGGTGATCGGCCTGCCGCTGCGGCTGTTGGCGCGTGAGGTCTATGACCGGATCGTCAAGGCACGCGGGCCCTCGGTCGTGGCGCTGGTCACGGGCGAAGAGCGGATCGTGCCGCCGCGCACGCAGTATTGGGTCTGCACGGTTGAGGCGATGCCCCAAGAGATGGGCGCGGATTTCGTGGCCATTGATGAGATCCAGCTCTGCGCCGACCCCGAGCGGGGCCATGTGTTCACCGACCGCTTGCTGCGGGCGCGTGGTCTGCATGAGACCTTGTTCATGGGGTCTGATACGATGCGCGGCACCATCGCGGCGCTGGTTCCGGGTGTCGATTTCATGCGCCGCGACCGGATGAGCGAATTGGTCTATTCTGGTCAGAAAAAGATAAGCCGAATGAAGCCGCGCAGCGCTATTGTCGGGTTTTCAGTTGAGAATGTATATGCCATCGCCGAGCTGATCCGCCGTCAGAAAGGCGGTGCAGCCGTGGTGATGGGCGCGCTTTCCCCGCGCACGCGCAATGCACAGGTTGAAATGTATCAAAATGGTGAGGTCGATTATCTGGTCGCTACCGATGCCATCGGCATGGGCTTGAACCTCGACGTCGATCACGTTGCCTTCTCGGCGCTTAGCAAGTTTGACGGGCGGCGGATGCGTCCACTTGCGCCCAATGAGTTGGCGCAGATCGCGGGCCGGGCAGGGCGCGGGTTCAAATCGGGCACCTTTGGCACCACCGGCGATGCACCGGCGCTGGACGATGGCGTGGCGCGGGCAATCATGGACCATAACTTCACGCCTCAGAACAAGGTGAACTGGCGCAACCACGCGTTGCAATTTGGCAGTATCGACCGACTGATCCAAACCTTGGAGATGCCGCCCGAGGATGAGCGGCTGGTCCGGGCCCGCGAGTCCGACGATCTAAAGGCTCTCAAAGCGCTTGCCCAAGTCGATGAAGTTTTTGCCCGGGCGACCGACGGCGCGTCCGTGCGGCTGCTCTGGGATGTCTGTCGCATTCCCGATTTCCGCGGCATCAGCCATGCCGAACATGCGGGGCTTTTGGAGACCATTTTCAACGACCTGCACCAGCGCGGATATATCCCCGACGATTGGCTCGCACGACAAATCAAGAGAATTGATCGAACCGATGGCGACATTGATGCGTTGTCCAAACGACTCGCGTTTATTCGCACATGGACCTACGTTGCGCAGCGCAAGGGCTGGACAAAGGACGAAAGCCATTGGCGCGACACGACGCGTGTCGTAGAAGACCGCTTGTCGGATGCTCTGCATGAGCGTTTGACTCAAAGATTTGTAGATCGGCGCACATCCGTATTGCTGCGCCGGCTTGGACAGAAGGAAGCCATGGTGGCCGATGTAAACGAGACCGGTGAAGTCACCGTTGAAGGTGAATTTGTAGGCAAGCTGGACGGGTTCCGCTTTCGGGTGGATAAGGGCGCGGGCGCGGCCGAGGACAAGACGGTGAAAACCGCCGCATTGCAGGCCTTGGCTCCGCAATTCCATCTGCGTGCCGACCGGTTCTACAACGCACCCGATACCGAGATTGATTTCACCGAACAGGGCGGCCTGATGTGGGGCAGCGCTGCGGTTGGTAAACTGACCGCTGGCAGCGACGCGTTGAAGCCGCAGGTCGAGGTCTTCGTCGACGATATCGCCGGTCCCGAAGTGGTGGAGAAGGTGAAGCGCCGACTGCAGCACTTCATCGACCGCAAGGTTGCAGCATTGTTCGAGCCGCTGCTGGGGCTGAGCAAGGATGAGACGCTGACCGGCTTGGCCCGTGGCTTTGCATTCCAACTGGTTGAGAATTTCGGCATTCTGCCGCGTGCCCAAGTGGCCGATGATGTAAAAGCGCTGGATCAAGACGCCCGTGGCGCGCTGCGCAAGCATGGCATCCGCTTCGGCCAGTTCACCATCTTTATGCCGCTAATGCTCAAGCCCGCGCCGACGCGCTTGCGTCTGGTGCTTTGGTCGCTGACTAAAGGGCTGAACGAATTTCCTGAATCGCCTCCTCCCGGGTTGGTAACAATCCCGGTCGAGGCAGACGCGCCTGCGGGTGCCGACACGATGTCGGGTTACCGCAACGCTGGCAAACGCGCGATCCGCATCGACATGCTGGAGCGTTTGGCCGATATGCTGCGCGCCGAAGATTCCCGGGGTGGGTTTGAAGCCAAGCCCGACATGCTGTCGATCACAGGGATGACGCTTGAACAATTCGCCGACCTGATGGAGGGCTTGGGGTACAAGGCCGAAAAGGACGAGCGGACCAAGGTGAAACCGGTTGATGTGGTGATGCCCAAAGACGGCAGCCATGATGCGATGGGCGCCTCTGCTGATACCAACGTCCCTGAAAAACTCGACAGTGATCTTGCTGCTGATGACTCGGCGGACAAGCCCATCATGGATGTGGCGGCGGAAGAGCCTGCAGGCGGGATCATTGAGACACCTTCGAGTGAGACCAACCCCGACGACCGCCCCGGTAATGTGGCCGCCATTCCCGATGATGGTATTGCCCCCATTGCCGACGTGGCCGCCGAAGACCCAGAGGTCGACACCACAATTCCCGAGGTTCCGGCCGAGGAAATTCCCCAAGGCACGGCGCCGGATGCCGATCTGGCAGGGCCGGAGATGGAGACCTTCTATACCTTCACATGGTCGCGCAGCCCCCGTGGAAATGCCGGCAACCGCCGTGGCGGTGACCGTCCTCACGGGCAGGGCAAGCCGCGCGGCAAACCCGCTAAAGGCAAAGGGCGCAAGCCCGGTGGCGACAAGGGTGGCAAGGCGCAGAATTTCTCCGCCCGTCCACCACGCAAGGAAAAGCAGATCGATCCCGACAATCCATTCGCCGCCGCGCTTATGGGGCTGAAGGACGACAAGTAAGTGGCAGCGGGCGAGAAACTACGGCTCGATAAATGGCTGTGGCACGCCCGCTTCTTTAAGACCCGCTCGCTCGCTGCCGCTCAGGTGGCGGGCGGCGCGGTACGGATCAACGGCACCCCCACCCAGAAACGCGCGAGCAACGTCGGCCCCGGCGATGTGTTAACCTTTGCCCAAGGGGATCACGTTCGGGTGATACAGATCGATGCAATCGGCCTACGCCGCGGTCCAGCGCCCGAAGCGCAAGCGCTTTACACCGATCTGTCCCCGCCACAGCCGAAACCAAAGGACATACAGCCCGAAAATCCCGGCTTTGAGGGAAAGGGCCGCCCGACCAAGCGTGACCGCAGGCAGCTTGATCTTTCTAAGGCACGCCACCTTGAATGATCCCGCGCCCCGGTTTAGCTAGTCCCTCACATACCCAGCCAGAGTTTCCCGCATGACCTATATCGTGAATGACGCCTGCATCGCCTGCAAATACACCGACTGCGTCGAAGTATGTCCGGTGGATTGCTTCTATGAAGGCGAGAACATGCTGGTGATCCACCCCGATGAATGCATCGACTGCGGCGTCTGCGAGCCTGAGTGCCCCGCCGATGCGATCCGCCCGGACACCGAGCCGGACATGGAGAAGTGGGTGGAGTTCAACCGCAAGTATTCCGAGCTTTGGCCCGTCATCATCACCAAGAAAGATCCGCTGCCCGAGGCAGAGGAAATGGACGGCAAAGATGGCAAGATGGAGCTCTTCTCGGAAAAGCCGGGCGAGGGCGGCTGAGGCTCAGTCGATTCGCGCTTTGTTGCGGCTTTGTGACCTCAAAATTTCGGGTTAAACCGCTGAAATGACCGGGAAACCGCCGAGCGTGACTTGGTGTAGCTTTCGGAAGGCGTGATTCTGTGGTATGATGTCTTCAAGCTGTAACACACGAGCCTGATAATGTTTCGACCCTGCTGCCAAGGTTGACCTCACATTTCTAGATCAGACGCACCCGAACGCAAGCCGCTCTGGCGGTGCTTCGTATGCGTTTTGACGTGTTGTTCAGGTATATGAAGTAATGGCGGGGTTTCCCCCGCGCGCCAAGGAGCGACCTATATGACCAAATCGAAAAAGCTTGATTTCCGCCCCAATGAATTCGTCGTCTACCCTGCGCATGGCGTGGGGCAGATCGTCTCGATCGAGGAGCAGGAAGTTGCCGGCATCGCGCTGGAGCTCTTCGTAATTTCCTTTGAAAAAGACAAGATGACCCTGCGGGTGCCGACCCATAAGGCAACCGAAATTGGCATGCGCGCCCTGTCGACGCCCGATGTGATCAACCACGCGATGAAGACACTTAAGGGCAAGGCCAAAGTCAAACGCGCCATGTGGTCCCGCCGCGCGCAGGAGTATGAGCAAAAGATCAACTCCGGCGATCTGATTGCCATTGCCGAGGTTGTGCGCGACCTGCACCGCACCGACGACCAGCGCGAGCAGAGCTATTCCGAGCGTCAGCTTTACGAAGCCGCACTTGAGCGTCTGACACGCGAAGTGGCCGCTGTTTCGGGGGGCGATGAACTTGCCGCCGCGAAACAGGTGGGCGATGTGCTGGAAAGCCGCGTCGCCGCCTAAGGGCTTCGCAGGTTAAGAAGATGCCGCGTCCCCTAGGGGCGCGGTTTTTTCGTTAGGGGATGGCCTGCCAGCCATAGGCCATCATCTGACAGCCGGTTAGCAGGGCGATCTCTGTCACCTGTTGGGTCGCGCCCAGCACATCGCCGGTCTGCCCACCAATCTTGCGTTTGGCGATCTGCCGCACCACCAGCGCCCCGAGCAGCCCCAACAGCGCCAAGCGCCATGCTGAATAGTCCGGCGCGACCACGATCACCACCACCCCGATCAGCACTGCCACCGCCGTCGCCAATTCGCCGGGCCGGCCGGTGCGGTTTGACAGCCCATCGCGGCGTACCGTCGGCAGGCTGTCCATTACCCAGACCATTGCCGCGCGTGACCCGCAGGAGGCGATGACCAACGCCCAGATCAGCGCCTCATCCGTGATCAATTCGCTGATCAGATACCAGCGCAGCAACAGCGACAGCACCAGCGCCACCACGCCGTAGGTCCCGATCACACTGTCTTTCATGATGCGCAGCCGTTTCTCTGCCGTCCATGCGCCCCAGAAGCCATCGGCGCAATCGGCGAGACCGTCTTCATGCATCGCCCCGCTGAGCATCACCAACGCAAGCAGCACGAAAGCTGCCGTCAGCGGCGGGGTTGCCCCCATCCGCGTTAACGCCAGCCCCACGGCCCCCGCGACCAGCGCCAGCACAATGCCTACCAGCGGATAGGCCCAAGCACTGCGGGCCGGGGGGCGGTGCGGCTCGGTCGGGAAGTGGAAATGCGGCAGGGGCAGGCGGGTCAGCAAGGCGAAGGCCACCGCGATATCGCGGGCGGGAAAGGCCTGCCTGAGGGCGGTGATGTCGGGAATGGCCATTATTTCGCCCCTTCGGCACTTTCAGCGCCGACAGGCTAAGGCTAGAAACGGTTGGATATCAATCCGCAAAGGGCCGCATATGAACACGTCTTTCGCCAGTCTTTCCGAATTTCGCAGTCTTCTGCGCGCCATGCCCGCTTGCGACAGCGCCGCGATGGAAGAGGCGCGCGCCCATGATAGCATCCTCACCAAACCTCCCGGTGCGCTTGGCCGGTTGGAGGATCTGGCGATTTGGTACCGAGGTTGGCGCGGCGGCGCACGGGCTGAGATTACAGCGCCGCAGATCATCGTTTTTGCGGGCAACCACGGGGTTGCCGCGCGGGGTGTCTCGGCCTTTCCGGCAGAGGTGACCGCGCAGATGGTGGCGAACTTTCAGCACGGCGGGGCGGCGATCAACCAAATCGCGCGGGTGAATGGGGCGAGCCTTGATGTGGTCCCGCTGTCATTGGACAGGCCGACCAAGGATTTCACCGTTGAGCCAGCGATGGACGAGGATGAATTCCTCGAAGCGCTGTGCGCCGGTTGGGAGGCGGTGAACTCTGAGGCCGATCTTTTGGTCGTGGGCGAAATGGGCATCGCCAACACCACCTCTGCCGCCGCCCTTGCCAGCGCGATCTTGGGCGGCGGGGCCGAATTCTGGACCGGGCGGGGCACTGGGGTGGATGATGCGGGCCTGTCGCTGAAAACCGACGTCGTGGCCGAGGGCGTCGCCCTGCACGCGGACAAGGGCGACGGGTTGGAGAGCCTGCGCCGCCTAGGTGGCCGCGAACTGGCCGCGATGGCCGGGGCCATGGCACGGGCGCGGCAGCTGCGCATCCCGGTGATCCTAGATGGTTTCATCTGCTGCGCCGCCGCGCTTGGCCTCGCGCGCACCACGCCGGGCGCGCTGGATCACTGCGTTGCGGGCCACCTCAGCGCCGAAAGCGGCCACCGGCGTCTGCTGGGCGCGATGGACAAGGAGCCGCTGCTGGAGTTGAACCTGCGGCTCGGCGAAGGCTCTGGCGCGGGCTTGGCGATCGGCATTCTCAAGACCGCCCTTGCCTGTCATGCGGGCATGGCCACCTTTGCCGAAGCGGGCGTGAGCGACGCATAGCGCGGTGCCCGGCAGCCCCCCGGGAAGGGGGCTTGCTGCCCGGTTCAGGCGCTTTCCCTGCCTTTGTTCTCGCCTAGATTGAGAAAGGCTGTTTCCAAGTCTTTCTGCAATTCTTTCGCCCGGGCGACATAGGCAGCGTTCTGCGAAGGGGGCACATCTGGCCGCCATAGGGCTGCTAATTCGCGAACCGAGTCCCGGTCATGGGCGTAGAATAGCTTTTGTGCCTCATTTGCCTCGAAGTCCGATAGCCCCATGTTTTCCAATACATAGCGCCCGGCTCTGAGGGAGCTGTCGAACATCTCGCGCACGATGTCATTCGACCCGGCCTGATAGTGGCGATAGACCTCTTCGCGGTCGCGCGCACGGCTGACGATATGCAGATTCGGGTTCTCCTTGCGCGCGTAAGAGATCAGAGAGACCGCCGATTTTGGGTCATCAAGCGCCACCACCAGCACGCTGGCCTCTTGCAAACCCGCCTTGCGCAGAATGTCGGGCCGCGTCGGATCACCCAAAAACCCTTTGAAGCCAAAGCGCCGCATGACTGCGATGGTCTCGGGGTTGTGGTCCAGCACGACGGTTTGAAAGCCGCTGGCCTGCACCATCCGGTTCACCATCTGCCCAAAGCGCCCCACGCCCGCGATGATCACCGGACCGCTGCTGTCGATCTCGTCGGCGATGACGGGGGCGCTGTCGTCAAGGCGTCGGCTGATCAGGTCGTGCAGGATAAACAGCAGTGGCGTGATTAGCATGGTCAGCGCCACCACCAGCAAGAGCGTCTCGCCAATCGGGTCGGGCATAACACCGGTCGCGAGGGAGAAGCTGACCAGCACAAAGCCAAACTCCCCGGCCTGCGCGAGTGCCAGCGTAAACAGCCAGCCATCGCGTCCTTTCAGACGGAACAGGCGGCCCAGCACCATGAGGATCAGCGCTTTGACGATGATGACCAAAAGCGCCATGCAGATCAGGATCAGCGGTTTTTCGAACAGCAGGACAAAGTTGATGCCCGCGCCGACGGTGATGAAAAACAGCCCCAAGAGCAGCCCTTTGAAGGGTTCAAGGTCGGTCTCTAGCTCGTGGCGGAACTCGCTGCTGGCCAAGACCACACCGGCGAGGAAGGCACCAAGCGCGGGCGAGAGCCCAACCACCGTCATCAGCGAAGAAATCCCCACCACGATCAGCAACGCCAGCGCCGTGTACATCTCGCGCAGTTTGGCAAGGTGGATATAGCGAAACACGGGCCGGGTCAGGTAGATGCCGACGAGGATGATTGCCGCGACGGCCCCAATGGTCACCAGCGTCACGCCCCAGCCGGGCAGGCTTTGGACAAAGGTCTGGGCGGCATGGGCGGCGTCATTGCCGTGGCTGGCCTCCGCGCTCAGATGCGCGTTCTCGACCTCTTGGGGATCAAGTGAAATCGCCCCGTTGGGCAGGATCCCCCCTGCAAGCCCCGTGGCCAGCAGCGGCAGGAAGGCGAGGATGGGGATCACCGCGATATCTTGGGTCAACAGCACCGAGAAGACGGATCTGCCCCCCTGCGTCCGCATCAATCCCTTTTCCGACAGGGTCTGCAATACGATCGCCGTGGAAGAGAGCGCGAGCGTCAGACCAATCGCCAGCGCCACACGCCACGGCTGGTCATAGGCCATGGCGATGGCCATCAACGCCGCCGTCGACAGCAGCACCTGCAACCCGCCCAAGCCCAAAAGCCGATGCCGCATGTCCCACAGCGCGCGGGGCTCCAGTTCCAACCCAATGAGAAACAGCATCATCACCACGCCGAATTCCGCGAAATGCTGCACGTCCTTCGTCTCGGACCCGACGAGGCCCAGCACCGGGCCGATCAGAATGCCCGCCGCGAGGTAGCCCAGCACCGACCCAAGCCCCAATCGGGCGGCAATCGGCACGGCGATCACGGCGGCGGCCAGATAGACGGAGGCTTGGAACAGGAAACCTTCCATTGCGGTCCTCTCTCAATGTCAGGTGGGCAGCGGCCCGTCCTGTTTCAGTTGGTCCATGACGATCTGACTATGCACCCGGCTAACGGCCTGATGCGGCAGAAGAACATCGTGAATGAGCCTGTTAAGGCTTGGCAGATCGTCACAATAGACCCTCAGGAGATAGTCCGCATCCCCCGTCATCGTCCAAACGCTCACAATCTCGGGACGGGTGGCCATAAGCCGCGCAAAGCTGGCCGAATGCTCTGGCCCGTGGGTGCCCAGATGCACCTGCACAAAGCCCTGCACATTGAGCCCCATCCGCACCGGATCAAGCCGCGCATGATAGCCGCGAATATAGCCCTCCGCCTCCAACCGCTGCCGCCTGCGCCCGGCTTGGCTGGAGGATAGGTTGAGCTCTAAGCCCAGTTCCTGCGCCGTGAGGTGGGCGTTCTTTTGCAGCGCCGTCAGCAGCCGCCGATCTGTTTCATCCAACATGATGCGTATTTCCCGCATTGTTCCGCCCCAATATGCGCTGGTCGCGCGAAAATGACCAGAACCATGCTGCTAAACGCGCAAACACCGCAGAGCCGGCATCGTATCATGGGCTAAATCCCAAAAGCAGAGGAGACTGACATGGGCCCTTTCCCACATGACGCCCCGAAATCGCAGATCACGGCAGAGAACCCCGCTGGCACCGATGGTTTCGAGTTTGTCGAATTTGCCAGCCCCGACCCGCAGGCGCTGCGCGATGTCTTTACCAAGATGGGCTATGCCCATGTCGCCAATCACAAGACGAAAAAGATTGAGCTTTGGCAGCAGGGTGACATCACCTATGTGCTGAACCACGACCCCGAAGGCTTTGCCGCGCGTTTCGTCGAAGAGCACGGCCCCTGCGCCCCCTCGATGGGTTGGCGTGTGGTCGATGCGCAAAAGGCGTTGGAACATGCAGTCGCCAAGGGGGCCGAGGAATACAAAGGCGATGGAAAGGTGCTGGACGTGCCTGCAATCATGGGGATCGGCGGCTCGCTTATCTATTTCGTTGATCAGTATTACGACACCTCGCCCTACAATTGGGAATACGACTGGATCGCGACCTCCAAACCCGAGGGGGTGGGGTTCTACTACCTCGATCACCTCACGCACAATGTCCACAAAGGCAATATGGACGTCTGGTTCAAGTTCTACGGCGACCTGTTCAACTTCCGCGAGATCCGGTTTTTCGACATCGAAGGCAAGTTCACCGGTCTCACCAGCCGCGCGCTGACCTCGCCCTGTGGCCGCATTCGCATCCCGATCAACGAAGACCGCGGCGAGACCGGGCAGATCGTGGCCTATCTGAAGAAATACAACGGCGAAGGCATCCAGCATATCGCCGTGGGCGCGCGCGATATCTATGACGCCACGGACGCGATTGCCGACAACGGGCTGAAATTCATGCCCGGCCCGCCCGAGACCTACTATAAAATGAGCAAGGACCGCGTGACCGGCCATGAAGAGCCGCTGGACCGGATGCAGAAACACGGCATTTTGATCGACGGCGAAGGTGTGGTCGACGGAGGCGAGACGCGCATCCTGTTGCAGATTTTCTCGAAAACGGTCATCGGCCCGATCTTCTTTGAGTTTATCGAGCGCAAGGGTGATGACGGGTTCGGCGAAGGCAACTTCAAAGCGCTGTTTGAATCGATCGAGCAAGAGCAGATCGACAACGGCGAGCTTGAGACCTCGTAAGAAATGCACATCCGGGGAGGGGTGAGGGGGCGCTTCGGCGCCCCTTTTTGCGCGCGGTGCGGGCAGTCGAACCGGCGTTAGTTCGGCATCTTCAGCACGACATTGCGGCCCCGGCGGACATAGCGCAACTCGCTGTCGCCAATCGCTGAGACGCGGCCCCCATCGATACGGTCACCCACCTCAACCTTTTGATAGCGCCCATTGCTGAGCCGGACCAAGGCGCGGCGGTTCGATGGTTTGCCGTAGACCCCGATCAGATTGACGTCCCGCAGGTTGATCGCATTCTTCACCGTGGCCTGTTTCGCGACCGAGGTTTTGGACGGAAAGCGCGGCTGCACCGCTTTGGGGGCGACGCTGGCGACCTGCGCGGGGGCCGCATCGCGGGCGGCGCGTTTCACGATCCGGTCAAAATTGCGGGGCCGCGTATCGGGGCGGCGTGACTGGGTGGTGGCCTGTTTCGTGGCGTTCTGGATCGCCGGAGGTGTGGCAAGCGCGGCGGCCACGGCGCCACTGGTGTCAATCGGATCAACGGTCACTTCGGGCGGGGCGGCAGCGACAAGCGCTTCTTCTGCCTCTTCCTGCACCGATTTTGGCCGCAACTGCGGGCGCAGGCCCGCCAGTTCGGAGCGCGTCAGCCCATCAAGCTGGGCGCGTTCGGTGGTTTCTTCCAGATCATCGGGCCGGTCGCGGGGCCGGGCCTCTGCCAAGGCGTTATCGACCTCCGGGGCCACCGGCTCGGCCTCGGGCCGGGTCAGTGTGGCGGGCGGCTCGGCAGAGGGGCGGCCAAGGTAGACCAGATGCCCATCGGGGCTGAGCGCCCCTTGCGCCGAGGGTTTGACCAGACCGCGGGCGTCCAGCGCAAACTGCGTACCTGCCGCTACGGGAGAGCTGACCGCGCCGGGGGCCGTATCGGTGCCAAAGGCATCGACCGAGGGCAGGGCCACGGCATCTGTCGTGCTGCTGATCGGGTCGATGCTGGTGAGATAAAGGTCGTCGATATCAATCGCCGCAGCCGGGGCCGGGGGCACGTCCGGTGCGCGGGCCCAGATGCCGGTGGTGGCATATTTGGCGTCGATCTCGGCCTCGGTCATCTCGGTCAGGGGGCGAGGCTCGGGATCGCGCAGAGCGTCGAGCACGGCACCGTCTTCATCGGTCAGACCGGCGTCCAAAGCGGCGGTCTCAATCGCGTCCGGCTCAGCCGGTTCTGGGGGCAGCACGGCGATTTCTTCGTCGATGCTGGGCGTCTCCGCAGGTGCCAAGGCTTCGGCGGTACTGCGCGGGCTGCGATCGCCAAAGAGCCGCGAGAGGGCGCTGCCGTCGTCAAGGAAGATCGAGGCCCAAGCGGCGACACCTGCAAGGAAAACCAAGAGCGCCGCTGTCAGGATCAGGCCAAGGAAACGAGGCTTGCCGCCGACTTCGTTGCGGCGGCGGGCGCCGAAAACGGTCATTCGATCGGCTTCTGAGGCGGGGGTGGCGGTGGCCGCGGCAGCCGGAGCCGACCGGCGGTCTTTCGATGCCTTGGGCTTGCGACGGCTAAGGAAAGCCCCACCGGAGGAGCGCGCCTCGGGCGTCAGGGAGCTGCTGTCGGGTTGGGGAGCTGCGGCCACTGTCGCGGCGGCGGTGGCTGCCGGTTCGACGGGCATCTGCGGCGCCAACGGGGCCGCGGCGGGCGAAGGCGCGCCGACGGGCAGCGACGCAGTGCTGGGCGCGGGTGCTGGCGATGGTTCCGGTTTCGCTGCGGGCGGAGGCGGCGGTGTCGCGCGGCTCGCACCACCAAGGCTGGGCGCACTCTCATTCCCGCCACGGCGGCTTGCGAAACCCGCAACAGGGGCGCTGCGCGACGGCGGGGCAGAGAAATCGACCTTGCGCGAAGGCTCTGACCGCGGGGCGGCGGGCGGCTCGGCCTGTGCTGCGGCTGCTGCGGCCAGGGGCGCGGCGGAGGCCGCAACGCTGCCGCTCGCGGGGGGCGTCGATTGCGGGGCCGTCTCAGACGGTTCTGCGGCGGGCGCAGGGGTATCCAGCGCGGGCAGGTCCTCTTTCAGGGGCGGTGGCGTTTCTTTTGGCGTGGGGGCCAGTTCAGCCTCTACTGCGGGGGCTGACGCTTCTGTTTCCTCTGTCGCAGGGACCCCTGCCGCGTTCAGCGCGGGCAGGTCTTCCTCAAGGGGCGGGGGCGTCTCTTTGGGGGTCGGCTCCAACGCCGCCGGGGGTGTTTCCGGCGATTCCTCTGGGGTGAGGTTTTCTTCTGCCGGCGGCGGTGTCTCTTCGGGCGTAGCGGGGAGATCAGGTTCCGCTACGGGTATGTCAGCCACGGGCGTTTCGGCCACGGGCGTCGTCTCATCCGTGTCCACGATCGGCCCCGCAGGCGCGCTCATCACGCCGGACATCACGATGGGCTCCGCTTCGGGGGTCACGGTTTCGCCGGGGTCCAAAAGCGCCGATGCGGCTTGGGTCATGCCGAAATGCGGCACGCCGACAAAGGCCTCGGCGGCAGGGGCGGCGGCAAAGCTGACCGGGTGGAAACGGTGCTCCACCGCAAAGGCTTCGGCCTCTTCCAAGGTTTCGCGGGCCACGGCGGCCACATGGCTTTGCGTTCCATCGGCGTGGACGTCAAACACCAGATCAGCCACCGGATAGGGCGTTGCCCCCTCAAGCGCCTCAGCCGCTGCGGCACGGCGGGCGGCGGTGTCCATTCCGGCGGTGTCGATGGCAAGGTATTTGATCTGCGCATCCGGGATCAGCAGCAGGCTGCGCAGCCCGCCCGGCTCCAACGCTGTCGCGGTTTTGCGCAAGACCGCCAGTTCTGCCGCCAGATCGGCACTGTCGAGTGCCACTTCACCAACAAGCTGCCAGCCGCCTGATGTGCGGTGGAGCAAACGAATGCCGTCGAACGACAGGGAGAGGGTAAAATTCGGCTTCATCGGGGTCGACTTTAGCATGGGGTCGGGCGCACTTACAGACGCGCCGCAGTCTTCGCGAAGGATAGAGCAGGAGTTCGCCCAAGGGAAGGGTGCGTACCGCGCAGGTGCTTGTCAGCGGGGGCCCGCGATGGGCAAATGGCGGCGCATTGATGCACGGAAAGGAGCGAACATGCGACTGATGAATTGGGTGGCGCTGGCCTGGATGGCGGGGGCTGGCATGGTCTCGGCTCAGCAGGGGCCGGAAGAGGGGATTATCGTCACCGGCCAAGGCAGCATCGCCGCCGCGCCCGACATGGCGACGATCACGCTGGGCGTGACCGAAGAGGCCGAAACCGCCAAAGCCGCGATGGACAAGGTGACCGAAGCGGTCTCTGCGATCCTGACCCAGCTTGACGCGCAGGGCATCGCGGCGAAGGACCGTCAGACCAGCCGCTTCTACCTGCGCCCCGTGCATGACCGCCGCCCCGTCGAAAATGGCGCGCCGCCGCGCATCACCGGCTATGAGGCGGGCAATTCGGTGACCGTAAAGGTCCGCGATCTGGACCGTCTTGGCGCAATGATGGATGCGGTGATCGACGAAGGTGCAAATGATTTCAACGGTTTGGAATTTGGTCTTCAAGACCCGAAAGACGCGCTGGCCGAAGCGCGCAAAGCCGCGGTTGCCGACGCCACCGAACGCGCCCGGCAACTCGCCGATGCCGCGGGGGTGAAGCTGGGCACGCTGATCCGCATGACCGAGAATTCGCATTCCCAGCCCAAGATGTTCGAGGCCGCCCGCATGGGCATGGCGATGGACAGCGCCGTGGCCGAAGGCGAGGTCGAGCTGCAGGCCGAGGTCTCTATGACCTTCGCGATTGCGCCGGGGCAGTAAGCCGCCTTGGATGGAAAATCCCCCGCCGAGGTGATCGGCGGGGGCGAAGGTTTAGCTGGTCGCTTTGGTCAGCGCCTGATCCAGATCGGCGATCAGATCGTCGGCGTCTTCGGTCCCGATTGAGATACGCACCACGCCCGGCCCGGCCCCTGCCGCTTCTTGCTGCTCTTGCGTCAGCTGTCGGTGGGTGGTCGATGCCGAGTGGATGATCAGCGAGCGCGTATCGCCCAAGTTCGCCACATGGCTAAAGATTTCAAGGCTGTTGACCAGTTTCACGCAGGCGTCATAACCGCCTTTGACCGCAAAGGTGAAAAGCCCGCCCGCGCCTTTGGGGCAGACCTTTTGCATCCGCTCGTGATAGGGCGATGACTTCAGCCCGGCGTAGGTGACGTAATCAACGCGGTCGTCCTGTTCGAGCCATTCGGCCACCTCCACCGCGTTCTGCACATGGCGGTCCATCCGCAGTGACAGGGTTTCGATCCCCATCAGCGTGTAATGCGCCGCCTGTGGGTTCATCGTCATCCCCAGATCGCGCAGCCCGATGGCGATGCCGTGGAAGGTGAAGGCCATCGCGCCGAAGGTCTCGTGGAATTTCATCCCGTGATAGGCTTCCTCAGGCTGGCTGAGCGAGGGGAATTTGTCATTCGCGGACCAGTCGAATTTGCCCGAATCCACCACGCAGCCGCCCATGACGGTGCCATTGCCGGTGAGGTATTTTGTTGTGGAATGGACGACCAGTGTGGCTCCATGCTCAATCGGGCGGCAGAGGTAGGGCGTGGCGCTGGTGTTGTCGATGATCAGCGGAATGCCCGCCGCATCGGCCACATCGGCGATGGCACGTACATCCATGATATAGCCGCCGGGGTTGGCGATGGCTTCGCCAAAAACCGCGCGGGTGTCATCGTCAATGGCATCGGCCACGGCCTGCGGATCGTCGAAGTCGACGAATTTGCAGGACCAGCCGAAGCGTTTGATCGTATGGCTGAACTGCGTGACCGTGCCGCCATAAAGACGGGTAGAGGCGACGATATTCTTGCCCGGTCCCATCAGCGGGAACAGCGCCATGATCTGCGCTGCGTGACCCGATGAGCAGCAGACCGCACCGACACCGCCTTCGAGCGTGGCAATCCGCTCTTGCAGGACGGCATTGGTGGGGTTGGTCAGGCGCGAATAGATGTAACCCACCTCTTGCAGGTTAAAGAGCGCCGCCGCGTGATCGGCATCGCGAAAGACATAGGCCGTGGTTTGGTAAATCGGCGTTTGCCGCGCGCCGGTGGCCGGGTCAGGGTGGGCACCGGCGTGGATTTGCAACGTGTCAAAATGATGATTGGGGCTATCGGCCATCGGTCTGTCCTCTCAGAAAAATGGATTTCGCGCAGCCTAGGCGCAAAGGTCCATCCAGACAACGGGGGACAGATCGGTCAGCGCATCCAAAAGCCGTTGGATTTGATCCGGTTGCGGATCGCCTGTTCGCGGCGCGGCAGGTTGTCTTGATCAAAGAGCGCGCGCACTTTGGCGCCGCGCCCTTGATAGACCATCCGCTTGATCGCATCGCGTTCTTTCAGCAGCTTTTTCATCCGGTTGGGGGCGGTGATGGTCTCTAAAACCTCAATCGCATGATCGCTTTCGCGGGCATAGAGCAGCGGCAGAAACCGGTAGTGGCAGGTCACCGAGCCATCCAGCAAGCCAGAGGGCAGGGCATCCCGCCCGCCGCCGAGGGCGTGGATCACCAGCGGCAGCACGATTTGGTCGAGCCATGGATCAAAGCTCTGCGCGCAAAGCTCCACAGGAGGATCGTCTCGTACCGCCAGCGCATAGCGCAGAAACAGCGCGCCAAATTCGTTCGGGCAGCGGTAGTAGAAGAACCCGGCGTTAAAATAGAGATAACGGCGCCAATATTCGTCCGGCTGGTTCAGGTCGAGGCTACTTGCAAAGTCGAGGTCGAACTTGTCGTAAAGTGATTTCCACAGTCCGGTATAGCCCGGCCCGTACAATTGCGGCTCTGGCCATGTCCCCTCGCGCCGCAGGGAGGCCGATGGCCGGTTGAAATCAAAAGGCACCGCGGCCAGATCGCCAGTGATCAGCGTATCTGTGTCAAAGAAAACAAAGGGTTCACCCGCGGGCAGGGCGCTGAGCATCTCGATTTTATTGCCATAGGGGTAGGCGCTGCCGAAATGCTGGCTCTCGAAGGGGATGAACTCTGCCCCGAGGTCGGTCAGCGCCTCACGCAGCGCGGTGTCGGTGATACGCGGGTCGTTGTCCCAAAGCGGGCCGGGCTGCGGCTCGGCGATCAGCAGGCGGCCTTGGAACTGCGGGCAGGAATGGCGCAGGGAAGCGGCAAAGAGTAGCGCCTCATATGCCAGCCGGCCCTGTTGCCCCACGATGACGACGTTGAAAATTTGCGGGGAACGCGAATTGCGTGTCATAGTTACGTGCGGCCTCATGTTTTTTGGCCAGTATAGGGGCAGGCGTCTCTTGGCAAAAGCCAGCAAATTGAGCGGCCTGCAGGAGGGTTCGGAATGTTCGATTTTGTCTTTGCCGTGATCGCGATCAGCCTTGGCGGATCAGCCGCCCCTTTGGACGGGGTTGGCCGACCGGATGCGCCGATGCCGGTGCAGGCCCCGGCGCGCCCCGCAGCACCGGCCAGTCCGGCAGCACCTCTCGCACCCGCAGAACCGCCGCGGGCGTTCCACATGGCGGCCGTGCCCCCCGGATTGGTTGCCGAAGATCAGACCCCCACGGGCCGGTTCACAACCGCCGCGGAGGTTAAGCCGATCCTGAACGCCACGCGCGGCAGTTGGATCGCGGTGCGGGAGTATGACGGGCAGGACCTCGTCTATGCCACACATTTGTGGAGCTGGCGATGCGGGCTGGCCGCCATGGCGATCGCGGTCAACGACGCGCCGATGCAGGACTGGCCGATGCCCCCCTGCCACGAGGAGCTGCCTTCGCCCAATGCGATTCTGGATGACGATCCGCTGCCGTATCTGACGTTCGACCTCGGGTCTGTTCAGACGGTTCGGGTTCAATTGGTATACGACGATCTGAGCATAGAGCTTGAGGCATTTTCGAGGGGGGATGTGCTGATCCCGTGAGGCGGGTACGTTGCCGTCGCGCGCAGGATTGAACCAACGCCCCGACCGTAGCGGTGGCGTAAATCAGTGTCGTCGTAGAAGGATAAAGTGGTGGGCGACCCTGGAATCGAACCAAGCATATAATTCTATGCCATATTTAATGACTATTATACAGTGGCTTAGGGGAGGTAGCCAAAGCCGTATCCGCCATATTGTATCGAATAACGGCAATTTTGTATCGAATTGGTGAGGATGACAGAACGCTTGTCTTTGTAGCTACCGTCATTGCTTGATGAAAATAGCGTATTTTTTGTGGGGGGCTGGTAGAATCGAATCTGCGGCGCGATTTTGTTGGATGGGCGGCTTTGGCAGGCGGTACCGCAAGCTCAGGGCCAACTTTACTTGAGTTTATGTGATGTGGCATTTATACAACAATTGTATAATTTTATTTTAAACGAGGCAGTTTTTTCCGAAAATTGGGAAGAATTGGAATTTGTCTGACTAAATAGAGTTAACGGCTGAAAACTATTCGGTGTTTCAGACGGTCATATTAGGGCAGTTCCTGAGAAGTCACTGGTTAACTTGATTGAGAACCTAGGGCAGAGTGCAGTTAAAACCCGAAAATTTTTGGCCAAGCAATCTAAGTAGGTCGCAGGCTAAATTTTAACTAATCAGCAAATACAGACTGGCTGAATAAAAATTCCTGCTAATGATAGGGGCCATGCTACACTGCAACCCCTGAGCTTCCGTCTTGCCACTTGATCAGCACTCGGAAGTTGCCGCTAGACGAAGTGGAGAGTAAAAGGAGACCGGCTAACCGCCCTTTCCTGTTGAGATACAGGTTTCTTTGATCAAGTGTGTACCGGGACGTCATTGAAGACGAGACACACCTCACCTTGCGGAAGGTGAAGTGTGTCCAAACCTCATTGAAATTATTTGGAATTTAAGAAATTCCAAAGATTCAAAAAAAATTTCTGAATTCTATAAAATTTTTAAATATAATCTCATATCTATTGAGCCTTAAAAATCGATTAAAATAAATTGCATGCGAAGCATTGCAACACCGAAGGTGCTTTTTAAAGCTTAATGAGAATCTCTTTTCCAGAGACTTTTAAATCTCAATGACGATCCATTAAAATGAACCAGTATGGAGTGAGGAACGAAGTGACAAACCAAAGTGCTTACCTTTTGGCGGACCTGGATATTCAGCCAATATGTAGCTCACCTAGTATTGAAGAGAAGCTCAGTGCAGAACAAGTTCGGCTTATGCGCTGGGCTCTGCAGTGTCTAATTGAGAAATATCCGGATCGTAACGCGCGTGGGCGGCCTGTTGACTGGACGGAATGGAAGCTCTTCCTCTCAGCAGGACATGTGTGCCGTTTCGTGTGCAATGACTTGGATGCAGAAGAAGGCCACACCGTCTTTCGTCAGGTTCTAGATACTTCGTCATTCGGCGAGCAACTAACCATCAGACAGCTTAGAGCGCTCTTTCACTACATTATCCGTAGCGAACGGTGGGGTGACATGGGCGGAGACAGGGGCGGAAATACTCTGTGGATATTTCTGGAATCTGATGCAGCTGAAGCGGTCCGCAAGCGTTTGAGTGAGGTTTAGGGGCATGGGTTTAGTCGATGAGAAAGAGCTCCAGGCTTGGATGAACCGCTGCTTCCCGATGCCAAAAAGCATCGCAGAGCAAGACCAACGCTTTCGAGAGAAAAGATCAGCACCCTGGTCCAAAGACCAAACCGAAATCGAGTACTATGCTATCTGCGTCTACCAGTACCTCGTCTTCAACGAAATTGAGAACACTAAAAGCGAGCTAAGACTTCGTATCATGGAGAAGTTTCCGGACGCCCCAGGCAGTCGGATTGAAGCTGCATTCGTGTACGCTGAGCAGCGGATGATGGAAGCCTTTGGGTATGAGTGATTTCGTCAAATTCAGAGAAACGGAATTTCCAGCTGATCCCGCGCAAAAAGCCAAGGCTTCAGTCTAATGTATTTTACACAAGTCACTTACCGCTACCATCCACAAGTTCTTCCTTATCGACAATAGCTTCGGAAACTAGAATTTTCCGGTCCAGGTTTCGAATCTGCATCAGCATGCGGCCTAAGACGTTGCGACCCCTTTTGCCGCAAACGCCCCAATAAGTGTCACCCCAATCGTTACCCTCGATGAGGTATTTGTCGCCGGTGTCACGGAGCATCTTGTAGAGGCCCGAGTACGAAAACTTTTGAATGAGAAGCTGACACATTATGTCTGCTTTCACATCGTCCCAGTCCGCTCGTACATATCCCAGGATTCTTAGCTGGTTTGCCGCTATTTTCGAGCTCCCTGCATTGAAGGCCGGGTCAATAAACAAATTTGGCAAATCCTCGGTGGTTACCGCTACGCCTCTTGGTGCAAGGTTTTTATTGATAATGTCTAGGTGATTTTGCGTCACGCTAGCCAGCCCGTGTTCTGTGAACTTCATAGCCTGATATGCATGCTCAACAGACAGATAATCCTTGCCAAGATACCGGATCGGCACCTCGTGAAAGTTTGATAGAAAAGTTTTTCTGAAAGAGTCAATTTGCTCGTTTGGCGCGAGTCCCTCGATAAATTTCTCAGTAGGGTTATTGATCAGATCAATGTAAACTCGCCCTACAATTTTGCGTTGTAGGTTAGCAGATGGATTCAGATATCGCTCATTAATGCACTTTACCATCTTCCTGCTTTCAGAAAGTTGTCTCAAGTCTGCTTTGGGGTAGATGCGCTTCGATACAGGGAGGACACTTACAGCAAAGTTATAGCATGACCGATCAGCAATTTTAGTTCTTGTTGAACTGTTGCGATCCAATTTACTTCTGATTACGTCGGCTTCTGCGATAGCGGGGTGCTTCATAGGGCGGGCGCCGACCGCGCGGAGCGAATCTGCAACTAGTTGGATGGTTCTACCCGTCGAGCTATTGTCGTCCACGATTAGAACGCGCTTCCCCTTTAAATTGACCTTCCCGGTTCGAAGAAACCTCTGAATGGAATTTGCGCTAGTAAAATTTTTGCCATCGAAGTCGTGCTTGATCGAATGGAGTGAGACTGGAACTAAAAGCACCTGAATGTTTGCGCGTTGAACAAGTTGATAGGCGGTTGATTGTAGCAGCGAGAGTTCGGTCGAGCCTGCGGGTAATCCCACAATCAATTGAGGCGGCTTGTTGAACCACGCGCTCCCTAGGGCGGCACCTGCGTTCACCAAAGGGTGAGATGCCTCTGGACGTGTCATATGGCGCGAAGAGAACACGCCGTTTTTATACTCTTGCAGAATATGTGCCTGAAGCTTTCTGAACGTCTCACTATGCTCAATTAAGTACTTGTGACTTCGCTCAGTCATAGTTTTAATGCGACCCATCGTGCCGTAGAATAATTCGACAGACGCTTGGGCTAGGATTTGGCTTTCTCGCCGTAGTGATTGATAAGCGGGCCGCTCCAAATAATAATGTCCAATCTTCTCTTCATAAAGAAAGCTGTTCAGCATGGTGAGTACCGAATTTTTTACGTAGTCAGCAATCCCTAACCGATAAACGTAATCTAGTTTGCCCTCTAAGGCCAAGAGCCCCTCTTCATAATCTTCCCGGTATGTTGCCAGTTTTTGACGAAGCTCATAGGTCGGGTTCGCCGAAATGGTATAACGCGCACCTCTAAGGTGAATCTTGTCGCGAAACTCCGTCGCACGTCTCGATCTACAAAAGAATGGCGGACTGGATGAAGCAAAAGCCTTACTATCCAGCATAACCGAACCGTCTATGGAGAATAGCCCAGAGTTCATAATGCTTCGCGGTTGAGCGAGGTCTGGACTATAGGAAAACTCTCCAGCGTTATCTAAGATTGAGTTGGGGCTAGCGAGCGAAAGTATAGTTTTCTTAACTGAATAACCGCTCTTGGCTGTATCCGGTACTTCTATTTGATCTGTCCGGTAAGCATCTGCATCAGAAAGAAGAATCTGTCGGTTGAAATATAACTCTGAAAAAGCTTCGATCTGGGATTTTCGGTTTGAAATTGCTTGCTGAATTTCCGCAAAGTTCAGTGCCGGGTGCGATCCGTGAAGCCCTGATTTATTGATGCTATACATTGTGCTCGCTTGTTGTGTAAATGTCGATACCTGGCTGAACATCCGATAGCAGAGCGCAACCTCTCGTACAATCGCGGGTTACGTGAGGAACTGAGTAGCCCCGGCTCTTTGCGCTGATCAGTCGACAGGTCTGTCCGCTCAGAGCGCAGCGTGATTGAAGTTTACAGACCTACTCGCCTGATCTTTGGTTCAAGCGAAGCTCATTGAGATAATTGACGTCAGCTTAGTGTCACTTGTGCCGCAATCTGCTTGTGCATAGCTCTAATAACTAACCCAAGCTAGCTTCCCCATTTTTCTAGGGCTTCTTGGGCTCTTTCCGTGTTGTCCCTAATCCGGAGGACAGTCTGCCGGGAAAGGCCGCAATCACGAGCAATCTCACTTATCGTGCAGGTGCCTAGCGCCAGCGCGTTTTTTACCCGATTGAAGGTGGCCATATTATAGCTTGGCTTCTTCCCTCGATACTTGGTTCGATCCGCTTTCGCATGAAGGATTCCGGCTTTCTGGGCTTCTTTGGTAGCTTCTGCCTGAGCCTGTGCGGTTGCTGCCATGAAGGCGATGAGCGCATCTCTAACGGCCTTCTGAACCGGCTCTATAGTAGAGCCATCAAATGTAAAGTTGTTGATGACAGTCCGGATAATTACTCCCTTCCGCATGAAAGCACGTATCGTCGTTGTCACGTCATCATAGTTGCGGCCTAGTCGGTCCACCCATCGAACGACAAGCACGTCGCCAGCGCGTAGGATATCGAACAGCCGCTTAGCTTCAGGCCGGTCACGGAAGGGGATGGCAACTCCGCTTACACCGTCATCAGTAATGACGCGGTCAATCTTAAATCCCGCGTTCTTTGCGTGGGACAGTTGATGTTCAGCGGTTTGATCGGCGGTTGATACTCGGGCGTAAAGAATTGTTTGTTGCATTTACAGAATCGTCCGTTAGGGTTGTGTCCTTATAATAACATGTCCTTTGAGGTAAACCAACGCTTGTGGACAGGGCAGGGCGCGCGATCGATGCTGTACGTCGGGGTATAACCTATCGGACATATGCGTGAATATTCTGTGAAATGACAAATCGAGATGGGTCATCAATGAGGAACGATAACGCCCTTGATAGCGCAATTATTATCAAGGTCAGTTTCCTGCTAAGATGGAAAGTGTAGAGACTTTGCTTGGCTCCACGTTTTCGTTGTGGCTCTTTGGCTTTGCGGGCGGTACCTATCCGCTCTCGACCCGAGCTGTTCTTTTAGTTCCCTGGTAAGCTTATTTTGACAATGTTTAAAAGGTTCGTCCGGTGATTAAGCTGAAGCTGAGGCTACCTTGGAAACATGATTGGGTCTTTCTTCAGCATGAATTCTAAACATTGTACCATCGCCTTTTTAGACTGCGACAACTTAATCTTCTCCGCCAGCCCATTTTCCCCAGCCGAAATCTCGGCGTAAGTAAGTCCTTCGGGTGCGTCTAGGGGAATAAAGACAGTGTCCCAGTAGAACTCCCTTTCACCTCGTGGCGAGGCTGAGAGTTTCCCTTGGGTTTCACCGACAAAAGTAAATACATTCATCCCATCGCAGTAACCGACAACGGCCCTTGCTGTAACGTTAGGGCCTGCCCAGGATACACTTTTGAGGAAGCCTTTTGCGTCCAAGGCGTCCCACATGGGTTGGGTCAGACCGCCAGGGTAGTTTTGTTCGGCGTAGCGGTTAAGAATAAGTCCGGCGTGTTCGACAATGCATGGCTCCAGAAGGCCTTTGTACGCTGATATCGCTTTGTGGCGCACCATCGTTTCGAGGTTCCTTTCTAGGGGCTCGTCTGTTGCGACCGGCGGGAACTCGACCTCGAAATAATCTGCAGCCGAAACTTCGGCGCCGTGAGGGTTCACTAGCAGTTCGGAGGCTATGACACGTTTAACTTCCTCATGCTTGAATTTACTTCTCGTAGCGTATCTGATCTTGATCTTTTCCACTAGCCAGTCATCTCCCGCAACAAGTTAGCAATATCAGTTTCGCGAGCTCTTCCATCTATTGATATGACTTCGATATTCCTTGCATGAAATAGCCTTCGCTCAAAGTCGGAGGGGTTCACATACGCTATGTAAGCACGCTTGCCGACAAAAGATTGTGGAAGTTTTCCGAATACATCATTGAGCCTGCGGAAAAGGTAGGCAACGTTTGCATCATTAAAGCTGTACCCGATGAAAAGAAGAACCTTTCCAAGCACATCTGATCTTAATTTGTAGTCCAGAGCGTCTTCAAATCTCATCCTACGACCGTAATCTGACTCAGTTAGAACCATCGCGTCAGGCCGATTAAAATCTCCGTGAAACTTAACCACTTGAGTTTTCTCATGTAGAGACTGGCTCAGTTCGTGTTCAGACGAGACTGTTACCACCTCGCTTCCGAAAGCCCTAAGAGACCGCTCCAAGAAATCATCGTAATTGGTTGTATAGAAGAGGTTGCAATGTTCGAGTTTGGAGAGGGCCTGGTGTATTAGAGAGGATGTCAAAGCGCTTTCGGGAGGGTCCATACTCTTATGAAGCCAGTTTATCAGTGGCTGCATGCCATCCTTCTTAGCCTTAACATATTCAAGAATTTGTAGGTCGGAACCGCGCATTCTGAGTAGGGCAGGCTCCTGCGCTCCAACTTGCATTGCTGCTTGATCAACAAGCTGCGCCCATGATGGCCCGCGTCGCTGTTCGCCTGCCACCTCCCAGGTTACTGCCATCGAAGCACCAGCGCCAACAAAAGGAATAACACGTCCTTCACGGTAAAGACGTCTAAGGTCCTCCGGGCATTGGGTCATTGGATCGGTTTCCTGGCAATTAGACGGCTCATTGAATGAGAATGCGGAATATTGTTATGGGGATGTGTCTCATGAAGGTCCTCATCGCTGCTGAATTTAACTTCCCAGCTTTTGTAAATATCCATGTATGTTTCGTGTGGAATTAAGCACGGGTTAAAGCCCGGGTGCGCTGTGAGGTCCTGCTCTCGGTTGTTGAATGCGCAAACAATGTTCCATCCTCCGGGTGCCGTCAGGTCTTTTAAGAGCTTGGCAGTTTCCCTGATCTCTTCGACGGACTGCAAGCAGTGAAGCAGGCCATAGGCTATTACAATGTCAAAACTGAAATCTGGCTGAACGAAGCTCTTGATATCCCCACAATGCCAATCAACGCCTGATCCGCCGAACGTTCGGATTGCATTGCTTAAAGCGATTTCGGAACAGTCAACCGCGGTGACACGCGCGCCTAGTTTAGCCAAGGCGATGGCGTTTTTTCCTTCGCCGCAGCCCGCATCCAGCACCGTTTTGCCTTGAATGGAAGTTTCTTTTACTAATCGCGTAACTAGACTTCCAACCTTGTTACCCCAAAAACAAGGACACGAACGATACCCTTCATCGTATCCTCCATCTCGAAATTCCATACTTTTATTCATTTCTAACAATACCAAGTTCTTCGACCATGGATGACAAGACGTTTAAATAGTCTGCTTCACCCGACCAGTTGTAAATGACTGCGTCAGCTGAGTTCATCATATGATTAATGTCTGATTCAACGCTAGCGCCTATGGCTTGAAAAAACTCTTTTTCATAGGTTGTTTCCTCAAGCCCCTCTCTTTGACAGTATAATTTCAACGCTAAATCTGGCGTGGCGTACACAAATATTAGAGCTAGCGCGCCGTCTGCTAGCTTTCGGAGGGATGCGAGCGTTGATTGCTGCCGAACTCCGTCTATAATCACGTATGGGCTCTCTGTCGCAGCGGCTGCTTGAATTAGAGCGCGCGCAAGTCTGTCGGGGCCATCATCCCTGGTTATGAAATCCCATGCCTGCCCCTGAAAAACGTCACGGGGAGTATGCGGCACAGGAGGAATGGAAAGCAGGTCGGCCAGGACCCTGCCACTGTTGACTTCAGCGTATCCGAACTGTTCTACAAAAATCTTTGTAGCTGACGACTTCCCCGAACCGATCCCGCCGACAAGTGCGAGCATGTGCGGTTTCTGAAAAGGTTTCTTACGAAAAATTCGATATTCGGGCTGTGCTTCTATAGTTTGCGGAGACAGAGTTCTCCAACTCAATTGAGACCAGTATTCAAAATCCACCAAGTTTATTGTCTCGGTCTCAGTGTCGATCCACCTTAATTCGTTGATGGACATTTCGTGCTTGGAAACACTTTGCCATTTATCCCATTCATTTTCTTGGACTTCGTATTGGAAAACTACTGCTAAGTGCTTCCGACCTAACGACGTCGAGTTATCATTAATAACTCCGACAAAGCTGATCCGGTCTTTAAGATCAGCGCGAATTGAGCTATCTATCTTGATTTCTTCAGCTAGTTCTCTCGCTGCGTTTTCGCGAATTCCATAGTCATCTTTGGAGAACAAAGAAAAGTCTTGTTGAGTTACGTGCCCCCCAAAACCGATACATAAACTCCCCCTCAAGAATTGTGCCGCCCGATTGAACCGACCCCGCCTGAAACAAAGAACTTTTCCTCGATAAGTTACCAAGACATAGGTAATAACCTGTTTGAATGCCTCAGTTTCCTCGGCGGTAGTTCTTGGGATGTGCTTAACCCCGCTTTTAAGTAGCTCATCTAGTAGTTTCCCGGATTCTTCCTTCAGTCCTTGGAAGTTTAGAATGCGCTCGCAGGCATCGCTTGGAATGACTAGAACATCTTCCGTCGTATTCGGTTTCCTTCTTGGCTTTGCCTTATAAAGCTTCAATTTTTCTGTCGGTTGAAGCGCCAGCGATCCTACCATTGAGTTTTGTGAATCCTGCTGCGTCAGCAATTTCCTCAAAAAGAAAACACCTCTACCAGTTCGTACAAAAGTAGAAGTTTGGCCATTATTCAGGATTTCCATACTAAGACGAGCTTGCATGGATTTCTGTGGGGTACGACTGTGCATCTCGTCTGAAAATAGACCTGCGTCTTGTGCTTGAGCCACAATGTCATGCACACGCATTGGGCGTTTTTGTTGGAGAAGTACCTGCTCGGCGGCCCAGAGATATGTTGGTTTTCCGGTCAGAGTGAACTCATTCATTTGGCTTAGAACTAGGTAAATCTAGAGATTAGGCGACGATTGGCAGTCCAACAGAGTGGCTAGGAGCCGTCAAGCTTGCGAGTTAGTGAACTTGCAAATAGTGCGATGACACGGCGCTGTTTCTGTGCGGCGAACCCGTCGGCGGCTCCTGTAGATGAAGGAGGGGCTAGTGGTGTCTTCTCGGGTCGGTTCTCGCAATTATTTCGAGTTTTTCCTCAAACTCGGGGCCGTCCATCATAGTGCCTTATAGCCCCAGCTTCCTTATGGCCCAAAATCGCACGTCTCATTTGTATGTCTGCGCCGGCTCGCCTCATCGCGTTTACGAATGTAGTTCGCAAAGAGTAGAGAGTTTTTCGGTCGTCTAGGATTGGTGGCGCCAATTTCGTTCGGATGAGACGGCTGAAGTTGTGCCGAACCGGGCCTACCGGGTCGGATGTGACAGATTCAAATGTTCTAAGGCAACCTTCGCGGACCCACATCGGAAAACTTTTGAGTTCGGGGTGTAGGGGGATAATACGAGTGGAGCTTTCAGTCTTACTGTCTGTAACGCGGATTAGATGATCCTCTACATCGTGAGGCTGCAATCTTAGAACCTCGATTGGTCGCATGCCGGTGAACATGAGCGCTCGTACGACTTGAGATAGGGCTTCTCTTCTTCTGTCAGATAGCCCGTTAACTGGATTGCCCCAAACTACGCTGATCGCTTCGTCGATGCGACAAGCTTCCTCTGGGTCAAACTTCTTCCGTTTCCTTTCTTCAATTGGTCTTTTATCTCGATGAAGTACGAGCGCCGAAGCTGGGTTGACGTCTACCAATTCTTCCTGGGAGGCGTACTTAAAGAGCCCCTTTATGGGGGTGAATACAGCATGTAGCGAAGCAGCCTTCATCGTTGGGGCTAGATGATCTCTAAGCTGCTTCAAATAGCCCGCGGTGACCCCTTTGACTGGTATGTCACCCAACAGTGCTACTAGTCGCCCTATGTCTCTCCTATACTTTGCCCGTGTGAGCGGTTTAATACTGTTAAACGTAAAGTACGCTTCGGAGACTGCTGTGAGTGTATGAGGATCGGGGGTCAGCTCTGAAATTCTTCTTTCTAGCTTCAATTTTATCAGATCGTATTCATCCCGCTCATCCGGGTCTGTAGGCGGAGCAGGCGACGCCGCACCGAAAGCTGCCGCATGAATTTTCCGCATTCCTTCGACGTACTCTGCGGTCCCTATTGGATCAGGAAGCTTTTGGCCAAGCGTGACGCTGCCAATGTTGGGGGCGTCTTGATATTGAAACAGGAGCTCTTTGAAGGCTGGGTAAGGCGGAAACTCCATCGGAATGTGCTGGCCGCCTGAGACCTTCTCACGATGAATCCTAGCCAGCAGCTGAGTACGCATGGATTGTGTAGGCCTGTCCCCACCCCGTTCAGCATCCAATTCTCGAAGGTGCAATTTCGCCCATCGCCAATCTGGTGCGACATCATCGCCATCGGTAGTCGACAGCTCTTCGAATGGCAGGGGAAGGGAATACATCAGCGTTCCCGGACCCTCATCTGCCATAGCATGCTCAAACGCTCTCTGCGCGTCGCGCCTTTGTCGTCTTGCGTATGCTTGCCGCGCTTCCAAAGAGCTCATTTGCGCTATGAACTGATCATGCTCTTCAGACCAAGTCACAACCAATTGGATTGCCTTGGAGTAGGACACGTCACCGCAGGGCCTTAGCCAAATTTTTTTGTCAAGCAAGTCGTGTAGCTTCTGCGGAACACGTCTCTGGTAGAAGAATCGTCCGCGGTCGATCTTGAGGTATCGAACCTTCTTGGGGGATGCCATTGTATCGAAACGCGCCTAATTTGTATCGAAATCGGATGAAGAATACCGAAATGATACCACCACTACTCCATGCTTTCAAAGCTTTAGGGGTAGTGGTGGGCGACCCTGGAATCGAACCAGGCGTGCGTCTCCGCGAGGGAGTTACAGTCCCCTGCCACACCTTGCGGCCTGTCGCCCACTTTGTCCTGTGCATTGCACCTGACGTGGGGGCGTGATTACAAGCGACCCAAAGAAGCGTCAAGGCGAATTCCTGAGAAATGTTGGGGAAATCGCACGAAAGGATAAAGAGATGAAGAAACCCAAATGGGTCGTGCAAAAAGAGCAGGACAAGAAGGCCGAAGCGGCGCAGACGGTCTGGCTTTTTGGTCTGCATGCGGTCCGCGATGCGCTAATGAATCCGAACCGCGAAAAACTGCGGTTGATGGTCACTCCGAATGCCCAAGCCAAGCTGGAGGATGCCATTGCGGAAGCGGGAATTACGCCGCAGGTCGTCGATCCGCGCAAGTTCCGTCCGCCGCTTGATCCGAATTCCGTTCACCAAGGTGCGGTGCTGGAAGTGAAGCCGCTGAACTGGGGCCGGTTGGAGGATGTCGCAATCGGTGATTCCGCACCGCGGCTGCTGTTGCTCGACCGGGTGACCGATCCGCATAACGTCGGCGCGATCCTCCGCTCGGCTGAAGTCTTGGGCGCTTCGGCGGTCATTGGCACCAAGCACCACTCCGCGCCCGAGACCGGCGCGCTGGCTAAGACCGCCAGCGGCGCGTTGGAGCGTCAGCCCTATCTGCGGGTGCGCAACCTCGCCGATGCGATCCGTGCCCTGCAGGATATGGGGTATCTGGTGTTGGGGCTGGATGGGAAGGCCACGCAAACCATCGAGGGCGCCGTAGAGGGCCGCCGTGACCGCCCTGTGGCGCTGGTTCTGGGGGCCGAGGGGCCGGGGCTGCGGGAGAAGACCCGCGAGACTGTGGATGCGCTGGTGCGGATCGATGCGGCGGGCGGATTTGGGTCACTCAATGTCTCTAACGCCGCGGCGATTGCGCTTTATGCCAGCCGGGTGGGGGGCTGAGAATCGGCAAGAACTGGCTCAAAACCGGGCAGGGGGCGCGGCGACAGGGTCCGGCCCCTTTGAAAACGGCCAAGGGTTCCTAAATTTAAAGATGACCGCAGGCCCGGAACGCCTGCCGGCCACCTACTGTCCCTCGTTCCGTACCTTACGCCCCGTGTTCGTCATGGGGCGTTTTTTTATGTGGGGGCAAGATACACAAAAGCCGCCCCGAGGGGCGGCTTTGCGTTTCCTACGGGGTGGTAGGATCAACCTGGAGCGGGCGAGGCGATTCGAACGCCCGACCCTAACCTTGGCAAGGTTATGCTCTACCCCTGAGCTACGCCCGCATCCGGTTGGTGAGGGGGGAATACCCATTCGCGCGGGGGGCCGCAAGGGGGAAAATTACCGTGATGCGGGGAAAGCGCGAGATTTGTTGGGCTGCGTGAATCGGGGACCGAAAGCACAAAGGGCCGCATCCGAAGATGCGACCCTGTGAAAACCAGATGGAGCGGGCGAGGCGATTCGAACGCCCGACCCTAACCTTGGCAAGGTTATGCTCTACCCCTGAGCTACGCCCGCTTACCGTCTGGTGAGGGCGAAATACCCATTGGGGCGGGGGGCTTCAAGAGAAAAATGTGGTTTTTGGTGGAAAAAATTGCGCAGGGCGGGGGCGCCGCCCCCGGACCCCCGAGGTATTTGAAAAAGGATGAAGATGAGGCGGCGGTGCGGGTTAAAGGGGAGGGCTGTTTGGGGTGGTGAGCGGGCTTTAGGGCAAAAGAAAAGGCCCCGCGCGGGGGCGGGGCCTTTGATGATTTTGGCAAAGCTTAGTGGCTATGCTGGTTGTCCCAGTCTTCCTGTTTCGGAAGCTGCTCGAACGTGTGTTCGGGCGGCGGGCTGGGCAGGGTCCATTCCAGCGTATCCGCGAATTCGTTCCACGGGTTGTTCGCGGTGGAGCGGGCGCCGCGGGTCAGCGTGTAGGCCATAATCCCGAAGAAGAACAGGAAGGAGGCGAAGCTAAGGAAGGCACCGATCGAAGACCACTGATTCCAGTAGGCGAAGGCCTCGGGGTAGTCGATGTAGCGGCGTGGCATGCCCTGACGGCCCAAGAAGTGCTGGGGGAAGAAGGTCAGGTTGGCGCCGATGAACATCGCCCAGAAGTGCAGTTTGCCTGCCCATTCGGGGTACATGCGGCCTGTCATCTTGGGCAGGTAGAAGTAGATGCCTGCAAAGATGGCAAAGACGGCACCGAGCGACATCACGTAGTGGAAGTGTGCCACGACGTAGTAGGTGTCGTGATAGGCCCGGTCCACAGCGGCCTGGCTCAGCACGATGCCGGTGACGCCACCAACAGTAAAGAGGAACAGGAAGCCAAAGGCCCAGAGCATCGGTGTTTTGAACTCAATGGAGCCGCCCCACATGGTGGCGATCCAGCTAAAGACCTTTACCCCTGTTGGCACCGCGATGACCATGGTGGCCAGCATGAAGTAGGCCTGCTGGTTCAAGGTCATGCCCACGGTGTACATGTGGTGCGCCCAAACGACAAAGCCCAGTGCACCAATCGCGATGATCGCCCAGACCATCGGCAGGTAGCCGAAGACTGGTTTGCGCGAGAAGGTCGCGATGACGTGGGAGATAATGCCGAAGCCGGGCAAGATGATGATGTAAACTTCGGGGTGACCAAAGAACCACAGGATGTGCTGGTAGAGGATCGGGTCACCACCGCCTGCGGGGTCGAAGAAGGCGAAGCCGAAATTACGGTCCATCAGCAACATGGTGATCGCGCCCGCCAGAACCGGCAAGGACAGAAGGATCAACCAGCTTGTAACGAAGATCGACCATGCGAAGAGCGGCACTTTGAACAGGGTCATGCCGGGGGCACGCATGTTCAGGAAGGTGGTGATCATGTTGATCGCACCGAGGATCGAAGACGCACCGGAGACGTGGACCGCGAAGATCGCGAAGTCCATCGACATGCCTGCTTCGCGCACGGAGAGCGGCGGGTAGAGCACCCAGCCGACGCCGGAGCCCAGTTGGCCATTGCCGCCCGGTGTCAGCAGCGAACAGACCGCCAGGGTGGTGCCCGCGACATAGAGCCAGAAGCTGAGGTTGTTCATCCGTGGGAACGCCATATCCGGCGCGCCGATTTGCAGCGGCATGAAGTAGTTGCCGAAACCGCCAAACAGGGCGGGAATCACGACGAAGAACATCATCAGGATGCCGTGGCCGGTGATCAGCACGTTCCACAGATGACCGTTGGGCGTACAGGCGGCAGAGCTATCCGCGATGAAACGCGCGCCTTCCATACACATGTATTGAACGCCGGGGTTCATGAGCTCAAGGCGCATGTAAACGGTGAATGCCACCGAGATAAGACCGACCAAGGCCGAGACGATCAGGTAAAGAATACCGATGTCTTTGTGGTTTGTGGACATGAACCACCGGGTAAAGAACCCCCGGTCGTCGTGATGATCTTGGCCGTGAATGGCTGCGTCTGCCATGCGGTGCCTCCTGCAAATGAATTGGACACATGGCGCCATAGGCGGCACATGCGGTGTCGCGCCCGTTTTAGAGCGACCGTCTCGCGGGGGCAATGGGCGCGATGGTCGCAGGGAGGGTATTTTTTCCGCTGCGGCTATCGACGTATATTCGGGTTCTAACGCCGCTTGGCGCGCGCTTTGCCTCTCTCAGGAGGCGATGTCGCAACTGGCGGAGGGGTCATTTGCAAAGACATCATCGAAGGTGGCGCGCAGGGCCAGATCGACATCGTCCATCGTGACGGGCAGGCCCAGATCGACCAGTGAGGTCACCCCATGGTTCGTGATGCCGCAGGGGACGATCCCGCCAAAATGGCTGAGGTCCGGCTCCACATTGATGCTGATGCCGTGGAAGCTGACCCATTTGCGCAGCCTGATTCCAATGGCGGCGATCTTGTCTTCGGCGGGGCTGCCATCGGGCTGGGCGGGTTTCTCGCGCCGCTGGACCCAAACGCCGACGCGCCCGGGGCGAACCTCGCCGCGCAGGTTGAATTGATCCAATGTGGCGATCACCCAATTCTCAAGCTGGCGCACAAAACAGCGGACATCGCGGCCCCGTGCGGCGACGTTCAGCATCACATAGGCCACGCGCTGGCCCGGTCCGTGATAGGTGTACTGCCCGCCGCGACGGGTAGGATAGACGGGAAAACGGTCCGGCTCTGTCAGGTCTGCGGCCCGCGCCGAGGTGCCCGCAGTGTAGAGCGGGGGGTGCTCAACCAGCCAGATGCATTCCTCGGCTTCGCCCGCGGCGATGGCGGTGGCGCGCGCCTCCATCCACGCCTCGGCGGTGCGGTAATCGGTCAAGCCGTCGCTGATGATCCATTCAACCATAGGGATGCCTTAGCAAGACCCGCGCCGCACCGCCAGAGGCTCTGCGTTAGGCGGCGGCGTCACGTTCTTCCAGAACCTTGCGGAGCATCTGGGCATAATTGTCGGCCCCCTGCGCCCCGGTGACGAGGTATTTGCCCTCAAAAATCATCGACGGCACGCCGGAAATGCCGCGCGAGGTCCAGAATTGCTGTGCTTCGCGTGTTTGTTCGGCAAAGCTGCCGCTGCTAAGCACCTCCAACGCCTCGCGGCGGTCCAGCCCGACGGAGGCCGCGACATCGACCAGCACCTCGGGATCATTCACATTACGGCCTTGTGTGAAATGCGCATCAAAGAGTGCCATTTTGAGCGGGTGTTGCAGCCCTTGGACCTGCGCCCAAGTGAGCAACTGATGCGCGGCGAATGTATTTTGCATCCGCGTGTCGTCGGAAAAGTTGAAGGCAAAGCCCAAGTCGCTGCCCATCTGGGACAACCGCTTGCGATTCTCGACCGATTGCGCGGGGGTGGATCCATATTTCTCGGCCAGATGTTCGGCCATGTTTTGGCCTTCGGCTGGCATCTGCGGGTTTAACTCAAAGGGATGCCAGCGCAGATATGCGCCCACACCGACCGCGCCGAGTGCTTGTTCCAGTTGTTTATAGCCAACGATACACCAAGGGCACATGACATCCGACACAATGTCGATCTGCAGGGTGGGGGCATCAGTTGAGGGCGTGGCGGTATCTGCGGGCATGGCGTGTTCCTTGTTGCTTGGTCCACAGATGGCTTGCCGGGCGCCGCGTTTCAATGACTGAGGTGTCAGATTGCAGGGCATTAAAGGGATTGTGATCAGCGAAGTGGCCCCGGGAAAATAGGGGCTTAACTCGGTTTCTGAATCTCACTGAAAAATTTTGCCGATTGCCTCTTCACAAGCTCTTGGTCTTTGGCTAAACCCCGCCCACCAACCATGGCGTGCGGTCGTGGCGGAATGGTAGACGCGCAGCGTTGAGGTCGCTGTGGGGTAACACCCGTGAGAGTTCGAGTCTCTCCGACCGCACCACCATGCTTTGCAGTGGCAAAGCGATGGTTGGATCACCCAGAAAAGAAAACTTGTTTCAGCCCTCGTCTCTCGTCGCGTGCAGACTACACTTTGCTGCGCGGTATTTTGCCGATTTTGCGGTCCGCTTCTGTGCGAGGCGGGCGAACAGGGCTCTCATACCGCTATTGCCCCGGCAGAATGTTTGCAGCCAAGGCGGCAATGCCGTTTAACGGTGGATGAGAAAAAGGCTCGTGCTGAGCGGGCTAAGGAAAACCGGCGCGAAAACCGGGGTGACGAGACGCAAGGAGGGTAGCGCGTGGCGCAACAAGGGCAGACTCAAGGGGCGGCGTATTGTCTCGCTCTTGGACTTCTTCTTGGTGGGGGGGCTGCGGCGCAGGCGGCAGAACTGGCCATCACCGGTATCGACGACGATTCAGAGCTTTATGCCACCCTGCGCGACGGGTCGCTGCTGGCCGAGCAAACCGATGAGGATGCCGAACCGGCCACGCCGCAGGAATTGGTCGCCGCAGCGCAGGCGGACTACGGCAGGCTTTTGGCGCTGCTTTACGACAACGGGTATTTCGGGCCGACGCTCAAAATCACCTTGGACGGCGTCGATGCTGCCGCGATTCCCCCGGTGCAGCCGCCGCGCCGCATCGACCGCGCCGTGATCACCGTGGACCCGGGGCCAAAGTTCCGCTTTGGCGCGGCCCGTATCGCGCCCGTCGCCCCCGGTACCGAATTGCCGGAGGGTTTCGCCAGCGGCGAGACCGCGAGCCTTGGTGTGCTCAAGGAAACCGTCTCGGCCGGGGTGAGCGGCTGGCGCGATGTGGGCCACGCAAAGGCGGAATTGGCCGATCAGGATCTTGTGGCCAAACACCGTGAACGGCAGATCGACGCTGCCTTGCGGATCGCCCCGGGGCCAAAGCTGCGCTTTGGTGCGTTGACCGTGACCGGCAACGAAGACGTGCGCACCGCCCGTCTGATTGAGATCGCGGGCCTGCCGGAGGGGGAGGTCTTCTCTCCCGAGGAGTTGGAACTGGCCACCGAACGGCTGCGCCGCACCGGCGCGTTTGATGCCGTGGCCCTGATCGAAGCAGATCGGATTGGCCCCAATGACACGCTGCCCATCGCCGCACAGGTGACAGAAGCGCCCAAGCGCCGATTTGGGTTTGGCGCGGAACTGTCCTCGCTCGAAGGGCTGACATTGAGCACCTTCTGGCTGCATCGCAATCTGCTGGGCGGGGCCGAACGGCTGCGCCTGTCGGCTGAGGTCGAAGGGATTGGCGGCAATTCGGGCGGCGAAGACTACACGCTGGCCGCCCGTTTCGAGCGCCCAGCGACGTTTAACGAAGACACGAACTTCTATGCGCTGGCGACATTGGAACAACTCGACGAGGTAAACTTTTTCTCCCGTCAGTTGGACCTTGAGGCCGGGATTGAGCGGATCGCCAACCAAAACCGCACCTATTCTGCGGGCCTCGGTCTGCGTGTGGCCGAGACAGAAGATGCGTTCGGCACCAACCAATACACCCTGTTGACCCTGCCGCTGGGGGCCGAATTTGACTACCGTGACAAGGAGTTGGACGCGACCGAGGGTTATTACATCGATGCCAATATCACACCCTTCGTCGCGCTGTCGGGCTCGGAAAGCGGGCTTCGCACATATTTCGACGCGCGCTATTACCGCAGTTTTGGAACCGAGCGCCCGGTGACGCTGGCCTTTCGCGGTCAACTTGGCACGGTCGCGGGGCCGGACTTGTCTGAGGCACCTGCGGATTACCTCTTTTACTCCGGCGGGGGCGGCAGTGTGCGCGGCCAGCCTTATCAATCGCTGGGCGTTGATCTGGCAAGCGGCGACACCGTGGGCGGGCGCAGCTTTGTCGGCCTCTCGGCAGAGGCCCGCGTGGCCCTGACCGAGAAGATCGGCGTCGTGGGCTTTGCCGATGCGGGCTATATCGGGTCAGAAGAATTCTACGACGGGTCAGGCACTTGGCACTCCGGCGCGGGGCTGGGGCTGCGCTATGCCACGGGCATCGGGCCGATCCGCCTGGATGTGGCCGTGCCCACCTCGGGGCCGGAAGTTGATGAAGATTTCCAAGTCTATATCGGGATTGGACAAGCGTTTTAATGCGACAGTTTTTGCAGATTCTCACCGCCAGTTTCGTCTATCTGGCCTGCCTCACACCGGCTTTTGCGCAGGATGATGACAAGGGCTTTCTCACCCGGACCATTCAGGATGCGCTGAGTGGCGCGGGCCGCACCGTCAGCATTGACGGGTTTTCAGGGGCGCTGAGTTCGGCAGCCTCCTTTGATCGGATGACGATCTCGGACGACGATGGCATCTGGCTGACACTGGAAGAGGTGGTGCTGGATTGGAACCGCTCGGCCCTGCTGCGCGGGCGGCTAGAGGTTGAGCAACTCACAGCCGGGCGGCTGGATGTTGAGCGTCTGCCGGTCAGCAATGAGGTCGATCTGCCCGATGCCGAGGCCAAGCCCTTTGCCTTGCCCGATCTGCCCGTTTCTATTGAAATCGCTGACTTTTCCGTGGATGAGATCAATCTCGGCGAGCCCATTCTGGGCGAGGCCGCCCAGCTTTCGGTTCGCGCCAATGCGCGGCTGACCGATACGGTCGGTATTGTCGATTTTCAGGCCCGCCGGACTGATGGCAAAAAGGGTGAATTCGACATTCAGGCCAATTTCGACCGCACGGAAAACGTGCTGGACCTGCTGTTGAACCTGACCGAAGACCCCGAAGGCATCGCCTCGAAACTGCTGAACCTGCCGGGGCAGCCTTCGGTACAGATGACCGTCGAAGGCGCGGGCCCTCTGGATGATTTCGCGACCGATGTGACCATCGCCACCGATGGGCAAGAGCGTTTGGCCGGGCAGGTGACCCTTGGCACGCAGGCCCCACGCCGCGCCAGCGAAACCCCTGACCGTCGCATTCAGGCCGATATCGGGGGCGACATCACTGCGCTGCTCGCTCCGCGCTACCGCGAATTTTTCGGGGAAGACGTGCGGTTGGCGGTTGATGCGCTGCTTGAGAGCAACGGTGCCGTCGAGGTCAGCAGCTTTACCCTTGCGGCCAATTCCGTCGATCTTGAGGGGCAGGTCATGCTGAACCAAGAGAAGTGGCCGACGCTGATCGACATCTCAGGCCGGATCGCAAACCCTGATGGTACTTCGACCCTTTTGCCGATTTCGGGTGAGGGCACGCGGGTAGAGGCCGTAACCCTGCGGGTGGACTACGATGCCGCGGATGGCGACCGCTTTGAAAGTGCGTTCGACATCACCGGGCTGGACACGGGCGCGCTGCAAATCGCGCAGACACAGCTGGCGCTTGATGGGATCCTCGAAGGCGACCTTGGCAGTTTGGGCCAATTCCTTGGCGATGTGACCTTTGCCACCGAGGGGATGTCGCTGACCGACCCGGCCAGCGCCGAGGCCATTGGGGACGCGATCACCGGCAGCGCCGAGATTCGTTTCATCGAAGGTGAACCGATTGAGATTAACGGGCTGACCCTGTCGGGGGAAGACTATGGCCTGACCGGCGAGGCGGCGATCGATGGGGTGGATACCGGGCTGCTCACGCAGTTGAAGATGACGCTCGAAGCGCAGGATATCAGTCGCTTTTCCGCGCTGGCAGGCCGCGATATCGCGGGCGCTACGGCGCTGGCGCTGAACGGGACGGTCACGCCTTTGGGCGGTATGTTTGATCTGGCGATTGCGGGCGGGACGGATGACCTTGAGATTGGGATCGAACAGGCCGATGCGGTTCTGGCGGGTCGCACCAGCCTCAGCATGGTCGCAAAGCGCAATGAGACCGGGACTTATCTTCGTGATCTGGACCTCAAGAACGACGCGATTGATCTGACCGGCAATGTCGAGTTGCGCAGCGAAGACAGCCGCGCGGCTTTGGACTTTACGCTCGCCGATGTCGGGCTGGTTCTGCCACAGTACGAAGGCCCCATCGCGGTCAAGGCAACAGCGGTACAAGAAGCGCGCGGCTGGGTTGTCGATGCGGTCACCGATGGCCCCTATGACGCGGCGCTGACCGTATCAGGCTTGGCCACGGGCGAGGACGCGCAGATCGATTTCACCGCAGACATCCCGCGGGTCGAAGATTTCATACCCGACGCGGATATCACCGGGCCTGTCACGGCCAAGGGCGAGTTGCGCCAGACACCACAGGGCTGGGAGATCAACACCGACGCCAGCGGCCCGCTTGATGCGCAGGCCTCGGTCAGGGGGCTGGTCACGCCGCGCGTCGATGTGGCCTTTGATCTGTCGTTACCCGATATCCAACCTCTCGTGCCGCAAATCAATGGCGGGGTGGAGGCCAGCGGCACGTTGGAGCAGACCGAACAGGGGTTTGTCGTCGATACCATCGCCAATGGCCCCTACGATAGTCGCGTTGCGCTGGAAGGGCTGGCAACCGGCCCTGACATGGCGCTGCGCTTTGACCTGACCTTGCCGGATGTCAGCCCGCTGGCCCCCGGCGTCAACGGGCCGCTTGCCGCGCAGGGCACCGTTCGCCAGCAAGAGGACGGTATTGCCGTGGATGTCGCCGCGAGCGGCCCCTACGGCAGCAGCGCGGTGGTCGAAGGTCTGGCAACCGGCCCGAATATGGCGCTCAGCTTTGATCTGTCGGTGCCCGACCTGAGCCCCATCGCCCCCGGTGTGAATGGCCCGCTTTCAGCCACCGGCGACATCCGTCAGACAGAAGACGGGATCGCCGTGGATGTGAGCGCCGATGGCCCCTATGGCAGCAGTGCCATGGTCGAGGGGTTGGTTACCGGTGAGGTCTCGATGCGGTTTGATGTCTCCGTTCCCAATGTGAACCCATTGGTGCCCAGCGTCACGGGGTCATTCGCTGCGAATGGCGTGGCGCGCCAGACCGAAGCGGGTGTGGTGCTTGATGCAAGCGCAAGCGGCCCCTATGGCGCGCGGGCGACGGTCGAAGGCTTGGTGACCGGCCCCAATGCGGCGGTCGATTTCCAGCTGAACATGCCGGACATCGGCGCCTTGGTGGATCAGGTGAACGGCCCGCTGAGCGTCGCAGGCTCGGCCCGGCGCGAGGGGGAGGCATGGCGCATCGACACCAATGCCAACGGCCCTGCCGGCACGCAGGCAACCGTGGCTGGATTGGTGAACCCCGATGGGACGCTGAACCTTGATATCGCGGGCAACGCGCCGCTTGGCCTGTCGCGTCCCTTCCTTGCCCCGCGCAACTTGCAGGGGCAGGCGCAGTTTGACTTGCAGATCAATGGCCCGGCGGCGCTGTCGTCGGTCAGCGGGCGCATCACCACCAATGACGCGACGTTCACCGCGCCGAACCTGCGCGTGGCGCTGCGCGGGATCAATGCGGATATCCAGCTTGGCAACAACCGGGCGCAGTTGAACGTGACCGGTCAGGCAGTCGACGGCGGAGAGCTGCGTGTGGTGGGGGGGATCACCCTGACACCGGCCTTGCCTGCGGATATCAGCGTGACCCTGCGCAATCTCGTCTATGCGGACCCAAGCCTTTACAGCACCACGCTGAACGGCGACCTGCGGCTTGCAGGCCCCTTAAGCGGTGGGGCGCAGATCACCGGGGTGATCAACGCGGGCGAGACCAATATTCAAGTGCCCGCAACGGGGCTGACCTCAATCGGGGACATTCCGCAGATCACCCATGTCAACGCGCCCGCCGATGTTCTGGCAACGCGGCGCAAGGCCGGGCTGGAGGGGGCCGAGGCGGGGGAAGACCCTGCCGAGGATGCCTCTAGCCCCGGCTTTGGCCTGAACCTGCAATTGAACGCGCCCAACCGGATTTTCGTGCGCGGGCGCGGGCTTGATGCGGAACTGGGCGGCTCGCTCAACCTCAGTGGCACCACCAACCGCATCATCTCTGCCGGGCGGTTTGAGCTGATCCGGGGGCGGCTGGATATCTTGGGCAAACGCTTCTTGCTCGACGAAGGCTCGGTTCAGTTTCAGGGCGATTTCATTCCCTATATCCGTTTCGTGACCTCGACCGATACCGAAGCGGGCGAGGTGCGTGTCATCGTCAGCGGCCCTGCGAATGAGCCAGAGGTGACCTTTGAATCCACCCCCGCCGCACCGCAGGATGAGGTGCTGTCGCAACTGCTCTTTGGTCGCAACATCTCGGAAATCTCGGCCTTTCAAGCGCTGCAATTGGCCAGTGCGGTGGCGACCCTGGCGGGCCGTGGCGGGGAAGGGGTGATCGGCAACCTGCGCGAGGGCTTTGGCCTGGACGATTTGGATGTGACTACCACCGACGATGGTGCAACGGCCCTGCGGCTGGGGAAATACCTCACCGACAACGTCTACACCGATGTCACGGCGGCCTCTGACGGGACGGGCGAGGTTTCGCTTAACCTCGACATCACCGAAAGCCTGACGGCCAAGGGCACGCTTGGCTCGGATGGCGACAGCAGCATCGGCATCTTCTTTGAGCGGGATTACTGAGAACGGGGGCGCCTTGCGGGGCGCCCTTGGCCGCGTTCAATCCGCGTCGCGCGGGGTAAATTGGCCATAGCGGCCTTGGTCGAACATCAGCCCCGCCGCGCCATCCTCGCGCAGGGCAACCTGTTGCACATGGCCCAAGATCAGCGAATGATCACCCGCCGGATGCACGGCGTAAGTGTTGCAGTGAAACCGGGCAAGGCAGCCCGAAAATGTTGGCACACCGGCGGCATCTTCGGTCCAGTCGAAACCAGAAAAGTCGTGACCCTGACCAGCGAACCGCTGGGCCAGGCCCTCTTGATCCGCGCCAAGGACATGGATGCAGAACGATGCAGCCGAGGTGAAACTATCGTGCCGTTTGGATGAGATCGCAGGCGACCACAGAACCAAGGGCGGATCGAGCGAGACCGAGGCGAAGGAATTCGCGGTCATCCCCAAGGGGCCCTGTGCGGTTTTCACGGTCACCACGGTCACGCCGGTGCCGAAACGCCCGAAGGCGCGGCGGAGGGCAGGAGCATCGCCGCTGTCGGGCGAGAAGGGGATCAGATCATCACTCATAGCGACAAGCGGTGCCATGTAGCGGCTGATTTGTCCAGCGGTGCCGGGGCGTTGCGCGCCCCGTCACCTTGCGCGGTATTTCGCCCCAGTGACCACGGGCAGGAACCCCAGCCGGGGATGGGCGTTGGGTCTGCGATGAGAGGCAACATCGGCTCCCACGTGGTGTCGGTGCTGGCTGTCTGAAAGGGGCGGGGCAGGTCATCTGCGCCGCCTGTCCAAGGCACCCGAATGCCGTTCAAAGCAGAAAAGGCGCGCAACGCCGCGCCGGAAAGTGACACAAGATGATGCATGCAACCAAATTGACCCTCGGCGCCGCTTTGTTGAGCGCCACCGCTTTCGGTTCCACCGCGATGGCCGATGACAATGAGACCGTAGACCACGCTGAAATCGGGTCGCTGTCTTGCGACGTGGGCGATGGTACCGGCTTTATCTTTGGCTCCACCCGTGAGCTGATCTGTACCTTCAACCCCATCGAAGAAGGGCTCGAAGATGAGACTTATGTTGGTGAGATCAACCGCTGGGGCGTCGATATCGGCAAGACCCAGGATGGCCAGATGTCTTGGCTGGTGTTGGCCCCGACTGAGCAGGAATATTACGAAGGTGGTCTGAACGGCAGCTACAAAGGCGTTTCCGCTGAGGCAACCGTTGGTGTCGGCGCAGGTGCCAACCTGATGACAGGTGGCTCGGAAAACACGCTGGCACTTCAGCCGCTGAGCGTGAACACCCAGACCGGCGTGAACTTTGCTGTGGGCGTTGGTGAGATCAACCTGCAGCGCGTCGAAGGCTAAGCCTGCGCAAGGCGAGAGCCGGAGCTTACAAATATGAAATGAACGTAAGGCCGTCCCTTCGGGGCGGCCTTTGCTTTTCGCCAAACCTCAAAGTTTGACGAGCTGATCGCCGACCCGCACGGTGCCATCCTGCACGATCTTGCACAGGATACCCCGCAGGCGGTGGGGGCGGTTTTCCTTTCGGTTGATCCAGCGCAGGCTGTCTGGGCCATATCGGTCACGCCATTTGATGCAGCCGTTGTTGAACTTGTCGCTCACCTCTAGCACCGCCGATCCGGCCTGTAGTCTTGTGCCAACGGGCAGGTTCTCATGGCCAAGGTCCATGTCCACGATCATCGTATCGCCGGGGTGGGGCGTGTTTGCGCGGTCGCGCCAGCACAGGTCCATGATGCGTTTGGGCAGGATCGAAACGTGTATCCGCGGGTCGGGGCTGCCATCGGGCAGGGTCAGCCAAGGTTTCTTGGTCCAACGCTCGCCACGGATGCCTTCGCCCACAGTCAGGTCCAGATGATCGGGATGGTCTCGCAGGCCATAATCAGAGCGGAAACAGAGCTGTTCTATGACGGCGCCATCCTTGGGCGCGGCGAGGATGGCCGGCAGGGCGGCGTCACATTCCGCCGCTGTGGCGGGCGGCAGTATCTGGGGGGCGGTTTGGTCCATGACTCTCTTTCTTGGGGCAGGGCGCGGAGGCGGGCAGCCACCCGCGCCATGCCGCGTTTTAGCGGTTCATTCGGTTGTCGATAAGATCATCCACCACGCTGGGATCCGCCAGCGTCGATGTATCCCCCAAGGCGCCATAATCGTTTTCGGCGATCTTGCGCAGAATGCGGCGCATGATCTTGCCCGAACGTGTTTTCGGCAGGCCGGGCGCCCATTGGATCAGGTCGGGCGAGGCGATGGGGCCAATTTCTTGCCGGACCCAGTTGCGCAGCTCGCTGCGCAGGTCTTCGGAAGGCTCTTCACCGCTCATAAGGGTGACATAGCAATAGATGCCCTGACCTTTGACATCATGCGGGTAGCCGACCACGGCGGCTTCGGCGACTTTGTCATGGGCGACCAGCGCGCTTTCGACCTCGGCGGTACCCATGCGGTGGCCCGAGACGTTGATCACGTCATCGACGCGGCCTGTGATCCAATAGTCACCATCGGCATCGCGTTTGCAGCCATCGCCGGTGAAGTAATAACCGGGGTAATCCGCGAAATAGGTCTTTTCGAACCGCTCGTGATCGCCCCAGACGGTGCGCATCTGGCCCGGCCAACTGTCCGCGATGCACAGCACGCCTTCGGCTGGATTACCCTCAATCTCTTGACCCGAGGTCGGGTCCAGCACCACAGGTTTGATGCCAAAGAACGGTTTCATCGCGGCCCCCGGTTTCATGTCATGCGCGCCGGGCAGGGGGGTCATCAGGTGACCACCTGTTTCGGTCTGCCACCATGTATCGACGATCGGGCAGCGGCCTTGGCCGACGACATCATGGTACCAGTTCCACGCCTCAGGGTTGATCGGCTCACCCACGGTGCCAAGGATGCGCAGCGACGACAGATCGCTTTTGGTGACGAATTCCCTGCCTTGTCCCATCAGCGCGCGGATGGCGGTGGGGGCGGTGTAGAACTGGGTGACCTTGTGCTTTTCACAGACCTGCCAGAAGCGGCTGGCGTCGGGGAAGGTTGGCACGCCCTCAAACATCAACGTAGTCGCGCCATTGGCCAGCGGGCCATAGACGATATAGCTGTGCCCGGTGACCCAGCCGACGTCCGCCGTGCACCAATAGATGTCGCCGTCGTGGTAGTCGAAGGTCACCTCATGGGTCAGCGCCGCATAGGTGATATAGCCGCCGGTGGTGTGGACGACGCCTTTGGGCTGGCCGGTGGAACCAGAGGTGTAGAGGATGAACAGCGGGTCTTCCGCGCCCACGGCTGTCGGCTCGCAGGTGTCGGCGGCCTTCTCGGCCAGCACGTTGTAATCGCGGTCGCGGGCGTCGTTCCATGCCACATCCCCGCCGGTGCGGCGCACCACGAGGCATTGTACGGAGGCGTCGGACTGCGCCAACGCCTTGTCGGCATTGGCCTTGAGCGGGGTGGCCTTGCCCCCGCGCGGGGCCTCATCCGCGGTGATAACGACCTTGGCTTCGCAGCCGTTGACGCGGGCGGCCAGCGCATCCGGGGAGAACCCGGCAAAGACGATGGAATGGATCGCGCCGATCCGCGCGCAGGCCAGCATGGCATAGGCGGCTTCGGGGATCATTGGCATGTAGATGATGACGCGGTCGCCTTTGCTCACGCCAAGATCGCGCAGCACATTGGCCATACGGCAGGTGGCGCTGTGCAACTCGCGGTAGCTGATGTGTTTGGCGTCATCCTCGGGGCTGTCCGGCTCCCAAATGATCGCGGTCTGATCGCCGCGCTTTTCTAGATGGCGGTCGATGCAATTGGCGCTGACGTTCAACTCGCCATCCGCGAACCAATTGATGCTGACTGACCCAAGGTCAAAGTTCACATCGCGCACTTGGGTAAAGGGTTTGATCCAGTCGATCCGCAGCGCCTGTTCGCGCCAGAACCCCTCGGTGTCGGTGACCGAGGCGTGGTACATCTTGTCATAGGTCTGCGCATCCACATGGGCGCGGGCGGCCATGTCGGCGGATGGCGGATAGGTCTTTGCGGTGGCGTCGGACATGGTGGTTCCTCCCTAGATGTTCGCGTCTTGCCACGGGGCGCAGATCTCACCCGGCTGCCGTGGCCTCCTCCTGAGCTGGATCATAGCGGCCCGTGAAAAGAAGTGAATAAGCAACTGGAATACAAGGGCTTGCCTGTAAAGGTTTTTCCCGGTTGGCGTGTTGACTGTAAATTTTTCGATTTTCGCGGGCAATAGGTGGGCTTTTTCAAAGCCTTGCCAGTCAAACATGGTGCAACTGTCTTGCAGCTGTCGGATTTGCGCGGCATGACGGGGTTGGCAGGCTTGCCCCCACGGGGTAGCCTGTGCGCCAATCCGCTCACTAAGGGCGGGCATCTAGGGAGAGATATCATGAAAAACCTGCTGAGCGGCGCCGCCGCCTGTGCGCTGAGCGTTGCCTTTGTCGGCGAAGCTGCCGCGACCGAATGGAACGCCTCCGTCTGGGGCAAGCGCCGCGCCTTCACCGAACATGTCGAAAAGATCGCCGAACTGGTGAGCGAAAAGACAAATGGCGAATTCACCATCAATGTCAGCTACGGCGGCCTGTCCAAGAACCGTGAGAACCTCGACGGTATCTCCATCGGTGCTTTCGAGATGGCCCAGTTCTGCGCCGGCTACCACGCAGACAAGAACCGCGCGATCACCGTGCTGGAACTGCCCTTTCTTGGCGTCAGCAACCTTGAAGAAGAAGTCGCGGTCAGCCGTGCGGTCTATGACCACCCCGCCGTTGCCAAAGAGATGGCGCAGTGGAACGCCAAGATGCTGATGACCTCGCCCATGCCGCAGTACAACCTTGTCGGCACCGGCGATCCGCGCACCACATTGGAAGACTTTGACGGCATGCGTGTGCGCGCCACCGGCGGTCTGGGCAAAGCATTCGAAGCCGTTGGCGGTGTGCCGACATCCGTGACCTCTTCGGAAGCCTATAACGCCATGGAATCCGGCGTTGTCGACACCGTGGCCTTCGCCCAGCACGCGCACCTCAGCTTTGGCACGATCAACAAAGCAGATTGGTGGACCGCGAACCTCAACCCCGGCACCGTGAACTGCCCCGTTGTGGTGAACATCGACGCATATGAGGCGCTGAGCGACGCAGAGCGCGAAGCACTTGATGGGTCCGTCGATGAGGCGCTGGATCACTACCTTGCCAACTACGGCGAGTTGCTTGAGCGTTGGGATACCGTTCTCGAAGAGAAGGGCGTCGAGAAGGTCGAATTCTCCCCCGAGGTGATTGCCGAGTTCAAAGCCAAAGCGGCTGATCCTGCGCGCGAAGCATGGATCAAGGACATGGAAGCTCAAGGCATTCCGGGTCAGGAACTCTATGACCTCGTGATGGAAACGCTGGAAAAAGAACGCGCGTCGAACTAAGCCTTGCGCGCATGACTTTAAGGGCCGTGCGGCAAACCGCGCGGCCCTTTCGACTTTAATGACGTAACAAACAGACTTTCTGAAAAGGAGAGCCGATGGCTGGATCATCCGCCGTGCTGGAGGACAGCAGCCTCCTCAGCCGCCTCGACCGGGGCCTGCTGAAGCTGGAGACCTTCTTTGCCCTGATCTCGGGGATTGCCGTTTTCATGTTGATGGTGCTGGCCGTTTGGTCCGTGGGGGGGCGCAAGTTCTTTTCCACGCCGCTGGCGGGCTATGTCGACTGGATCGAAGCGGCGATGCCGTTCATCGCCATCATGGGCATTGCCTATACCCAACGTATGGGCGGGCATGTGCGCATGGACATTCTGATCGGCCAGCTTAAGGGCCGCGCGCTTTGGGCGGCGGAGCTGCTGTCTGTTGTGCTGATCCTGCTTTTGATGCTGGCACTGACATGGGGCGCTTGGGCGCATTTCGACCGCAGCTTTGACATGACGGCCCCGATGTGGAGCCGTGATAGTTCGATCGACATCGGCCTGCCAATCTGGCCCAGCAAACTGGTGGTGCCGGTTGCCTTTGCCGTGATCTCCTTGCGGCTTTGCCTGCAAATCTGGGGCTATGGCCGGGCCTTAGTGCTGGGGCTGGAACGCCCCGTGGCCGTGCCGCTGGTGCAATCGGCGGCAGAACAAGCAATGGCCGAGGCCGAACAACTGGATGGACGTGACTGATGGATCCTATTGAAATCGGCCTTTGGGTCTCGGGCGGCATGCTGCTCATGGTGGTGCTTGGCATGCGGGTGGCCTTTGCCGCTGCAATGGCCGGGCTTGTGGGCCTTATCTGGATTTTCTGGGCCAAGAAGGGCATGGAGTGGGACCAGCTTGGCTGGGCATTGACCGTGGCAATCAAGACCGCCGGGCAGGTGCCGCACTCGAAAGTATCAAGCCAGACACTCTCCCTGATCCCGACCTTCATCCTGATCGGTTTTCTAGCCTATTACGCAGGACTGACCAAAGCGATCTTTGAAGCGGCGAAACGTTGGTTCGCTTGGGTGCCGGGCGGTTTGGCGGTCTCGACGGTCTTCGCCACGGCAGGCTTCGCGGCCGTGTCGGGTGCTTCGGTTGCGACGGCAGCGGTCTTTGCCCGTATCGCCATCCCCGAAATGCTTAAGATCGGCTATAACAAGCAATTCGCCGCGGGCGTCGTGGCGGCAGGGGGCACGCTGGCCTCATTGATCCCGCCCTCGGCGATCCTCGTGATCTATGCGATCATTGTTGAGCAGGACGTGGGCAAACTGCTGCTGGCGGGCTTTATCCCCGGTGCCTTTTCGGCGGTGGTCTATGCGGTGTTGATCATCGGCATCGCCATGATCTGGAAGAACGTCGGCCCGCCGGTGACCGGCTTTACTTGGCGTGAACGCTTTGCCGCGTTGCCTGCCGCTCTGCCGATTGTCGCGGTGGTCGTGATCATCATCTTCTTCGTCTACAATCCCTTTGGCGATGCATGGGGCACCCCGACTGAGGGTGGCGCCGTGGGGGCGTTCATCGTCTTCTGTATGGCCGTCTTCCGTGGGATGCGTTTGGGCGAGTTGAAGGACGCGCTGTTGGAGACCGCCAAGCTGACAGTGATGATCTTCACCATCATCTGGGGCGTCTTGATCTATGTACGCTTCTTGGGCTTTGCCGATCTGCCGGGCGCATTCGCCGATTGGATCTCATCGCTCGAAACCTCGCCTATGCTGATCCTGATCTGCATCCTGCTGGCCTATGCCGTGCTGGGCATGTTCATGGATGCGATCGGAATGTTGCTGCTGACGCTGCCCGTGGTTTACCCGGCGGTGATGGCGCTCAACGGGGGCGAGTTCGTCTCGGCTGCGGACAGTGCCTTTGGCATGTCCGGCCCTATGTGCGCGATCTGGTTCGGCATTCTGGTGGTAAAGATGGCGGAGTTCTGTTTGATCACGCCGCCCATTGGCCTCAACTGCTTTGTCGTCGCAGGCGTGCGCCCCGACCTCAGCGTGCAGGACGTGTTCCGCGGCGTGATGCCCTTCTTCATCGCCGACGCGGTGACCATCGGCTTGCTTGTGGCCTTTCCGCAGATCGTGCTCTGGCTGCCGTCCCTCGCAGGCTAGGCGGCTTTAGCCACCGGGCTTTTCCGCGGCGGGTTCATCCGCCGCGGTTGCCGCCACATCGGGGGCGGATTTATCCAGAAAATGCCCGATCATGTTGAGCGCGGTGACGTTCTCGCAAATTACCTTGAAGACCACGAGGAAGGGCACCGCCACCAGCGCGCCCGCAATCCCCCAAAGCCAGCCCCAAAAGACCACGGTGAGGAATACGGCAACGGTGTTCAACTCCAACCGCCGCCCCACAAGGTAGGGGGTGATGAACTGCCCCTCGATCCCGGTGAGGATCTGATAGCCGATGGGGGCAAGGATCGCATAGCCGACGCTGTCGAATGTGGCGATGGCATAGGCCCCCACCAGCACCGCACCGATCACCCCGCCGATATAGGGCAGGAAGTTCAGCAAGAACGCCGCCAAGCCCCAGACATAAGGAACGGGCAGCCCAAGCGCGAAAAGGTAAAGCCCAACAGAGACGCCAAGCCCCGCGTTGATGATGGTGATGGTCAGCAGGTAGCGCGACACGCGGCGCTCAACGTCATAGACCGCCTTCAGCGCGCGTTTCTTGCCGGTGAAGGTCTGGAAGGACTGAACCAGCTTGAGATAAAACAGATCGCCCGAGGCCAGCAGGAACAGCGCCAGCACAAGGGCGACGGCCACCGTGCCGCCGATCCGCGCGCCGGTGTTCATGGCATTGTCGAGCAGGCCCGGCTGTTTGACCACCACCTCTTCGGGTTTGCTGGCGCCGTTATCTGCGCCAATTTGTTCGACCTGTTCCGTGGCAGAACGGACATCCTCGACCGTCTTCATCCAGCCTTGCAGCTTGCGCTGTATCTCATTGCCCATCGAGGGGATCTCGTCCGACCAAGTGGCCACGGTGCCCGCCGACAGCCCGGCCAGCACAAAGATTATCAGCCCGACAAAGCCAATTAGAAGCACAGCCCCCAGCGGAGGCGAGATGCCGAATTTTTCAAAAGAGCGGATCAGCGGACTAAGCGTCAGCGCGAGGAGGAAACCAAGCAGGATCGGCAGCAGCAAATCCTTGGCGAAATAGGCAGTCACGAAGAGGGCGATCAGTACCAGCACTTCCAACAACCGTCTGATCGCGGCGATATCGTTCAATGTATTCCCCCCACCATGCCCTGCGCAGATGCTAAGAAGCCAACGCGGGACAGGGGGAAAAGTTCATTCACGCAGGGTACTTGATGCCGTTATTTCTATGGGTCCACCGTTTGCAGCCGCAAAGCCTGTCCGCCAAGGGCACGAAAGGCACGTTGGCGGCAGGTCAGAACGATGATTTGCATATCGCTGGCCTGCCGGTGCAGCGCGTCGAACATCCGCTCGATCCGGTCGTCATCGGTAAAGACCAGCGCGTCGTCCAAGATCACCGGCGCGATGCGCCCCGCGCGGGCCAGCATCCGCGCAAAGGCCAGCCGTACCAAAAGCGCCACCTGTTCCTGTGTGCCACCTGAAAGGACGTCGATCGGCTCTTCGCGACCTTCGCGGATCAGCGCATGGGGCAGCAGCGATTCCTCGCCCCAGGTCAGCTCTGCATCGGGCCAAAGGAGTTGCAGCAGCGGTTTAAGTTCTTTGACGATGGGGGTGAAGTAGCGCTCTCGCGCCTCGTTCCGCGCGTCTTGCAAAGCGCCTTCCAATCGGGTGAGCACCGCAACCTCATGGGCGATCCGCGCGAGGGTCTCTTCGGCGGCCTGCAATTGGTCTTCGGTCTCGGCGAGGCGTTCCTCCACCGCGTCGCCAGAGGCGCGGGTGATGCGTTCGCTGAGCCGGGCCAGCAGGGGACGCAGGCGGGCGACCTCCTCTCGGGCTTGCGCCTCGACCGATTCCGCGCGGGTGAGGGCGGCCCGAAGGCTGGCCGCATCTGGCGCGTCTTTGGCCTTTTCGGCGTGGGACTGGCGTGCGGCCTCCAGCGCGGCGGCGGTGTTGGCGGCTTGACTGGCAAGCGCGTCTTCCGTGACATCGCCCAGCTTGGCCTGCAGCGCCTCGGCGCGCTGCAACCGGTCACTGAGCGAGGCAAGCTGCGCGTCTTTGACCGCGGCATCGGCCTTGGCATCGGCCAGCGCCTCGGCTGCTGTCTCCCGCGCGATCCGACACGTCTCATGCACGGCCTGCGCAGTTTCGAGGGCGTCTTCGGCGTGCGCAAGATCAGGTGCGTCGGAAACCTCCTCCGAGGCCGGAATGGCGGCGAGGGCTTGGTGCAGCGCGTCGATCCCCTCAGGGGCGAGGCTGTTGAGAACGGCCTTGGCCTCTCCCTGACGCGCGGCGGCCTCCACACGGGCCGCGGCGGCGGCGCGGGCTCCGGCCAGATCAGCCGCGCCGATCTGGTCGAGCGCGGCTTGCAGGCTGGCGGCGGCGGTTTCGACTGTGCCGTCCTCTGCGCCCCCCGCGCCGGGGTGGACTTCCAAATTGCCGATACCATCGATCCGAAGGGTGGTGCTGCGCGGAAGCGGCAGGGGGGTGCCCTCCGCCAACGGCCCGCTGTCGCTGTGGATGCTGCCCGATTGGCCGGGGGCGTAGCGGACGATCACTTGGGGGGCAGCGGCATCGCGGGCGGCGCGGCTGGCGGAGAGTTCGGCAGAGAGGGTTTCAAGCCGTTGCATCGTGGCGGCGTCCGGGCCGGATTGGGCGGCGGCACCCGCAGTCTCCATCCGGCGGCGGGCCTCTTCGGCCTCTTTGATGCGATCCTCAAGCGCGCGGCGGCGGTCTGCGCCGTCCCGCGCGGCACGCGCCCGCAAGGCGTGGCGGTGTTGGTCCTCGGCGGTTTTGAGGGCGGCGCGGGCTTCTGTCGCGGCGGCCTCTGCAGTGTCCAGCGCGGCGCGGCGTTCAGTTAGGGTGGTGTGGGCGGTCTCTGCCGCTTTGCGGGCTGTGGCTTCGGCGGCGCGGGCGGCCTTTTGCTCGATCTCTCCGGCGCGGTAGCTGTCGAGCCGTGATGTGGCGCTTTCAGCCGTGAGACGCGCGAGGTCCACGGCCCGGACGAGGGTTTCCAGTTCTTCCGCGTGGCGGGTGGCGGCGGCATGGGCGGCGCGGGCGGCCTCAAGCTTTTGGCGGCGTTCTTCGACCACCTCGGGCGCTTCGAGGTCGGCCAAGGCTCGCCGTGCCCGCTGACGCTCGGCCAAAGCGTCCTGCAACTCTCGCGCGGTGGTCGCCAGTTGGTCGCGCGTGGCCTGTAGCGCCTCCACTTGATCTTGGGCCTCTTTCCACGGTCCGCCGGTGCGTGGGCGTCCGGTGCCGGTGGCGTATTGGGCAAGCTCCTCGCGGCATTGTGCCAGCGCCTTGTCCATGCGCCGCCCGCCGGTCATCGCTTCGACCTCGGCCCCGACCGAGGTCATCAGATCTCGCCGCGCCTCCAGCGCGAGCTTTTCTTCTTTGGTAGAGCCGCCGGTCAGCGCGGTCATGCCCTGCCGGACCCAGATCAGCCCCGACGGCCCGCCCGCATCCCCGCCCAAAAGCTGCGCGATCCATGCCTCGGCCGCATCCGCCTGTGCGATCAGCCTGCCATCGCGGTGCACGGTGGCAAAGGGCTTTTGGAACCACCGTTTGTGAACGGCAAAGCGCCCTTCGTCGGTTTCGACCTCGATGGTTACCTCCGGCGCACCGCCCGCATGGGGGCGCAGGGCGGCGACCTCTTTGTCGCGAGAGCCGAAGGGTTTGAAGAACAGCGCCTGTATCGCGTCGAAAAGCGTGGATTTGCCGTGCTCGTTCGGCTCGCTCAAGACATTGATCCCGTCGCCTATTCCGGTCACCTGCGCGGGGTCGGTGAAGCGGCGGACGTTGTTGAGGGTGATGGCGCGGATCTTCATGCTTTCGCCCCCTGCACATAGGCATGAAGCCGGGCGAGGGCATCGGCGGCCACGTCACGCTCGGACTGGGGCAGGGTGTCGGACTGCGCCTCGTTCACCAAAGCTTCCGCCGCCATGCGCAGGGCACCGCCGCGGTCGATCTCATCTAGGTCTGCAGCCTCATATTGCGTGCCCAAACCTTCGGTCACCAGTTCGAAATGCGCGAAATCGGGGGCGCAGGCCTCGGCCGCGCGGGCAAGCGCTGCGCGATCGGGAAGGCCGGCCCAGCCCCCTGCTTTGACGCGCAGCAGGTGATCCCGGCGGCCCGCAGCGGGCAGCAGCGTCTCCAATGCCGCCGCCGCGTCTTGGCGGGGGTGTAGCGCAAGCGCTGCATCGGACCAAAGGAAACTGCCGGTTTCGATCTCATTCACCTTGGGGGTAGCGCCGGGGCCTGCGACCTCAACCGCAAGACAAACCCCGCGACGCCCGTGTTTGAAACGATCCTGCTCCGGCGTGCCGCAGTATTGGACCCGGTCTGAAACGGCCATCCGCCCGTGCCAATCGCCAAGCGCGAGGTAGTCCAGCCCCGCGCGCTGGTCCCGGTCGGGCGCGATCGCTTCTCCGCTGTCGGTGAAATCGGTGACGCCGCCGTGGGCGAGGCCGATGCGCAGATGCCCCTCAGGGCTTTGCATCTTGTCCAAAGGCGCGCTTGGATCGCTGGCGCCGGCGCGAAAGGCGACGGGGCAGGGCAACAGGCTTGCATTCGTGCTGATCTCAACCGGGGCAGCATCCATGAGGGCGCGCAGATTGGCGGGGGCATCACGGTGGATCACCTCCCACAGGGGTTCGGCATCGCGCAGATTGTCGTGGTTGCCGGGGAGGATCCACCAAGTCACCTCTGCCGCCTCGCCCATGGCGGTCAGGGCCTGCCGCAGCACGGCGGCCGAAGGTGTCGCAGTGTCGAATGTATCGCCCGCCAAGAGCACATGCGCCGCCCCGTGATCCCGCGCGGCTTGGGCCAGTTTAGCGATGGCCCCATGCCGTGCTTCCATCAGACGCCCCCGGATGTTGCCATCCGCCGCTTGCGGGATATTGGCGAACTTGCGCCCGATGTGCAGGTCAGACGCGTGGATGAAGCGGAATGTCATGTGGTGGTCCTGAATGGCTTGTGGAAAGGGGTGCGCGGGCGGAAATGAGGAAATGTGCAATAGCTGATCGGCCGCGCGGCCCGTTGGGCATGGCAGGCGCAGCGGCTCTATTCATCGCAAACTCAGCGCAGAGTGCAAGACGTTGCAAAATCTGCGCGAGGTGCTGGTTCCGCAGGGATTACGGGCTACATATGCGTGACGCGCGGCTAAGACGCAGCGGCGCCCGCCGCCCTGACCTAAAGATTCCGAGATACAATGAAATCGAGTGCAGCCTCCGAAACCCTCCCTGCCGTAGCGAGTCAGGGCAGCCGCGGGGCGGGGCGCTGCAACCGTCCTTGCCTGACACCTCAAATCAAGATTGAATGCGCGGCTGAGGCTGCTGACCTGCACGTTCCGATAGATAAGAAGATCAACACACGATGACCCATGACTTTGAAAAAATCCTCCAGGCCGCGCCGTCGCCCTTCGTGTTGTTGGATAGTGAGCTTCGGGTGGTCTGGGCGAATGATGCCTATCTACAGGTGACCGATCGCCAGTTAGAGGGGCTTATCGGGAAAGATCTGTTCGAGGAATTTCCATCTGACCCGGAAAGCGAGTCGGGCCGCATGCTGCGCGCGTCTTTCGCACGGGTGTTCCGCGATGGCACCACCGATCACCTGCCGGTCATTCCCTATCCAATCGCCAGTGCCGAGGGCAAAACCGAAGACCGCTATTGGAGCGCGACCCATACGCCGATCCTAGATGCGGATGGCGAGGTTGAGTTCATCTTGCAGCACACGCAGGACATCACCGAGGTCTATACCGCCGAAACCCCGGGTGAGGCGCAAGCAGGATCGGCCCAAGCCGCCGTGTTGCGCCGTGCCCATGAGGTGACGCAGCAGAATCTGGAGCTCGATACCGGGATCAGCCTTTTCAAGCTGATCTTTGAACAGGCGCCGAATTTCATGGTCACGCTCATGGGGCCGAACCACGTCTTTCGCACGGTCAACGCCGCCTATTTACGGATGGTTGGCCAGCGGGACCTCATAGGCAAACCCGCGCGCGAGGCTTTGCCCGAAATCGCGGGGCAGGGCTTTTTCGAAATGCTGGACGAGGTCTATCGCACCGGCGAGGCCGTGAGCCAACAGGGGGCCGAGGCATGGGTGCAACGCAGCCCCGGAGGTCCGACTGAACGGGTCGTCGTCGATTTCGTGTTTCAACCGCTCGACAACGTGCGGGGAGAGACCATCGGCATCGTGATCCAAGGCAATGACGTCACCGCGCATAAGCTTGCCGAAACCAAGCTGCGCGAGGCGGAGGAACGGTTCCGCACCATGGCGCATACCATGCCGGTCCATGTCTGGACCGCCACCGCCGACGGGCGTTTAGATTGGGTCAGCGATCAGATCTATGCCTTTTCGGGTGCTACGCCAGGCAGTCTGGTCGGGGATGCTTGGCCTGCGATCATTCACCCCGAGGACCGCGCCGAGGCGATTGCCACTTGGGCTGAGGCGGTGGAAACTGGAGCGGTCTACGAAAGTGAATTCCGCCTGCGACGGGCCGATGGCGCCTATTGCTGGCACTTGGTGCGGGCCTTGCCAACCAGAGATGACCAAGGCGCGCTGATGCGCTGGGTCGGCACGAATTCCGACATCCACGAGCAGAAAGAACTGTCTCGCCAGCTGGCCGATCTGAACACGACGTTGGAAGAGCGTGTCGAGAAACGCAACCGCGAGTTGGAAGAGCTTCACGACCGTTTGGCCCAAAGCCAGCGGGTCGAGGCTGTCGGCAATCTTGCTGGCGGCGTTGCCCATGATTTCAACAACCTGCTGCAAGTGATGACCGGAAGCCTAACCATGGCCGCGCGCGAAATTGCGGCCGATTCCCCGGCGCGGGTGCGGATCGACGCGGCCATGCGGGCGGTGGAGCGCGGCGCGTCGCTGTCCTCGCAACTGCTTGCGTTCAGCCGCCGTCAGCCATTGCAGCCGCGCTCGATCGACCTGCGCGATCTGCTCAGTGATATCGACGACATTATGCGCAGCGCTTTGGGCGAGGGGATGGAGGTCGAACTCGACACGCCCGAAGCCCTGTGGCCAGCCTACGCCGATGCGGCAAGCACCCAGAATGCCGTGCTAAACCTCGTCATCAACGCGCGCGACGCGATGGAGGGGCGCGGCAAGTTGAAAATCGCGGTCGAGAACCGGCATATCGGCCCCGAAGAATTGCTTGGTGAGCCTGATATGGTGGCGGGCGATTATCTTGAGGTCAAAGTCATCGACCACGGGCCCGGCATCCCGGCGGATACGCTGGCCAAAGTGTTCGATCCGTTCTTTACCACCAAACCGGTGGGTAAGGGCACCGGGCTTGGGCTCTCCACCGTTTATGGCTTCGCGCGGCAATCGGGCGGGCGGGCCACCATCGCCAGCCATCCTGGCGCCGGCACGACGGTGACGCTTTTACTGCCGCGCGCCGAGACGGCGGCGGAGCCTTTGCAATGGCATGACCCCTCAGACATCGCGGGCGGGAACGAGACCGTGCTGCTGGTCGAAGACGACACCGAGGTGCGCGACGCCACCGCCGCCTTGCTGTCGGATCTGGGCTACCGCGTACGCACCGCGGAAGACCCCGCCACCGCCCTAGAGGCCGCGCGGCAAGCGCTGGAATTCGATCTGTTGGTCTCAGACGTGGTTATGCCCGGAGAACTGAGCAGCCGTGACATGGCCGAAACCCTACAGGCTGAGCGGCCCGACCTGCCGATCCTCTTCATCTCGGGCTATTCACGCGACGCGATCGTGCGCGATGGCCGGGTGGATGCCGGGGTGCAGTTCCTCGCAAAACCCTTCACCAAAGACGCTTTGGCGATCAAAGTTCGCGACGCGCTGTCCTCGGCTCCCGCTGCAAAAGCAAAGGCCGACGCAGTCCAAGAGCAGCCAAACCGGCCCCGTCATGTGCTGCTGTGCGAAGACGACGCGCTGATCCGGCTCGATCTGGCGGATATCCTCAGCGGGCTGGGTACCGAGGTCACCGAAACCGCGTCGGGGCAGGAGACATTGGACAGGTTGCAAGCCGGGCAATACGACGCGCTGCTGATCGACGTGGGCCTGCCGGATATTTCGGGCGAGGAGGTCGCAACCCGCGTGCGCGCGCAGCATCCCGATATGCCCATCATCTTTGCCACCGGCCAAGCGGAAGTCCCCTCCGCCGCGGCCTTGGGCCGTTGTGCCGTGGTTCAGAAACCTTTCGGCGACCGCGATCTGGAACGTGCGTTTGCAAGCTTGGGCATTCTGTCTCAGACGGAGGCGGCGACGGCGTTTTGACGGAGCGTTGCCCGCGCGCGCAACATGCCACGCGGGGGCGGCTGCGGCACAAGAACATCTTGCGCCGCCCCCGCAAAGCCGTGCAGAAGGCCGTGAATTAACGACGGAGCCACCCCCATGCGCGATCAGAAATTCACCCACGCTGAAGTTTACCGCGCCGCGCGTCTGTCGGTGGCACCCATGATGGACTGGACCGACCGCCACTGCCGCTACCTCCACCGGCTGCTGAGCCGTGAGACGCTCCTCTATACCGAGATGGTCACCGCCCCCGCGCTGGTGCGGGGCGGGGCGTTGCATCTGCTGGATCACGATCCTTCGGAACATCCCGTGGCGCTACAACTTGGCGGGTCGGACCCCGCAGAGCTGGCACAGGCGGCACGGTTGGGGGCTGACGCGGGTTATGATGAGATTAACCTCAATTGCGGCTGCCCGTCTGACCGGGTGCAATCAGGTGCCTTTGGCGCGGTCTTGATGCAGCAGCCGGGGCTGGTGGCGGACTGTGTGGATGCCATGCGCGCGGCCTGCGATGTCGAGGTGACCGTGAAGTGCCGTATCGGCGTGGACGATCAGCACCCTGAGGAAATCTTGCCCGAGTTTCTCGCGCGTATCGTGGCGGCGGGCTGCACCCGTGTCACGATCCATGCGCGCAAGGCGTGGTTGCAGGGGCTGAGCCCCAAGGAAAACCGTGATATTCCACCGTTGGACTATGATCTCGTGCATCAGATGAAGGGGCTGTTTCCGAACCTGCATATTTCGGTCAACGGTGGGGTCACATCGCTCGATCAGGCCGAAGCTTTTCTGGATGCCGGGTTAGATGGCGTCATGGTGGGGCGCAGCGCCTATCATGCGCCGACCGATATCCTCGCCAGCGCTGATCGGCGCATCTACGGGCGGGGTGCTGACAGCAGTGCAGAGGCCGCGGTGCAGGGGATGTTGCCCTATATTGAGGCGCATCTGGCCAGCGGCGGGCGTCTGGGGCAGATCACCCGGCATATGCTGGGGCTTTTTGCTGGGCGACCCGGTGCGCGGCAGTGGCGGCGTATCCTGTCCGAAGGGGCGCATAAGCCCGGCGCGGGGCCGGAACTGGTCGAGGCCGCCTTAGCCGAGGTCGCCGCGGCGCAGGAAGTCGCCGCGGCGGGGTAGGTTTAAACGCTGGGCTCTGCCACCGGGCGGGGCCGCAGCAGCGCCAGCGTGAGCAGGGCGGCCACCAGTCCGCAGGCTGCAATTGCCCCCAACATCGGTGTGACGGTCCCGTCAAAAAACGGCCCGGCCAGCGCGATGGAAAGGCCACCCGCCACCATCTGCAATGTGCCGCCCAGCGAAGAGGCCAGCCCGGCAATATCGCCGTGATCGTCCAGCGCCACGACCATCACCGTCGGCACCACGACGCCAAGGCAGGCGTTGGCGCAAAACAGCCCCGCCATTACCAGATAGAGGCCGGGATCGGTGACCAACGCGGTGACAAAGATCGCGGCGGAGAAAAAGACGAAGCCCGCCACACCGCGCCGCACGAGGCTGCGCATGCCCCAGCGTTCACCGAGCCACCCCGCCAGTTGCGAGGCCGAGAAGAAGCCGATCGCATTCACTGCAAAGGCCAGCGAGAACCCCGTCGGCCCCAGCCCGTATTGTCCGGTATAGACGAAGGGCGCGAAGGCAATGAAGACAAAGAAAGACCCCATGGCGAAGCCGCCGATAAAGGTCAGCCCCATGAAGATCGGATCGCTCAGCAGCACTTTCGCCCCGCGCCAAAGGTTGCGCGGATTAATCCGCACACGGCGTTTGACGGGCAGCGTTTCGGGCTGGACGAAGGCGGTGAGTGCCAGTGCGGCGATGGCCAACATGCCTAGCGTCACGAAGATGCCGCGCCAATCGGCCAGCGCCATCACCGCGCTGCCCGCCAGTGGGGCCAACATCGGCGAGATCGAGATCACCAGCATCAGCATCGCCATCAACCGCGTCGCCTGTGTGCCGGTATATTGGTCGCGGATGATCGCACGCGGCACCACCATCAGCACGGCCCCGCCAAGCCCTTGCAGCGCCCGCCAGCCGGTCAATGCCGCCATCGTCGGCGCGAAGGCGGCCCCGAACGACGCGATGAGGAACAGCACCAGCCCCACCATGATCGGCAGCTTGCGCCCCGCCTGATCGGCCCAAGGACCGTAGAAAAGCTGCCCTAGCCCGAAGGCGATGAAATAGGCGGAGATGGTCGCCTGAACCGCCGTCTCAGACGCGCCATAGCTGGCGGCGATGGCGGGCATGGCGGGAAGATACATGTCGATGGCGAAGGGGCCGACCAGCCCCAGCAACCCGAGAATGAGCGCTGAACGTAGCACGTGATGTCCTTTCGGATGGGATGGCCAGGGCCAAAGGGGGGAGGCGGCAAGCATAGACCAACGCTTGGGGCCAACTTTCGCGCGCAACCTAACCTGAGCGGGAGGAAGTGCAACCCCCGCGTTATCGCCTTGAACCCCCGGCGCGAAACGGCTTGATAGAGCGCAACGACAGCCGGAGGGGCCCCATGCCTGAGTTGAACGATCTTTTGCCAATGCTGGTGCTTATCGCCCTGATCGGAGGGTTTGCCGGTGTTCTGGCAGGGCTGCTGGGTGTGGGCGGGGGGATCGTCTTGGTCCCTGCCTTTTTCTACGCGCTGCAGTCGCTGGGCTATGATGGGCCGCAACTGATGCAGATTTGCCTTGCGACATCACTGGCTACGATCATCGTCACCTCTGCGCGCTCGGTTCATGCGCATAACAAAAAGGGCGCGGTTGATTGGGAAATCCTGCGCACTTGGGCGCCGGGGATCATGGTGGGGGCAATCTTGGGTGTGCTGCTGGTTGCGCAATTGCGCACCCAGACGCTTCAGGCAATCTTTGGCGGGCTGGCGCTGATTGTGGGGCTCTACCTTGGGTTCGGGCGCAGCAATTGGCGCTTGGGAGAGACTATGCCGCGTGGCATCAAACGTGCGATCCTGTCGCCGATGGTCGGGTTTCTGTCGGTGCTCATGGGGATCGGCGGCGGCAGCTTTGGCGTGCCGCTGATGACGCTCCATGGGCGGCCCATTCACCGAGCCGTGGCCACAGCGGCGGGCTTTGGGCTTTTGATCGCCGTGCCCTCGGTAATTGCCTTTCTCTTTGTTGATATCGCGCAAAGCCGCCCGCCCTTGACCATCGGCGCGGTTAATCTAGGTGCCTTCGGGATCGTCGTGACAATGACGCTCATCACCGCGCCTTGGGGCGTGCGGCTGGCCCATGCGATGGACCCCAAGCCGCTCAGACGGGTCTTTGCCGTGTTTCTGGTGCTGGTGGCGCTAAATATGTTGAGAAAAGCACTTTGGGGCTGAGGCGACCCGTTTTTGACCTTAAACCTGCCGGAATGTGATGGTTTCTGCCCAATTTCGGACAATGTTCATCAAATTGCCGCAATCTCGACACAAACAACTGGCTTACTGCCTTAACAAACGCAGAATCATCCGAACCAAGGGACGTGACGAGATGCGCCGAAGCGGGACCAAAGCGATCATCCTTAAAGGGCAGGGCAGTGACCTCGCCTATTGGAAGCCTGCGCGCCGGGGCCGTCGGGCGTTTCGCTTTGATGGGATGTTCACTCGCGAAACCAGCCTGACATTTGCCCGCGCGTCTTTTCCCGCGGCGAATTACAATGCGACCCCCATGGGCCACCATGATGCCACGAACGGCGAAGCGGCTCTTATTTTCCTGAACGAGATCGTCCAGCGTCGCGGCGCCTAAGGCCGCGCTAGTCGCGCCGTCGTGCCAGTTTCGCCGCGCGGCCGCCGCGCCGTTTTGTATGGGCGCTTTCGCGTTGGGGCAATTCCGCCATGATGGCGCGGCGCTCCTCCGAGCTCATTGCCGACCAGCGGCCAATCTCATCTATCGACCGCAGACAGCCCGTGCAGAGTCGGCTTTCGGGGTGCACCACGCAGATGTTGATGCAGGGGCTTTCGACCTCATTGCGCTGCCAGAGCTTTTTAGTCACGGCGCATCACCTGTAAACGGTCCAGCAGCCCCTGAAGGATATAGCCCGCGGCCACATGGTCAATCACCTCGGCGCGGCGTTTGCGGGTCGTGTCGGCTTCTAGCAATGCGCGTTCGGCGGCCACGGTCGACAGGCGCTCGTCCCAATAGGTGATGGGCAGCGGCGTGAGCCGGTCGAAGTTGCGGGCGAAAGCGCGGGTCGATTGGCAGCGCGGCCCTTCTGAGCCGTCCATATTACGCGGCAATCCCAAGACCAGCCCGCCGATACGGCGCTCGGCGATGATCTCGGCCAGACGCGCGGCATCCAACCCAAATTTCTTGCGCCGCACGGTTTCCAAAGGGGTGGCGACGGATTGGAAGCTGTCGCTTACCGCGACGCCGATGGTTTTCTCTCCTAGATCCAACCCGATCAGCGCCTGCATTGGGGGCAGGGCGGCGATGAAATCTGCCGTGTCATCATAAATCATCCTGCCACTCCTGCACGTTCTCCTGCGCTGCGGATCATGTCCAGCGCCGCATTATCGCCCGAGAAGACCTCTAGCGCGTTGTCATAGACCGCGCGGGCCTGATCGGTGTCGCCCAAAACGCCAAGCGAAGTGATCAGCCGCGCCCAGTCCTGCGGCGGGCCTCCTTCGCTGGCAAGACGATCCGAAAGCCCGGCCACCATCCCGCCGATCATCTCCATCCGGTCGTCCGCGCTCATTTCCGATGCGGCTTCGATGTCTTCGGCGGATGGCCCCCGCGCCGGCGCGCCGGTGCCGATCTGCGGCATCTCGTAATTCACCCCGGCAAGGCTGGCGACCTGCGAAATCTGCGCGCGGATCGGTTCGATCCAAGCCGCCTCCGCAGGCCCGCGCCGCAAAAGCGCGTCCCAAATGCGGAAGCCGACATCCGGCCGCCCGGTCTGCACCATCATCAGCCCAAGGTAATAGCGTGCGCGACCATCCTGCTCATCGCGGTTAAGCACTTCCCGCAGGGCGGTTTCCGCCTCGGGAGAGACATAGCCCCCCGCGGCGAGCACCAAAAGTTCGGCGTAATCCGCGATGTCCTTCGCGGTCCGGTTCGCGCCTTTGAGACGCAGCACATTGCCTTGCGCCTCGGCTGCGGCGGCGAAGTTCCCGACGCGGGCCTCGTTCTGCGCCAACAGGGTCTGGCCCTGCAAATCCTCGGGCCGTTCTTTGACCGTCGCGCGGAGCTGTTGCATCAGCGCGAGGTAATCCGCGCTCAGCCCCTCGGTGCTGGGGCTGGCAGGCAGGCTTTCTTCCGCGCTTTGCTGGCTGGGGCGGTTGCGGCGCATGTCTTCGGCAAAGGCGATGCGGTCGGCCAAGGCCAGATCGCCATAGCCGGGCTGCCCCAGATGCCAGTAGAGCGCCAGTGAACCGGCACCCAAAGCGATAATCCCCCCGATCAGCACGACGGGCGCGGGCCGCGAGGTGTTTTGCTGGCCCCCATCCTGCGCGGCATCGGCGGCGAGGATCCGGCGCGAGATCTCGGTCCGGATTCGGGCGGCATCGGCCTCAGGCACCACACCGCGCGCTACGTCACGCTCCACCTCATCCAATTGGTCGCGGTAGACCTTGAGATCATAATCCGCCTGTACGGGCAGGGGCGTATCCGAGCCGCGCCATGCGGCCCGCGCCAGAAAACCGCCCACGACAAGCGCCATCGCGCCAGAGAGAAACCAAAATATCATGTCCTTTACCTAACCTTTGCCCGACGCCGACAAAAGACCGCAAATGCCGCGCCCCCTGCGGCATTTTTCACCAATTGCACCACATGTCGCAAAACCGCGTCCAAATGCCGTGGTGGTCATTTCGAATATCTGCTCCTAGGCTCAGAAAAGACCACAGCCGCCCGCGCGGCCCGAATCCTTTCCGGGAAGTGACGTGATGAAGAAATACTCCGTTTTCGCAGTGGCCCGAGAGGCCATGCGCCATCATACGGGCTGGACCCGCGCGTGGCGCGATGCGCAACCGAAAAAACGCTATGATGTGATCATCGTCGGTGCCGGGGGGCATGGGCTGGCGACGGCCTATTATTTGGGCAAGAATTTCGGCATCACCAATGTGGCGGTGCTTGAGAAGGGCTGGCTGGGCGGCGGCAACACCGGGCGCAACACGACGATCATCCGCTCGAACTACCTGCAAGACCCCTCTGCCGCGATCTACGAAAAGGCGCGCAGCCTTTATGAGACGATGAGCCAGGACCTGAACTACAACGTCATGTTCAGCCCCCGTGGGGTGATCATGCTGGCGCAGACCGAACATGAGGTTCGCGGCTATAAGCGCACGGCCCACGCCAACGCGCTTCAGGGCGTCAGCACCGAATTCATCGGCCCGGATCTCGTCAAACAACTGGTGCCGATTATCAATATCGACGGGCCGCGCTATCCGGTTCTGGGCGGGCTCTGGCAAGCGCGGGGCGGCACGGCGCGGCATGATGCGGTGGCTTGGGGCTATGCGCGGGCCTGCTCGGACATGGGCATGGACATCATTCAGAAGTGCGAAGTCACAGGCGTGCGCCAGACGGGCGGCAAGGTGACCGGCGTCAGCACCACGCGCGGCGATATCGACTGCGACAAACTGGGGATCGTCGTGGCCGGGCATTCGGGGCAGTTGGCGAATATGGCGGGCTTTCGTCTGCCGATCGAAAGCGTGGCTTTGCAGGCGCTGGTCAGCGAGCCGGTCAAACCCTGTATGGATGTCGTCGTCATGGCCAATACAGTGCACGGCTACATGAGCCAGTCTGACAAGGGCGAGATGGTCATCGGCGGTGGTACGGACGGGCATAACAACTACACCCAACGCGGCAGCTTCCATCATATCGAAGAGACGGTGCGCGCGTTGGTCGAGACTTTCCCGATGATCTCCCGGCTCAAGATGCTGCGGCAATGGGGCGGCATCGTGGATGTCACCGGCGACCGCTCTCCGATCCTTTCCAAGACTCCGGTTGAGGGGGTCTTTATCAACGGCGGCTGGGGCACGGGTGGGTTCAAGGCAATCCCCGGATCGGGCTGGGGCTTTGCTGAGTTGATGGCCAAGGGGCATTCACCGTTGACCCAAGCCTTTGGGCTGGAACGGTTCGCCGAAGGGCGCTTTATCGACGAATCCGTGGCCGCCGGGGTGGCCCATTGATGTTGCGGATCGGCCACAAATCGCTGAAGCGTTGTATTGCGCGGAACGATTTCGCCCGCGCTGGAGTTGCCTGTTCAGACATTGAATATAACGGAGCTGAACAATGGCAACCCCGGAAAACAACCGCACAGACCACGTCGATCACACCAACACCACCACGACCACAACCACGACTGATCGTGGCGGCAATAGCGGCCTTGCCTTTATCGTTGGCGCGGTTGTCGTTGTTGTGGCTCTGCTGGCCTATTTCCTCTTTGCAGGTGGCGACATCGACGGTGCGAATGACGTTAACGTCAACGTCGAAGGCGCAACCGAAAGCACAGGCGAAGCCATCGAAGGCGCAGCCGAAAGCACAGCGGACGCCGTCGAAGAGACAGCCACACCGACTGAGTAATCTGACTTTGGCAGCGTCCCGCGCGGCGCTGCCCTGTCACGACCGACGCCGTTCCGCGCTTTTGCGCCGGGGCGGCGTTTTGCCGTTCTCCATACGACAAGGAGCCTGCCCATGCTGATCCTCACCTGTCCTTGCTGTCATGTCACCGCCGAGGAGACAGAGTTTCACGGCGGCGGTGAAGCGCATCTGAAACGTGTCGGCCCCGGCGGCGCGGACGACGATTTCGAGAGCTATCTGTTCATGCGCGAGAACCCGAAGGGAGTGCATCTGGAGCGGTGGCGCCATGTCTATGGCTGTGGCAAGTGGTTTCACATGGCCCGTGATACCGCTACGCTTGAGGTCTTTGGCAGCTATGCGGCCCAGGCCCTCGCCCCGCCGGAACACATCCTTGAGGCGATCCGCAATCGCCATCCTGATTGGCAATGGCAACGCGCCAGCTAGTCCAGCACCCGATCTTCCCGCCCCGGCATTACCCCCATCCTCAGTCCCCAAGGTTTTCCACGATGAGCACAAGACTGGCCACAGGCGGCCGCCTGCTGAACAAAAGCAAACCGCTGAGTTTCACCTTCAACGGCAAGCAAATGCGCGGCTATGAGGGCGATACACTGGCCTCGGCGCTTTTGGCCAATGATCAGGTGCTGGTCGGGCGTTCGTTCAAATACCACCGCCCGCGCGGCATCGTGACCTCCGGCCCCGAAGAGCCCAACGGTCTGGTTGGTCTCGGCCAAGAGGGGCGGTTTGAGCCCAATGCCCGCGCCACCACGACCGAGCTTCACGAGGGGTTGGCGGCGGAAAGCCAGAACCACTGGCCGAGCCTTGAGTTCGACGTGGGGGCGATCAACAAACACCTCAGCCGCTTTCTGCCTGCGGGCTTCTACTACAAGATGTTCATGCATCCACGCCCGCTGTGGAAGCACCTCTATGAGCCAATCATCCGCCATTCCGCAGGCTTGGGCAAAGCGCCAAAGGCGGCGGATGCGGATACCTATGAGCACTTCCACGCCTTCTGCGATGTGCTGGTCATCGGCGGCGGGGTTGCGGGGCTGCAAGCGGCGCTGGCGGCAGGGCTGAGCGGCGCGCGGGTCATCGTGATGGAGCAATCCGCCCATTGGGGCGGGCGTGCGCCGGTCGATGGGGGCACGGTGGATGACGCACCGGTTGAGGATTGGATCGCGCAAACGCTCAACCGTCTGCGCGGCATGGAGAATGTCGACCTGCGCGACCGGACCATGGGGGCAGGGGTTTACGATCACGGCTATGTGCTGGGCTATGAACGGCTGCGGGATCATACGCCGGAGGATGCCGGACCACGCCACCGGCTCTGGCGTGTCCGCGCTGGCCACGTGATTACCGCAACCGGGGCAATTGAGCGCCCGCTCAGCTTTGCGGGCAATGACGTGCCGGGCGTAATGCTGGCCTCGGCCATACGCGACTATGTGGCGAATTACGGGGTCTCACCGGGCGATCGCACTGTGGTAGTGACCAATAACGACAACGCCTATCTCACGGCGATTGCGCTGAAACAGGCGGGGCTGGAGGTGCCTGCGGTGCTAGATGCCCGGGTATTGCCGCAAGACAGCGAGCTGGTGGCGCAGGCCCGCGCGCTTGGCATTCGGGTGGTCATGGGCCATGCGGTATCCTCGGTTCAGGGGGGCAAGCGGGTGACCGGTGTGGCCGTCTGTTCGCAGGCGGGCGAAGGTGCCGTGCTGGAAGAGATCGCCTGCGATGCCGTCGCCATGTCGGGCGGCTGGTCACCTGTGGTGCATCTGTGGTCCCATTGCGGCGGCAAGCTGACGTGGGACGGGGCAAAAGCCTGTTTCCGCCCCGATCAAGACCACCCGCCCACCGGGGCAGACGGTCATGGTTTCGTAACGCCAGCAGGGGCCGCGGCAGGGGTCTTTGCCCTCGACGACGTGCTGCATGACGCCCATGCCGCCGCAGATGGGGTGGCGACATCGCTCGGCTTCAAACTGCCGCGCGATCTGACCGCGCCCACGGCGGCCCGGCGCGAAGAAGCGCCGATGATGCCGGTCTGGCAAATGCCACAGGGCGCCAGCGTCAAACTGCGCGAAAAGACCTTTCTCGATTACCAGAACGACGTTAAAGTCTCGGACGTGCGTCTTGCCGCCCAGGAGGGCTTCGTCTCGGTCGAACACGCCAAACGCTATACCACGCTCGGCATGGCAACGGATCAAGGGAAGCTGAGCAATATCAACGGGCTGGCTACGCTCGCCGGGGCGCTGGACGCCGAGATTCCCAGCGTCGGCACCACCACCTTCCGCCCGCCCTATCACCCGATTTCGATGGGCGCGATTGCGGGGGCTGCGCGGGGCGACACTTTCCAGCCGATCCGCCGCACGCCGCTGCATGATTGGCACGAAAGCAACGGTGCGATCTGGGAGCCGGTCGGCCAATGGCGGCGGCCCTATGCCTATGTGCAAAGCGGCGAAAGCACCCATGACGCGGTGATGCGTGAGGTGACAAACACCCGCCAGAACCTCGGCTTGTTGGATGCCTCGACGCTGGGCAAGTTAATCGTGCGCGGGCCGGATGCGGAACGCTTTCTCGACATGCTCTACACGAACATGATGTCGACGCTGAAACCCGGAAAATGCCGCTATGGGCTGATGTGCAACGAAAACGGTTTCCTGATCGACGACGGCGTCGTCGCGCGGGTGGATGAACAGACCTTCCTCTGCCACACCACCACAGGCGGGGCCGACAGCATCCACGCGCATATGGAGGAATGGCTTCAGACTGAATGGTGGGACTGGAAGGTTCATGTGGTCAACGCCACCGAGCACTACGCGCAGGTGGCCGTGGTCGGCCCTAACGCACGGAAGTGTTTAGAGAAACTCGGCGGCATGGACCTGAGCCGCGAGGCGCTTGGCTTCATGGAGTGGACAGAGGGCGAGTTGGGCGGCTTCAAGGTGCGGGTCTTCCGTATCTCTTTCTCGGGCGAGCTGAGCTATGAGATCGCGGTCGGGGCCGGGCAGGGGCAGGCCTTTTGGGATGCGCTGCTCATCGCCGGGCATGACCTGGGCGTGATGCCATATGGCACGGAATGTCTGCACATCCTGCGTGCCGAAAAGGGCTTCATTATGATTGGGGACGAAACCGATGGCACGGTGATCCCCCAAGACCTTGGCCTCAACTGGGCGATCTCGAAAAAGAAAGACGACTACCTTGGTAAACGCGCGCAGCAGCGCAGCCATATGCAGGACCCGACACGCTGGAAGTTGGTGGGCCTAGAGACCACGGATGGCAGCACCCTGCCGGATGGCGCCTATGCGCTCGGCGAGGGCGAGAATGAGAACGGGCAAAAGGTGATGCAGGGGCGCGTGACCTCGACCTATCATTCGCCGACGCTCGACCGCGGCATCGCCATGGGGCTGGTGCTGAACGGGCCGGACCGGATGGGCGAAGTGCTGACCTTCCCCGGGACCGACGGCAAAACCTATGAGGCGATGATCGTCGACCCGGTGTTTTATGATCCCAAAGGGGAGAAACAGAATGTCTGAACCCGTCACCGCATTGAAGAACGCCCGCTACGACGCTGGTATCGCTACGATTTCCGAAGTCGCCCCCTTGGGCATGATCACCATTCGCGGCGATCTGGATGCCCCCTATGTCCGCAAGGTGACCAAAAAACTCACCGGCGTTGACCGCCCGGAGCGCGGGCAGTGCCAGTTCGAAGGCGCTACCGGCGTGGCTTGGATGTCGCCCGACGAACTGCTGCTTTTCTGTCCGCACCCTCAGGTGCCAGAGGTACTTGCGCGGCTGCACGCGGCCTTCGAGGATACCCATACCACCGCAGTGGATGTCTCCGGCGCGCGGGCGGCGTTTCGTGTCGAAGGCCCCCATGCGCGGGAGGTGCTGGCCAAGCTGGCGCCGGTCGACCTCGCACCCGGTCAGTTCACCCCCGGCATGTTCCGCCGCACCCGCATGGGGCAGGTGCCAGCGGCCTTTTGGCTGCGCGAAGACGGTGCTTTTGAGGTGATCTGCTTTCGGTCAATTGCACAGTATATGTTCGACCTGCTCAGTGTCGCGGCCCAACCCGGCAGCGAGGTCGGCCATTTCCAAACGGCATAAGTCGGGAGAAAAACTGACTATTTCGCTTGGAACGGATGCGATTTGCAGACGTTGACCTTGACGTTGCCGCTTGATCCCCATCAAGTGGCCGCAGCGAAATTCCCAAATGAGGAGGCCCAGAAATGGCTTTTGAACTTCCCGATCTCCCCTATGCCCACGACGCGCTTGCATCCAAAGGCATGTCCAAGGAAACGCTGGAATACCACCACGACAAGCACCACAACGCCTATGTGACCAACGGCAACAAGGCGATCGAAGGCACCGAGTGGGAGGGCAAGACCCTCGAAGAGATTATCAAGGGCACCTATGATCCGAACGCCGTGGCGCAAAGCGGCATCTTCAACAACATCAGCCAGCTGTGGAACCACAACCAGTTCTGGGAAATGATGAGCCCCGAAGATAACAAGCTTCCCGGCGAGCTGGAAAAAGCGATCACCGAGAGCTTTGGTTCCGTCGACAAGTTCAAGGATGAGTTCAAAGCCGCAGGCGCGGGCCAGTTCGGCTCGGGCTGGGCGTGGCTGGTGAAAGATAAAGACGGCAGCCTGAAGGTCACCAAGACCGAGAACGGCGTGAACCCGCTCTGCTTTGACCAGACGGCTTTGTTGGGCTGCGACGTGTGGGAACACTCCTACTACATCGACTTCCGCAACGCGCGCCCCGACTACCTGTCGAACTTCCTCGACAATCTGGTGAACTGGGACAACGTCGCCTCGCGTCTGTGATGTGACCCTCCGGCCTTTGAGTCGGCCCAAGTGACATACCGAACCCCGCAGCCTGCTGCGGGGTTTTTTCGTTGGAACCCAAGCCCCATCGCGGATGTTTTTCCCCTGAGACTTCACGTCAAAAAAAGGAGGACAACATGGCCGAGCGGAAACGATCCAACGACGGTACCAAGGAAACGGAAAAATTCCTCTCCGAGACTGAGACGCCAGATCAAGGCGGCCGCGCCGGGGGCGATTTGCAAAAGGACGTGGGCACCCAAGACGCCATGCGCCGCGCCGAGAAGGGTGAAGACGGCGTGACCCGTGTCACCGGCGAAGACAAACGCAACCATGGAGAGCCTTCATGACCAAACTCAGCCAAGATACATGGGTTCTGATCGCGGATGGCGAAAAGGCCCTTTTTCTGCAGAACCACACGGACGGCGAAGACCCTTATCTTCAGGTCGTGCGCAAGGAAGAGCAGGAGAATCCCCCGGCGCGGGAACAAGCCGCCAACCGCCCCGGTCGGATGAGCGATGGGCCCAGCGGGCACCGCTCTGCCTTTGACGATACCGATTGGCATGAACTGGAAAAAGAGCGTTTTGCCAAAGACTTGGCGGACATTCTTTACAAGCTCGCCCACAAGGGACGTTTCGAGCGGATCGTTCTGGTGGCGCCACCCGCCGTGCTGGGTGATCTGCGCGATGACCTTCATAAAGAGGTGCGGAACAAGGTCGTGGGTGAAATCCCCAAGACCCTGACCAACCACCCCATTGACGAGATCGAAAAGATCGTGGCCGGGGAATTGGCCCAAGCCTGACTTTTCCCTTGGCGCGGGAATTGATTGCCTTCACAAGGAAGCAGTTTACCGCGCCAAGGATTGTCAATGACCGATACCACCAAGGGTTTCGCCGCCATGATCGCGGCCTGCTGCATCTGGGGGCTGTCGTCGATCTTCTACAAATTGTTGTCGCATGTGCCCGCCGCCGAGGTGCTCGCGCATCGTACCCTATGGTCGCTGGTGTTTTTCATCATCGTCTTGACGGTACAGCGGCGTCTGCGGGCGGTATTCGACGCGATGGCGGGGCCGCGGGCCTTTGCTCTACTCGCCTTCGCGGCGCTGGTGATTGCGACGAACTGGTATCTTTTCATCTCAGCGGTGCAGAGCGGGCAGGCGACCGAGGCCGCTTTGGGCTACTACATCTTCCCGCTAGTCTCTGTCCTGCTGGGGCGGTTGGTCTTTGGCGAGCGGCTGAGCCCTGTGCAGCTTTTCGCGGTCGGTTTGGTCACCGTGGCCGTCTCATTGCTCACCCATGGGCTGGGCGCCGCGCCTTGGCTCGCCTTGGCGCTGGCGGCCTCCTTCGGGCTTTATGGGCTGGCGAAAAAGCGGTTGGCGGTGGGGCCGGTGGTCTCCGTCACGGCGGAAGTACTGCTTTTGTCGCCCCTCGCGGTGCTCGTGCTGTGGCAAACGGGTGACAATGGGACCGGGGCCTTTGGCGTGTCGTTTCGCGATACGGCGCTTTTGATACTGGCCGGACCGATCACGGCCACGCCGCTGATCCTGTTCAGCTACGCCGCGCGGCGGCTGTCGATGGCGACAGCCGGATTGCTGAGCTACATCAATCCGACTTTGCAGTTTTTCTGCGCCGTGGTCCTGTTTCGCGAACCTTTCACCGGCTGGCATGTGCAGGCTTTCGTTCTGATCTGGTGCGCGTTGGCGGTCTATTCCGTCAGCAGCTTCCGTCAGGACAAGGCGCGGCGCAGGGCGCTGAGAGCGGCATCGGCATCCGCCACCACGGTGACGTAATCCAGAAGGGTTGCATCGGCAAAACCATGGGCCACGACATGGTTCATCATTGACATGAAAGGATCCCAGTATCCATGTGTGTTCACAAGGAAAATCGGCTTTTCATGCAGGCCCAACTGGCGCCATGTCAGCACTTCGAAAAGCTCATCCAGTGATCCCGCGCCGCCGGGCAAAACGGCTACGGCATCGCAGTTCATGAACATCACTTTCTTGCGCTCGTGCATCGTCTCGGTCACGATGTAGCGGGTCAGATCGGTCTTGCCGACTTCCCATGCAACAAGATGCGCGGGGATCACGCCGAAGGTGTCGCCGCCAGCCGCTTGGGCGGCACGGGCGACGCTGCCCATCAGGCCGACATCGCCCGCGCCATAGACCAGCCGCAGCCCGGCTTGCGCAATACCACGGCCCAGTGTTTCGGCGTCATGGGTAAAGGCATCGTCATCGCCGGGGCGGGAGCCGCAATAGACACAGACAGAATGTTGCATGGTAAAGTGTCCTGATGATTAGGAAAATTTGGCGCAGATCGTCTGCGCTTTTGACCCCTGTTAGCCTGCTTGCTAAAAAGGCTCAACCACAGGGGAAGTAGAAGATGTTCAAGGGATTTGGCCGGTTTGGCGGCATGGGGGCGATGGCGGCTGGCGCCTTCGCGGCGGCGGTGCTGGCGCTTGGCGCTTGGATCGGCAGCAAGCGCAGCGGGCCAGAGGAGGCAGGACAAACCACGGTGGCCGTGCTCCCCGAACGCGATGCCACCCCTGAGAACGCCACGCTTGTGCCAAATGCGGTGAAAGGTGTTTCGGTCGGCCCTGAGGGTGTGGCGGCGACGGAGCCCGAGGCGGCACCGCAGGCACCGGCCTTTGACGAAGTGCGCCGCGAAAGCGATGGGATGACCGTGATCGCAGGCCGCGCGGCCCCCGGCAGCAGTGTGGCCGTGTTGAAAGACGGCGAAGAGATCGCCACCGCCACCGCCGATGGGTCCGGAAAATTCGCGACCCTCGCGATGATCCCCCCCGACGGCAAGGGACATGTGCTGACGCTTTTGGGGCAGGACGGTGAGACCAAGCTCGCCTCGGAAGAAGAGATCATCCTCACGCCGACCGCAGCGCCTCTGCAGATGGCAGAGGCGGACACCACGCCTGAACAAAGCCCGCTTGCCCTTGCGGAGGAGGGCGCGGACCCCGGTGGCGAGGCGGCTGCAGACGAGGGGGCCGAGCCTGACCCCGCATCGCCGGACGACGTGCAGGCGGCGGCTGAAGCCTCTGACGTGACCTCGCTAGCCGAGGCCGAGATGACGCGAGAGACGTCTGCGGATCAGACGGCTTCAACCAATGCTCCCGCTGGAGAGCGGAACGAGGCCGCAACCGAGCCCGCCGCGACCGCTCCGGAACAGGCAACCCCGCTGGCCGGGACCGCGACCGGCGAGGCTGAGGAGGCTGCCGAAAGCCAGCCAACATCTCACGACGGTTCGGCAACGCCCGCCGCTGCAAGCGAGACGGCCACAGCGGAGCAAGAGACCATTGAGGGCGGAGGCCAACTCGACCCTCTGGAAACCGGCGGGGCTCAGGGCAGCGCAGCAGAGCAAGAGCCTGCCGCGGGTGAAGGAGCGATTGCAAACGTATCCGACCTCAATCAGGCCACACCGCTTTCCGGAACTGGCACGGCTGAGGGCGTGAACGCCGCCCCAGAGCAAGAGCCTACTGCGGGCGAAGGAGAGACCGTCTCTGACCCCACTCAGGCCACACCGCTTTCCGGAACCGGCACCGCGGAGGGCGCGAACTCCGCCCCTGAGCAAGAGCCTGCTGCGGGTGAAGGAGAGATTGCCATCGGCTCTGACCCCTCTCAAGCCACATCGCTTTCCGATACCGGCAGCGCCGAGGGAGCGGGTTCCGCACCGGATCAGGACCAAGCCATCGAGGCGGGGGAAGACCTTGCCATCGGCACCGCGCCCGCTCAAGCGACTCCGTTGGCCGGAACGGGCACTGGCGCGGGATCGGCCGGAACGGGCACTGGCGCGGGATTGGCCGGAACAGGCACCGGCGCGGGCGACAGCACTGCGCCAGACCAAGGGCAGCAGGCGACCTCCGACACCCCGGCCCAAGCCACACTGCTGGCGGGGACGGGAACGGCGGACGCCGCCACTGGCGCTGCCGACGGTACCGCTTCCCCTGCGCAGGGGGCCCCGACGCCAAATCCCACAACCGATGCCCCCAGCCTCGCGGAACGCGACGCGCCCAGCCCTGAGACCACAACCCCGATGCCCACGGAAGAAACCGACACCGCTGCCGCCCCGGCCCGGCCATCTGCGCCAGCGCCGGTGCTGAAATCCACGGCCGAGGGTGTGGAGCGGCTCGACACCGCGCCGCCGCAGGTAATGACCAATGTGGCGCTCGACACCATCGGCTATTCTGATCAGGGTGACGTGCAGCTTGCAGGCCGTGCGCAGCCGGACACCAGCGAGGTGCGCGTCTATCTGAACAATAACGCGGTGATCAGCCTGCCGGTCGATCAGGAGGGCCGCTGGCGGGGCGATCTGCCGAACGTCGATGAGGGCGTCTATACCCTTCGGGTGGATGAGCTTTCTCGCGCGGGCGATGTGACCAGCCGGGTAGAGACTCCGTTCAAGCGCGAATCCCCCGAGGTGCTGGCCGCGGCCACCGAAGGGCTGACCGGGCCGCTGAGCGCCGTGACGGTCCAGAAGGGCGACACGCTCTGGGCAATCTCACGTGACCGCTACGGCGACCCATTACTCTACGTGAAAGTGTTCGAGGCCAATAGCGCCAATATCCGCGACCCCGATCTGATCTACCCCGGACAGGTTTTCGATCTGCCTGAAGAACCTGCAACGGAGTGATCTGACGCCCGACCTCAGGGGCCCAAACCGGGGTGGCATTCGCAGCGCGCAGAGCGGCTGTGCGCCGCCCCACACTGGCAACCCTCGGCTTTGGGGCCTATGTAGCCTGTAATCACTTCAGGAATTCCCATGCTAGCCGATACAGACCAAACGCCCGCCGCGCGTCGGCGCGACCGCAAAACCCCCAAGCCTGAGCGCATCCCCACAGAGGCCGAAATGATCGACGCCGCCGAGCGTCAGTCGGGCTTTTTGGTGCTGCGCAAGGTCGCGCCCTACCTTTGGCCGAAAGATATGCCATGGGTGAAACGCCGGGTGGTTCTGGCGATGTTGGCGCTTTTGGTGTCGAAACTGATCATCGTCGCCACGCCGTTCTTCTACCGCGACGCGGTGGATGCGCTGGCGGGCGAGGGCGCGCCGATGCTGGCGCTTGGGGCGATTGGCCTGACCGTGGCCTACGGCATGGCGCGGCTGATGGGCGTGGGCTTTCAACAGGTGCGCGATGCGGTCTTTGCCCGTGTCGGACAGCGTGCCCTGCGAATGTTGGCGCTTGAGACCTTTCAGCACATCCACAAACTCTCGATGCGCTATCACATCACCCGTAAAACCGGGGGGCTGAGCCGGATCATTGAGCGCGGTGTCAAAGGCGTCGATTTCCTGCTGCGCTTCTTGCTGTTCTCCATCGGGCCGCTGATCCTTGAGTTGATCCTTGTCGGCGTGATCCTCGCCGTTTTGTTCGACATTTGGTATCTGGCGGTCGTGACCGTGACCATTGCGGTCTACGTCTGGTTCACCTTTGCCGTGACCGAATGGCGTGTGCGTCTGCGCAGGCAGATGAACGACAGCGACACCGAGGCCAATCAACGCGCGATTGACAGCCTGTTGAACTATGAGACGGTGAAATACTTCGGCGCCGAGGGCCGCGAGGCCGCGCGTTATGACTTGGCGATGGCCGACTATGAGAACGCGGCGATCAAGACGAACTATTCGCTGGCCTTCCTGAACTTTGGCCAAGCGTTGATCATCACCGCAGGGCTGGTGGGCGTTATGGTCATGGCCGCGATGGGCGTGCAAAGCGGCGAGCTGAGCGTCGGCGACTTCGTTATGGTGAACTCCTACATGATCCAACTGACCGTGCCGCTGAACTTCCTTGGCACCGTTTACCGGGAGATCCGTCAGGCGCTGGTGGATATGGGCCAGATGTTCGGCCTGCTCGAACAACCGGCAGAGATTGATGACAAGCCCAATGCGCCAGACCTTAAGGTATCAGGCGGGCATGTGACGCTGGAGAATGTACGCTTTGCCTATGACACCGACCGCGAAATCCTCAAAGGCGTCTCGCTTGAGGCGCGACCGGGAGAGACGGTGGCGATTGTCGGCTCGACCGGCTCGGGCAAATCCACCATCGGGCGGCTGTTGTTCCGCTTCTACGATGTCGCTGGTGGCGCGCTGAAGATCGACGGGCAGGACGTGCGCGATGTGACCCAGCATTCGCTGCATATGGCGATTGGCGTGGTGCCGCAGGATACGGTGCTGTTCAACGACACCATCGGCTATAACATCGCCTATGGCCGCGATGGGGCGACGCAGGCCGAGGTCGAGGATGCGGCACGTGCAGCACAGATCCACGATTTCATCATGGCGCTGCCGCAGGGGTATAAGACCACGGTGGGCGAGCGGGGGCTGAAACTGTCGGGCGGCGAGAAACAGCGCGTGGGCATCGCCCGGACGCTGCTGAAAGACCCGCCCATCCTGCTGTTGGACGAGGCGACAAGCGCGCTTGACAGTGAGACGGAGCACGAAATCCAAGACGCACTGCGCCGCGCGAGCCAAGGCCGCACAGTGCTGACCATCGCCCACCGTCTTTCCACCATCGCAGAGGCGGATCGCATCGTCGTGCTGGAGAAGGGCGAGATTATTGAGCAGGGCAGCCACGAGGTGCTGCTCGCTCAAGGCGGGCGCTATGCCCAACTCTGGCAGCGCCAGCAGGCGGAAGAAGAAAAGATCTAATGCAAACCCTGCCCCCTGTTGCGGCAGGGGGGCGGGGCATTGCCGCCTATGGCGTTTTTGACGCTGATCTGCTCTTGCGTTGTGCCAAGCGGCACACGATATCTACCGCCATGACCGATCTCTCCCCTTCCTCGCCACAGTCGCTGCGCGCCCGTGCGGCACGACTGGCTGACCGCGCCTCGTTCCAGAACTTTATTCTGGCCGTGATTCTTTTTAACGCTGTCATTCTGGGGCTTGAGACCTCGGATGAGGTTATGGCGCAGGTGGGGCCGTTGATCTTGCTGCTCGACAGGATCTGTCTCGGCATCTTTGTCATTGAGATCGCGATTAAGCTCTACGGTCGGGGGATGGATTTCTTCAAACGCGGCTGGAGCATCTTCGACTTCGTGATCGTCGCCATTTCGCTGATCCCGGCGACCCAAGGGCTCAGCGTGCTGCGTGCCCTGCGCATCTTGCGTCTGCTGCGCGTCGTCTCCGTTGCCCCCTCGCTGCGCCGCGTGGTCGAGGGGCTGGTCAACGCGCTGCCCGGTATGGGCTCGGTTTTCCTGCTGATGGGGGTGATCTTTTACATCGCCTCTGTCATGGCCACCAAGCTCTTTGGCGCTGATTTCCCGCAGTGGTTCGGCACGCTGGGGCGCTCGGGCTATTCGCTGTTCCAGATCATGACGCTTGAGTCGTGGTCCATGGGCATCGTCCGCCCGGTGATGGAGGTTTATCCCTTTGCGTGGATGTTCTTCGTGCCCTTCATCATGGTCACGACCTTCGCGGTGGTAAACCTGCTGGTCGGTCTGATCGTGAACTCGATGCAAGACGCGCATCATGAGGAAAGCAACGAGCAGACCAACACCTACCGTGATGAGGTCATGTCGCGCCTCACCGATCTGGAAAACCTGATCAAAGCGCAGAACACCCCGCCCAAACGCTAAGGTCCGGGCGGGAAGAAGCGTTACTCTTCGCCGATCGCCTTGGCGGTGAGGTTGTCCAGCGCCTCGGTCATCTTGGTGATATATTCGGCCTCTTCCGGCAGGCCATGCGCCGTGATCAACGTCTCGGGCGCGGCATAGGCAACGTGCACCGCGCCTTCACCATCAGCATAGACCAGCACCCGCATCGGCAGGTCCAGCCCGGCGGTCTGGGCGTCCTGCATCGCGGGCGTGCCGAGTTTGGGGTTGCCAAAGATCAAAAGCTGCGTTGGGCGCAACTCCATCTCGACCTTCTCGGCCCCGGCGGCGTGATCGACGCGGGCGAAAACCTCGGCCCCGGCCTCTTCGACGGCGCTTTCCAGCCGGTCCATCGTTGTCACCACGTCATGGGGTGACACTTTGGCCACCAAATCTTGGGCCAAAGCGGGTACCGCTGCCATCACCAGACCTGCGGCCATTGCAATCGCTCTCATCATCGTCTCCTTTGCTGCATCCTGCCCCTGATCTAGCGTGACCTTTGCCCGTGCCAAGCGCTCAACACCGTGCTGCGGTTCGCTGGGTCTTGGCTTGGCTGTCCACGCGCGGTAAGAGGGGCAAAATCAGGCCGGGGGCAGGGCGCGATGAGCGATACCGACAGTTTTATTGACGAAGTGAACGAAGAGGTCCGCCGCGACCGGTTTTATGGTCTGCTGCGCCGCTATGGTTGGATCGCTGTGGTCGCTGTGGTTGCCATCGTCGGCGGTGCTGCGTGGAACGAGTACAGCAAAGCACAAGAGCGTGCGCAGGCCGAAGCCTTGGGCGATGCCATGCTCGAAGCGCTTGAGGCGGATGCCAGCAATGCCCGCGCCGAAGCACTCGCCCCGATTGAAGCCGAAGGCCCCGGTGCCCGCGCCGTGCTGAATTTCTTGCGCGCCGATGCCTTGGCCGAGGCCGGTGAGATCGACGCCGCCGTGGAACAGCTCGACGCCGTGGCGCTCGACGGCGATCTTGCGCCGATTTACCGCCAGTTGGCGCAGTTCAAGGCCGTGACCCTTCAGGGTCAATCGGTGCCCGTGGCAGAGCGGCGTCAGGCGCTCGAAGCACTGGCCCAACCCGGTGCCCCGCTGCGCCTTCTGGCCGAAGAGCAACTGGCCCTGATCGACATCGAAGAGGGTGAGACCGACAAGGCCGTGGCGCGATACCAGTCCATTCTCTCCGATGCGGAAACCACCCCGGACTTGCAACAACGCGCCCTTCAGGTGATTGTGGCCTTGGGTGAAGAACCGGGGGTCGAAGACGCTGCTGCAGCGGCTGAGCTGGAGATCCCCGAAGCAACGGGTGACTGACACATATCCACCCGCCGAAAACGGCGGGGGCGTGAAAGTTGAGGAAAGACAGAAAGTGAGCAGGTCCATGACGAAGCATCGCGAATCCGAACCCGGCCATGCGGGTCTGCGGGGGCTGGGCGTGGCGGGAGCCATCGGTGCCGCGCTGTTGCTGGCGGCCTGCGCGGATGAGCAGACCTATCTGCCGGGCAAACGTGAAGACGTGCGCGCGGTGCTGCAAAACCCCGGTGTGCAAGACCCGGCCTTTGACGCCATCGATGGACCCGTACCGGAAAACACCAGCCGCGCCATCGCTTTGGGCGGCGCGGTGAACAACGCCAACTGGACCCACAGTGTCGGCACCCCCTCGACCCGCGTGGGCCACCCCGCGTTGCGCAGCACTTTGCAGCCGGTCTGGAGCGCCAAGATCGGCGCGGGCGACAGCCGCAAACAGCGCATCACTGCCGATCCGGTGGTCGCGGGCGGGCGCGTCTTTACGCTCGATGCCGGCGCGCAGGTCACTGCGACCTCGACCTCCGGGCAAACGCTCTGGACCCGCGACCTCACCCCCGCATCCGACCGCCAAGGCCAAGCCACCGGTGGCGGGCTCGCCGTGGACGGCGAAACGCTTTACGTCTCTGTGGGCTTTGGTGTTCTGGCCGCGCTCGACGTAACAACGGGCGGAGTGCGTTGGACGCAAGACCTCGACGCCACGGGCTCCGGCACACCGACCGTCTCGGGCGATCTGGTCTATCTCACGGCCGGTGACGATACCGGCTTCGCGCTCGACAAAACCACAGGCCGCATCCAGTGGCAGACCGGTGCTGTCACCAGCCTCAGCAACGTGTTGGGCGCACCGGCGCCCGCCGTCACCAATGATCTTGCGATCTTTGCCTTCGGCTCGGGTGAGGTTCAGGGGCTGTTCCGTCAAGGCGGGCTGGAGCGGTGGGCGACCTCTGTTCTGGGCAAACGTCAGGGCCGCGCGCTGAGCTTTGTTGGCGACGTGACAAGCGCGCCCGTGGTCTCGGGCGGGACCGTCTATGTGGGCAACCATTCGGGCCGTCTGGCCGCGCTCGACGTGAACAGCGGGGACCGTAAATGGGTCGCGCGCGACGGGGCGATCGGCCCGGTCTGGCCCGCGGGCGATTCTGTTTTCGCGGTCACCGACCTCAATGAACTGGTACGGCTCGACGCCGGCACGGGCCGCCGTATCTGGGGCACGCCGCTGCCGAATTTCGTCAAGGACCGGCCCAGAAGGCAATCCGAAGTGGTGGCGCATTACGGCCCGATCATCGCCGGGGGCCGCGTGATCGTGGCGTCCAACGACGGGGTGCTGCGCAGCTTTGACCCTGTGAGCGGCGGGCTGACGGGCACCACCCAAATCCCTGGCGGGGCGACCACCGCCCCCGTCGTGGCGGGCGGCACGCTTTATGTCGTCTCCACCAAAGGGCAATTGCACGCTTTCCGTTAGGCCGCAAATAGGCTAAGGCGCGTGTCTGAACTGGCCCAACCGGGGCCCGGAGCCTGAATTATGTCCTTTACCCTTGCCATCGTGGGCCGTCCCAATGTCGGGAAATCCACGCTGTTTAACCGCCTTGTCGGAAAACGCCTCGCGCTGGTCGACGACCAGCCCGGCGTGACACGCGATTTGCGCGAAGGCGCGGCCAAACTGGCCGACCTGCGCTTTACCGTGATCGACACGGCCGGTCTGGAAGAGGTCACCGACGACAGCCTGCAAGGCCGGATGCGCCGCCTGACCGAGCGTGCCGTGGATATGGCCGATATCTGTCTGTTCATGATCGACGCCCGTGTCGGCGTGACCCCCTCTGATATGGTCTTTGCCGAGATCTTGCGCAAGAAATCCGCTCATGTGATTCTCGCCGGTAACAAAGCCGAGGGCAAAGCCGCCGATGCTGGCATGATCGAGGCCTATTCGCTGGGTCTCGGTGAGCCGATCCGCCTCTCCGCCGAACATGGCGAAGGTCTGAACGATCTCTACTCCATGTTGATGCCGCTGGCCGATCAATACGAAGACCGCGCCACGCAGGACGCGCCCGAGACGGATGTGGACCTGCCCGAGGATGACGCCGATCTCGAAGCCGAATCCGTGCCGATGCCCACGCGCGCCAAACCCCTGCAAGTTGCCGTGGTGGGCCGCCCCAATGCGGGCAAGTCGACGCTGATCAACCAGATTTTGGGTGAAGACCGTTTGTTGACCGGGCCTGAGGCCGGGATCACCCGCGATGCGATCTCACTTATGACCGACTGGGCCGGGCCGGACGGCGATCCTGTGCCGATGCGGATTTTCGACACTGCAGGCATGCGTAAGAAAGCCAAGGTGCAGGAGAAGCTGGAGAAACTCAGCGTCAGCGACGGTTTGCGCGCGGTGAAATTTGCCGAGGTTGTTGTGGTTCTGCTCGACGCCGAAATTCCCTTTGAGCAGCAGGACCTGCGCATCGCCGATCTGGCCGAGCGTGAGGGGCGGGCGGTCGTGATCGCCGTGAACAAATGGGACATCGAGGAAAACCGTCAGGACAAGCTGCGCGAATTGAAGGAAAGCTCTGAGCGGCTGTTGCCGCAGCTGCGTGGCGCGCCGCTGATCACTGTGTCTGCCAAGACGGGCAGGGGGCTTGACCGTCTTCAGGCCGCCATCATGCGCGCCTATGAGGTCTGGAACCGTCGGGTTACCACCGCACAGCTCAACCGCTGGCTCTCGGGCATGATGGAGGCGCATCCGCCCCCCGCGCCGCAGGGCAAGCGCATCAAACTGCGTTACATGACCCAGGCCAAGACCCGTCCGCCGGGCTTCGTTGTGATGTGCAGCCATCCCGACAAGGTGCCGGACAGCTACACCCGCTATCTGGTCAACGGGTTGCGGTTGGATTTCGACATGCCCGGCACGCCGATCCGACTTTGGATGCGCGGCCAGTCGGATGCCAACCCCTATAAAAACCGCAAAAAGGCCGCGCCGTCGAAGCTGCGCAAGCACACCGACGGCCGCCGCCGGGACTAACCTCGGTCAGCCCCGCCGAAACGCCCTGAGCGTGGGCAGCGCCACAAGGATGCTGCCCCCAAGCGCCAGATAGGCGACCAAGGGCGTTTCGCCCCAATTGGTCACGATCACGCCCACCAGCCCCCAGATCACCGCGATACCGTAGGTGGGGGTCCGGCCAAGGGCGGTCTGCACGATGGCCCCAATTGCCCCTGCGAGCCCGACAAAGACCACGGCTGCCGTCTGCTCTTCCAGATAGCCATAGCCCGCCGCCAGCAGCGCCAGTGACACACAGGATGCGGCAGAGAGCCAGCCTGCGTAGAGCCCCACCGGGGCCGCGGCCCAGAGCGGGTCTTCGACCGGGGCGAGGAACAGGGCGATTAAAGCTGTGATCAGCATGACCCAGATCAGCACCGCCGCCCAGACCGGGCTCATGGTGGCCACCGCGAGCCATGTTGTCCCCACGGCGAGCGACAGGCAGAGCGGCAGGCGCATGTCATGCCACTGCCCATCCCGCGGCGCGCGCAAAAGCCCATAGGCCAGTCCGATAATCAGCCAAAGATAGATCACGCCCCAGATGGAAAACGCATAGCCCGCAGGCTGCGCGGGTGGGTTGTCTTGCGGGATTGGGAATTGGTTGGGGTCGAAGCCTGAAAAGCTGGGCACGAAAAGCGGGGAGGCGGCGAAGGCGATGCTGAGCAGCAGGGCGAGGGCTGCGGTCAGGGTGCGGGATGATTTGGGCAAGCGGGGGCCTCGCGGGATTGGATGTTGCGGTACATCTAATCCTAGAGCGCCCGCTCGCCACGGCAACCAAGGGCCATCGCCTGCCCGTGGGTGGGCGATCTGACGTTGGTTCATGCCACTTTATGGTTCTGCCGTGATGTGCGATCGCGAGGGAGCACCCAGCATCACCAAATCGCCTACCCGGGGGACGGGCAGGCGATGGCCCGGCGCCTGCGGCTTGATTCCGGGCCTGGTGATCGCCTTAGGCGAGCACACCCTCAGCGGTTAGCGTCGTCTTCCCGCCCAGATACCCCGCCAGCACCTCAGGCAGCTTCACCGACCCATCCGCCTGTTGGCCATTCTCCAGCACAGCGATCAAGCAGCGCCCCACAGCCAAACCCGACCCATTCAGCGTATGCACAAACTGCGGCTTGCCGCCGCCTTCGGGCTTGAACCGCGCGTTCATGCGCCGGGCCTGGAAATCGCCCGTGGTCGAGACCGAGGAGATCTCGCGGTAGCAATCCTGCCCCGGCACCCAAGCCTCGATGTCATAGGTGCGCCGCGCGCCGAACCCCATGTCGCCGGTGCAGAGGATCACCGTGCGGTAGGGCACGCCGAGTTTTTCAAGGATGCCTTCGGCACAGCCAACCATGCGCTGCTGCTCGGCGTCGCTTTCATCCGGGTGGGTGACCGAGACCATCTCAACCTTCTCAAACTGGTGTTGGCGCAGCATGCCAGCGGTGTCGCGGCCAGCACTCCCGGCCTCGGAGCGGAAGCAGAGGGTATGGGCGGTCAGCCGGATCGGCAGGGCGCTTTCCTCTAACGTATCGCCGCCCACCGAATAGGTCAGCGGCACTTCCGAGGTCGGGACCAGCCACCAGCCATTGGTGGTTTGATAGCTGTCTTCGCCGAATTTGGGCAGCTTATCCGTGCCATACATCGCCTCGTCGCGCACCAGCACGGGGGAGTTCACCTCTGTCAGGCCGTTCTCATCCACATGGGTGTCGATCATGAACTGCGCCAGCGCCCGGTGCACCCGCGCCACGGCGCCTTTCAGCATGACGAACCGCGCGCCCGAAGTCTTGGCCGCGGTCTCGAAATCCATGCCGGGTTTGACGCCAGTGATCTCGTAATGCTCAACCGGTTTGAAATCAAAGCTGGGCTTCTCGCCCCAGCTTTTCACCTCGACATTGTCACCTTCATCATCGCCTTGGGGCACATCATCGGCGGGGTTGTTGGGGATCCGGGCGAGCATATCGGTCAGCTTCGCGTCCAACTCCTGCGCCTCGACGTTCATCGCGGCAACTTCGGCCTTTTTGTCGCTGACCAAGGCCCGCAGACGGTCAAACTCTGCCTCGTCGCCTTTGGCCTTGGCAGCGCCGACTTCCTTGCTGGCCTTGTTTTGCTCGGCCCTCGCAGTCTCAGCCGCGGCGATCTTGGCGCGGCGCGCGGCATCGAGCGACAGCACCGCCTGCGACATCGCAGCCTCGCCCCGGCGGGCGAGAGCGGCGTCAAAAGCCTCGGGATTGTCGCGGATGGCGCGGATGTCGTGCATGGGTTTGTCCTCAAAATCGGGTGAGTCGGTTTTCCTGCCTTATGCCTCAATGTGCTGCGCGGCGGTAGGGGCCGCAACCGTGCGGCGATTGGCCCCGCGCAGACGGCCATGCGGCGGCGGCTTTCCACCTTGCACCCCGCTGCCGCCGCGCATAGGTTCTGGCCAAATTCTTAGGGCCCATCCTGCGGCCCAATACCCATCGAAAAGGACGACCCCCATGGAAGGCATCCAGCAATTTGTGCCGCTGATCCTGATCTTCGCGATCATGTATTTTCTGCTCATCCGCCCGCAGCAGAAGAAGGCCAAAGAACATCAGGCCATGGTGGCCGGCCTACGCCGCGGCGATCAGGTCGTCACCCAAGGCGGGATCATCGGCAAGGTCTCCAAGGTCAAAGACGACGGCGAGCTTGAGGTGGAAATCGCCGAAGGCGTGAAAATCCGTGTGGTGCAGGCCACCATCGCGACCGTCGTTTCCAAGACCGAACCGGCGAAATAAACCCTACCCCGAGGCCGCAACCCAAAGGCGGAACTATGCTACAGATTGATCTGTGGAAGCGGATTGTCATTGTCCTGACCTGTTTGGCAGGGCTTTGGCTCGCGCTTCCCAATGCCTTTTACGCTCCTGTCGAAAAGCACAATGACGCCGTTGCGGCCATCGAAGTTCAGGGCAGCACGCCAGAACTGGAAGCGCAGCGCGCGCTTTGGCCTGAGTGGATGCCCTCGGGGCTGGTGAACCTTGGCCTTGACCTGCGCGGCGGTGCGCATCTGCTGGCCGAAGTGCAACTGGCCGATGTCTATGCCTCGCGCATGGAAGCACAATGGCCCGAGGTTCGCGATGCCCTGCGCAGCCTGACCCCGGTCCGGCGCGAAGAGGCACCGGCAGGCGAATTGCGGGTCCGTTTGAACGATCCGTCGAAAATGGCCGAAGCGCTGCAGATTACCCGTGATTTGGCCCGCCCCGTTACCACGGTGACCGGGGCAGGCGGCAGTGACATCGACGTGAGCGGCGCTGATGGCGTCATCACAATCACCCTGTCGGAGGCCGAAATGCAGGCCACCGATGAGCGCACCATGCAGCAGAGCCTCGAAATCGTGCGCCGCCGCATCGACGAAGTCGGCACCCGCGAGCCGACGATCCAACGTCAGGGGGCGGACCGCATTCTGATTCAGGTGCCGGGCATCGGCTCCGCTGCCGAGTTGAAAGCCATCATCGGCACCACGGCGCAGTTGACCTTCAACCCGGTGGTCAACCGCGGCTCCAATGAAAACGACAACCCCGGCATCGGCAACGCGATCCTGCCTGCGGCGGATGAAGAGGGCGTGTTCTACACGATCGAAACCGCCCCCGTCGTCACCGGCGAGCAACTCGTTGACGCACAGCCGAGCTTTGACCAGAACGGGGCACCTGCCGTGTCCTTCCGCTTTGACACTTCCGGCGCGCGCAAGTTCGGTGATTACACGGCCGAGAACATCGGCTCGCCCTTTGCCATCGTGCTCGACAACGAAGTCATCAGCGCGCCCACCATCCAAAGCCATATTCCCGGCGGCTCAGGCATCATCACCGGGCGTTTCTCGGTCGAGGAAAGCACGAACCTTGCCGTGCTGCTGCGCGCCGGGGCACTGCCTGCGGGGCTGAGCTTTGTCGAAGAGCGCACCATCGGGCCGGAACTGGGCCAAGACAGCATCGACGCGGGCAAGATCGCGACCATGGTAGCCTTTGCCGCTGTGCTGTTCTTCATGTGGGCGTCTTACGGGCTCTTCGGGTTCTTTGCCAATATCGCGCTGATCATCAACGTCGGGCTGATCTTTGGCCTGCTGAGCCTCATCGGGGCCACGCTGACCCTGCCGGGCATCGCCGGGATCGTGCTGACGGTCGGCATGGCGGTCGACGCCAACGTGCTGATCTTTGAGCGTATCCGCGAAGAGCAACGCAACGCCAAGGGTGCCGCGCGGGCGATCTCGCTGGGCTATGAGCGCGCACTCAGCGCCATTTTGGATGCCAACATCACCACTTTCATCGTGGCGGTCATCCTCTTTGCCCTAGGCTCTGGCCCGGTGCGCGGCTTTGCCGTGACGCTTGGTCTTGGCATCGTCACATCGGTATTCACCGCCTATTTCGTCACCCGTTTGCTGGTGGTGATCTGGTTTGAACGCCGCCGTCCCAAGACAATCGAGGTTTGACATGCGACTGAAGCTGGTACCCGACAACACGAACTTCGATTTCTTTGGCTATGCCAAGATCACCTTTGGCGCTTCCGTGGTGGCGATGATCCTGTCGCTGATCGCTTGGGGCGTGATGGGGCTGAACTTTGGCATCGACTTCCGCGGCGGCACGACCCTGCGGACCGAAAGCTCTGAGGCCATCGACGTGGGCGCCTACCGCGATGCGCTGGCTCCATTGGAGCTGGGCGATGTAACCATTTCCGAGGTCTTTGACCCCGGTTTTGGGGAAGACCGCCATGTGGCTATGATTCGCGTTCAGGCCCAAGAGGGCCAAGAAGCGGCGACCACCGACACCATCGAAACCATCGAAGCGGCGCTGCAAAGCGTGTCCCCCGACATCAAGTTCACCTCTGTCGAATCCGTTGGGCCCAAGGTCTCGGGCGAATTGATTCAGACGGCGTTCCTTGCCGTCGGCGGGGCGCTGGCGGCGATCCTGATCTATATCTGGTTGCGGTTCGAATGGCAGTTCTCGGTCGGCGCGGTGGTGGCCTTGTTCCACGATGTGGTGCTGACCATTGGCCTGTTCTCGATCTTGCAAATCCGTTTCGACCTGCCTGTGGTGGCCGCGATCCTGACCATCATCGGCTATTCGATCAACGACACCGTGGTGATCTTTGACCGCCTGCGGGAGAACCTGCGCAAATACAAGAAGCGCCCTCTGCGTGAGGTGATGAACCTATCCGTCAATGAAACGCTGAGCCGGACGCTGATGACCTCGGGCACCACGCTGCTCGCGCTGATCGCGCTGCTGATCTTGGGCGGCGATGTGATCCGAGCCTTTGTCTTTGCGATTACATGGGGCGTGATCGTCGGCACCTATTCCTCGGTCTATGTGGCCAAGAATGTGGTGCTTTATCTCGGCGTAAAACGCGACTGGTCCAAGCCCGACGCGGGCGCGGGTACGCAATTCGCCAATATTGATGCCTGACCTGCTGGCGCAGGCCATGGCCACCCCCGGGGTGGCTTGGCTTGCGCTGGCCGTGATCGTGGCGGGGCTGGTTCGCGGCTTTGCGGGTTTCGGCTCTGCCATGATTATCATGCCGGTGGCGGCCTCTGTGCTCTCTCCGGTCGAAGCGATCCTTTTCATGACCGCGGCCGAGTTGATCGGCCCCCTGCCAAACTTCCCCGATGCCCTGCGCGAAGGTGCCCCCCGTGAAGTGGGGCGGCTACTGCTGGGCGTGCTGATCGGGATGCCGCTGGGGCTCTGGGGGCTGTCGCTGATGTCGCCCGAGGGCTTTGGCTGGATCGTTTCCGGCGTGGTTCTGGGGCTTTTGGCGCTGCTGCTGGCGGGCTGGCGCTATCATGGGCCGCTGAGCGCGAAGCTGGTGACGGCAACGGGTGCTTTGGGCGGCTTCATGACCGGTTTTGCGGGCATCGCCGGGCCGCCGGTGATCCTGCTCTATATGGCCAGCCGTCGGCCCGCTGCGGTGATCCGCGCCAATTTTCTGCTCTATCTTCTGGGGCTTGACCTGATGCTTTTTGCGATGCTGGCAGCGACGGGGCAGGTGGTCTGGCCGGTGCTGATGCTGGGCCTCTTGGCCGGGGTGCCGAATGTCATCGCCAATATCATCGGGGCGCAGCTATTTGATCCGGGCCGAGAGCGGCTTTTTCGCGCGGTGGCCTATATCGTCATCGCCGCATCGGCTATCCTTGGGCTGCCGCTGTGGAATATCTGAGCCTGAGAGAGACATGACATGCGATTGAACGAGATCACCTATACCGACGCCAAACCGATCGACGGCTATGGCCCGGGCTTTTTCCGCATTGGCGGAGAGGTCGTGCAAGGCCCGCAGGTGATCGGTCCCGAAGGCATCACCGGTTGGGGTGGTTTGGCCGATCCCGCGCCGGTGCTGGCGCTGGCGGGCAAGGTCGATGTGGTCTTCCTCGGCACCGGGGCGGAGGTGGCGCATATCCCCGACGACCTGCGTGAGACCTTGGAAGAGGCCGGGCTGGGGGTCGAGGTCATGTCCTCCCCCGCCGCCTGTCGGACCTATAATATTTTGCTGAGCGAGGGGCGGCGCATCGCGCTGGCCCTGTTGCCGGTCTGACGGCGGAGCGGCGTCGCCAGTGAAAGTGAGCGATCTCAGCGTGGCGCGCGGCGGGGTGCCGGTGCTTTCGGGCGTATCCTTTGCTCTGGAGGCGGGGGAGGCCTTGGTGCTGCGTGGCCCGAACGGGGCCGGAAAAACGACGCTGCTGCGCTGCATTGCGGGGCTGCAAGCGCCGCTCACGGGGCAGATCGAAGGGGCAGCGGACCGCGTGGCCTATGCTGCCCATGCGGATGGGCTGAAATCCATGCTGACCGTACGCGAGAACCTGAGCTTTTGGGCGCAAGTCTTTGGAAATGTTGATATTTCGCAGGCGCTTGATGGTTATGCGCTGCGACCGCTTGCAGATCGTTTGGCAGGTACGCTCTCTGCCGGGCAAAAGCGGCGACTGGGGCTGGCGCGGCTGTTGGTAACCGGGCGGCCGATTTGGGTGTTGGATGAACCGACGGTTTCGCTCGATGCGGATGCCGTGGCGCTCTTCGGCAGCGTTCTGCGCGGGCATCTGGCGGCGGGGGGATCGGCGCTGATGGCTACGCATATTGATCTGGGGGTCGATGCCCGCGTGCTTGACATCAGCACCTTTCGCGCGGCCCCCGATGCCGATCTCGGCGCCAGCGACGCGGCCTTTCTATGAAGGCGCTGTTGCAACGGGATCTGCGCTTGGCGCTGCGAGCAGGCGGGGGCTTTGGCCTTGGCTTGGCGTTCTTCCTGATCGTGACGATGCTGGTGCCCTTTAGCGTCGGGCCAGAGGCCACGCTGCTCAAAGCGATTGCCCCCGGTGTGCTCTGGCTCGGGGCGTTGTTGGCCTGCCTCTTGTCACTTGACCGTCTCTTGGCGCTGGACCTTGAGGACGGCTCTCTCGAACTGCTGTTCACCGCACCTTTGCCCCTCGAAGGGGCGCTGGCGATCAAGGCTTTGGCGCATTGGCTGACCACGGGTCTGCCGTTGGTGCTGGCTGCGCCTTTCCTTGGGGTGATGCTGCAACTCGCGGCGCCCGGTCATCTGTGGCTGCTGGCCTCGCTCGCACTCGGCACGCCTGCGCTCTCAGTGATCGGCATGTTCGGCGCGGCGCTGACGGTGGGGATCAAACGCGGCGGCTTGCTGCTGTCGCTGCTGGTGCTGCCGCTTTATATCCCGACGCTGATCTTCGGGGCCGAGGTTGCGCGGCGTGGGGCGGCGGGCTTGGATGCCACGACGCCGCTTTTGATGCTGGCGGGGCTGACGCTGGCCGTGGTGGCCTTGATGCCATTTGCCGCAGCGGCGGTGCTTCGGATGGGGTTGCGATGACCCAAGAAATTGTGCCCCAAGTATTTGTGCATTGAGCACCACCCACCCGCGCGATAGGTAAACTGCATGTCCCTTTGGCAATACGCAAACCCGGTCAAATTCCTTGCGCTTTCAGAGCGTGTGCAACCTGTGCTTTGGGCGCTGGCGGCTGTCTTTGCAAGCGTCGGCCTGCTTTGGGGGTTCTTCGGCACACCTGATGACGCGCGGCAAGGTAGCACGGTCAAGATCATCTATCTGCATGTGCCTGCCGCACTGATGGCGATCAATGCATGGTTTATGATGCTGGTCGCCTCGCTGATCTGGCTGATCCGCCGTCACCACGTCAGCGCCTTGGCGGCCAAGGCCGCGGCCCCCGTAGGCTTGGTCATGACGCTGATTGCGCTGGTGACCGGGGCGATCTGGGGCCAGCCGATGTGGGGCACATGGTGGGCATGGGATCCGCGGCTAACGTCGTTCCTGATCCTTTTCCTCTTTTACCTTGGCTATATCGCCCTGTGGCAGGCGGTCGAAGACCCGGACACCGCCGCTGATCTGACCTCGGTGCTCTGCCTTGTGGGCTCGGTCTTTGCGGTGCTGTCGCGCTATGCGGTGCAGTTCTGGAACCAAGGGCTGCATCAGGGCACGTCGATCCCCGTGGCCACGGGCAACCGCAGCGTGGCGGATGTGTTTTTCTATCCTTTGGTGCTGGCGATGATCGGCTTCGGCCTGCTGTTTCTGGCGCTGGTGGTTTACCGCACGGGCACCGAAATTCGCCTGCGCCGTACGGCGGCGCTGCGGGCGCGGATGAACAGGGGGGCGTGATGCCGGAACTTGGAAAATATGCGGCCGAGGTGCTCTCGGCCTATGGCGTGTCGCTGCTGCTGTTGGCCGCATTGGTGGGGCTGACCCTGCTGCGAGGCCGGGCGGCACGCCGCGCTTTGGAAGAAACCGAAGCGGAGGCCGGACGCCGTGGCTAAACTCTCTCCCATGATGATCGCCCCGCCGCTGATTTTCGCGGCCTTCGTGGCGCTGGCAGCGGTCGGCATGTACCGCGATGACCCCGAGGGGTTGCCCTCTACGCTGGTCGGGCAACAGGCACCCGCGATGCCTGAGGCGGCGCTGCCGGGCTATCCGCAGGCGACGGACGACATGCTGCGGGGGGGAGAGGTGAGCCTCGTTAACTTCTGGGCAAGCTGGTGCCCGCCCTGCCGTGCTGAGCACCCCAAACTGCTGGAAATGCAGGCCGAGGGGATGAACATCATTGGCGTGAACTTCAAAGATACCGAGAAGAACGCCACCGCCTATCTGGAAGACGAAAAGAGCCCCTTTGCCGGGGTCGGGTTCGACCCCCAAGGGCGGGTGGCGATTGATTGGGGTGTCACCGCCCCGCCAGAGACATTCATCGTTGGCGGGGACGGCACGGTGCTGTTCCGCTTTGCCGGGCCGCTTGTCGGCAGCGACTATGAGCAGCGGTTTCTCCCGGCATTGCAAGACGCGCTCAGCCGCTGATCTTGCCTGCGAATTCGACCAGACGTTTGGCTTGGAAGGCGACGGATTTTTTGCCGGTTTCATCCAGCGGGCCGGGTTCGCAGGAATAGCCGTAGGGGTTGCCGCCGTCTTCAAACTTCACCCCATCGGCATAGCCCGGCGGCACGATGATTGCGCCCCAGTGCATGGCGGTGACATAGATCGACTGGATCGTGGTTTCTTGGCCCCCGTGCGGGTTCTGCGCAGAAGTGGTCGCGGTGACTGCCTTATTGGCCAGCGCACCTGATTGCCACTGTGGCCCCAGCGTGTCGATGAAAGCGCGGAACTGGCTGGCGGCGACGCCGAAGCGCGTCGGGGCAGAGATGAAATAGCCATCGGCCCATTCCATGTCTTCGGGCTTGGCCTCGGGGATGTCTTTCATCTTGTCCAACTGTTCACGCCAAGCGTCTTGACCATCGACAACGGCCTGCGGGGCGGTCTCTGCGCAGCGGCGGAGGCGAACCTCGGCGCCGGCTTCTTCGGCGGCGCGGGCGGCTTCCTCAGCAATGGCGTGGTTTGTGCCATAGGTGGAATAGAAAAGAACGGTGATTTTCGGGCTCATGAAGTTTCCTTTCACTTGGGTGAGTCAAGACCAACGGCTCGCAGGGTGTTCTGTTCCTCGCGCTCAAAGTGAATACTGCCGCGCCCAGCCTCGCAGCCGGGCGATGAACTGCGCATCGGTCAGTTGATCCAAGGTGCCCTCAGGCGCGGTAAAGTCGGGCAGCGGCTCTAGTGCAATGCGCAGGCGGCGCATCTGTTCGGGGTAGGGTGCGACCCGCTGGGCCATCTCGACCATCGCCGCGGGCACGCGGCGGGCAGGGTGTTCGGCACTGTAGTAAAGCGCGAATTGCATCGCGTTGAGGTTCGACACCAGATCGGCAAGCTCAGGCAGGATGATGGTGTTCATCTCGTTGCTATCGGCTGCAAACATGGACGCTTTGGTCAGCAGCCCGCGCGCTTGGGCGACGGTGGTGGTGGTCGACAGCACAAAGCTGACCGACAGGGTGAGGATCACCATACCGTTGACCCCGGCAAGGACCGACAGCACCAGCCAAAAGGGGTTTTCGGTCTGAAACGGCCCGCCGCCGAGGGTTGAGAGCAGATGGCCGACGAATGCGAAATCGCGCAGGAAGCCCGCCGGGCGTTCGCTTTCGGTCATCATCACGGCCTCGCGGCTTATCTGGAAGACCAAGGTCCAACCAAGCGAGACGAGTATGATCCATGTCACCGCAATGGCTGTCATCACCACCGGGCCAGAGAGGCGGTGGCGGGCGTTGCCCTCTGGCATGATCTTGGAAAAGACGAAGAACGCCGCCCGTGCAACCCGCTCCGACAGGGGCGCGACAGGGGCAGCACCAATGGCGGTGTAGAGAAAGTCCAGCAGCACAACAGCTAGGATCACCGCGCCCAAAGCGCCAAGCGCGTAACCTGCTATCATTGCTTTGCCTTCCCCGAACGCGATCGTCTTACAGGGGCAACCCGTGATCGGCAGGCAGGTTCCCGCGCAGGAGCTTGGGGCCAAAAGAAAAGGAGCGGCCCGGTGGGGGCCGCTCCTTGGATCAGTTCGCGAGGGCGATCGGCGCTTAGGCCGATTTCGCCAAGTTGCGCAGCACGTAGTGCAGCACGCCACCGTGTTCGATGTATTCGATCTCAATCGCGGTATCGATGCGGCACTTCAGCGTGATCTCTTTGGTGCTGCCATCGGCCATCGTGATCGTGCAGGGCACTTCCTGCAGCGGCTTGATTGTGTCCAACCCGCTGATCGACACGGTTTCCTCGCCGGTCAGGCCCAGCGATTTGCGGGTGTCACCGCCGGTGAACTCAAACGGGATGACGCCCATGCCGACGAGGTTGGAGCGGTGGATGCGCTCAAAGCTCTCGGCGATCACGGCTTTCACGCCCAGCAGAGCCGTGCCCTTCGCGGCCCAGTCACGCGAGGAACCCGCGCCGTACTGTTCACCACCGAAGATCACGAGCGGTGTGCCGTTCTCCTGATGCGCCATGGCGGCATCAAAGATCGAGGTCTGCTGACCATCGGGGCCTTTGGTGTAACCGCCCTCAACGCCGTCCAGCATCTCGTTCTTGATGCGGATGTTGGCGAAGGTGCCGCGCATCATGACCTCGTGGTTACCACGACGGGAGCCGTAGGAGTTGAACTCACGCACCGGCACCTGACGCTCTGTCAGGTACTGACCCGCAGGGGTGGTTTCCTTAAAGGACCCGGCGGGCGAGATGTGGTCGGTGGTGATCATGTCACCCAGCACCGCCAGCACTTTCGCGCCGTCGATGTTGGAGATCACGCCCGGCTCTGGCGACATGCCTTGGAAGTAGGGCGGGTTTTGCACGTAGGTCGAGGTTGGCGGCCAGTCGTAGGTCTTGCTGTCGGTGGTTTCGACCGACTGCCACTTCTCGTCGCCCTTGAAGACGTCGGCATATTTCTCTTGGAAGGCTTCGCGCGTCACTGTCTGTTCGACCAGCTCCGCAACTTCGTGCGTCGTGGGCCAGATGTCTTTCAGGTAGACGTCGTTGCCGTTCTTGTCCTGACCCAGCGGGCTGTTTGTCAGGTCGTGGTTCATGTCACCCACCAGCGCATAGGCCACCACGAGGGGCGGAGAGGCGAGGTAGTTGGCACGCACGTCGGGGCTGATCCGGCCTTCGAAGTTACGGTTGCCCGACAGGACCGAGGTGCCGATCAGGTCATAGTCGTTGATCGCCTTGCTGATCGGCGCTTCCAGCGGGCCGGAGTTGCCGATGCAGGTGGTGCAGCCATAGCCCACGAGGTTGAAGCCGATGGCATCGAGGTCTTCTTGCAGGCCAGCGGCCTCAAGATAATGCGACACGACCTGCGAGCCCGGCGCCAGCGATGTCTTGACCCAAGGCTTGCGGGTCAGACCCAGTTCACGCGCTTTGCGTGCCACGAGGCCCGCGCCGATCATGACATAGGGGTTCGAGGTGTTGGTGCAGGACGTGATCGAGGCGATCACGATGGAGCCGTCATGCAGCTGGTAGTTGTCATCTTCGGTGGAGACAAAACCGCGGTTGTGATGGCCTTCGTCGCCGGGGATGTCCTGCGGTTCGGGCTGGCCGCCTTCGCCTTCCCAACGGATTTCCGAGTTCGCGGAGGTGTCTTTCCCTTCGCGGATGCCTTTCACGTATTCGGCGAATGCGGTATGCGCACTGTCGAGAGCGATGTAATCCTGCGGACGTTTCGGGCCGGAAATCGCAGGCACGATGGTGCCCATGTCGAGCGAGAGCGTGTCGGTGTAGACCGGCGCATAGTTCGCATCGCGCCACATGCCGTTCTCTTGGGCATAGGCTTTGACCAGCGCAACACGATCTTTGTCGCGGCCTGTGTTGGTCAGGTAACGCAGGGTCTCATCGTCGATCGGGAAGAAACCGCAGGTAGCACCGTATTCAGGCGCCATGTTGGCGATGGTTGCCCGGTCCGCCAGCGGCAGGTGATCCAGACCTTCGCCGTAGAATTCGACGAATTTGCTCACCACGCCTTTTTCGCGTAGCATTTCAACGACTTTCAGCACGAGGTCGGTGCCGGTGGTGCCTTCCATCATGCGGCCTGTCAGCTCAAAGCCGATGACTTCGGGGATCAACATAGAGATCGGCTGGCCCAGCATCGCGGCTTCGGCCTCGATCCCGCCAACGCCCCAGCCCAGAACGGCAGCGCCGTTGACCATGGTGGTGTGGCTGTCGGTGCCGACGAGCGTGTCGGGGTAGGCGACTTCCTCGCCGTTTTGGTCCTTGTCGGTCCAAACGGTCTGGCTGAGATACTCAAGGTTCACCTGGTGGCAGATGCCGGTGCCGGGGGGCACAACGCGGAAGTTGTTAAACGCCTTTTGGCCCCACTTGAGGAATGTGTAACGCTCGATGTTGCGCTCATATTCGCGGTCGACGTTCATCTGGAACGCGCGCGGGTTGCCAAATTCGTCGATCATGACGGAGTGATCGATCACGAGGTCGACGGGGTTCAGCGGGTTGATCTTGTCCGCGTCGCCGCCAAGCGCCACCAGACCGTCGCGCATCGCGGCAAGGTCAACGACGGCCGGAACGCCGGTGAAATCCTGCATCAAGACGCGGGCAGGGCGATAGGCGATTTCGCGGGGGTTCTTGCCGCCCTTGGTCGCCCATTCGGCAAATGCCTTGATGTCGTCCTGAGTGACGGTCTTGCCGTCCTCGAAACGCAGCATGTTTTCCAGAACGACTTTCAGTGCCGCTGGCAATTTGGAGAAATCGCCCAAGCCCGCAGCCTCGGCAGCAGGAATGGAGTAATAGGCGATGTTCTGGCTGCCAACGGAGAGGGTCTTGCGTGTCTTGGCACTGTCGTGACCGACTTGGATTGTCATGGCGGGCTCCCTTCGGGGTCTGATGGGTGGCTAGATTGTCGTCTCAATGCCACTACGGGCGCGGCGGTTCAACTGTTATCAGGTGGTTTCGCGCGAATTTGTATACCATTGTGTACCGAGATTAAAGGGGGCAGTCTGCGCAAAGCCCTCTGTGGGCGCTAACGGGCGTCTCAACAAAGGTTGATTGGTGTTTCACCCGCCAAGCCGTTAGACCAATGCCACCGCGATATTGATCCGTCTGGAATTTTATGAAGCCCCTGATTTATCCCGTTCTCGCCGCGTTTTCGCTGCTGGCCGCCCCGTTGAAGGCTGAGCAGGATCAGCCTGTGGTGGTCGAACTCTTTACCTCTCAGGGCTGTTCCTCTTGTCCCGCCGCCGATGAAATGCTCGCCGAATTGGCCGATCGGGAGGACATTATCGCCTTGGCGCTGCACGTGGATTACTGGGATTATATCGGTTGGGAAGACCCCTTTGGCGACCCGGCCCATGCCGAGCGCCAGCGCGGCTATGCCGCCGTGGGCGGGCGGCGCAGTGTGTACACGCCCGAGCTGATCGTGCAGGGCCAGACCGATATCGTGGGCGCCAAACCGATGAAGCTGATGGACGCGGTGGAGCGGCACGCCGAGGCCGCGCCTCAGGTGGCGCTGACGCTCACGCGATCGGGTGAGACGGTTGATATCGCGGCGAAACCCCTGACCGACGCCGCTGCGGGGCCGATGCATGTCCATATGTTGCGCTATTCGCCGATGGAGCGGACCAAGGTCACCCGCGGCGAGAATGCAGGCCATGTCATGGAACACAGCAATGTCGTGCGGGGCTGGCAGGTTTTGGCGGATTGGGACGGGTCAGCGCCGCTGTCGCTGACAGCAAAAACCAAAGGTGATCAGCCCGTTGTGGTGATTGTTCAACGCCAAGAGCCGGGCGGTCCGGGCGCGATTCTCGCGGCAGCGCGCATTAAGTAGGCGCGCAAAGATTAGGTTTCGTGCGGACGCCAGCGGCGGTGCACCCAGAACCACTGCTCTGGCGTTTTGGTGACCTGCGCGGTCAGGCTGTCGTTCAGCGCCTGCGTCATGGTCATCGGATCGCTATGCGGCACCGGCGCTTCAAGCACCACGTCAAAGCTGACCCCATCGTCTTGGCGAATGCCGTAGAATGGGATCAACAGCGCATCATAGCGCAACGCCAGCTCCGCCGCCGAGATTGCGGTGCGGGCAGGTTTGCCGATAAAGTCGAGGATCGGCGCGCGGATCACATGTTGGTCAAACAGCAGCACCAGCCGACCGCCCTGTTTCAGGTGCCGCACGAACCCTGCCGTGCCGCGCCGCCCTTGCGGAAATACTGGCCCGCCGAAGGCTTCGAGCGTTTTGACGTAATGAGCGTTGAAATAAGGGTTCTTCATCTCGCGGTAGAGCCCGCCGATGTCATAGCCCCGCGCCACGAGGGACGCCCGCGCCGCTTCGTAATTGCCGTAATGTCCGGTCACCAAGATCACCGGCTGGCCGGTGCGGTTGGCCTCCTCCAGCGCCGCCATGCCGGGGCCGCGTGGCTCGGCATCGGCCATGCGTTTGGGGAAATCATCGGCCGAGTAATTCTCGATGAAAGACCGGCCAAGGTTGTTGAGACAGCGCGTGGCGATTTCCTCGCGACGGACGAGCGGCATCTCGGGCCAGACATGTTCAAGATTGTCGAGCGCGCGGCGGCGGTAGCCCGCCAGCGGGGCCAAGACATGCTGTACCAAGCTGCCGACAAAGCTGAGCCGCGCCTTATAGGGCAGGGCCAAAGCCGTGCGAATGATCCCGACGATCAGCAGATTGCTGAGGTAATGGCGCGCCCGGCGACCGAAGGGATAGGGCTTTTTGACTTGGGGGGCTTGGTCCGACATGGGCTCTGACAGGCTGTTAAAGTTTTCCTGACATAGCCTGCGCCGCCCTGCGCAACAAGCCATCCTGCGCGTCATAGGCCGGGGTCAGCCGTCGAAGGGCCGCGCAGTCGCAGCCGCGAGGGCCGCCTAGGCGCGGCCCTCTGATCCAGCAATGGGAAACCCTGCCGCCCGTGAAAACCTCAGGCGGTGGTGTCTGGCACGCAGGTGCCGCTGCTGATGTCGAGTTTCATCCCCTCGGCGCAGGTCATGACCTGTTTGTCATGAACGCAGCCCGATGCCAGGGCGAGGGAGGGGGCCGTGAGCGCCATGAGGGCGCCGAGTGTCAGTGCGAGTTTCATGTCGTTTGCTCCTTTGACAGGCGCAGACAGGGTACACCCGTCCGCGCCAATCTCAAAGCGTTACAATTCTCAGATCAGTCGCCAAAGACGCGCTTGAAAATCGTGTCGACATGTTTGGTGTGATAGCCCATATCGAATTTCTCATTGATGCCGTCTTCGCCAAGGGCCGCGACGACCTCTTTGTCGGCCAGCAGCAATTCGCGGAAATCGAGGCGTTCTTCCCAGACTTTCAGCGCGTTGCGCTGCACCATGGAATAGGCATCCTCACGGCTTACGCCCGCTTGGGTCAGGGCCAGAAGCACCCGCTGGCTCATCACCAAGCCGGGGAATTTGTTCATGTTCTCCAGCATGTTCTCGGGGAAGACGAGCATTTTGTCGATTACGCCAGCCAGACGGTGCAGGGCGAAATCGAGTGTGACGGTGGCGTCAGGGCCGATGCCGCGCTCGACCGAGGAATGCGAGATGTCGCGCTCATGCCAAAGCGCTACGTTCTCCATTGCCGGAACCACGGCCATGCGCACCAGACGGGCAAGCCCGGTCAGGTTCTCGGTCAGCACCGGATTCTTCTTATGCGGCATGGCCGAGGAGCCTTTTTGCCCCATCGAGAAGAATTCCGCGCCTTCCAGCACTTCGGTGCGCTGCATATGGCGGATTTCAATCGCGACGTTTTCGATGCTGCTGGCAATGACGCCGAGCGTGGCAAAGAACATCGCATGACGGTCGCGCGGGATGACTTGGGTCGAGATCGGCTCGGGGTTGAGGCCCAGTTTCTCGCAGACATGCTCTTCGACGCGCGGGTCGATGTTGGCGAAAGTGCCGACAGCGCCCGAGATCGCGCCGGTGGCGATTTCCTCACGCGCGGCGACGAGGCGGGCGCGGTTGCGGTCCATCTCGGCATAGAAGCGGGCAAAGGTCAGGCCCATGGTTGTCGGCTCGGCGTGGATGCCGTGGCTGCGGCCCACGCGCACGGTGTCTTTATGCTCAAGCGCGCGTTTCTTCAGCGCGGCCAGCAGCTTGTCCATGCCCTCCAGCAGCAGATCAGCGGCGCGGGTCAGTTGTACGTTGAAACAGGTATCGAGCACATCCGACGAGGTCATCCCCTGATGCACGAAACGCGCCTCATCGCTGCCGACATGTTCGGCCAGATGGGTGAGGAAGGCGATGACGTCATGTTTGGTGACGGCCTCGATCTCGTCAATGCGGGCCACGTCGAATTCAACGTCTTTGGCTTTCCACACGGCGTCGGCATTCTCGCGCGGGATGGTGCCCAGATCGGCCATCGCGTCGCAGGCATGGGCTTCGATCTCGAACCAGATGCGGAATTTCGTTTCCGGCGACCAAACGGCAACCATATCGGGACGGGAGTAGCGGGGGATCATGCGCGCACCTTTTTAGGACAGGGGATGGGTCAGGGGCGGCATAGACTGACTTGGGGTTAAGGACAAGTCTGGGGTGGTGAGGGTGACGAGGGCCATCGCCTGCCCGCGGGTCGGCGATCATACGTAGGTCGGTGCTACTTTATGGCTCAACCATGATGGGCGCTCGCGAGGTTACGCCCAGCCTTACCAAATCGCCTACCCGTCCGGGCGGGCAGACGACGCCCCGGCGCCTGCGGCTTGATTCCGGGCCGGGATGGTAAACCTGTTGTAGCTAAAGCAGTTCGGTCACCACCGTAGAACTCCGCTCCAACGTCCGATGCACCGGACACTTATCCGCGATCTCCAACAACCGCTGGCGCTGCTCCTCGCTCAAATCCCCTTCTAACCGGATACGCCGCCGCCACGTGTCAATCTTCTCCGCAGCCCCCGTGCCCGCATCCTGCGCGTGCACCTTGTCGTGGCAAACGTCGACGCTCACCCCCGTCAGCGGCCATCCCTTGCGTCGGGCATACATGCGGATCGTCATTGACGTGCAAGCGCCCAAGCCTGCAGACAAAAACCCATAGGGCGACATGCCGCGATTGGTGCCGCCATAGGCCAGTGGTTCATCCGCCAGTGCGTGGTGGTGGGGGCCTGCGTTCACGTCTTGCAAGAACCCATCGGCGTCGGCTTCGGTCACGCGCACGATCCCCTCCGGCGCGCCGGGGGGCGGGGCGGGAGATTTCAGCGTCATATAGCGATCCGCCCATGTGGCGATGATCTCTGCCGCATATTCGGCATCGCCCGCGCGGGTGATCAGGTGATCGGCATCGTCCAGCGTAACAAAGCTTTTGGGATGTTTCGCGGCCAAGAAAATCTGGCCCGCGTTGTCGATGCTGACAATCTCATCCCGCGGGGCGTGGAGCACCAGCAGCGCAGCTTTCAGCTTGGCGATATCAGGGGCGAGGGAGGCGCCCTGCACATCGTCGATAAAGCCCTGACTGATGGTGAAAGGCCGCCCGCCAAGATTGACTTCGGCGCTGCCATTGGCCGAAATCTCGGGCAGGCTCTCGGCAAAATTATGGGTGACATGGGCCGGATCGAAGGGCGCGCCGAGGGTGGCGACCGCTTTGACATGAGCCAGTTGCGCCGCTGCCTTTAGCACCGCCGCTCCGCCCAGAGAATGACCGATCAACAGCGCCGGGGCCATGTCGCGGCTCGATAGATAGCTGCAGGCAGCGATCAAGTCGTCGACGTTGGAGGAAAAAGACGTGTTCTCAAATTCACCGCCCGAATGGCCCAGCCCGGTAAAATCAAACCGCAGCACGGCAATGCCCATCGCCGCCAACCGCCCGGCGATACGCCGCGCGGCGGGGATGTCCTTGCCACAGGTAAAGCAATGCGCAAACAGGGCGGTCGCCAGATGCGGCCCTTCGGGCATGTCCAGCCGGGCGGCCAGTTCCGTGCCATCCGGGCCGGGGAATGTGATGCGTTCGGTGGCCATGGGGCGCTCCAGTTTGGGGTGCATCAAAGGTGACATGTTCTGCCGGTGGATCAAGGGCCGTGGCTCTCTGCTCACCCAAGCGTTACGTAAAAGCACTGGCCGTGATCGCATTTGCCCCGGCTTATTGCTTTGTATACCACTTGAGAAAACATCTGTTGGAGAAACCACTTGGCACAGCCTCCCAAATCGCAATTGCACCCTGCCACCATCGCGGCCCAAGCCGCGGGCGCCGTCGATCCCGCCTCCGGCGGGGTGGTGCCGCCGGTGCAATTTGCCACCACCTATCTGCGCGATGAGAACTACGATCTGGTCAATCCCGACAACGTCTATCTGCGCTCGCACAATGAAAACACCCGCGTGGCGGAGCGTATTCTGAACGCGCTCGAAGGGGCCGAAGAGACGCTCATTTTCCCCTCGGGCATGGCCGCCATCGCGGCAGTCTTTCGGACCGTGCCCAATGGCGCGAGCGTGGTGGTGCAAAGCCAGATTTACTGGGGCACGACGAAATGGATCCGCGATTTCTGCACCCGTCGGCAGATTGCGCTACATGAGGTGGACGCCAGCGATCTGGATGCATTCGCCGCGCTCTGCCGGGCCGAAAAGCCTGACCTGTGTTTGATCGAGACCCCTTCGAACCCATGGCTGCGGATCACCGATATCGCCGGGGCCGCCGCCGCTGCGCATGAGGTGGGCGCGACGCTGGTGGTCGACAGCACGGCGGCCTCGCCCGTGCTGAGCCATCCGCTGGAGCATGGCGCGGATATCGTGATGCATTCGGCGACCAAGGGGATCAATGGCCATTCCGACGTTTTGGCCGGCTCGCTTGCCACCAATGACGCAGGCGCGCCGCGCTGGCAGATGATCCGCGATGACCGCAATGAGGCGGGCGCGGTGATCGGCCCGATGGAGGCGTGGTTGCTGGCGCGCGGCATGCGCACGCTGCCGCTCAGGATGCGCGAGATGTCTCGCAATGCCATGACATTGGCGGAGTTTCTGGCGGATCACCCGCAGGTCGAACAGGTGATGTATCCGGGCCTGCCGGACCATCCCGGCCACGCCCTTGCTGCGCAGCAGATGAGCGGGGGCTATGGCGGGCTGTTGTCCTTTGTCGTCAAAGGCGGGGCCGAAGCGGCGCTGAAGGCGGCAGGGCGGTTGCAGCTTTTCCACCGCGCCACGTCGCTTGGCGGTGTGGAAAGCCTTGTCGAGCATCGCCACACCATCGAGCCGCACACCGGGATCCCCGAAGGGCTGCTGCGGCTCTCGGTCGGGATTGAGGATGTCGAAGACCTTGGTGCTGATCTGGGGCAAGCGCTCGGCCAGTGAGGCTGGACTGGCCGCGGGCCTCCGCGGCCAATCTCACCCAAGGCACGGTTTTGTGCCCGTGCAGGTGCGCGAAAGATAACCGCTAGGTTTCAGACCACGCCTGCAGCTTCTCGATCACCCCATCGGTCAACGATTGCAGATCGTCTTGCACCGCCAGCGCGGGGCAGGGCCGATCCAGCCGCGCGGCGATATCGCCCATGCGGAACCCGTTGGCACTGTCGAGGTTTTCCAACTCTTCCCATGTCACCGGCACGGCAACCGGCGCACCGGGGCGTGCGCGCAGGGAATAGGGCGCGATGGCCGTAGACCCGCGTTCGTTGCGCAGCCAATCGATGAAAATGCGGCCCTTGCGCTTGGCCTTGGACATGGTCGCGACATAGCGATCAGGGTTCTGCGCGGCCATGACATGGGCAAAGGTCTTGGAGAACAGCTTGACCGTCTCCCAGCCGCGTGTCCGGCGTAAGGCAAGCCAGACGTGCACGCCTTTGCCGCCGGTGACGATGGCACCCGATTGCAGGCCCAGAGCCGCCAGCGCGTCGCGCAGCTCAAAGGCTGCCGCGCGGACATCGGGCCAGTCCAGCCCCTCATCGGGGTCAAGGTCAAAGACCAGCCTGTCGGGGCGGTCCAACCGGTCAACCCGCGCGCCCCAGATGTGATATTCCAGACTGCCCATCTGCGCCGCCGCGATCAGGCTTTCGGGCCGCGTGGCATAGAGGTAATCCGCCGCATCGCCACCGCTTTGTTCAATCGACACCCGCGACAGTGCATCAGGCATCCCGCCGCTGTCGTGTTTTTGAAAGAAACATTGCCCGTCGATCCCCGAGGGGCAGCGGAACAGCGACAGAGGGCGATAGCCCATGAGTTCAATCATGCGCGGGCCGACACGCGCGTAATGCCGCGCCACGTCACCCTTGGTGCAACCGGCATCGGGGAAAACCTTGCGGTCGGCGTTGGTGATCTGCACGCCGCCGATCTTGCTGTCATCGCCCATCTTCGGCTCCTCCTGCGGTTCCTCCAACGTCACTTGGGCGGCGTCCTTGTCCTGACGTAGGCCTAGAAAACTGCCGTGGCGGATCACGCCATCGGCGGTGAACTCGGTAAAGTCGACCTCGGCCACCAGATCTGCCCGGACCCATTTTGCATCCCGCGCAACCTCGGCTGGCACGTCGCTGGCGGGCGGGGTTTTGCGGGCGGTCATGGCACGGGCAAGATCGGCCATCACCGTTTCGGAAAACCCCGTGCCGACACGGCCTTTATAGCGCAACTCACCCCCCTCATGGCTGCCCAACAGCAGAGAGGCAAAGGCGCGGCCCTTTTTGTCAGAGGGGGAATAGCCGATGATGACGAATTCCTGCCGCCGGGTGCATTTGACCTTGAGCCAACTCTTGCTGCGTCTGCCGGAGTAGGGTGCGTCGATACGTTTGCTGATGATCCCCTCGGCCCCGGCTTTGCACGCGCGGTCAAAGACTTCGGGGCCATGACCGACAACATGTTCGCTCAGCCGCAACGGCCCGCCCGCTGGCACGCCGGAAAGCAACTTTGCCAGACGCGCGCGGCGGTCTTTTTGCGCCTCGCTCCGAAAGTCATCGCCATCAAGCGACAGCAAATCGAAAGCGTAAAAAACCAGCGGATGCCCCTCTTTCAGCGCTTTTTGCAGCGATGAAAATGCAGAGCCATTGATCTTGGCCGCCATGACTTCTCCGTCCAGCAGGGCGCGGTCGCAGGGCAGCGGATCAAAGGCATGGCCAAGCCCGTTAAATTTGTCGGTCCAATCCTTGCCCGAGCGGGTAAAGAGCCGCGCACCGCCCTTGCCGAGAGAGACCAGACAGCGGTAGCCGTCGAATTTCGTCTCATGCATCCAATCCTCGCCCTCGGGCGCGTCGGAAACGAGCGTGGCAAGCTGTGGTTTGACGAAGCTGGGGTTCTTGCCTTTGCGTTTGGGCCGCGGGTCGGCGACATCTTTCGCGGGGGCATCCTTGGCGATTTCCGCCATGGTGCGGCCTGTGGTGATCGACCGGGCGGTGCCCTTGGTCAGCCCGTCCGGCACATCGCGGGCATAGTCGTCGCGTTCCTTGATCAGCAGCCAGTTCTCGCGCTTTTCCTGGCCCCGCATCCGCACCAGTGTCCAACCGCCCTGCATCTGTTGGCCTTGCAGCGTGAATTTGAGCTTGCCGTCCTTCAACCCCTTAGCGACATCGCCATGCGGCATCCAAGTGCCCCGGTCCCATAGCATCACCGTGCCGCCGCCATATTGCCCTTTTGGGATCGTCCCTTCGAACCCGCCGTAGTCAAGCGGGTGGTCCTCTGTCCGCACGGCAAGACGCTTTTCGGATGGGTCGGGGGAGGGGCCTTTGGTGACAGCCCAGCTTAGCAGCACCCCCTCCCATTCAAGACGAAAGTCATAGTGCAGGCGGGTTGCGTCATGTTTTTGGACAACGAAGCTTTGGCCCGCGCCGCTGCCAATCTGGCCACGAGGTTCGGCTGTCGTCTCAAAATCGCGCTTGGCGTTATAATCGGCAAGCCTGTCGGGAGATTTGGCCATCACGAGGCCTTCTTGCGCGGCGCCTTCTTCTTGGCGCTGGATTTACCGCCCGCTTCCTTCAGGCTTTCTTTCAACGCGCCCATCAGGTCTATGACATTCTCGCCCTCGACAGGGCCGTCATCACCGGTTTGCACGCGCGGGGTTTTCTTGTTCTTCACCTTCGCATCCAACAGCTTTTGCATCGCCTCGGCGTATTTGTCGGTATAGGCGGAGGCGTCGAAGGGGGCTGTTTTCTTGTCGATCAGCGATGTCGCCACATCGAGCAGGTCTTTGTCGGTCTTCTCATCTTCGATATCGGTGAAAATCTCATCCGCTTCGCGCAGTTCATCGGCGTAGTGCAGCGTCTCCATCAACAGGCCGTCGCCGCAGGGTTTGACGCAGGCCAGATATTCCTTGCCGCGCATGGTGACCTGCCCCAAGCCCACCTTGCCCGCTTGGCGCAGCGCGTCGCGCACCACGCGGTAGGCATCTTGGGCCAGATCGTCAGAGGCGGTGATGTAATAGGGTTTGTCGAAATAGAGCGGAGAGATTTCGCAGGCATCGACGAATTGCACCAGTTCAAAGGTCTTTTTCGTCTCCAGCTTGATCTGATCCACCTCATCAGGGTCAAGCAGGATGTATTCGTCATTGCTGACTTCATAGCCCTTGACGATATCCTCGGCCTTGACCGGACCGATGCCGGGCACGGACTTCTCATAGCGCACCCGCTTGCCCGAGGGTTTGTGAATCTGCCGAAAAGAGACTTTGGAGCTGGTCTTGGTGGCCGAGAATATCTCGACCGGGATCGACACCAACGACAGGCGAAGCTGACCTTTCCAGAGTGCGCGCGGTGCCATTGGATCTCCTCCTATTTACCCTTGGCGCGGCCCAGCCTGTCGGCCTTTACCGCATCGCGGTGGCCCATCGGCTCATCTGGACCGGTGGTGCTGTCCTTACGGGTCTGGGCTTCCATTTCGGAGTTGAACTCGGCCCCCAAGAGCACAATGAAGGCCGAAATCCAAAGCCACATCAGCAGGATGATCGCCCCGGCCATGCTGCCGAAGCTCTCGTTATAGCTGCCGAAGTTGCTGACGTAGATCGAAAAACCGACAGAGGCGACGATCCACAGGATGCAGGCGATAACGGAGCCGGGGGTGAGCCATTTCCATTCGGCATTGTCGCGGGCGGGGCCATAGCGGTAAAGCACGGCCAGCGCGAGCGTTGTGAGCGCGGCCAGCAGTACCCAACTGCCATAGGTGAGCAATGTTTCAATCCAATCAGGCAGGGCGAGGAAGGCCACCACCGCAGGCACCGCCAGCGTCGCGGCAAGACCCAAGAGCAGCACACCGATCAGCATCACGGTGAGGCCCAGTGTCCAGATCAGTTTGGTGACGAAACCGCGGGTTTCATTCTCATCATAGGCCACGTTGAGGCCTTCCATCAGGCTGCCAACGCCCTTGGAGGCAGAATAGAGCGCAAGACCCAGACCGATGAGAAAGGCCCAGCCGAGCCCGGTCTCTTCCGACCCGGTCACAGCAACGGCTTGATCAAGAATGATGGTGGCGGCTTCTTTGGGGATGAGGTTTGTCAGCGCTTCGAGCTGGGCGGTGACCTGTGCAGGCTCCATCACCAGCCCGGCCAGCGCCATCAGCGCGGTAACAGCGGGAAAAATCGCCAGCAGCGCATAAAAGGCAACACCAGCGGCAACGAGCGACACGTGATCGGCGGCGATTTCATCCTTGACCCGAAACAGGATGTCTTTCCATCCGGGGGCCGGTATCTCCATCGGCGTTTCCGCTTCACGTCCGCGCGCCATAATCGTACCTCTGACTTGCAATTATTGTCGTAAAAAGGAGCCCACCCCCGGGGTGCTGGGAGCGGGCAATGGTATCGCTTAGCTCTTTACGTCACCGAGCTTTTGCTTGTCGGCTTCGCTTTTGGCAGCATCAGCAACGCGCTGACCGCTTTCCTTGGCCTTTTTCACGGCGGCGTCGGCGGCGGTCTCTTCGTCGGCTGCGGCGTCGGCGTTAGCTTTCGTCTCTTTCAAGACTTTGCCTGCTTCATCCGTTGCAGCCTTGGCCACTTTGCTCAGCTTGTCACGCTCTTCCACGTAGATACGCTCGGCTTCGCTAAAGAGCGCATCGCTGTGCTCGCCCAGATAGACGTCTTCGGTGCGGCTGCGGGGTAGGGCGGCACCGATGGCAGCACCCACTGCGAGGGCCAATGCGCCAGCGACCATCGGATGCTCTTCGAACATATCCGAGGCACGCTCACCGCCCTGACGGGCATAGCGGCCACCAGCATTCCACGCATCCACGGCACGCGCACGGGCCATCACGATGCGCTCACGCGCTTCTGCGGTCATGCTTTCGGTGCCTTCCGACAGACGATCGCGCAGCGCATGGGCGCGCTCGTTGGCTGCATTGGCGCTGTCACGCACGCTATGGGCGGCGCCACTGGCGGTGCTGCGGATGCTGTCGACGGCAGAGCTTGCACCATAAGACGCGCGGTCACGGGCATAGCGGGCACCGCTGGCAACCGACGACCCGGCAGAGCGGGCACGACCGGCAGCCGAGCTTGCAGCGCCTTTGACGCTACCGGCGGCGGACCCTGCGGCACCGGACACACCACTCGCGGCGGAGCCTGCGGCCCCCTTTACGCTACCAGCGGCAGAGCGGGCACGGTCGCCCAAGCCACGGCTGTCATCGTCGTCATGGTGCACGTCACGAGCCCATGCGGGCACATTGTCACCTGCGCCACGCTCGGAGCCATAGCTGGACGCATAGGCGCTTGCGGGAGCGGAGGAGCGGCCTGCGTCGCGCACGGCAGGACGGTTTTCGGTGTTGGTTACCGGCACCGGCACGGGATGGGCGCGGTCGCGGTCCAGCCCTTCGTAGCCACGGCGGTCACGGCTGTTGCCGCTGCCGAACATCATCCACGCCAGACCAGCACCTGTCAGCGCCAGAGCAACCGGGTTGCGCTTGGCCGCGTCAGAGATGGAGCGACCCCAGTCGCCGCCATGTTCGCGGAACTGGTCAGAAAACTGTCGCGCGATGCCTTCGACTGAGAAGCGGTCTTGCAAATCGTCCAGCGTATCGGCCAGACCGGCGCGCTCCCGTTCGATTTCGCGTTCAATTTCTTCGGGGTTTCTGGAGTCATTTGTCATCGTAGACCTCCTTCATGGTTGCTGCGTCACGCTTGACGTTTTTGGCGGTGCGGGTCGGCGCAAGGCTGCTGAGTTTCAGATCATTGGTGCCTTTCTGGACCATCACATAGGCGACGATGGCCAGAAGAACGCCGACGATCACGGCGGACCAGCCAGCAGCGATGCCAGCTTCGGTCAGCGCGGCAACTAGGGCAGCGCTCAGCACGTTCAGTGCAGTGAGGGCCACAACCACGGCGCCGACGATCAGGCCAATGGCCACGCCCGCATGTTTCAGGTTCTCGTTCACTTCAGCGCGGGCCAGATCGACCTCTTTGCGCATCAGGGAACTGACGTGGGAGAGTGCTTCGGTCAGCAGGCTCCCGGCGGATTTATTGCTTTCGGTAGTCATGCTTTCTCTCCTGTTACGACGTTGGGCGCGGCAGGCTGTGCGGCGGTGCGGCCGGGCACGGTGCTTGCGGCGCCTGTGGGCGGCGTGCCGGGCATGGGCCGGTCGATACGGTCGTCGTCGTCATATTCGACGCCGCTGCCGCCATAGCCGCCTTGAGGCCGGTCGCTGGACGCTTTGGCAAAGCGGGTCGCCACAAAGCCCAGAAGGGCAGCGCCACCGAGGAAGACCAGCGGGTTGCGCTTGGCAAAGCCATTGAGGTCGCCCATCATTTCGCCCAGATCTTTGTCGCGCATCGTGTCGGAAACATCGGCAAGGCCATCGGCGAGTTGGCTAAAGCTGCGCTCCTGCGGGGAGCCGCTGCGCAGCTCATCGGCTGCGGTGCGCAGTGCGGATGCGACGCCTTTGACTTCATCGGCGGCGGTGTCACGCGCTTGGTAGGCGTAGTTGGTGGCTTCGGCGGATACAGTGTCGGCCACGTCCCGGGCCTGTGCCTTGGCGCTCTCGGCAGCACTGCTGGCGGCAGCGGCGGCTTTGTCTTTTGCAGCGGTCGCCTGCTCTTTCGCGGCGGCGCTTTGGGTCTGTGTGTTTTTGTCGTCGGGCATGGTGACCTCCTTTAAAATACGAGATTCAGGATCGCGAGAACGACCACGATCAGGCCGATGAGGTAGAAAATTCCGTGCATGGGTCCCTCCATTCGTCTGCAGTAATTATCTTATCTACAGTCCAACGACTGACGCTGCGGGCGGTTCCCCAGACGGGCCAAAAGATTGCAGGGAACCCGTTGACCTGTGGGAATTAAACGGGCTCAGAGGCCCGCCGAGCCCACAAACGCAAGCGGCGCGCCCCAAGGGGACGCGCCGCGGCTTAACAAAGGTTAAGTGGTTCTTAGCCGTCGATGCGGCTGGCCATGATGGCGATGGCCTTTTGATAGACACCCGCCGCGTTCCACGCCTGAATGACGCGGAAGTTCGGCTGCCCCTCCTGATAGCCAGCCCCCGGCTGCCAGCCTTTCTGGCGCAGGAAATTGGCGGTCGAGGCGAGCGCGTCGACTTCGTTGTAGAAATCTACGCGGCCGTCACCATTGCCATCGACACCATAGGTCAGCGCGTTGCCGGGCAGGAATTGGGTGTGGCCAAGCTCACCGTGTTTCGCGCCTTGGGTGTTGGGCGTGATCGCGCCGCGGTCCACCAGCTTCAGGGCACCGATGGCATGGGGCACGAAAAAGTCGGAGCGGCGGCAATCATAGGCCAGCGTGGTGATCGCCGAGACGACCGCGCTATTGCCCATAAATCCGCCAAAGCCCGTTTCCATCCCGTGGATCGCCAGCAAAACCCCGGCGGGCACGCCATAGCGTTGCTCAAGCGCGTTAAAGAGCCCCGCGCTGCGGGCTTTGCGCTTGCGACCTTGGGCCACGATCGTATCCGCGCCACGCACCTGCATGAACTTGGACAAGGAATACTTAAAGGATTTCTGGTTCCGGTCAGCGGCGATAGTCCCATTGGCGTAGCGGGCGCTGGCCAAGGCATCCAATCCGCGCTGGCCTACTCCGGCGGCGCGGGCCTCTTGGGCGAATGCGCCTTTCCAGGCCTCAAAGCCATTGGCCGTATTCCCGCATTGGGCTGCCAATGCGGGCGCGGCCATAAAGGTGCAGATGGCCGCGGTGGTGGTGAATAGTGATTTGAACATGAGTTTGACCCTCTGCGTCTGTGTGCCGATCAGAGGTTAGCCCATATGGACAACGGTTCAACTGAGTTGAAGAAGGAAAGGTAAAATCTTTGACCCTTAGCGCGGCAGCAGGGCGCGGATATATTCGATCGCGGTGCCTGCCCAAGCATTGACCTGCGGGGCGCTATCTTGGGCAAAACTCGCCCCGCCGAACAGCAGACCGAGGGACACCAGAAACATCAGCCCTTTTCGGCTGCGTTTGGCGCGGCGGTGCTTGCCGTCCGCGCGTCTTGCGCGCTGTTCGATGCGGGTCAGCCGCTCGCTGAAAGTCGTCGTGGAAATCGCCATCTTATCTGCTTCCTTTGCAGGGTCTCGTTAAAGATTGCTTAGGTCCTGTGGCCCTTTTATGGCGATGGTGGGGCGGGTTGCGGTCAGCCGCCCAGAAAATAGGACGCGCCCGCAAATCCCGCGATACCCGCCCCGATAAAGGCCAGCAACATCAGCAGGCCGTCACGGTAGAGCAGTGCCAGCCCGAAGATTGAGATCACGATCATCGGGGCCGAGGTGGCAAAGGGCACCACTTCAAGCGGCGGGACGGAGAAGCAGAGGCAGAGGATGACGACACAGGCGACCTTCTGACCGGTGGGGCCCGCAAAGCGGGACAGCCGGGCATGCAACTTGTCGTCGATCCATTCGGACACGGGCCGCAGCCACTCAACCGACTTTAACACCTTTTCGGATTTCAGAGATCGTTCGCGCAGCCAGTTCGGGGCCCAAAAATGCTCATAGCCCAACAGCAGACGCAACGCGAGAATGCCCACCAACAGCGCCAATACGGTTGGGAAGCCGGGAATGCCGCCCAAGGGGGTAAGCTCCATCAGCGGAATGACAGCAAGGGCAGGGCCGTAGCCCCGTTGGTCTAGCGCGTCGATCAACTGGCCGACTTCAACGGTGTCTTTCCCCTTGGAGGCGTCTTTCAGCTCGTCAACAACATCCGTAAGCGCCGTTGAATCATCGGCCATGATGCGCACCCCTCTCTCACTGCTCTGCCAAGCCAACGCGGCACGGGAAGCTCTGTTCCGGGGTGCTCTATGCAAAAGGGCGCGGAATGAACCGCGCCCTTTCTAAATTCTCCAACCGCCCGGCAGGGCGGGGCTGGATCAGCAACTGTAGTACATGCCGAATTCGACGGGGTGTGGGGTCTGTTCGAATTTCAGAACCTCTTCCATCTTCAGCCCGATATAGCCGTCGATCTGGTCGCGGGTGAACACGTCACCGGCCAGCAGGTAGTCCATGTCCTTGGACAGTTCGTCCAGCGCTTCGCGCAGCGAGCCGGCCACTGTCGGGATGTCCGCCAGCTCTTCTGCGGGCAGGTCATAGAGGTTCTTATCCATCGCCTCGCCCGGATCGATCTTGTTCTTGATGCCGTCAAGGCCAGCCATCAAGAGGGCCGAGAAGGCCAGATAGGGGTTCGCCGCCGGATCGGGGAAACGGGCCTCAACGCGCTTGGCTTTGGGGCTTTCGGTCCATGGGATACGCACGCAGCCCGACCGGTTGCGCGCGGAATAGGCGCGCAGAACGGGGGCTTCAAAACCCGGGATCAGACGCTTGTAGCTGTTGGTCGTCGGGTTGGTGAAGGCGTTAAGCGATTTGGCGTGGGTCAGAATGCCGCCGATGAACCACAGCGCTTCTTGGCTGAGATCGGCGTATTTGTCGCCCGCAAACAGCGGCTTGCCATCTTTCCAGATCGACATGTTGACGTGCATACCAGAGCCGTTGTCGCCAAAGATCGGCTTAGGCATGAAGGTGGCCGACTTGCCATAGGCATGGGCCACGTTGTGGACCACGTATTTGTATTTCTGGATTTCGTCCCCCTGTTCGGTCAACTCACCAAAGATCAGACCCAGTTCGTGCTGGCAGGACGCAACTTCGTGGTGGTGCTTGTCGACCTTCATGCCAAGGCGCTTCATCGTCGAAAGCATCTCGGCGCGCAGGTCTTGGGCTTCGTCCACGGGGTTCACCGGGAAGTAGCCGCCCTTGAGGCCCGGGCGGTGGCCCATGTTGCCCATTTCATAGTCCGTGTCGGAGTTCCACGAGCCGTCGGATGCGTCAACTTCGTAAGATACTTTGTTGATCTGGTTCGAAAACTTGACGTTGTCGAACAGGAAGAACTCGGCCTCGGGGCCAAAGTAGGCATTGTCGCCGATGCCGGAGGAGCGCAGATAGGCTTCGGCTTTTTCGGCGGTGCCGCGGGGGTCACGCTCATAGCTTTCGCCGGTGTCGGGCTCGGCGATGGAGCAATGCAGACAGATTGTGGTTTCTGCATAGAAGGGGTCGACATAGGCGGTGCTGACGTCGGGCATCAGCTTCATGTCGGAGGCTTCGATGCTTTTCCAACCTGCGATGGACGAGCCGTCGAACATGAAGCCTTCTTCGAGGAAATCTTCGTCGACCAGATCGCTTACGATGGTAACGTGCTGCAAGGCGCCGCGGGTGTCAGTGAAGCGGATGTCGACATATTCGATGCCTTCATCTTTGATTTTGCTCAGGAATTCCTGGGTATCCATCGTGTAGGTCCTTTATGGTCTATTCGTAGTCTGGGCCCGAAGGCCGATGTCAAAGTGCGTCTGAACCGGATTCACCGGTACGGATGCGAATTGTTTGTTCTACAGGGGAAACGAAGATTTTGCCGTCACCGATTTTCTCCGTTTTGGCGGCGTCGACGATGGCCTCAATAGCGGCATCGACCTGATCGTCATCCAATACCACTTCCACCTTCACTTTGGGAAGGAAATCTACGACATATTCCGCACCACGGTAGAGTTCGGTGTGGCCTTTCTGACGGCCGAAGCCTTTTACTTCAATCACGCTGAGGCCTTGAACGCCCACATCTTGAAGGGCTTCTTTGACTTCGTCGAGTTTGAACGGCTTGATGATGGCTTCGATCTTTTTCATGGTATTCCCCTGACAATTCCCGCGCATTTATGCTCTGGTTTCGACAGAGCATCCTGCCCGCGTAACGTCCAGCGCCGGGCAGGGGGTAACATGGCGCGGCGGATGCATTTGCCAAGGGGCGCTGAGAATTTGGGCGATACGCCTAAAAAATAGGCGGTGATGAATCGGACTCGGACTGTACCTTCGTGTGGTGCTTGCTAGAACCCTATGCATGACCATTTCCGAGATCACCCGCGAGAGGCTTGATGTTGCACTGTTGCGCAAGCAGCCGGGGCATAAATACGACCATGGCCATGCGTTGATCCTGTCCGGCGGGCCGGGCCAGACCGGTGCCGCACGGATGGCGGCGCGCGCGGCGCTGAGGATCGGCGCCGGGGCGGTGACATTGGGCGTGCCGCCAGCGGCGCAGCTAGAAACGGCAATGCAGGTCACGGCGATCATGCTGCAAAGAGTGCCGGATGGCGCGGCGTTGTCGGAGGCGTTGAAAGACAGCCGGATCAACGCGCTTTGTCTTGGTCCCGCCTTGGGATTGGGCGCGCGTGCGGCGGAAATGGTCAAGGCCGCCCTTGCCGCGCCCCAAGTTGTTCTGGACGCCGATGCGATTACCCTGCTGTCACAAGACGCTGATCTGCGCGCCGCCCTTCATCCCGGCTGCGTTTTAACCCCCCATATGGGAGAGTTCGCCCGGCTCGCTCCCGATCTGGCGGAGGCCGCCACGGCTGAGGGGCAGGGTGCCAAAGCGCAGGCCAGCCGGTATGCAGCCGCGCGATTTGGGTGCGTGGTCTTGCTAAAAGGGCCCGAGACGATCATCGCCACGCCTGAGGGGGACCTGCGGCGTCACCGTGCGACCCAAGACCGCGCGACGCCGTGGCTGGCCACTGCGGGGGCGGGCGATGTCTTGGCGGGGCTTATTACCGGCCTGCTCGCGCGGGGGATCGCACCGGTAGAGGCGGCCACCCTCGCCACATGGATGCATGCGCAGGCGGCGTTGCAGCACGGGCCGGGGCTGATTGCTGAGGACCTGCCGGACCTGATGCCACAGGTGTTGCGCGACTTAGGGGTTTAAGCGGCGTGCAGCACCGCGCCGCGGGCGCGGGCGGCGTCGGCGGTGCCAAGCTCCAGCCCATCGGCATAGATGATATGCGGGCCGTTGCAGAAAATCTGGATCAACGTCGTCTCTTCCTCACCCAGATCGGTGATGAATTCCTCGTCAACCAATGCGCGCGCTGCGACCAAAGCGCGTTCGGAGTTGAAAAGCGCCCGCGCGCGCCAATCGCGCACCAGCAGCATCTGATCCCCGGCGAGTTGAACATCGCGTTCGGGCCGCGTGTGGCCCAGCGATCCTGCCGCCAGCGCGATGCGCCGCACCTTGCGGGTCGTGCGTTGAATATGAAGGATTTTGGCAAAGCCACTGTCGCGCGTGATGACCCGATCCCCGACCGAGAGGAACTCAACCGGGATTTCACCGTCCAGCGTCAGAATAAGGGCGCCCTGCACAAGACCGGTGTCCAGCGCAGCAAATGGGGAAAACTGCCCCCCATGGCGATCATTGTCGCCTACGCACCCGACCGTATTCGGTTTCATGGGCGTCTCTTTCTATTGTACCTGCCTCAGGTATCACCAACCATATGCAAACATCTGGTTAATGTCTTGTGCTTTTTTGCTCTCGCATCTGCCGCGCGGGTTTGCTAATCAGCGCGGGCACCGGTTGGTGCAGTGCGGGTGTGGCGGAATTGGTAGACGCACCAGATTTAGGTTCTGGCGCCTATGGCGTGGGGGTTCGAGTCCCTTCACCCGCACCACTTCCCCTTCTAAATGACGGGTATTGAAGGCTTCTCTCGGTCGCTTTCGTTCAGCCCAGAACCGTCAACCAAAGCCATACCGTCAAGATCGAACTGCCCGTCGCGATCAGCACCGAGCTTGCCGCGACACGGCGGGCGCGGCCGTACATATTGGCAAAAATATAGGCGTTAAACCCCGGTGCCATGGCCGCCGTCAGCACGCCGGACCGAAATCCTGCCTGCGGCAGGTCAAACATGGTGCCAAAGCTCCAGACCAGCGCGGGATGCACCAAAAGGGCGATGGCGCAGACCATGAGGATCGCTTTCATGTCGCCTTCGGGCTTGTATTGCAGCAGCACCCCGCCAAGCGCAAAGAGGGCGGCAGGCAGGGCGGCCCGGACGATCAAGGATAGCGCGTCATCCACCACGCCGGGGATCGGCAAGCCGCTGAGGTTGACGGCAAATCCACCAAGAATCGCAATCACCAGCGCGTTGCGGAACATCGCGCGGCTGACATTGCGCAACAGCGACAGGCCCGATTGCCCGCGGTTGCGCACGAATTCCATCACCGTGATGCCCAAACCGTAGCAAAAGGGCGCGTGGAACGACAGGATCGCATAGTTCCCGGCCAGCGCCTCGGGCCCGTAAGCCCGTTCGGTGATCGGCAGGCCCAAGAGGATCGAGTTCGAAAACAGGCAACAAAACCCGATTGCCACACTGTCCTCCCAATCGCGGCGGAAGAGCACCCGCGCACCAAGGATACCAAGCGCAAAGCACAGCGCCGCACCGCCGTAGAAACTGCCTAAGAGACGCGGATCATAGCTGCTGGAAAGGTCAATGCGGGCAATGGCTTGGAACAACAGGCAGGGGATGGCGAAATTCTGGGTGAATTTCATCACCCCGTCGATGCCAGAGACGGGGAACAGCCCGCGCCAGACCGCCACGTAACCAAAGCCGATGACCAGAAAGACCGGCAGAATAACATCTAAAAGAGTTTGCACTTAAAAGGGGCCTTTTGGGGGCGCGGCGGGGCGCCGACCCTTAGGCCCGCGCCCGGCGTTGCCTAATCTGAATGGAGAAGGGGGAAATGAAGGGTCAGCCCGTCATAGGCCGGTTGAATATGATCCGGGGTCTCTGCGGTGACGGTGTGGTAATCAAGATCGTTGTGCATATTGGTCAGAACGGCGGTTTGTGGGGCCACGCGGGCGATCCACTCCAACGTCTGTGCCAAATGGCTATGGGTTGGGTGCGGGTCACGGCGCAGCGCATCGACGATCCAGCAGCGCAGGTTGTCCATCATCGGCCAGCATTCCTCGGGAATGGCCGAGACGTCGGGCAAATAGACGATATCGTCAAAGCGAAAGCCAAGCGCGTCGATATTGCCGTGGGTGACGGTGAAGGGTGTGAATTTTAGCGTGCCGCCGGGGCCGTCGATGCTGACCTCGCCGGTGATGTCATGCATGTCGAGGATGGGCGGATAACTGGACCATTCGGGTTGCACAAAGGCATAGCCGAACCGTTCGATCAGCGCGTCCCGCGTGGGCGCATCGGCCCAGACCGGCAGGCGCGCGCGCATGTTCATCACCACCATGCGCAGGTCATCCAGCCCGTGCACGTGGTCCGCATGGGCATGGGTGTAGATCACCGCATCAAGCCGCCCGACGCCCGCGTCGAGAAGTTGGCTGCGCATGTCGGGGGAGGTGTCGATCAGAACGGTGGTTGTGCCCGTATCCGTCACCCGCTCGACAAGGATCGAACAGCGGCGGCGGGCGTTTTTGGGCTCATTCGGGTCGCAAGCGCCCCAGTGGTCGCCGATGCGCGGGACACCGCCAGAAGAGCCGCAGCCCAATATGGTCACCCGCAAGTCAGCCATCAGCGCGCGGGCTCCCAAGCGGCGGCTTTCGTAAAGAGACGCTCGAAATTCGCCTGCGTGCGGGCCGCGAAATCGGCGTAGTCGAGGCCGAAGGTCTTAGCCCCGCGGCGGGCGGTATGGGCGGTGAAGGCGGGCTCATTCGGCTTGCCGCGATGCGGCGGCGGGGCGAGATAGGGCGCGTCGGTTTCCACCAGAATACGGTCGAGCGGGGCGGCGGCGAAAATGTCGCGCAGATCCTGCGACTTGGGGAAGGCGGTGATGCCGGACATCGACAGGTAGAATCCCAGATCAAGCGCCGCGCGGGCCAGCTCAGCCGAGGAGGAGAAGCAATGCATGACACAGGAATAGGCACCTTGCGCATGTTCCTCGCGCAGGATGCGGGCCATGTCGTCATCCGCGTCGCGGGCGTGAATGATCAACGGCAGGCCACTTTCCCGCGCTGCGGCGATATGGATCCGCAGGGAGGTCTTTTGCACCTCGGCACTTTCAGCGGTGTAGTGGTAATCAAGGCCGGTCTCTCCGATGCCGACCATCTTGGGGTGCTGGGTCAGGGAGAGCAGTTCGTCGACGGAAGTCAGAGGCTCTTCGGCAGCGGACATCGGGTGGGTGCCTGCAGCGTAGAAAACCGGATCATGCGCTTCGGCGATGGCCCGGACGCTCGGCTCGTTCTTCAGCCGGGTGCAGATGGTGACCATCCGTGTGACGCCAGCTTCACCTGCTCGGGCGATGACGCCGGGCAGGTCTGCGGCAAGGCTCTCGAAATCGAGGTGACAATGGCTGTCGGTGATGTGGGGCGTGTCGGTCATGCTGTCCTTTCGGCTATCGCGGCGCCGTCTGGCCTATTTGCCGCAGGGTATCTAGGACCAGCGCGGCAGGGTCAAGGTTCACTGCCAGCCCGTGACGGGCGCGGTCGGATATCTGTTGCGCGGCATCGGCCCAAGCGCGGCCCTGTGCAGGGCTGGGCGAAAGGCGCTGCAGCACGGCGATCTCATCGGGGCAGGCGGCGCGCGCGGGCGGCGCACCGGTGGCCCCGGTGCGTGCCAGACGCACCAGCAGCAGGTCGAGCAGGGTAAAGAGCAGGTCGAGCTTGGCCTCGGCCCCACGCTGTGCTGCGGCTTCGGCCAGTTTGATGGCACGGCCTCGGTCGAGTTGCGGCAGCGAAGAGATCAGCCCCACAAGATCGGCATAGGTCTTGACCCCGCCCATCAGCGATAGGCGCAGCGCCCCACCGACAGAGCCGCCGGACAGCTCGGCCAGCGCTCCGGGGTCGCCTTCGACCTCGACACCCGAGCCGGCTAGCGCCTCGGCCATCTGGTCCGCGTCGAGCGTGCCAAGCCGCAGCGTACGGCAACGCGAGCGAATGGTGGGCAACAGGCTGGAAGGTTGATGGCTCAGCAGCAGCAGAATTGCGCGCTCTGGCGGTTCTTCGAGCATCTTAAGAAGCGCATTGGCGGCGTTGGGGTTCATCTCATCCGCGTCGTCGATGATGACCACACGGCGGCCCCCGTCGGCGGCGGACATCTGGAAGAAGCCGTTCAAAGCGCGGATGTCATCGACGACGATCTGCTTGCGCATCTTCTTGGTATCGGGGTTCAGCGTGCGGGTGACGGATTTCAGCCCCGCTTCGGCGCCGGCGGCCACACGGCGGGCGACAGGATGCTCGGGGTCGATCTCAAGCGTGTCAGCCGGGGGCAAATCGAACATGCCGCCATCGGGGTCGGGCGTGGCCAAAAGGAACCGTGCGATGCGCCATGCCAGTGTCGCCTTGCCTACACCGCGCGGGCCGGTCAGCATCCAAGCGTGGTGCAACTTGCCACTGTTAAAGGCGTCGAGAAAGGCAGCCTCGGCTGCGCTTTGGCCGATCAGGTTCGGCGTGTCGCGCGGGTGGCGGGCACCTTCCACACGGTCTGGCTGGGGGGCGTCGTCTGTCATGGTCTCGGTCTAGCATGTTTCGCCGCAGAGGGAAGCGGGCAGGGCGCGTGGATCAGCCCAATCGCGCCGTAACTCTTGCGGTCACATCGCGTGCCACGCTGTCAATATCGCGGCCACCGTCTATTACATGGAAACGGTCGCTGAATTCCTCGGCAAGGCTGAGAAAACCCGCCCGCATCTTCGCCTGAAGCTCGACGCCGAAATCCTCGAAACGTTCTTCTGCTGTCTGGCGCGACAAGGCGCGTTCGAGACCGTTTGCCGGGTCCATGTCGATCAGGATGGTTAGATCAGGCTCCACACCGATCATCAGCGCATGCAGATCATCTACCATCTGCCGCAAATCACCCCGCGAGAGGCCCTGATACATCCTTGTGCTGTCGGCAAAGCGGTCGCAAATCACGATCTTGCCAGCCTCCAGCGCGGGGCGAATGGTCCGCTCCAGATGGTCGCGCCGCGCGGCGGTGAACAGCAGAATTTCGGTTTGGGCCGACCAGCGGTCCGGATCGCCTTGCAACACCAGCGCGCGGATTTCCTCGGCCCCCGCGCTGCCGCCTGGTTCGCGGGTCAGCACCACATCATGGCCCTGCGCTGTCAGATGGTCTGCCAAAAGCCGCGCTTGGGTGGATTTGCCGGACCCGTCAATGCCTTCAAAGGTGACAAACAGACCCGGCGTGCGGGCCTTTTCTATAGTCGTCACGAAGCTTCCGCTTCCACTTCGGGGGCGGCCTGCGGCCCCGCGTTGAGGCGGTTCATCAGATGCATTGCGGCGGCGGTCATCTTGACCATGAAGCCACCCGGCGAGATGGAGGCGGAAGCCACCAGCGGCACGCGCATGGCTGGCAATTCGCCCCGATCGATTACCAACTCGCCCAATTCGTCGCCCTTGCTGATTGGCGCTTGGAACGGGCCGGTATAGATCACTTCGGCCTCGATCTCATCCCCGCCGGTGACGGGCACGAGCATCGACAGATCGTCCTTCAGTTCCAGCCCGACCGATTGGGTCGTGCCAAGGGCCACAGGCGCCTCGGCAATACGGCTGCCCGCCGCGCCCAGATCGCGCTGTGTGAACTGACGGAAGGCCCAGTTGACCACCGATTCAGCCTCTTGTGCACGGGCGGCTGCGCTGTCGAGGCCCGAGAGCACAAAGATCACCCGGCGGTCGCCCTGTTTGGCAGAGCCAACAAGACCATAGCCCGCTTCATTGGTGTGCCCGGTCTTCAGCCCATCCGCGCCGATGCCGAGACCCAGCAGTGGGTTGCGATTGCTCTTGTTCTGTGGCGCGCGGCCATCAAAGGCGAACTCGCGCTCGGCAAAGAGCGGGTAGAACTGCGGGTAGTCCGAGATGATCCGGTTCGCCAGCAGACCGAGGTCACGCACGGACATCAGATGCCCCGCCTGCGGCCAACCGTTGGAGTTGGCGAAGGTCGAGTTGGTCATCCCCATCTGCTGTGCGCGCTGTGTCATCAGCCGTGCAAATCCGTATTCCGTGCCATCGGGGCTCAGCGCCTCGGCGATCACGGCAGAGGCGTCGTTGCCCGAGAGCACGATAATGCCCCGGATCAGGTCTTCGACAGAGACGCGGTCGGTGGTGTCGAGAAACATGGTCGAGCCGCCATAGGACATGGCATGTTCCGACACGGGCAGTTTTTCGACAAGGTCGAGCCCGCCGTTCTGCTTGCCGCGTTCCACAGCCTCAAAGGCCATGTAGAGCGTCATCAGTTTGGACATCGAGGCTGGCGGCAGCGGCTCATCCGCGTTTTTGGCCAGCAGCACGGTGCCGGTGGTCTGGTCCAGCACATAGGCGGCGGTGGCGCGGGTATCGAAGGCGGCGGCAGGCTGGAGCGTCAGCACCAGCGCCACGGCGGCGGCAAAAAGGCGGATCATAGGAAGCATTTCCTCCGGTTTGTCAGTTCGACACGGCATAGGCGTCGGTAAAGCCCTCAGCCTTGACCTTCTTGAGAAGGGCGTCGAGTTCGGATTGGCTGGTGGCGGGGCCGATCACCACGCGCCAGAAGGGTTTGTTGTTGATCGCGCTTTGCTTGACGGTGGGCACCATGCCCGCGCCGCGCATCTGTTTGGCGGTGCGGGTGGCATTGGCCTCAACGCTGAAGATTCCCAGTTGCACGAAGGGTTTGGACAGTTTGGCACCGCTCGCCGTTCGCGCCGGTTTCGGGGCTGCGGCGACTGGCGGTTTGGCCGCCGGGGTGGTGCTGGCTGTGGCGCTGGCCGCAGAATTGGCCGCTGTACTGGCCGACGCCGTCGCGGCAGGCTCCAACGCCGTGGCCGTCACGGGGGCAGGGGCGGCAAGCGTGCCCGCAGCATCGCCGGTGTTTTCCGCCTCAAAGCTCTCCTCAGAGGCGGCGCTTTCCTCGCGGCGCAACGCGGTTACGTTGAGCGGCGCCGGAGCGCCCGCCAGAATGCCAAGTGCCGCGGCAGCGTCCGAGGAAATCTGCAATTTCGGGCCGGGCAGTTCCCGCTCACGGCGGAACAGCGCGCCGATCACGAATTTGCCGTTCGCCTCATTGCGCACGATCACGCGCTCAGGTTCGGTCACGTCTGGATGCGCGACCCAGACCCCGCCAAGCGAGGGGCGACCATCCCACAGACCCTCATCCGTGGCCGAGAACACCTCAGGCGCTTCGACATCGCGCTCGACCAGTTTGGTCGAGGTGCTGCGCGGAGCGCTGGCACCCTCATTCGCGCCAAAGGGAAGTTTGAAATCGCCGCCTTCACAGCCAGCCAGCAAACCAAGCGCCAGAATGCCCACGCCCAAGCCCGCTGCGCGGCTTTTCTTGATGCGCAACGGTTGATTGTCCCTGCTCATGCCTTCGATGTCCTTGCCTGCTGTCGTCGCGCGCCGCGACCCATGTCCCGCGAGAATGTCGCACCGTTGGATCGGCACGCCCTTCGCCCCCCCTGAAAGGGGCTTTGGCGCAGAGTAACCCGACCGAGCGGCCCTTGAAAAGACCGCGCAGGGCAGATCGGCGAATTTCCCCAAAGGGCAGCAGGGGTCTGGCCGCGAAAATGTGCATTTGCCGAATCAATCAGGGCGCACTAGGAGGAGCGTGCTGCGGAGGAGTGGCAGAGTGGTCGAATGCACCGGTCTTGAAAACCGGCGTGCGTGAGAGCGTACCGTGGGTTCGAATCCCACCTCCTCCGCCACCGCATCCACCGCGCTGCCCCTCACATATAATACCGCCGTGCCGCCCAGCGGGCGAGCGCTTCGACCGCGGACCAGAGCACCAGCGACAGCGCCGCCAGCACGATCAACGCCGCGAACATCAGAGCGGTTTGGCCGCGGCCATTGGCCATCAGCATCAGATGCCCCAAGCCGCGGGAGGATCCGACCCATTCGCCGATCAGCACGGCGAGGGGGCCGTACACCACCGCGAGGCGCAGGCCCGAGATCAGGCCGGGCACCGCATGGGGCAGGCGCAGCAGCAGCGTCTCGCGCCAACGGTTGGCGCCAGAGAGACGCGACAGATCGCCAAGGCCCGCAGGCAGCGCCATCAGCCGGTCGAAGAGGGCAGAGGCGATGGGGAAATAGGTGACAAGCGCGATGGTGACGATTTTGGACGGCATGCCGTAGCCAAGCCAGAGGGTGATGACCGGGGCGAGGGCGAAGACAGGCACGGCTTGGGCCACCACCAGCATCGGGCGCAGCAGCCAGCGCGCGCGGCGCGAAAGGGTCAGCAGCAGCGCTGTCTCAATGCCCAGAAAAATCCCCACGCCCAACCCAAGTGCCAGATTGCCCGCCGACCACAGCGCATTCTGCCACAGCAGCGCGGCATTCGCGCCCAGCGCCTGCACGACAAGCCATGGTCCCGGCAGGATGAAACGCGGCACCTCGCTGAGGGTGACCACAAGCTGCCAAATCGCCAGAGCAAGCGCAAAGCATACCGCGCCGCGCCATAGTCTATGCCCCACATGCGCCATCAGGCGACCTGCGCGGGTGCGGCCAGCCCCATCCGGCGGAGGAGATCCGCTTGGGCCGCGAGGGTTTCAGGCGCGTCGATCTCGCGTGGTGGATGCGCTTCGGGCAGGCTGCAGGGCGTGATCCCTTGGCGGCTCACGATCCATGCATGATCGGCCAGCCGTAGGGCTTCGGCAGGGTCATGGGTAATCAGCACGACAGTCCGCCCGCAAAGCAGCCGCGCCGCCAAATCTTGCATTCTAAGGCGGGTCACCACGTCGAGGGCAGAGAAGGGTTCATCCAGTAGGACAACCGAGCGATTTTCGTAGAGGGTACGCGCAAGGGCGACGCGCTGGCGCTGACCGGCGGAAAGCTCGGCGGGTTTGCGGTCCCCTTCGGCGGCGAGGCCCACATCGGCCAAAAGCGCAGTGGCGCGGTCAGGAACCGCGCGCTCTCCACGCAGGCGGGCGGGGATGGTGACATTCTCCATGGCGCTCGCCCATGGCAGCAACTGGTCATCCTGCGCCATCATCGCGACACGGGGCGCGAGGGGCCGATCGTCATCAGCAGTTATGCGCCCGTTTAGGCGAGCGGTAGAGGGCAGGCCCGCCAGAAGGCGCAACAGCGACGTTTTCCCAACGCCGGAGGGGCCGAGCAGCACGTTCCATTGCCCCGCCCTGAGGGTGAGATCAAAGCTGTCGATTAGCGCGGCAGCGGCCCCCTGAAGCGCACCCGACAGATGGATCGCAGGCGCCGTCATGGTGCGGCGGGCGCGAGCGCCATGCCCCAGAAACCAACCTCAAGCCGGGTCGCGGTATTGAAACGCTCTTGCAGGGTTTTGGCGCGCGGCACTGTTTCCCAATCCGCGCCCAGACGTCGCCGCACTGCGCCGTCGATCAAAGCACCAACATCCCGGCAAAGCGCTTGGTAATCTTCGCCGCCATAGACGGCGCACCAATCACCATAGGGGCCATCATTGCCCCGAAGGCTCAGCCCAATCTCACCATAGCCCAACACACAGGGCGCAAGCGCGGCCATCAGATCAAGGAAATCACCGGAATAGCCTGCCTCTAACACATAGCGCGTATAGGCAAGGTTGCCCGGTGCCTCTGCCGTGGCCTCAAGCGTGGCGCGGTCGATGCCTTGTCGCGCACAGGTTTCCACATGCAATGGCATCTCTACATGAACCAGCGCATGGACCGTGGCACTGGCTGCGGCCATCTCATCCAGCGTTTCCGCCTTGGCTGCGGCCAGCGCCCATGCGCGGGCGAAATGGATCAGAAACACATAGTCCTGCCGTAGATAGTGCAGATAGCTGGCCTGTGGCAGGGACCCCGCGCGCAGCTCTTCGACAAAGGCATGGCGGGTGTAGTCCTGCCACGCCTCTCCGGCGCCGCTGCGCCATGCGGCAAAGGCATCGCCGTAGTCGGGTGCCGTCATGGCTTGGCCTGCGCGGTGACATCGACCACCAGATCAGCGGCGGAGATCACGGTCTCGACCACACCGCTTTTCTGCATGAAAGCCTCGAACCGGTCATAGCGCCCGTGATCCACGGCGGCGGGGCGGGTGGCGAAACGCGGCCATGTGTCTTCCCATGCGCGGGTGTTCAGCTCGTTGCGCAACTCGGCATTGGAGGCAAAAAAGGTCTCGCCGCTGGCACCCGGATCGTTGACGATATCGGCCGCGGCACGTTCAGTGGCACGCAGGAAGCGCGCGATCATCTCGCGGTCCATATCCTCGGCATGGGCGACATAGATCAACTCGTCATAGGCGGGCACGCCTTCGGCCTCGGGGTAAAAGCAACGGCCCTCATGGCCTTCGATCTGCATTTGGTTCAACTCGAAATTGCGGAACGCACCGATCACGCCGTCGACCTGACCCGACATGAGCGCGGGCGAGATCGACCAGCCGATATTGATCTGCTCAACCTCAGAGGGGGCCACGCCATGGTGGTTCAGCATCGCGTCCAACAGCATCTCTTGCACGCCTGCCACGGCGAAACCCACTTTCCGGCCCTTGAGGTCTGCCATCTCTTTGACCGGCCCATCGGCGCGCACCACGAGGCAGGTGAGCGGGGTCTCGACCAAGGTGCCGACGCGGCGCAGGTCCAACCCTTCGCGCTGGGCCAGATGCAGTTCCGGCTGGTAGGAGACCGCCAGATCGACCCGGCCTGCCGCCACCATGCGTGGCGGATCGTTCGGGTCGGCGGGAGAGATCAGTTCAACCTCCAGCCCAGCATCGGTGAAATAGCCCTTTTCCTCGGCCAGAATGATCGGCCCGTGGTCGGGGTTGATAAACCAATCCAGCATGACGGTCATCTTGTCTTGGGCCGAGGCCGGGGCGGCGATCAATGTCAGGGCGAGGGGAGTAAGGATGTGTTTCACGAAAGGCTCCATTGTGTGGTTTTGTTCAAGAAAGGGTCAGGCACCGGGCAGGGCCAGCAGGGCGATCTCTCCCGGCCAGCGGGCGCGGAGGGTGTTGGCCGCGTGATGCGCGCGCAGGCCGGTGCGGCAGGCGAGCACGATGCGCGGTGTGTGGGGCGGCAGCAGCAGGTCCGGCAGCGCCTCGGGGGGGACATGGCGCGCTTGAGCTGAGAAGGGCGCGGGCGCTTCGGCGCGCAGGTCGATGACCATATCGCGCGGGGCGATCTGGCTCTCGGCAATGAAGCGCACGGGCGACGCAGGTTCGAGTGCGCTGTCAAAGCGAAAGCCCGACATCCGCCATTGTGCAGCGTCCCAGATCATCAGCTGCCCGAGCGGAGAAGGCGACAGCCCCAGCAGCACTGAAAGCGCCATCTGCGCCTGCGCCGCGCCGATCATCCCCACCACGGGGCCCAAGACGCCCGCCGTGGCACAGGTGGCTGCCGTTTGCGGCAGGTCCGGGAAAACCGCGCGGAGGGAGGCGGCCGGTCCACAGAAGCCGCCGACATAGCCCGACAGCCCAAGCGCCGACGCCGAGATCAGCGGTTTGCCCTGTGCCAAGGCCCCATCCGAAAGCGTCAGGCTGGCGGCGAACGTATCCGCGCAGTCGAGGGCGATATCGCATTCCGCGAGCAATGCGGGCGCATTGGCGGGGGTAAGCCATTCAGCGCAGGGCGTAACCGTCACCTCGGGGTTCAGCGCCGCCATCGCCTCGGCGGCGGCCTTGACCTTGGACCTGCCAATATCATCCATCCGGTAGAGCGGCTGTCGATGTAGATTGCTCTCGGCCACCACATCGCCATCGACCAACGTGATCTGCCCAACACCGGCCCCGACGAGGTATTGCAGCACCGGCACCGCCAGCGCTCCGGCACCAACAACCAGCACATGCGCCGCAGCAAGCCGTTCCTGCCCCTCGGCACCGACCTGCGGCAGAATGGTCTGCCGGGCGTAGCGGCTCATGCCGTCACCTCAAGCCATTCGCGCATTCGCGCCTCGGGGTCTGCGTTCAGCGTGATATCCGTGACCGCCGCCACCGTGTCGGCCCCGGCGGCAAAGGCCCCCGGCGCGCGGGCGACCGACATGCCGCCAATAGCGCAAAGCGGGATATCCCCGATCCGCGCCTTCCATTCGGTCAGCCTATCGAGGCCCTGTTCGGTCCATTTCATCTTTTTCAGGATCGTCGGATAGACGGGGCCGAGGGCGATGTAGTCGGGGGCGAGAGCCAGCGCGCGGTCAAGTTCGGCGTGGTCATGGGTGGAGAGGCCCAGTTTCAGCCCCGCGCGGCGGATCGCGGGGATGTCGGCTGTGTCCAGATCCTCTTGGCCCAGATGCAGCCAGTCGGCCCCCAGTTCGATCGCCAATTCCCAATGGTCATTCACCACCAGCAGCGCGCCGTGTTGGCGGCAGAGGTCGAGCGCGGTGGTGATCTCATCGCGCAGCACCTCTTCGGACGCATCCTTGATACGCAACTGCACCAGCTTCACGCCCAAGGGCACCGCCTGCGCGACCCATGCAGCACTGTCAAAAACGGGATAAAAACGCGGCAAGCTCATAGCCAAGCCTTTCCGATGACGGGGGTGGAGGGCACGGCCATGTCACGCTGGCCCATGGGGCCGGAGGCAGCGGCAAGCGCGCCCGCGCGGCAGGCCAGCGCGAAGGCTTCGGCCATAGCGGCGGGGTCGCGGGCCTCGGCCACGGCGGTGTTCAAAAGCACCGCGTCAAACCCCATCTCAAGCGCCTGGGCAGCATGGCTGGGCAGGCCAAGCCCCGCATCAATCACCATCGCCACATCGGGAAATGCCGCCCTCAGGCTGCGCAGCCCGTGGAGATTGTTCAGCCCCAGCCCCGACCCAATCGGCGCGCCCCAAGGCATCAGCACCCGGCAGCCCGCATCGACCAGCCGCGCAGCTAGCACCTGATCTTCGGTGGTGTAGGGAAAGACCTCGAACCCATCGGCGCAAAGCGCCTCGGCAGCCTCGACGAGCCCGAAGGGGTCAGGTTGCAGCGTGTCGGCATGGCCGATGACCTCAAGCTTGATCCAATTGGTCCCGAAATACTCTCGCGCCATCTGTGCCGTGGTGATCGCCTCGCGTGCGGAATGGCAGCCGGCGGTGTTGGGCAGCAGATGCACGCCAAGCCCGCGCACCATGTCCCAAAACGCCTGACCCGCGCCCTGTTCGCGGCGCAGCGAAACGGTTGCGACCGGGGCGGCGCTTTGGCGAAAGGCGGCCTCCATCACCGCGGGCGAGGGGTAGCGTGCGGTGCCCAGCATTAGCGGCAGGGGCAGAGAAACGCCGTAAAAGTCGCGCATCGCTCAGCCCCCCTGCATGGCGCTGAGCACTTCGAGCCGGTCACCATCGCCGAGCATCGTCTCACCCCGCGCCCCTGCGGGGACGAAACTGCCGTTGAGGGCGGTGGCGACCTTCGCCTCGCCCCAGCCAAGCTCCACCAAGGCCGCGTCAAGCTGCGTGGCTGTGACCTCACGCGCTTCGCCGTTCACTTCAATTTTCACGAAATAAATCCCCCGTTGTCGCTGTTGCAAGAAAGGCTGCGGCCTGTTCTGCCAAGGCTGGAGCCATCAAAAATCCATGCCGAAACAATCCATTAAGGTGCAGCGTCGCGCCGCGCTGGACGATTCCGGGCAGGTTGTCGGCAAAGGCGGGGCGCAGGTCGGCGCCCATCTCAATGATCTCGGCTTCGGCAAAGCGCGGGTCGAGCGCATAGGCCGCCGAAAGCAGTTCCAACGCCGAGCGCGCGGTCATTTGGGCGCGGCTGGCGCTTTCGATCTGGGTTGCGCCCAGCATGTAAATTCCGTTCCCGCGCGGCACCACGTAAAGCGGGTGGCGCGGGTGCAGCAGGCGGATCGGGCGGGTGAGAGTTACATCAGGCGCGCGCAGCAAGATCATCTCGCCGCGCACCGCCCGCAGGCCGGGCAGGTCTGCGCTGGCGGCCATGCCACGGCAGTCGATCACCGGGCCTGCGACCTTGGATGGGGTGAGGGGCGTGGGCTCGACCTTCACCCCATGGGCGGTGAGCGTTTGGGTCAGATCATGCAGGGCTTGGCGCGGGTTCAGATGCGCTTCTTCGTCAAAGAACAGCCCGCGCCGATGACGCCCGGCAAGCTCGGGCTCGAACGCCGCGATGGCCTCGGCGTCGCAAGGGGTGTGGCCGTCGGTCCGGTCGGCGAACCGCTGGATCTCAGCGCGGTCCCGTTCCGGGGCGAGGACCAGCGTGCCCCTGTGGGTGACCTCGGTAATCTCAGACCAGAGCGCCGCGGCATGCCGCCCGTGGGTCACCACCGCAGGCTCGCTCAGCGCGCCTTCGCAGAAGGGGGCGAGCATCCCGCCCGCCCACCATGAACAGCCATGCGGACCGGGCGTGCCTTTGCGGTCGACCAACCGGGGCCGCAGCCCCTGCGCCAGACAGGCCCGCGCGGCCCAGAGCCCCGCAACGCCTGCGCCGATGATGGTGACGTCACTCATGGGGCCAAACCGCGTGGAAGTGGTGGACCGGACCGTGGCCGCTGCCGATGTTGAGGGTGTCGGCAGCAGTAATGGCGCGTTGCAGATAGGCGTGGGCGGCCTGCACGGCCTGCGGCAACGTCTGCCCCCGCGCCAGCCCTGCGGCGATGGCGGCGGAAAGTGTGCAGCCGGTGCCGTGGGTGTTGGCGGTGTGCTGGCGGGGCGCGGAAAGGCGCAGGGTTTCATCCGCGGTGATCAGCAGATCGACGCAGGTCTGCCCCTTGCCATGCCCGCCCTTCATCAGCACCGCGCCGGGACCGGCAGAGAGCAGGGCGCGGCCCTGTTCCAACATGGCGGCCTCATCGGTGGCTTCCGGCCTGTCCAGCAGCCGTGCGGCCTCGGGCAGGTTTGGCGTTAGCACATGCGCCAAGGGCAGCATCCGGTCACGCAGTGTCGCCACCGCCTCGGCAGAGAGCAGCGCATCGCCGGATTTCGCCACCATCACCGGGTCGAGCACCACAGGTGCGGCGCAGCCCGCCAGCCCCTCGGCCACGGCGGTGATCGTTTCAAGATCGCCCAACATGCCCACTTTCACCGCACCGATCGCCAGATCATCAAAGACCGCCGCCATCTGTGCGCGGATCATCGCGGGAGAGATCATCTCAACCCCGGTGACCGCGCGGGTGTTCTGCGCCGTCACGGCGGTGAGCACGCTGGCCCCGTAAACGCCAAGCGCGCTGAAGGTCTTGAGATCGGCCTGAATCCCCGCCCCGCCGCCGCTGTCGGACCCCGCAATCGTCAGTGCTTGAAATGCCATTTGGCCCCCATGTGTTAGATGGGCCAAGGGCGTGTGGATACGGGATAAACGACGGGCCGTTTGGGGCCGATGCTTGGTTCCGTTCCCTACGCCGGTACGACCCGGATCAGGTTCGATGGGTCGGTTTTCACCTCTCAGCCTTGCGGCACCCCAACGGATTGCGGGCAGGCTAGCGAGGGGCGTTCATAGGGTCAACAGGGGATCTGTTATTTATTAGTTTGCGTTTTATATCATGTGGTTGTGCTGCATATCTCATGCATCACGTGAGGATTCGTTAATGAAAATCCCGCGATCTGGGGATCACCTTGGCGTCGCGCGGATGGCCGTGCATGGCCACCTGACCGGGCAGCGGATTGGTAGGGTGATCGCCCCGCGTCGTGATGCCGGGCATCGGCGCCTCCGACAGCGCGGCGAGCCTGTCAGAGCGGTCCTCAAGCCGGTCGGCCACCACATGGATCACCCGCCCGTCGGTCTGCACGCGGCCCTCGACCACCAGAAGCCGCGCCGACATGATCGTGGGGCGGTAGAGCTTGAACATATTGGGCCAGATCACGAGGTTCGCCACGCTGCATTCATCCTCCAGCGTGATGAAACACACCCCCTTGGCGCTGCCGGGTTTCTGGCGCACCAGCACCAGCCCGGCGAGTTTCACCCGCCGCCCGTGGCCCATTCGCCCCAAATCGCGGGCCGAAGCAAACCCCTGCGCGGCAAGGCTGCTGCGGTAAAAGGACATTGGATGCGCCTTGAGCGAGAGCCGCAGGGTTTGGTAATCGGCCACCACCTGTTCGGCCTTTGGCATCACCGGCAGGGTGACTTCCGGCTCCGGCCCCTGAGCCGCGGCCTCGGCATGGTCAAAGATCGGCAAGGCGGGCGCGTCGCGCAGCCCTTGCGCTTGCCAGAGCGCTTGGCGTCGGTCGATCCCCATGCTGCGCATCGTGTCGGCGGCGGCGAGTTGACGGATCGCCTTGGCGTCGAGCCCCGCGCGGCTCTTGAGGTCCTCGACATCCGCGTAAGGCATCTCGCGCCGGTCCATGATCCGCGCGCCCGCCTTTTCCTGCAGCCCGTCCACCATGCGCAGGCCAAGGCGCAGGGCGAAGCCGTCGCCACAGGGCTCCAGCGTGCAGTTCCAGTCGGAGTAATTCACATCAACCGCGCGCACCTCAACCTGATGCTCACGCGCATCGCGCACGATCTGGGCGGGGGCGTAGAAGCCCATCGGCTGGGAGTTTAAGAGCGCGCAGGCAAAGGCCGCCGGGTAGTGGCATTTCATCCAAGACGAGACATAGACCAGCTTGGCAAAACTCGCCGCATGGCTTTCGGGAAATCCGTATTCGCCAAACCCCTTGATCTGGTCGAAACAGCGCTGCGCAAAGACCGGGTCATAGCCGCGCTTGGTCATCCGGCCCACCATCTTGTCCTGCAGCTTCTCGATGGTCCCGCGCGAGCGGAAGGTGGCCATGGCCTTGCGCAGTTCGTTCGCCTCGGTCGGTGAAAACTGTGCGGCGTCGATGGAAATCTTCATCGCCTGTTCTTGAAAGATCGGCACGCCCAGGGTGCGGCTGAGGATGCTGAACAATTCGTCCTGCGGATAGGCCGGGCCGGGGGCAGGGTAGACGACGCTCTCCATCCCCTGGCGGCGGCGCAGGTAGGGGTGGACCATATCGCCTTGGATCGGGCCGGGGCGGACGATGGCGACTTCGATCACCAGATCATAGAAGACGCGGGGGCGCAGCTTGGGCAGCATGGCCATCTGCGCACGGCTTTCCACCTGAAAGACACCCAGACTGTCGCCCCGGCAGAGCATGTCGTAGGTGGGCCGCCCGGTGGCGTCGTCCTCGTGATCCTCGACCGGGACGGTGGCAAGTTCCAGCGGGCGGTCGTAATGCGCCTCGATCAGGTCGAAACATTTGGCGATACAGGTCAGCATGCCGAGGGCGAGGATGTCGACCTTGAAGATCTGCAGCGCGTCGATGTCGTCCTTGTCCCACTCGATGAAACTGCGCTCGGGCATGGCGCCGTTGCCGATGGGCACGATCTCGGTCAGGGGGCGTTCGGTCAGGATGAAGCCGCCAACGTGTTGGGATAGGTGGCGCGGCATGCCGATCATCTGGGAGGCCAGTTTCAGCACCATGCGCAGATAGGGGGCCGACAGGTCCAACCCCGCCTCGCGGGCGCGGTCATCGTCCATCTGGCCCTCGAAACTGCCCCAGATCGTGCCCGCAAGCTTCGAGGTCACGTCTTCCGACAGCCCCATCGCCTTGCCGACCTCGCGAATGGCCGAGCGCGGGCGGTAGTGGATCACTGTGGCGCAAAGCCCGGCGCGGTGGCGGCCGTATTTGCCGTACATATACTGGATGACTTCCTCGCGGCGCTCATGCTCGAAGTCGACGTCGATGTCGGGCGGCTCGTCGCGTTCCTCGCTGAGGAACCGCTCGAACAGCAGGTTGTGCACCGCCGGGTCGACCGAGGTGATGCCGAGGCAGAAGCAGACGGCGGAGTTGGCCGCCGAGCCGCGCCCTTGGCAGAGGATCGGCGGCTCAGCCTCCTCGCGGGCAAAGCGCACGATGTCGTAGATGGTGAGGAAATAGCGGGCGATCTTTTTGGCGGAGATGAGCGCGAATTCCTTTTCGATCGTCTTTTTCACCGTCTCGGGCACGCCCTCGGGGTAGCGCCGCGCCGCGCCCTCCCATGTCAGCCGCGCCAATTCCTCCATCGGGCTGCGGCCTTCGGGGACGATCTCATGCGGGTATTCATAGGCCAGATCGGTGAGGCGAAAGGCGATGCGGTCCGCCAGCCGGCGCGTCTCGGCGATGGCATGGGGCCAGTCGGCGAAGAGGCGCAGCATCGCCTCGGGCGATTTCAGGTGCCGCTCGGCATTGGCGGCCAGCAGATAGCCCGCCTTGGGCACGATCACGCCTTCGCGGATCGCCACCATCACGTCCTGCAAGGGCCGCCGGTGGCGCGCGTGGTAGAGCACGTCGTTGGTGGCCAAAATCCTCAGCCCATGGGCGCGGGCCAGTGCGTCCAAGCGGTTGATCCGGGCCCGGTCATCGCCACGATAAAGGAAGCTTGCGCCCACATGCCGCATGTCCGGCAGTGCTTTCACCAGACGCGGCAGGCCAGCGGCAAAGACATCGAGGTTTTCGGGCGGCATGACGATCAGATGCAGCCCCTCGGCGTGTTGGCTCAGCATCTCCAGCGTCAGATGGGTCTCGCCCTTTTGCTGCCATTCGCCGTCCACCGATTGCATCTTGCCCGCCGAGAGCAAGGTCGAGAGCCGCGCATAGGCGGCGCGGTCTTGCGGGTAGGCCAGCAGTTCAGTCCCACAAAGCAGCACCAGCCGCGCACCGATCAGGGGGCGGATATGGGCCTTTTCCGCCTCCACATGCAGCCGCACCACACCTGCCAGCGTGTTGTGATCCGCGATGCCGAGGCTGTCGTAGCCGTGGTGATGCGCCGTCTCGACCAGATCGACGGCGTCCGAGGCGGCGCGCAGGAAGGAAAAGCAACTGGCCAGCCCGAATTCGACGTATTCCGCCCGCGGCGGGGCGGCAAAACCGTCCCCGCCCAGCGTTCGGCGTTTATGTCCTTCCTGCTCGGGCATCAGGCGAAAAGCCCATGCAAAAACCAGCGTGGCTCGGCCCCGCGACCGTCATAGATCACCCCCTCGCGGTAGAGCCAGAAGCGCTGGCCGCCCTCGACCTCCACTTTATAATAATCGCGCAGACGGGTGCCGGGGCGGTCGCGCCACCATTCGGGCGCGATGCGTTCGGGGCCGGCGTGGCGCGTGGTTTTATAGGTGACGCGCCGCCAGTTGAACTGCGAGGGCGGGCCTTCGGGCACGGCATAGATCACGCGCACCTCTTCGGCGGGGGTCAGCAGACGCAGCGGGCGGTCGCGCAGCAAGGCGGGTGCGGCGGTGGGCGTGCCTTGCTGGGCGTCGACACGTTGTTCCACCCGTTCGGGCTTGTGGGTCTCGCGCCACTGCGGCCAGTTGACCTTGTCCGCGCCCAGCTTCGTGGCGAGCCGGTCGAGCAGCCCGGCCACATCCGCCGAGGGGTCGCGTTTGCCGTCGAGGTGGTCTTGCATCAGGGGCAGCGGTTCGCTGGCCAGTACCTCCAGCGTCAGCAGGTCGAAGCCAAAGCCGCTGTCGATGTTTTCCAGTTTGCCGTCGAAAAGCCTGCGCAGATGCGCGGGATCACGGCTGGCCCGCGCCGTGGCGACCCCAAGGGCACGCCAATCGCCGTCGATGCGGTAGATGGTCAGCCGCAGCCGCCGCGCGCCAAGCTCGGCGCGGGCCAGAAGGGTGCAGAGGTTATCGACCAGCGCGGGCAGATGCGGGGCGGGGTCGATCACCGGCTCAGGCAGGCGGTTGCGGGTTATGAAATGGCGATGATCCGGCGGGGCGTTCAGCGGATCGGCGGCCTTGCCGAGCGCCTTGTCCAGCAGGATCAACGGGTTGCGATCGGGCTTGAGGCTGGCAAAGCGCCGCATCAGCGCGGCGCGGGGCAGATCGCTGAGCGCGCCGATGGTCTTGAGGCCCAGACGGCCCAAGAGCCGCGTGGTCTGGGCATCCAGCCGCAGGGCGGCGACGGGCAGGGGGGCGAGGGCGGTGGCCACGTCCTCGGCCCCGCAGATCTGCGCGCCGGAGCCGAAGCGTGCCAGTGCCTGCGCGGCACCGGGAGTGGGGGCCATGGCGACCCGCGCGGTCAGCCCCTGTAGCGCAAAACGGCTGCGGATGTCGCGCAGCATCGCGGCCTCTCCGCCGAACAGATGGGTGCAGCCGGTCACGTCCAGCAGCAGGCCGTGGTCCTGATCCCGCGCCGTCCAAGGGCACCAGCGCCGCGCCCAATGCACCAGCCGTTGGATCAGCGCCTCATCCCCCTCCAGATCGGCGGGTTCCACATGCAGATCGGGGTGGATGGCCTGCACATCGACCACCCGCGCGCCCGCCTCGATCCCGCGCATCGTGGCGGCAGCGCTCAGCCCATAGACCACCGGCCCATGGGTTCCGTCGCGCGACAGGACGACGGGCACCTCATCCCCCGGAACGCTGCGGTATTGGGCGATCACCCGGCGCCACCGCTCCATCGTCAGCATAGGGAACCAGACGGAGACGATCCGCGGCGCGGGGGCTTTGGCTTTTGTCGGGGTCATGGGCAGCCACCCAACGTCCCGGCGCATGGCCGCGCGCGCGAAACAGTTCCAAATCCCACCGCGCCGCGCCGGGGGCCTGCGCATTGTATGGATGGGCCTGAGAGGGCAGCGAGGAAATGCGCCACCGCATGCGCGCCGCGCTCAAGCCGCCGGGATCGCCGCTGCGAATGAGATAGAGCGGCACATTTGAGGCCTCGGCCCGAAGCGAGAGCCGTTTGGTGGCGGTGAAATCCAGCACCTCCGGCCCGCCGTGCACCTCGCCGATCACGGCAGAAAGCCCCGCACAGGCGGCCCCTTCCTCCATCGTCCAAAGCACGTCGCGCGGGTGGCTGACGGTGACCAGCAGCACCGGTTGTTCCAGCCCGAAACCGCGCAAGCTGGGCGTATAGGGCGCCCCATTCTCGCGCCGCGACAGAAAGTCCTGCACCCAGAGCACCGGCCCCTTGCCGCGCGGCAGCAGCGACAGCACGAAGGCACTGGCCGGGGCCGTGGCGAAGGCCCCCGGAAAGACATCCGTCAGCGGCGCATGTGCTGCCAGAACCCCCGGATCGGGGGGGGTCGACGGCCTGCGCCGCGGCAGGGTAAGGACCTGCCCATATGTAGAATCGGTTGTCATGCACGACTCCATATGTTCACATTTTGTTCTATTCATAAACGATGAACTGCGGTTCTGTCAAAGATTTGAGCGGTGCCGCGAAGCCCTTGCCGGGGCGCGGAAAAACCGCATCTACTGAGCCAAGGGCGGCGACAGGAGGCGAAAATGTGCAATCTCTACTCCCTCACCAAGGGGCAGGACGCGATCCGCGGCTGGTTCGACGGGATCGAGGACCGCGCGGGCAATCTGCCGCCGATGCCCGGCATCTACCCCGATTATCCGGCCCCGGTGGTGCGCCACGGCGAGGGCGGCCCGGTGCTGCAGATGATGCGGTGGGGGATGCCCTCTCCGGCCTTCGCGCTCAAGGGCAAAAAGACCGACCGCGGCGTGACCAACATCCGCAACATCGCCTCACCGCATTGGCGGCGCTGGCTGGTGCCGGAGCAGCGCTGCGTCGCGCCCTTCACCGCCTTTTCCGAGCCGCTGAACCGCCCCGGCGAACGCTCGCGCCCGATCTGGTTCGCGCTTGGCGAGGACCGTCCGCTGGCCTTCTTTGCCGGGGTCTGGACGCAATGGACGAGCGTGCGAAAACTCAAGGACGGGGAGACCACGGATAACCTCTTCGGCTTCTTGACCACCGAGCCCAATGCCGAGGTCGGTGCCGTGCACCCCAAGGCAATGCCGGTGATCCTGACCACGCCCGATGAGGTGCAACGCTGGCTTACGGTTGAAACGGCCGAGCTGCCCAGCCTGCAACGCCCCTTGCCGGACGGCACGCTACAGGTCATCGACCCCGAGGATTAAGCCGCCTCGGCCATCATCCGTGCCGCCATCGCCAGATCAGAGCGGAACTGCGCCGTGGCCTCTTCGCGCAGCGCCGGATCCGGCACGCGCAAGAGGTAGGAGGGGTGCAGGGTGATCAGCACCGGGATGCCTTCTGGCCCCGCCTCGATCGTGCCGCGCCGTTTCAGGATGCCCGTGCCCTTACCGGTGAGGCTCTGCGCCGCCGTGGCGCCCATGGCGAGGATCAGCTTGGGCTGCACCTGCGCCACCTCGGCGTTCATCCACCAGCGGCACTGGTCGATCTCGGGCGTCTCGGGGCGCTGGTGAATGCGGCGTTTGCCGCGCGCGGTGAATTTGAAGTGCTTGACCGCATTGGTGACGAAAGCCGCCTCGCGATCGAGGCCCGCTTCACCGGCGATGCGGTCGAACATTTGCCCCGCCGGCCCGACGAAGGGGCGGCCCGCGAGATCCTCCTGATCGCCGGGTTGTTCACCGACCACCATCAGATCGGCGCGGTTTGGCCCTTCGCCCGGCACGGCTTGGGTCGCATGGCAATGCAGCGGGCAGCGGGTACAGGCGCGGATGGCGGAGGGCAGGTCTTCCATCGGGCCGTCCCAAGCGGATGAGAAGGCCGAAAGCTGCGCCTGCACCCGGTCCATCCGCACCGGCGGCAGGGTGGGGGCCGCTTCGGCCATGGCGCGGGCGCGGGCGGGGGCTTCGGCGATCATCTGGGGAATGAAGGCGGCCTCGGGCATGTTTTTCCAGTATTTCTTGGGCATCTCGGATTGCATCGCCTTCACCATCAGGCGGGCGGGGTTGAAGATGTTTTGGAAGTAGGTGATCCAAAGCTGCTCGCCCGCGTCCTCGGGCAGGTCGGGCTTGGCGTGGCCCTCCTGAAAGCTGAGCTTGCCATTCTCGAAGATCGCCGAGACGTCGGGCGTCAGGATGCGCCAATCCATGTCGGAAAACCGCCGCACGAAGAAATCCGCCGTCGGCTCCACCGTGTGATGCGTGGGCTCGAACCAAGCGGCGAAGCTTCGGCGCGGGGCGTTTGGGTCGCCGATCTCGCGGAAGCGGACGAAGGCCTTCATCTTGTGCTGGCAGCGGCGGACGTTCTTCTCCATTCCGCGCAGCACGGCGAGGTCGGCATCGCCCCGGTCGGACATCAGATGCGGCGCGTCTTTCACGCGCCAAAGAAAGGCATAGAGCCGCGCGAAGCGTTCGGGATCGCTGTGCCAGACCGCCGTCTCGGCCATGGAGACGAAGCTGCGCGGGACCGAGACCTGCCCGCCCTTGGGCGTCACATTCTCGCCGCCGAAAAGATCGGGCGCGGCGGCATGGTCGCCCCAGAGAATATCCTCGGGCGGGATACCTGCGGCCAAAAAGCCGCGCGCCGCTTCGCGCCATGCCTTCGCGGTACCGATCGGGGGCAGGGAGACGCGCTGCATTAGAACAGCGTCAACTGTTCGGGCGGCGGCGCGAAGCGCGCGCGCAGGTCGGCGCTGTCGGTCAGCCCACCGGGCGACCAGCCGCCCGCGGTGACGAAGGCGCGGGCCTTTTTCATCGAGGCACCCATGCGGGTGAGGTCTTCGTAGCGCAAGCTGCGATGCCGTCGCGCGGCGAGGATACGGGTCACGGTTTTCACCCCGAAGCCCGGCACGCGCAGCAGCATCTCGCGGCTTGCGCGGTTGACGTCGAGGGGGAAGTGCTCGCGGTGCACCAGCGCCCAGGCGAGCTTGGGGTCGACCTCGAGATCGAGGTTGCCGTCGCGGGTGACGGAGGTGATCTCGTCCAGTTGAAAATCATAGAAGCGCAGCAGCCAATCGGCCTGATACAGCCGGTGTTCGCGTTGCAGCGGCGGGCGGATCAGCGGCAGTTTGGCGGAACTGTCGGGGATCGGTGAAAAGGCGGAGTAATAAACTCGCTTAAGCTTGTAGCTGGAGTAAAGCCGCGTCGATTGGCCCAGCACTGTGGCGTCGTTCGACCCATCCGCGCCGATGATCATCTGCGTCGACTGGCCTGCGGGCGCGAAGCGGGGCGGGCGCTTACCAGAGAAGGATTTCTCTTTGCTCGCGTCCTTGACCATCCGCACATTCGCCATCGCGCGGCGGATCTGCTCGGGCTTTTTCTCGGGCGCATATTGCTGCACCGCGCTGTCGGTGGGAAGTTCGACATTGATCGACAGTCGGTCCGCCAGACGGCCTGCTTCCTCGATCAACTCAGGGGAAGCATCGGGGATCGTCTTGAGGTGGATATAGCCGCGAAAGTTCTCTTCGTGCCGCAGTTTGCGGGCGATCTGCACCATATCCGACATCGTCGCATCGGGGGAGCGGATCACGCCCGAGGACAAGAACAGCCCTTCGATATAGTTGCGGCGGTAGAATTCGATGGTGAGCTTGACCACCTCATCCACGCTGAACCGCGCCCGGTCGACGTTGGACGACACGCGGTTGATGCAATAGCTGCAATCGTATATGCAGAAATTGGTCATCAGGATCTTGAGGAGGCTGATGCACCGCCCGTCGGGGGCGTATGCGTGGCAGATGCCGCTGCCTTCGTTTGAGCCCAGCCCCTTGCCATCGCGCGAGTCGCGTTTGGTCGAGCCGGAGGAGGCGCAGGAGGCGTCGTATTTCGCCGCGTCGCTGAGAATCGCCAGTTTTTGATCGAGTGTCTGTTTTGCCATGCGTTCTATATATGTTCTCATGGCTAGGGTGTCATTAAACTATCTTAATGCCGCGACAATCTGCGCAGGGCACCGCCTGTGCGATGGCGCGGGCAGGGGTGAGAGTTTAAATTGACGTAGCGAAATCTTGTCGCTACGAATTACATGCAGATACATATTATGCATATGCATGCGAGAGCACCGGGGCAAAGATCGCGGGCTTTTGATCACAACCGGGAGACGATCATGAAAACAACAACTACGCTCAGCGCGGCGCTCTTTGCCGTCAGCACCCTTGCCACCACCAGCACCGCCAGCGCCGACGAAGTGACGCTACGCGCCGTTTCGGCCTTTACCCTCGGCACCGCCTTTAGTCGCGAGTTTGAATCCTTTGTCGAATGGATCAACGAGAACGGCAAGGGGGTCGTGCAGATCAATATGGTCGGCGGGCCGGAAGCCGTGCCGCCCTTTGAATTGGGCAATGCGGTGCAATCAGGCGTTGTCGATATCGCCAACAACACCACCGCCTATTACCCGAACCTGCTGCCCACGGGCGACGCGCTGCATCTGGCGGAAAACACCATTCAAGAGCAGCGCGAGAATGGTTGCTATGAACTGGTCGACCGCATCCACCAAGAGCAGATGAACGTCAAATACCTCGGCCATGGCGGCGACGGGATCGGCTATCACCTCTATCTGACCAAACCGGTCGAAGGGCCGGACCTCAGCGGTCTGACCATCCGCACCACGCCGGTCTATCAAGCGATGTTTACGCAGCTGGGTGCCAATCTGGTGCGCACCGCGCCGGGCGAAGTCTATAGCGCGCTGGAGCGCGGCGCGATCGACGGCTACGGCTGGCCGAGCCAAGGGGTGCTGGATCTCGGTTGGGACGAGCAGACGAAATACCGGGTCGACCCGAGCTTCTATAACGTTGACGTGAACCTGCTGGTGAACCTCGACACATGGAACGGGCTGACCGACGAACAGCGCGCCAAGCTCGAAGAAGGTGCCGCTTGGATGGAAGAGCTTAACAACGACAATGCCGACCGCAACGCGACGGAATACGCCGCGCAGGCGGATGCGGGGATCGAGACGATCACCTTCAGCGAGGCCGATGCCGAAGCTTGGACCAATGCCGCGCGCGATGCCGGTTGGGCGGCGGTTGAAGAGGTCGATGCCGATCTTGCGCAGCAGATGCGCGCCTGCATGACCAAGTGATCGCCCGATGATCTCAACATTGTTTGACCGGACACTCCGGGGGCTGGCCGTTTTCTCGGCCGGTATCCTCGGGGTGATCGCGGTGTTTATCGCGATCAACGTGGTGCTGCGCAATCTGGGGCTGCCGGTGGTCTATGGGGCGCTGGATGCAATCCAATATGCGCTGATGATTGCCACCTTCCTTGGCGCGCCTTGGGTGCTGTCAATCGGCGGGCATGTGAAGGTTGATCTGATCACCAGCAACCTGTCGCAGCGCACCGCCTATGGGTTGACCCGCCTGACCAGCGCCATCGGCGCGGTGACGGCGGGGGTGCTGGGCTGGTACGGGCTGCAGGCGGTGCTGGCCTCTGCCGCCCGTGGGTCGATGATCCGCACGTCATTCGTGATCCCGGAGTGGTGGATGCTGGCCTTTGTGCCGCTGTCGCTGGCGCTGTGTACGATCATCTTTATCCGTCGTCTGCTCTATCCGGAAACGGCCGAGCGTAGCTTGAGTGGTCTTTGACATGGATTGGGGCCTGACACTGACCTTGATGCTGGGCGGATTGGCGGTTTTGCTGTTGATCGGTCTGCCGGTCGCCTTTGCCTTCATCGCCGTGACAACCGTGGGGGCGTATTTCGTGCTAGGCGGAGACCGCGGCATTCTGCAACTGGCACGCAACTCAGCGCAGTCGGTGGCGAATTTCCAGCTCGCGCCGATACCGCTGTTTATCTTGATGGGAGAGATCCTCTTTCAAACCGGGGTCGCGCATCGCGCCATTGATGCGATTGAGCGTGTGGTGACGCGCATTCCGGGCCGCATGTCGGTGGTAACGATCTTTGGCGGCACGATCTTTGCAGCCCTTTCCGGCTCGACCATCGCCAATACCGCGATGCTGGGCGGCACGCTGCTGCCGGGGATGCTGAAACGCGGCTATCATCCGTCGATGGCGATGGGGCCAATCATGGCCTCGGGCGCGATTGCGATGCTGATCCCGCCCTCGGCGCTGGCGGTTCTGGTGGGCTCGCTCGCGGGAATCTCCATCGCCGGGCTGCTGATCGCGGGGGTGCTGCCCGCGCTGCTGCTGGCAGTGCTTTTTGTGGCCTATGTGGTGGGGCGGAGCCTTCTCGACCCGAAAGTCGCGCCGCCTGATGTCTACGAAGAAATGCCGCTGCGCGAACGTTGGACACCATTCGTGATCTATGTGCTGCCGCTGTCGGTGCTTTTCGCGGTGGTGATCGGCTCGCTTCTGGCGGGGATCGCAACGCCCACGGAAAGTGCCGCCCTTGGCAGCATCACCGCTGTTCTCATCGGGGCGGCCTACCGCGCGCTGAGTTGGGAGAAGATGGGCCGCGCGCTGATGGAGACGCTGAAGCTGTCGGTGATGATCCTGTTCATCATCGCGGCCAGCCAGACCTTCGCGCAGGTGTTGTCCTTTTCGGGGGCGACCAATGGGCTGATCAACGCAATCAACGCGGTCGATCCGACGCCTTTGATGGTGCTTTTGGGGATGATCGCGATCCTGCTGTTTCTGGGCTGCTTCATTGATCAAGTGTCGATGCTGATGGTCACCGTGCCGGTCTTCGTGCCTCTGGCGGGTGCGATGGAGATCAACGAGCTGACCCTCGGCGTGGTCTACCTGCTGACGATGGAGATCGGCCTGCTGACGCCGCCCTTCGGGTTGCTGCTGTTTGTCATGCGCGGGGTCGCCCCGCCGGAAATTCGCATGCCGCAGATCTATGCCTCGGTGATGCCGTTCTTGCTGATCAAGCTCTTCGTTCTGGCCCTCATCGTCTGGCTACCGGGCATCGGCACTTGGCTGCCCAGCCTGATGGGCCGGTAAAGACCTCAAGGGCGGTGCGGATCAGCGCCGCCCTGCAAGTTATTGCCATAATTCGACATTTGCCTGCACCATGCGCTCGGGCGGGGCGTGCGTCCGCTTGCATTACCCCGCGTAATACGTTTGTAATCCCGCGCGGGGGCAATGCTTTCCCACCCCTAACACGCGAGGAGCACCGTGATGGCAAACCCCCTTTATGACACCCTGTTTGGCCGTCACGCTGGCAAGACAACAGCCTTTCTGCATCTCGAAGGCGGGGTGACCCTGACCCATGCGGGATTTCTGGGCCGTGCCGCGCGATTTGCCCATGTACTGACCGGGCTGGGGCTGAAACCCGGTGACCGGCTGGCGGTGCAGATCGACAAATCTGCCGATGCGCTGGCGCTCTATGCCTCTTGCGTGCAGGCCGGGGTGATCTTTTTGCCGCTCAACACTGCCTATACCGCGGACGAAGTACGCTATTTCGTGACTGACAGCGGGGCGGCGGCCTTTGTCTGCCAGCCCGCGCGCCGCAATGAGATGGCCCCGGTGGCCAAGGCCGCAGGCTGTCAGCTTGAGACCTTGGGCACCGAAAACGATGGCAGCTTTGCAGATCGTGCGACTTCGGCCTCCGACAAGTTCGAGACCGTCGCGCGGGCGGCGGATGACCTCGCGGCCTTCCTCTATACCTCCGGGACCACGGGGCGCTCTAAGGGCGCGATGCTGACGCAGGCGAACCTCTTGTCGAACGCGCAGACGCTGGCTGAATTGTGGCGCTTCACCGCGCGGGACGTGTTGCTTCATGCGCTGCCGATCTTTCACACCCATGGTCTGTTTGTAGCGACGAATGTGACGCTGGTGGCGGGGGGCGCGATGATCTTCATGCCCAAGCTCGACATCGACCGGCTGATCGACCGGATGCCCCATGCCACCGCGATGATGGGCGTGCCGACCTTCTATACCCGGCTTTTGGATGACGCACGCTTTACCAGTGAAACCGCAGCGAACATGCGGCTGTTCATTTCGGGGTCGGCGCCGCTTTTGGCCGAAACCCATGTCGATTTCGAAACTCGGACCGGCCACCGTATCCTAGAGCGTTACGGCATGACCGAGACCAATATGAATACCTCCAACCCCTATGAGGGCGAGCGCCGTGCGGGCACCGTGGGCCTGCCGCTGCCGGATGTGGAGTTGAAAATCACCGACCCCAAAACCGGCGCGACCCTCCCGGACGGAGAGATCGGCAGCATTGAGGTACGCGGCCCGAATGTCTTCAAGGGCTATTGGCAGATGCCCGAGAAAACCGCCGCCGAACTGCGCGAAGATGGCTTTTTCATCACTGGCGATCTGGGGCGGCGCGATGCGGATGGCTATGTGACCATCGTGGGCCGCGACAAAGACCTGATCATCTCGGGCGGCTATAACATCTACCCCAAGGAGGTCGAACTGCTGCTCGACGACCAACCGGGCGTGTTGGAAAGTGCCGTGATCGGCGTGCCGCATCCCGATTTCGGTGAAAGCGTCGTGGCGGTGCTGGTGGCGCGTCGGGGTGTGGAATTGGACCTAGAGAAGATCGCCGCGGACGTGGCCGGATCGCTGGCTAAGTTCAAACAGCCCCGCAAGTTGATCGTGCTGCCGGAACTGCCGCGCAACACCATGGGCAAGGTGCAAAAGAACGTGCTGCGCGACACCTACCGGGACCTGTTTCAGACAAGTTAAGGGCATGGGCGGGCAGGGGGCTGTCCCCCACACCGGATTTGCCCTGCGCGAAATCTTCACCCGCATGACCGCCATGGGTCTGCCTCGGCCGCGTAACCTGCGACAAACTGGCGTTTAATGCCCGGTTTCGCTTGAGGTATCGGGAAAATTTCTACAGAACGTGGTGACCTTTCAGTCCGCCAGATCAGGAGTTCGCGTGTCCCTCTTCCTTATCGTTGCTTTGCCTTTCCTTGGTGCATTGTTGCCCGGACTGATGAATTCCGCAGGACGTCAGGCCTGTGCCGGGGTGACCTTCATGGTGACGCTGGTGGCATTGATTGGCTTGCTCACACATCTGCCCGCCGTGCTGGCCGGAGAATTGGTCACCGCGCGGGTTGACTGGATCCCGCAGCTTGGCCTGAACCTGACCTTGATGCTCGACAGTCTGGGCTTTTTCTTTGCCTGTCTGATCCTTGGCATCGGTCTGTTGATCATCGCCTATGCGCGGTCCTACTTGTCGCGTGATGATCATATGGGTGAGTTTTTCACCTATCTGCTGCTGTTCCAAGGCGCGATGGTCGGTATCGTCCTAAGCAATAACGTGCTGATCTTGCTGATTTTCTGGGAGCTGACCTCGCTCTCGTCCTTCCTGCTGATCGGCTATTGGAAACATCTGCCCGAAGGCCGCCAAGGCGCGCGCATGGCGTTGACCGTAACCGGCATGGGCGGCCTTGCGATGATCGGTGGCATGTTGCTGCTGGGTCAGATCGTCGGCAGCCATGACCTGAGCGTGATCCTCGACAATCGCGAGATGATCCAAGCCTCGCCGCTCTATCTGCCCGCGCTGATCCTGATCCTCTTGGGCTGTTTCACCAAATCCGCGCAGTTCCCGTTCCACTTCTGGTTGCCGCACGCGATGGCCGCGCCGACACCGGTTTCGGCCTATCTGCACTCTGCCACGATGGTGAAGGCGGGCATTTTCCTGTTGGCACGCATGTGGCCGGTGCTGTCGGGCACGCCAGAGTGGTTTGTCATCGTTACCACGGCGGGGCTTATCACCATGGTGCTGGGCGCGATCATTGCGCTGTTCAAACATGACCTCAAGGCGCTGCTGGCCTTCTCGACCGTCAGCCACCTTGGCCTGATCACCATGCTTTTGGGCACTGGCACGGCCTTTGGCGCGATGGCGGCAGTGTTTCACATCCTGAACCACGCGACCTTTAAGGCGGCGCTCTTTATGTCGGCGGGGATCGTGGATCACGCGGTGCATACCCGTGACATCCGCCGCTTGGGTGGGTTGCGGCATCTGATGCCTGTGACCTTTGTCATCGCCACGCTGGCGGCGCTGTCGATGGCGGGGATCCCGCTGCTCAACGGCTTCCTGTCGAAAGAGATGATGCTGGAGGAAACCCTGCACACCACGCTGTTTGGCATGCAGTGGCTGGTGCCGGGGCTTGCGACCTTTGGTGCGCTCTTCTCGGCGGCCTATAGTTTCCGTCTGATCGGCCATACCTTCCTTGGCAAAGAGCGTGACGACTATCCCGACCATCCGCATGACCCCAAGCCCGGTCTGTGGCTGCCGCCTGCGTTGTTGATCATCCCCGTTGTGGTGATCGGTCTCGCGCCTTTCCTAGCCGAGCCTTTCGTCAAACTGGTGACAGCCTCTGTCCTTGGCGGCGCGGCCGAGATGCCTTCGGCGCATTTCAAAATCTGGCACGGGCTGGGTCCGGCGCTTTATATGTCGATCATCGCCGTTGTTGGCGGGTTGATCTTGCTGGCGCTCTTCACCCCGCTGCTGCGACTTTGGGATGCCGCGCCCCGGCCCGAGGCCAAGTCGATCTTTGACCGGATCATTGCGGCCTTTGTCGGCCTGTCGCAGGCGATTTCGCTGCGTCTGCACAACGGTGCCTTCTCGCGCTATGCCGCGATTATGGCGGTGACCGTGGTTGTGGTGGGCTATCACGCTTGGGCTACCGGCACTGTGGGGGCGGCGACCCGCGAGTTGCAGCCGACCAACGCCGTGCAGATTGCGGGCTGGCTGATGCTTGTAGCGGCGGCCTGCGGGCTGGTGTTCCTGCACCGCAACCGCCTATTGTCGCTGATCCTGATCGGCATCGTGGGGCTGATCGTCTCGGCCGGTTTCGTCTTTTTCAGCGCGCCCGACTTGGCGATGACCCAGCTGACGGTTGAGGTGGTGACGATCATCTTGCTGTTGCTGGCGCTGAACTTCCTGCCCAACCGCACTCCGATCGAAAGCAGCGTTTTGCGGCGCAGCCGCGATGTGGTGGTGTCGGTCGGCGCAGGCTTGGCGACCATGGCCCTGTCTTACCACTATCTGCTGCGCGACACTGTCGCGCCGAGCATTTCTGAATTCCACCTTGCGAACTCCTACAAGGGCGGCGGCGGCACCAATGTGGTGAACGTGATCCTCGTCGATTTCCGGGGGTTCGACACCTACGGCGAGATTATCGTGCTGGGCATCGCCGCGCTGCTGATCTACGCCCTGACCGAGACGCTGCTCTCCGGCCCAGTCCGTGCACGCCTGCTCAACCGCAAGCCGGACCAGCCACGGGCAGGGGACCGGCACCCGATGATGATGGTGGTGATGACCCGCGTCATCATGCCGGTGGTCCTGATGGTGGGCTTCTACATCTTCCTGCGCGGCCATAACGAGCCGGGCGGCGGGTTTATCGCCGGTCTGATCGTCTCCATCGCCGTGGTGATGCAATATATGGCCAGCGGCTTTGCTTGGGCTTCGGCGCGGCTGCGCTATCCCTATCATGGGATCATCGGCACGGGCGTTCTGATCGCGGGGCTGACGGGGATTGGCTCATGGCTCTTTGCCAAGCCGTTCCTGACCTCGGATTTCACCTATGTGCGCATCCCACCCTTCGACAAGTTTGAGCTGGCGACTGCGGCACTTTTTGATCTTGGCGTGTTCCTTGCCGTTGTCGGTGCGGTGATGCTGTCGCTGGAAAGCTTCTCGCGGCTGGCCCGCCGGGCGCATGTGCCTGAGGCCGATCATCCGATGGACATCGACCCATCGCGCGAAGACACCACCAAGGCGGAGGCATAAACATGGAACTTCTCGTCGCATCCGCCATCGGCATCCTGACGGCCTCTGGCCTCTACCTCGTGCTGCGCTTGCGGAGCTTTCCTGTCATCATGGGCACATCGCTGCTGACCTATGCGGTGAACGTGTTTCTCTTTGCTTCGGGCCGTTTGACCGTGGGCGCGCCGCCGATCCTCACGGATGCCGCGCGCTATACCGATCCGCTGCCCCAAGCGCTGGTGCTGACCGCCATCGTGATTTCCTTTGGCATGACAGCCGTGGTGGTGATGATCGCGCTTGGCGCCTATCTGGGCAACAATGACGACCATGTCGACGACCCGCTGACCGATACCAAGGCGGAGGACCGCACATGACCCATTGGCTGATCCTGCCCATCGTGCTGCCCGCCTTTATCGCCCCCTTCATCGTGCTGGCGGCGCGCTATCACATCACCATTCAGCGGGTGCTATCGCTGTTTGGCGCTGTGGCCTTGATCCTTATTGGGCTTGGCTTGTCGCTTGAGGCGTCCAGCGGCGATGTCATTCTCTACCGTCTCAGCGATTGGGCCGCGCCCTTTGGCATTGTGCTAGTGGGCGACCGCCTGTCGACCCTGATGGTCACGCTGACGGCGGTGCTGGCGCTTTTCGTGCTGCTTTATGTCATCGGCTCCAAATGGGACGAACGCGGGCGGCATTTCCATGCGCTGTTCCAGTTCCAACTGATGGGCATCATGGGCGCTTTCCTGACGGGCGACCTTTTCAACCTCTTCGTCTTTTTCGAAGTGCTGCTGATCGCCTCCTACGGTTTGATGATTCATGCCGGCGGCACGCCACGGCTGCGGGCGGGGGTGCAATATGTGCTCTATAACCTCTTGGGCTCGACGCTGTTCCTCTTTGCGCTTGGCGCGATCTATGCCGAGACGGGGACGCTCAACATGGCCGATCTGGCGCAGCGGGTGGCCTTGATCGATGCAGGCGCGACCGTGGGCATCCGCACCGCAGCGGTGCTGCTCTTGATGGTCTTCGCGGTCAAAGCTGCCGTGGTGCCGCTGCACTTCTGGCTGCCGTCGAGCTATGCCGAAGCACCCGGCCCTGTGGCGGCGCTTTTCGCCATCATGACCAAGGTCGGCGCCTATGCAATCATCCGCGTCTATACGCTGATCTTCCCGCCCGAACTGGCAACCACGGCGGATTTGCACACCACATGGCTGCTCCCTGCCGCGCTGCTGTCGCTGGCGCTTGGCATGATCGGGGTGCTGGCGGCCAAGCAGTTGGACCGTATGGTGGCCTTCTCCGTCATCGGCTCCATGGGCATGGTGATGATCTCTATCGCGCTGTTCACGCCCGAGGGGATCGCGGCGGCGCTTTACTATATCGTGCATTCGACATTGGCTGCGGGCGCGCTGTTCCTGATCGCTGATCTGGCGCGGGCAGGGCGGGACAACCTTGATCTGACGGCACAGCCGCAGGTGGCGGGGGCCAAGCTGACCTCGGCCCTGTTCTTTGTCGCGGCCATCGCCATGGTCGGCGTGCCGCCGCTCTCGGGCTTTCTGGGTAAATTGCTGATCATGGATGCTGCTGCCGAGAATGATTACTGGGTCTGGATCTGGGCCGTGATCTTAGGCGCGAGCCTTCTGAGCCTCGTGGGCTTTGGCCGCGCGGGCAGCATGGTCTTTTGGAAGTCCCGCAGTGTCGCGCTGCAAGAGGGGGCCACCCCAGCCGAGGCGCCATCGGCGCTGAGCTATGTCGCGGTCGGAGGGCTGTTGGCCCTTCTGGTCGCGCATACGCTGCTGGCGGGCCCCGCCACACAATATGCCACGGCGATCTCAAATCAATTGTTCGGGCCGGAGCGTTATCTGACCACCGTGCTGGAGACCCCCGGCAAGCTGTCGGACGGCAAAGAGGAGGCCCATTGACATGATGCGACCGATCCGTTGGCTTTTGCCGCACCCGTTTCTGACCTTATTGCTCACCGTTGTGTGGATTCTGCTGCAAAACAAGTTCAGCGCAGGCATGCTGGTCTTTGGTCTGATCCTCGGGATCGTGATCCCGGTGTTGACCGCGCGTTGGTGGACCGACCGACCCCAAGGCATTCGCCCGCTGCGCATGATCGCCTATGTGGTCTTGGTCCTGTGGGATATCATCATCGCCAATATCCAAGTGGCGTGGATCATCCTGACCAAATCCAACGCCAGCATGTCGCCCGCGTGGGTTGTTGTGCCGCTGGACCTGAAAGAACCCGAAGCGATCACGATCCTTGCGGGCACCATCACCCTGACCCCCGGCACCGTTTCGGCGGATCTGTCGGACAACGGGCGCTACCTGCTGGTGCACGCGCTGGACGCCACCGACCCCGACGCCGTGCGCGATGAGATCAAAGACCGCTACGAACGCCGCTTGAAGGAGATTTTCGTATGACCCAAGCGACCGACCTTTTGACCCTTGCGCTCTACGGCGCGCTGACCCTCGTCGCCATCGCGCAGTTCATGGCGATGATCCGGCTGTGGATCGGCCCCGGCACCGGGGACCGCATTCTGGCGCTGGACACGATGTTCATCAACGCCATCGGCATCATCGTGCTTCTGGGCATCCTGCAGGGCACGCAGATCTATTTCGAGGCGGCGCTGATCATCGCCATGCTGGGTTTCGTCTCGACCGTGGCCTATGCTAGGTTCGTCTTGCGCGGAGATATCATCGAATGAGCCCCGACATTATCGCCACCTATTTTATCATCGTGCTGCTGGTGATCGGCAGTTTCTTCGTGCTTGTCGCCGGGATTGGCTTGCTCAAGCTGAACGACCCCATGACCCGCCTGCATGCGCCGACCAAGGCCGCGACGCTGGGGATCGGGGCCTATCTGCTGGCGGCGATGGTGAGTTCGTTTCTGTCCGGGACGGGGTCGCTGCATGAACTGCTGATCATGGCTTTCATCTTTGTCACGGCTCCGGTTTCGGCAAATTTCATGGCCAAGGCGAATATCCACCGGCGTGATTGCCTGCCGCATCCGCCGGAACTGCCGGATGGCGATACGTGGGCCACGCTCAACGTGCCGGAAGAAGACCGCGAGATCGAAGAGACTTCGCCCAACGCCTGAACCACGGCAGCAAGGGTCGGATTCATTTCAAACTGTTACGATGGTGGAAACCTTTTCCTGCCAGCATAGGTTAATGGGCGGCGCCGCCCAACCGAAGCTGACCGAAAGGAGCCCGCCATATGCGTTTGACCGCGATCCTCTTGATGTTGTTTCTGCCCCTCGCTGCAGCGGCCCAAGACCGTGTGGCGATGGTGATTGGCATCTCTGCCTATGAGGATGCCGCCCCGCTTGACGGGCCGCGTGCCGATGCCGCGATGCTGACCCAGACGTTAGAGGGGCAGGGGTTCGATGTTAACACGCTGATCGACACGGATAGCGCCACGTTCAAGCGAGAACTCTCTGATTTTGCCTTTCAGGCCGAAACGGCGGATATTGCCTTGGTCTACTACGCGGGCCGCCGCGTCGCCTCGGGCGGGCAGAGCTATCTGATCCCGGTCGACGCGCCCTTGGCCCCGGCCTCGGCGCTGCGGCAACAGGGGGTGGCGCTGCCCGCGCTGCTGCGCGCGGCGGGCAAGGCGCGACAGATACGGCTTGTCCTGCTTGATAACTGCCATGCGGCCCCCCGCCAGTCGACCGCGCCGCTGCCGCCGCCTGAGCCGCGCCTTGGCACGCTGGTCGTCACCTCCGGTGAGGTGGGCGCCTGTGACATGGGCGGTGAAAACGCAGGGCTTTTCGCGGCCACATTGGCCGAGGTTTTGACCGAGCCGGATGTCGAAGTCGGCGCCATGCTGGACGGATTTCGCGCGACGCTGCGCAGCCGCAGCGGCGGCAGCCTCTCCGCCCGGCGCTTTGGGCGGCTGACCCCGACGCCAGCTTTCATTGCAGTGACGGACAGCGCGGACGCGACCCCGCAGACCTGGGGGGATTTGAACCCTGCGCAAAGCCAGCGCTTGGCCGAATTGGCGCGGCAAGGGGACACCCGATCCCAACTTGGTCTCGCCGCCCTGCAAAGCGACCCTGACGATCCGCGCTATGACCCGCAAACCGCTGCGGCCCAACTGATGCGGGCAGTAGAAACCGGCTCTGCCGAGGCGCGGTATCAGCTTGCACAGCTTTACGAAGAAGGGCGCGGCGTCGCTCAGGATCAGGACCGCGCCATGACCCTTTATCGCGACGCCGCCGAGCGGGGCCATGCCGGCGCGCTGAACGATCTGGGGTTCATCCATCTACAGGGGGAATTGGGGCAGGAAACCGATTCCGATCTGGCGTTGGACTATTTCCGCCGCGCAGCCGATAGGCGACACCCAGCGGCGATGTTCAACTTTGCCGCGATGATCGACGATGGCAAAGTGCCCGGTCGCGGGGCGGCGGATGCGGCGCTCTATCTCTATCGCGCGCTGCGGGCGGGGGACGGCACGCTGCTGGGGCTGATGCAGGATGAGCCCAAACTTTTCAACAGCGAGACCCGCAAAGCCCTGCAACGCAAACTTTCGGATTTCGGATTTTACGACGGCGCGATTGACGGGCTTTACGGCGAGGGAACTCAAGCCGCGATCCGCGCGGCATTTGGCATGGTAGCCGCAAAGGGTCAGGGCGAAGCCCCTGAATCCGTTGAGGAAACACAAGGGGCCGACGCACCCGAAGCGCCCCCCTCAACGCCCGCCACGCCCGAGGCTGCGCCTGCTCAGACGCCCGCCGCCCCCGCTGAAGAGACCCCAAGGATTGACGCCGAACCCGAGCCGGGTGCGGACCAAAATGTCACCCCCGTTCTGCGCCCGAAACAGGCCGCGCGGGGGTGAGTTTTGAAACAAGTAGTATTGCATTTTGCCCTCCATTAAGTTGGCGAAATTAATCCGGTTGCAATATTGCGGCCGATGGCTTTTGATTGGCGCATCAGTCAATAAAAACTTCTCTGGGGAGAACACCAATGAAAAAACTGCTTATGACATCCGCTCTGGCGACGGTCGCCGCGTCCTCGCTGGCCGCTGCCGAATGCAACGAAGTCACCTTCTCTGACGTGGGCTGGACCGATATCACAGCGACAACCGCCGCCGCCTCTGTTGTGCTGGACGCGCTTGGCTATGATACCGAGACCAAGATCCTCGCCGTGCCGGTGACCTACACCTCCATGGCGTCGGGTGACATCGACGTGTTTCTGGGCAACTGGATGCCCACCATGGAAGGCGACATCGCGAAGTACCGCGAAGAGGGCAGCGTCGACACCGTGCGCGCCAACCTCGAAGGCGCGAAGTACACGCTGGCTGTGAACAAAGCCGCCGCCGACATGGGCATCAAGACCTTCGCTGACATCGCCGCCAACAAAGATGCGCTGGAAGGTGAAATCTATGGCATTGAGCCCGGCAATGATGGCAACCGTCTGATCCAGTCGATGATCGACGAGAATGCTTTTGATCTGGGCGAGTTTGAGGTCGTTGAATCCTCCGAGCAGGGGATGCTGGCTCAGGTGCAGCGCGCGACCCGCAAAGAAGAACCCGTTGTCTTCCTCGGTTGGGAACCGCACCCGATGAACGCCAACTTCGACCTGACCTATCTGGAAGGCGGCGATGACTACTTCGGCCCCGATTTGGGCGGTGCGACGGTCTATACCAACACCCGCGCCGGTTTTGTTGAGGAATGCCCGAACCTTGGTAAATTCCTGAACAATCTTGAGTTCACGCTTGAGATGGAGAATGAAATCATGGGCGCGATCCTTGATGACGGCGAAAAGCCGGAAGAGGCAGCCGCCGCTTGGATCAAAGCGAACTCCGACGTGCTCAGCACTTGGCTGGACGGTGTGACCACCGTCGACGGTGGCGACGCGATGGAAGCTGTCGCTTCGCTGAAGTGATCATCGCGATATGATGGAAAAGACCCGCCCCAGATCGATGGGGCGGGTCATTCTCTTGCGCAATTCTCCAAGCCTGAAGGACTGACATGGACTGGCTGACAGAAAACAAGATCCCCGTGGCCGATGTGGCCGAAGACGCGCTGGATTGGCTGCAAACGAACGGGGCGTGGTTCTTTGACGGGCTGTCGGACCTGATGGAACGGCTGATCGACGCGATCCTCTGGGTGCTGCAAACCCCGCATCCGCTGATCCTCATCGCCGTCTTCGCCGCGATCACATGGGGCATTCAGCGCAATTGGAAGACCGTGGCCTTTGTTGTGCTGGGCTTCCTGTTTATTCTTAACCAAGACTACTGGGAAGAGACGATGGAGAGCCTGACGCTCGTGCTCTCGGCCTGTGTGGTCTGTATGGGCGTCGGCGTGCCGATTGGCATCGCCGTGGCGCATCGGCCCCGGCTTTATGCATGGGTGGCCCCGGTCTTGGACCTGATGCAGACGCTGCCGACTTTCGTCTATCTGATCCCTGCGATCGTCTTTTTCGGCATCGGCATGGTGCCGGGGCTGATCGCCACGGTGATTTTCGTGCTGCCCGCGCCGATCCGGTTGACGCAACTGGGCATCTCCTCGACCCCCAAGGCGCTTTTGGAGGCCGCGCAGGCCTTTGGTGCCAAACCGCGCCAGACCCTTTGGAAGATCGAACTGCCCTATGCGCTGCCGCAGATCATGACGGGTTTGAACCAGACAATCATGTTGTCGCTGTCGATGGTGGTGATTGCCGCACTGGTGGGCGCAGATGGCTTAGGTGTGCCGGTGGTGCGTGCCTTGAACCAAGTGAACACAGGCTTGGGATTTGAATCCGGGTTGGTGATCGTCGTTGTGGCGATCATGCTCGACCGTATCCTGCGGGTGGGACGGAAATGAGTAAAGCAGTAGAATTCGATAACGTATCCATCGTCTTTGGCGACAAGCCGGAGAAGGCTCTGCCGCTGATGGACGAGGGCCAAAGCCGCGCCGAGATTGAATCGGCGACGGGGCAGGTGTTGGGCGTGCATGACTGCTCGCTCACTGTTGAGAATGGCGAAATCCTCGTGCTGATGGGGCTTTCGGGCTCGGGCAAATCGACGCTTCTGCGTGCGGTGAATGGGCTCAACCCAATGGTGCGCGGCACGGTGCATGTGCATGCCGAAGGCTGGTCTTGTGACATTCATGGCAGCAACGCGGCTGAACTGCGCCGGGTGCGCCGCGAGGGGGTTTCCATGGTGTTTCAGCAGTTCGGCCTGCTGCCATGGCGCACGGTGCGCGACAATGTGGCGCTTGGGTTGGAACTGTCGAATGTCCCCAAGGCCGAGCGGCTAGAGCGGGCCGAGCGGCAGTTGAAACTGGTGAGCCTCAGCGATTGGGCCGATCGCAAGGTGGGCGAGCTTTCGGGCGGGATGCAGCAGCGTGTGGGGCTTGCCCGCGCCTTTGCTACCGAGGCGCCGATCTTGCTGATGGATGAGCCATTCTCAGCGCTCGACCCGCTGATCCGCACGCGGCTGCAGGACGAACTGCTGGACCTGCAGCGCGAGTTGAATCGTACGATCATCTTCGTGAGCCATGACCTTGACGAAGCCTTCAAGCTGGGCGGGCGCATCGCCATTATGGAAGGCGGTCGCATCGTGCAGATCGGCACTCCGCGCGAGATTTTCTCGAACCCTGCATCGGACTATGTGGCGGAGTTCGTGGCCAATATGAACCCGCTTGAGGTTCTGACGGCGCGCGACGTGATGGGCGCGGATGACGGTGCTGCCACCCAAGGCGAAACCACATCCGAGACCCCGGTGCGCGAATTGATGGACCGTCTGCGTGGGGCCGATGCCGCGATTGCCGTTATGGAAGACGGCACGCAGATTGGGACAGTCACGGCGCATAGCATCGTGGACCGGCTCAAGGCCTAGGCCGAGGTCTGACAAAACGCAAAAGGCGCCGCCCGGCTTGGCTGGGCGGCGTCTTTTTCTATTGAAAGCGGTGGTTATATGGCTGCTGCGGTGCCCAAGGTCTTTAGGATCGGACAGTCGGGTCGATCATCCCCGGCGCAGTCGCGGACCAGCGTGCTCAGCGTGTCGCGCATTTCTTGCAGGCCGCTGATCTTGGCCTCGATCTGCGCCAGATGCTCTTTGGCGATGGCCCGCACGTCGGCACTGGCGCGGTTTTTGTCCTCCCAGAGGGCCAGCAGGTTGCGGCAATCCTCAATGCTGAACCCCAGCGTTCTGGCGCGGCCCAGAAAGGCGAGCTTGTGCATCTCGCTTTCGCGAAAGGCGCGGTAGCCGTTGGCGTCCCGCAGCGGTTTGACCAGCCCGATATCCTCGTAATAGCGGATGGTTTTCGGCGGCAGGCCCGTATGTTGTGAGACTTCTCCAATGTTCATAATGCGCTCCTATTCTGCGGCCACGGGGGCGGTGGCCCGGGGGCCGTGTGAGGGGGTGGCGTTTTCGGCCAAGGGGGCGGCAATCCAGCGCAGGCGCAGCGCGTTGCTGAGGACGAATACGCTCGACAATGCCATCGCCCCGGCGGCCAGAGCGGGCGACAAGAGCCAGCCGGTGAGCGGATAGAACGCACCCGCGGCGACCGGGATCAGCAGCACGTTGTAGCCAAAGGCCCAAAAGAGGTTCTGCCGGATATTCGCCATGCTGCGCTGGCTCACGTCGATGGCGTTGACCACGCCGCGCAGGTCCCCGGACATCAGCACCACGTCTGCGGCTTCGATCGCTACATCGGTGCCGGTGCCGATGGCGAGCCCCACATCGGCCTGCGCAAGCGCGGGGGCGTCATTGATGCCGTCGCCCACGAAAGCGATGCGGTTGTCGCCTTCCCTGAGATTGTCGATGGCGGCCACTTTGCCGTCTGGCAGCACTTCGGCGATGACCCAATCGATGCCCAGTTGCGCCGCGATGGCGTCTGCCGTGACCCGGTTGTCGCCAGTGATCATCGCCACATCGAGATTGAGGTCATGCAGCCGCGCGATGGCCTCGGGCGTGCCGGGTTTGATCGGGTCGGCCACGGCGATCACCGCCGCCAGCTGACCGTCTAGCGCGGCGTAGAGCGGGGTTTTCCCGGCCTTTGCCAATTCCGCCGCGATCTGCCCGGTGTCGCCCAAATCGATCCCGTCGCGGGTCATAAGGCGGTCCGCACCCAAGGTAACCTTGCGGCCCATGACCGTCGCGCTGACGCCAAAACCAGTGTGGGATTGGAAGTCGCTGACCTCACCGGGCACAGGGCCCGCAGCTTCTGCCCGCCGCAGGATGGCTTGAGCGATGGGATGTTCCGAGCGCGCCTCGACCGCGCCGATCAGGGGCAGCAATTCATCCTCGGGCAGGTCGTTCATCATCACCAGATCGGTCAGTTCTGGCGCGCCCTTGGTCAGCGTGCCGGTCTTGTCCAAAGCGACCGTCTTGACGCTTTGCAGGCTTTGCAAAGCATCGCCCTGCCGGAAGAGCACGCCCAGTTGCGCCGCGCGCCCGGTGCCGACCATGATCGAGGTCGGCGTGGCCAGACCCATGGCGCAGGGGCAGGCGATGATCAGTACCGCTACCGCCGCCACCAAAGCGTGGCTGAGGGAGGGGCCGAAGGCCAACCAGACGCCAAAGGTGACCAATGCCACAACGATCACCACCGGGACGAACCACAGGGTGATGCGGTTGACCAAGTCCTGAATGGGCAGCTTTGCGCCTTGGGCCTCTTCAACCATGCGGATGATCTGCGCCAATACAGTGTCACCGCCCACTTTGGTGGCGCGGTAGGTCAAGCTGCCGGTGCCGTTGACCGTGCCGCCGACAACCTCCGTTCCTTTGGCCTTTTCCACCGGCACAGGCTCGCCGGTGATCATGCTTTCGTCGACATAGGATTGCCCGTCGACGACGACGCCGTCGGTGGCGATCTTCTCGCCCGGGCGGAGGTAGATGATATCGCCCGCGACGATCTTGTCCAACGGCAACTCAACGACTGTGCCATCCCGCTCGACCCTTGCGCTGCTGGCGCGCAGACCCATAAGCTTGGTAATCGCGGCCCCGGTTTGCCCCTTGGCGCGTGCCTCAAGGTAGCGGCCCAGCAAGATCAGCGTCACGATCACGGCAGCTGCTTCGAAATAGACCACGCGGCTGCCCTCGGGCAGGGTCCCCGGCGCAAAGAGCGCGGTGACCGAAAAGAGCCATGCCGCCCCCGATCCAAGCGCCACGAGAGAGTTCATATCAGGCGCGCCTTTCGCCAAAGCGCGAAGCCCCTTGCTATAGAAATGCCGCCCCGGCCACGCCAGCACGAGGGTGGTGAGGATGAACTGAATGAACCAGCTTGTCTCCCTCCCGATGGTGGCCGCGATCCAATGGTGGAATGCAGGGATCAGGTGGCCGCCCATCTCCAGCACGAAGACCGGAAGGGTGAGCGCCGCCGCCAACAGGGTCATCCGTTTGAGCTGAGAGGCTTCCGCCTCTTTGCGCGCTGTCGCATCAGGGCTGCCTGCCGCGGAGGCATCGACACTCGCAGGATAGCCAGCCTGCGCCGCCGCATCGCGCAGGGCAGGCAACAGATCGGCATCCTCCAAGCTCTCGACCGTCGCCTCTTCGCTGGCAAGGTTCACCGAGGCCGAGATCACCCCCGGCACCGCAAGCAGCGCCCGTTCGACACGGCCCACGCAGGAGGCGCAGCTCATGTTCGACAGTCGCAACCTATGGGTGGTCTTGCGCGCCGGGTAGCCCGCCTGCGTCAAGGCGGCGTCGAGTTTTGCCGCGTCAAAACCCGGTTCTGTCGTCACCCGCACGTTCTCCGCGGCAAGGTTCACCCGCGCATCGTGCAGTCCCTCCAGCGCGTTCAGCGCTTTTTCCACACGGGCCACGCAGGACGCGCAACTCATGTTTTGCACGCCAAAAGTGAATGTATCTGCTTTGCGCATTTCATGCCCTCTATCCGTCATATGCCGAATATGGGGCTTCCAGTTGCTGGAGGGTCAAGGGGGCATTTTGAAAAATTGAGCAGGGGGCCGAGGGAAAGGCGAATCACGGTTAACAGCAGGCCGAAGCACGGCACGGGCTGGGCCATTTTCGGGAGCGGCAAAGGCGTAGCGGTATATGCGAAGGTCGTATCAGTGCCTAGTCTTCTGCCACCTGTATGACCAAAAGCATATCTTAATACCTTTCTGCGTAAGTCCTCCCAACCCACTTCGTCGCTAAGCTGTTTTAAAGGTTCATTGCTAGGCTGCTTGATAAGATTGTGAGCAAAGATATGCATTTCTATTTTCATTTTCTCGGCTTGTTCGTGGCGCAGGGTCTGCGCTCTCTCTCCGGTTTGGTCAGTCGGGGGACGGGGCTGCGGTTGATCTCAAAGGCGCTCTGGTCCCTGCTTCCGTTCGCTCTGCTGACCAAGGTCGCCGTAGCCCAGCAGTTGATCCTAAATCCCGTCGCCGCCCCCACTGTGGTCGGGGCGGGCATTGGTGAGCGGGCCTTGTGGCGCAACGCGGGCACGGTTGGCGGGGTGACGGTCGATATTGTCGGTGAGATGGTCTTTACGGGTCGGGACCATGTTTTCGCCACTGGCAATGGGCAGATCCAGATCACCTCAACCGGACAAGACCCTCATTTCATGGATTTCTCCCTCTATGAGGCAGGCACCCATAACATCTCGACCAACACCGGCGGCGTGCCGGTGGTGGCGGATGTGTTCTTTCAGATTAATGACATTGATGGGCCGCTGAACGAGCAGGTCTATGTGAATATTTGCGACGGGACGGTCGAATATGTTCGGGTCGACCGCAGTGCGACCACCTATCGCGGCTATATCGAAGGGCCGGATGCGAACCTCGGGACAGAGGTGTTCTATCTCGCTGGGGACCGCAATTATAGCAACCAGCCGGTATCGGGTTTGGAAATTTTCTACCCGCAGACCTCGACCTTTCGCTTTGGCCGGACTGCCAACAATGGCTTCCTCGTCCGGCTTGCCAATCCAACCTATGACGAAGCGCAGACCTATGACCTGAAATGTGGTGACTTCAAAGCCCCGGTTCTGCAGGACGACATAAAAGAGCAGGTGCTGAGCGAGCCTGTGGTGGTGAACATCCTGTTCAATGACAGCGTCGCGACCGAAAACAACAATGCGCCCGCCAACAATTCCGGGCAGCCCAGCGAATATTCCAAACAGGCCATCGATCTGATCCCGCCCACCGGGGCGCAGAATGTCGTGACCGATTCCGAAGGCCATCGGGTGGGTTTCGATGTGTTGGGAGAGGGCACGTGGAGCTATGACGATCTGACCGGAGAGTTGACCTTTACCCCCTTCGTGGCCTTTTTCGCCGCGCCGACGCCGATTGGCTACCGCTATCAATCGCCCATCATCCTGCCCAATGAGCCGCGGGCCTATTCCGCTCCGGCGCAGGTCTCGATCGATGTGGGGTCTGTCGGTCTGCTGAAACTCGCGCAATTGGTCGATACGAACCTGAACGGCTATGCCGATCCGGGAGAGACGATCGCTTATGTCTTTACGGCTGAGAACTTTGGCAATGTCGATCTGACCAATGTGCAGCTTGCCGAAACGCAGTTCAGTGGAAAAGGCGTGCCGCCCGTGATCACCTTTCAGGCCGCGACATCGTTGTCGCCCGAAGGCACGCTCTTGGTTGGGGAAAAGGCCGTCTATACGGCGACCTACACCTTGGTGCCCGAAGATTTGGACACCACGATCAGCAACCAAGCGGAGGTCACCGCCGAGACGCCGGGCGGGACGGTTGTCTCGGACCTGTCGGATTCCGAAAATCCCGGCGACGGGGATGGTGTCGCGTCCAACGGGCCGGGCGAGGGGCGCGATGACCCCACGACGATCTATGCAGGCTCCGGCCCCGACCGGGGCGATGCGCCGGTCACCTATGGCGATCCGCAGCACGCGGATACCGCGCAATACTGGATCGGCGCGCTCAACGGTGATGGCGACGGGTCGGCACAGCATTCCGTCGATGGCACCGGCGATGACCTCGACGGCAAGGATGACGAGGACGAAGAGAGCTTTCCCCAGCTCTACGGCGATCTGACCCGCACCGTAACCGTGGTGGTGAACGAGCCGACGCCTGGCACCGGATATTTGCAGGCCTTTGTCGATTTCGGCGGCGATGGCCTCTTTCTTGGCGATCAGGTCGCGACCGACATCCAAGACGGCGGGGCGCAGGATCTCGATGGGATGGTGAATGGTGAGATTTCATTCCCCGTCAGCGTGCCGGTCACGGCGGTGCTGACCCCGACTTTCGTCCGGCTGCGCTGGTCCTCGACGCCTGGGCTGGACGCGATCACCCCCGCCCCCGATGGAGAAGTCGAAGACTATGGCATCACCATCAGAACACCGCCCGACGCCGACCGCGGCGATGCCCCTGCCAGCTATGGCGATCCGCAGCATATCATCGAAGGTCCCGGCGCGCCGGAGGTCTATCTGGGCAGCACAGCGCCCGATATCGATCTTTTGGCGCAGAACTCCATCGGGGCCACGGGCGACGATACCGATGGGTCGGATGACGAAGACGGGGTGACCTTGCCACAGTTCTATCGCGGCGGGTTGGCCGAGATCACAGTGGCGGTCAGCGATCTGGCCGGAGCGCCGGGGTCTTCTTATCTTCAAGCCTTCATCGATTTTGATGGCGACGGCACCTTTAACCAAGCCGGAGAGCAGGTCGCGCTGAACCTGCAAGACGGCGGCCTGCTGGATAAGGATGGTCTGACCAATGGGGCAATCCTTTTCGAAGTGGCGGTGCCCGCAGGGGCGACCATATTGCCCACCTACGCCCGCTTTCGCTGGTCGACGGACAGCACCGGCCTTGCCACTGTTTTCGAAGGGGAGGTGGAAGACTACACGCTGACCATCTCCAGCGATCCGCCGCCGCTGGTCTGCGATGCCTCGCTCTATGCCATCGTCGACAGCCCTTCTACACTGGTGCGTATGACGTTCCGCGATAGCGGCGGCAGCTATGCCGCAACGGTTGAGGCTTCTGGCAGCACCGGGCAGAACCGCGATGGCGCTTGGGGCTACAATGCGCTGGATGGCTATATCTATGGCGTGGATCAGAACACCCGCAGGCTTTACCGGATTGATGGGGCTGGCGACATTACGGATTTCGGCAACATCCCTGGCGCGGACGATGCGCTGAACGCCGGAGATATTCTGCCCAATGGGCGGCTGATCTACGAAGTTGACGCGAATACGTGGCAGATCGTCGATCTGACCAATCCTGCCGCACCGATTGTATTGGGTGACATCGCACTTACCATCGGCGTCAATCCGGAAGACCTTGCCTTTAATCCCGTTGATGGCATCATGTATGGGATCGACAGGAACTCAGGCTTTTTGTTCCGCGCGGCGGTCAACAACGGCACACCGGGCAGCGTGACACCGCAAGCGATTGGTCCCGCCGTCTATGCGGGCATGTTCGATGCGCTGTGGTTTGACCGCGATGGCAGGCTCTATGGCTATTCCAACACCACCAACAATCTTTTCGTGATTTCGACGGCGACGGGTGTGCCGCAGCTGGTTTCCGGCATTCCCTTTGACGAAGGCGGGCGCAGTGATGGCATCTCTTGCCGGGGGCCAGCACCGATCCCGCTGGGGGGCATTTCGGGCAACATCTATGAGGACGCGGATGCATCGGACGTGAAGGACAATGGGGAGACCAATTTCGGGGCGGGCGTGGGCATCTCGGTCTTTGCCGACAATGGCACTCCGGCCAATACCGCTGATGATATTTTTCTTGTCACGACGGATACATTGGCCGATGGCACCTATGCAGTGGGGGACTTGATGGTGAACACGACCTACCGCGTCGCGCTGGATGAGGCGGACCCTGATCTGCCCTCGGGGCTGACCATCGGCACCTCCAACCCGCTGATTGGCGTCCCGGTTTCCGGCAATAGCGTGACGAGTGACCAAGACTTCGGGTTCGATCCGGCGGGCAGTGACCTTGAACTCAGCAAAATCGCCGCCGCGACCGGGACGACAACACCGATCACAAATGTCTCGGAAGGGGACACGATCGATTGGATCATCACGATCACCAATGTCAGCGGCGGCTCGCCCTCTGGCGTCAAGGTGATCGACCAAATACCAAGCGGTTTTGCCTATGTCTCGGACGATGCGCCCGCGACCGGCGATACCTATGACCCCGACACCGGATTGTGGTTCGTGGATGAACTGCTCAGCGGAGAGAGCGAGACCCTGACCATCACCACCACGGTGCTTGGCAGCGGTGATTTCACCAACCAGGCCGAGATCATCTATAGCTCGCTGCCCGATCCCGACAGCGATCCCAATACAGGGCCGTTGACCGATGACCTGTTCGACCAGCTGCCCGATGACGACGAAGCGTCCTATTCCGTGAACCTTGTGACAGGTGAGCGGATCCTGACGGGCCGTGTCTTCATCGACAATGGGGCAGGCGGCGGCACCGCGCATGACGCGCTGCGCAATGGCAGCGAAGAGGGGGCGTCTTCGGCGGTGCTTGAGATCCTCGACAGTGGCGGCGCGGTGCTGGCCACCCCCGGGCTGGCGACGGATGGCACGTGGAGCTATGGGCTCTCCGGCGCCTATAGCGGTTCGATCACGATCCGTGCGATCCCGGCCAATAACTACCGCGCGATTTCCGAAGCCGCGGCAGGTCTGCCCGACTTGGTGAACGCCAACCCCCATGACGGTGAATTTACCTTCACCCCTGAGGCTTTCGGCAATCGCATGGGACTGGATATCGGCCTTTTGCAACTGCCCAGCCTGACCAACGACCAAACCACGACGGTCGCTCAGGGGCAGGTCGCGACCCTGCCGCATATCTATACCGCAACCTCCGAAGGGCAGGTGACCTTTTCCTACGCCGGTGCCACCTCTACCCCGACCGGCGCGTTCAGCGCGGCACTTTTTCAAGACATCGGCTGTGACGACAGTGTCGATGGGCCGATCACCGGTCCCATCGCGGTCACGACGGGGCAAACCGTCTGTATCGTCTCGCGGGTTTCTGCCGGGTCCGGCGCTGGGCAGGGGAGTACCTATGTCTATCAAGTGCTGGCGGCCACGGCCTTTGCGCGCACCACGGTGACCAGCTCGGCAAGCAACACCGACGAAGTCTCGGTCGGGGGGCAATCGACCCAGATCGAGCTGCGCAAAACGGTGGAGAATGAGACCCAAGGCACCGGTGAAGGGACCATCAACCTTGGCGGAGTGAATGATATCCTGCTTTACCGAATATACCTACGCAACAATGCGACCACGCAGGCATCGAACGTCAAGATTTACGACATGACCCCACCCTATACGGAACTGTCGGAACCCATCGTCGATCCGCAACAGGTCTCACCCAACCTCAGTTGTGATTTGGTGCGGCCAGCAAGCAACCTGGCTGGCTATGCCGGGGCAATCGAGTGGAACTGCGCCGGACAGATGTTGCCGGGTGAGACCGGGGCGGTGCAGTTCAGGGTTGGCATTCAATAGGCCGCGGGCCCAGCGGTAAGGCTCATGCCGGGGCACCACGATGCCCCGGCGTTTCGGCCTTTTTCTCGCCCGGCCTTTCCTCGCACGGCTTTTCCGCTCGGCTTTTCCCTCCGGGACCTTACTTCGCTCGGGCCTTAATCCGCGTCGCGCGCCAACCGCAGACCCATCATCTGCCAACGTTGATGCGGATAGAAAAACGTTCGGTAGCTCGGGCGCAACTGTTGCTTTGGCGTGGCGCAAGACCCGCCGCGCAACACGCGCTGGTTGACCATGAACTTGCCATTGTATTCGCCCAAGGCACCCTCAGGCGGGCGGAAACCGGGGTAGGGGGCAAAATCAGAGGCAGTCCACTCCCAGACATCGCCCCAAATGCCATTGCCGGGCAGGGGGCGTAGGGCGCCGATGGCATCGGCATCGCCCATCAGATTGCCGTTGATCGGCACATCGCGAAAGGCAACTTCATGTTCGGCTTCGGTGGGCAGACGGCCCCCGGCCCAACGGGCAAAGGCTTCGGCCTCATAATAGCTGACGTGGACCACCGGCGCATCAAGCGCGACGGGCTGCGGCCCGCGCAAGGAAAAGGTCCACCACGTGCCATCCTGCTGCCACCAGTAGAGCGGATGCGTCCATGCTTCGCGCTGCGCCACGGCATAACCTTCCATCAGCCACAGCCGCGCGTCGCTGTACCCGCCGTCCTCCATAAAAGCGATCCATTCGCGGTTGGTCACCGGACGGTCGGCAATCTCAAAGGGATCAAGCCAGACCCTGTGGCGCGGTCCTTCGCAATCATAGGCAAAGCCGCCCCCCTCATGGCCAATCTCAACAAGACCGCCCCTGTGGCGGCTGAAATTGAGTGGCATTTCGTCGGTGACCGCCAGCGGCTCGGGGTCTTTGTAGGTGGGCAGCAAAGGGTTAAAACTAAGCCCGTGGAGCAGGTCGGTGATCAACAGCTCTTGGTGCTGCATCTCATGGTGGCAGCCCAGTTCAACCAGTTGAGCGATCTCATCGGCATCGTCGCGGCTGGCGTTCATCAGATCGTTCAGGCTGTTCTCCACATGATCGCGATAGGCCCGCACCGCAGCGCCATCGGGGCGCGAGACCAATCCGCGTTTGTCACGCGCATGACGCGGTCCGGCCTGCACATAGTAGGAGTTGAACAGCACCGCAAAACGGTCATCGGGCGAGCGATAGTCTGCAACCCGAGGTTTGATGATGAACTCTTCAAAGAACCACGTCGTATGGGCCAGATGCCATTTCACCGGAGAGGCATCCTCCATGCTTTGCAGCATCATGTCTTCGGGACAAAGCGGCGCTGCCAAAGCCTGCGTCCGGCTGCGGGTGGTGGTGAAAAGGCTCAAGGCCTCATCAGGGGACATCGGCTGGGGTTTGGCGTTCATTTCGGGCGCTCCTTTGGTGGTCCGCAGACAGGGTCCACTATGGGCAAATTTAAGGCCGCCGCGTAGATTTCAAGCGATAACAGATGCTCACCATTTGGTATGGGCCGCTTTGGCGGCCCCGTGAGCCCGCTATCGCTTGCCTTCCCGCGTGGAGCCTGCAATCCGTTACGCAAGCAAAACAGGCCCCCTGCCGCCACGTACAACCGCCCAAAGGACCACCCCATGACCCAGTTCTGCCTGACCGTGACCTGCCCCTCGAAACGGGGGATCGTCGCCGCCATCGCCAATTACATCGCCGAAACCGGGTGCAATATCACCGACAGCGCGCAGTTCGACGATACGGAGAACGGTCAGTTTTTCATGCGCATCAGCGCAGAGGCGGAAACCGGGGCCACGCTTGAAAGCCTGCGCGACGGGTTTGATGCGGTCGCAGAACCCTTTGGCATGACCTATGATTTCCATGACCAAGGCACCACGATGAAGGTTGTGGTCATGGTCTCTCGTTTTGGGCATTGCCTGAACGATCTGCTCTACCGGGTGCGGATCGGGGCCCTCCCGATTGAGATCGTCGCCGTGATTTCGAACCACATGGACTACCAAAAGGTGGTGGCGAACCATGACATTCCGTTTCATTGCATCAAGGTGACCAAGGACAACAAGCCGCAGGCAGAGGCGCGGATCATGGAGGTGGTCGAGGATACCGGCGCGGAACTGGTCGTGCTGGCGCGTTACATGCAGATCCTCTCGGATGCCATGTGTCAGAAAATGTCGGGCCGGATCATCAACATCCACCATTCCTTCCTGCCGTCCTTCAAGGGGGCGAATCCCTATAAACAGGCCTATGAGCGGGGCGTGAAATTGATCGGTGCCACGTCGCATTACGTCACCGCCGATTTGGACGAAGGGCCGATTATCGAACAGGATACCGTGCGGGTCACCCATGCGCAAAGCGCCTCTGACTATGTGTCGCTGGGCCGTGACGTTGAGGCCAGTGTCCTGGCGCGGGCGATCCACGCCCATGCCCATCATCGGGTCTTTCTGAACGGGAATAAAACCGTGGTCTTTCCGGCATCGCCGGGCAGCTACAGTTCCAAGCTGATGGGGTAAGCGCCACGGCCCCGCGTTCGCCGGAACTGGTGTGATCGCGGGGCCTTGGGGGCGGGCAATGCGCACAGGCATCCGTAAACCGCGGACGGCAGGTATCGGATCAGCGTGAGGATAAGTGTTTCATCTGGCGGGAAAAATGGTGCCCCCACACGGACTCGAACCGCGGACCTACTGATTACAAATCAGTTGCTCTACCAGCTGAGCTATAGGGGCACTGAGGGCTCATTTAGAGAAATGGCGCGGGGGGTGCAAGAGGGGAAATGAGAGTTTCTTTCGGATTTTACACGCGGCGCGGGACGGGCTATTCAACGCCAAGATTTTCAAGGTTGAGCAGAGTATCATGCAGCTCGTTTTGCACACAGGTGTTCATTTCACGGAAGACGAGCGGCTGCTGAAATGCCTGCTGCGCAATCAGGATGACTTTGCCAAAATCGGCGTCAAAGTGCCCGGGCCCAGCACCTATCGCAATCTGTTTCGCGATACGCTCAACGCGATGCACAAGGCAGAGCCTTCTGAGGTGGCGCGGGATGTTTTGCTTGATGCGATTCTCGATGAGGGGACAGCCAGCCGGGTGATCCTGTCGGATGCGAACTTCTTTCGCTCGCCCGCCACGGCCCTGCAAGAAGGGGTGCTCTATCCCGCCGCTGCCGTTCGGATGTTGCGCATGGCGCAGCTGTTCCCCGAGGATGAGATTCGCATCTTTATGGCGATCCGAAACCCCGCGTCGCTGGTGCCGGTGCTCTATGACAAAGCGGCCGACAAGACTTCGGCGGCCTTCTGGGGGGAGCGGGGGCCGGAAGACCTGCGCTGGTCTGAGACGATTGCTCAAATGCGCGAAGCGGCGCCGGGCATTCCGATCACGGTCTGGTGCAACGAAGACACGCCGCTGATCTGGGCGCAGATCATCCGCGAGATGGCCGGATTGGAGCCGGAGACCAAGATCAAAGGCGGCTTTGATCTGCTGCACGCCATCATGTCCGAAGAGGGGATGCGCCGGTTCCGCAGCTATCTCGACACCCATCCGGAGATGTCCGAGGCGCAGAAACGGCGTGTGATCACGGCGTTTCTCGATAAATACGCGCTGGAAGAAGAGATCGAAGAAGAACTCGACATGCCCGGCTGGACCGAGGAATTGGTCGAGCGGATGACGGCACTTTATGACGCGGATGTCGAAATCATCCGCGCCATGCCGGGCGTCAGTCTGATCGCGCCCTAAGTGCCAGCGGCGGCCAATTCGGTGATCACGTCATAGGCCATGGCCACATCCTCGGCCGTGGCGGTGAAGGCACCTGCCTGAAAGCGGATCACCAAGGCCCCGTCGATGCGGGTCTGGGTCAGGTAGATCCGCCCATCGTCGTTGATGCGATTGAGCAGGTCTTGGTTATGCGCATCAAGGTCTGCGGTCGCGAGGTGGCGGAAGGTGAAGAGGGAGAGCATTGGCGCGGTCACGATCTCAAAACCCTTCGTCGCCTCCAGCCGTGCGGCCAAGTCCTGCGCCCATGTCACATGGTTGCGGATCATCTCGCGCAGCCCTTCCAGCCCATGGGCACGGATCAGGAACCATAGTTTCAGTGCCCGGAAGCGACGGCCCAGTGGGACCGACCATTCGGAATAGTTCACGATCCCATCCGCGCCGTGGGTTTTCAGGTATTCCGGCTGGATCGCCAATGTGCGGACCAAATCGTCGGGATTGCGCAAGAAATGAGTGGTGCAATCGAACTGCGCGCCGAGCCATTTATGTGGGTTCATGACCACGGAATCGGCCCGCTCGACCCCGGCCCAGAGGCCGCGGAACTCAGGGCAGATCATCGCCGATCCGGCCCAAGCGGCATCGACATGGGTATAGAGCCCCTCGGCCTCGGCCACATCCATCACGGCGGCGATATCATCGCTGGCCCCCGCGTTGGTGCCGCCGGTGCAGGCGATGATGCCCGCAGGCAGATGCCCCGCCGCGCGGTCGGCGGCGATGGCGGCGCGCAAGGCATCGGCATCCATCGCGCGGCTTGGGCCGTGGGTAGGGATGCGCACAAGGTTCTCTTCGCCCAGCCCCGCAATCCAAATGGCGCGGTCGACAGAGGTGTGCACCTCTGCCGAGCAATAGACCCGCAGGCGCGGCTGGCCCGACAGACCTGCTTTGTTGCCCTGCCAATCAAGCGCGCGTTCGCGCATCGTCAGCACGGCACAAAGCGTGGCGGAACTGGCGCTGTCTTGGATCACGCCGGTGAACCCATCGGGCAGACCGATCGCTTGGCGCATCCAATCGCAGACGCGGGTTTCCAGCTCTGTCGCCGCCGGAGAGGTCTGCCACAGCATACACTGCGCCGCGATGGCTGAGACGAAATATTCTGCCAGCACCGAGACAGGCGCGGCATTGGCCGGGAAATAGGCAAAGAAACGGGGGTGCTGCCAATGGGTCATGCCGGGCATGATGGTCTGCTCGAAATCGTCAAAAATTGCCTGCATCGCCTCGGCCCCCTCGGGCGGCGCATCGGGCAGGGCAGAGAGCACATCACCGGGGGCGACCTGCGCGCGGACGGGTTCATTGCGCAGGCCCGCGTGGTAGTCTGCGGCCCAATCGGCCGCACGGCGGCCCCACTGTCGGAAATCCTCCCAGTTCATGCGCGGCTCCTGTCGGTTTTAATTCTGGTTGTCATCCGCATTTCCTGCCCCATGTTGTTGTATTGTCTCACTGTTGTTCCGCGCGGCTTGGCCTCTTCAAGAATGATGCCGCAGCGGTTATGGTGATCGTCACGCCCTTTTGGGCGCTCTTTGACTTGGTAAGTAGCGATCAGGAAACCGTCAAGAATGGCCACAATGCCCCCCCTGCGCCGCACTGCCCGCTCCCTTCCGATTGCGCTTTTGCGCGCGCGGGAAAGGGTGATGGGGCCGATCCGGGAAATCCTGAACGAAAGCGGCATCTCGGAACAGAAGTTTCGCGTGTTGCGCGTCGTCGAGGAATCTGGCCCCATGGAGCAGACAGCACTGGCGCAGCAAGCCTGTTTGTTGCTGCCGAGCCTGACCCGCATGCTGCGCGCGATGGAGCAAGAAGGTCTGCTAAGCCGTGCCAGTGATCCCGACGACGGGCGCAAATCTATCGTCACGATCACCGATCAGGGCCAGCAGGTGCTGCAAGACCACGCGGGCGACGCCGCCGCGTTGTTTTCGGATTTCGAAGCCCGTTTCGGCAAGCAGCGGATGGAAGACCTGCTGGATATGCTCGAAGACCTCGTTAATCTGGACATGCAGAAAAAGACTGACGGTCCAAAGAAAGACTGACGCGTAGGGGGTTAGCCCCCCTTTACTGCCCGCCGCACCGCGCAAATTCCGGCCAGCGCCATGCGGCTGCCCTCGGCCTCTGTCGCTGGTGCACCCTGTTGGGTCAGGGCCCGCAAGTAAAGCTGCGCCGCGCCGCCCGTGCCGATCACCGCCAGCGTTTGGCCCAGCCAATAGGCCCGCGCCGCCGCAAGTTCCGCGCCGATCAGCGTGCCAGCTAACCGCGCCTCTGCCGTGGGCGGCGGGATATCCTTCAAAGCCAGATCAGCCCGGATGGAGGCCAAACGCCCCGCCAGCCGCTCGGGCCGCGACAGCCCATCGCTAAGCGCATCGTCAAAAGCCGTGTCGTCCAGCGCCGTGCCCTCGGCTGGGGTGCCGTCGCCCAAAAGGTCCAGCAATTCCCCGGTCAGGAAAGTCTGAAAGCTCACCACTTCGCCCGCGCTGATCTGCGCCCAGACCGAAGTCGCGCCCGGCAAACAGATCACCCCGTCCCAGTCTTTATTGAGGCTCAGAAAGCCGGCGATCCGTGTCTCGGCCCCTTGTAGCAGCCCGCTAGGGCTTTGCTGCTGCAGGGCGGGGATGACCTGAATGTCGAAGTTTTCTGTGGGGAGAGGCGTCGCACTTTCGGCAGCGGCGGTGCAGGGCACCATGCGGGGCGCGGCGTCGGTCCAGCCTACGGGCAGGCCCGCCACGAAGACCGGCAAACGCGGCAATTGCCACGGCGCGGTGAGTGTCTTGAGCGCGGCGTCAAAGGCCGAGGCGCTGGTCAGGCCCGCCGGGTCGCACTCCGCCGTGGCGGTCTCTAGCGCCGATCCGCCCTGCATCGCCCAGACCTGCAACCGCGCGTCTTGGACCTCAACCGCCAGCCAGTCTGCTTTGCTTACATCGGTCATCGCACCGCCTCTCGTCGTGAATTTCCGTCTGGCATAGGCCCTGTGGGCTGCGGGTTCAATGCGTCCGATGCCCTGTCAGCCGTGAGACTGCCTAATTACTTCAAGCCTAAAATATTTATCCTTGAACGAAAAAGCGACTCAGCCTAGGCTCCGTTCCAAAGCGAACCAGAGGGGAATTTCGATGCGTGCAATCTGTCTTGGCGGCGGTCCTGCGGGGCTGTACTTCGCGATTTCGCTGAAACTGCGCCAGCCCGAGGCCGATGTGACGGTGCTGGAACGCAACCGCGCCGATGACACCTTCGGCTGGGGCGTTGTGCTGTCGGATGAAACGCTGGACAATCTTGAGGTTAACGACCCCGTCTCGGCACGCGAAATCCGCAGCCATTTCGCCTATTGGGATGATATCGCCCTGCACCACAAGGGCAACGTGAGCCACAGCACCGGCCATGGTTTCTGCGGTATTGGGCGCAAGCGGCTGCTGCTGATCTTGCAAGAACGGGCGCGCGCGTTGGGCGTGAACCTGCAGTTCGAGACCGAGGTCAAGGATGCCTCCGAATACATGGACGACTACGATTTGGTGGTCGCCTCCGACGGTCTGAACTCCAAAACCCGGATGGAATTCGAAGAAACCTTCAAGCCAGACATCGACGTGCGCCGCTGCCCCTTCGTCTGGCTCGGCACGCATCAGAAATTTGACAACGCTTTTACCTTTATCTTTGAAAAGACAGACAAGGGCTGGATCTGGGTCCACGCCTATCAGTTCGACAAAGACACGGCGACATTCATCGTGGAATGCAGTCAAGAGACTTTCGACGCCTACGGCTTTGGCGAAAAGACCCAAGAAGAGACCATCGCGATCTGCGAGGATATCTTCAAAGACCACCTCGACGGCCACAAACTGATGACCAACGCCAGCCACATCCGTGGCTCGGCTTGGATAAAGTTCCCCCGCGTCCTCTGCGAGAAATGGAGCCACGAGAATGTTGTGCTTTTGGGCGATGCCTCGGCCACGGCGCATTTCTCGATCGGGTCGGGCACGAAACTGGCGCTGGAATCTGCGATCTCGCTGGCGAAACATGTCAGCGACGACACAGACCTGACCACGGCGTTCGAGAAATACGAAGAAGCCCGCCGCCTTGAAGTGCTGCGCCTGCAATCGGCGGCGCGCAACTCGGTAGAATGGTTCGAGGATGTTGAGCGTTACCTCGATCTGGACCCGGTGCAGTTGAACTACTCCATGCTGACCCGCAGCCAGCGGATCAGCCACGAGAACCTGCGCGAACGTGACCCCAAGTGGCTTGAGGGGGCCGAGAGATGGTTCCTGGATCAAGCGGGCGCCGACAGCAATGGCCCGGTGCGCGCGCCGATGTTTGCGCCGTTCCAGCTGCGCGACATGAAGCTTGAAAACCGCATCGTCGTCTCGCCCATGGCGCAGTACAAGGCCATCGACGGCTGCCCGACCGACTGGCATTTCGTGCATTACGCCGAACGCGCCAAGGGCGGCGCGGGGCTGGTCTATACCGAGATGACCTGCGTCTCGCCCGAGGGCCGCATCACGCCGGGCTGTCCGGGCCTTTATGCGCCTGAGCACGAGGCCGCGTGGAAACGCCTGACCGATTTTGTTCATGCCGAGACCGAGGCGAAGATTTGCTGCCAGATCGGGCACTCGGGCCGCAAAGGCTCGACCCAACTGGGTTGGGAAGAAATGGACGCGCCGCTGAAAGCGGGCAACTGGGACATCATCTCGGCTTCCGCGATCCCGTGGTCGGAAAACAATGCCCTGCCCAAAGCGGCGACGCGCGCAGACATGGACGTGATCCGCGACGCATTCGTCGAAGCCACCCGCATGGCCGAGCGCGCCAACTTCGACATGGTCGAACTGCATGCGGCACACGGCTACCTGATCTCGTCCTTCATCTCGCCGCTGTCGAACCAGCGCGACGATGAGTACGGCGGAAGTCTTGAAAACCGCATGCGCTACCCGCTGGAGGTCTTCAAAGCGATGCGCGACGCTTGGCCCGAGGGCAAGCCGATGGCGGTGCGTATTTCGGCCAACGACTGGGTCGAAGAAGACGGCGTGACCCCCGACGAAGCCGTTGAAATCGCTCGTATGTTCAGTGAGGCGGGGGCCGATATCATCGATGTCTCGGCAGGCCAGACCTCGAAACAGGCCAAGCCCGTCTATGGCCGCATGTTCCAGACCCCTTTCAGCGACCGCATCCGCAACGATGGCGGTATCAAGACCATGGCCGTGGGCAACATCTATGAGGCCGACCACGTGAACTCGATCCTGATGGCGGGGCGTGCCGATCTGGTCTGCCTTGCCCGGCCACATCTGGCCGATCCCTATTGGACCCTGCACGCCGCGGCCGCCATCGGCGACCGCCACGCCGATTGGCCGCTGCCCTACGGCCCGGGCCGCGATCAGGCATGGCGTCTGGCAGACCGCGCGGCGGAGATGGAGAAAGTATGAGCCATATCGTTATCACCGGCGGCGGCACTGGCGTTGGGGCCGAGATCGCCCATGCGGTGGCCAAAACCGGCGCCAAGGTCACCATCATGGGCCGCCGCGAGGGGCCGCTGCGCGAGCAGGGCCTGCCGTTCCAGACCTGCGACGTGACCGATGCGGAAGCCGTGCAGGCGGCCTTTGCCGCCGCCCGCGCCGAGAATGGCCCCATCACCGGCGTCATCGCCAATGCGGGCGCGGCGCATTCCGCGCCCTTCCACAAGATCACCGCACAGGACATGAATGATATGATGGTGGTGAACGTCACCGGCGTCTTCAACGTCTGGCAGGCCGCGCTTTCAGAGATGAAAGACGCCGGGCAGGGGCGTTTGATCGCCGTGGCCTCCACCGCGGGGCTCAAGGGCTATCCTTACGTTGCGGGCTATGTCGCGGCGAAACATGGGGTCGTCGGCCTGACCCGCGCGCTGGCGCTGGAACTGGCCCGCACGGGCATCACCGTGAACGCGATCTGCCCCGGTTTCATCGACACGCCGCTGCTAGATCGCTCGGTCGAGAATATCACCAGTACCACCGGCAAAAGCGCCGAGGAGGCCCGCGCCTTGCTCAAACGCGCCAGCCCGCAGAACCGCTTTGTCGAAACCTCCGAGGTCGCCGGCGCTGTGCTCTACCTGCTGTCGGACGCCGCGGCGTCGGTCAACGGCCACGCGCTCGCGCTATCGGGGGGCGAAGTATGAGCAACGTGGCCAAGGATCGCGTGCGCCTCTGGCTGCGGCTGCTGAAAGTCGTGCGCGGGTTGGAGCAAGAGTTGCGCGATACGCTGCGGCGCGAACATAACACGACGTTGCCGCGGTTCGACGTGATGTCGGCCCTCTCGCGCCATCCCGAAGGGCTAAAGATGAGCCAGCTTTCGGGCGTGCTGCGCGTGTCTAACGGCAATGTCACCGGCATCGCTGATCGTCTGAGCGAGGAGGGGCTGGTCGAACGCATCCCGGTCCCCGGTGACCGCCGCGCGATGATGCTGCGCTTAACCCCCGCGGGCACGGCGCAATTCGCCCGCCAAGCGCAGGCGCATGAAGACTGGATCAACGAAAAACTGCGCGGAATCTCCTCTGAGGAAGCCCGCGCCATGGCGGCCCGCTTGCAGGCTTTCGCCGCCCAAACGGAAGAAAAGGAAAAAGCCAATGCGCAGTGATGTGACGCATTTCCAATGTGAAATCAAAAACCGGATCGCCACCGTGCGGCTTGACCGGCCTGACCGCAAGAACCCGCTGACTTTCGACAGCTACGCTGAATTGCGCGACTGGTTCCGTGATCTGGTCTATGCCGATGACGTCGATGTGGTGATCTTTGGCTCCAATGGTGGTAACTTTAGCTCTGGCGGCGATGTGCATGATATCATTGGGCCTTTGACCCGGATGAACATGAAGGAACTGCTTCGTTTCACCCGTATGACCGGCGATTTGGTCAAGGCCATTGTGAACTGTGGCAAGCCGGTCATTGCCGCCGTCGATGGCGTCTGCGTGGGCGCGGGCGCGATCATCGCCATGGCCTCGGACCTGCGGCTGGCAACGGCTGAGGCCAAGACGGCCTTTTTGTTCACCCGCGTGGGACTTGCCGGCTGCGACATGGGCGCCTGCGCGATCCTGCCGCGCATCATCGGCCAGACACGGGCGGCCGAACTGCTCTACACCGGGCGCGCCATGTCTGCCGAAGAAGGGGAACGCTGGGGGTTTTACAACCGGCTGGTGACAGGTGAGACGCTGGAAGATGAGGCGCTTAAACTAGCGCAGAAAATCCAAGCCGGCCCGAACTTCGCGCATATGATGACCAAGACGATGCTGGCCCAAGAATGGGCGATGTCCATCGAACAAGCGATCGAAGCCGAGGCGCAAGCACAGGCGATCTGCATGCAAACGGGCGATTTTGAACGCGCCTACAACGCTTTCGTCGCCAAGGAACGCCCGGTCTTCGAAGGGGACTGAGCCACGAATAGCCAAAAGATAAACACGCGGGGAGGCGTAAACCATGGCTGACAAAAGTTTTCTCGACTGGCCCTTTTTTGAGCCACGCCACAAGGAGCTGGCGCTGGCTCTGGACGGGTGGGCGGCACGCGAGTTGAAGAACGTGGATCACGGTGACACCGATGGGGCCTGCCGCGATCTGGTGACGATGATGGGCCAAGACGGCTGGCTGCGCCACAGCGGCGCGGAGGGGGACGAGGTGCTTGATGTGCGCAGCCTTTGCCTGATCCGCGAAACGCTGGCGCGTCACGACGGATTGGCGGATTTTGCCTTTGCTATGCAAGGGCTTGGCACCGGTGCGATCTCGCTTTTCGGGAGTGATGAGCAAAAGGCCGAATGGCTGCCCAAGACCCGTTCGGGACAGGCGATTTCAGCCTTTGCCCTGACCGAGCCGCAGTCCGGCTCAGACGTTGCAAACTCGACGATGACGGCCACGCCAAACGGCAACGGCTATGTGCTCGACGGACGCAAGACGTGGATTTCCAACGGCGGCATCGCGGATGTCTACACCGTGTTCGCCCGCACCGGAGAGGCACCGGGCGCCAAGGGGTTGTCGGCCTTCATCGTGCCCGCCGACACGCCGGGGCTTAGGGTTGAGGAACGGCTAGAGGTTATGGCGCCGCATCCACTGGCCACCTTGCATTTTGATGGCGTGAAACTGCCCGGATCGGCGCTTCTGGGCGAGGCGGGCCGCGGCTTTGCCATAGCCATGTCGGTGTTGGATGTCTTCCGCTCCACCGTCGCCGCCGCCGCCCTCGGCTTTGCCCGCCGTGCCCTGGACGAAGCGCTTTTGCGCGTCACCAGCCGCCGGGTACAGGGTGCTCCTTTGAGCGAATTGCAGATGGTGCAGGGCCATATCGCGGACATGGCGCTTGACGTCGATGCTGCCGCTTTGTTGGTTTACCGCGCCGCTTGGACCAAAGACAGCGGCGCACCGCGCGTCACCCGCGAGGCGGCGATGGCCAAGCTTTTCGCCACGGATCAGGCGCAAAAGGTGATCGATAAGGCCGTTCAATTGCACGGTGGCGACGGCGTGCGCAATGGCGAGGCAGTAGAGCGACTTTACCGCGAAATCAGGGCCTTGCGCATTTACGAGGGCGCGTCGGACGTGCAACGTGTAGTCATCGCCCGCCAGACTTTGGGAGCCATGTCATGAAGCTGCACCCGACCGGACATGAAGACACCTTCGCCCGCGATAACCTGCCGCCTTTCGACCAGTGGCCGGACCTTCTGCTGGAGCGTTTCGACTATCCCGAGCGCCTGAACGTCGGCGTCGAACTCACTGACAAGATGGTGGAAAAGGGATTTGGCGATCACACGGCGCTGATCGGCAACGGGCGCCGGCGCACATACAAGGAGTTGTCGGACTGGACCAACCGTCTGGCCGTTGCGCTGGTTGAGGATCTGGGCGTGAAACCCGGCAACCGGGTGTTGATCCGCTCGGCCAACAATCCTGCGATGGTGGCCTGCTGGTTGGCGGCGACCAAGGCGGGGGCGGTGGTGGTCAACACCATGCCGATGCTGCGCGCGGGCGAGCTTGCGGCCATCGTCGACAAGGCCGAGATCACCCACGCACTCTGCGACACGCGGCTGATGGATGAGATGACGGCCTGCGCCAAAACCTCCAAATTCCTCAAAACGGTCGGGGGCTTTGACGGCACCAGCAACCACGACGCCGAATTGGACCGTCTGGCGCTGGAAAAACCGGTGCAGTTCGATCCGGTGGACACCGCGCAGGACGATGTGGCGCTGCTTGGATTTACTTCAGGAACGACGGGTAACCCTAAGGCAACAATGCACTTTCATCGCGACCTTCTGATCATCGCAGATGGCTATGCGCGCGAAGTGCTGAACGTTACGCCACGGGATGTTTTCGTCGGGTCGCCGCCCTTGGCCTTTACCTTTGGCCTTGGTGGCCTCGCGGTTTTCCCGCTGCGCTTCGGGGCCGCCGCGACGCTTTTGGAAACCGCAAGCCCGCCCAACATGATCGAGATCATCGAGAAGTACAAAGCCACCGTCTGTTTCACCGCGCCGACCGCCTATCGCGCGATGTTGCAGGCGATGGAAGAGGGCGCGGACCTCAGCAGCCTGCGTGCCGCCGTTTCCGCCGGAGAGACGCTGCCCGCACCAGTTTATCACGAATGGCAGGAAAAGACCGGTAAACCCATGCTTGACGGCATCGGCGCGACGGAAATGCTGCATATCTTCATCTCGAACCGCTTTGACGACCACCGCGCCGCTTGCACCGGCAAGCCCGTCACGGGCTATGAAGCGCGGGTGATCGATGTTGACGGAAACGAGGTGCCGCGCGGCGAGGTGGGCCGTCTGGCCGTGCGGGGCCCAATCGGCTGCCGCTATCTGGGCGACAAGCGGCAGGCGGATTATGTCAAGGACGGGTGGAACATTACCGGCGACAGTTTCACCATGGACGAGGACGGCTATCTGCATTTCGCCGCCCGCAACGACGATATGATCATCAGTTCTGGCTACAATATCGCCGGGCCGGAGGTCGAGGCGGCGCTGTTGAGCCATCCTTGTGTCAGCGAATGCGGGGTGGTGGCCGCCGCGGATGACGCGCGCGGCTCTATCGTTCAGGCGCATGTGGTTCTGGTTGACGGAACGCCCGAAGACGCCAATACTATCAAGCTATTGCAGGATCATGTTAAGGCGACCATCGCACCCTATAAATACCCGCGCGACATTCGTTTCATCAAAGAACTGCCCAAAACCGCGACCGGCAAGATCCAGCGTTTCGCGCTGAGAGAGGATACATGAGCAGTTTCGACGAAGCCTCCAAAGGCGCTAAGATGGATTTCGCCAAGGACAAGTCCTATGGCGATTACCTCGGCCTGGACCAAATCCTGACCACCGAGAACCCGCTCGACATGGCGCATGACGGGCTGCTTTTTATCATCCAGCACCAGACTTCGGAGCTATGGATGAAACTGGGAATCCATGAGTTGACCGCCTGCCGAAAGGCGCTTCAGGCCGGGGAAATGCGCCAGAGTTTCAAGATGTTGACCCGTGTGGCACGTATCTTCGAGCAGCTTAATTCGGCTTGGGACGTGTTGCGAACCATGACGCCAAGCGAATATACCCAGTTCCGTCCGCACCTTGGTGCCTCTTCTGGGTTTCAGTCCTACCAGTACCGTCTGATCGAATACCTGCTGGGCAACCGGATCGCGGCGCTGACCAAACTGCATGAACATACGCCCGAACCCCATGCGGCGCTGGTGGCGGAGATGCAGCAGCCGAGCCTCTATCAGGTGGCGATTGATCTGCTTTGCACGCGGCTGGGGGAGCCGTCGCTTGCCGGCAGCCCCGAGCCGCAGGCTTGGCAGCCAAAGGCCGAGGTTCAAAGCCTATGGAAACAGGTTTATGAAGACCCGACAACCCATTGGGAAATCTACGAATTGGCGGAAAAGCTGGTCGATCTCGAAGACTACTTCCGGCGCTGGCGGTTCAACCACGTGACCACCGTGGAACGTATCATCGGTTTCAAGCGCGGCACCGGGGGCACCGCTGGGGTGACCTATTTGCGCAAAATGCTTGAGGTGGAGCTTTTCCCCGAGCTTTGGCATGTGAGAGGAGCACTGTAAGTGTCTGTTTTGAAAAAAGATCAGTTCATCCTGCCTGACGGTGTTATCTACCTCGACGGCAATTCGCTGGGGCCATTGCCCAAGGCCGCCGCCGCGCGGGTGCAGGAGATGATCACTGCTGAATGGGGTGAGATGTTGATCCGCGGCTGGAACCAAGCCGGTTGGATGGAACAGCCCGCCCGCGTTGGCAACATGGTTGCCGGGATCGTTGGCGCGCCAGAAAGCTCGGTTGTGATGGGCGACACCCTGTCGATCAAGGTTTTTCAGGCGCTGGCCTCGGCGCTGAAGCTGCGCCCGAACCGCAAGGTGATCCTGTCGGACTGCGGCAACTTCCCGTCGGACCTCTATATGGCCGAGGGGCTGGTGGGCCTCTTGGAACAGGGCTATGAGCTGCGCACCGTGGCGCCCGATGAGGTGACCGAGGCGATCGGCGAAGACATCGCCGCGGTGATGCTGACCGAGGTCGACTACCGCACCGGGCGCAGGCACGACATGAAGGCGATCACCGAATTGGCCCATGCCAATGGCGCGGTGATGATCTGGGATCTGGCCCATTCGGCGGGGGCGCTGCCGGTGGACCTTGCGGGCAGCAATTGCGAGTTCGCGGTGGGCTGCACCTACAAGTATCTCAACGGCGGGCCGGGTGCGCCGGGCTTCATCTATGTCCGCCCCGATTTGGCCGACCACGTGCAACCTGCGCTGGCCGGTTGGCTGGGGCACCGTCAGCCCTTCGCCTTTGAGCAGAGCTACCAGCCCGGACAGGGGATCGAGCGGATGCGCGTCGGCACCCCGCCGGTGATCCAGTTGACCGCGCTCGAAGTGGCGATGGAGCTTTGGGCGGATGTGGACATGCAAGAACTGCGCGCGGCCTCTATCGCGCTGCAAGAGCAGTTCATCGAAGAGATTGAGCGTGACGTGCCGCAGCTGACGCTGGCCAGCCCACGCAACAGCGCCGAGCGGGGCAGTCAGGTGTCGTTCCGCTTTGAGGATGGCTATGCCGCGATGCAGGCGGTGATCGACCGTGGCGTGATTGGCGATTTCCGCGCGCCCGACATCATGCGTTTTGGCTTTACTCCGCTTTATATCGACGCCGAAGATGTCTCCAAAGCGGTCGCGATTATCCGCGAAGTGATGGAGAACCGTCTCTGGGATAACGAAAAATACAAGACCCGCGCGCGGGTGACCTGACAGCATCAGGCGCAGGCGCTAAGCTGGCAAGACGACCCAATTGAACGGGCCCGGTAAAGAGGCCCAAACCAACCAAGGGAGAATGAAATGAAGATGAAATCACTCGTGATGGCGGCCTCGGTCGCGGCACTGGCGGCAAGCGGCGCATGGGCCGAAGAGGGCAAGGTGAAGGTCGGCATGATCACCACCCTCTCGGGCGGCGGCGCGGGCCTTGGCATTGACGTGCGCGATGGCTTTATGCTGGCCACAAAGATGGCCGGGAACGAGAACCTTGAGGTTGTGATCGAAGACGACCAGCGCAAGCCCGAGATCGCAGTGCAACTGGCCGACAAGATGATCCAGTCCGAGAAGGTCGACGTGATGACCGGCATCATCTGGTCCAACCTCGCCATGGCCGTGGTGCCCGCGGCGACGGCGCAGGGCAAATTCTACCTCTCGCCAAACGCGGGCCCTTCGGCATTGGCGGGCAAGGGCTGCAATCCGCTTTACTTCAACGTGGCATGGCAGAACGACAACCTGCACGAAGCGGCGGGCGCTTATGCCAATGACACGGGCTATGAAAACACCTTTATGCTGGCGCCGAACTATCCTGCGGGCAAGGACGCGCTGACGGGCTACAAACGGACCTATGACGGTGCAGCGGCAGGCGAGGTCTATACTGATCTGGGCCAAACCGACTATGCCGCCGAGATCGCGCAGATCCGTGCCTCGGGCGCTGACAGCGTGTTCTTCTTTTTGCCCGGCGGGATGGGGATTTCCTTCCTCAAGCAATATGCCAACTCGGGGGTTGATCTGCCCGTCGTGGGTCCGGCCTTCAGCTTTGACCAAGGCATCTTGCAGGCCGTGGGCGAGGCCGCTCTTGGGATCAAGAACACCAGCCAGTGGAACAAGGATCTCGATAACGAAGCCAACAAGACCTTCGTCGAAGCCTTTCAAGAAGAGTACGACCGTCTGCCGTCGCTCTACGCCAGTCAGGGCTATGACACCGCGAACCTGCTGCTGAGCGCGATGGAGAAGGCGGATGTGTCGGATGCCGAAGCCTTTGGTGCGGCGCTGAAAGAGGCTGATTTCGATAGCGTGCGGGGCAAATTCTCGTTTGGTAACAACAACCACCCGATCCAAGACTACTACGTGCGCGAAGTGGTCAAAGAGGGTGATGTCTATACCAACAAGCTGATCGGCCCCTCGTTGACCGATCACGCGGATGCCTACGCGGCTGACTGCAAAATGTAATCCCGCGCGGCCCCGGGCGCTGATTTGGCGCGCCGGGGCCGACGTATCAACGCTTTCACGCCGGTCCTCGCGTCCGGCGCGCCGGGAGGCTTTGCCAAATGTCACTCATCTTGCTGATTGAACAGGTGCTGAACGGAGTCCAATCCGGGGTCATGCTGTTTTTGATGGCTGCGGGGCTCACGCTCATCTTCGGGGTCATGGGGCTCATTAACCTCGCCCATGGCTCGCTCTACATGGTCGGTGCCTTTGCCGCCGCGGCGGTTGCGGCGGCGACGGGGTCGTTCCTCTTGGCATTGGTGGCGGCCTTGGCCGCGGCGGCGCTGGCGGGCTGCCTGATCGAGATGACGGTGATCCGCAGGCTCTATGACCGCGACCACCTTGACCAAGTGTTGGCGACCTTTGCGCTGATCCTGATTTTTTCAGAAGGCACACGGTTTCTCTTTGGCTCCTTCCCGCTGTTTCTCGACATTCCTTCCGCGCTGGCGGGGCCTGTGACCCTGCCGGGCGGCATCCAGTATCCGCTCTACCGCCTTGTCATCATCGGCGTCGGTCTGGTGATTGCTGCAGGTCTGTTTCTGCTGATCGCCCGCACGCGCATTGGCATCCAGATCCGCGCAGGTGAGGCCGACCGTGAAATGATCGCAGCGCTTGGGGTCGATATCGCCAAACTCTACACGCTGATCTTCGCACTCGGTGCGGCGCTGGCGGGGCTTGCCGGTGCGCTGGTCGGCGCGATCCAGTCGGTGCAGGTGGGCATGGGGGAGCCGGTGTTGATCCTTGCCTTCGTGGTGATCGTTATCGGCGGCATCGGCTCGATCAAGGGCGCGCTGATCGGGGCGCTGCTGGTGGGGCTGACGGACACGCTTGGCTCTGTCCTGCTGCCGCTCTTTTTTGCCAACTTCATGGAGGCCTCTGCGGCCACTTCTGTCGGCTCCTCGCTCGCCTCCATGTCGATTTACATTCTGATGGCGGGGGTCTTGCTGTTCAAACCCACCGGCCTCTTTGGGGAGGCCTGAGCCATGATGCGCGAAAAACTCGTAAACCTCATTCTCTTTCTGCTGCTGCCGGTGACGGCGCTGGCGGCTTTCGCGTTGGATGAGCCGTTTATCATCACATTGGCGACCAAGGCGGCGATCCTCGCCCTCGCGGGGGTGGGGCTGAACATCGCGCTCGGCCTCGGCGGGCTGGTGAGCTTTGGCCATGCGGCATTCTTTGGGATCGGCGGCTATGCCATGGGCATTCTCGCCGCCCATGCGCAGAGCTACACGCCGATCATGGAGAGCCCATTTCTGATCGAAGGCACTAAGTCGATGCCGGTGATCTGGCTGGTGGCGATTGTGGTCTCTGGCCTTGCCGCGTTGCTGATCGGGGCGCTGTCTTTGCGCACCTCGGGCGTCTATTTCATCATGGTCACGCTCGCCTTCGGGCAGATGCTGTTCTACTTTTCGATCTCATGGCCCGCCTATGGCGGCGAGGACGGGCTCTCGATCTATGTGCGCAACGGCTTTCCGGGGCTGAACACGCTTGATCCGCTGACTTTCTTTGCCATCGCTTTTGCGGTGCTGGCGCTGGTGCTGCTGTTTGCGGGTCGTCTGGCGCGGGCGCCCTTTGGCCTTGCGCTGTCGGCGGCGCGGCAGAATGCCGAGCGGGTCGAAGCCGTGGGTCTCGCGCCCTTCCGGCTGCGGCTGGTGGCCTTTGTCATCTCAGGGGCGGTGACGGGGCTGGCGGGCGCGCTTTTTGCCGATCTCAACCGTTTCGTCAGCCCGACGATGTTCTCGTGGCAGACCTCTGGTGAGATCATGATCTTCGTCATCCTTGGCGGGGTGGGGCGGCTCTTTGGCCCCGTGGCCGGGGCGGCGCTGTTCATCTTGCTTGAGCATGTTTTGGGCGGGCTGTCGGAGTTCTGGCACATCTATCTGGGGCTGCTGCTCTTGCTGGTGGTGCTTTTCGCCCGCGGCGGCATGATCGGCCTGATCGCCGGACGGGAGGTGGCCCATGACTGAGGTGCTTTTGGATGTGCGCAACCTGCACAAGAGCTTTGGCGCGTTGAAGGCCACCGACGATGTGTCGATCACCCTGCGTCCGGGCGAGATTCACGCGCTCATCGGCCCCAACGGCGCAGGCAAATCGACGCTGATCAAACAGATCGCTGGCGGGCTGCGGTCGGACAGCGGGACGGTGCATTTCGCCGGGCAGGACGTGACGCCGCTCAGCACCGTGCAGCGTGCGCGGGCGGGGCTGGGGCGGACGTTCCAGATCTCCTCGCTGGCGATGGAATACACGGTGCTGCAGAACGCCGTGCTGGGGGCGCTAGGGCAATCGGGCCGGGTGATGCGTTTCTTCGCGCCGGTGATGCGACAGGCAGAGCTGCGGGCCGAGGCAATGCGCGCCTTGGAGTTGGTGGGGCTCGCGGATCACGCGGCCAAGCGCACTGCGGACCTGTCGCATGGGCAACGTCGCCAGCTTGAGGTCGCCGTGGCGCTGACCCTGCGGCCCAAGGTGTTTTTGATGGACGAACCGATGGCGGGGCTGGGGGCAGGCGGCTCGAAAGCGCTGACCGGGTTCCTTGATGGGTTGCGGGCCGAGGCACCGATCTTGTTGGTGGAACATGATATGGACGCGGTCTTCGCACTGGCAGACCGTATTTCGGTGCTGGTCTACGGCCAGATCATCGCAAGTGGCACGGCGGCCGAGATCAAGGCCGACCCGCAAGTCCGCGTGGCCTATCTGGGCGAGGAGGACGCGGCATGAGCTTGCTGGAACTCACGGGCATCGAGGCGTCCTACGGCCCGACGCAGGCGCTCTTTGGCGTGGATCTTTCGCTGAAGGAGGGCGAGGTCTGCGCGCTGATGGGGCGCAACGGGATGGGCAAATCCTCCACCATCAAAGTGATCTGCCGGATGCTGAAACACAGCGGTGGCAGCGTGACTTTCGATGGGCGCGACATCGGCGGTCTGCCCAGTTTCCGCGCCGCGCAGGCCGGCGTGGGTCTGGTGCCCGAGGGGCGGCGCTGTTTCGCGCCGCTGACGGTGCATGAAAACCTCATCGCTGCCGCACGCCCGGATGCATGGGACGAGGCGCGGGTCACGGCGCTTTTCCCCCGTCTGGGCGAGAGGCGCGATCAGGCGGCGGGCTCGCTTTCGGGCGGGGAGCAGCAGATGCTGGCCATTGGCCGCGCCTTGATGACTAACCCGAAGCTGCTGTTGCTGGATGAGGCGACCGAAGGGCTTGCCCCCGTCGTGCGCCAAGAAATCTGGGCCGCCGTCGCGCAGTTGAAACGTGACAGCGGGCTGGCGCTTTTGGTGGTGGACAAATCCCTCGCCGAACTGCGCCGCGTGGCGGATCACGCCGTAATTCTCGAACGTGGCCGCACGGTCTGGACTGGCCCGATGCCCGCGCTCGATTCCCATATCGCCGATCAATTTCTCGGCGTGTGACTGTTAACAAAAAGGAACACGACATGTCGCATCAAATCATCCAGCCCGAAGGCTGGGCCCCCGCGAAGGGCTATGCAAACGGCGTGCTGAGCGCGGATGGTCATCTGTTCGTCGGCGGTCAGATCGGCTGGACCGCCGAGCAGAAGTTCGAATGCCAGGACTTTATCGGCCAAATGAAACAGGCGTTGCAAAACATCCGCGAGGTGGTCGAAGCCGCTGGCGGCACGCCCGAAGATATCACCCGTCTGACGTGGTATGTGACGGATAAGAAAGAATACCTTGCCGCGCAAAAGGACGTGGGCCGCGCCTATCGTGAGGTTATGGGCAAGCATTTCCCGGCCATGGCAATGGTGGTCGTCGCCGGATTGGTCGAGGATGACGCCAAGCTTGAGATCGAAGCCGATGCGGTGATCAACCGCTAAGCGGCCCGGCCGCCGGGGTCACCCCCGGCGGCGCAGCGCCGGAAGCGCCGCCGAAAAGGCCGAGGACAGCGCAAAGAGACCTGCGGCGATGCTGACGATGCTGGGCCCCGTCGGCGTGTCGAATTCCAGTGATGCCATCAGCCCGCCCAATGCCGCCAAAGCGCCCAGTCCCATGGCCCAGATTGCCATGGTCTCGGGGGTGCGGGCAAAGGGGCGCGCGGTGGCGGCGGGGATGATCAGCATGGCGGCGATCAGCAGGGCGCCCACGACCTTGATCGCCACGGCGACCATGATCGCCAGTGCCAATGTCAGGATCAACTGCTCGCGCTTTGGGTTGCCGCCAGAGGCTTGGGCAAGGTCGGGGTTCAGCGTGGCGGCCAGCAGCGCAGACCAGCGCCACGCCAACAGCAGCGCCACGGCCAGCGCACCGCCCCAAATGACAGCAAGGTCAAAGCGGGTGACAGCGAGGATTTCTCCAAAAAGGTAAGACGACAGATCGACCCGCTGCCCCGGCAGCAGGGACACGGCCACCAACCCAAGCGCCAGCGCGGAATGGGCCATAACGCCCAATAGCGCATCGGCGCTGACATTGCGGCCCGAGAGCGTGCTGATCACCAGCGCCATCACCAGCGCCACCAAGAGCACGCCCGCGGTGATCGGCAGATCGGTCGCCAGTGCCAAGGCTACGCCCAGCAAGGCCGCGTGGCTGGTGGCATCGCCGAAATAGGCCATGCGCCGCCAGATCACGAAACAGCCCAACGGTGCGGCGGCCAGCGCCACGCCAAGCCCGGCGAGGGCGGCGCGCAGAATAAAATCGTCAAGCATTCTCAGTCTCTTGGTGGTGGCCTTCACAGGCGTCGCCGTGATGGTGGTGGTGGTGATCATGGTCATGGCGGTAAAGCGCCAGCGCCCCTTGGGTGCCGCTGCCGAATAGGGCGCGGTATTCAGGCGCGTCGGCCACGGTTTCGGGCGTGCCTTCGCAGCAGACATGGCCATTGAGGCAGAGCACCCGGTCACTGGCGGCCATCACCACATGCAGATCATGGCTGACCATCAGCACGGCGCAGCCCAAATCTTGGCGCACGGCTTCGATTTGGCGGTAAAAGGCGGCAGAACCGGGTTGATCCAGCCCTTGGGTCGCCTCATCGAGGATCAGCAGGTCAGGTTTTTCCAGCAGCGCACGGGCCAGCAACACGCGCTGGAACTGCCCGCCGGAAAGATCGACCATCTGCCGTTCGGCCAATTCCGGCACGCCGGCGGTGACAAGGGCATCGCGGATCGCCTCGGGCTTTTGGCGGCGCGGCAGGTTGACGAAACGGCGCACGGTCAGCGGCAGGGTGGCATCGATCTGCAATTTTTGCGGCACATAGCCGATGCGCAGCCCCGGTTTGCGGGACACCTTGCCCGCCGCCGGTTTCAGCGCCCCGATCAGCGCCCGCAGCAGGCTGGACTTGCCCGATCCGTTGGGGCCGACGATGGTGACAATCTCCCCCGGTTCGATGTTGAAGTTCACATCGCGCAGGGCGGTTTGCCCGTCGTGGCGCAGGGTCAGGCCACGGGTCTCAATCAGGCTCATGCGTCGGTCTCCTGACAGGCGGGGCAAAGACCCTCGGCCTCGACCACGCTGCGCTCGATGCGAAACCCTGCGGCGCGGGCGGCATCGCCAAGGCGGCTTTTGGTGGGTGAGGTTTCGGCCTCTGCCACCGACCGGCAGTTGCGGCAGATCAGGAAGGCGGGCGCGTGGTCTTCGCCCGGATGCACGCAGCCGACATAGGCGTTAAGCGCTTCGATCTTATGGGCCAGCCCGGCTTTGACCAGAAAATCTAGCGCGCGGTAGGCCACGGGGGGCTGCGCGCCCAAGCCTTCGGCCGAGAGATGGGCCAAGAGGTCATAGGCGCCCAAAGCGCGGTGTTCTGACAGCAGAATTTCAAGCGCGCGGCGGCGTACGGGCGTCAGCCGCAGCCCGCGCGCGGCGCATTGTGCTTCGGCAGCCTGCATGGTGCTGCGCATACAGGCGGCATGGTCGTGATCGCGAAATTCGATGGCGCTCATGGGGGACCTCAATTCGTTTGGGTATTGATATGTTATAACAGCGGTGTTAGCAAGGTGATACTATAACATTTTGAAGGTCTGCCATGTATCGTTTCACGCTCTCCGCTGCCATTCTCGCCTCTGCCGCATCGCCGCTTTGGGCGGATGTGCCCGCAGTCGCCACGGATATCGCGCCGGTTCACGCGCTGGTGTCTCAGGTGATGGAAGGGGTCGGCACGCCTGACCTCATCGTGCCGCCGCGCAGTTCGCCACATGGCTATGCGATGCGCCCTTCCGAGGCGCGGGCGCTGAGCGGGGCGGACTTGGTCGTCTGGGTCGGCCCGTTGTTGACCCCTTGGCTGGCCGATCCGCTGGAATCTCTGGCCAGCAGCGCGAGCCATCTGGCTTTGATGGAGCAACCGGGCACCCGCGTATTGGCGTTCCGTGAGGGGGCGACATTCGAAACCCATGTTCACGGCGATGAAGACCACGGGGCGGAGGAGCATCCCGAAAAGGGGGATGATCACGACGCCCATGGTGACGAGGCGCATGAGGAGCATGACCACGACGGGCACGGTCACGCAGGACATGACGACGCAGGACATGACGCGCCAGCGCCTGACGAAGACCATGACGATCACGGGCATGATGGGGCTCACGCGCATAGCGGTGTTGACCCGCATGTCTGGCTTGACCCGCAGAACGGGCAGCTTTGGTTGGGTCAGATCGCCGAAGCACTTGCCGAGCTAGACCCCGACAACGCTGCACAGTACCGTGAGAACGCCGCCGCAGCGCAGACCGAGCTTGCCGCCTTGGAAGAGGACATCGCCGAGACCCTCGCCCCAGTCAAAGACCGCCCCTTCATCGTTTTCCATGATGCCTACCACTATTTCGAAGCGCGTTTTGACATTGAAGCACGCGGCGCCATCAGCGAGAATGACGCCCGCGCGCCCGGCGCGGCGCGGGTTTCTGAACTGCGCGACTTGGTGGCCGAGAGCGGCGCGAAATGCGTCTTTGCCGAGCCGCAGTTCAACCCCGGCCTCATTGCCGCGGTGACCGAAGGGCAGGGCACCGGGACCGGCACGCTCGACCCGCTGGGGGCTGATCTGGAACCGGGCGCTGCGCTCTATGCCGATCTGCTGCGCGGCATGGCAGAGAGCATGGCCGCTTGCCTGTCGGATTGAGCCTAGCGCCGAAACGAAAAAGTGGTGCAGCCGGGGAAGCTGCACCACATCTTACATGCTAAAATAACTTTTATAGAATTCTGATCAGACGGCGATTTTACCGCCGCCTTCTTTGGTGATGACAACCACCGCCGGGCGCGGAGGCATCTTGGGGTCGAAGTCGGGCCAGCGGGTGGCCGGGTCTTCGAAGGTGCTTTCCCGCTCAAAGCCGGGGATGTCCTTGGTCCCGTCCGTACCGGGGTGTTGCACCGCGACGAAGAGCGTCTCTCCATCTTCGGTAAAGTAGGGGCCGCACATCTCACCGCCCACGGGGCAACGGAAGAAGAGTTTTGAGGTGCCGCGCGCCTCGCCCTCGGTCTCCAGCGCGTAGAGCCCGTCGGATTTGCCGGTCTTGCCCCAGCCGCTGCCCTGATCGGTGCTGATCCAGAGCCGCCCGTCGGCGTCCATCGCGGCGTTGTCGGGGCTGCCGAACCAGCCGTTTTCCGAAGTTTCAGGGTTCCACTGCGCGCCGACCTCGGCAATCTTTGGATCACCGCATTGCACGAGGATCGACCAAGTGCCGTTGGTGGCGGCGTGGTCAGCCTCGGCCTCTTTGATCTCGATGATATGGCCAAAGCTGCTTTCGGGGCGCGGGTTTGCGGCGTTGGTGTCGCCTTCCTTGCGCTTGGTGTTGTTGGTCAGCAGGACATAGGCCGTTCCATCGCCGCGCGGCTGCGCGTCTTCGGGGCGGTCCATGGGGGTGGCCCCCAAAAGGTCAGCGGCCAGACGCGTGTCGATCATCACGTCGCCTTGGTCGTTAAAGCCGTTCTTGGCGGTCAGCGGTCCGGAGCCATGCACCAGCGGCAGCCAGTTGATCGTGCCATCCTCTTCAAACCGCGCGACATAGAGCGTGCCATCGTCGAGTAGGGTGCCATTGGCGGCGGGGTCTTCGGACACGGTTCCGGCAGAGACGTATTTGTACTGATAGTCAAAGCGGTTGTCGTCGCCCATATAGACCACCAGCTTGCCATCTTTGCTGACCGTGGTCTCGGCGCCCTCATGGCGGAAACGGCCCAGAGCGGTGCGTTTGACGGGGGTTGAGGTCGGGTCCATTGGGTCAACCTCAACCACCCAGCCGAACTTGTTGGGCATGTTCGGCTCGGCATCCACGTTGAAGCGGTCGTGTTTCTGGCCCCAAGCGTACCACATGCCCGGCACACCGTAGCGGTCCCAAGATTTCTCTTCCGCGGCACCGGTGATGTCGGGCTTGCCGTCGGCATCCAGTTTGTCCGTCCAGAAATAGCCGTGGAAGTTCTCTTCGGCCATCAGCCATGTGCCCCAAGGGGTCAGCCCGCCCGCGCAGTTGTTAAGCGTGCCGATGACCTTGGTGCCACTGGGGTCGTCGTTGGTTTTCAGCCGCGCGTGACCGGCGGCAGGGCCGCTCAGCGTCATGGCGGTGTCGAGGGGGGTGATACGGCGGTTCATCTTGCCGTCGCGCACCACCTGCCATTTGCCCGCATCGTCGCGGGCGATCTCGACCACAGAGCCGCCGTGGGCGGCCATCTCGATGTCGATCAGCTCAGGCGTCATGCCTTTGAAGTCGACTTTGTCCTGACGGCCCAGACCGGGGAACATGACCTCTTCGTTGGTGTATTCGTGGTTCACGCAGAGCAGCCCGCGGCTACCTTCCTCGTTCAGGGGCACGAAACCGACGTAGTCGTTGTTATAGCCGAACTGTTTCGACTGCGCGGCGGCGGTTTGGTTCATCACGTCGAATTCCGGCGCGTCGGCGGTGATCGGATCGCCCCACCGCAACAGGATCTGCGCATCATAGCCGGGGGCGACGTGGTGGGTCTCATCATTGCCCCACGCCAGCTCGTCAAAGACATAGCGGCTCTCGGCGGCATTGGCCTTGGACGGGGCGATGGCGGCAGCACTGCCGAAAAGTGCTGTGGTGGCGGAAATCCCAAGCATGCCGCGCAGGATGTCGCGGCGGCCATAGCGGGCGTTGATCACATCACCGATGGTGCGCGACAGGTTTGCGTTGGTGGGGATGTCGTCAAAGGCCTCAAAGGCTTCGGCCTTGTTGCCGATGGCGGGGTCATTGAGGATATCGCGGCGGGTCATCATGCTTCCTTTGGTGACTTGGCTGGCCCCCATCTGCACCATGACTGTCACGGTTTTATGACGCGTCAGACGGCGCTGCGGCGAAATCCTACGATGAGTTGGCGCAGACCCAATGCGGCCCCGGCAAAGATCGACGCCAAGGTCACAGGTCCGCTGAAGGCCAAGACCGATATGGCGGAGATGCCTTGCCCGATGGTGCAGCCCATGGCGATCACCGCGCCTGCGCCCATAAGCCCCGCGCCGAATATCTGGCGGCGCAGCTCGCGCGGGTCTTCGCAGGCTTCCCAGCGGAAATGCCCCTGCCAAAGCGAACCCAGAAAGGCCCCGACCCAGACCCCGGCGACCGAGCCGATGCCAAAGCTGAGCGGACGGACCGACCCCTGCATCGCATAGAGCAGTGTCTCTCCCACGGGGGCGGCATAGCTGTGAGACATAAGCGTCTGGGTGCCAAAGCCGGTCTGTGCAAGCCACGCCGTGCCCGCCCAACCTGAGACGATGGCGAGCCCGGCGATCACGCTCCAGAAAACCATTCGAAAATCGCGGCGAAAGCTGCGGGCGCTCAGCATAAGGGCACATATCACCATCCCCAAAGCCACGCCGATCATGGCCACCGATCCGCCTGTGAGTCCGGAAAGCGCATGGGCGATGCCATCGGGCGGACCTACGTTCAATTGCCGGGGGAAGAGGAGCACACGCGCCGGGGCGAGAGGGCCAGAGAGCACGGCAAAGGCTGCCAGCCCCATGACCACCACGATGACAAAAGCGCGCAGATCACCCCCGCCAAGCCGCGCCAATGCGCCAAAGCCGCAGGTGCCCGCCAGCGCCATGCCGTAGCCAAAGATCAGCCCGCCAAAGATCGCAGGCGCCCATGAGAAGGCGATGGTCAGGTGAAAGGCGCGGTCGATGTTGATCAGACCAAATCCGCTAAGGGTAAAACTGCCCAGCATCGCCACACCGATCGCCAAGCCCCACATCCGCATCCGGTGGCTGGAGCCGCCGTAGAGCAGGTCTTCGATCGCGCCCAAAGTGCAGAACCGCCCCAATCGTGCGGCAAGGCCCAGCAATACGCCGCCCAATCCGCCCAAGAGGGCGGCGGTGAGCGGCTGGCCCAGAAGCTCAATCATCCTTGCAGAATAATTCGTAGACCAGTTCCAGCATTTTGCGGGGCCGGTCATCGGCAAGCCGGTAGTAGATTGTTTTGCCATCACGACGGGGGGTCACCAGCCCTTCGAGCCTGAGGCGCGACAGTTGCTGCGATACGGCCGCCTGCCGGGTCGAAAGCAGCGCCTCTAGCTCGCTCACGGACTTCTCTCCCGAAACGAGGTGACACAGGATCATCAACCGCCCCTCATGGCTGATCGCTTTGAGAAAATTTGACGCGGTCACGGCGTTGGTCAGCATCCGGTCCATGTCCTCTTCGGACATGTCGGGGGTAATCACGGGCAGGGCTGTCATTCGGTCAGTTCCTCGAAATCAGTCTTGTCGCGTAATAGCATATTTAGCATCGGCCAGAAAAATTCCGCTCCGGGGTAGCCTTCGAGACGGCCCAGTTCGGCGTCATCATCAACCAGCAGGAAGGTCGGCGTAAAGACCACCGCGCGCTGGGGGGTGACGCTATCCTCGACCGCCGAGATGTCGACGCGGCGCAGCGGGGCGAATTCACCTTCGGCTGTTTTGGGGTAGGCAGGGGCGATCTCTTCATCCCAGCGCTCACAATAGATGCAGCCGGGCTGTTCGACCATGACCAGTTCCACCGCCAAGGCGGGCAGGGCGGTTAGGGCCGCGAGGCTCAGGGCGGTTACTGTGCGGATCATTGGCTTGCCTGATTGACGTTTGGACAACACTCAACGTAATTTGAATATGTGAATTGTTCAAGCGCGGCGACATGTGTCGGCGCAGGCAGGGGGTAACATGTTCGACATCACCTATGCGGGCGCGCTTCTGGCGGGGCTGCTCAGCTTCTTTACCCCCTGTATTCTGCCGATGGTGCCGTTCTATCTGAGCTATATGGCAGGGCTCAGCGTGACCGAATTGCGCGGCGACGGCGCGATTGCGCCAGGGGCGCAGCGGCGGCTGGTGTTGTCATCGGTGCTCTTTGCGCTTGGGGTGACGACGATCTTTGTGCTGCTGGGTATGGGGGCCACGGCCTTGGGGCAGGTGTTTACCCAATACCTTGAACCGCTGAGCTGGGTGGCGGCGGCGATCCTGCTGGTCTTTGGTCTGCATTTTCTAGGCGTCATCAAAGTGCCGCTCCTTTACCGCGAAGCGCGGCTGGAGGGCGGTGGCAAGCCCACGTCGATCTGGGGCGCCTATGTGATGGGGCTGGCCTTTGGCTTTGGCTGGACGCCCTGCGTTGGCCCGGCGCTGGCGGCGATCTTGATGATTGCCTCGGGCATGGGCGACATCACGCATGGGGGGCTGTTGCTGGCCGCTTATGGCGCGGGGATGACCGCGCCCTTCGTGGTGGCCGCGCTTTTCGCCAAGCCGTTCCTCATCTGGGCGGCGCGGCATATGGCGCTGGTGCAAAAGGTCGAGAAGGCGATGGGGGTCATGCTGATCCTCTTTGCCGTGCTGATCGTGACAGGCGGGGTGCAATTGATCGCGGATGCGATGATCCGTTGGTTCCCCAGCTTCACGACGTTAGGGTAACCGCAACAAGGAGGAGGACGCCAAGATGATTATCTCAAGGATAGGGGCCGCAGTGGCGGCAGCGGTGCTGGCTTGGCCATTGGCCGCGGCGGAACTGGGCGACGACGGTCTGCACAAGACGCCGTGGATGCGCGACACCTTCAAAGACCTGCGCGAGGATTTGGAGGAGGCCAACGCCGAAGATAAGCGCCTGATGCTGATGTTTGAACAGCGCGGCTGCATCTACTGCACCAAGATGCATGAGGAGGTCTATCCCGCCCCCGAAATCGGCGGCTACATCGAAGAGAATTACTTCGTCGTGCAGCTCAACCTGCATGGGGACATCGAAGTGACCGATTTCGATGGTGAGACCCTCTCGGAAAAGCAAATGGCGCGGAAATGGGGGATTCTCTTTACCCCGACGCTGATGTTCTTGCCCCAAGAGGTGGCCGAAGACGCGACCGCGCCGCAGGCGGCGGTGGCGGTGATGCCGGGTGCCTTTGGCAAGGGCACGACGCTGGATATGCTGACTTGGGTCAATGAAGAACGTTATGCGCTTGAAAGCGAGGAGGATTTCCAACGCTACCACGCGCGGATGATCCAAGAGCGCAACAATGGCAGCACGGATTAACCCGTGAAATACAGCGGCGCGGATGTAAAGCTATTCAAAAGTTTGAATTTGTTGTTGCGCCGCGCCGCATCCCTGTCTTAGGGTCAGGTAAACCGGATCACACATCACCGTGATCGGCACTGGGAGGAAGTTTTCGATGATGAGATGGATCGCCGCCGCAATTGTGTCGGGCGCGCCTGTTCTGGCCGCCGCTGAAACCGTGGCACCTGCCGACGTGACCTATGATGATTACGGTTCGGTTGAACAATCGCTGACCGGCACGCCGGGGGATGCTGCCAATGGTGCCGCCATCGTTGGCAACAAGAAGGCTGGCAACTGCGTGGCCTGTCACCAGTTGGATGCGCTGAGCGATGTGCCCTTTCAAGGGGAGATCGGCCCGATGCTCGACGGGGCGGGCGACCGCTGGTCAGAGGCAGAGCTGCGCGGCATCGTCGCCAACAGCAAAATGACCTTCGAAGGCTCGATGATGCCCTCCTACTACAAGACAAGCGGATATATCCGCCCCGGCGACGGGTTCACCGGCAAGGCCGGGTCTGAGCCGCTGCCGCCTCTGTTGGATGCTCAGCAGATCGAAGATATCGTGGCTTTCTTGGTCACGTTGAAAGAGTAACGCCGAGGCTTCGCGGCCTAGGGGCGGCGGACGGCTCGACAGATCATCGCGGTCAGCGCACCGCGGCAATGAAATAACGGCGCAGAGCGTCGCTGACGCATAAGGAGATGAGAGATGAACTTCTCAAGACGTGAAACTTTCGGCCTCGGCCTTGGAGCCGTGGCGCTGACCATGCTGCCCGTGGGGGCTTCTGCCGCCACGGTTGACGAGCTGATTGCGGAATTCACCGGCGGGGCCGATATGGCCGACACCGGCGTGACCCTGACTGCGCCTGAGATCGCGGAAAATGGCAACACCGTGCCAATCTCGGTCGAAGCGCCCGGCGCCTCGGCGATCATGGTGCTGGCCACCGGCAACCCGACCCCGCCCGTGGGCACCTTTAACTTTGGCCCCTTGGCCGGTTCGCGCAGTGCCTCCACCCGCATTCGTTTGGCCACGACCCAAGACGTTGTCGCCATCGCCAAGCTGGAAGATGGCACCTTTGCCCGCACCAGCGCAGAGATCAAAGTCACAATCGGCGGCTGCGGCGGCTAAGCCCGCGCGCCCCAATTTTTAGGAGTTTTCAAAATGGCAGAAGGTGTAACCCCTCGCGTCAAAGTGCCGAAAAAAGCCGAGGCAGGTGAGGTCATCACGATCAAGACCCTGATCAGCCACCCGATGGAATCGGGCCAGCGCAAAGACGGCGACGGCAATGTCATCCCGCGTTCGATCATCAACCGCTTCACAGCCGAGTTCAACGGCGAGAGCGTGATCGACGTGAAGATGGAACCGGCGATGTCGACCAACCCCTATTTCGAATTTGACGCTACCGTGCCAGAGGCCGGCGACTTCAAATTCACGTGGTACGATGACGACGGTTCGGTCTACGAAGAAGTCAAATCCATCACGGTTGGCTGACCCCGCGTCAGCCAGCACCGTGCGTGGAACAGGGAGGAAAGACATGAAATTCAAGGCAATGACCGCGGTCGCGGCGCTTTTGGTGGCCGCCCCCATGCTGGGGATGGCCGATGAGGAGGCCGAGCTTGTCGTCAACGGCGAGATCGAGATGGTGACCAAGACCGATGCGCCTGCGCATCTTGACGGGGCTTTGCCGGAAATCATGTCTGGCTGGCGCTTCCGCTCGGATGAGACGCAGCAAACGCAAATGGACGATTTCGATAACCCCGGCATGATCTTTGTCGACCAGGCCCAAGCGGTGTGGGACACGGCAGAGGGCAGCGAGGGCAAGTCCTGCGCGTCCTGTCACAATGACGTGGAATCGATGGAAGGCGTCCGCGCCGTCTATCCCAAATGGAACGAAGAGGCGGGCGAAGTTCGCACGTTGGCGATGCAGATCAACGACTGCCGCGAGACCCAGATGGGCGCCGAGCCGTGGAAATACGACGGCGGCGACATGACCGCGATGGAGGCGCTGATCTCGGTCCAGTCGCGCGGCATGCCGGTCAACGTGGCCATCGACGGCCCGGCCCAGAGCGTTTGGGAGCAGGGCAAGGAGATGTACTACACCCGCTACGGCCAGTTGGAGCTGAGCTGCGCCAATTGCCATGAGGACAACTACGGCAACATGATCCGCGCCGACCATCTGAGCCAAGGTCAGATCAACGGCTTTCCGGTCTATCGCTTGAAGAACACCAAGCTCAACAGCAGCCACGCCCGTTTCAAAGGCTGTATCCGCGACACTCGGGCCGAGACCTTTAGCCCCGGTAGCCCCGAGTTCGTGGCGCTTGAGCTTTACGTCGCCAGCCGCGGCAACGGCCTGTCGGTCGAAGCGCCTTCGGTGCGTAACTGATTTAACATCCGGGCTTCTTGCCTGACATGATCCCGCCCCCCAAACCGGGGGCGGGGCCTTTCCCTGTTTTTAAGTGCTGGAGCGTAACATGCTGTCTCGCCGTGATTTTCTGCAAATGTCCATGGCTGCGGCCTCCATCTACGGCGGCTCGGGCTTCGGCAGCTGGGCGCGGCTGGCGGCGCAGGACCGCTTCGATCAGGACGCGCTTCTGGAGTTTGAGAAGTTCGGCAATGTCACTTTGATGCATGTCACCGACATCCACGCGCAACTGAAACCGATCTATTTCCGCGAGCCATCGGTCAACATCGGCGTCGGCGAGAACCGCGGCAAGGTGCCCCATATCACCGGCGAGGAGTTTCGCATCCGCTACGGCATCGGCGGCGGCACGCCTTTGGACTACGCACTGACCTATGACGATTTCGTCGCCCATGCGCAGGCCTACGGCAAGGTCGGTGGGCTCGACCGCGTGGCGACTGTGCTGAACGCCATCCGCGCCGACCGGCCCGACGCGCTGCTTTTGGACGGCGGGGATACGTGGCACGGCTCGATGACCTGTCTCAAGACCCAAGGTCAGGACATGGTCAACGTGATGAACGCGCTGAAGCCCGATGCGATGACCTTCCACTGGGAGTTTACGCTGGGGTCTGAGCGGGTGCAGGAGATCGTGCAGGGGTTGCCCTTCTCGGCGCTTGGCCAAAACATCTTTGACGCGGAATGGGATGAGCCTGCCGAACTGTTCAAACCCTATGAGTTCTTCGAGCGCGGCGGCGTGAAGATCGCCGTGATCGGGCAGGCCTTTCCTTACATGCCCATCGCCAATCCCGGCTGGATGTTCCCTGAATACTCCTTTGGCATCCGCGACGAGCATATGCAGGAGATGGTCGACGAAGTCCGAGCGCAGGGGGCGGAATTGGTCGTCTGTCTGAGCCACAATGGCTTTGATGTCGACAAGAAAATGGCCGGCATCGTCAAGGGGATCGACGTGATCCTCTCGGGCCATACCCATGACGCGCTGCCCGAGCCCGTGCTGGTGGGGCAGACGCATATCATCGCCTCGGGTTCGAACGGGAAATTCGTTTCCCGCGTGGATCTGGACGTGCGCGACGGCAAGATGATGGGCATCCGGCACAAGCTGATCCCGATCTTCTCCGACCTCATTACGCCCGATGCCGAGGTGGCAAAGCTGATCGACGCGCAGCGCGCGCCTTATCTGGATGAGTTGACTCATGTGGTCGGGCAGTCGGATGCGCTGCTGTACCGTCGCGGCAACTTCAACGGCACTTGGGATGACCTCATCTGCGACGCGCTGCTGAGCGAGCGCGATGCCGAGATCGCGCTCAGCCCCGGTGTGCGGTGGGGCCCATCGATCCTGCCGGGGCAGGACATCACCCGCGAAGATATCTTTAACGTCACCTCGATGACCTATCCCAATGCCTACCGCACGGAAATGACCGGCGAATTCCTGAAGGTCGTGCTGGAGGACGTGGGCGACAACCTGTTCAACCCCGACCCCTATTACCAGCAGGGCGGCGACATGGTCCGCGTTGGCGGCATGGGCTTCAAGATGGACATCGCCAAGCCGCAGGGTGAGCGGATCAGCGATATGACCCTGCTCAGTTCCGGTGAGCCGATTGATCCGTCGCGCAGCTATGTCGTCGCCGGATGGGCCTCGGTCAACGAGGGCACCGAAGGGCCGCCGATCTGGGATGTGGTGGAAAGCCATATCGCCAAATTGGGAACAGTTTCCGATGGCGCACGCACGCCGGCGGAAATCGTTCTGCCAGACTGAGAAAAAGCAGAATAGGGGTTCTCACGCGGTAACAAATTCAATAAAATGAATTTGAATATGTGAGGGCCACGACATGACTGACGAAAATCAAACTGGGCCATCGCGCCGTGCCTTTCTAACGGGGGCAGGGGCGGCGGCTGCGGGGACGCTGGCAGGCCGCGCCAGCGCTCAAACGGACCCGGCGATTGCCATTCACCCATGGATGCAGGAGCTGGGCGACGGCGTTGACGCCGCACCCTATGGGATGCCATCGCCGCATGAGGCAGATGTGAAACGCCGCACCGTGGAGTGGCTCACCGCAGATCCGGTGAGTTCGATCAATTTCACGCCGCTGCATGACCTCGATGGGACGATCACCCCCAATGGTCTGTGTTTCGAGCGTCACCACTCTGGCGTCGCCCGCGTTGATCCGGCCCAGCATCGGTTGATGATCCACGGGTTGGTCGACAAACCCTTGGTGCTGACCATGGAAGACCTCAAACGGTTTCCCCGGCAGAACCACGTCTACTTCCTTGAATGTGCAGCGAATTCCGGGATGGAGTGGCGCGGCTCACAGCTTAACGGGTGTCAGTTCACCCATGGTATGATCCATAACGTCATGTATACCGGCGTGCCGCTGCGGCTGGTGCTGGAAGAGGCGGGGATCAAGCCCGAAGGCAAGTGGCTGCTTGCCGAAGGGGCCGATGCCGCCGCCATGACCCGCTCGATCCCGATGGAAAAGGCGCTCGACGATTGTCTCGTCGCCTTCAAGATGAACGGTGAAGCGCTGCGCCCCGAACAGGGCTACCCGGTGCGCCTCGTGGTGCCCGGCTGGGAGGGCAACATGTGGGTCAAATGGCTGCGGCGGCTCGAAGTCGGTGACCAGCCTTGGCATCACCGCGAAGAAACCAGCAAATACACCGACCTCATGGCCGACGGCGTGGCGCGCCGCTTTACCTGGGAGATGGACGCGAAATCGGTCATCACCAGCCCCAGCCCGCAGGCGCCGATCACCCATGGGCCGGGACCGACCGTTCTGACCGGTCTGGCGTGGTCCGGGCGGGGCACGATCCCGCGAGTCGATGTGACCATCGACGGTGGAATCACTTGGCAGGAGGCACGGATGGACGGGCCGAGCACGCCCAAAGCGCTGCACCGCTTCTATTACGACTTTGTATGGGACGGAAAACCGTTGCTGCTGCAAAGCCGCGCGCATGACAGCACCGGCTATGTCCAGCCCAACAAAAATGCCCTGCGCGAGATCCGGGGCGAGAATTCGATCTACCACAACAACGGCATCCAGACTTGGGCTGTTGACGCTGACGGAAAGGCCGAAAATGTCGAGATTTCTTAAATTCGCGTTGCTGGCCAGCGCCATGGCCAGCCCCCTTGCCGCCGAGCCTTTGGGCCTTGGCCGCGCCGCCACGCCCGAGGAAATCGCCCTTTGGGACATCGACGTGCGCCCCGACGGTCTGGGCCTGCCTGCGGGCAGCGGCGACGTGATGACCGGCGATAAAATCTACACCGAGAAATGCTCGGCCTGTCACGGGGTCTTTGGCGAAGGCACGGGCCGCTGGCCGGTGCTGGCGGGCGGGCAGGGCAGCCTGTCCGATGCACGTCCCGTCAAGACGATCGGCAGCTATTGGCCATATCTTTCAACGGTTTACGACTATGTGAACCGCGCCATGCCCTTTGGCAACGCGCAGTCGCTGACCGATGATGAGGTCTATGCGATCACGGCCTATCTGCTCTATCTCAACGATGAGGTGGACGAGGATTTCGTGCTCTCTTCGGACAACTTTGCCGAAGCGCGTCTGCCGAATGAGGAGGCCTTCAAACCCGACGATCGGGCCGAAGTGGAGCTTGTGGCCTTTAAAGAAGAGCCCTGCATGACCGACTGCAAATCATCGGTCGAAATCACCATGCGCGCCGCTGTGCTGGATGTGACGCCCGAAGAAACCGCCGCCAAAGCCGCCGCCAAGGCCGAAGAGGCGCAAGCCGCAGAGCCCACCCCCGAAGCGCCGCCCGCCGAGGCACCGGCGGTTGAGGTCGCCGAGGCTCCTGCCGCCGACCCGGCGCTGATCAAAGCGGGCGAAAAGGTGTTCCGCAAATGCAAATCCTGCCACCAGATCGGCGCCAAGGCCAAGAACCGCGTCGGCCCGGTGCTGAACGGCATCGTGGATGGCCCAGCGGGTGCGGTCGATGACTTCCGGTACTCCAAACCGATGGCAGCCGCAGCCGAGGCAGCTCTGGTCTGGACCGAGAGCGAGCTCAGCGCATTTTTGGGCAACCCCAAGGGCTATATGAAGGGCACGAAAATGTCCTTCCCCGGTGTGCGCAAAGAAGAAGACATCGCCGCGCTGATCGCCTACCTGCGTGATGCGTCGGAGTGATTGAGGCGATTAGAGAAAACTGACGTGCCTGCCCCCCTTGAACCCCCATACCGGGGGGACTAATCTCTGGGTAACAGTTTTGCGGGTATGGTCCCGCGAACAGGAACTGAGGCAGGCACGCATGAACGATCCGATCAACACCTATATGAATACGCTTGTCCCGATGGTGGTTGAGCAAACCAGCCGGGGCGAGCGGTCCTACGACATCTTCTCGCGCTTGCTGAAAGAACGGATTATTTTCGTCAACGGCCCGATCCACAGCGGGATGAGCCATCTGGTCGTCGCCCAGCTGCTGCACCTTGAGGCGGAGAACCCGACCAAGGAAATCAGCATGTACATCAACTCGCCCGGCGGCGAAGTGACGGCGGGCCTGTCGATCTACGACACGATGCAATACATCAAACCCAAGGTCTCGACCTTGATTTGCGGCATGGCGGCCTCGATGGGGTCGGTCATCGCGATTGGCGGCGAAAAGGGCATGCGTTTCGCGCTGCCCAATGCCGAAGTGATGATCCACCAGCCGTCCGGCGGCTCGCAGGGCATGGCCGAAGATATCCTGATCTCGGCCCGCCATATCGAGCGGACCCGCGAGCGGATGTACCAGCTTTACGTCAAACACTCCGGCCAGCCGCTGGAGACCGTTCAAAAAGCGCTCGACCGTGATCTTTGGATGACTCCCGAAGAAGCCAAAGAATGGGGCCATTTGGACGAGATCGTCGAAAGCCGTGGCAAGGCCGATGATGCCGCCGCCAGCGGTAAGGGCAAGAAAGACAAATAATAGAGGGGCCCGGCGCTGCATATTTTGCGATTGTAGCGCCGGGATCACTGGCCTAAGCTTGAGGCCAAATCTCGCAGCCTCACGTTCGGGGCGAACATACACGACAGACCTGAAAGGTTTGAGATGGCGAATAATTCCGGCAACGACAGCAAAAATACGCTCTACTGTAGCTTCTGCGGCAAGAGCCAGCACGAGGTGCGCAAGCTGATTGCGGGGCCGACCGTGTTCATCTGTGACGAATGCGTCGAGCTGTGCATGGATATCATCCGAGAAGAGACCAAAGCCTCGGGGCTCAAAGCGACCGACGGCGTACCGACACCCCGCGACATCTGCGGCGTGTTGGACGATTACGTGATCGGTCAGGCGATGGCCAAGCGCGTGCTCTCGGTGGCGGTCCACAACCACTACAAACGGTTGAACCACGCCCAAAAGGGCGGCGATATCGAACTGGCGAAATCCAACATCCTGCTGATCGGCCCCACTGGCTGCGGCAAGACGCTGCTGGCGCAGACGCTGGCGCGCATTCTGGATGTGCCTTTCACCATGGCCGATGCGACCACCCTGACCGAAGCCGGTTATGTGGGCGAGGATGTGGAGAACATCATCCTCAAGCTGCTGCAATCGTCCGAGTACAACGTTGAGCGTGCACAGCGCGGCATCGTCTATATCGACGAAGTCGACAAGATCACCCGCAAGTCCGAAAACCCCAGCATCACCCGTGATGTGAGCGGTGAAGGCGTGCAGCAGGCGCTCTTGAAGCTGATGGAAGGCACCGTAGCTTCAGTGCCGCCTCAGGGTGGGCGCAAGCATCCGCAGCAGGAATTCCTGCAGGTGGACACAACCAACATCCTCTTCATCTGCGGCGGTGCCTTCGCGGGCCTCGACAAGATCATCGCGGCGCGGGGCAAGGGTTCGGCCATGGGCTTTGGCGCTGACGTGCGTGACAACGACGCGCGCGGCATCGGTGAGATTTTCACTGACCTTGAGCCGGAAGACCTGTTGAAGTTCGGTCTGATCCCGGAATTCGTTGGCCGTCTGCCAGTTCTAGCAACGCTCGAAGATCTGGACGAAGACGCGCTGGTCACCATTCTGACCGAGCCGAAGAACGCTTTGGTCAAGCAATACCAGCGTCTGTTCGAGTTGGAAGACACGCAGTTGACCTTCACCGATGACGCGCTGACCGCGATTGCCAAACGTGCGATTGAACGAAAAACCGGCGCGCGGGGCCTGCGCTCTATCCTCGAAGACATCCTGCTCGACACGATGTTCGAACTGCCGGGGCTGGAGACGGTGACCGAGGTGGTCGTCAACGAAGAGGCCGTCACATCCGAGGCCAAACCACTGATGATCCACGCCGACAGCGAAAGCAAAGAACCAGCCAGCGCGGGCTAAGACCCGACGCGAGGCAGAAAGATAGAGGGCGGGCCAAAGGGTCCGCCCTTTTGCATGAAAGGAACGGTCATGAAGCGGATTTCATCGGGCGGCGCCTATGAGGAGAAGATCGGTTACAGCCGCGCCGTGGTGGCAGGTGGCATGGTCTATGTCTCGGGCTGCGTAGGCGAAGGGGCAGATGTCACGGCCCAATGCGCAGCCGCATTGGCGACGATTGAGCGGGCGTTGGCAGAGGCGGGAAGCGATTTCGCCCATGTGGTCCGCGTCACCTATATGCTGCCGGACGCTGCGGAGTTTGAGCCCTGCTGGCCGCTTTTGCGCGCTGCATTTGGCGCGACCCCGCCTGCGGCGACGATGATCGAATGCGGGCTGATTGACCCCAAATACCGTATTGAGCTCGAAGTCACCGCGATGCTGCGAGAGGCGGCAGAGGGTTAAGTTTTCTCCGGCACCAGTTCAAATTGATCCCCCAGCCGGGCGCGCACCTCTGCGGGATCAAGGTTTGCCCAACGCGGCCCGCTGTCGTCGATAAAACCCGTCTTCCGTAGGCTGTCTTGCAACGCGGGCATATCAAGCTCCCCCATCCAAAGCCGCGCCTTGGCTTTGCCGAGCGGTTTCCACGACCGGGTGAGGTGGCAGAGCGTCGCAGTGGTGATCCCCGCAAAACTCTGCAAATGCTGTTCCAACCCGCGCGTGGCAGAGGACGGGCGGCGCACGACAATGGCCACTTGCTGCGCGGGCCGGGCGACCATCCCCAAGAGGTGCAGGGCCGACCCTTCTGCGGCGATGATCTGCTTGGCCGCCTTATAGACTGCGATCTGTTCGCGCAGCCCGTGTTTCTCGGGGTGAAAGACGGTGTAGCCCTGCGCCGTCAGATAGGTTTCCAACGCCTCCTCCCCAATCAGATTGCCGCGCCCTGCGGGCAATTGGCTGCGGCTGATATAGAGCTTTTCTGGCCCTTTAGGCGCGATCTCTTGCGCGAACCGATTGGCGATGGTGTTGCGGTAAGGCTCTGTGGCGGTGATCAAACTTCCCAGGCCGAAGCCTTGCCCCGGCACGATCAACCGCTCGACCCGTGTCGGTGCGTCTAAACTCATTAACGGCTTATCGCAGCCCAGAAGGGCAAGGAAATCACGTTGATACCCTGCCACCTCTCCACCGTTGCGGGGCCGTTTGGGGATGAAAAGAATGCCGTCAATCTCTTCTTCAAGGTGATCCAACGCCCAGAGACGCGCCGTGCTTTCAACCAAGAAATGCCCGAAATGCAGCCAGAGGACCCCGCCCCAAAGCCATGTGCCCCTGCGCTCAGCCACCTTGCCCTGCGGTGCTTCTGGCGGCGTGGTCAGCGCGCGACCGTTGCGCCAAAGTGCGGCTTGAGGGCAGGGGCGGCCATCGCTGTGCAACACCCCGGCGGGCTGCACCAAGCCGCTATCCTCAGGCAGTATGACCAGCGCATTATCCAAGGCCGTGATCTCGGTCGACCAGCCCCCCTCGGGGACGGGCGGGCGCTCGGCGGGATCAAAGGTACAGGCCCAGACCTGCCGGGTACAATGCCCCGGTAATTTGCGAAATCCGGCGCGCTCAAGGATGCGTTTGCACTTACGCATCCCCTCGCGGCCATAGGCCTCGGGGTGGAATTCCATCACCACGGCGCGCAGCCCGTCGAGCGCGGCATGGCGCAGAAACTCCAACTCGCCGCCTTCGATATCCATCAACAACACGTCGGGTTTAAAACTGCGGCGGATGTCATCAAAGCTTGCGGTGGGCACCTGAACCTGCGTCGTCTCACGCATGTCGCTATCGATGAGAGAGGAGCCGAGGAAAGAGTTGCGCAGGTGAAACGGCAGGGTTTCTGGCCGGTCGGGGGCAGAGATCACCACCTGATTGCGAAGAGTGATTTTTTCTTGAAGCCCGTTGAACGTATAGAGCGCGCGAATGTGGGGGATCAAGTTTGGGTTTGCTTCGAACGACAGCACCGCCTCGGGCGCGGCCTTTTGGGCGACGATCGCACCCACCAGCCCCAGACCCGCGCCCATCTCAAGCACCCGGTCACCGGGGCGGACGACAGCCAGCGCGCCATCGATCTCTTGGCGCTCGTAGCGGCCTGCATTGATCCGCTGGATGCGCGTCTCGTTCAGAAAGGGCGACTGGGGCACCTTGATGCCATGACATTCCGCCGCTGCCCGTACGGCCCCACTTGCCTCAGTCATCGCTGCCCTCTTTCGTTTTCCCAACCTTAGCCAGAGGTCGCCCGCGCGCCAAGCTCCTTTGCGGCGAGGCTGGACGCCAAAGCCTCCATGGTGCATATAACGGACAACAGGAACGGAGACCTCAATGGGCATTCTCAATTCACTTCTGCGCGGCGTCACTTGGTGGAACGGCCAGACGCTGAACACCCAGCTTTTCACTTGGCGCAAGGGCAGCAAGGTGGGCGAAGACGCGCAGGGCAATATCTATTACCGCAACGCCGATGACAGCAAACGCTGGGTCATTTTCAACGGTGAGGCCGAGGCGAGCCGCGTGAGCCCCGATTGGCATGGCTGGCTGCACCGCACTTGGGACGAGCCGCCAACCGACAAGCCGCTGATCCACAAGCCGTGGGAAAAGGCGCATGTCGAGAATCGCACCGGCACCGCCATGGCCTATGCGCCCGCCGGGTCGCTGCGCCGCGCCGAACCTGTCGAGCGTAAGGACTATGAGGCCTGGCAGCCTGAATGATCGGTTGGCCGCGCCAGAGGTGCGGCCCCAAGTTTCACGCAATCCGGGTGGATGAATGAAAAAGCTTCTCTTGGCCGCGCTTTTGCTGGCCGCGCCGCTGCATGCACAAGAGGGCGCACAGATCGCCAGTGCCACGGGTGGCGTTTTGCGCGCTTTGGACAAGATTTCCGGCGATACGATCGATCTGGAGATTGCCAAGGGCGACAGCCTTTCTTTGGGCAATTTGCAGATTTCCATGGTTGATTGCCGCTATCCGGCGGGCGATCCGGCGGCCAACGCCTATGCCGCGCTTGAGATCACCGAAGAGGGCAGCAGCGGCGCGCTTTTTTCTGGCTGGATGATCGCCTCGGCCCCGGCGCTGCACGCGCTGGAGCATTTTCGCTATGACATCTGGGTCATGCGCTGCAGCACGTCCTGAAAACTGACTAAATCCCCCGCGTCGAACCGTGCAGTGCCGCGTTTGGCTACGTCAAGCTGCGCGTGATATTCCGCGCGGCTGATCTCCTGCGCTCCGAGAGAGGCAAGGTGATCGGTCAGAAACTGCGTGTCAAAGAGGGTAAAACCCGCATGGCGCAGCCGATCCACCAGCGCCGCCAGCGCCATTTTTGAGGCGTTGGTCCGGCGGGAGAACATGCTTTCGCCGAAAAACGCGCGGCCCAGCGTTACGCCATAGACCCCGCCCACCAGTGCCGTGCCATCCCAAACCTCAAGCGAATGGGCGTGGCCTGCGTGGTGCAGCGCGGTATATAGGGCGGTGATCTCGGCGTTGATCCATGTGTCTTCGCGGTCAGCGCAGCCGGCGACGACACCATCGAAATCGCGGTTGATCGTATGGTGGTAAGTGCTGCGCCGCATCGCGCGGGCGAGCGAGCGCGAGATGTGAAAACCATTGAGCGGCATCACACCCCGACGCCGCGGATCGACCCAGAAAATCTCTGGGTCGTCGCGGTGTTCGGCCATGGGGAATATCCCGATGGAATAGCCGTGGAGCAGGATCTCTGGTGTCAGATCCGACATCGGTGTCAGCCGTTGCCGAGGTTGGTTTCCAGCCAATGCTCAAGCCAGTGGATGTTGTAGCCACCCGACTGGATGTCTTCTTCGGCCAGCAGCGCGTGGAAGAGCGGCACGGTGGTATCCACACCGTCCACGATCAGCTCACCCAAGGCCCGACCGAGACGCGCCAGCGCTTCGGGACGGTCGCGGCCATGCACGATCAGCTTACCGATGAGACTGTCGTAATAGGGCGGGATCGAATAGCCGTCATAAAGCGCCGAATCCATCCGCACGCCAAGCCCGCCGGGGGCGTGATACTGCGTGATCTTGCCCGGGCAGGGCGCGAAATTCGGCAGTTTTTCGGCGTTGATGCGGACTTCGATGGCATGGCCATTGATGGTCAGATCGTCTTGGGTAAAGGACATCGGCAGCCCTTCGGCGACGCGAATCTGCTCGCGCACCAGATCGACGCCAAAGATCGCCTCGGTCACCGGATGTTCCACCTGAAGGCGGGTGTTCATTTCGATGAAATAGAACTCACCGTTCTCATAGAGGAATTCGATCGTGCCGGCACCGATATAGTTGATGTTCGCCACGGCGTCGGCACAGACCTTACCGATCCGCGCGCGCTCTTCTTCGGTAATCGAGGGGCCGGGGGCCTCTTCGAAGACTTTCTGGTGGCGGCGCTGCAGCGAACAGTCACGCTCGCCCAGATGCACGGCGTTGCCCTTGCCATCCCCAAAGACCTGAATCTCGATGTGGCGCGGGGTGGTGAGGTATTTTTCGATATAGACTTCGTCATTGCCGAAGTTCGATTTCCCCTCGGCCCGCGAGGTCTGGAAGGCTTTTTCCATGTCTTTGGCGGTCTGGGCGACTTTCATGCCCTTGCCGCCGCCGCCCGCTGTCGCCTTGATGATGACCGGATAGCCGATTTCATCGCCCAGACGCTTGGCCTCTTCGAGCGAGGCGACGCCCCCATCCGAGCCGGGCACGCAAGGCACGCCGAGCTTTTTCATCGTGTCCTTGGCGGTGATCTTGTCACCCATGACGCGGATGTGTTCTGCGGTGGGGCCGATGAAGGTCAGACCGTGGTCTTCGATCACCTGCACAAAGCCTGCGTTTTCCGACAGGAAACCATAGCCGGGGTGAATCGCTTCGGCCCCGGTTATCTCACAGGCCGCGATGATTGCCGGGATTGAGAGGTAGGATTGGGTCGAGGAGGGCGGGCCGATGCAGACGGATTCGTCGGCCATGCGCACATGCATCGCGTCGCTGTCGGCGGTGGAATGCACCGCGACAGTCTGGATGCCCATCTCGCGGGCCGCGCGGATGACTCGCAGCGCGATCTCTCCCCGGTTGGCGACTAGGATTTTGCTGAACATGTCCGGCCCTTATTCCAGGATCACCAGCGGGGCGCCGAATTCAACGGCATCGCCGTCGCCGACGAGGATGCGCTTGACGGTGCCGGCGCGGGGCGCGGGGATGTGGTTCATGGTTTTCATCGCCTCGACGATGAGCAGCGTGTCGCCTTCGGAAACCGAAGCGCCAACGGAGATGAACGCAGGCGCGCCCGGCTCACCTTGCAGGTAAACGGTGCCGACCATGGGCGATGTCACAGCACCGGGGTGATCGGCCGGATCGGCGTCAGCGGCAGGTGCGGCGGCCGCGGGAGCGGCGGGGGCCGGTGCAGCGGCAGGCGCGGGGGCGGCTTGGTACTGCTGCTGGGGGGCGGCCATGACCTGCTGCGGCGGCTTGCGGCTGACGCGCACGTTCAGGCTGTCATCCTCGGCATAGTCGCGTTTCACCTGAAGCTCTGTCAGGTCGTTTTCGTTCAGCAGCTCGGCGAGGGCCTTGATGAAGGCCACGTCACTGTCATGGGTGTTTTTTGTCATTGGATCCTCGAAGATTTCGACAGGCCAACAGCCCGTCGCTGCGCGATTGATTGGCTCGCTTATAGGGCATGGGCAAAGCCATGAAAAGCCAACTGTTGTCTAGGGGGTAGGATCGGTTTTTTGCCGCGCAATGGCCCCCGGGGCGCAAGAATGAGGCCGCGCCACATCTTCGCGCACCGGTGCAAGGTCACGTAGGGTCAGATCGCGAGGTATTCCGCCCGCAGTTCCGCGTTGTTCAACACCTCTGCCGCGGTGCCGTCAAAGACCACGCCGCCGGTATCAAGGATCACCGCACGATCGGCCAGTTTCAGGGCGCGCACGGCGTTCTGCTCAACAAGGATGGTGGTGATGCCCTGCGCCTTGATCAGCCCCAGCGTCTTTTCGATCTCATCCACGATCACCGGGGCAAGACCTTCGTAGGGTTCATCCAGCAGCAGCACCTTGATGTCGCGGGCCAAGGCGCGGGCGATGGCGAGCATCTGTTGCTCCCCGCCCGAAAGGGTCACCCCCTCTTGGTTCCGCCGCTCACGCAGGCGCGGGAAGAGGTCATAGAGCCGGTCGAGGGACCAGCCGATGGGCGGGGCGATCTGGGCGAGTTTCAGGTTCTCTTCGACGGTCAGCCCCGAGATGATGCGCCGATCTTCGGGCACCAGCGCCAGCCCCGCTGCGGCGGCCTGGTGGCTGGCCATGTTGTGTAGCGGCTGATGGTCGAGCCAAATCTCGCCGCGCTTGAGTTCCGGGTCGCTGACCCTTGAGATGGCCCGCAGGGTCGAGGTTTTGCCTGCCCCGTTGCGGCCCAGCAGCGCGAGGATCTCGCCCTCGTGGACGTTAAAGCTCACCCCCTGCACGATATAGCTCTCGCCGTAATAGGCGTGAATGTCCCAGACCGAGAGGAAGGCCGGGGCGGTTTGGGCGTGGTTGGCGTTTTTGTCTAGCGTGTCGGTGCTCATTGGGGTGTCCTTGGGGTTCGGCAACAGGATAGATCAGGCGGCGTCTTGGCTCTCGCCCAGATAGGCTTCGCGGACCTTGGGGTGGCCCTTGATCCGGTCGGGCGTGTCTTCGACCAGTGGCGTGCCTTGGGCCAGCACGGTGATCCGCTCGGCCAGCGAAAAGACCACATGCATGTCGTGTTCAATGATGGCGATGGTGATGTCGCGCTCGTCCTTGATCTGTTTCAGTAGGTCGATCGTATTGTTGGTATCGGCCCGTGCCATCCCCGCAGTAGGTTCGTCCAGCAGCAGCAGCCGGGGGTCTTGGGCCAGACACATCGCGATCTCCAGCCGCCGTTTGTCCCCCCGCGAGAGGGACGCCGCATGCATGTGCCGCTTGTCGATCATATTCATGTCGCGCAGCATTTCCTCGGCCTTGTCGATCACATCTTGCTGGCCCACGACGCGCGACCAACCGTTGAGTTGGAAAGCCCCGTCGCGTTTGGCAAGGCAGGGGATCAGCATGTTTTCCATCACCGTGAGATCACCAAAGATTTCAGGCGTTTGGAACACGCGGCTGATGCCCATCTGGTTGATCTCATAGGGTTTGCGCCCCAGCACCGACTGGCCGTCGAACATGACAGAGCCGGTGTCGGGGATGAGCTTGCCCACCAGACAGTTCAGCAGGGTGGATTTGCCCGCCCCGTTGGGGCCGATGATCGCATGGACAGAGTTCTCTGCCACGCTCAGGTTCACATCGCTCAGCGCCTGCAGACCGCCAAAGCGTTTGCCGACATTTTTGACTTCGAGAATGGACATCAGTCTCTCCTATTCTGCGGCTTCGCTGCGTTGTTGGGCGGCGTCGGCCTCAACCGAGCCTGCGTTCTTGTCCCGGCGGCGGAAGACGCGGCCCAGACGTTGGCCACCTTCGACCAGCCCACCGGGCAGGAAGATCACGACCAGCATGAACAGCAGGCCAAGCGTCAGGTGCCAGCCTTTGCCGACGAAGGGGTGGATGATCGCAACCATCGCGTCTTCCAATCCGTCGGGCATGAAGGCGAACCAGCCGTGCAGCACGTTGTCGTTGATCTTGGCAAAGATGTTTTCAAAGTACTTGATGAAACCCGCACCCAGAACCGGCCCGATCAAGGTGCCCGCGCCGCCAAGGATCGTCATCAGCACCACTTCGCCCGAGGCTGTCCACTGCATCCGCTCGGCCCCCGCCAGCGGGTCCATCGCGGCCAGCAGGCCACCGGCCAAACCGGCATACATGCCCGAGATGACAAAAGCCGCCAGCGTGTAGGGCCGCGTGTTTAGGCCCGTGTAGTTCATCCGCTGCTGGTTAGACTTCACCGCCCGCAGCATCATGCCGAAAGGCGAGCGGAAGATGCGGATCGCCAGATAGAAGGCTAGGATCAGGAAGACCGCACAGAAGTAGTAGCCGACGGAGAAAGTAAACGTCCAACCGCCAAAGAACAGCGTCGTCGAGGAGTTCATCGCAGCCCCGAAGAGGTTAGGGAATGACGGCGCGTCGACGGACTGGAGGTACTGCGGATCGGAGGTATAGATCTGCAACCCGGTCTCACCATTGGTGATCGGCGTAAGTACAGAATAGGCGAGGTTGAAGGACATCTGCGCGAAGGCCAGCGTCAGGATCGAAAAATAGATGCCCGACCGTCGCAGGCTGATAAAGCCGATGAGCGCCGAGAACAGCCCTGCCATAATCACCGCCAGCACCAGCGCGGGCACGACGTTGTAGCTGAGCAGTTTGAACATCCAGACGGCGGAGTAGGAACCGACACCCAGAAAGGCCGCATGGCCAAAGGAGAGATAGCCGGTCAGCCCGAAGAGGATGTTAAACCCGATGGCGAAGATGCCAAAGATCACAAAGCGTTGCATCAGGTCGGGGTAGCCCGCGTTGAACTGTGCAAGGCCCGAATCCGCCGGAAAGGGATTGAGGATGAAGGGGGCGAAGAGCGTGAGAACGACCACGACCCCCAAGAGAAGCGTATCGCGTTTTTCCAGTCCGAACATGTCTTATTCCTCCATCACGCCGCGGCGACCCATCAGACCGCGCGGGCGGACCAGCAGGATCACGATGGCAACGACGTAGATGATGATCTGGTCGATACCGTAGATGATGCTTTTGATTTCATTCATGGACGCGAGGCTTTCGAGGATGCCCAGAAGGAACCCCGCCAGCACCGCGCCGGGGAGCGAGCCCATGCCGCCGACCACGACGACGACAAAGCTCAGCACCAGAAAGTCCATGCCCATGTGATAATTCGGTGAGTTGATCGGCGCATACATCACCCCCGCAAGCCCCGCCACGGCAGCGGCGATGCCGAACATGATGGTAAAGCGGCGATCGATGTCGATGCCCAGAAGCCCCACGGTTTCGCGGTCTGCCATGCCGGCGCGGACAACCATGCCGAAGGTGGTGAATTGCAAGAAAGCAAAGACGGCAGCGATGATGAGTGTGGAAAAGCCAAAGTAGACCAAGCGCCAATAGGGGTAGGCCAAAGACGTGTCCAAGCCTAGGAGCGGCGCGAAGTCGAAGCTGCCCACGAAAGCTTGCGGCGCAGGGGTGGGGATCGGGTTGGCGCCGTAGAAATATTTGACGACTTCCTGCAGGACGATGGCAAGGCCGAAGGTCACAAGGATCTGATCCGCATGGGGACGCTTATAGAAATGTTTGATCAGCCCGCGTTCCATGATGAAGCCGATGAGCAGCATCACCGGGATCGCGAAAAGGATCGCCAGCGGCACCGACCAATCGATAATCGCCTGTCCCGTTTCTGGCCCGAACCACTGTTCGACATAGGGGGTTTTGACCTTCAGCGGATTGCCGAGGAAATCCTTCTTGGTCTCGTCGATGGTCTCGACGCTCAGCGTCAGAATGCGTTGCAGCGTGACCGAACAGAAGGCCCCGATCATGAAAAGCGCCCCATGGGCGAAATTGACCACGCCAAGAGTGCCGAAGATCAGAGTTAGCCCAAGCGCGATCAGCGCATAGGCCGAGCCTTTGTCGAGGCCGTTGAGTATTTGCAGAAGGATTGCGTCCATGGTCCCCACCTGTAAGGGAAGCGTTTACAAGCGGCAGGGCCGCTTGCAGCGATAAAAAGGGCGCGCAGGATCAGGCCCGCGCGCCATCTGATTTCAGCGGATCACGCGCCGGGGTTGCATTTGCCCAGATCACCGCCCGCGAACATCGGGTGATCGGGGGCATATTCGACCTGTGCACGGGGCGTCTGTTCGACGATCTCAAGCGTGTCGTATTCGTTGGTCGGGTTCTCCGCCCCCTTCATCACGAGCACGTCCTTGAAGCATTGGTGATCGTCTGCGCGGTAGAGCGTCGGCCCGTTGCCCAGACCGTCGAACTCATAGCCCTCCAGCGCCTCGACCACGGCGCAGGGGTTGAATGAGCCCGCGCGTTCCACCGCATCGGCATAGAGCAGCGTTTGCACGTAGCAGGTATGCGCGGAGTTAGACGGCGGGCGGCCATATTTCTCACCAAAGGATTTGGTGAAGGCTTTGGACCCTTCGTCTTGCAGCTGCCAGTTCCAGTTCATCGAGCCGATCACGCCCTGCACGTTGGCCCCGGCACCGGCGGCCATCAGCTCGGAGTAGAGCGGCACGACGATCTCGAATTTCTTGCCGTTGACCTCTTTGTCGAGCAGGCCGAACTGCACCGCATTGGTGAGCGAGTTCACCATGTTTCCGCCGTAGTGGTTCAGCACCAACACATCGGCTCCGGAGTTTAGCACCGGCGCGATATAGGAGGAGAAATCGGTCGAGGCGAGCGGCGTCAGCACGTTCTCCACGGTCTCCCAGCCCATCGCCTCGGTCGCGGCGGCGATGGATTCCTGCTGGGTCCAGCCCCAGTTGTAATCCGCCGTCAGGTGATAGGCGCGGCGCTCAGACCCATAGGCGTTCTTAAGCACCGGGGCGAGGGCGGCGGCAGACATATAGGCGTTGAAGAAATGCCGGAAGCCATTGGCCTTGCGGTCCTTGCCGGTGGTGTCATTGGCATGGGTGAGACCCGCCATGAAGATCACGCCCGCCGATTGGCAAAGGTCTTGCACCGCCACGGCCACGCCCGAGGACGAGCCGCCATTGATCATCACCGCGCCGTCTTTTTCGATCATCGACTTTGCGCTGGCGCGGGCGGCGTCGGATTTGGTCTGGGTGTCGCCCGTGACATATTCGACCTTCTTGCCCAGAATGCCGTTCCCTTTCAGCGCCTTGGAGCTGAAGGTGTTCATCATGCCGCCGTCGCCCCCGCCATTGAGGTGTTCGACCGCAAGCTCCTGCGCGCGCAGCTCGTCCAGACCCTCTTCGGCATAGGGGCCAGTCTGGGGCACGTTGAAGCCCAGCGTGACCGTGCTGCCCGTGGGGGCATTGGTAAAGCCCGCGTGCGCCTCGGCGCGCAGATAGGTCGGCAGCGCCAACCCTGCACCGGCAACCGCGCCGGTCTGAATCAGCCCGCGGCGTGTCAGTTTTGTAAACGACATGAAGTCCTCCCATGTTTTTAAGAGCCGTGGCAGCGGAACCTCCCCCCGGTGCCACGGCGCGCAAGAATGCAAAGAAACTATGGCGCGGAAAATGAAAACCGATCAATAACCTGCTTGATGGAAACAATATTTCTGTAAATATATTCGCAATCACTTCGCGAGGTTTGTAAATAACATGATGTTGCGCCGCAGAAAGACCTTGAAACAACGGGCGAAATCACGCGCGGAGCGACCTCATGCGTGAGGGGCTGACCGGCAGCCGCATCCGTGAGCGGCGGGTGATGGCGGGGGTGAAGCAAGCTGAGTTGGCACAGCAAAGCGGTATCTCGGCCAGTTACCTCAATCTGATCGAACACAACCGACGCAGAATCGGCGGGAAACTCTTGCTCAACATCGCCCATGCGCTTGGGGTGGAGCCGCAGGCGCTGACCGAAGGGGCCGAAGCCGCGCTGATCGCCGCGCTGCGCGAAGCGGCTGCGGATGCAGGGCTGGCGGGGCCGGAGGGCGACCGCGCTGACGAATTCGCGGGGCGTTTCCCGGGGTGGGCCAAAGTGCTCGCCACCAGCCAGCGGCGCATTGATGCTTTGGAGCAGACGGTAGAGGCGTTGTCAGACCGGTTGGCCCATGATCCGCAGCTTGCCACGTCGATGCATGAGCTGCTCAGCACCGCTGCCGCAATCCGATCGACCGCCTCGATTTTGGCAGAGACGGACAGTCTGCAACCCGAATGGCGCGACCGGTTTCATGCGAACATTCACGAGGATAGCCGCCGCCTGTCCGACAGCGCGCAGGCGCTGGTGACCTATTTTGACAATGCCGCCGAGACCCGTGAGGTGGCCCACTCCCCGCAGGCGGAGGTGGAAGCTTTTCTCGCCGCGCATGACTACCGCTTTGACCCGTTGGAACAGGCTCGCGCCCCGCAAGAGGCAATCACGGCGCTTGTGGAGCAGGCCGAGGCGCTTAAAACCAAAGCCGCGCAGCATATCGCGACGGGGGTGTTGCAACAGATCGCGCGGGACGCGGCGGCGTTGCCCTTGGCGCGTCTGGAGCGGACCGTTGAGGAGGCGGGCCATGACCCAGCCGAACTGGCGCGCAGATTGGACCAGCCGATGGGCCGGGTGCTGAGACGTTTGGCGTCTTTACCCGATTTGGGCGCGGGGCTGGTGGTCTGTGACCGCTCGGGCAGCGTGACCTTTGCCAAGTCAATCGAAGGGTTCACCGTGCCGCGCTTTGGCGCATGTTGCCCGCTTTGGCCACTGTTCGCAGTACAAGGCCAGCCGGGGCTGGTGATGAAATCTCGCGTCATGCAGATGGGACGCGGGCAGGCGCAGTTCGAGGTCATTGCGACTTGCGAGGTTCAAGCCGCCGCCGCCTATAACACGCCGCCATTGAGCCAATCGGTCATGTTGCTTTTGCCGGTGCCGTCGGGGGCGGCGCCTGCGCAGCCCGTGGGCGCCACCTGCCGGATTTGTCCGGTCGAAGGATGCCGCGCCCGGCGTGAGCCGTCGATCCTGCGCGACGGAATCTAGCAGGCGCTCAGGCAGTTTTTGACAGGGCTGCCAAACCGATGCATGCTCGCCCTGGTGCGCGAGACCCCGCAACAAGACGGGGCGGTCGCACACCGAGGGGGGAGACTTTTTGCCGATGAGCAAACTCGTAGTTCTGGTGGAGGACGAGGTGAATATCGCCGAGGCCATCCGCTTTTTGTTGGGCCAAGAGGGCTGGCGGGTGGAGACGCTGGCCAATGGGTCGGGCGCGGTGGAGGTGATCCGCAAAACATCGCCTGATCTGGTGATGCTGGACGTGATGCTGCCGGGCAAGAGCGGATTTGAGATACTCGATGAGCTGCGCGGCGACCCGGCAATGGAGACCTTGCCGGTCTTGATGCTGACCGCGCGGGGCCAAAGCCGGGATCGGGCCATGGCCGAGAAGGCCGGGGTCAGCCGCTTTATGACCAAGCCGTTTTCGAACTCAGAGATGCTGGACGCGGTGCGCGACCTGATCGCCAGTTAACCCGCCATGCCCCGCTCTCCGATCTTTCTGGAAAAACGCGGCTACCGCCAGCGGCGCATGATGGATGCGGTGCGTTTGCTGCCGTTTTTGGGGCTGATGCTGTGGATGGTGCCGTTGCTGTGGCCCGTGCCAGAGATCCTGCCTGACGCTACCCCCGAACCCACCGAGCCGACAATCGCGATGAGCGTGGCACTGCGCTATCTCTTTGGGGTTTGGGCGTTGCTGATCTTGGCGACATGGGCGCTCTGGCGGCGCACGCGCGATGTGGCGTCGGACGGGGGTGCCGATACCAAAGACGGGCCGCGCTGATGGTGTCGCTCAACCAGTTGGTCGCGGTCTGCCTGATGTATGTGGCGGGGCTGTTCATCGTGGCCTTCGCCGCTGAACGCGCAGCCCTGCGCGGGCAGGGTGGCTGGCTGCTGCGCTCGCCGCTGGTCTACACGCTGTCGCTCTCGATCTATTGCACCGCGTGGACCTTTTATGGCGCGGTGGGCTATGCCGCGCGTTCGGGGTTGGAGTATGTGACGATCTACCTCGGCCCTTCGCTGGTGATGATCGGTTGGTGGTGGGGGCTGCGGCGTTTGGTGCGCATCGGGCGGAGCCATCGTGTGACGTCGATCGCGGACCTGATTTCTTCGCGCTACGGCAAGTCCAACACGTTGGCAATTGTGGTGACGGTCATGGCCGTGATTGGCGTGACACCCTATATCGCGCTGCAATTACAGTCGGTTATCTTGTCTCTGTCGATTTTCGCCGCCGCGGATGTGCCGCTGGTCGAGGCGGGAGGCGACGTGATCAACCGTGGGCAGGCCGCCCTCTGGGTGGCGGCGGGGCTGACACTGTTTACAGTGCTCTTCGGCACGCGGAACCTGAACGTAAACGAGCGGCACCACGGCGTTGTCATCGCCATCGCGGTTGAGGCGGTGGTGAAGCTGCTGGCATTGGTGGCGGTCGGTATCTACGTGATCTGGGGACTTGCCGGAGGTCTGAGCGAGACGCTCGCGAAGATCGATGCCTCCGACATCGGCCAATGGGAAGTCCAAGGCAGCCGTTGGGCCGCGCTGACGGTGCTTTCGGGGGCCGCGCTTTTGTGCCTGCCGCGCATGTTTCAGGTCATGGTTGTCGAGAATGACGACGAGCGCCAGTTGCAGATCGCCAGCTGGGCCTTTCCGCTGTACCTCATGCTGATGAGCCTTTTCGTCGTGCCGATCGCGGTGGTGGGGCTTGATCTGATGCCCGAAGGCTCGAACCCCGATCTGTTTGTGCTGAGCCTGCCGCTGAGCCAAGGCCAGAATGGTCTGGCGATGTTGTCTTTCTTGGGCGGTTTTTCGTCAGCCACTTCGATGGTGATCGTCGCCACGCTGGCGCTGTCGACGATGGTCAGCAACCATATCGTCATGCCGATCTGGCTGGCGTTTCGGCGCGATGGGGCGACGCAGTCGGGTGACGTGCGCAATATCGTGATCCTAGCGCGGCGGCTGTCGATCTTTTGCGTGGTCGGCTTGGGCTACCTCTACTACCGCGCCTCGGGCGGCAGTGGGGCGCTGGCGGCGATTGGCACGATCTCCTTCGGCGGGGTGGCGCAGTTTTTGCCCGCCATGTTGGGCGGCGTGCTATGGCGCGGGGCCACGCGGACCGGCGCGCTTTGCGGGCTTGGCACGGGCTTTGTGCTGTGGGTCTTCACCATGCTGCTGCCCAGTTTTGGCGCGGATGTGGCATTGTCGAGCGCGACCTTGGAGCGCGGGCTGTGGGGGCTGGCATGGCTACGTCCCGAGGCGCTCTTTGGCATCGCCGGGATTGACCCGACGGTGCATGCGGTGGTCTGGAGCCTTGCGCTCAATACGCTGGTTTTCGTGGTCGTCTCGCTTTTCAGCTTTCCCGCGCCGTTGGAGCGGCTTCAGGGGGCGCAATTCGTTAATGTCTTTGACCATTCTGGCCCGGCGCGGGGGTGGACGGCCTCAGTCGCGGGCAGCGAAGACCTGATGATCATGGCGCAGCGCATCTTGGGCGCGACGGAGGCGCAGGCGTTCTTTGCGCGAGAGGCTGAACGGCAAGGGCATGGGCAACGCCTGCCGGAACCCACGCCGCGATTCGTACAGGCGTTGGAGCGGGAATTGGCGGCCTCCGTCGGGGCGGCCACGGCACATGCGATGGTGGCGCAGATCGTGGGCGGGGCGTCTGTTTCGGTGCAGGACCTGCTCGCCGTCGCCGACGAATCCGCGCAAATGCTGGAGTATTCCAGTCAGCTTGAGGCCAAATCGCGGGAGTTGACCGAAACGGCGGCACAGCTGCGCGCGGCGAATGAAAAGCTCACACAATTGTCGCTGCAAAAGGACAGCTTTCTGAGCCAAATCAGTCATGAGTTGCGCACGCCGATGACCTCGATCCGGTCGTTTTCCGAGATCCTGCGTGATGCGCCGGGGCTGTCGGACGCGGATAAGAATCGCTACGCCACGATCATCCACAGCGAGACGATCCGCTTGACGCGGCTGTTGGACGATCTGCTGGATCTGTCGGTGCTGGAGAACGGGCAGGTGACGCTGAACCAGCGGGAGGGCAACCTGCGCGACCTGCTCGATCTGGCGGTGACCACGGCGCAGGCCGGGGCCACGCGCCCGCTTGAGGTGCTGCGTGATCTGCAGGCCGAGGATATCACCCTGACCAGCGACCTCGACCGGCTGGTGCAGGTGTTCATCAACCTTGTTACCAATGCGCGCAAATACTGCGCTGCCGATAAGCCGCAACTGGTGATCTCGGCACAGGTCACGGCGCAGGGGCTGGTGATCGATTTTGTCGACAACGGCCATGGGATCGACGCAGGATCAGAGGCGCTGATTTTCGAAAAATTTTCGCGCATCACGGGCGAGGGCGATGGCGCAGGCCTCGGCCTCGCCATCTGCCGCGAGATCATGTGCCGCTTGGGCGGCGAGATCAGCTTTTTGGGTGATGTGCCTGGCACGGCCTTCCGGGTGCAATTGCCGCAGAGCGTCCTGACACCGCCTGCAAGAGACATCGGCCCAGCGGTCGGCCCCGTGGTCGGGGCCGATACGCAGCCTTAGCTGTAGCTCTGCCCCAGCATAGGGCGCATGTTTTCAAGGTCATAGCCCCCCTGACGCGCCGCTTCGATGATCGCGTCGCTGTCCATCTCACCGGCTTGACCCAAGGCCCAAGCGATGGTCGAACGGGTGCCGGAGGCGCAATAGGCCAGCACGGTGTCATCCGTATCGACCCCAAGGGCGCGGTTGTTGGCAATGACATCGGGGGTCATAGTCTGATGGGTCAGCGGCTGTTCGGCAAAGGCGATGCCCGCCGCCTCAGCCGCTTCGCGCATGGCGGCGGCTTGGTGGCTGGGCGGCACTTCTGCATCGGGGCGGTTGCACAGAATGCGGGTGATGCCTTGGGCGCGCAGGCTTTCCATGTCACCGGGCTCGATCTGCGGGGCGACGAAATAGCGGGGGGTGATTTGGCGAATATCCATGCGTCGATTTAAGCAGATGCAGCGGCCCTGTCCAGAGACGGCTAAGACCCGCCGCGACCGCCCGCCGAACAGCCGCCTCGATCAGCTCAGAGAGATGCCCAAAATCACCATCATCAAGCCGATGACGGATAGAAACAGCGCGCCCATGTTCAACGGCACCACTTTGCGCAATACAACGCGCATCGCCTCATCGTCCAGCTGCGCGCGTTTGGCACGGCTCACTTTGACGATGCACCAGCCAAGACCGAGCAATCCCAGAAGGGACAGACCCGCGCCGCCCCAGACCATGAGATCGAAAATAGATGTGTTTGCGCTTTCCATGGCGGCAGAGCTACGCCAAACCGCCAAGGGGGGCAAGTCCCGCTTGCGGGCTGGGCGTGCAGCCTGTAGTCACACCCGCCAGAGCCAGCCATTCCGTGAGGACTTTCCATGAGCGATACCAGCACCAACCCCGATGTCGTCGAATCCCAAGGCGATGCGACCTACCGGGTCACCGCCAATGAGCTGCGCCAGTTCGTCGAGCGGATCGAGCGTTTGGACGCCGAAAAGAAAGACCTCGCTGAGCAGCAAAAAGAGGTGATGGCCGAAGCGAAATCGCGCGGTTACGACACCAAAGTGCTGCGCAAGGTGATCGCCCTGCGCAAGCGTGACAAGGACGACATCGCCGAAGAAGAAGCGGTGATGGAGATGTACAAAGAAGCTTTGGGCATGTGAGCGCCGGGCCGCAGCGGAACTGAATTTTCCGCGCGGCCTTGAACGCCTCCGGTCCATGCCCATTTGCATCGGGCGTCTGCGCGGTCTCCGCGACGCCCGATGGTGTGAGACCGGTGAGATTTTCTCGTGAACATTTTGTTTGTACTTGGCGGCTTGCTGGGTCTCGTGCTCGGTGGGGAGTATCTGGTGCGCGGTGCGGTGGCACTGGCACAAAGGGTTGGGCTGTCGCCGCTGGTTATCGGTTTGACAATCGTGGGCTTTGGAACCTCAACCCCTGAACTGGTGACTTCCGTTCAGGCCGCGATGCTGGGTGCGCCGGACATCGCGCTTGGCAATGTAGTCGGGTCGAACATCGCGAATATCCTGCTGATTCTAGGCATTGCCGCGCTGATCGCGCCCTTTGCGATTAATCGGGGCAGTTTTGCCCGCGATGGATCCGTCATGCTGGCGGCGAGCGTGCTTTGTTTGGGGGCGGTGCTTTTGGGGCGCGTTGACCGTGTGGCCGGGTTGATCTGTATCGTCGGGCTCGCGGGGTATTTGATTTACACCTTCCGGAGTGATCGCAGCAGCCTGCAGGCCATCGAGCCCCTGCCGGATCAGGCACCGATGGGGCTGTCGCTGCTTTGGCTTTTGGGGGGGCTGGTGCTGACGATCCTTTCAGCGCGGTTTCTGGTGACCGGGGCGGTGGCGTTGGCGCAGGCCGTAGGGCTCTCTGAGGCGGTCATTGGCTTGACCATCGTGGCTGTGGGCACCTCCATGCCGGAACTTGTAACCTCGGTCATCGCGGCACGCCGCGGGCAGAGCGATGTGGCTCTGGGCAATGTGGTCGGCTCCAATATCTTTAACATTCTTGGTGTGCTTGGGATCACGGCGGTGATTCAGCCGGTCGGTGTAGCTGCGCAGATTGCCACGCTCGACATCTGGGTCATGCTCGCGGCCACGCTGGCTTTGATTGGCTGCGCCGCGTTTGGCGGGCGTGTGACGCGTGGGCAGGGCGCAGTCTTTGCCTTGGCCTATGCGGGCTACATCGGTGTGCTTTTGATCTAAGGCTGTCGGCAGGCGTTGCACGGGGGGTGGGGCCGATTTCTGCGGATGTGACGCGATGGCCGCGGACCCCCTTGCGCAGGCGGATCAACACCCATAGAAGGACACAAATTTTCGCCCGCGCCCCGGCTGCGCGGCCTTACCCTATGGAGCACACATGCAGGTCAACGAGACGCTGAACGAAGGTCTGAAACGCGGTTACAACATCACCGTGACCGCCGCCGAACTGGAAGCCAAGGTCAACGAAAAGCTGGCCGAAGCGCAGCCCGAAGTCGAAATGAAGGGCTTCCGCAAGGGCAAGGTTCCGATGGCACTGCTGAAAAAGCAGTTCGGCCAGCGGATCATGGGCGAAGCGATGCAGGAAAGCATCGACGGCGCCATGGCAGAGCATTTTGAAAAATCCGGCGATCGCCCCGCGATGCAGCCCGAAGTCAAAATGACCAACGAAGACTGGAAAGAAGGCGATGACGTCGAAGTTTCCATGGCTTACGAAAAACTGCCCGAAATTCCAGAAGTTGATCTGAGCAAGATCGAGCTGGAAAAGATGGTCGTTAAGGCCGATGACGCCGCCGTCGAAGAAGCGCTGGCAAGCCTTGCCGAAACCGCACAAGACTTCAAAGCCCGCAAAGAGGGCGCCAAGGCGGAAGATGGCGATCAGGTTGTGATCGACTTCAAAGGCTCCGTCGACGGTGAAGAATTCGAAGGCGGCGCGGCGGAAGATTACCCGCTGGTGCTGGGCTCCAACTCCTTCATCCCCGGCTTTGAAGAGCAGCTGGTCGGCGTGAAGGCGGGCGAAGAAAAGTCCGTCGTCGTGAACTTCCCCGAAGAGTATCAGGCTGCCCACTTGGCCGGTAAGGAAGCGACATTCGCTTGCACCGTCAAAGAAGTGAAAGAGCCTGTTGCCGCTGAAGTGAACGACGAGATGGCCAAGAAATTCGGTGCCGAGGATCTCGACGCGCTGAAAGGTCAGATCGCTGAGCGTCTGGAAGCGGAATATGCCGGTGCTTCGCGCGCTGTGATGAAGCGTAACCTGCTGGACGCGCTGGACAAAGAGGTCAGCTTTGACCTGCCGCCGTCGCTGGTTGACGCCGAAGCCAAGCAGATCGCGCATCAGCTGTGGCACGAGGAAAACCCTGACGTTGAAGGCCACGATCACCCCGAGATCGAGCCGACAGACGAGCACAAGACATTGGCCGAGCGCCGAGTGCGTCTTGGCCTGTTGCTGGCCGAACTGGGTCAAAAGGCCGAGGTTCAGGTGACCGACGCCGAGATGACCCAAGCGATCATGAACCAGGCGCGTCAGTACCCGGGTCAAGAGCGTCAGTTCTTTGAGTTCGTGCAGCAAAACCAGCAGATGCAGCAGCAAATGCGCGCGCCGATTTTTGAAGACAAGGTTGTCGATCACGTTGTTGAGCAAGCCAAAGTGACCGAGAAAGAGATCTCGAAAGAAGAGCTTCAGAAAGCAGTTGAGGAACTGGAAGACGAATAAGTCTTACCGGATCGGATTACGGGGCAGGGGCGACGGGCAACCGTCGCCCCTGTTTCGTTTGGGGGGCTGGTGGTGTTGCCTCCTGCGGAGGGACAGCGGGGGGATTTGTAGTGTTTCGGTGCTGGCCGACTTCAACGTTGGTACAGGGTCGTGAATGAACGCCGGAGCGAGGGGATCTGCTTCGTGTTCACAGAGTAAAGATATGAAGCACAAGCCACACTGGGCCTCAAACGCGCCGGTCGCAAATGTTGCGCCCGGGGGCAACCCCGGGCATCGCCCTCCCTCCCCGCGGAGGGCGATTTTGCAAGGTTTCGGCAAACTGGAACATTCGCGAGCAATGGAACGCTTCCGCAGGTTGCTATTGTTGCAACGCCCCCCAGGGAAGGCGATGCCCTTTGTGGCAGTGTTAGGTGCTTAGGCACATCACCCTTGGTGAGACGCCCTTACAACGTAATCCGAAACTGGGCGAAGCCGTTTTCCGTATCGCCGACCTGCTCCATTGCCACGCCGGTCACCTCATCCACGTAATCCGCGGCCTTCGGTCCGGTCTCGAACACCACGCTGGTGCCTTCCATCGGAGCAAAGCGCCAGTTGCCATCGGCACGGGGGCTGATGGTGCCTTTTTCGACAATATAGCGCACGATGACATCGCGGTTGGTGTCGGGCCCTTCAAAGACGATGGTATCGCCCTTCGCGCCGGGGAATGCGCCGCCACCGCTGGCGCGGTAGTTGTTGGTTGCGATGATGAATTCGGCATTGGGATCAAGCGGTTGCCCTTCGAACTCAAGGTTCACGATCCGGCTCGCCTCAGAGTTCGCCACGGTGCCCTTGGGGCCGAATTTAGGCGGCTGGCTAAGGTCGATCTGATAGCTTACGCCGTCGATCACATCGAAATTGTAGCTGGGGAACTCTGGGTTCAGAAGTGGCTGGTTGGCCTCGCCGGGGGTGATCTGGTTGAACATGCCCGCTGACCGCTCAAGCCAATCCTTCACCTGCGCTCCGGTGACGCGCACGGCGCGGGCGGTGTTGGGATAGAGATAGAGGTCAGCCACGTTCTTGATCGCCACATCGCCTTTCGGCACATCGGTGTAATACTCTGGCCCGCCCCGGCCACCGGCCTTGAAGGGGGCGGCGGCAGATAGGATCGGCAGCCCCTCATGCTCGGTCCCTTTCAGCATCTGTTCGATATACCAGCGCTGCGCGTTGGAGACGACCTGCACCGAAGGATCATCGGCCACCAGCGCGAAATAGCTGTGCAGATTGGCGTCGGTCTTGCCCACGGCGCGGCGGACATAGGCGAGCGTTTCGTTATGGTCTTGCTGAACCGAGGCCAGAACCTCTGCGTCGCTTTCCACCAGCGGCATGACCGAGCGGTCTTCGTTGCGCTGCGAAATGGCCCGCGCCTCGGCGCTGTGGCTGGCGATGCGCCAACCGCCCGCGTCGCGTTCCAGCATCAGGTCGATAAGGCCCAGATGGCTGCCCCAGAAGCCGCCCATGGTGGCGGGCTTACCGTGGATCGTGCCCGCGCTCACATCCACGCCGGGATAGTCCGCGTAGCTGCCCGAGGGGAAGACGAGGTGGCTGTGCCCGGTCATGATGGCGTCGATCCCCTCAACGGCGGCGAGGGGAACGGAAGCGTTCTCCATCATGTCTTCTTCTTTGGCGGCCCCAATGCCCGAATGCGACAGCGCGATAATGATATCGGCGCCAGCCTCCTTCATCTGCGGCACCCAAGCGCGGGCGGCCTCTAGGATGTCGCGCGCCTGCACTTTGCCTTCGAGATGGCGGCGGTCCCATGCCATGATCTGCGGCGGGACAAAGCCGATGATGCCGATCTTGATCGGATGGGCCTCTCCCGCGCCATCGGTCAACATCCGGTCCAGCAGGACATAGGGTTTGACCAGCGTGTCATCGTCACTGGGCTTGGCTCCGACCTTTTTGACGACATTGGCGCTGACCACCGGGAAGTCGGCCCCGGCGAGGGATTTCATTAGGAAGTCCAGCCCGTAGTTGAATTCATGATTGCCCAAGGTCGAGGCGTCATAGCCAAGCGTGTTCATCGCTTGGATCACCGGATGCATGTCGCCTTCTTTCATGCCGCGCTCATAGGCGATGTAATCGCCCATCGGATTGCCCTGCAAGAAGTCGCCATTGTCCAGCATCAGCGTATTGGTCGCCTCGGCGCGGATCGACTTGACGATGCTGGCGGTGCGGGAAAGCCCGACGGTGTCGACCTCTTTGTCGGCGTAATAGTCATAGGGAAAGACATGCACATGCAGATCCGTCGTCTCCATCAGGCGCAGGTGCGCTTGATTGGCGGCAGCACGGAGAGAGAAGGGGTGAAGGGCCAGCAGACCGGCAGAGCCGGCGAGAAAGTGACGGCGGTTGAGGCGGAGGGTCATGCGGCGTTCCTTCTTAACGTGATTAACACCTACCTGCGGCGAAGCGTGAGGCCGCGCAAGCCTAAAAATTAATCACCCGTCCCTCAGGCCGGTTTCCACCAGCATGCCCCGTTTCTTGGCTTCGTAATAATAGCCCCGCGCATACCATTTGATGGCCGTGCCGTGGTCTCCGTCAGACAAAAGCCAAGCGCCGCGCAGGTATTTCAGGGCGTATTTCAGATTGGTGTCGGCGTCCAAAAGGTCAGACGGGCTGCCTTGGAACCCCATAGATCGGGCTGTGGCGGGCAGGATTTGCAGCAGGCCGTAATATGGGCCGTTGCGGGCGCGCGGGTTATGGGTGCTTTCGCGGATGGCCAGACGATGAACCAAAGGGCGCGGCAGGTCGTAGAAGTCGGCCCAGTGGTTGATCTTGCGCCGCAGGTCGGGCGTCTCATTCGGGTGGAGGGGCAGGGCCGGGCGCTGCGGGGGCACATGCGACACTACAGGAGCGGCATTGCAGGCGGTGAGTGCCGTGGCAGCGATGAAAGAGAGAAACATGCGGCGTGTTGTCTGAGGCATGATGCACCGAGGCTTGTTATATCGGCGCGAAGATCACCGTTGTGGGCCTTTCGGGCAAGCGTGTTGGCAAAACATACGCGGCCCCTTGCCCAGCGGTTGGGGCGCAAAGCGCGGCTTTCCGCCACGCTTAGACGTCGGCGACGATTTCGCCTTTCATTTCACCGGTCATGCGGGTCTGATCTTCGCGCTTTACCGAGCGGCGGACCTCGTCGATCTTGAGTTCGGCCGCATCGCGCGTGGCCTTGTCGGGCCATTCGGTGATGGCGGCACTGGTCCGCTCAGAGGTGCGGACCACGGTAACGCGGCTGGCGCCAAAGCTTTTGAGGGCGGGCAGGCGCTTTTCGTCGATGGCGCGTAGGGCCACGTCATAATCCGCCCCGTCGGCGATCTCCCAAGTGGTGATGGTGATGTAACGCATGTGTCATCCTCCATGCTGAATGGAGGTAGCATAGCACAGAATGGTCTGTTTTTACAGGATTTCGCGCGAGAGGTGCAGACGCGCCCTGCGACAGGCCTGCGCATAAAAAAACGCCGCGCGGAAAGCCGCGCGGCGTTTCATGTCAGATCGGACAGGTCGGATCAGCTGTTGCTGTCGTCCTGCGCGTCGCCCTCAGGGGTGCGCACAACGTCCGAGTCGCCGTCTTCGTCAGCGGCAGAGCCGATATCGTCGAAGAGTTCGGAGATCTCGAATTCAGCTGCAGCTTCCTCTTCGGCGGCCAGTTCCTGAATCGATTTGCCCGACGCCTGAAGCTCGGCCTCTTCGGGCGAACGTGCGACGTTCAGCTCGATTGTGGCATCGACTTCGGGGTGCAGGATGATGCGCACGTCATGCACGCCCAGTTCCTTGATCGGGTTACCCAGGACGACCTGCTTGCGGTCGACGGTGAACCCTTCGGCGGTTGCGGCATCGGCGGCGTCACGGGTGGTGACGGAGCCATAAAGCGCACCGGCGTCGGAAGCGGAGCGAATCACGACGAACTGCTGACCGTTCAGCTTCTCGGCGAATTGCTCGGCTTCTTTTTTGGTTTCGAGGTTCTGTGCTTCGAGCTGGGCTTTTTGGCCCTCAAAGGCTTCGACATTGGCCTTGGAGGCCGACAGCGCCTTGCCCTGCGGCAGCAGGTAGTTGCGAGCATAGCCGGGCTTTACGTCCACGACTTCGCCCATCTGGCCCAGTTTGGCCACACGTTCCAGAAGGATAACTTGCATGTGCTCTCTCCTTACTTGACGGCGTAGGGCAGCAGGGCGAGGAAACGAGCGCGTTTGATGGCACGGGCCAGCTCGCGTTGTTTCTTGGCCGATACGGCGGTGATACGGGAAGGAACGATCTTGCCACGCTCAGAGATGTAGCGTTGCAGCAGACGTGTGTCCTTGTAGTCGATCGCAGGTGCGTTGTCGCCCGAGAAGGGGCACACTTTACGACGACGGAAAAATGGTTTTGCAGCCATGATTTAAGTCCTTTTCTTCAAGCGTTGATCAACGGCGTTCGCGGCGTTCGGAACGCTCGTCACGCTTTTGCATCTGTACGGACGGCAGTTCTTTGTGCTCATCAACTTTGATGGTCAGAACGCGCATCACGTCATCATGCAGGCGCATCAGGCGCTCCATTTCCTGCACGGCGGTCGCGGGGGCGTCCGAACGCAGGAAGGCATAGTGGCCCTTGCGGTTTTTGTTGATCTTGTAGGCCATCGTTTTGACGCCCCAGTACTCGCTGTCGACGAGCTTGCCGTCGTTGTCCGCGAGGACGGTGCCAAAGTGTTCGATGAGGCCTTCTGCTTGCGTGTTAGACAGGTCCTGACGCGCAATCATAACATGCTCATAAAGCGGCATGTGCACTCCTATTTATATCAAGGCGCATTTCATAGGCGGGGCATTCATCCTTGCGGCCCCACCACGAGAGTCTGCGCGGTTCATATGCTTTGCAAGGAAGCGCCCGTATACACGGTTTGTGCTGCACGGCAAGCCCCAAGCGCCTGCGGCAAGGCTTGTTCGGCTGGGGCGCAGAGGATACATCAGGCAAAACGCATAAGAGAGGCCGCAACCATGAGCATTGCATTCGTTTTCCCGGGCCAAGGTGCCCAAACCATCGGCATGGGCCGCGATCTGGCTGAAGCCTATCCTGAAGCCCGCGCCGTTTTCCAAGAAGTCGACGACGCCCTCGGTGAAAAACTGTCGGACCTGATCTGGGAGGGGGACATTGAGACGCTGACCCTGACGCAAAACGCCCAGCCTGCGTTGATGGCCACGTCGATGGCGGCAATGGCCGCGCTGAAGGCCGAAGGGATCGAGGTTGGCAAAGCGGCCTATGTGGCGGGCCATAGTCTTGGTGAGTATTCCGCGCTCTGCGCCGCAGGGTCGCTGTCGCTTGCCGACACCGCACGGCTGCTGCGCATTCGTGGTAAGGCGATGCAGGCCGCCGTGCCGGTGGGTGAGGGCGCGATGGCGGCGATCCTTGGCCTTGGCATCGAAGAGACCGAGAAGCTGGCCGAAGCCGCCGCCGAAGGCGAAGTCTGTCAGGTCGCCAATGAGAACGACCCCAGCCAGAACGTGCTGTCGGGCCACAAAGCCGCAGTGGAGCGTGCCGTGGCCATGGCCAAGGATGCTGGCGCCAAACGCGCGTTGCTGCTGCCGGTCTCTGCGCCTTTCCATTGCCCGCTGATGGGGCCTGCGGCGGATGAGATGGCGCGCGCATTGGGGGAGGTCACATTCAATGATCCCGCTGTGCCGCTGGTGGCGAATGTCACCGCCGAGGCGGTCACCGATGCCGCGAAGATTCGCGACTTGTTGGTAGAGCAGGTGACAGGCCGGGTGCGCTGGCGGTCTTCGGTCGAGTGGATGGCCGCGCAGGGTGTCACCGAAGCCTGGGAGATCGGCGCGGGGAAGGCGCTGTCGGGCATGATCCGCCGGATCGAAAAGTCCCTCGCCACCCGCAGCATCGGCACGCCGGATGAGGTCAAAACCGCGAAAGAGGCGTAACGCCCCGGAGGGCCGAGATGACGATGCAAGAAACCCTGACGCTGCTGCCGGAATGGCTGATCTGGTGGTTCAACTGGCTGGTCTTTGCCGTGGGGGTCTTGCCCATGGCGCTGCTGATATGGCCGCAGAGCCGCAAGGTTGGGGTGATTGCCGTGGCCGCCAGTATTCTTACCGGAGCGGCGGTTTACGGCATGTTCCGGCAAATGGGATACGTCAAACTTCTCGGTCTGCCGCATCTGCTGATCTGGGGGCCACTGGCGGTCTATCTGTTCCGCAAGCAGGCCAAGGATGCCATGCCAATCGCCGCGCGTTGGATCATTCGGGTGATCTTGGTCACCTTGCTGATCTCGCTGGCCTTCGATGTGGTAGATGTGCTGCGTTATATACTTAGTGAGCGGACGCCGCTGGGGAGTGACGCATGAGGCGGCTGATTGCCGTCTTTGCGCTGCTGCTCTCAGTTGTGGCCTGTGGCACCCTTGAGAATGCCAGCGATGGCACGCGGATGCAGGTCCAGGGGCCGTATCTGTTGATGTCCGGCACGATCACCAGCCGAACACCTGCCACTTTCGCGCGCCATCTGGCCGAGAATCCGCGGATTGATACGGTGGTTCTGGGGCAAATCGACGGCTCCATTGATGCCAAGGCGACGCATCGTATGGGGCGGCAGATTCGCGCAGCGGGTCTGGCGACTGAGTTGCGGGCGAATAGTGTGGTTGATTCCGGGGGTGTTGAGCTTTTCATTGCCGGAGCCAAACGGCGCATGGCGCCGGGGGCGGCGCTGCGGGTGCATAGCTGGCGCAATGGCTACCGCGAGGGCAGCAGCTTTCCGCGGCAATCGCCCAAACATCAGATGACACGGCGCTACGTGGCCGAGATGCTGGGCAATGACAGCTTTTACTGGTTTACCTTGCAGGCAGCGCCATCTGACGGGATACACAAGATGACAGCGGGTGAAATCCGCCGCTACGGGCTGCTGACGCGGCCCTGACTGATAGAATAAAGGAAGAGACATGTTCGATCTTACAGGAAAGAATGCCCTGATTACCGGCGCTTCGGGCGGCATTGGCGCGGATATCGCCCGCAAATTGCATGCCCAAGGCGCCACCGTCGGGCTTTCGGGTACGCGGACCGAACCGTTGGAAGCGCTGAAGGCCGAATTGGGCGAGCGGGCGCATGTGCTGCCTTGTAACCTGAGCGACATGGAAGCCGTCGATGCTCTGCCGAAACAAGCGGCTGAGGCGATGGGCTCGGTCGATATTCTGGTGAACAACGCCGGGATCACGCGCGATAATCTGTTCATGCGCATGTCGGATGATGAATGGAATTCCGTGCTGAATGTGAACCTCACGGCGACGTTTAAGCTGTGCAAAGGCGTGATGCGCGGAATGATGAAGGCGCGTTGGGGCCGGATAATCAATATCTCAAGCGTGGTGGGGGCCACCGGCAATCCCGGTCAGGCGAATTACGCGGCCTCCAAAGCGGGTGTTGTCGGTATGTCCAAATCGCTTGCCTATGAGGTGGCGAGCCGTGGGATCACCGTGAATGCTGTGGCACCGGGCTTTATCACCACGGCCATGACAGACAAGCTGACGGACGAGCAAAAGTCTGGAATCATGGGGCAAATTCCGGCAGGCCGAATGGGTGATCCGGATGAAATTGCCGCCGCTGTGGTCTATCTTTCTAGTGCCGAGGCCGCTTATGTGACAGGGACCACCTTGCATGTGAACGGCGGTATGGCCATGTTGTGACCCTGCGCTGCAATAGCGTTTGCCAAGCCTTCGGCATGTGCTAAAGGGGGCGCAGAATCGAAACGAAGGGTGCTTGATTGCCCCCTCCGCCTTGTGCGAACAAGGAAAATAGCCGCCCCTTTTGGGGCATCCTCCAAACGCTGATCATCGGCGGGCGGAAACCAAAAGGGGCCTGAATGGCCCGAAGACATGAGGACTTATTATGAGCGACGTCGCAGACCGCGTGAAAAAGATCGTTGTAGAACACCTGAGCGTGGAAGAGGACAAAGTGACTGAGAATGCGTCGTTCATCGACGATCTTGGCGCTGACAGCCTTGACACCGTGGAACTGGTGATGGCGTTCGAAGAAGAGTTCGGCATCGAGATCCCCGATGACGCCGCTGAGAACATCCAGACCGTTGGCGATGCGGTCAAGTTCATCAAAGAAGCCTCCTAAGGCTTTGCCGGGCGACCGGCGGAATTGAGATTTGAAAGCGGCGTCGTTCCTAGCGGAATGACGCCGTTTTTATTTGTCGCAGCGGGGTGGGCTTGTCCCTTTGGTGCCGAAGCCGCATGTCTTCGCCAAGAAGTTTCAAGCGTGAAGGCAATTCACCCCATGTCCCGAACGATCCCGACCATCAACACAGCCAGACTGACCCTGCGTGCCATGCGGGCCGAGGATTTTGAGCGTTACGCTGAGATCTGGGCGATGCCGGATGTGGCGGACCGGATACTTGATCGGCCCCGGGCGAAGGGGCAGTCGTGGGATGCTTTCTTGCGCAATGCTGGGCATTGGCAAATCACGGGATTCGGGCAATGGGCCGTGCAGCTTCACCGACAAAGAGAGATGCTGGGGCAGACGGGTTTCGTCTTTGGTTCACGGAATTTCGGCGAAGATTTCGATACTTACCCCGAAGCGCGGCTGGTCTTGGCCCCTCAGGCGCAGGATCAGCGTCTGGGGTTTGAGGCCGCACGCGCGGCGCATGAATGGTTTGATCGGGTGATCACAGGGCGCACGGTTTGCATGATTTCGAGGGGGAATGAGGCAGCGTTGCGGATCGCGGGCGCGCTTGGGTATCAGCCGCTTCGGGAGGCAAAGACAGCGGGTGGCCCGGTGCATCTGCTAACCCGGCGTGGGCCGCCAGTCTAACGGCGCCACCAGACCCTTACCACCTTTGATGGCCGCCCGGTTTCGAAGATAGGCGTTTTTGTGCTATGCCTGCGGCCCACCGCCGATATGCTTGTGCCTACAGGCTTTTGCAGGGTAAGAGGTTCGCCGAGAGATTATCGGCAAGGGGCACTAAGATGCGCAGAGTTGTAGTAACGGGTTTGGGTTTGGTTACCCCCCTCGCGGACGGCGTGGAAGAAAGCTGGAAACGGATCCTTGATGGGCAATCCGGGGCCGGGCCGATCACCGGCTTTGATCCCAGCAAATTGGTGACCCAATACGCCTGCGAAGTTCCTTTGGGCGATGGCAGTGATGGCACCTTTGACGCCAATAAATACATGGAGCCGAAAGAGCAGCGGAAAGTAGATACTTTCATCCTGTTCGGCATGGCCGCCGCCCAGCAGGCGGTTGAGGATTCGGGCTGGTTGCCGACCGAGAAAGAAGATCAGGAGCGCACCGGCGTTTTGATCGGCTCGGGCATCGGTGGATTGAACTCTATCGCCAATACTGCTGTCATGATGGCCGAAAAGGGGCCGCGCCGCGTGAGCCCCTTCTTCGTGCCCGGCGCGCTGATCAACCTGATCTCGGGTCAGGTGTCGATCCGCTATGGGTTTAAGGGGCCGAACCACTCGGTCGTGACTGCTTGTTCCACTGGTGCCCATGCCATCGGTGACGCGGCGCGGCTGATTAAATACGGCGATGCGGATGTGATGATTGCAGGCGGCGCCGAGGCGGCGATCTGTGAGATCGGCATGGCGGGCTTTAACGCCTGCAAGGCGCTGTCGACCAAACGCGGAGACGACCCCAAGAAAGCCAGCCGCCCCTATGATGTGGACCGTGACGGTTTTGTCATGGGCGAAGGCGCGGGCATCGTGGTCTTGGAAGAATACGAGCACGCCAAGGCGCGCGGTGCCAAGATCTATGCCGAAGTGCTGGGCTATGGCCTGTCGGGCGACGCGCATCACATCACGGCACCGTCGGAAGACGGCGAAGGTGGCGAACGCTCTATGCGAGCGGCATTGAAGAACGCGGGGCTGGAGCCAGCGGATGTCGATTACATCAACGCGCATGGCACCTCGACCATGGCCGATACCATCGAATTGGGCGCGGTCGAGCGTCTGATGGGCGATGCGGCGGACAAGGTCACCATGTCTTCGACCAAATCCGCGACCGGGCACCTCTTGGGGGCCGCTGGCGCGATTGAGGCGATCTTCTGCATGCTCGCGATCCGCGATCAGGTGGCGCCGCCGACGATCAACCTTGATAACCCAGCGGTTGAGACACCAATTGATCTGGCACCCAACAAAAAGGTCGAGCGCAAGATCGACGTGGCGCTGAGCAATTCGTTCGGCTTTGGCGGCACAAACGCATCGGTACTGTTCGGGAAAGTCCGCTAAATGTGGCGTCATATCGCTTCTAACGCCGTGACGTTTCTGTTGGTCGGCCTGTTTCTGCTTGGGGGGATCATCCTCTGGGGCAAGACGACCTATGTCGCCGAAGGGCCGCTGGAGCAGGCGATCTGTGTGCAGGTCGAGCGCGGCTCGAACATGCGGCAGGTGAGCCAGAGCCTTGAGGAACAGGGCGCGGTTTCCTCGCCCGCGCTCTTTCGCATGGGCGCGGATTACGAGGAGAAGTCGGGCAGCCTGAAAGCGGGCAGCTTTCTTGTGCAACCCGGCACGTCGATGCAGGGGATTGTTGATATCGTGACCCAGGGCGGGGCCAGCACCTGCGGCACCGAGGTTGTGTACCGCGTGGGCGTGAACCGCGTAAGCGTGCAGGTCCGTGAGTTGGACCCGGAGACAAGCCGGTTTGTTGAGCGCGCGGAGTTCACGCCGGGTGAGGAAGAGACCCCTGAGGCATACTCCGAAATCTCTAGCAAGAACGACACGCGGTTTCGTGTGGCATTGGCCGAGGGCGTGACAAGCTGGCAGGTTGTCGAAGCGCTGAAACAGGTCGAGCAATTGACCGGTGAGGTTGAAGACCTCCCCGCTGAGGGCAGCCTTGCGCCAGACAGCTATGAGGTGCGCCCCGGTGATGACCGCGCCGAGGTGATCGCGCGGATGACGGCAGCGCAGCAGGTGCTGTTGGCGCAGGCCTTTGAGGCACGTGACCCTGATCTGCCCATTGAGACGCCGGAGGAACTGCTGATCCTTGCCTCGATCATCGAAAAAGAAACCGGTGTGGCGGCGGAGCGTGAGCAGGTGGCGAGCGTTTTCGTGAACCGTCTGAACCAAGGCATGCGTCTGCAAACGGATCCGACGGTGATCTATGGCGTGACCGAGGGCAAGGGCGTGCTGGGCCGTGGGCTGCGCCGCTCAGAGCTGCGGGCAGAGACGCCGTGGAACACCTATGTGATCAACGGTCTGCCGCCGACCCCGATTGCAAATCCGGGCCGGGCAAGCCTGATGGCTGCGGCGCAACCGGCGGAGACGGATTTCGTCTTCTTCGTGGCGGATGGCACCGGGGGGCACGCTTTTGCTGAGACCTTGGACGAGCATAACCGCAACGTGGCGCGCTGGCGTCAGATCGAGGCGGAGCGCGGCGCAGAAGCGGCCGGGAATGCTTCGACAGGTGGTAACTGAAACGACTAGAAACCCCGCTGGAGACAGCGGGGTTTTTATCAGCGCGGGTGCTTTGCCGTACGGCGCTGTAAGGTGTTGTTAACACAGTTTTTCTTGACTTTGCGCACGGTCTGACGTAGGACTTGTGTCACGCTAGAAGACATGGGCGAACGGCCCCGGGGTGACCCGGTGGTCGTTTTTTTTGTGTCTGCTCGGTTGGGGATAACCAACAAGAGGTAAAGCGATGACGATCATTACCCCGGAGCAAGAGACGGAAGACAGCGCGGAAATTCTGCGCGGTCTCCAAGAAGCAATCGGCGCGCTGCGTCGGGAAATCGAAGGTCTGACGGAACAGACCCGGTCCGGGGGGGAACTCAAGGAAACTGCGGTGTCTGGCAACACGTCCAAAGTGGCGGGCTTGCTGGCACATTGCCTGAAAGCGGAGAACACGCTGAATGACTGTCGAAACCGACAAGCTGGAATCGCGCGCGGGGGCTATGCCCTCGACATGGACAAAGCGCGGGCTGACATCGGGTGCAAGCTGGATCGCCTGCGCCGATGTTCAGACCCAGGCGCAGTTTCTGAATGACCTAGATGAGGGAGAGCTTCTGGCTCTCCCTTTTTTGTTCGAGTTCTGGGCCTTGGACCATCAGCTGCCGCCTGAGGGGGATTGGCGGACATGGGTGATCATGGGCGGGCGCGGTGCGGGCAAGACCCGCGCCGGGGCGGAATGGGTGCGCAGCAAGGTTGAGGGGAGCCGTCCGTTGGATGCGGGGGCGTGCAGCCGTGTGGCGCTGGTGGGGGAGACCATTGAGCAGGTGCGCGAGGTGATGATTTTTGGCGACAGCGGGATACTGGCCTGTAGCCCACCGGATCGGCGGCCCGATTGGGAGACGACGCGCAAGCGCTTGGTTTGGCCCAACGGGGCGATTGCGACGGTGCATACGGCGCATGATCCCGAAGGGCTGCGGGGGCCGCAGTTTGATGCGGCTTGGGTGGATGAATTGGCGAAATGGAAACGCGGGCAGGAGGCTTGGGACCAGTTGCAGTTTGCGCTGCGCTTGGGTGATCGGCCTCAGGTTTGTGTCACCACGACGCCGCGCAATGTGGATGTGTTGAAGGCGCTCTTGGCCGCACCGTCGACGGTGACGACCCATGCGCCAACGGAGGCGAATGCGGCCAATCTGGCGGGGTCGTTCCTCGAAGAAGTGCGGGCGCGCTATCGCGGGACACGGCTGGGGCGGCAGGAGTTGGATGGGGTTTTGCTGGCGGATGCAGAGGGGGCGCTGTGGACGTCTGCTTTGTTGGAGGCGGGGCGGGTGCAGGCGGCGCCTGAGTTGGATCGGATCGTGGTGGGCTTGGATCCGGCGACGACCAGCGGCGCAGGCTCGGATGAGTGCGGGATCGTTGCGGTGGGCGCGCAGACCAAGGGGCCGCCGCAGGATTGGCGGGCGGTGGTCTTGGCCGATTGCACGGTGCAGGGGGCCACGCCCAATGGCTGGGCGCAGGCGGCGATTGCGGCGATGACGCGCTATGGGGCGGACCGTTTGGTGGCCGAGGTGAACCAAGGGGGGCAGCTGGTTTCTGAGGTGCTGCGGCAGGTCGATCCGCTCGTGTCGCTCAAGACCGTGCATGCGGCGCGGGGCAAGGTCGCGCGAGCAGAGCCGGTGGCGGCGCTTTATGAGCAGGGGCGGGTGAGCCATTTGCCGGGGCTGGATGCATTGGAGGATCAGATGTGTCTGATGACGGCGCGGGGCTATGAGGGCAAGGGCAGCCCGGACCGGGTCGATGCGCTGGTGTGGGCGCTGCATGAGCTGATGATTGAACCTGCCGCGCAGTGGCGCAGTCCGGGGGTGCGGAGCTGTAGGGCGGGCGTTGCGCAGGGGAGCGTGCGGTCGGTTACCCGGCCTTTAACATTTTATTGAGACAGTCTGACAACGCCGGGCAGCAGAGGATCACGCTGCTGCAAAGGCCGGGCAGAACGAGGAGCGACAGATGGTATTCGATTTTCTACGGCGCGGCGCGGCTGAGACCGTTGAGCAGAAAGCTTCGGCGACCGGGCCGGTCGTGGCCTATCAATCCTCAGGTCGCGTTGCATGGAGCCCGCGGGACAGTGTGAGCCTGACGCGCTCGGGCTTTTGCGGCAATCCGGTGGGGTTTCGCTCGGTCAAGCTGATTGCCGAGGCGGCGGCGGCGCTGCCGCTGGTCGTGCAGGACGCGGCGCGGCGCTATGACGAACACCCGCTGATGGAATTGATCCGCCGCCCGAACGCGGGGCAAGGCCGGGCAGAGTTGCTTGAGGCGCTTTACGGTCAGATGCTGCTGAGCGGCGATGGCTATGTCGAGGCGGTGGGCGGCGAGGGTGGTTTGCCGGTCGAGCTGCATGTGCTGCGCTCGGACCGGATGAGCGTGGTGCCGGGGGCGGATGGTTGGCCGGTGGCTTATGAATATGCAGTGGGCGGGCGCAAGCATCGCTTTGACGCCAGCGGGCCGGTGACGCCGGTTTGTCATATCCGCAACTTTCACCCGCAGGACGATCACTATGGCTTTAGCCCGATGCAGGCGGCGGCGATGGCGATGGATGTGCATAACGCCGCGAGCCGTTGGTCGAAGGCGCTGCTGGATAACGCGGCGCGGCCTTCGGGGGCGATTGTCTATCGCGGGGCCGAGGGGCAGGGCAAGCTGAGTGAGGATCAATATGACCGGCTTGTGAGCGAGATGGAGAGCCATCATCAGGGCGCGCGCAATGCGGGGCGACCGATGCTGCTGGAAGGTGGGCTTGACTGGAAGCCGATGGGGTTTTCGCCCTCGGACATGGAATTTCAGAAGACCAAGGAGAGTGCGGCGCGGGAGATTGCGCTCGCCTTTGGGGTGCCGCCGATGCTGATCGGGGTGCAGGGGGATGCGACCTATGCCAACTATCAAGAGGCGCATCGGGCGTTCTATCGTCTGACCGTTCTGCCCCTGGCGACACGGGTGACGGCTGCGCTGGCGGAGTGGTTGAGCGGGTATCTGGGCGAGCCGGTGAGTTTGAAGCCGGACCTAGACCAAGTGCCGGCCTTGGCGGCGGAGAGGGATGCGCAATGGGCGCGGGTCTCGGCAGCGGCGTTCTTGAGCGATGCGGAAAAGCGCGCCCTGTTGGGGCTGTCTGCGGTGGCGAATGATGCCTGAATTGCGCGAGATCGAGCGGTTCGAATGCGCGCCGGGCTTGCGGCTTCAGGCGCATGAGACGCTGAGCGCAGTGCACCGCGAGAACATGCAAAAGCGGCTCGACCGGATCGAGCAGATGATGGAGCGGCTGGAACGGCGCTTGTGGTTGACGGTTTACGGCGTGGTCGCGGTGATCTTGGCGCAGGCGGTGCAATCCTTTCTGGTGGTGGCGCCGTAGCGGGCTGAAAAAGAGGAAATAACAATGGGTTATCCGATGATTAACTCCGGCGCTTTGCCGGAGAACGGGGAAGGTCTGTGTGCTGGGGCCGCTTTGGAACATAAGTTCGCCCGTTTCGGCACGGTGGCTGAGGTAGAAGGCGGGCTGGAGATCAGCGGCTACGCCAGCCTTTTCGGCGCGGTGGATCAGGGGGGCGACGTGGTGGAAGCCGGTGCCTATGCGGCGAGCCTTGCCCAAGTCACGAAGGCCGGGCGCAGCGTCAAAATGCTGTGGCAGCATGATCCTGCCCAGCCCATCGGGGTCTGGGATGAGGTGCATGAGGATGGCCGGGGCCTGTGGGTCAAGGGGCGCATCCTGAGCAGTGTTGCTAAGGGGCGGGAAGCGGCCGCGCTGATTGAGGCAGGAGCCATCGACGGGCTCAGCATCGGCTACCGCACCGTGAAGGCGGGCAAGAATACCAAGGGGCAACGGCTGCTGACGGAGTTGGAGCTTTGGGAGGTGTCTTTGGTGACCTTTCCGATGCTGCCCTCGGCGCGGGTGGGGTCCAAGGGGGATTTCAAGGCTGTGGGTGATGTTCTGCGGGACATGGCGGCGGCCTTTGACGCGGCGCGGCGCGATATGGCGCGCGGCTGAGCCTGAGTTTGACTGAGCAAGATCAGAGGAAAAGCAATGACCAAGAGCGAGATGAGCACAAAGGCGGGCGCAGATCTGTCCCCGGCGGAGGAAGTGCGGCAGGCCGTGAGCGGTTTTGTCAGTGACTTCAACGGCTTTCGGGCCGAGATCAATACGAAACTTCAACAATCAGAAGAGCGAATTGCCATGATGGACCGCAAGATGACCCTGCCTGCCCGCAGCCCTTTGGGCGGCGCAATTGAGCATGATGCACCGCATAAGAAAGCCTTTGACGCCTATTTGCGCAATGGCGACGACGACGGGCTGCGGGGGCTGGAACTGGACGGAAAATCGATGTCAACGGCGGTGAACTCGGATGGCGGCTATCTGGTGGATCCGCAGACATCGGAGCGGGTGCAATCTGTGCTGAATTCGGGCGCATCAATCCGCGCGATTGCGGCGGTGGTGCAGGTCGAGGCCACGTCTTATGACGTGCTGGTGGATCATGCTGATGTGGGGGCGGGCTGGGCCACCGAAAGTGGTGCGCAGGCCGAGACGGACACGCCACAGATCGACCGGATCACCGTGCCGCTGCATGAGTTGAGCGCACTGCCCAAGGCAAGCCAACGGCTGCTGGACGACAGCGCCTTTGATATCGAAGGCTGGCTCGCGGGCCGCATCGCCGACAAATTCGCACGGGCCGAGGCGGCGGCCTTTGTCAGCGGCGATGGGATCGACAAGCCGACCGGTTTTTTGAGCCATCCGGCGGTCGATAACGACGTCTGGAGTTGGGGTAATCTGGGCTATGTCCCCAGCGGCACCAACGCCAATCCCGAGGCGGATGCGATCATCGAGTTGGTCTACGCCCTTGGCGCGGCTTACCGCAAGAACGCGGTCTTCGTGATGAACTCCAAGACCACGGCTAAGGTGCGCAAGTTGAAAGACACCGACGGGCGCTTTCTGTGGTCGGATGGGCTGGCCGCAGGAGAGCCTGCGCGGTTGATGGGCTATCCGGTGCTGGTGGCCGAGGACATGCCCGACCCGGCGACCGATGCGATGGCCATCGCATTTGGTGACTTCTCGGCCGGGTACACGGTGGCTGAGCGCCCCGATCTGCGGATCCTGCGCGATCCCTTCAGCGCCAAGCCGCATGTGCTGTTCTATGCGACCAAACGTGTCGGCGGTGACGTGAGCGACTTCGCGGCGATCAAGCTGATGAAATTCGGCCTGGCGTAAGCCAATGCCGAAGCCGGGGCCGGGGCAACTTGGCCCCGGTCCGGACGTGCGCCTGCAAGGTTGTGTTGTCTAGCTGCTCCCCTCCGACCGAGCAATGCAACCGGTGCGCGTCCGGGAATAAGCGCATGGCCCCATGGGGCGAGGGAGCGAATTTTGGAGACGTTCGATGATGTTGATCGAAGAGACAAATGTGCCGGATGCGGTCTTGCCGGTTGAGGCCTTCAGAATGCATCTGCGCCTTGGCAGCGGTTTTGGGCAGGACGGCCTTCAGGAACCGGTGCTGCGCAGTTTCCTGCGCGCGGCAATTGCGGCGGTGGAGGCGCGGACGGGCAAGGTGTTGATCACCCGGCGTTTTGCCCTGTCGCTGACCTTTTGGCGCGATGCGGCGGCGCAGGTATTGCCGGTTGCGCCCGTGCAGGACATCGCGCGGGTGGCGTTGGTCGCGCGTGATGGGGCAGAGACGCAGGTTGACCCCGACCGCTATTGGCTCGAGCGCGATGCGCAAATGCCGCGGTTGCGTGCCAGCACAGCCGCCTTGCCCCGCATCCCGAGTGCCGGAGCCGCGCTGATCAGTTTCGACGCAGGCATGGCCGTCGATTGGGCCGGGCTGCCGGATGATCTGGCCCAAGCGGTGATGCTGCTGGCCGCACATTACTATGAATACCGCGACGATACGGCGCTTGGCGAAGGGTGCATGCCCTTTGGTGTCAGCAGCCTGATTGAGCGCTACCGACGCGTACGTGTCGGCTTTGGTGGTACGAGATGAGCCGCCCGCATTTAAACCGCCCGCTGGTCTTGGAAGCCCCAGAACGGGTGACCGATGGCGCGGGGGGGCATACCGAAGTCTGGCAGCCTTTGGGCACCCTCTGGGCAGAGGTTCGCGCGCGGACGGGGCGGGAAACCACCGCAGGTGGGGTGGCCGTCAGTCGGATGGGTTTCAAGATCACGGTCCGCGCGGCACCGCAAGGCGCGCCCGACAGGCCGACGCCGGATCAGCGGTTTCGGGAAGGCGCGCGGGTTTTCGTGATCCGGGCGGTGGCCGAGAGCGATGCGGGCGGGCGGTATCTGACCTGCTTTGCCGATGAGGAGGTGGCGGTATGACCTACGCTCTTTCAGGGGCTTTGCAGGCGGCGGTTTATGATCTGTTGCAGAGCGATCCGGGCCTCACCGCGCTGATCGGTGACGCAGTCTTTGACGTGGTGCCGGGGGGAAGCTTGCCGGAGACCTATGTGCTGCTTGGGCAGGAGATGGCGAAGGATGCGTCAGACCCCGAGGGCGCGGGCGCGGAGCACCGCCTGACCCTGTCGGTGATCACCAGCGTGCCGGGGTTCAGCACGGCGAAGGGCTGCGCGGCGTTGATCTGCGATTTGCTGCATGGGGCGCAGCCAGCGCTTAGCCGCGGGCATGTGGTGGATATGGCCTTTCTCAAAGCGACGGCACGGCGGATTGACGGGGCCGCGGGGCGGCAGATCGACCTGCAATTCCGCGCCCGGGTCGCGGATGCGTAAGACTTCAGATTCTAGATTGGTGCGAGGAGATAGAGATGGCAGTGCAAGCGGGCAAAGACCTTTTGGTCAAAGTGGATATGACCAGCGATGGTCAGTTTGAGACGATCGCCGGGCTGAGGGCCAAGCGGGTGAGTTTCAACGCCGAAACGGTGGATGTGACCTCGCTCGATTCAAGCGGGGGCTGGCGGGAGTTGCTGGCGGGCGCGGGGGTGCGCTCGGCCGCGATCAGTGGCTCGGGGGTGTTTCGCGATGCGGGCACGGATGAACGTGCGCGGCAGCTATTCTTTAACGGGCTAACGCCAGATTTTCAGGTCATCATCCCGGATTTCGGTGTGGTGCAGGGGCCGTTTCAGGTCTCTGCCCTGGAATACGCGGGGTCGCTGAATGGGGAGGCCACGTTTGAGTTGAGCCTGCAATCGGCGGGGGAGCTGGTCTTTACCCCCGATGTGGTGGCGTGAGCATGGCAAACCCATGGCGCGGCGAGGTGAGCCTGGTGATCGATGGCAAGCGGCATCAGGCGCGGCTGACCCTTGGCGCCTTGGCCGAGTTGGAGGCGACTTTGGAGGCCGACAGCCTTATGGCCTTGGTGGAGCGATTTGAAAGCAATCGCTTTTCCAGCCGCGATGTACTGGCCCTGCTGCTTGCCGGGCTACGCGGGGGCGGAGCGGTGATGGATGCCGCAACGCTCGAACATGCACAGATTGAGGGTGGGCCGATGGCGGCGGCACGGGCGGCGGCGGAATTGCTGGCGCGGGCCTTTACGGTGCAGGCGTGAGCGCGGCGCAGGGCTTTGATTGGCCCGCCTTGCTGCGGGTGGGGCTGTCACGATTGCGTCTGCCGCCGGATCAATTCTGGGCGCTGACGCCGGCGGAGTTGCAGTTGATGCTGGGCCCACCGTCCGCGGCAGCGCCGCTGCTGAGCGAGGGCCTCGCCGCGCTGATGGCCGCCTATCCAGACGAGATGAAAGGGGCCGATGATGGCTGACTTTGATGATTTAGAGAACCTTGAGAGCCGCGCTGACGGGCTGAATGAGACGCTGGCTCAAACCAGCGTTTTGGTTGCCGGGTTCGACGGTGAGTTGCGGCGCATGCGCAGCGCGCTTTCCGCGACGGGCAAAGATGTGGCGACCCTCGAAAAAGGGCTGAGCCGTGGGTTGCGCCGGGCGTTCGACGGGGTGGTTTTTGACGGCGCCAAACTGTCGGACGCGCTGAGCGACTTGGCGCAATCGATGATCCGTACGACCTACAACGCCGCGATGCGCCCGGTGACGGATCACTTCGGCGGGCTGATCAGCGAGGGGGTGGGCAGTGTTGTGGAAGGTATTTTGCCCTTCGCGAATGGCGCGCCCTTTTCCCAAGGCAAGGTCATGCCGTTTGCGCAGGGCGGGGTGGTGACTTCGGCCACCGCGTTTCCCATGCGCGGCGGCACGGGGCTGATGGGAGAGGCCGGGCCAGAGGCGATCATGCCGCTGGCGCGGGGGGTGGATGGCAAGCTGGGGGTGCGCGGCAATGGCGGGGGGGCGACCACCATCGTGGTGAACATCACCACGCCCGATGTGCAGGGGTTTCAGCGCAGCCAAAGCCAGATTGCCGCTCAACTAAGCCGCGCTCTCAGCACGGGCAACCGCAACCGATAAGCCGCGCGGCGGTTAAAGGAGCAGATCATGCAATTTCACGATGTCAGATTTCCGCCCTCGCTGAGCTTTGGATCAGTCGGGGGGCCGCAGCGGCAGACGGATGTGGTCACGCTGGGCAATGGCCATGAGGAACGCAACACGCCTTGGGCCCATTCTCGGCGGGTCTATGATGCGGGGCTGGGGATGCGTTCTATCGATGACCTTCAGCTCTTGATTGCTTTTTTCGAAGCGCGACTGGGGCAGATGTACGGGTTTCGCTGGAAGGACTGGGCCGACTATAAAACGGGCAAGACGGCGCTTTCGGTGGCCTTTGACGACCAGAGCATCGGTTATGGAGACGGGGTTCGGGCGGCGTTTCAGTTGACCAAGACTTACCGCTCCGGCGCGCATTCTTACCGCCGTCCGATCACCAAGCCTGTGGCCGGAACGGTGCGTGTGGGGGTGGAGCAAGACGAGCTGCGCGAGGGTGTCGAATACGAGGTCGACGCAAGCACGGGGATCATTACCTTTGCCCATCCGCCGGACCCTGAGATGGAGATTTTCGCGGGCTTCGAGTTCGACGTGCCTGTGCGCTTTGACACGGACCGCATTCTGATCTCGGTCGAGAGTTTTCAGGCCGGGCAGGTGCCCGACGTGCCGGTAATCGAGGTGCGGATCTGATGGCAGGGCTCAATACAGGGTTTGCGCACCATATCGCGCGCGGTGTGACAACGCTTTGCCATTGCTGGCGGGTGACGCGGGCGGATGGGGCGGTGTTTGCCTTTACCGATCACGATATGCCGCTGGCATTCGCGGGGGTCACCTTTCGGGCTGATACAGGGCTGAGTGCGCGGGCGCTGGCCCAAACCAGCGGGCTGTCGGTCGACAACACCGAGGCGCTTGGCGCGCTCAGCGATGATGCGATCCGCGAGGATGAGATTGAGCAGGGACGGTTCGATGGGGCCGAGGTGCAAGCGTGGTTGGTGAACTGGGCGGAGCCTGCGCAGCGGGTGCTGCAATTTCGCGGATCGATCGGCGAGTTGCACCGTGCGGGCAGCAGCTTTCGTGCCGAACTGCGGGGGTTGACGGAGCCGCTGAACCGCCCCTTGGGACGGGTCTTTCAAAAGCCCTGTTCGGCGGTTCTAGGGAATGGCGATTGCCGCTTTGATCTCACCACGCCCGGCTATGCCGAGGAACGCGCGATTGAGACTGTGGCAGAGGCGCAGTGTTTCCGCTGGGCTGCATTCCCGGGATATGATGAGGGCTGGTTCGCGCGTGGGCGGCTTGACGTGTTGGATGGTCCGGCGGCGGGGCTCTGGGGCATGGTAAAACGTGACTACCATGAGGATGGGCAGCGGGTGATCGAGCTTTGGGAGCCGATCCGCGGGGCGGTCGCGGAGGGCACTCGCGTACGGCTTACGGCAGGCTGCGACAAGCGGCTGGAGACTTGTCGGCTGAAATTCAACAACCTGCTGAACTATCAAGGTTTTCCAGATCTGCCAGGTGAGGATTGGATGATGGCCGTCCCGCGCTCGGACGGTGCGAACGCGGGCGGGACGCGCAGATGAGCGCCGGGGGGGAACCGTTGCTGCATGCGGCGCGCGGGTGGATCGGCACGCCTTATGTGCATCAGGCTGCGGCAAAGGGGGCGGGCTGCGACTGCCTCGGTCTCATCCGCGGGCTCTGGCGTGAACGGATGGGGGCTGAACCCGAGGCAGTGCCGCCCTATTCGATGGACTGGTCCGAGCCGCAGGGGGAGGAACAGCTCTGGGCGGCGGCGCTGCGGCACATGGCGGTGAAGAACAGCGCTGCGCCCGCGCCCGGTGATGTGCTGCTTTTCCGAATGCGTCATGGCGCTGTGGCAAAGCACCTTGGGCTGCAGGCGCGCATCGGCGCCAGCCCCAGTTTTATTCACGCCTATGCACGGCACGGGGTCGTCGAAAGCCCGCTTAGCCTGCCATGGCAGCGGCGCATCGTGGCGCGATTTATATTTCCTGAGGAGGTCTCCTGATGGCGACGATTGTTCTTTCGGCAGCGGGGGCCGCGGTTGGTGGCTCCATCGGGGGCACGCTGGCGGGGCTGTCTTCTGTCGCAGTGGGCCGGGCGGTGGGGGCGAGCCTTGGGCGGCTGGTCGATCAACGCTTGCTGGGCCAAGGCGGGGAGGCGGTCGAGACCGGTAAAGTGGACCGCTTTCGGCTCACGGGCTCCGGCGAGGGGGCGGCGATCTCGCAGCTTTATGGCCGGATGCGATTGGCGGGGCATGTCATCTGGGCGTCGCAGTTCCAAGAAGTCACCCATGTCAGCGGGGGAGGCAAGGGCGGTCCTCCGACGCCAAAGACGACCGAGTACAGCTATACCGTCAGCCTTGCCATTGCGCTTTGCGAAGGGGAGATCACCAGCATTGGGCGCATTTGGGCAGATGGGGAGGAGATTGCCCCGGACGATCTGAACATGCGTATCTACCGGGGCGAGGTGGATCAGCAGCCCGACCCGACCATCGCCGCGATTGAGGGCGCGGACCGGGTACCAGCCTATCGCGGCACGGCCTATGTGGTGATGGAAGACCTCGCCTTGGCGCAGTTCGGCAACCGCGTGCCGCAGTTCTCTTTCGAGGTTAAGCGCCCCGAACAGCCGCAGGCGGCAGGTTGGGAACATGCGCCCGCCTTTGGTGTGCAGGGGGTCGCCTTGATCCCCGGCACGGGGGAATATGCGCTGGCGACCACGCCGGTCCATTATACCGACGGCCCCGGCAGCCGCTGGAGCGCCAATGTGAATTCACCGGCGGCCAAGACTGATTTCTCGGTGTCCCTGGAGACCCTGACAGAGGAACTGCCCCGGCTAGAAGCAGCCTCTCTCGTTGTGTCATGGTTCGGCAGCGATCTGCGCTGTGGCGATTGCCGCCTGCGCCCCAAGGTGGAAGATCCGGACATTGACGGGGAGAACATGCCGTGGCGGGTGTCTGGGGTGACGCGCGCCACGGCCGAGGTCATCACCCAGCACGGCGCGCGCCCGATCTATGGCGGCACGCCAGCCGATGCCGCGGTGGTCGAGGCTATTCACGCGCTAAAGGCGGCGGGCAAGGCGGTGATGTTCTACCCGTTCATCTTGATGGATCAGACCGAAGGCAACGGCTTGCCAGACCCCTATAGCGATGCTGAGGATCAACCCCGCTTGCCGTGGCGCGGGCGGATCACCCTTTCGGTCGCACCGGGGCGGCCGGGCAGCCCGGATGGGTCAGCGGCGGCAGCGGCAGAGGTTGCCGCGTTTTTCGGCACAGCCACAGCGGCGGATTTCACGGTGACTGAGGGCGCGGTGAGCTACCATGGCCCAGCGGAATGGACCCTGTCGCGGTTCATCCTGCACTACGCCGCACTCTGTGCCGCGGCGGGCGGGGTCGAGGCCTTTTGCATCTCTTCTGAGATGCGAGGCCTGACGCAGATACGTGCGGCGGGAAATAGCTTCCCTGCGGTGACCGCGCTGCGGGCCTTGGCCGGAGAGGTGCGTGCCTTGCTCGGGTCGGATGCCAAGATCAGCTATGCCGCTGATTGGTCAGAGTATTTTGGCCATCAGCCGCAGGATGGCAGCGGTGATGTTTACTTCCACCTCGATCCGCTGTGGGCCGACCCGCAGATCGATTTCATCGGGATCGACAACTATATGCCGCTGGCCGATTGGCGCGATGAGGAGGGGCATGTCGATGGGGAAGACTGGCCCGCGATCTACGATGTCGGCTATCTGAAATCCAACATCGAAGGTGGTGAGGGGTATGACTGGTACTACCATTCGCCCGAAGCACGTGCGGCACAGATCCGAACGCCGATCACCGATGGCGCCCATGATGAACCTTGGGTCTATCGTTACAAAGACCTGCGCCGCTGGTGGCAGAACCATCACCATCCGCGCATCGGTGGAGAACGGCAGGCAGCACCCACGGAATGGCAGCCCATGTCCAAGCCGATCTGGTTCACGGAATACGGCTGTGCCGCAATTGACAAAGGCGCGAACCAACCCAACAAGTTCCTCGATCTGAAAAGCTCGGAAAGCGCCTTGCCGCATCATTCCACCGGCGCACGGGACGATTTGATGCAGATGCAATATCTGCGCGCGCTGTCGGAATATTGGCGTGATCCGGCGCGCAACCCGATCTCGGACGAATATGGCGCTCCGATGCTGGATATGGCGCGCGCCTTTGTCTGGGCGTGGGACACGCGGCCTTTTCCCTTCTTTCCAAACAATGTCGATCTATGGAGCGATGGGGAGAATTATAGCCGGGGTCATTGGCTGAACGGACGGGCTTCGGCGCGTTCGCTGGCCTCGGTGGTCGGGGAGATTTGTCGCCGCGCGGGTGTGATGCATTTCGATACCTCTCAGCTTTTCGGCTATGTCCGCGGTTATACCGTGGACGAGGTCGGAGAGGCGCGCGCCGCCTTGCAACCTCTGATGCTGCGCTATGGGTTCGACGCGATCGAACGCGATGGGGTTTTGCAGTTCCGGATGCGTGATGGAACGGATGCGGCACCACTTGACCCCGACAGGCTGGCCATTCACCCCGACCTCGGCGGGCTGACAGAGCAGCAGCGGGAGGCTGAGGCCGAGGAATCGGGCCGTGTTCGGCTGCGGTTCATTCAGGCCGATGCGGATTTCGACGCGATCGCGGAAGAGGCGGTTCTGCCGGATGAGGCGACCCATGCGGTCACCGGGACCGAACTGAACATGGCCCTGACCCGGGGCGAGGGGCGGCAGGTGGCCGAGCGCTGGTTGACCGAAGCGCGTGTCGCCCGCGAGACGCTGCGGCTGGCGTTACCGCCATCGCAGATGGCTATCGGTGCGGGGGATGTGATCGAACTGCCGGGCGATGGCGCGGAGGGGCCGGGGTGCTACCGCATTGACCGCGTCGAACATGCCGGTTCCCTGTTGATTGATGCCGTTCGGATTGAACCCGACGTCTATGACCCCGCGCCGCTCGAAGAAGAACTGGCGTTCCTGCGGCCTTTTGCGCCGCCGCTGCCAGTCTTGTCCCAGTTCATGGACCTGCCGCTTTTGCGCGGGGATGAGGTGCCCCATGCGCCGCATCTGGCGGTGACGGCAACCCCTTGGCCGGGGTCAGTCGCCGTCTACCGCTCTACGGTTGATGCTGATTATGCGCTCAACGGCGTCGTTTCCAGTCGGTCCATTATGGGGGTCACCCAAACGGCCCTGCGCGCGGCGCGGCCGGGGGTGATCGACGCAGGACCGGTGCTCGAAGTTAAACTCAGCAGCGGCAGCCTTGAATCGGTTAGCAAAGAGGCGCTGTTGAATGGGGCGAACCTTGCTGCCATCGGCGATGGCAGCGCGGATCGATGGGAGTTGTTTCAATTTCAGGAGGCGCAGCTCGTCGCCCCCGCGACCTATTGGCTGACGGGCCGCCTGCGCGGACAGGCCGGAAGTGATGGGCTGATTCCGGAGGTTTGGCCTGTAGCGTCGCGCTTTGTACTGATGAATGGAAGACCGCAACAGGTCGAGTTCAGCCCGCATCTGCGCCGCGTGGCTCAGCACTACCGCATAGGTCCTGCTCGGCGCCCGGTGGATGATCCGTCCTATGTGCATCAGGTTCATGCGTTTGACGGGAATGGCCTGCGGCCCTACAGCCCGTGCCATCTGCGGGCCGAGGCGCTGCCCGGTGGTGATATTACCTTTAGCTGGATCCGACGCACGCGGATCGACGGTGATGCCTGGGACGGGCCAGAGGTGCCGCTTGGCGAAGAAAGTGAGTGGTATCTTCTGCGCGTTTTTGCAGGCGGTCAGCACCTGCGGGACGTACTGCTTGATACGTCCGGGTGGACCTACAGTGCTGCGGCACGGGCGGCCGATGGGCTGACCGGGGCGTTTGAGGTAACGGTGGCGCAGGTCTCTGCCAGCTACGGCGCGGGGCTTGCCGCGGGTTTAGTGGTGTCCGGATAGGCCCGCGCGTTATCACGATTTTGAGCATGTGCGGATTTACAAATGGTCCTACGCTATTGCATGAGCTACCCTAGCGGCAGAGTGAAGGAGCCCGTGCCATGGCGCAGACACACAGAAATATCTCGAAAGTGGACCCGGTTTGGGATCAGATTCAGCAAGAAGCTGAGGATGCGGTGCGTGATGAGCCGCTGATCGGCGGCTTTGTTCACGCCTGTATCCTGCATCATAAATCCATCGAGAACGCGCTTTCCTATCGCATCGCTGCGAAGCTGTCGTCTAACGAGATGTCGATGATGGTCGTGCGCGAAATGGTCGAGGAGGCCTATGCCGAAGACCCGGACCTCGTCGCCGCGGCGCGCGCTGATCTGGTGGCGATCTATGACCGTGACCCGGCCTGCCATCGGCTGTTGCAGCCAATCCTGTACTTCAAAGGCTATCAGGCCGTGCAGGCTTACCGGGTTGGTCATTACCTCTATGCCAAGGGCAAACGCGATTTGGCCTATTTCATCCAAATGCGGGTGAGCGAGATTTTTGGCGTTGATATCCACCCGGCGGCCAAGATGGGCAAGGGCATCATGATCGACCACGCGCATTCCATCGTCATCGGTGAGACGGCGGTGGTGGGCGACAACGTCTCGATGCTGCATTCTGTGACGCTAGGCGGGACCGGCAAGGAAGAAGAGGACCGTCACCCTAAGATCGGCAATGGCGTGTTGATCGGCGCGGGCGCGAAGGTATTGGGCAATATCACCATTGGCCACTGCAGCCGTATCGCCGCGGGATCTGTAGTGCTGGAGGCAGTGCCCGCCTGCAAGACCGTCGCCGGGATTCCGGCGCGGATCGTGGGAGAGGCGGGCTGCGATCAGCCGTCGATGTCGATGAACCATCTTTTTGGGCCGGACAGCGAATAGGCGCAGAAGCCAGCGTTGCAAAAAAAGCCGGGGCATGCCCCGGCTTTTATGTTTTGGAAAGGATGCCGGTCTTAGGCCAGCATTACTATTGGGTTTTCTAGGTTCTCGACAATCGCATTTAGCAATTGCGCACCGAGCGCCCCGTCGATCACGCGGTGATCGACCGAGAGGGTGACCGACATGACTGTGGCCGCAGTTACTTCGCCATCCTTCCCGATGATCGGCTTTTTCACGCCAGCACCGACAGCAAGGATCGCCCCATGCGGCGGGTTAATCACCGCATCAAAGTTGTCGATCCCGAACATACCGAGGTTGGAAATGGCAAAGCTGCCGCCCTGATACTCATGCGGCGCGAGTTTCCGATCCCGTGCGCGGGTGGCAAGGTCTTTCATCTGCGCCGAGAGGGTCGAGAGCGATTTGGTGTCGGCGTCCTGCAATACGGGGGTGAAGAGACCGCCTTCGATGGCCACGGCCACGGCCACATCTGAAGGCTTCAGCTTGAGGATCCGATCACCGGCCCAAACAGCATTGGCATCCGGCACCGATTGCAGAGCCAGCGCGCAGGCTTTGATGATGAAGTCGTTGACCGAGAGCTTCACACTCCGCGATTCCAACTGCTTGTTCAGATCGCTGCGGAACGAAAGCAGCGCATCGATCTGAATGTCGCGGCGCAGGTAGAAATGCGGCACGGTTTGCTTTGCCTCGGTAAGGCGCGCGGCGATGGTCTTGCGCATGCCGTTGAGGGTGACTTCCTCGTACTCCCGGCCCTCGTACATCTTGGCGACCGCATCGGCAGAGGGGCCTGTGGCCGGGGCTTGGGCGACCGGGGCGGTATCTTTGGCAGGTGCCGCGCTGTCGGATTTTGCCGCAGTCGGCTGTGCGTTTTCGACATCCGCTTTGACGATCCGACCGCGCGGGCCACTGCCATCAATCTGCGACAGGTCCAAACCCTTGTCGGCGGCGATCCGGCGGGCGAGGGGGGAGGCGAAGATGCGCTCGCCCTTGTCGTCCTTGGGGGCGGCGGGGGCTTTGGCGTCGCTCTTGGCCGGTGCGTCATTCGCATCCGTCGCACCGCGGCCATAGCCCGCTTCGGGGGTCTCGGCTTCGGCGGCTTTGGGCGCCGCTTCGGCCTGCGGTTTTTCTTCCTTGGCCGGGGCGGAGGAAGTATCGATATCGTCGGCGCTTTCGCCTTCTTCGAGCAGTACAGCGATTGGCGTGTTCACCTTCACGCCTTCGCTGCCTTCCTCGATCAAGATCTTGCCGATGGTGCCCTCGTCGACGGCTTCGAACTCCATCGTGGCCTTGTCGGTTTCGATTTCAGCCAAGATGTCTCCAGAGGAGACTTCGTCGCCCTCCTTGACCAGCCATTTGGCGAGCGTGCCTTCTTCCATCGTGGGGGATAGGGCGGGCATGAGAATTTCTGTGGGCATGATCCGCTCCTTACCGGTAAGTGACTGATTTCACGGCTTCGATCACCTCGTCGGTGGTGACCAGCGCATGTTTTTCAAGGTTGGCGGCATAGGGCATGGGAACGTCCTTGCCGGTGCAAGTGATGACCGGAGCGTCGAGGTAATCAAACGCCTCTTGCATGATCACGCCGCTGATGTAGCCGCCGACGGAGCCTTGCGGCCAGCCTTCTTCGACGGTGACGCAGCGGTTGGTTTTCATCACCGATTTGAGGATCGTATCGGTGTCCATCGGGCGCAGGGTGCGCAGGTCGATGACCTCGGCCTCAATGCCGTCCTCGGCCAGTTTCTCGGCGGCTTCCAGCGCGTAGGTCATGCCGATGCCAAAGCTGACGATGGTCACGTCCGACCCTTCGCGCCAGATGCGAGCCTTGCCGAAGGGCACGGTGTAATCCTCAATATCCGGCACATCGAAGCTGCGGCCATAGAGGATTTCGTTTTCAAGGAAGATCACCGGGTTCGGGTCACGGATGGCGGTTTTCATCAAGCCTTTGTAATCGCTCGCCGAATAGGGCATCGCGACCTTGAGGCCGGGGATTTGCATGAACCAAGCGGCATAGTCCTGAGAGTGCTGCGCGCCAACGCGGGCGGCGGCACCGTTGGGGCCGCGGAAGACCATGGGTGCGCCCATCTGGCCGCCGGACATGTAAAGCGTCTTGGCCGCAGAGTTGATGATCTGGTCCATCGCCTGCATGGCGAAGTTGAAGGTCATGAACTCGACAATCGGGCGAAGACCGCCAAAGGCCGCACCAACACCGATCCCGGCAAAACCATGTTCGGTAATCGGCGTGTCGATCACCCGTTTGGGGCCGAATTCGTCCAGCATCCCTTGAGTGATCTTATAGGCGCCTTGGTACTCGGCCACTTCCTCGCCCATGAGGAACACATCCTCGTCGCGGCGCATCTCTTCGGCCATGGCATCGCGCAGCGCTTCGCGCACGGTCTGCTGCTTCATCGCCGTGCCTTCGGGCCAGTCGGGGCTGGTGTCGGGCTCGGGCTGTTTCTTGCCCTCGGCGGGGTTGGCGCGCCCGCCTTCATTATCGCCGTCGCTCGAGGATTTGGCCTCTGCGGGTTTGGCGTCCTCGCCCTTGTCCTCGGCGGGGGCCGATGTCGCGCTGTCGATATCGTCGGCGCTTTCGCCTTCTTCCAGCAGAACGGCGATAGCGGTGTTCACCTTGACGCCTTCGGTGCCTTCCTCGATCAGGATCTTGCCGATGGTGCCTTCGTCAACGGCTTCGAATTCCATCGTGGCCTTGTCGGTTTCGATCTCGGCCAGAATGTCACCAGAAGAGACTTCATCGCCTTCCTTGACCAGCCATTTGGCCAGCGTGCCTTCTTCCATGGTAGGGCTGAGGGCGGGCATAAGAATTTCGGTTGCCATATCAGTTTTTCTCCGCAGGAGTAATCATTCCGACGACGTTGCCTTGGCCGTCCTCGACATAGGCGCAGCGGCCGATGCCCGGAAAATCTGTGGGGGGAAGGGCCTCGGCCCCGCCGTTATCAAGCGCCCAGCGATAGCGGGCGTCACAGTCTTCGACCTCAAAAGTCATGGTGCCGCCACGGATCGGGCCGCCAGCAGTTGGGGTCGCGTCACCGCGTGTCATCATGCCACCGGTCAGGCCTTTGCCCGTACCGATGTCTCGGCCTTCGATCAGGTGATAGGAAGCGTCTTCGCCCCCCTCCATGGGAGAAAATTCCCAACCGAACAATCCGGCATAGAAAGCTTTGGCGGCCGCGACGTCGCTTGCGTGGATCTCGAAATGCGGCATCAGGCTTCGGCCTCCTGCGGAACTTCGGTTGCGTAGATATCGGTCCAAAGCTCTTCGAGCGCAGGCTCGGGGCTTTCCTTGGCGAAATCGGCACTCTCGTTCACGATCTTCTTGATCTCTTTGTCGATGGCCTTGAGGTCGTCTTCGCTGGCGTGATTACCTTCGAGCAGTAGGGTGCGGACCGATTCAATCGGGTCACGCTCGTCGCGCATTTTCTGGACTTCTTCCCGGGTGCGGTATTTCGCGGGGTCGGACATGGAGTGGCCGCGGTAGCGGTAGGTCTTGATCTCAAGGATATACGGTCCGTTCTCGCGGGCGTGGGCCACGGCCTTCTGACCGGCCTCTTTCACCGCCAGCACGTCCATCCCGTCGACCGCCTCACCGGGAATGCCAAAGGCCTTGCCGCGCTCCCAGATTTCGGCCGAGGAAGTCGAGCGTTGCTGCGAAGTGCCCATGGCGTATTGGTTGTTTTCGATCACAAAGATCACCGGCAGTTTCCACAACGCGGCCATATTAAAAGTCTCATAGACCTGGCCTTGGTTCGCCGCACCGTCGCCGAAATAGGTGAAGGTGACGCGCCCGTTGCCCTTGTACTGATCGGCAAAGGCAAGCCCCGCGCCGAGCGGCACCTGCGCCGCGACGATGCCGTGGCCGCCGTAAAAGTGCTTTTCCTTCGAGAACATATGCATGCTCCCGCCCTTGCCCTTCGAGTAGCCACCCTCGCGGCCCGTCAACTCGGCCATAACGCCGTTGGGGTCCATGCCGCAGGCCAGCATATGCCCGTGATCGCGGTAGGAAGTGACGCGCTTGTCGCCTTCTTCGGCGGCGGCCTCAAGGCCGACAACAACGGCTTCTTGCCCGATATAGAGGTGGCAGAACCCCCCAATCAGCCCCATGCCGTAGAGTTGTCCGGCTTTCTCTTCAAACCGCCGGATCAGCAGCATGTCGCGGTAGTAGCTGGTCAGCTCCTCCGCAGAGACATTGGGTTTCTTGCTCGATTTCCTCGCGGCCATGGACGTCTCCTCCGTCGGCTTTGGTCAGGTGCCAAAAGTAGTTTAGCGTTAAACTATTCCCTAGCGCATTCCGGAATGAATTGCGAGAGACTTTGTGACGTGGCGCGCGCACCATGGCTGACAAGGCGAAGGAGGCCAGAGATTTTAAGTGATTGCAAGGCCGCAGGCGCGGGGCAGGGCGATCAGGCGCGAAAGGTCAGCGAATGACGATCTCATCGGTTCGGACCATGCCTAACACCTTGCGCGCGCGTTCGTCCAAGAGATCAAGATCAAGGTAATCGTCCGACAGGCGCCGGGTCAGGTTCTCCATCCGCGCAACCTCGGCGCGGACCTCGGCCAGACGGTCGCTCAGCTTTTGGTTCTCGGCCACGATCTCGGTCCGGCGGAACAGGCCAAAATCCCCTTGCACGGCGGCAAAGGTGAAATACAGGCTCAGCGCGAAAGCGATTGCGAAGAACAGCAATGTACCGAAAGCCGGACGGGTGTTGCGTGTCATGGTTCTGCCTCTGCGTCTCTTGGCGGACGTGACATCAGTATGACACAGGCGATTCGACATGGGAATCCCACAATTGCGGGAAACCCTTTGTTTTTACCGCGAAATCACGATTTTGCGCGGCTTAGCCGCCCAAAGCGGCAACGCCGGGCAGGGTTTTGCCTTCCATCCACTCAAGGAAAGCGCCCCCGGCGGTTGAAATATAGGTGAAATCATCCGCCACGCCCGCTTGGTTCAGCGCAGCAACCGTGTCACCGCCCCCGGCGACCGAGGTCAGCGTGCCTTCGCGCGTCTTGGCCGCTGCTGCGCGGGCTGCGGCGATGGTGGCGGTATCGAAGGGCGGGATTTCAAAGGCCCCCATCGGACCGTTCCAAATCAAGGTCCGCAGCCCGGCAAAGGCCGTCTCGACCAAAGCGACCGTATCGGGGCCCGCATCCAGCACCATCTGGTCACCGGCGAGCTTAGCATCAGGGCCAAGCTGGGCCACCTCATGCGCAGCCCCTTTGGCGAACTCACGCGCGACCAGACCGTCGACGGGCAAGATCACGCGGCAGCCCGCCTTCTCGGCCTGCGCCATGATGCCTTTGGCCGTGTCGTAATAATCCGGCTCTTCCAACGACTTGCCCAGATCAGCACCAAGCGCCGCGAGGAAGGTGTTTGCCATGCCGCCACCAATGACCAAGACATCCAACCGGTTCACAAGGTTTTCCAAAAGCGCGATCTTGGTCGAAACCTTGGCCCCACCGACCACGGCCCCCACCGGGCGCTCAGGCTTGGCGAGTGCCGCCTCCAGCGCTGAGAGTTCCGCCTGCATCAAACGGCCCGCGCAGGCAGGCAACAGCCGCGCCAGCGCTTCGGTCGATGCATGGGCACGGTGCGCCGCCGAGAAAGCGTCGTTGCAGTAGATATCGCCAAGATCGGCCAGTTGGCGGGCGAAACCTTCGTCGTTGGCTTCTTCGCCCGGATAAAAGCGGATGTTTTCCATAAGTTGCAGATCGCCCTGCGCCTCGGCAGCGGCATCCAGCGAGGGCACGAACGCCACATCGCGGCCCAATGCCTTTTCCAGCGCGGGTAGGACCTGTTTCAGGCTCATCTCGTCCACGACCTTGCCCTTGGGCCGTCCGAAATGCGCCAGCAGCGTCACCTTGCCGCCGCGCGCCAGGATGTCGGTCACCGTGGGAACGATCCGCTCGATCCGCGTGGCGTCGGTCACGCGGCCATCTTCGACAGGCACGTTAATGTCGACGCGCAAAAGCACCCGTTTGCCGTCCAGTTCCATATCGTCCAGTGACTTCCAGCCCATCGGTCTTCTCCCAATCCAATCCGTTGCGCTGTGTTTTGCTGTTATCTGGCTCCAGGTCAATGCGCGGCTTGGCAATCGCGGCCAAGCTCCTTAGGTATCTGGCAAAGACAAACCAAAGGATTGCCCCATGGCCGAGATCAAAGACCCCGAAAACACCATTCTGATGGAACTCAAAGGCGGCACCGTCACGATTGAGTTGATGCCTGACCTTGCGCCCAAGCACGTCGAGCGCATGAAAGAACTGGCCCGCGCCGGGAAATACGACAACGTGGCCTTCCACCGCGTGATCGAAGGTTTCATGGCCCAGACGGGTGATGTGGCCAACGGCAACATGGAAGACAACTTTAACCTGCGTGCGGCTGGCACCGGCGGCTCGGACATGCCGAACCTGCCTGCGGAATTCTCCAAAGTTCCCCACGCCCGTGGCACCATCGGTGCGGCCCGTTCGGCCAACCCCGACAGCGCCAACAGCCAGTTCTTCATTAACTTCAAGGACAATGATTTCCTCAACGGTCAGTACACCGTTTACGGGCAAGTCATCTCGGGCATGGAACATGTCGACGCGCTTACACGGGGCGAGCCGCCTGCGAACCCCGACCGCATGATCTCCGTCAAGGTGGCCGCCGATGCGTAAGCTCGTAGGCTCCAGCGCCGTTTTGGCGCTTTTCGGTTCGGCGGCCATGGCCACCGGGCTTGAGATCGACGTCGCGGGCGAGGCCAATGGCACCGTCAAGATCGACCTGCTTGAAGATGTGGCACCCGCCCATGTCGCGCAGATCACTGAACTGGCCGAAGAAGGCGCCTATGACGGGGTGGTCTTCCACCGCGTGATCGACGGCTTCATGGCGCAGACTGGCGACGTGCAGTTTGGCCGCGCCGATGGCGACACCGCGCGCGCTGGCATGGGCGGCTCGGACAAGCCCGACCTTGAGGCGGAGTTCTCGGACATCGCCTATGAGAAGGGCGTCGTGGGCATGGCCCGCAGCCAGAGCCCGAACAGCGCCAACAGCCAGTTCTTCATCATGTTCGACGAAGCCCCCTTCCTTGACGGTCAGTACACCGTCGTCGGCAAGGTCACCGAAGGGCAGGACGTGGTCGATGCCATCAAACGCGGCACCGGCCCCAACGGTGCCGTTGTCGGCACGCCGGACGTTATGCAAAAGGTCACTGTGACCGAGTAACAGTCGGCCCCAAGTCGCATCGGGGACCGAGTAACATCTGTTCTCGATCGCGTGGGGTGGGCTTGCTTGCTCACCCCCGCATCCGGCACGCTCAGGCCATGATAAAATTAAGCGCCATCGTTCTGAGCCTTGGCCTTGCGGCCAACAGTCTTCTCGCCGATCCCGCCCGCTGGCAGGGGGAATGGCCTGAGACCGATTTTTCCAAAACAAGCATCACAGATTGGTCCGAAATCATCTCGGGCGGGCCGCCCAAGGATGGCATCCCGGCACTTGATGCACCGAATTTCAAAGTTGTGCGCGCCGAAACCCGCATCGCCCCGCGCGAGCCGGTGATCACGGTCGCGATAGAGGGTGCCAAACCACGCGCCTATCCGATTCGCTATCTGACATGGCATGAGATTGTTAACGATAGGGTTAATGGCCAGCCCATCGCCGTGACCTTTTGCCCGCTGTGCAACTCTGCGCTGGTCTTTGACCGCCGCGTCGCGGGGCAGGTCCTGCGCTTTGGCGTATCAGGCAAGCTGCGCCATTCCGACATGGTGATGTATGACCGCGAGACCCAAAGCTGGTGGCAACAGGCCGAAGGCCGCGCCATCGTGGGCGCGCTGACGGGCACTGAGCTAAAGCACCTCCCAAGCTGGCTGGAAAGCTGGGCCGATTTCACCGCGCGTCACCCCGATGGGCTGGTGATGGAGGAACCTTCCTATAACCGCGACTATGGCCGCAACCCTTACCGGAACTATGATTCCTCGGCCAAACCCTTCCTCTACGACGGCGCGCAGCCGCCACACGGGATTGCCCCGCTAGAGCGTGTGGTGCGTGTGGGAGACCGGGCGTGGCGGCTCAATCGGTTGGCCGAGGAAGGCGAGGTGCGTGAGGCCGGTGTGACGATCACGTGGCGGGCAGGGCAGGCCTCTGCTCTGGACGCGGGACAGATCAGTGAGGGACGTGACGTGGGCAGCATCCGCGTGCGTGACAGCGCCGGCCGCGACGTGCCGCATGATGTGATGTTTGCCTTCGCCTTCGATGCTTTTTGGCCAGACGGCACTTGGATGCTGGGGCGTTAAGCCCGCGCTGCAAGCCTAAAATGAAAACGAGCGCCGCAGTTTCCTGCGACGCCCGTGAATACTGTGAACCGACCGCAGGTCTTAGGACGCCGGGTTCGGCTTCTGCGCCGGAGCGGATTTTGCGCCGGGGTTCAGCGGATCGTCCTGACGCTGCACCGAACCTTCGAAATGCGCGCCGGATTCGATCGCGATCGTCTTGTGGATGATGTCGCCCTCGACCCGCGCGGTCGATGTCAGGCGCACCTTGAGGCCACGCACGCGGCCCACGATACGGCCATTGATCACCACGTCATCGGCAACCACTTCGCCTTTGATCGTCGCTGTTTCACCGATGGTCAACAGATGCGCGCGGATGTCGCCCTCAACAGTGCCTTCAACCTGAACATCGCCCGTGGTCTTCATGTTGCCGGTCACATGCAGGTCCGAAGACAGAACGGATGCGGGCGGCTTCGCCTTGGGGGCGCTGGCCTTGAATTCGCTCTGCTTGGAGGGCGCAGGGGCCGCCGAAGCGCTGGAAGGTGCCGGTTTGGACGCATCTGCATCCTGGGGCGCGGGATCGTTGATTTTGCTTTTAGAAAACATCGTTTGCAGCCTTGATATAGATCATGGGGTTAACAGCCTTGCCACCTACGCGGACTTCATAGTGGAGATGGACACCGGTGACCCGTCCTGATGCTCCCATATCACCAATATGCTGCCCGCGCGAGACTCTTTGACCAACTTTCACGCGCAGCTTGGACATGTGGGCATAACGGGTCTCAATGCCGAACTCGTGCTGGATCTTGACCAAACGGCCATAGCCCGAGGACCAGCCGGCGTGAATCACCACACCATCGGCGGTCGCATAAAGCGGCGTGCCCATGCCAGCGGCAAAGTCGACGCCCTTGTGCATCCGGCGGCCACCTGTCTTGGGGTCGCGGCGATAGCCGAACTGGCTGGTGAAGCGGAAAGCGTTTTTGACCGGGTTCGCAAATGGCGCTTTTTCGGCGGCGATCCGGTAGAGGTTTAGCCGGTCCATCTGGTTCAGCAGACGGTTCGCGCGCAGCGTATCGGGGCTAAGCTCTTCGCCGCGGGTGGTGAAGGACAGCGGCGTCATCGGACCACCTTGGCCGGAATAGCCGCGGCGCACGGTGGCAAGGATACGGTCGGTCGGCATGCCCGCGCTGCGGAACATCTTGTCAAGCGGGGCGACGGAAACGCTCATCGCTTCTTCAAGCTGGCGGAAGATCGCGTCGTTCTGATCGCGCATCAAAGCGATCTCTTGCGCCATTTCATCGGCCTGCAGCAGCGCATCCTGCGCGTCGACCACAACTTTGTCGCGCTCTGCCGCGGTGCGTGCCAGAGCTTGGGCAAGGAAATCGACCGGCGCTTGATCGGCATCGGCGCGCAGGCTGCCCGCCTCACCGTTCTCAAGGCTCCCTTCCAATTCGGCCAGCTTCAGCCGGGCCTTTTGGCGGTCTTTAATCGTGTCGCGCAGGGTGGATTGGATCACATCGATCCCGGTCTCCAACTCGCGGCGGCGGGTCTCGGAGGACAGCAGTTCGGATTGCATGACGGAAATCTGCGTGAGCGCGGCGTTGAAACGGTCCTGTGCAGCCAGTGCCTCTTCGGCCCGCAGATCACGCTGCGCGGAAAGCTCGTTCAATCGCGCCTGATAGGTGCGCTGATCGCGTTTGGCCTGCTCGCGAAAATTGCCCGAGCCGATGCTGTCCATCAAAATGATCGCCGTGGCGATAATCGCCCAAGATACGAGGAAGGCCGACCCCGCCAGCCCGATAATCTGGGTGCCGGGGCGCAGGCGGATGAAACGTGTATCGCTGTCGGATTTCAGAAAGACGCGGCGTTCGGGAAAGTAATGCTCAAGCAGAGCATGCGTCTTGATGGCAATCCGTGTGCGCATGTTGTCGTCCCTTGTCCCGTCCCGTCGGCGCGGCGGGGCAGCCCGGCCCGCGCCCAACGTCAATAGCCAGTGCCTGCGAATGGGGCAACCCTATTGCCCCATGCCTGCGCGGCAATCCCCCATCCGCCTTATTATGCGCTAAGAAATTGGCAAAAATCCGCCGATACCAAGCACTTGCTGTCTTATGGCCGGATCAGCTTGGGCCCCCGTCCGCCGTGAGAGGCCAGTAGAAATCGGGCGGGATTCCCGCCTCGGCGCGTTTTTCCTCGTTGAAAGGCGGCTTAAGATCGCCGTGAAAATACTTGCGCACGAGGACGTGAAACCGGTCTTTCGGGTCCTCGTCATGGCGCCCACAAAGGAAGTGAAACCACTTGCTGCCATAGGCCACATGGGCGACTTCTTCGGAGTAAATCGTCTCAAGTGCTGCCACGGCGCTGTCGGCCTTGGCCTTGCGGAATATCTCGATCATGCCGGGCGTCACATCAAGGCCCCGCGCCTCCAGCACCATCGGCACTACGGCAAGGCGACCCATCAGATCATCCACCGTATCCTCTGCCGCGCGCCACATGCCCGCATGGGCAGGCATCGCGCCGTAATGACTGCCCATTTCCTCAAGGCAATCGCACATCAGGTTGAAATGTTTGGATTCGTCATCCGCCGCTTTGACCCAGTCGTCAAAGAACCCCAAGGGCAGCGGCACATGCGAAAACCGCGCGATCACGTCCCAATGCAGGTCTACGGCGTTCAACTCGATATGCGCCACGGCATGCAACAGCGCCGCGCGGCCCTCAGGCGTGCCCGGGCGGCGGCGGGGCACTTCGCGCGGGCTGAGCAATTCGGGCTGGGCAGGTCGGGCAGGGTGCAGCGGCGGATCAGCGCGGCCCACCTCAGGGCGCGCGCCTTCGGCTCGGGCCGAGAGCCATTCAGCTGCGAATTTCCGCGACAGTGCGGTCTTCTCGCGCCCATCCGCCGTGCGCAGTACCGCCTCGGCCATTTCCGCCAGCGGCATCATGCGCCACGCACCGCGTCCAGCACGGCATCCACATGGCCGGGCACCTTCACCTTGCGCCAGACCTGCGCGATCTGGCCTGTCCCGTCGATCAGATAGGTCGCGCGTTCGATGCCCATGGATTTCTTGCCGTACATGTTTTTTTCAACCCAGACCTCATAGGCCTCGGTCACCGCCCCATCGGTGTCGGACAACAGCGGCACCGTCAGCGCGTGTTTGGCGGCGAACTTATCGTGTTTGTCCATGCTGTCGCGCGAAATGCCGAAGACCTGCACGCCCGCCTCGGCGAACTCCGAAAGCCGCTCCGAAAAGCCGATCGATTCCTTGGTGCAGCCGGGCGTGTCATCGCGCGGGTAGAAGAACAGAACCACCGGCGCGCCGCGCAAGGCAGACAGCGTAATCTCGCCACCGCCAGTCACGGGAAGGGTGAAATCCGGGGCCGGTTGGCCGGGCTGGGGTCCGATCTGCGACATGGGGCGGTTCCTTTGGCTTGTTAAGGGTCGTTCAGGGCTGTCATACTGCATCTGATTTGACAACGTCAAAGCCGCCCCCGAAAGCCGCCCCATCCGAACCGGAGCCCGATGCGCGACCCATCCCCTTCCAGCCCCCCTGCGCCAGACGGCGAAGGGTCGCCCCGCCGCAGGCCGCGCCGGCGCGCGGGGATCGCGTCGGTCGCGGTGCTGGTGCTACTCGCGGCGCTGGCGACGGGGGCGGCGGTCTATTTCACCGGGCGTCCGATCCCCGCGCCGCTTTGGGTGCAAGAGCGGATCGAGGCGCGGATCGCGAACGCCCTGCCACAGGCGCGGGTGGATTTTGGCGCGATGGAGTTTGTCGTCGACGAGGGCTGGCGGCCTCGTGTGCGCCTGCAAGACATCTTTGTCACCACCCCCGAAGGCGACGAGATCGTCAGTTTCAATGAGTTCAAGGCCAGCCTGTCGATGCGGTCACTGCTGCGCGGTGTGGCACAGCCGCGGGCGATTTCCCTTTCAGGCGTGGTGGCAAACCTGCGCCGGGGGGCGGATGGCCGGGTGAGCCTGAGCGCAGGGGCCGGGATTGCGCCACCCGAGCGGGAGGCGGCGACCCTGCCGCAACTCATCGGTCAGATCGACGAGGTGCTGGCCGCACCCGCGCTCTCGGCCCTGCGCTCGGTTGAGCTGCGCGCCCTGACCCTGCGGTTCGAGGATGCCCGCGCGGGCCGGGCCTGGACCGGCGATGGCGGGCGGCTGCGCTTGGCGCGCGATGGCGATCAGCTTGACCTAACGGCCGATCTTGCGGTGCTGAGCGGTGGGGCCGATGTGGCCACGCTCACCGCGAATTACAGCAGCCGCATCGGCCAGAACGCCGCGACCTTTGGTGTGACATTCGACGGGATCGATGCGCGCGACATCGCAGCACAGGGGCCTGCGTTTTCATGGCTAGAGGTGCTACGGGCCGATATCTCGGGCGCGGTGCGCAGCGGGATCGACAGCGCGGGCCGCTTTGCGCCGATCAACGCATCGCTGCAAATCGGCAAAGGCGTGTTGCAGCCCAACTCACAGACCAAGCCGATCCCTTTTGATGGGGCACAGAGCTACTTCAGCTATGACCCTGCGCGCCAGCTTTTGCGCTTTGACGAGATGTCCCTCGACAGCCCTTGGGTGTCGGGCAACATCACCGGCACTTCGCAACTGGGCGATGTCACGGGCGGCATTCCGGGGCGGATGGTGGGGCAGTTTTCCTTACGCGATCTGCGCGCCAACCCGGCGGATGTCTACCCCGAGACGGTGGCCTTGGATCAGGCGGATATCGACTTTGAACTCAGCCTCAACCCGTTTCGCCTGAAACTGGGCCGTTTGGAGATTAGCGATCAGGGCCGTAGCCTGCGCCTTGATGGGGCGCTTGTGGCCGAGCCTGAGGGCTGGAACCTGTCGCTCGATGGGCGCATGGACAGGCTGAGCCCGGAGCGTTTGCTGGCGCTCTGGCCCGAGGGGGTGAAACCCAAGACCCGCAAATGGCTGGACGAGAACCTTCATGCAGGCCGGATGCGCAACCTTGATCTGGCGCTGCGCATGGCACCGGGGCAGGTGCCGCAGACCTATGTGGCCTTCGACTACGCCGGGGCCGAGGTGCGGTTTTTGAAAACCCTGCCGCATATCACCGATGGCAGCGGCCATATGAGCCTGCTCGACAACCGTCTTGTCGTCACGGTGGACGCAGGCGAGGTGATCGCGCCGCAGGGCGGGGCGGTGACGCTGGATGGGTCGTCTTTCATCATCCCGGATGTGCGCGTGAAAGACGGCAGTCCTTCTGTGATCCGGCTCAATACCCGGTCAACCCTGACCGCCGCGCTGTCGCTGCTGAACCAACCGCCAATGCAGGTGATGGACAAGGCCGGGCTGCCGGTGACGCTTGCGGATGGGAAGGCGGTGCTGAAAGGCACGTTGGCGCTGCCGTTGAAAAAGGGGGGCAAGCCCGAAGATGTGCGCTATCACTTCGCGGGGGATTTGCTGTCGCTTTCGACCGATACGCTGGTCAAGGACCGCAGCCTTCAGGCCAGCAAACTGGCCATCACCGCCAGCAATGACCGCATCACCATCGGCGGCGAAGGACGTATTGATGGCGTGGGTTTCGACGGGGAATGGTCGCAGGCGATCGGTCCCGGCTCTGACGAAAGCAGACTGACAGCCCAAGTGTCGCTGACCCCTGCGGGGCTCGAAGCGTTTGGCGTCGCACTGCCCCCCGGCAGCCTTCGCGGGGAGAGCAGCGGACAGATTGCGGTGGACCTCAAGAAAGGCGCGGCACCGCGGTTTTCGCTGCGAAGCGATTTAACGGGCTTGGGCGTCTCCGTGCCGCAGCTATCGTGGTCCAAAGCACCAGCGACCAAAGGCGAATTGCGACTGGCGGGACGCTTGGGCGAGACGCCGAACATCGACGCCTTTCAACTGAACGCGCCGGGGCTGCGGGTGGCAGGCTCCATTGACCTTGAACCCGGCGGCGCGTTGGACCGCGTGCGGATAGACCGTCTGCGGCGCGGCGACTGGCTTGATATCCCCGTGCAACTGATCGGGCGTGGCAAGGGCAATCCGGTGCAGGTGGTGCTGGGCGGCGGCACGCTGGACATGCGCCGGGCCGAATTCGGCGGGGCCGGGGGGCGAGCCGGACCGCCGATGCGCGTGGCGCTGGACCGGCTGCAAATCACCGATACGATTTACCTCACGAACCTTGCAGGCACCTTTGACACGGCTAAGGGGATGGACGGGTCCTTTACCGCGCGGCTCAACGGGGGCACGCCTGTGCAGGGGCGGGTCCTGCCCCAAGGCGGGCGCAGCGCGGTGCGCGTGGTCTCGGACGATGCGGGCGGGATACTGCGCTCGGCCGGGCTGGTGAAACAGGTCGTCGGGGGGAACCTGTCGCTCACGCTGCTGCCTGTCGGGTCGGGCGGGGCCTTTGACGGGCAGCTTGAGGTCAATAACGTCGCCATTCAAGACGCGCCGGGGATCGCGGCGCTGGTCAATGCGATCTCGGTTGTGGGGCTGATCAACGAACTCAGTGGCGATGGAATTTACTTTGACGATGTTGAGGCGAAGTTTCGTCTGACCCCGAACCGCCTGACCCTGACCGAGGCGAGCGCCGTTGGCGCGTCCTTGGGCCTGTCGATGGATGGGGTCTATGCGCTCGACAGCGGCCTGATCGACATGCAGGGCGTGATCTCTCCGGTCTATATGTTCAACGGGATAGGCTCGCTGTTCACCCGCAAGGGCGAGGGGCTGATCGGTTTCAACTACCGCCTGACCGGGGCCGCGAAAGAACCCAATGTCTCGGTCAATCCGCTCTCGGCCCTCACGCCCGGCATGTTCCGCGAGCTGTTCCGCCGCCCGCCGCCCACTGTGCCGCAGGTGCAGGGCCAAGCGAATCCGGTTGCCCGGGTGCCAGAGGATCGCTAAGCGCCGAGGCGACCTATGCCGCCAGACCCGCAGGAGCCGCGCCGATGAAGCTTTCCGATTTCGATTTCGACCTGCCTGAGGAATTGATCGCCACGCGCCCCGCCAATCCGCGCTCTTCCGCCCGGCTCTTGGTGGCCGAAGGCGCTCAGCTTCATGACAGGCGGGTAACCGATCTGACCGATTGGCTGCGCCCCGGTGACCGTCTGGTGCTGAACGATACCCGCGTGATCCCCGCGCGGCTTTCCGGGCTGCGCCACCGCGCCTCGGCCCAAGGTGCCGTGCAGGCTAAGATCGAAGTGACCCTACTGGAGCCCCGCGGCGACGGCACTTGGTCGGCACTGATCAAACCGCTGCGCAAACTGAAAATCGGCGAAGAAGTCGTCTTTTCCGACGACCTGCGCGCCACGCTTGAGGCGGTGGAAGACGGGCAAGGGCATCTGCGGTTCAACTGCACAGGTGATGATTTCGACGCCGCGCTGAACGCGGCCGGGGCCATGCCGCTGCCGCCCTATATCGCCGCAAAGCGCGCGGCTGACGCGCAGGATATGACGGATTACCAAACCGTCTTTGCCCGCCACGCGGGCGCGGTCGCGGCGCCCACGGCGTCGCTCCATTTCGACGAGGCGCTGCTCGCGGCGCTGGCGGCCAAGGGGGTCACTTTCAGCCATGTCACCCTGCATGTCGGGGCGGGCACCTTCCTGCCGGTCAAGGTCGATGACATTTCCGAGCACAAAATGCACGCCGAATGGGGCCGGGTGAGCGCCGAGGCCGCCAAAGAGATCACCGCCACCCGTGCCGCCGGAGGGCGCGTGATCCCCGTGGGCACCACCGCGCTGCGCCTGATCGAAACAGCGGCGCGCGGCGGGCTGATCGCGGCGTGGGAAGGGGATACCGATATTTTCATCACTCCGGGGTTCGACTTCAACGTGACCGACGGGCTGATGACGAATTTCCACCTGCCCAAATCCACGCTGATGATGCTGGTCTCGGCCTTGATGGGCGTGCAGCAGGTAAAAGACATCTACGCCCATGCCATCGCCGAAAAATACCGTTTCTTTTCATACGGCGATTCCTCTCTTCTGCTGCCTGAGGCGCAAAAACCCGCTTGAATGTCGTTCTAGGGGGTGACTAGCCTGCGATTGCCGTCCATGGGAGGGCTTGGGCGAACAAGGAATTGACCGATGATTCAAGTGGTTTCAAGCGCATGGGCGCTATTGCTGGGCATGTGCCTGTTGATGGTCGGGAACGGCATGCAGGGCACTTTGCTGGGTATTCGCGGCGGCATCGAAGGGTTTTCGACCCTGCAAATGTCGGTCGTCATGTCGGCTTACTTCGTCGGTTTCTTGGGCGGGTCGCGGATGGCACCGGGGATGATCCGGCGTGTGGGCCACGTGCGGGTCTTTGCGGCACTGGCCTCGCTGATCTCGGCGGTGATGATCCTCTACCCGACTTTCCCCAATACGATCGTCTGGTCGCTGGGCCGGGTGCTGATCGGCTTTTGTTTCTCGGCTGTTTACGTGACTGCAGAAAGCTGGCTCAACAATGCGGCCACCAACGAGAACCGGGGGCAGGCGCTTTCGGCCTATATGATCGTGCAAACACTCGGCATCGTTATCGCCCAAGCGCTGCTGTTGACGGCTGACCCGTCGGGCTTTGTGCTCTTTGTCATTCCTTCGGTTTTGGTGAGCATCGCGGTCACGCCGATCCTGCTGTCGATCAGCCCCACACCGCCCTTCGGCACCACCAAACCGATGAGCCTGAGCACCCTGATGGAGACCTCTCCGCTCGGCTGTGTCGGCATGTTCCTTTTGGGCGGTGTTTTCTCGGCGCAGTTCGGCATGGCAGCGGTTTACGGTGCCGAAGCAGGGCTGAGCGTCGCGCAGATCTCACTTTTCGTGGCAGCCTTCTTTGTCGGTTCGGTGATCCTGCAATATCCCATCGGCTGGATTTCTGACCGGATGGACCGACGCAGCCTGATCGTCATCACCGCGCTGATCGGTGGGGCGGGCTCCATGGTCGGCATGATGCTGGGGCATATCTTTCCGATCTTGCTCGCCACGGCTTTTGTCGTGGGCGGCATGTCAAACCCGCTTTACTCGCTCATCATGGCCCATACCAACGATTTCCTCGAACAGGAGGATATGGCCGCGGCCTCGGGTGGGATGTTGTTTATCAACGGCTTAGGTGCCGTCCTTGGCCCGGTGATTACCGGTTGGATGATGGGCACGGCTCTGGGGCCGGGAGGCTTTTACCTCTTTACCGCCGTGCTCTTTGCCGCGCTGGCCGGCTATGCGTCTTACCGTAAAACGCAGCGTGCTGCGGTTCCGGTGGATGAGACGGGCAACTACGTGCCGATTTACCCCTCGGCCACCGCGGTGGCCGTGGAAATCGCGCAAGAGTATGCAATTGAATCGGAACAGGAAGCCGCCGAAGAAGCTGCTCAAGAAAACGCCGAAGCTGACAAAAACGCCTCTGATAGCGATAACGATGTCGCAGATGACATAAAACGTGACTAGGCTTTTGGGGTAAGACGTTCTTAACTTTAACGAAACGCCCGAGATGCGGCAAAGGAGTGTGCGGGATGGCTGCCACAAATGCAGAACCCCAAGATGTACTGAATTTCTGGCTCAAGGACGTGGGTCCGGCAGGATGGTACAATAGTTCTGATGCGCTGGACGCCGAGATCCGCAGCCGTTTCGAGGGGCTCTGGAGTGAGGCAGAGGCGGGCAAGCTGAACCATTGGCTGACCAATCCCACCGACGCGCTGGCCTTTTTGATCGTGACTGATCAATTCCCGCGCAATATGTTTCGCGATACCGGCAAGGCATTTGCCAGCGATCGTATCGCCCTCGCGGCGGCGAAACTGGGGATCGAAAAGGGCTGGGACATGCGCGTGGAAGCGCCCGAGCGGCAGTTTTTCTACCTGCCGCTGATGCACTCAGAGAACCTCTGCGATCAGGACCGTTGCGTGCGTTTAATGTGCGAACGGATGCCGGAAAGCAGTGGCAGCAACCTGCTGCACGCCCGCGCGCACCGCGAAGTGATCCGTCAGTTTGGCCGCTTTCCCTACCGCAACGCGGCGCTGTCGCGCAGTTTTACAGCGCAGGAGACCTCTTATATCGACGAAGGCGGATATGGCCGGACCGTCAAACAGCTGCGTGAAAATCTGCAAGCGGCCTGAGCTTCGGCAAGGCAGGATGAATTCGCGTGGTTGTGGCGATTGCAAATATGGTTTAGCGGTAAACTATATTTGCAAACCCTAACGCGAGGTCCTTGCCATGGCTGCCAAATCCTTTGATCTGATCGTGATCGGTGCGGGGCCGGGCGGCTATGTCGCCGCCATCCGTGGCGCACAGCTTGGCCTGAAGGTCGCGGTTGTTGAGCGGGAAAATCTGGGCGGCATCTGCCTCAACTGGGGCTGTATCCCCACCAAGGCGCTGCTGCGCTCTGCCGAGGTGTTTCACCTGATGCACCGCGCCAAGGACTTTGGTCTGGCAGCGGATAAGATCGACTATGATCTAGAGGCGGTGGTCAAACGCTCGCGTGGCGTCGCCAAGCAGATGGAAGGCGGAGTCAAACACCTGCTGAAGAAGAATAAAGTTGACGTCTTCATGGGCGAAGCCTCTATTCCGGCAAAGGGCAAGGTCTCTGTCAAAACTGACAAGGGCAGCGAAGAGTTGACGGCCAAGAACATCGTTCTGGCAACCGGCGCTCGCGCCCGCGAACTGCCGGGGCTTGAGGCGGATGGCAAGCGCGTCTGGACCTACCGCCACGCCTTGCAGCCCGTCCATGACCCCAAGAAGCTGCTGGTCATCGGCTCCGGCGCCATCGGGATCGAATTCGCCAGCTTCTACAACACACTCGGCGCTGACACGACCGTGGTCGAGGTGATGGACCGTGTTCTGCCAGTAGAAGATGAAGAAATCTCTAAATTCGCCAAGAAGGCGTTTGAGAAGCAGGGCATGACCATCATGCAAAAGGCCACGGTCAAGAAGCTCGACCGTGCGGACGACAAGGTTACCGCCCATATCGAACGTGACGGCAAAGTCGAAAAACTTGAGTTCGACACCGTGATCTCTGCGGTTGGCATCGTCGGTAATACCGAAGGTCTGAGGCTGGAAGAACTTGGCGTCAAAGTCGACCGGACCCATGTGGTGACGGACGAATATTGCCGCACAGGTGTCGACGGACTCTATGCCATCGGCGACATTGCTGGTGCGCCGTGGCTTGCGCATAAAGCGAGCCATGAAGGGGTGATGGTTGCCGAACTCATCGCAGGCCAGAAACCACATCCCGTCAAACCCGAAAGTATCGCCGGTTGCACCTATTGCCACCCGCAGGTCGCCTCTGTCGGTCTGACCGAGGCGAAGGCCAAAGAGCAAGGCTATGACATCAAGGTCGGTCGTTTCCCCTTCATCGGCAATGGCAAAGCCGTGGCCTTGGGTGAGCCGGAAGGGATGGTGAAAACCATCTTTGATGCCAAGACCGGCGAACTTCTGGGCGCACATATGGTCGGGGCCGAGGTGACCGAGCTGATCCAAGGCTACGTTGTGGGCCGCCAGTTGGAGACCACCGAAGAAGACCTGATGAACACCGTCTTCCCGCATCCAACACTCAGCGAAATGATGCACGAATCCGTGCTCGACGCCTTTGACCGCGTGATCCACATGTAACGCGAGCGGGGCAGGGTGCATTGACCGCGCCTCGCCCCGCCGCAATTTGGCCAAGCCGTCGGGAGCCATGTCGTGGTCAGCCTTAACCGTGTCGTCATGCACCGCAGCAGCCGTCGGCTGATTGGCCGTTTGAACCCTGCGACGCTGGATGCAGCCGAAATTTCGGGCAGGTTCGGTAAGCGCTTCGCATTCAAGAGCTATACACAGTTTGGCTATCCGACCTATGACATCTGCGCAGGTCCGTTTACCGACCCCGAAACCAGTGCCGTGCGGCAGTTTGATCTGATCCTCGCCAATCAGGTCTGGGAGCATCTTGATGGGCCCTATACGGCGCTGGCCCATGTGCAACAGATGCTGAGAGCCGGGGGGTACTTCTGGATCGCTGTGCCGTTTTTCATCCCCTTTCATGCGGCCCCCAATGACAATTCGCGCTGGTCCGCACGGGGGCTGAAGAACTTGCTGATCGAAGCCGGCTTCGACGAGAGCCGGGTCATCGCGCGACAATGGGGCAACCGTGCCGCCGCCGCCCGCAATCTTGAACCCGACTGGCCGCCGGGTTTCGACAAAAGCACGGATGACCTGACTAACGATCCCAAAATGCCGCTGTGCGCTTGGGCGCTGGCCCAGAAGAAATGAGAGCCGATGGCTGACCAAACCTCCTTTCCGCGCGTTTTCGCGCTTTGGGCCGCGGGCCTGGGGGCGGCGGCGCAATATGGCAAGATGAGCGTCATCTTCGACCTGCTTCCAAAGAATTATCCGCAGGCCGGAGCGTCGCTGGGCTTCTTGGTTTCAATGGTGGGCGGTGTCGGTATCCTCCTTGGCGTTGTGGCGGGGCTGGTGGTCGCCCGTATCCGCTATCGTCGTGCGCTGCTATCTGCCCTGTGGCTGGGCGCGGCTGTATCTACCTTTCAGGCGTTGCTGCCGGGATTTGGTTGGATGCTGGCCAGCCGCGTGGTCGAGGGGCTGTCGCATCTGGGCATCGTAGTTGCCGCGCCGACGTTGATTGCACAACTCAGTACCGTGAAGGACCGTGGGTTTACCCTGACCCTCTGGGGCACCTTCTTTGGCGTGGCGTTCGCGATCCTGACCCTCATAGGCCGCCCGCTTGCGCTGACATGGGGCGTGCCTGCGCTTTTCGCCGTCCACGCGCTCTATATGGCGGGCTGTGCGCTTGTGCTTTCCGGCAGCTTGCGCAGCCTGCAGGACGAGGGCCCTCAGCCGCCATTCTCTTTGCCGCAGATACTGCGTGATCACGTCGCGATCTACCGATCTCCCTTCCTTTCCGCCCCTGCGGCGGGCTGGCTGTTCTATACATTCAGTTTCGTTTCCATCCTCACTGTCCTGCCGCCCTACCTCCCGGAAGCATGGCGCGCGCCCACCATGGCGGCCATGCCGCTGACCAGCATCGCGGTCTCGATGACCATCGGCGTCGCATTGCTTCGCCGTCTACCGGCGGTCTCTGTTGTACAAACTGGCTTTGCCCTTTCCGCCCTTTCTATGCTTTGGCTCTGGCTCGCCCCCGGCGCGCCCTTGGCCTGTTTGGCACTGGCTGCCGCCATGGGGTTGATCCAAGGCGCAAGTTTTACCGCGGTCGCGCAACTCAACAGCGGCCCCGCCGCGCAGGCGCAGGCAAACGGCGCAGTGGCGCAGATGGGGAACCTTGGAAACAGCCTTGGCACACCGGTTATGGCGTTCGGGTTAGCGAGCTTTGGCGGCGCGGCCTTGCCGTTATTGGCGGGTGGGGCCTTTGCTATGGGGCTGGTGGCACATCTCCTCCTTGGTGCGGCCCGACGTCGCAGTCGGCGCGTTCCTGTTTAGTTCTCACTTTTCCGTTGGAAAACACTGCATCAGCACCTATGTACAAACCGTTAAGAGGGGCATGTCATGGCTGAGCTGAAGAACATCGAAGTGCGCGGCGCGCGCGAGCACAATCTAAAGAACATCGACGTGGATATTCCGCGTGACCAACTGGTTGTAATTACCGGGCTTTCCGGCTCGGGCAAGTCGAGCCTTGCCTTCGACACGATCTATGCCGAAGGGCAGCGGCGCTATGTGGAATCACTGTCGGCCTACGCGCGGCAGTTCCTTGATATGATGCAAAAACCGGATGTGGATCACATTTCCGGTCTCAGCCCCGCGATTTCAATCGAACAGAAGACCACCTCAAAGAACCCCCGATCCACTGTCGGGACGGTGACCGAGATTTACGACTATCTGCGGCTGTTGTTCGCCCGCGTCGGCACCCCCTATAGCCCGGCCACCGGCAAACCCATCGAAGCCCAGCAGGTGCAGGACATGGTCGACCGGATCATGACCATGGAAGAGGGCACGCGGGCCTATCTGCTGGCGCCGATTATTCGCGACCGCAAAGGTGAATATCGCAAAGAGTTCATAGAGTTGCGCAAGCAAGGCTTTCAACGGGTCAAGGTGAACGGTGAGTTCTATGATCTGGATGAGCCGCCGACTTTGGATAAGAAATTCCGCCATGATATTGATGTTGTCGTCGACCGGATCGTGGTGCGCGAAGGGCTGGAAACGCGCCTGGCGGACTCGCTGCGCACAGCGCTCGACCTTGCCGATGGCATTGCCATTCTCGAAACGGCGCCCAGTGAAGGCGAGCCCGAGCGTCATACGTTTTCGGAAAAATTTGCCTGCCCTGTCAGTGGCTTCACAATTCCCGAGATTGAGCCGCGACTGTTCTCCTTTAACGCGCCGTTTGGGGCTTGCCCCTCATGTGATGGCCTTGGTGTCGAGCTCTTTTTTGACGAGCGTTTGGTGGTGCCCGACCAGAACCTGAAAATCTATGACGGGGCCTTGGCGCCTTGGCGTAAGGGGAAGTCCCCGTACTTTAAGCAAACCATCGAAGCCATTGCCAAGCATTATAACTTTGACCAAAAGACCCGCTGGAAAGACCTGCCTGAGAAGGTGCAAGAGGTGTTCCTTCGTGGTTCCGGCAAGGAAGAGATTACCTTCCGCTATGACGAAGGCGGGCGCGTTTATGAGGTCAAGCGGGTGTTCGAGGGGGTGATCCCCAATATGCAGCGCCGCTACCGCGAAACGGACAGCAACTGGGTCCGCGAAGAGTTTGAGCGCTATCAGAACAACCGCCCCTGTGGCACCTGTGGCGGCTATCGCCTGCGGCCCGAAGCGCTTGCGGTACGCATTGGCCCCACGACTGGCAATGAGAACGAGTTGCTCCACATCGGTAAGGTGGTGGAGATGTCGATCCGTGAAGCCTTTGACTGGTGCAAGGCTGTGCCGGATCATCTAACCCCGCAGAAGAATGAGATCGCAAAGGCCATTCTAAAGGAAATTCGGGAACGCCTAGGATTCCTGAATAACGTGGGTCTAGAGTACCTTACGATGTCTCGTTCAAGTGGTACTTTAAGTGGTGGCGAGAGCCAGCGTATCCGTCTGGCAAGCCAGATCGGCTCTGGCCTGACGGGCGTGCTTTACGTGCTTGATGAACCGTCGATCGGGCTGCATCAGCGCGATAATGACCGGTTGCTGGATACCTTAAAGAACCTGCGGGATCAGGGGAATACGGTGATCGTTGTAGAGCATGACGAAGAGGCCATCCGCGAGGCCGATTATGTGTTCGACATCGGGCCGGGTGCTGGAGTTCACGGCGGGCAAGTAGTGAGCCATGGCACGCCTGAACAGGTGGCGAATGATCCCAATTCTGTTACTGGTCAGTATCTTACCGGCGTTCGTGAAATCTCGGTCCCGGCCAAGCGACGCAAGGGGAACAAGAAGAAGCTGCAGGTCGTAAAGGCTACTGGCAACAACTTGCAGAATGTGACTGTCGATTTCCCGCTGGGTAAATTCGTCTGTGTTACGGGTGTGTCGGGGGGCGGCAAATCCACCCTTACGATTGAAACCCTTTTCAAAACCGCGTCGATGAACCTGAATGGCGCGCGGCAGACGCCTGCGCCCTGTCAGACCATCAAAGGGTTGGAACATCTCGACAAGGTCATCGACATTGACCAGCGGCCCATCGGTCGGACTCCGCGTTCGAACCCAGCGACTTACACCGGGGCGTTCACGCCGATCCGGGATTGGTTCGCCGGTCTGCCGGAAGCGAAAGAGCGCGGCTATAAGCCAGGGCGTTTCTCTTTCAACGTGAAAGGCGGGCGTTGCGAGGCCTGTCAGGGTGACGGGGTCATCAAGATCGAGATGCACTTCCTCCCGGATGTTTACGTGGAATGCGAGACCTGCAAAGGCGCCCGCTATAACCGCGAGACGCTGGAAGTGCGGTTCAAGGGTAAGAGCATCGCCGACGTGCTTGATATGACCGTAGAAGATGCGCAAAGCTTCTTTGCCGCCGTGCCTTCGATCCGTGAAAAGATGGATGCGCTGATGCGAGTGGGGCTGGGCTATATCAAGGTCGGACAGCAGGCCACGACCCTGTCGGGCGGTGAGGCGCAGCGGGTGAAGCTCAGCAAGGAGTTGAGCAAACGTTCCACCGGGCGCACGCTATATATTCTTGATGAACCGACAACGGGCCTGCATTTCGAAGACGTGCGCAAGCTGTTGGAAGTGCTGCACGAATTGGTCGATCAAGGCAATTCCGTGGTCGTGATTGAGCATAACCTAGATGTGGTGAAAACCGCCGATCATATTATTGATATCGGCCCTGAGGGCGGTGACGGCGGTGGCCGGGTTGTGGCCACGGGCACGCCCGAAAAGGTCGCAGACGTGGCCGAAAGCCATACCGGGAAGTACCTCAAACCGATGCTATATAAGCAAACAAAAGTGGCGGCGGAATAACCGCCACCACTTGGTTGGCTTGGCCTGTGGCGTGTCCTTACAACACGGCGCGGGCGATGCGGATCAGTTGCAGCGTCTCGTAGGCGCTATCGCGTAGCGAGATCACTTGACCGTTCAGGACCGCGTAGTTATAGCCTTCTTCCGGCTCGGGCAGACGGTAGAGATTGATGAGGTCCGCCTGCGTCAGCGCGGCGGTCGGTGCGATGTTTACGCCTGAGCCTATGGTGGGCACCCGTGCCAATTCGTTAATTCGAAGCAGCGCGGTGTGATCTTCGTTGCTCAGCAGCACGGGCTGGCCATCGATCAGCGCATAGCGATGACCAGCAGGCGCGGCATCAAGGCTGTAGAGCTGTGCGATTTGGTGGGACTCAAGTAGGAGCAACTCGCGTTCCGTCAGCGGATCGGCTTCAAGATAGGGTTGGCGGCGCTCTTCCAGCAATGTGTCCAGTTCATCGTCGGAATAGCTGGCCCATTGTTCATAGGTCACGCCCTGTTTTGCCAGCCCGGGGGGCACGCAGGGCGGGTCCTTCTTGGCCAGACCAGGGGGGCAGTTGCGATAGGTAATCAGCTCGTCCTCGGGGAGGGCGGATGCGTTCAATTCAGGCGCGGCCAGGGCAAGCGCCGCCGCACCGAGGATAGCGGCCATGTCACGCCCTTCGGGCGCCGGGGTGTTTAGAAGACGGGTGACCACAGTCTCACGGTCCTGCGTAAAGCGGGTCACGCGCTCATCAAACTCGGCGCGGTCCATGCCCTTGGGCAGTTTGACCTCATCACCTTTGATCTTGACCTTATCACCGTTGATCTTGATCTCGATCTTATCGTCTTCCTTATCTTTCTTGGCCTTCTTCTCTTTGTGCTTCTCGGCTTGTTTCTCGCGCTTTTCTCTTTTTTTCTCGGCCTTCTTCTCCTGCTTATCTTTCTTCTTCGCCTTTTTGTCTTTCTTGTCTTTGCCCTTGTTGTTTTTGTCATCTTTGGCGAGCCAAAGCGTCTCAGGGCCGTTGCTGTCAAAGGCAACCGCGGGCTGGGCCGGGGCAAAGCCGGTTCCGGCGGCGACCAGCGGGCCGGTCGCGCAGGCGGTGGTCAGAATCGTGGTAATGAGCAGGCGTCGCATCAGGTGATCTCCTCAGATGGGGTCATTCTGAAGTTAACGCCTGCTCGGGCCGGGTCGTTCCCGGGTGGGGGGCGGTCGGCTTAACCTTGCCAGCCGCGCTGCTCAAAACGGGGCAGCATGGCAGAGAAGTCTTTGCCCTTGCCGCCTTCTTCCTCGACGAAACGGGTGTAGAGTTCCTTGGCCAGCGCGCCCATCGGCGTGTCGGCATTGGCCATTTCCGCAGCCTGCTGGGACAGCCCCAGATCTTTGAGCATCAGCTCTGCCGCGAACCCCGGTTTGTAGTCGTTGTCGGCGGGCGATTGGGGGCCGACGCCGGGGGCCGGGCAATAGGCGTTCATCGACCATGAATAGCCCGAAGACGTGCTGACCACGTCGAACATCCGTTCGCGATCAAGGCCCAGTTTGTCAGCCAGTGCAAAGGCTTCGCAGGTGGCGATCATCGTGGCACCAAGGATCATGTTGTTGCAGATTTTCGCCGCTTGGCCTGCGCCCGCATCGCCGCAATGAACGGCTTTCTGACCTATGATGTCGAACAGCGGTTTGGCCTTTTCAAAGGCTGCCTCCGCGCCGCCCGCCATGAAGGTAAGCGTGCCGCCCTGCGCGCCGCCGATCCCGCCAGAGACGGGGGCATCCACAAAGAGCAATCCAGCCTTCTGCGCGGCCTCTGCCGCGAAACGCGCGCTTTCCACGTCGACGGTGGAGCAATCGATCAGCAGCGCGCCCGGCGCCATATGTGCGACCGCTTCTTCGGCCACTTGGCGCAGGATCGCGCCGTTGGGCAGCATGGTGATGACCACATCGGCATCCCCGACCGCCTCTGCGATGGTCTTGGCCTCGGCGACCCCTTCGGCGGTGGTGCCGGCCACGTCATTGCCGCGCACGGTATGGCCCGCGGCGGCGAGATTGGCGGCCATGGGCCCGCCCATATTGCCCAGACCGATGAAACCGATTGTAAGATTACTCATGAATTTTCCTCCAACTTCAATTCGTTGTCGCCCAAGAGGGCGAGCATGGCGTCGATATCGGCCTGCGGCACGTCCCAGTCGGGGTGTTGCCAATTGGGGCTGCGGTCCTTGTCGATGATCGCGGCGCGCACACCTTCGATGAAATCGCCTTTTTCCAGTGACCGCGCGGTAAAGCGGTATTCCTGTTCGAGTGCCGGGACCATGCCGATGCCGGGGCCGCGCAGGCGGCGCAGCATCTCTAGCGTGCAGGCCATCGACAGGGGGGAGTTGCGGCGCAGGGTTTTCACTGTCTCTGCGGCGAAATCGCTGTCAGACATCGCAAGCGCCGCGTCGATTTCTTTAAGGCTTTCGCCATGAAAGAGGCGGTCCACCTCTTCCTGAACCTCTGCCAGCGTGGACGGGGGCGGGGAGCTTGCAGCGCGGTCGAGGATGAAGGGATCACCGTTCTCTTCCAGTTGCGCGATAAGATCGGGCCATTCGGCCTGCGCGATAAAATAATCCGCGAAACCGGCGTGGAGCACGTCGCCTGCGCCCATCCGCGCGCCGGTGAGGCCAAGGTATTCGCCCATCCGTCCCGGTGCCTGTGCCAGCAGCAGCGTACCGCCCACGTCGGGCACCAGCCCGATGCCGCATTCGGGCATGGCGATCTTGCTGCTCTCGCCCACGACGCGGTGCGAGCCGTGGCAGCCGATGCCGACCCCGCCGCCCATGGTGAAGCCCTGCATGAAGGAGATCACTGGCTTGGGAAAACCGTGAAGTTTGTTGTTGAGCCGGTATTCATCGGCCCAAAAACGTCGGGCGAAGTCGAAATCTCCGTCCTTGCCCGTTTGGTAAAGCTGCGCCACGTCACCGCCCGCGCAGAAGGCTTTTTCACCCACGGCATCCAGCACGATCACGGCGACCTCTGGGTCATCGCGCCAGTCGTCGATCGCCTTTTCGATGGCGATGCACATGTCGTAGCTCAGCGCGTTCAGCGCATTGGGCCGCGTCAACGTGATGCGTCCGGCGCGGCCCGTTATGCGGATGTGGATATCACTCATGGGGGCCTCAGCGGTTCTTAAGCATGTCGCGGGCAACGATCACGCGCATGATCTCATTCGTGCCCTCAAGGATTTGGTGCACCCGCAGGTCGCGGACCAGTTTCTCGATCCCGTAGTCGGCAAGGTAGCCATAGCCGCCGTGCAATTGCAGACATTGGTCGACGACCTTGCTGCCCGTCTCGGTCACGAATTTCTTGGCCATGGCGCAGAACTTGGTCGCATCCGGGGCGCCGGTGTCGAGCTTCCACGCCGCTTGGCGCAGGAAGGTGCGTGCGGCCTGCAATTCGATCTCCATATCGGCAAGGCGGAACTGCAACCCTTGGAACTGGTCGATGCTCTGGCCAAAGGCTTTGCGGTCGCCCATGTACTCCAGCGTCTTGGTCAGCGCAGTTTGTGCCGCGCCGAGCGAGCAGGCGGAGATGTTCAGCCGCCCACCGTCGAGGCCCGCCATGGCGTATTTGAAGCCCTTGCCCTCTTCGCCAACAAGGTTCTCCGCGCCGATCTTGCAGTCATCAAATTGCACCAGCGCCGTCGGCTGGCTGCGCCAGCCCATCTTGTCTTCCAGCCCGCCGAAGCTGAGGCCCGGCGTGCCATCCTCGACATAGACGGTGGAGACGCCGCGCGCGCCGTCGTCGGAGGTGCGGACCATGGTGACATAGGCATCCGAATAGCCACCGCCCGAGATGAACGCCTTGGTGCCGTTCAGCGTATAGCCTTCGTTGGTGCGCTCGCAACGGGTCTTGAGCGCTGCCGCGTCGGAGCCGGAGCCGGGTTCAGTCAGGCAGTAGCTCAGCACCGTCTCCATGGTGAGTACTTTGGGCATGACGCGCTCTTTCATCTCGTCACTGGCGAAGGTGTCGAGCATCTTGGCGCACATATTGTGGATCGACAGGAACGCCGCGACCGAGGGGCAGGCCATCGACAGCGCCTCAAAGACCAGCGTGGCGTCCAGACGTGTGAGCCCCGCGCCGCCGGTGTCTTCAGAGACATAGAGCCCGCCGAACCCCAATGCGCCGACCTCTGGCCAAAGCTTTTTGGGGATAGTGCCGTCTTTCTCCCATTGGTGGGCGTGGGGCGCGATATTCTCCTGCCCGAATGCATGGGCCATGTCGAAAATGGCGGTCTGTTCCTCGTTCAATGCGAAATCCATCGCGGCTCCTCCCTGAAGTCATGTGTCCCTGGAACTGAACACTTGTTTAATTCTATCAGCCGAAAGGTGCCGCAACAAGCGTCACAGATCGGCGTGGTATTCCTCTATCAGATGGCGCACGACGGCCTCGCCACCCTTGCCATCGGGCGCTTCGGCCCAGACTTTGCGCTGACGGTCGGCGGATGTGCCCTGTTTCACCACGTCGCGCAGGGCGCAGACCTCATCCAGACATCTGAGCGCCTCGGCGTCTTCGGCGATCAGGCCGATGATTTCCTCGAACATCTGGTCGAAGGGTTTGAGCGTCGGCCCCCCGAAGTCGATCAGCGTCTCGTTCACGCCGTAGCGCTGCGCGCGCCAGCGGTTTTCCTCGATCAGGAAGCGGTCATATTCGCGCCAGCGCAGATTGCTGTCGCGCAGGCGCAGCAGGAAGCGGGTGAGGGACTGTGTCAGCCCCGCCAGCCCAAGCGCGTGTGACAAGCGCGGCTGTACATCGCAGATGCGGCTTTCCAGCGTCGGGTAATGGGTCGACGGGCGCAGGTCCCACCAGATTTTCGACTGGTCGGGAATGATATCGAGGTCAATCAGCGCCTGCGTGCTGCGCTCATACTCTCCCCAACTATGAAGCAAGGGCGGCAGCCCCGTGCGCGGCATGCTCTCCATCACCGCAAGACGGTAAGACGCCAGCCCGGTGTCTTCGCCCTGCCAATAGGGCGACGAGGCCGAGAGTGCGAGCAGGTGGGGCAGGAAATAAGCGAATTGCGGCATCAGGTCGATGCGCAGGTCATCCCCCTCAATGCCCACATGGACATGCATCCCACAGCTTAGCATCCGGCGTGCGACACCGCCCAACTCAATCTCAAGCTGGTCGTAGCGTTCCTTATGCGTCGTCTCTTGGTTCTTCCAATCGGAGAAAGGATGGCAGGAGACGGCCACGGGGGACAAATTATGCTTGGCGGCGTGTCTGGAGATCGTGCTGCGCAGACGCTTTAAGTCCTCACGGGCCTCGCCAACGGTCTTGCAAGGCTTGCTGCCGATCTCGATCTGACATTGCAGAAATTCGGGGCTGACCTGATCGCCAAGGTCTTTGCGGCAATCTTCCATCAACCCTTCGGGGGTGTCAGCCAGCGCCAGTGAATCCTTGTCGACCAGAAGATACTCTTCTTCAATTCCGATGGTAAATTCTTTTTGCATGGCGCTGGCCCCGTTCTTTAGGGCCGACTGCCGCGGGGCAGCCGGCGTGATGATTTACTCCATCACCGGGATGGAGAATTCGCCACCCTCTTTGATGCCCGAGGGCCAACGGGCCGTCACGGTCTTGGTGCGGGTGTAGAACTTGAACGCATCCGGCCCGTGCTGGTTCAAATCGCCAAAGACGGATTTCTTCCAGCCGCCAAAGGTGTGGTAGGCCAGCGGCACCGGGATTGGCACGTTGATGCCGACCATGCCGACGTTGATCCGGTTGGCAAAGTCACGCGCCGCGTCGCCGTCACGGGTGAAGATCGCGGTGCCGTTGCCATACTCGTGGTCCATGGCAAGGCCGATCGCCTCTTCGTAGTCTTTGGCGCGGACGCAGGTCAGCACGGGGCCAAAGATTTCCTGCTGGTAGATGTCCATGTCCTTGGTGGCGCGGTCAAAAAGGTGCGGACCGACGAAATAGCCGTTCTCATAGCCTTGCAGTTTGAAGTCGCGGCCATCGACAACCAGTTCTGCACCTTGGTCGATACCGGACTGCACCAGACGTTCGATATTGGCTTTGGCGGCAGCGGTCACAACCGGGCCATAGTCTACGTCATTGCCGGAGGTGTAAGGGCCGACTTTCAGCTTTTCGATGCGCGGCACAAGCTTTTCGATCAGGCGGTCGGCGGTCTCATCGCCCACCGGCACGGCTACGGAGATCGCCATGCAGCGTTCGCCAGCAGCACCGTAACCCGCGCCGATCAGCGCGTCGGCGGCTTGGTCCATGTCTGCGTCGGGCATGATGATCATGTGGTTCTTGGCGCCACCGAAACACTGCACGCGCTTGCCGTTGGCACAGCCGGTTGCGTAGATGTACTCGGCAATCGGGGTCGAGCCCACGAAACCCACCGACTGGATCACGTCATGGTGCAGGATCGCGTCGACCGCCTCCTTGTCGCCGTTCACGACCTGAATGATGCCCTTGGGCAGTCCGGCTTCTTCCAGCAATTCGGCCAGCATCAGCGGCACAGAGGGGTCACGCTCGGAAGGCTTCAGAATGAAGGCATTGCCGCAGGCGATGGCGGGGGCGAACATCCACATCGGGATCATGGCGGGGAAGTTGAAGGGCGTGATGCCCGCGGTCACACCAAGCGCTTGGCGCATGGAGTACATGTCAATGCCCGGACCCGCGCTGTCGGTGAAGTCACCTTTCAGCAGTTCCGGCGCACCGATGCAGTATTCCACCACTTCAAGGCCACGCTGCACGTCACCGGCGGCGTCGGGCAGGGTTTTGCCGTGCTCACGGCTCAGCGCTTCGGCCAGCTTGTCCATGTCGCGGTTGAGCAGGGAGACGAACTTCATCAGCACGCGGGCGCGGCGCTGTGGGTTGGTCGCGGCCCATTTGGGCTGGGCGGCGGCAGCGTATTCCACGGCTTTGTTCAGCTCATCGCCATTGGCGAGCGGCACTTTCGCCTGCACTTCGCCGGTGGCGGGGTTCATCACGTCGGCAAAGCGCCCGGAGGTGCCTTTGACGTGTTCGCCGTTCAGGTAGTGGGTCATCTCTTGCATGATCGGTCTCCTCTTTGGTTGGCGGCACGATAGCCTTGCAAAAAGCAATGTAACAGAGGAAGGATGGCAAAACCGTCTTGCATTTTTGCAAATCTATGGAAGGCAGCGAAATGGATCAGAATTGGGACGACCTGCGGCTGTTTCTAGCCGTGGCGCGCGAGCAGAGCCTGTCGGGCGCGGGCAAGCTGCTGCGGCTCGATCCCGCAACGCTGGGTCGCCGCATGGCGCGTTTGGAAAAGGCGCTGCAGACCGTGCTCTTCGTCAAATCGCCCCAAGGCTATATGCTGACCGAGGCTGGCAGTGACCTGATGCAGCGGGCAGAGCGGGCCGAGCAGGCGATGCGCGCCGCCACCGCCGGGGTGCCGGTGCAAAGCGACCAACTCTCAGGGCAGATCCGCGTGGGTGCGCCCGATGGGGCGGCAAATTATCTGCTGCCGCAGGTCTGTGCGGCCATTGCGGCGAAAAACCCCGATCTGGATGTGCAGATCATCGCATTGCCGCGCGTTTTCAACCTGTCCCGGCGCGAGGCGGATATGGCGATCGGGGTGAGCGCGCCCACGGCAGGGCGGCTGGTGGTACAGAAAGTGACGGACTACCACCTCCATCTTGCGGCCGCGGAAAGCTATCTCGCACGCCACCCCGAGGTGACCTCGGTTGGCGATCTGCAAAGGCACCGGATGGTTGGCTATATCCCGGATATGATTTTTGATCGGGAGTTGGACTACCTCGCCGACCTCGGCATCAGCCGCGTGGCCTTGGCGTCAAATTCCGTCTCCGTTCAGGTGCGGATGATCCAGCAGGGCGGTGGGATAGGCATCGCGCATGACTTTTCGCTTGCCGCAACCCAAGGCGTGCGGCGCATCCTGACGCAGGCCGTCAGCCTCAAGCGGGCCTTCTATCTGATCCGCCATGCAGACGACCGCCGCAACGCCCGACTGGCGGCTTTTGCCGAGGCGCTGGCCGCCGGGCTTCGGGCCGAGACTGCCCGGCTGGAGGCCGAAGCCGCGCAGAAGACTGCGCCAAAAGCTTGACATGAAAGGATTTCGCGGTGACGCTGGAGGGGACTTTGCCCTGCATCAAAGGAGGCGTCAGATGCTCGTATCGCAGATTCTCAAGACCAAGCCCGATGGCAAGGTGGTTACGGCCAAACCCGGATTGGCGATCTCTGAGGCGGCGGCGATGCTGGCTGAAATGCGGATCGGGACGCTGGTGATCTCGGCCGATGGCAAGACGCCAGATGGGATTCTGTCTGAGCGGGACATCGTGCGCGAACTGGGCCGTTCGGGCGCGGGCTGCCTGCAACAGGCGGCTGAGAGCATCATGACCCGTAAGCTGGTGACCTGCAGCCGGGATGACCGCTCTGACGCGGTGTTGCAACAGATGACCGACGGACGGTTTCGCCATATGCCCGTGTTGGAAGACGGGGAACTCGTGGGGCTGATCTCTCTCGGCGACGTGGTCAAGGCGCAGTTGCAGGAACTGTCGATGGAGAAGCAGGCCCTCGAAGGCATGATCATGGGCCACTGAGGCGTTTTCAGGGGCCACGACAGGGCGGTTCTGCGGGCTGACCGCGGAACAGTGCTACCGCTAACCGACTTGCGCTTGCGGCAGTGAAATGCTTGGCTGTGCCGCAACGCAGCAGATACGCAGGACAATTACATGCGCATAGCCCTCTATCCCGGTACGTTCGACCCGATCACGCTGGGGCATATCGATATCATCCGCCGCGCCGCCCGTATGGTCGACCGGCTGGTGATCGGCGTGGCGATTAACCGCGACAAGGGGCCGCTCTTTAGCCTTGAGGAACGTGTCGCGCTGATCGAAGCGGAATGCGTGCAATTGGCCGAGGAAACCGGCGTCGAGATCGTGGTGCACCCTTTCGAAAACCTGCTAATCGACTGCGCGCGCGATGTCGGGGCGCAGACCATCGTGCGCGGTCTGCGGGCGGTGTCGGATTTTGAGTATGAGTTCCAGATGGTTGGCATGAACCGGCAGTTGGACGATTCTATCGAGACGGTCTTTCTGATGGCCGAGGCCACGCATCAGGCCATCGCCAGCAAACTGGTGAAAGAGATTGCGCGGCTTGATGGCGATGTCAGCAAATTTGTGACCCCTGCGGTGAACGAAGTGCTGATTGAGCGCTTTGCGCGGAAGTAGCGTCCGGAGTAGAGAGCGGACCGGGTGCGGCGCGGTTCTGCGCGGTATTTTTAAAAGGATGAAGGGGAGGGGCGTGGCGCGTGAGTGGCGGTCGCGTCTTTTTGTCGTCAGCGGCCTTGGGCGGCGATGATAGCGGCCGGGGCCAGCATGCGGTGGGAGAAGCCCATTCGTGGTCGTGCCTGTAAGACCCTCAGCAGATTGTCTTGTCGCAGCGCCGTTTGATCGGCGGCGTGGTTGAATCGGCTGAGACCAGTCTGCGGTCGGTGACCGATAGCACGCCGGTTCCGATGGGACAGAAAAGAGGGTTGCGGCGCGGCTTTCCTTAGCGCCAAAAGGCAACCCATTCGATCAATTCAAAAAGCTTTTTGCCGAGATAGATCATATGGTCCGCGCCATAGGCATAGAGGTCGACCATCATGGCCCCGGCGATGACGAGGGCCAGCACGATGGCGATGGAATTGGTCATGGCGCGGCTCCGGGCGGGGTTGGCCTGATATTACAGCCACACCCCCGCCGTGCAAGCCTTAGCCCAGTTTGCCCATGGCGACGGCGACATCGGCCATGCGGACCGAGAAGGCCCATTCGTTGTCATACCAACCGAGCACGCGCACGGTGCGGCCTGCGACGACGATGGTCTGGTCGGGGGCGAAGATGCAGCTTTGCTCCGTATGGTTGAAGTCGATGCTGACTTTCTGTTCGGGATCATAGGCCAGCACACGTTTCATCGGGCCATCGGCGGCGGCGCGGGCGGCGGCGTTGATCTCTTCCACCGTCACGTCGCGGCTGGCTTGGAAGGTCAGGTCAACGGCGCTGACGTTGGGGGTGGGGACGCGCATGGCGGTGCCGTCGAGTTTGCCTTTGAGCGCGGGAAGCACTTCGCCCAGAGCTTTGGCAGCCCCGGTGGAGGTGGGGATCAGCGCCATGGCAGCGGCGCGGGCGCGGTAGAGGTCATCGTGGCGTCGGTCGAGCGTCGGCTGGTCGCCGGTGTAGCTGTGGATCGTCGTCATCAGGCCGCTTTCGATGCCCACGGCGTCATGCATGACTTTGGCCAGCGGCGCGAGGCAGTTGGTGGTGCAAGACCCGTTTGAGATCATCCGGTCGGAAGCGGTCAACTGGTCGTCATTCACGCCGTAGACGATTGTCTTATCGACGTTTTTGCCGGGAGCGGAGAGCAGGACGCGCTTGGCGCCGTTCTTAAGGTGAACGTTGGCTTTGTTGCCGTCGTTGAACTTGCCGGTGCATTCCAGAACCACGTCGCAGCCGGACCAATCGAGCTCTTCGAGGTTGTAGCTCGACATCATCTCGATGTCGTTTTGGCCGAGGTTCATATAGCCGCCGTCGACAGAGACTTCGCCGGGGAAGCGGCCATGGACGGAATCGTATTTGATGAGATGCGCAGCAGTGCTGAGCGGGCCGGTGGCGTTCACCTTGATCACTTCGATGTCATGGCGCCCCGAGGCCGCGATATGGCTGAGGGTGCAGCGGCCGATGCGGCCAAATCCGTTGATGCCAACTTTGATGGTCATGGTGCATTCCTTGTCTCGGGCCGCGCGAAGGGAGGCCGTATGTCGGGGTCGCGCGTTCTATATCCGCGCAAGGCAGGCAGGGGAAAGGGGCAAAACCAAATGATTTCCATATGTTAGCGTTAAACCTGCATGTTAGCGGTAAAGGTCGCTCCGGCTTCGGGCTTGCCAGATGGGCTGCACATGCTACTTCGGTTGCAACACGCAAAAAGGGGCACGGAATGAGCGGTTTACTGGCACTTGTAGATGACGTGGCGGCCATCGCCAAAGTTGCGGCGGCGAGCGTGGATGACGTGATCGGGCAGGCGGCCAAAGCGGGCTCGAAGGCGGCGGGGGCGGTGATTGACGACGCAGCGGTGACGCCGAAGTATCTGCATGGGTTCAAGGCTGAGCGTGAGCTGCCGGTGATTTGGCGGATCACCAAAGGTTCGTTGCGCAACAAGCTGGTGTATCTGTTGCCCGTTGGGTTGCTTTTGGCGAATTTCGCGCCTTGGGCGATCTCACCGCTGTTGATGCTGGGTGGCGCTTATCTGTGTTTTGAGGGGGCTGAGAAGGTTGCTCATGCGCTTGGCTGGGGGCACGGGCACGAGGATTATCCTGACAAGGAGAAGGTGATCGAAGACCCTGCGCATCTGGAAGAGCAGAAGGCCGCGGGCGCGATCAAGACTGACTTTATCCTTTCGGCAGAGATTATGACCATTGCGTTGTCGGCGATCCCGGAAAGCAATTTCTGGATGGAAGCGGCGACACTGGCGGCGGTGGCAGTGATGATCACGGTTGCGGTCTATGGTGCGGTCGCTTTGATCGTGAAGATGGACGATTTGGGGCTGGTGATGGCAAATAGGGGGCGTTTTGCCCTGACACGGACATTTGGGCGCGGTTTGGTGCGCGCGATGCCCGGCTTTCTGAAGCTGCTGACGTTCGTCGGAACGGCTGCAATGCTTTGGGTTGGCGGGTCGATCATTATTCACGGGCTAGAGCAGATGGGCTTTGCGGCGCCCTACAACTGGATTCACGACGTGGCAGTCACCGTGGGCCATGCGGTCCCCGCACAATTCGAAGGGGCAGTGGAGTGGACTACAACAGCGGCAATCGATGGCGTCTTTGGTCTGGCTCTTGGCCTGCTGCTAATCCCGGTGGGTGAGAAGATCATCACGCCGATCTGGCGCAAGGTCTTTCATAAGGCGGCGGTGTAAAACGCGGTTCTAGTGATAGGACAATAGAAAAGGGGCGACGGTTGAACCGTCGCCCCTTTTTGCTGTGCCGTGTGATCCGTGGATCAGAGCAGCGCCTTGGCTTTCTCAGCGACATTCTCGGCGGTGAAGCCGAAACGCTCGAACAGTTCTTCCGCCGGGGCGGAGGCACCGAAACGGTCCATGCCGACGAAGTCCGCCTTGCCGTATTTGCCGCGCTCGCCAAAGAGCCATTGATCCCAGCCCTGACGCATGCCTGCTTCGATACCGACACGCACGGCACCACCGGGCAGCACGCGCTTGCGGTAAGCTTCATCCTGCGCAGCGAATAGCTCCATACAGGGCATGGAGACGACGCGGGTGCCGATGCCCTCGGCCTGCAACAGGTCACGCGCGGCCAGTGCCACATGCACTTCCGAACCGGTGGCGATCAGGATCACCTGACGCTTGCCCTCGGCATCGGCCAGCACATAGGCGCCTTTTTCGGTGAGGTTGTTGTTCTTATGCTCAAGACGCACGGTTGGCAGGCCCTGACGGGTCAGGGACAGAACCGATGGCGTAGTTTTCGAGGTGAAGGCAATCTCCCAAGCCTCTGCCGTTTCCACCGCGTCGGCGGGGCGGAAGACGTAGGTGTTGGGTGTGGCACGGCTGATCGCCAGATGCTCGACCGGCTGGTGGGTCGGGCCATCTTCGCCAAGGCCGATGCTGTCATGGGTCATGACGAAGGCCGTGGGGATTTGCATCAGCGCCGCGAGGCGCATCGACGGACGCGCATAGTCGGTGAAACACATGAAGGTGCCGCCATAGGGACGGATGCCGCCGTGCAGCGCCATGCCGTTCATCGCCGCCGCCATGCCGTGCTCGCGGATGCCCCAGTAGACATAGCGCCCGCCGCGGTTGTCCACGTCGAAGACACCCAGATCGGAGGTCTTGGTGTTGTTCGAGCCGGTCAGGTCCGCCGAGCCGCCAACCGTTTCGGGCAGGATCGGGTTCAGCACTTCGAGAGCTTTTTCGCTCGCCGCGCGGGTCGCCATCTTGGGCGCGCTCTCGGTGATCTGCTTTTTGAAGGCTTTGACGGTAGCGCTCATCTTCTTGGGCGCTTCCAGCGCTAGCGCTCGGTTAAACGTCTCCCGCTTGGCGCGGGGCATTTTGTCGAAACGCTCTTCCCAAGCGCGGCGTTCGTCGGCACCGCGTTTGCCGATCTCTTCCCATGCGGATTTCACATCCGAGGGCACTTCGAAGGGGCCAGTCGTCCAGCCATAGGCTTTCTTCGCATCTGCCATTTGATCGGCATCCGTCAAAGCGCCGTGGCCTTTCGAGGTGTCCTGTGCCGCGTGGCCCAGAGCGATATGGGTTTTGCAGGCGATCATGGTGGGCAGATCAGAGGCTTTCGCCTCGGTCAGGGCCGCGTCGATCTCATCGGGGTTGTGGCCGTCGATTTCGATCACATGCCACTGCGCGGCCTTGAAGCGCGCGACCTGATCGGTGTTGTCCGACAGGGTCACCGGGCCGTCGATGGTGATGTTGTTGTTGTCCCACATCACGATGAGCTTGCTCAGTTTGTGGCGGCCTGCCAGCGTGATCGCCTCTTGGCTCACGCCTTCCATCAAGCAGCCGTCGCCCGCGATGACATAGGTGTGGTGGTCAACGACCTTTGCCCCGTACTGCGCGCGCAGCATCTCTTCGGCCATGGCGAAACCGACCGAATTGGCAATGCCTTGGCCGAGCGGTCCGGTGGTGGTCTCAATCGCGTCGGCAAGGAAGTTTTCCGGGTGCCCGGCTGTGCGCGCGCCCATCTGGCGAAAGTTTTTCAGCTCTTCGATGGGGAACTGCTCATAGCCCGTCAGGTGCAACAGCGAGTAGATCAGCATGGAGCCGTGGCCCGCCGACAGGATGAAGCGGTCACGATCAGGCCAAAGCGGGTTGGACGCATCAAATTTCAGGTGCTTTTCAAAGAGCACGGTGGCCACATCGGCCATGCCCATCGGCATGCCGGAGTGGCCCGAATTGGCGGCGGCGACGGCATCGAGGGTCAGCGCGCGAATGGCGGTGGCCTTGGACCAGTGATCGGGGTTTGCGCGTGCGAGGGCTGTCAGATCCACGGGGCGTTCCTTTGCGGCTGTGGCAGATTGGGCCTGTGCATACCAGCGATCGGGCAAAGTTCAAGCACAACCGGGCGCCAGAAGCGGTGCGCGGCACGGGCAGAGGTGAACTCTGTGCCTCAAGTCGCTGAAACGAAAGGGGGGGCGCAATTTGCCTGCGCTTTGGCTAGGATTGCGGAAACCGGCTGATCCGGGCGATTCGCGCGCGTGACATTGCGTCGGCTGCGCGCTATCTGCCGAATATGGCAGCCATAACGGGCCGCCGCCACGGGGCACGGCAGGCGAAAACGCCGCCGATAGAGCAGGACGAACGAGGAGACTTCATGCGGATGAGTGAACTTGAAGAATATCAACGCCGCATCACGGCCGCGATGGATCGGATGGCGAAGGGGCTGGATCAGCTCAACGCCGCCCCGGCCGAGCCGGATGAGGATATCGTGCAGGCGCTGGAAGACGAGCGGCAAGCCAACGCTCAGCTGACCGACCGGGTCAAAACCCTGAAGGAAAGCCATCAGGACGAATTGACCGCCCTGCGCGATCAGATGGAATTCAACAATGACCGGGTGACCCAGCTTGATATGGACGTGCAGCGTCTGCGTCAGGCGAATGAGCAGTTGTCGGCGGCCTGTGAGCAGTTGCGTCTGGCCAATGCCGAAGGGCTGGCCGACCCCAAGTTGATCGACACCGCCGTGATCGCCGAGTTGGAAAGCCTGCGCGCCACCCGCGCCATTGAGATGGCCGAGATTGACGCCGTGTTGACCGCGTTGGCACCTCTGGTCGAAGACGGCGAGCCCGAACCCGAAGCGCCCGCCGAGGACGACCGCGCCGAAGAAGAACCCAAGTCAGGAGGGGCCGACTGATGCCCGAAATACGGATCACCATTGGCGGCCGCCAGTTCGAGGTCGCCTGTCAGGAAGGTGAAGAGAGCTATCTGCACGCCGCCGCCAAAATGCTGGACGACGAAGCCCGCGTGCTGAGCGATCAGGTGGGCCGCATGCCCGAGGCGCGGATGCTGCTCATGGCCGGTCTGCTCTTGGCCGATAAGACCGCCAGCGTCGAAGACCGCATTGCTGAGTTGCGCGCCGAATTGGCCGAGCGTGAGGCCGAATTGACCAGCCTGCGTAACACCAAGATCGAGCCGGAGCGTATCGAAGTGCCCGTTGTGCCGCAGGGTGTCAAAGACACCTTGGCCGAGATCGCCGCACGGGCCGAAGCGCTGGCCGCCGAGATTGAAGAGAAGTCGGACAAATGAGAAAACTGGCCAGAGCAGCCCTCTGTGCGCTGCTCTGGGCCGCTCCTGCCGGTGCTGAGACGACCGCTTTGACCTATCTTTGTGATCGTGGAGTAGCGGTGCCGGTGGTCTATGTCCCCGATGCCGATCCCGCTGTCGCGGTGCTCTATGTCGAAGGGCGGTTGATCCATTTGCAAATCATGCCCTCCGGCTCTGGCGCGCGATATGGCTGGCCGTCGGATGGGTCATCCTATGAATGGTGGGAACATCAGGGCCGTGCGCGCCTTGGCTGGCACGAGGGGGCCAGCGACGCGGTGACGCCGATCTATACGGACTGTGTGCCGCAATATTGACCCCATGCGGGATTGCGGCGCGGGCGGCAATATGATCTGGGGGGCGCGAAAAGTGCCCCTTGGGTGCTGGATCTTGCGACGCAACAATCAGGACACTCTCCCATGACCGTGAAACCCCGCATCATCATCTCAAGCGACCATGCCGACATCGCCCTGCGCCAAGACATCGCGCGCCATGTGGCCGAGCGCGGTTTTGAGGTCGAAGACATCGGCCCGGCAACGGCAGAGAGCACGGATTACCCCAAACACGGCGAAGCCGCCGCACGACGCATCGCTGCGGGGGAGTTCGACCTTGGCATCCTGATCTGCGGCACGGGGCAGGGCATCATGATGGCGGCGAATAAGGTCAAGGGCATTCGCTGCGGCGTCTGTGCCGATACCTTCTCGGCCAAGATGATCCGGGCGCATAACGACGCGAATATGCTGTCGATGGGCGCGCGGGTGATCGGCGGCGGGCTTGCGCTTGAGATCGTGGACGCATTTCTGGATACCGAATTTGAAGGCGGGCGTCATGGCCGCCGCGTCGATATGATCACGGCGATTGAAGACTGAGGTTAAGGTGCTGCCGGGGCGCGCCCGTTTGGGGTGCGTTCGGGGCGGTTTTCGACGCCGAGTTTGCAGGGCGCTATCGCTGGTGGTGCTGCGCGGGGCGCCTGCAGGTGCCGGACAAAAAAACACCCCGGAGGGCCAAGCCGCTCCGGGGTGTTTTCGTCTAACCTGTGGTCGCTTTAACCGTTGGCTTCGCGGATCTTGTCCGCAGCGTCCTTATCAAAGGTCACGCCGTTCTCGGCAAAGAGCGTGTCCAACTCGCCCGAGAGTGTCATCTCGGTGATGATGTCACAGCCACCGACGAACTCGCCTTTGACGTAAAGCTGCGGGATGGTCGGCCAGTCAGAGAAGTCCTTGATCCCCTGACGCAGCCCCTCATCAGCCAGCACGTTCACATCGCTATAGTTCACGCCCATGTAGTTCAGCACCCCGGCCACGCGGCTGGAGAAACCGCACTGCGGCATTTCCTTGGTGCCTTTCATAAACAGAACCACGTCATTTTTGGTGATTTGTTCTTTGATCTGGTTGGCGGCATCGCTCATGTCATTTGTCCTTCGTATCTGATTTCTTGAACGCAGCGTGATAGCGCCGCGCATAGGTTTCATCGTCGGCCCAGGGCTTCACATCCAACTCGGCCCCGCCGAGAAAGAAACCGCCCCGTTTCTTCGTCCAATTCGTCTGCCCACGCTCAAGGCTCTCATTGCGCCGCGCGGTGCTGGCCACGGCATCCAGATCCAGCGCCTCCATCCCCAGCGGCACTTTGCCGGTCTCAGGGCGCGGAGGCTGGCGCTGCGACAGCGGCACATGCCGCCCGCGCCGCGCACGGTGTTGGGCATAGGCGGTAGCGGCAATCCCGCCCAGAACAACCGCTGCGGCCCAGCCCCACATCGCTTAATCCGGCGTCCGTGTGGTCAGCGCCAGCGCGTGCAGATCACCGTTCGATCCGTCCATCTTGCCTTTGAGGGCCGCATAGACGGCGCGCTGTTGCTGAACCCGGTTCATACCGCGAAAGCTTTCGTCAACGACCATGGCCGCCATATGCACACCATCATTGCCTTCGACGGTGATCTTGGCGTCCGGAAAGGAAGCGCGGATCAGGTCTTCGATTTCGCTGGCTTGCATGGGCATAGGGTGGCTCCGGGTGTTGTGATATCTTGGCCTAGATGTAGTGCCGCACTGCGCTGCGTGCAAGGCGAAGCCGAAGGCTGGATCGGGCATTGACCTTTGCCCGCGTTGCAACACACTCTGCGCCCTCACGGCGAAAGGACAGCAGATGGACCGGATCCCCGAACAGGCGCTCGAATGGGCCGAGGCTGGACAGCCTGTGGCGCTGGCCACGGTGGTAGAGACATGGGGCTCGGCCCCGCGCCGCGCAGGCGCGCAGCTGGCCGTGGCGGGCGATGGCACGATGATGGGCTCAGTCTCGGGCGGATGTGTGGAAGGCGCGGTGGTGGTCGAGGCGCTGGAAGCGCTGGAGGACGGGCGCACGCGGCTGCTGGAATACGGCGTGAGCGATGGTGATGCCTTCGCAGTGGGCTTGGCCTGCGGGGGCACGATCAAAGTGCTGGTGGAACCGGTCGGGCCTGACGCATTACCCCTAGAGATGCTGCGGGAACTCGTTGCGAAACGCGCGGCGCGGGAGGCCGTGGCCTATGAGGTTGCCCTTGATGGCAGCCACCGCCACTTGACGCATGAGGGACATCAAGACCGCTTCCGCCGGGACCGGTCTGGCGTAGAGGAAGACAGTGGGCGTTTCATCGCCATCCACAACCCGCCGCTGCGCCTTGTGATCGTCGGCGCAGTGCATATCGCGCAGCATTTGGTGCGCATGGCGCGGGAGGCTGGGTTTGATCCCATCGTCGTCGACCCGCGCGAAGCCTTCGGCTCTCCTGCGCGCTTCCCTAACTGTCGGCTTGTGAACGACTGGCCCGATGCCGCGCTGCGCGAGATCGACCTCGATGCCCGCTCTGCCGTTGTTTTGCTGACCCATGACCCCAAACTCGACGATCCGGCGCTGCATGTGGCGCTTGGGTCAGAGGCTTTTTATATCGGCGCGCTCGGCTCGACCCGAACCCAGGCCAGCCGCCTTGCGCGATTGGAAGAGGCGGGCGTGCCGGCAGCGCAAGCGGCGCGGATCAACGGACCGGTCGGGCTTGATATTGGGGCGGCAAGCCCCGCCGAAATCGCCGTCTCGATCCTTGCTCAGATGATCCAAAGCCTGCGTCGGCCATGAGGTTCGGCCCGGTTCCCCTGAGCGATGCCCTCGGCGCGACGCTGGCTCATTCCGTGGCGGTCCCTTCCGGGCGGCTGCGCAAGGGTAGGGTGCTGGCACAGGGCGATATCGATGCGCTGAAAGAGGCCGGGATCGCAGAGGTGATCGTCGCCCAGCTCGACCCCGGTGACATTGACGAAGACGCCGGTGCTGCGCGTTTGGCCCAAGCCCTTTGCGGGCAGGGGCTAAGGATGTCGGAACCCTTTACCGGGCGCGTGAACCTGCTGGCCGATGGGCCGGGCGTGGTGGTGATGGACCGCGCCGCCCTTGAGGCGGTGAACGCGGTGCATCCGATGATCACGCTGGCCACCGTGCCGCCCTATCAGCAGATGGGCGAGAACGGGATGGTGGCAACGATCAAGATTATCTCCTACGCCGTGCCCGCCGACGCGGTGGAGACCGCTTGTGCGGCAGCGGGAGAGGGCGCGCTGAGCCTTGCGGCACCCGTCTTGGGCGACGCGACGCTCATCATCACCGATGTCCCCGGCGGCGCCGGAGAGAAGGGCCGCGCGGCGGTGGAGGGGCGGCTGAAGGCCCTGAACGTGACCCTGAAAGATGCCACAACGGTTCCCCATCGCACCGCCCCGCTGGCCGAAGCCATTGCGGCCGCGCAGACCGATCTGATCCTGATCCTCACCGCCTCGGCCACGTCCGATATCAATGATGTGGCCCCAATGGCTTTGCGCACTGCAGGCGGCGAGGTGACACGTTTTGGCATGCCTGTGGACCCCGGCAATCTGCTCTTTCTCGGCCACCTGGGCACCCGAGCCGTGATTGGCCTGCCTGGCTGCGCCCGCTCGCCTGCGCTGAATGGCGCGGATTGGGTGCTGTCGCGGTTGGCATGCGGCATTCCGGTCACCAGCGCGGATATCGCGGGCATGGGGGTGGGCGGACTGCTCAAGGAAATCCCGACCCGCCCACAGCCGCGAAACCCCGGCGAAAGCGCGAGCGGTGGCTGACAGAAAGCCCTCAGAAAATATGTGTTCTCAACTAGTGCTTGTCGTGCTTAACTGCCTCTAACAAGCGTCAGACTGGGAGGAAGAACATGACACAGGTCAAGATGACCGTGAACGGCAAACCCGCGTCAGGGGAGGTCGAAGGCCGCACGCTGCTGGTGCATTTCCTACGCGATGATCTGGAACTCACCGGCACCCATGTGGGCTGCGACACCAGCCAATGCGGGGCCTGTGTGGTTCATGTGAATGGCAATGCGGTCAAGGCCTGCACCATGTTCGCGATTGAGGCTGATGGGGCCAAGATCGACACCATCGAAGGGCAGGCGGCTCCCGATGGCACGCTCAACACCATCCAGCAGGCGTTTCAGGATCACCACGGGCTGCAATGCGGATTTTGCACGCCGGGCATGGTGATGTCGGCGGCGGCCCTGCTCAAGGACAACCCCAAGCCAAGCGAGGCCGAGGTGCGCCATTACCTTGACGGCAACATCTGCCGCTGCACCGGCTACCACAACATCGTCAAAGCGATCATGGCGGCCAGCGGCCAAGAGGTCAGCGCGCTGGCGGCAGAGTAACGTTGGAAGCAGTGTCGCGCTGAGCAGACCGGTGATGGCGGAGGGAGGACCACCAGAACCGGGCGCCGCGTGACAGATCAGGTGCATCCGCACCGCCACCAAACGGGAGGATATTATGCCAAAGGATTTTGAACCGAGCAGCGGAATTGGGGCCAGCAGCAAACGGCGGGAGGATATTCGCTTTCTCACCGGGTCGGGGCGCTACACCGATGACATCAACCTGCGCCGCCAGACCCATGTGTTTTTCCTGCGCTCGGATGTGGCGCATGGGCGACTGACGGGGGTCGATACCTCTGCCGCCGAGGATATGCCCGGCGTGCTAAAGATTTTCACTGGCGCGGATTTTGCCGAGATCGGCGGGATGCCCTGCGGCTGGCAGATCACCGACAAACATGGACAACCGATGCAAGAGCCGAAACACCCGGTTCTGGCCCATGAAAAGGTCCGCCATGTGGGCGAGCCCATCGCCGCCGTGGTGGCCGAGACGCTGGCGCAGGCGCGCGACGCCGCCGAGGCGATTGTCGTCGATATCGGCGAGTTGCCCGCCGTGGTCAACATGAAGGAGGCGGTCAAAGACGATGCGCCCAAGGTGCATGACGATCTGACCAGCAATCTCTGCTACGACTGGGGTTTTGTTGAGGAAAACAAGGACGCGGTGAACAAGGCCTTCGAAGACGCCGCCCATGTCACCACGTTGGAACTGGTGAACAACCGCCTCGTCGCCAACCCGATGGAGCCGCGCGTGGCGATCGGCGAGTACGACCGCTCGGCTGGCGATTATACGCTTTATACCACCAGCCAGAACCCGCATGTGATCCGCCTGCTGATGGGCGCCTTTGTGCTCGGCATCCCCGAGCATAAACTGCGCGTTGTTGCCCCGGATGTGGGCGGCGGCTTTGGCACCAAGATTTTCCACTATCAAGAAGAAGCCTTTTGCACCTTCGCCGCCAAGGCGGTGGGGCGTCCGGTGAAATGGACCTCCAGCCGGTCCGAGGCTTTCATGTCCGACGCCCATGGCCGGGATCACGTCACCAAGATCGAATTGGCACTGGATGCGGATAATAACTTCACCGCCCTGCGCACCGATACCTACGCCAATATGGGGGCCTATCTGTCGACCTTCGCGCCCTCGGTGCCGACCTGGCTGCACGGCACGCTCATGGCGGGGAATTACAAAACGCCGCTGATCTATGTGAACGTTAAGGCGGTCTTTACCAATACCGTGCCAGTAGATGCCTATCGCGGGGCCGGACGGCCCGAGGCGACCTATCAGTTGGAGCGTCTGATCGACAAGGCCGCGCATGAGTTGAAGGTCGACCCGATCAAACTGCGCCGACAGAACTTCGTGACGGAGTTTCCCTATGCCACGCCGGTGGCAGTGGAATATGACACCGGCGACTACAACGCCACGATGGATAAGCTAGAGGAGATTGCCGACCACGCTGGTTTCGAAGCCCGTCGCAAGGAAAGCGAAGCCAAAGGCAAGCTGCGCGGTTTCGGCGTGAACTGCTATATCGAGGCTTGCGGCATCGCGCCGTCGAACCTTGTAGGCCAACTGGGTGCACGCGCGGGCCTCTATGAAAGCGCCACGGTGCGGGTCAATGCCACCGGCGGGCTCGTCGTGATGACCGGTAGCCACAGCCACGGGCAGGGGCATGAGACCTCATTCGCGCAGGTGGTGGCCGATATGATCGGCATCGATGAGAATATGGTCGAGATCGTCCATGGCGACACGGCGCGCACACCGATGGGGATGGGCACCTATGGCTCACGCTCGCTGGCTGTGGGCGGCAGTGCCATGGTGCGCGCGACGGAAAAGATCATCGCCAAGGCCAAAAAGATCGCAAGCCACCTGCTCGAAGCGTCGGAAGGGGATATCGAGTTGAAGGACGGCGCGTTCAGCGTGGCGGGCACCGACAAATCCGTGGCTTGGGGCGATGTGACGCTGGCGGCCTACGTGCCGCATAACTATCCGTTGGAGGAGATCGAACCGGGGCTGGAAGAAACTGCCTTCTACGACCCGTCGAACTTTACCTATCCGGCGGGTGCCTATGCCTGCGAGGTGGAGCTTGACCCCGACACCGGCCAAGTCACCGTTGAGCGGTTCACGGCCGCCGATGACTTTGGCAATGTGGTCAACCCGATGATCGTTACCGGCCAAGTGCATGGCGGCTTGGCCCAGGGGATCGGTCAGGCTTTGTTGGAGAACTGCGCCTATGACGAAGACGGCCAATTGCTCAGCGCGTCTTACATGGATTACGCCATGCCCCGCGCCAGCGATCTGCCGTTCTATGACGTGGATCATTCCTGCCAAACGCCCTGCACCCACAACCCCTTGGGCGTGAAAGGCTGCGGGGAGGCGGGGGCGATTGGCTCGCCGCCTGCTGTGGTGAACGCGGTGCTGGATGCCATGCGCTCGGGCGGGAAGGACATCGGCCATATCGACATGCCGGTCAGCCCCGCGCGGGTTTGGGAGGCGATGAATGGCTGAGCTCCTTGGCCTACTGAAAAATGTATTGGACAAAGAGGCGACGCACGGACGGCCTCTGGGAAGGATGAAAGATGTATGATTTCGAAGTAGAGCGCCCCAGCAGCGTGGCAGATGCGGTCAAAGCCTTGGGGCAGGAAGACGCGCAACCGCTGAGCGGGGGGCAGACGCTGATCCCCACGCTGAAGGCGCGGCTGGCGATGCCCTCTGTTCTGGTGTCGCTTGCGGGGATTGATGCGTTGAAAGGCGTGGAGATGCGCGACGGCGCGCTTTGGATTGGCGGCGGCACGACCCACGCGACCGTCATGCGCGAGGCCGCTGAGAGCTATCCCGCCTTGGCCAGCCTCGCCGCGCGGATCGGTGACCCGGCGGTACGCAACCGCGGCACGATCGGCGGATCGCTTGCTAATAACGACCCTTCTGCCTGCTATCCCGCCGGGGCCTTGGCCAGCGGGGCGACGATTGAGACCGACCGGCGAGAAATTGCGGCGGATGACTATTTTCAGGGCATGTTCACCACCGCTTTGGAAGAAGGGGAGATCGTGACCGGCGTGCGCTTTCCCATTCCGCAGGCCGCGCATTACGAGAAGTTCATCCAACCCGCCTCACGCTTTCCGCTGGTCGCAGCCTATGTCGCCCGGTTCGGTGACGGGGTGCGGGTGGCGATCACCGGCGCGTCGAACGATGGTGTCTTCCGCTGGACGGAGGCCGAAGCCGCTTTGAATGGCCGGTTTGAGGCTGGTGCTTTGGAGGGGCTGACCCTCGGTTCGGATGATATGATCAGCGATCTGCACGGCAGCGGCGCCTACCGCGCGCATCTTTGCGGCGTGATGACCCGCCGCGCTGTCGCAGCCATCGCCTGATAGTCGATAACACTTTGTAAACCTTTGCCGCGTCCCCGAATGGGGGCGCGGTATTTTCATGGGATAAGGTATTGATATTGGATAGCGGAACCAGCGCCCCCATTATGCGTTGGGTGACAAGCGCTGCCCGAACGGCGTTCCCGTAATAATGAGGACGTGAACATGAAAAACCTACTGAGATCTACGACTTCGCTGGGTCTGAGCCTTGCATTGGCCTTCCCGCATGGCGCTTTCGCTCAGGAGCAGAATCTGGCCGAATGCGGCCCCGTGGGCGAAGCGACAGAGTTTCCCTGCGCATTTGACGATCAAACGGTAGAGAACGCCGAAGAGTTGCGCGTTATCGCCGGGCTGAGCGCTGATGCGGAAGCATCGGCGGAAGTGGAAGCCGAAGCTGAAGTTGAAACCGAGGCCGAAGCGGAAACCGGTTCTGTCTTGGATCAAGCCGCCGATGCGGTTGAGACGACCGGCGATGCCGCCGCTGCCGCTGTAGACAGCGTGGCTGAACAGGCCGACGAAGCGGCTGATGCTGCAGAGGCGCAAGCTGAAGCTGCCGCCGAAGCTGCGTCGGAAGCTGAAGCCGAGGCGACAGCTGAAGTTGACGAAGAGGTAGAGGCCGAGGCTGAGGTTGAGCAAGAGGCCGAAGTCGAAGCCGAGACCATGCAGGACGCGGAAGTCGAGGCCGAGGCTGAAACCACTGCAGAGGCCGATGCAACTGCTGATACAGCCGTCGAGACCACTGAGACTGTAGAAACCACCGAGCCTGTCGAAAGCGAGTTGGAGGCCGAAACTGCGACCGAAGCAGAAACGGTCCAGAATGACGAAGCTGCTGCCACTACCGCGCAGGATGCCGAAACCGACGCCGAAATGAGCGGCGAAGCGGTGGGCGAAGAGGACAACGCTGGTCTGACCGAAGAGCAGATCCAAGCCCGTGAAGAGCGCCGCGAAGCCCGCCGTGCCGAGCGCCGCGAAGAGCGTCGCGAAGAACGCCGTGCCGAGCGTGAGGCCGCTGCTGCGGCTGCCGCTGCGGCCGAAAACGATGCGGAAGCAGAAGTAGTGACCGAAGAAGTCACCGAAGAGGACGTGCGTAGCTCGGACGAAGATTTCGACACCAAAGTGACCGCTGCCGGCGAAGCCGAAGCCGCGGCCTCGGATGATGACGACAGCGGTCTGTCGGACTTCGAGAAAGCCTTGCTGCTTGGCCTTGGCGCCGTCGCAGTAGGGTCGGTGCTGAACAATGGTGAAAAGATCGTCAGCCGTTCCGGTGACCGTGTGGTTGTTCAGGACGATACTGGTGAACTGCGTGTTCTGAAGGACGACAATGCGCTGCTGCGTCGTCCCGGCGATGAAGTGCAGACTCAGACCTTCGACGACGGCTCCACCCGTACCATCGTGACCAAGAGCGATGGCAGCCGGGTTGAGACCATTCGCTCGCGCGATGGCACCGTGTTGCGCCGCACCAACTTTGACGCACAGGGCCGCGAGTACGTGCTTGTGGATGACCTTGTCGAAGAGCGCGAAGTTGTGGTGAACGACCTGCCGCAGGTTCAAGAAACCCAGCAGGCTCAGCGCGCCAGTACGCAGGACGAAGCAGCGCTGCGTCAGGCTCTGCAAACGGAATTGCGCAACGATCAGGGGCGGACATTCTCCCTGCGTCAGGTGCGCGAAATCCGTGAGGTGCGCTCTCTTGCGCCGCAGTTGGAATTGGACGCCGTGCGCTTCCCCACAGGCTCTGCTGCAATCCAGCCTGAGCAGGCGCGTTCGCTTGCCAATATCGGCACCACGCTGCGTGACCTGATCGAAAAGGATCCGCGCACCGTGATCCTTGTCGAAGGGCATACGGATGCGGTTGGCGATGCGAGCTACAACCTCGCCCTGTCGGACCGCCGTGCAGAGACCGTTGCACTGGCTCTAACGGAGTACTTTGATGTACCGCCTGCCAACCTGATCACGCAGGGCTACGGTGAAAGCCAGCTGCGCGTGCCGACGACGTCAGCTGAACCTGCGAACCGCCGTGCGGTCGTGCGGAACATTACTGGTCTGCTGCGCTAAGCAGACCTACCCCTAAAGTGAAAACGCCCCCGGAGCGATCCGGGGGCGTTTTGCGTTATGGGCTGTAAGATGATCAATCGGGCCCGCCGTGCGGACCCGACATAGAGCGGATCACTTGTTGGGCAGGGGCCCGATCACCATGACCATCTGGCGGCCTTCCATCTTGGGAAAGTTCTCAACCCGGCCGATGTCTTTGGTATCCGCAGCAACGCGCTCCAAAAGCTCACGACCAAGGTTCTGGTGCGCCATCTCACGGCCACGGAACCGTAGAGTAACCTTCACCTTGTCGCCACCTTCGAGAAACTTGAAGACATTGCGCATCTTCACATCGTAGTCGTTCGTATCCGTATTGGGACGGAACTTGACCTCTTTGATCTCGATGATCTTCTGTTTCTTGCGGGCTTCGCTCTCGCGCTTTTGCTGTTCATATTTGAACTTGCCGAAATCCATGATCTTACACACGGGCGGCTTGGCATTCGGCGAAATTTCGACAAGGTCGAGCCCAGCTTCTTCGGCCATTTCCATGGCACGCTGAGGCGTCACAACGCCGACGTTTTCGCCGTCTGCCCCGATCAGGCGGATTTCAGTGGAGCGGATCTTGTCGTTGACGCGCGGGCCGGTGTCACGTTGGGGCGGCGCGTTATGGGGTCTGCGAGCGATGGTGATGGTCCTTTGATTGTTACCTAATTCGAGAATGCAAGGTAAACCCGCAGGGGGGCATCTTCAAGCCGCAAAATCGCGCTATGCGTGGGCTTTGCGGCGATTTACCCTTGATCTGGGGCGAATGTGGCGCAATTGACGGCTATGCGGCCCCGGGGGTAATCTCTAACGTCGCGGGGCGTATATTAAGGGGAATGGAATGAAGAATCTGGTCTGGTTGGTCGTGGCGGCGTTGATTGCGCTGGCGGGCTATATGCTTTTCACCGGCAAAGGGCCGCAGGAAGTGGCCATCGAAGCCTCTGAGGCGATCAATGCGCCAGAGGTGGCCGAGGATGTGACCAATGCCGCCGAAGACGCGGCAGAGGCGATCACCGACACGGTCGACGCCGCCGGAGAGGCGATCAGCGATGCCGTGGATGATGCGACGGACAGCGCCAATGATGCGGCCGAGCCTGCGGCGCAGAACTAATCAAGCGATCCCGCGAGGGTGGCAAAAAAAAGCAAAGGCCGCGCCCGGGGTTCCGGGCGCGGCCTTTGCTTTGGTGCAGTCCGCTTGGCAGGTTATTCGGCGGCGGGCTTCATCTGGAACCCTTCCTTGACCTGATCGGCAGGGGTAACCGGGTAGTCGCCCGAGAAGCAGGCGTCGCAATACTGCGGGCACTCGGCCTTTCGGCCTTCGGCTTCGCCCACCGCGCGGTACAGACCGTCGAGCGAGATGAACTTGAGGCTGTCGACCTGTAGGTGATCGCGCATCTCATCTTCGGACATGGTCGCCGCCAGCAGTTTTTCGCGCTGCGGGGTGTCGACGCCGTAGAAACAGGGCCATGCCGTGGGCGGGGAGGCGATGCGGAAGTGCACTTCCTTGGCCCCGGCATCCAGAATCATCTCTTTGATCTTGCGCGAGGTGGTGCCGCGCACCACCGAGTCGTCGACCAAGATCACCCGCTTGTCCCTGATAAGCGCGCGGTTGACGTTGAGCTTGAGACGCACACCCATGTTGCGGATCTGCTCGGTCGGCTCGATGAAGGTCCGGCCCATATATTGGTTGCGGATGATGCCCATCGCGTAGGGAATGCCGGATTCAAGGCTGAAACCAATCGCTGCCGGGGTGCCACTGTCGGGCACGGGGCAGACAAGATCGGCGTCAACCGGGCTTTCCTTGGCCAGTTCGCGGCCAATATTCTCGCGCGTTTCATAGACCGAGCGACCGCCGAGGATGCTGTCGGGGCGGCTGAAATATACGTGCTCAAAAATGCAGAAACGCGAAGCGACGCGCCGGAAGGGGAAGTGGCTTTCGACCCCTTTCTCGGTGATCACCACCATTTCGCCCGGCTCGATTTCGCGCACGAATTCGGCTCCAATGATGTCAAGCGCGCAGGTTTCAGAGCTGAGCGCCCAGCCATCGCCAACACGGCCCAGAACCAGCGGGCGAACCCCCAGCGGATCGCGCACGCCAATCAACTTGGTGCGGGTCATTGCCACGACGGAAAAGGCCCCTTCGACCCGGCGCAGCGCGTCTTCCATCCGTTCGGGAATATTGCGCTGCAACGACCGTGCCATCAGGTGAATGATGCACTCACTGTCCGAGGAAGACTGAAAGATCGAACCGCGTTCGATCAACTCGCGGCGCAGCGCGTTGGCATTGGTGATGTTGCCGTTATGCGCAATTGCGGCACCGCCCATGGCAAACTCGCCAAAGAAAGGCTGCACATCGCGGATCGCGGTGGGGCCTTTGTTGCCGGAGGTGGAATAGCGCACATGGCCGATGGACAATTCGCCGGGCAGGGTCTGCATGATATCCTGTGAGGTGAAGTTATCACGGACATAGCCAAACCGTCGGGCCGATTGGAAACCAGCTTCGGGATCATAGCTGACGATGCCGCCTGCCTCTTGTCCGCGGTGTTGGAGGGCGTGGAGGCCAAGGGCCACGAAAGTGGCGGCATCAGCAACGCCAACCACGCCGAAAACGCCGCATTCCTCCTTCAGTTTATCCTCATCTCCGCTGTCGCGCAGGTAGGATGTGTCAAAGGGATGGGCGGGTGGCATGAGCTTGGACAACGGGGCAACTCCGAATCCGGGTGGGGTCGGTGCCTATGTAGGGGCTTCGCACCCGACTGTCACCCCGCATGTCGCCCGCAAGTAGCGACAGGCGCGATAAAGCGTGCCGAGGGGTCGAGAACTGTGCAGCGGGTGCACCGCTGCCAGTCCCGGATATGCCCCAAATGCAAAACAGGCGGCCCGTTGTTCTGGCCGCCTGTCTAAAACGATAGTGTTAAGAGTTTGTGACCGCTTTAGGCGCTACATTTCCCGACGAGCGCCTCATAACGGTTGGTGATCCAACCAAGCGCCTCTTGCGGGTCTTTTTCTTCGATCTGGCCGGTAAAGCGCGAGAATACAGCGGCGGAGCGGCTGTTTTCGACCATTGTCGTGCGCTCACCGGTGATGACCGTGTCGTAAACGAAGAAGGCAATCGCCACCAACAGCACGCCGCGCACGACACCGAAAATAAAGCCAAGCCCTTGATCGAGGCCGCCCAGCATCGAACGATGCACCAGCGAAGAGAACAACGGTGTGAAAAGTGAAACCACGATCAACGCGGCGGCAAAGACCAGCGCGAAGGCGCCGATCACCGACAATTCGCAACTGTCGGCAAGGAATTCGCCAATATAGGGCAGTTCACGCACCAGCGGCTCAACCTGCGGCGCAAAGAGAAAGGCCAGCACTGCCGCTGCAATCCAGCCGACAATCGCCATCATCTCGCGCACCAGCCCGCGGCCATAGGCCAGCAATGCCGATAGCACGATGACCACCGCGACCACCCCGTCAATAATGGTAAAACCGTCCATGCGCGTTCTCGCCCTCGTCTAAGGGGGGATCAGCCCGCCCCGAAAATTTCGCCAACAAATCCGGTCAGATCGCTCATCGTATTCAGCGCAATTCCGGTCGCACCCACGGCTTTCCCGCCGCGCGGTGCAATAGCGCTCGTAAAACCAAGTTTTTGCGCCTCTTTCAACCTGTTTTCCGTCTGGCTGGCGGGGCGCAGCGCACCGGACAGGCTGATTTCCCCGAAAACAACGGTTTCGGCGGGCAGGGCCGCGTCTTCTCGGGCCGAAAGGATCGCGGCAGCCACGGCCAGATCGGCGGCGGGCTCCGAGATCTTCATGCCGCCTGCCACATTGAGATAGACATCCAGCCCCGCAAAAGGAATCCCGCAGCGTGCCTCCAACACGGCTAGGATCATCGCCAAGCGGCCCGAATCCCACCCCACCACGGTGCGGCGCGCTTGGGAATGGGGTGAGGGGGCAACGAGCGCCTGAAGCTCGACCAAGACGGGGCGCGTGCCTTCGATGCCCGCAAAGACCACCGATCCGGGGGAGGGTTGGCCGCGTTCCGACAAAAACAACGCCGAGGGGTTCAGGACCTCAGACAGACCGCCGCCCGTCATCTCGAACACGCCGATTTCATCCGCCGGGCCAAAACGGTTTTTGACCGCGCGCAGGATGCGGAATTGGTGGCCCCGCTCGCCTTCGAAATAAAGAACGGTGTCGACCATATGCTCCACCACCCGCGGGCCTGCGATCTGGCCTTCTTTGGTGACGTGGCCTACGAGGATCACGGCAACCCCGCGCCGTTTGGCAAAACTGGTCAACTCATGCGCCGCGGCGCGCACCTGACTGACCGAGCCCGGCGCGCTTTCGACGTTATCGGCCCACATGGTTTGAATGGAATCGATGATGGCAAGCTGTGGCCGTTCGGCTTCCAGCGTGGTGAGGATATCGCGCAGATTGGTTTCCGCCGCCAGTTTGACCGGCGCTTCGGAAAGGCCCAGTCGTTGGGCGCGCATGCGGACCTGCGCGCTGGCTTCCTCTCCGCTGACGTAAATCGTCTTTAGACCCGAATTCGCAAAATGCGCGGCAGCTTGAAGTAGTAGGGTAGATTTGCCGATGCCCGGATCGCCGCCCACAAGGATCGCCGAAGCGGGCACCAAGCCGCCGCCTAGAACGCGGTCCAACTCGGCAATACCTGATCGGGCGCGCGGTGGCGGGGTTTCTTGGGTGGCAAGATCGGTGAGTTCAATGGCAGAGCCGCGCCGTGCGCCCAAGGATTTGCTGGGCGGGCCTGCGGAGATGCCCTTGTCTTCGACGATCGAATTCCAAGCGCCACAGGCGTCACAGCGCCCGGACCATTTGGAATGTTTTGCGCCGCATTCGGTGCAAGAAAAACTTGAGGAGGATTTGGCCATGGGCCCTTTTCGCGCAGGTGCCGGATGGCGTCAAAGGAAAAGCATCCGGCCTTTGGGTGATGATCCCGGGGGGGAACCCAATGGGCCGGATGCTGCCGCCGGTGTTACTCGGCAGCTTTGGGAGGCAGATCAATCACGATATTGTCGAGCGATGTCGGCTCCGGCTGGCGCTCGGGGGCTTCGGTCTGCACCACACGCTCAAGGCCAAGCTCTGGCATGATCTCACGCATCTCGTCACGCAGGCGCTCAAGCTGGGCCACGGCGACGCTTTCTTCAAGTTCGACCTCGTGCAGCCAATGTTTCATCTCTGTCGAGATGGCTTTGGCCTGATCCAGACGGCTGTTGAACAACTCGACCTCTTCTTGGCGCTGTTTCAAGAAGCTGCGGGCCCGGGCCAGTTTTTCATCCGAGTAAACTTCGGCCAGATCGCGGGCCACGTGGCTCATCTGTGCGGCCATTTCCAGCACAGCGGGTTCCAGCGTGCTGAGGTCGGGATGATCGCGCAGATAGGCCAGACGTTCGCGCACCGAATCGAATTCCGAACTCATCTGAAAGGTCTCTGCACGGTCGGCGGCGTGCACGGCACCGTAGGCGCGGGCCACGTCCTGCATGCCAACATTGAACTGGCGGTGCGAGGTTTCAAGCTGCATGACGCGGCGGTTGGTGGGCAGGAAAAAACACAGGCCCACGGCAAGAACGGTCAAGGCTAGCTGGGCGTACATCCCGGCGTTTTCAACAGGCTCACCGCCATATTGAAGATCAAGGCTGATCCAATCCCAAAGGCCGATACCGGCCATGATGCTGGCCCCGGTGAGGGCCAAGGCCGCAAGGGCAAAGACCACAACGGCAAGCCTTTGAAAGGCGAATTGGATGAGGTAGGCGAATGAACGAAGCTGGGACATACTTTCTCCCCCCCTGGAAGAGCTACTAAGCAAGTTTCTGCCGACCAACGCCTCTTTATCCTTCTTGGTTCCCATTCAGTGCGGAATTATGCTGAGGATTTAACGCAGTTTTGCCAACATTATGGCACAACCTCAGGTTTTCGTAAACTTTTTGCGGTGATTGGGGGGATTTATCGCGTGGAAGGCCGAAGCGGGCGGGGGCAGACCTGTGGGAAAATAGCCACGCTAAAGGGCGCCGCCTTGGAGCCCAGCCAATATGAGATGGGGGAAAATCGCCGATCTATTCGGCGTAGCTCCGCGCGTATCTCGCCCCGAGCGAGGTGAGCATTTCGTAGCCGATCGTCCCAGCCCAATCCGCCAGATCATCGACACCCTGCTTTGGCCCCAGCAATTGCAATGTCGCGGGGACTTCATCCAACGCAGAGACATCTACCGTGATCAGATCCATCGACACGCGCCCGATAATCGGCAGCGGGATGCCGTCATGTTGGAAGCAAGCGGCCCCGACCGCATTGCCCATGGCGCGCTGAAGCCCGTCGGCGTAGCCCGCAGCGACGGTGGCGAGCTTTACCGTGCCCTCCGCCGTCCATGTGTTGCCATAGCCTACGGTCTCTCCCGGGGTGACGTTGCGGATTTGGATCACCGGCACATCGAGGGTAACCACAGGCCGCGCATCGGTGAAGGGGCGCCCGCCATAAAGGCCAATCCCGGGCCGCGTGACATCGAAGTGATAATCCGAACCCAGCAGGATGCCCCCCGTGGCAGAGAGCGAGCGGGGCACGTCGATCCCTTGGGTCATCTCGTGAAAACTGCGCAGCTGCGCGTCGTTCATCTCGTGCCCCGGTTCGTCTGAGCACGCCAGATGCGACATGATCAGCGAAGGGTTCTGGCTGAGTGCGATGTCGCGCAGGGCGGCCCATTCCGCAGGCTCCATCCCCAGCCGGTTCATGCCGCTGTCGAGTTGGATGCCAAAGCCATGGCCGGGCAGGGTCTCAAGCTGGCGCAAAAGCTGCTCGGTCGAGTTGACCATCGGCGTCAAGGCGGCACCGGCAATCGCCTCGGCGTCGCCTGCCATATGGCCGGAAAAGACATTGATGACCGGGCCTTCGCCCAAGGCCTGTCGTAGCGCCACACCTTCTTCGGCCAAGGCCACAAAGAACTGCCGTGCGCCAGCCTCGGCCAAGGCTGTCGCCACACGGGCCGCACCAAGGCCATAACTGTCGGCTTTGACGACCGCGCCGGTCTCGGCCTCCGTCATGCGGTCAAGGGCGCGCCAGTTGTCGGTGATGGCTTGCAGGTCGATGGTCAGTGTTGCTTTGCTCATGGGCGGATGTGGGCCAGAATGCGGGGGGAGGTCAAGCGGCCAAGGGCACCTAACGTCATGCGCGACAGGGGCGAGGGCGATTTGTTACAGTTTTGCCTACCGGATGCGCAGGATGGGGAGGTCAGGCGGATGTCACGGATCAGGATTATGTTCAGCCATACGGGTGTGTCACTCATGGGGCTGGCCTGCGCGGTGGCCTTTCTGGCGATGCTCTGGGGGGCGCCGCTGTGGTGCTGGGCGCTGGTGCCACTGGGGATCGCGGCACAGATGCTGAATGAATACAATCTGCACCGCCATATCTTCCACCTTGACCCGCCGAAACGGCAATGGGCCTTTGATCTGCTCTACCGCGCGCATTACGGGCACCATGATTTTCCTACTAATCACGGGCTGTTCTTTGTGCCGCTCTGGGTCGCCTTGCCGATGCTCGTGAGTAATTTTCTTTTGGTTTGGGGCATTGCGGCGCTGCTAGGGTTTGACGCAAGCCTTTGGATTGCCACGGCAATCGTGCCCTTGGGCGGGGTGCTGACCTTTTTGGGCTATGAGTGGTTCCACATGACCGCGCATCTGACGGTCCCCAAAACGGCGGTCGAGCGGCATGTCACGCGGCTGCACAGCCAGCATCATTTCCGCGACTTCAACAAGTGGTTCCATGTCAGCCCCGGCGGAGAGATCATCGATCGCGCCATGGGCACGGATATCGACACCGAAGCCTTGAAACAGCAGCAGCGCATCGCCTTTATCCGCACCTTGGGAATGAAACCCGATGACCCAAGGCTGTTGGCCGCCCGCGCCAAATTCGCCGGAAAATACGGGCTTTCTGAGGTCGAAGTGGCCCGCGCCGCGCGGGGGTGAATGTGAAGCTTCCGTAACGTCACGGGCAGGGCGCTTGCTTGCCTCCGCGACGCAGGTAGGCTCGGGCCTATCCAAGGGAGGACGAACCATGCACCGACATATGACCACCACGGCCCTGCTTGCCGCCAGCCTTGCCGCCGGGGCGGCGCAGGCGGAGAACCGGATCGACCGACAGCTGCCGAATGCCCCCGAACTCGCGGCCTATGGCGATCACGCGGTGGGCGTGCGCACGCTTGAGATGGTGAACCCCGGCCAGATCGACATACTCGCCATCGACCCGGCCGCCGATAAGCCCGATGAGATGCCGCGCTATGACCGGCCTTTGACCGTTGAGATGTATTACCCCGCCGCCGAGGGCGCGCAGGGTGAAACCGCCTTCAAAGCCTATCTGCGCGATGGCACCACCGAAGTCACCCTCACCGGGCAGGCCATGCGCGACGTGGACCCACTGGCGGGAGAGACCTTTCCGCTGGTCCTAATCAGCCACGGCTATCCGGGTAACCGCTATCTGCTGTCGCATCTGGCCGAGAACCTCGCCTCTAAAGGCTATGTCGTGGCGTCGATCGATCACACCGACAGCACCTACCGCACACAGGCGACCTTTGGCTCGACACTGGTGAACCGTTCTCTGGACCAACTTTTTGTGCTGGAGCAGATGGCACAGAAAGCCGCAGAGGGTGGCGATTTCGCAGGGCTTTATGACGCCGAGAACACCGGGCTGATCGGCTACTCCATGGGCGGCTATGGCGCGATCATCACCGCAGGCGGTGGCGTGACCGAGGCGTCGGTCGGCTACACACGGGGTGGGCCGCATGGCACATTGGGCATTCATCAGGCCGGGTCCGAGACCCACAACACGCTGCCCGATCCGCGCATCAAGACAGCCGTAGCTTTTGGCCCTTGGGGCATGAACCGTGGTTTTTGGGATGCCGAGGGTCTGTCGGGCGTGCAGATCCCGATGCTCTTCATTGCCGGATCGCAGGATGACACATCTCTGTACGAAGATGGCATTCGCGCGATCTGGGAGAACACCTCAAACGTCGACCGTGCGTTGCTGACCTATGTGAACGCGGGCCATAACGCCGGCGCGCCGATGCCCGCGCCAGAGGAGTCCTATTACTTCAGCGAAGACAAAGGATTCAACATCTCAGAACATTACACAGATGCGGTTTGGGACACGGTGCGGATGAACAATATCGCCCAGCATCTCGTGACCGCATGGATGGATAGCCGTCTGAAGGATGAGGCCGAGAAGGGGAGCTACCTTGATCTGGTAGAGGAATCCAACGCTGGCGTCTGGTCGGTCGCAGAAGACGGGACCGAGAAGGAAGACCACAGCTATTGGAAAGGTTTTGCCGAAGGCAGCGCCAAGGGGCTGATGTATGAGACCCGCGCGGCGGGGGAGTAACAAAACGAACGCCCGGGGGGAGTGTCCCCCCTCGGGCGGTGCGTTTTAAGGTTTGATGTATGTATAGCCCATCTGTTGCAGACGCGACAGTTCCGCCACGCCGGAGGGCACGATGTCTTCCTCCCACACGTCATAGAGGTCATCCTCATAGCTGATCTCGCGGCCGCGCAGGGTGTTGTTGCAGACGTGGAAGCTGACGTTCTGCCCTTTGAGAGAAGATACGGTGGTCTGCATCTTCTCATTGCCTTTGGCATCGGCCAAGAGGCTCAGCCCGTGGCCGTGCAACACGACTTTCACGTCGATATTCTCGGCTCCGACAGCGTTGATGTGATTTTGAATGTTGCGCATGGCCCCCAGATGCGCCTTTGAGGCTTCGCCGCCGTTGTAGTTGATGTGATAGACGACTTTTTGCTTGCCGTAGCGCTCGGATTCTTCGGCGTGGAGCGCGAAGGCGAAGGTGGTGGCGAGCATCAGGCAGATGGCGCGGATGATATTGGTCATTTGGTCCTCCCAAGGTGAGTGACGGTACTGGCGCGATGCGCAGAACCGCCCATCTAGCCTAACGGCAGTGACGGACAATCCAAATCATTTATTCAAGTATGTGAATTTGATGAGGATGGGGACCGGTAGGAGAGCGCCACCGCCCCCAAATGAGCAGTGGCCATAAATCGAGAGATTAAAATTCCTGATCGTCGTTCCCGCCGCCTTGCTGCCACGGCTGCACAAGGTTGCCGAAGCGGGTGAACTTGCCCTCAAAGCTAAGGTCTACTGTCCCAATCGGGCCGTGACGCTGCTTGCCGATCACCACTTCGGCGCGGCCGTGCAGGCGCTCCATCTCTTCCTGCCACGCGGCCATCTTGTCCAACTCGTGATCGCCGGGCTTCTCACGTTCTTTGTAGTATTCCTCACGGTAGACGAACATCACCACATCAGCATCCTGCTCGATCGAGCCGGATTCGCGCAGGTCCGACAGCTGCGGACGTTTATCTTCGCGGCTCTCCACCTGACGCGAGAGCTGTGACAGGGCAATCACCGGAATGTCGAGTTCCTTGGCGATGGCCTTGAGACCCATGGTGATTTCCGAGATTTCGTTCACCCGGTTTTCCGATTTACCCGTGCCCCGCACCAGCTGCAGGTAGTCGATGATCAACACATCAAGCCCGTGCGTCCGCTTGAGGCGCCGTGCGCGCGCGGCAAGCTGGCTGATCGGCAGGGCGGGCGTGTCGTCGATGAAGAGCGGGCAGGCCTCCAGCGCCTTGGCGGCATCGACGAAACGGCGGAACTCGGTCTCTGTCATATCGCCCGAGCGAATCTGCTGACTGGGGATCTCGGCGGCTTCCGAGAGGATCCGCGCGGCAAGCTGTTCGGCGCTCATCTCAAGGCTGTAGAAACCCACCACGCCGCCATCGACCGCGCCTTCGGTGCCGTCGGGCTTCATCCCGCGTTTGTAGGCTTTGGCCACGTTGAAGGCGATGTTGGTCGCAAGCGAGGTTTTCCCCATCGACGGACGGCCCGCAAGGATCAGAAGGTCAGAGCGGTGCAGACCGCCCAGTTTCTTGTCCATGTCGATCAGCCCGGTCGAGACGCCTGACAGGCCGCCGTCCCGCTGATAGGCGGCATTGGCGACGTTGACCGCATCCGTGACGGCCTTGAGAAAGGACTGGAAGCCGCTTTCAACCTGACCCTGTTCGGCCAGCTTGTAGAGTTCCTGTTCCGCCTCGACAATCTGCTCGCGCGGCTCGGAGGAAACATCCACCTGCGCGGCCTTTGCGGAAATGTCACGGCCAAGTTGGATCAGATCGCGGCGCACGGCGAGATCGTAGATCATCTGTGCATAGTCGCGCACCGCGAAGGCGCTGATCGCGGCACCCGCAAGACGGGCGAGATAGGCCGGACCGCCGAGTTCTTTCAGACCCTCGTCGTCTTCCATGAAGGCCTTGAGCGTTACCGGGGAGGCGAGGTTGTTCTTGGCGATCCGCTGGGCCGCGATGTCGAAGATGCGCGCGTGGACCGGCTCGTAGAAATGCTTGGGGCCAATGACGGAGGCCACGCGGTCATAAACGTCGTTATTGGTCAGGATAGCGCCCAGCAATTGCTGCTCGGCCTCGATCGAATGCGGCATCGATTCCGGTGCCTGCACGGCCAATTGGTTCGCGTTCAGCGACGTAATCTCGTTCATGACCTCACCCATATCTGCCCAGATGGTCGTCATAACCAGCGGGGTCGTCCGGCGCAAATTTTATCTTTTGTGGATAACTTGATCGACAAAAGGCCCCACCACATTTTGCCTTGTGAAGGGGGCTTGGGTCAACATCTTGCGGAAATTCCGCTAACTTTTGCGGGATTCCTGCCATTCGCGCGGGGCGTTCAGGAAGGCTTCGACTTCGCTCAATGTGGCCGCGTCAAAGGCGCCTTGCGCCCGCGCTTCGGCCAAGACATCCCACCATGTGCAAAGCGCGTGGAGCGTAACGCCATGGTCGCCAAGGGTCTTTTCGGTTTGTGGGAAAATGCCGTAGTGGAAGATCACGGCGGTATGGGCGCAGGTGGCCCCGGTTTCCCGAATCGCGTCGACAAAGCTGAGCTTTGAGCCGCCATCGGTGGTCAGATCCTCAACCAGCAGCACGCGCTGGCCTTCGGTCATGTCACCTTCGATCCGCGCGTTGCGACCGTAGCCTTTGGGCTTTTTGCGGACATAGGTCATCGGCAGCGCCATACGCTCGGCGACCATCGCGGCGAAAGGGATGCCCGCCGTCTCGCCACCGGCGATATTGTCAAAGGCCTCGAAACCGGCGTTGCGCATCACGGTGACAGTGAGAAAATCCATCAGGGTCGAACGGATGCGCGGGTGTGAGATCAGCTTGCGGCAGTCGATGTAAGTCGGGCTGGGCAGGCCGGAGGCCAGCGTGAAGGGGTCATCCGCGTTGAAATGCACCGCGCCGATCTCCAGCAACATGCGCGCGGTGAGGCGGGCCATTTCTTCGGGGCTGGGGTGACTGGTGGGGATCATGTCAGGCGTCCTTGGCTGGGGAGAGGTCGGAGCGGTATTTGAGAAAGGATGAAGATTAGGAGGTCCAGTGTAGATCGAAACCGGGGTCGAAGACCGTGACCGGCCCGTCCGGGGTGTCGATGCTGGCGGGGTGGGTTGGCGCTTCGCGGCGCAGGGTGATTTGCGTCTCGTTTGGCGGCAGGCCGTAGAAAGCGGGGCCGTTGAGGGAGGTGAAAGCTTCGAGCTTGTCGAGGGCACCGTCCTCTTCGAAAACCTGTGCGAGGATCGACATTGTGTTGGGCGCGGTGAAGCACCCCGCGCAGCCGCAGGGCTGCAGCTTGGCGCCATCGGTATGGGGCGCGCTGTCGGTGCCGAGGAAGAAGCGCGGATCGCCGGAGGTGGCCGCTTGGCGAAGGGCGAGGCGGTGGGTCTCGCGTTTGGCCACGGGCAGGCAGTAGTAATGCGGGCGGATGCCGCCAGCGAGGATGTGGTTGCGGTTGATCACGAGGTGATGCGTGGTGATCGTGGCCGCAAGGCCGCAGTCGTTGCTGCGCACGTAGTCGGCGGCATCGGCGGTGGTGATATGCTCCATGATCACGCGCAGCGCAGGATGCGCACGGCGAATTGGGTCGAGCACGCGGTCGATGAAGACGGCCTCGCGGTCGAAGATGTCGATCTCGCTGTCGGTGACTTCGCCGTGGGTGCAAAGCGGCAGGCCGATCTCGGCCATACGGTCGAGCACCGGGGCGACATTGTCGAAGTTGGACACGCCGCTGGCGGAATTGGTGGTGGCGCCCGCAGGGTAGAGTTTGACCGCCTGGATGAGGCCATCCGCATGCGCGCGGGCCACGTCGTCTGGGTCTGTGTCCTCGGTCAGGTAGAGGGTCATCAGCGGGGTGAAATTGGCACCCTCAGGCAGGGCCGCCATGATGCGGTCGCGGTAGGCGGCGGCTTGGGCGCCTGTCACCACGGGGGGTACGAGATTTGGCATGATGATGGCGCGGGCAAAGTCGCGGGCGCTATGGGGCAGTACGGCGCGCAGCATGTCGCCGTCGCGCAGGTGCAGGTGCCAGTCGTCGGGACGGCGGATCGTGAGGCTTTGTGTCATGGCCGCGGGGCTAGCACAGAGCGGGGGCGCGCGCCAGATTGAAAACCTATCCGGTGGCGGTTGCGACCTCGGCCACATCTGCCTGACGGCGGGCGCGAATGCGTTCAAGGCGGCGGGCAAAGCGTGGGGCGCTCATCCGCGCGCTGACATTGGCGCAGACCGCTTCGAGCAGTCTCTCGCGCCCTTGGGCGTTGACCGCTTGGCTGAGGTTGCGCAGGTAGGGCAGGTAGTCGCGTCGAGCGCGGTAGAGGGCGGCGAAGCGGGCCGCATCCAGCGTGCCGTCGGCGGCGGCTTGCAGCAGTGGGTCAAGCTGGTCGATCTCCAGCAGGTCGGTCTGCAGTGCATCGCCCATGAAGGGCATGCGCAGTTTGGTGACATTGGCGCGGGTAAAGAGCGCGGCATGCATCGCGTCGAGTTTTTCTCGCGGGTCGTAGAGCACAAAGACCCGTTCCGCGGCGTCAAGCATATCGGGTGCATAACCATAGCGGGAAGTGAAATCGAGGATCCGCATATCGGTGAAACGGTCGTCCCAATCGGTGATGCGCGGGTTCAGTGTGGCCTGTGGTTGGATCGCCACAACCGCTGCACCGGGAGAGGCGACGGAGTAGGCAGCGGCAGCATAGGCGCAGGGGCCAGCGCCGTAGAACAACACTTGATCAAATTCATCAAAGAACCCGTCGTCGATCAGCCTGTCGAAATAGGCATAGACCTCTTCGGCGCGGAACCATGTGTCGCCATCGCTGGCAAGGCAAAGATGCGACCAGTCGTGATTGCGAACCATGTCCCAGCCCAAGGGCTGCGCCTTGTCGGAAAGGGCGTGCATGCCTTGATAGGTCTCAAACGTGACCAGCAGGGTGGTCTCACGCTCAATGAAGGCAGAGAAATGGCGTTTGCCCAAGGATTGGAAATATCCATCCTCTTCGGCCACGGCCTCTATTGCGCGCAGCCAGTCGCGTTTGGGCATATCGGCCAGTGAGCTTTCGATCGTGGGCGTCTCGCGCGGCATCGGGCATCCTCGGGCTTGTCAGGGCGGGGCAGAACCGCCGTTTCAGCAGGGTATAGCCGGATAATAGGGCGAAAATGCGGAAAATCCGTGAGAAATTGAAGAGAATATGACGGTTTTCCGGGGGCGGTGTGGTGGCAGTGCGCTATTGAGTGAACTCGGCGGCTTGGGCGCGCCTCGCATAGTCCAGCATGACACGCGCCGCTTTGGCGGTGACCGGACGGCTTGGCGGGGCCATCAGGAGGCGTCCGAATAGGGCGCGAAATGGCTCTTGCGACATTAGCGCGTCGAACCGGGTACGGCGCCAAGCGACGGCCGTTTCGTGCAGGGCGGCGAGGGTCGTGTCGGACTTGAGGGCGGCGAGTTCGCGGGACCGCGCCGGGGCGCTGCGGTTGATGGTTGTGTCGGTCTCGGTGTTGAAATTCCGCTCTACCCAATAGTCCAGCCCCAGCATGTCTGCGCGGTGCACCGCGCGGCCGCGGTCGGCTTTAAGAACATAGGATTCCATCGCGCCCAAGGGGTAGTGATTGATCTGGGCCAGCCCATAGTTCTGCCGGCCATAGGTTGAAAAAATGCGCCGCGTCTTGAAGAGATCGGGCAGGGCGCGGCCATGGCCGTCAAACCAGCGGGATTGGTCCAGCCGCGCGGGGTCGGGGCCACGGGGGCGGTGCACACCCGGCTGCGCATAGGTGCCATCATTGCGGTAGAGGGTTTTGAACATGGCAGCCCGCCACGGCCAGTGCATCACCGCAGAGGCGCAGCGGGTAAAGCCTTCGGTCACCGGGCGGTCTTCGTAGCGGACCTGATCGCCACTGCCGAAAAGCCGCCATGTAAGAGTGATCGCCGTGGCCTCGGGCAGTGCGGCGTGCAGCGCGGAGAGGCTGTGATCGCCGACATGGATGTTTACAAATTCATCGACATCAAGGGGCAGGATCCAATCGGCCTGCTGCACGATCTTTAACTCGGCAGCGGCCTTCAGCGCGGTGAACTGAATGCCGCCTTGCTCATAGGGGCCGTCGTTGCGGATGTGGGTGACACCGCCAAGCGCTTGCAGCCGGTCAAGCATGTCATCGGTGCCGTCATCGCAATCGTTGGAAAAAACCAGCACATGATCGAAGCCGATGGCGCGGTGATGGGCAAGCCATTCCAGCAAGAACGCCCCTTCGTTGCGCACACAAAGGATCGCGAGGTGGGAGACTTTACCACTCACGGCGGAAGGCCACGACTTTGTTATGCGAGCCCCGGTGGTAATAGGCCATGCCCGCCTGCATGAAGGCGCTGAACACCTTGTTAACCCCCGCGGGGCCGATCCATTGTGGGTGCAACTCGATGATAGCAGCGCGCAGAGTGTCGAGCGGCAGCGACGGGATCAGGTCAACCTCAGCGCCTTCAATGTCGCAGATCAGAACGCTGGGGGCGAGGTCGGCAAAGACCTCAGCGGCGCCCAGCACGTCGATTTGATGTGTCTCGGGCGGGGCTTCGCCTTCGAACCGGGTCATGGAGGAGGACAGGATTTGTTCACGCACGTGAAAATCAACCTTGCCCGGCGCGGGGCCGAGGATGGCGTTGGTGACATAGGCATTGCTCAGCCCGTTGGCCGCATGGACCCGGCGGATATAGGGGATAAGGTTCGGGTTTGCCTCAAATGAATGAACCGAAGTCACGTTGCGTTTGCTGGCCACCAGCGTCGACATATAGCCCACGCCGCCACCCAGTTCGATCACCCGGTCGCCCTCCCTGACCACGCGCAGCGCGGCCTCGCTCTCCTTTGCTTCATAGGCGTTTTGGCGCAGCAGTTTGCGGACCCGCCCGCGCAGGATCGTTGGATCGTCGGGGAATTTCATGCCGCGGGAGTGGATGAAATTCGGCTCAGGCTTGGTGTCTGTCACGGGTCAGCTTTCCATATCGAGAGCGAGAGCATAGGCGACACGCTCGGTCGCGCTTAACTTGATGTTAAGCGCTTGGCGGTAGAGGTCGCGGAACTCTGGCGTTTGGTGCAGCTCTTCCGCCTTAGCGCGGTGCCAAGCAAGGCCTGCTTCGTGATGCGCGCGAAGCGGGTCGTCGGCCAGCAGGCGGGCCATCTCGGCATGCAGACGCGGCAGGTTGCGCTGGATTGAGACATCTTGGTGGTCGTTCCAATCCATGCGGATCCAGTAGTTGATGCCGATGGAGCGGTCGACATGCAGCGCCCGCCCGCGCTGGCGTTTGACAAGAAAGGAGTCGGCTGAGCGCAGAGCGTAGTGGTTCAATTGCAGCAGGTCATAACCGATGTTGCTTTTGGAAGACCGCCACCCGTTGCGCACCGCATCGCGCGTCATGTCGCGGCCCGAGCCGTTGACCCATTTGACCCGTTCCGCCTGCGCGTCGTCCAACTTGTTGGGCCGGTGGCAGGAGAGTTTTTCATAGGCGCCGATGTTGCAGAACATTGTCTTGAACCCCCATGCGGTATGAGGTTTCGGACAAAAACTGGGTGCGCAGCGGTCGAACTGGCCGATCACCGGCGCGCCCGACAGGGCCGTCACGCCGTTATGGCCAAAAAGCCGCCAAGTCATCGCGATATTGGTGGCCTCGGGCGCGGCGGCGAAAAAATCGTTGAGCGTGCCGTTGCCGGTGCGGATATTGACGAATTCGTCAACATCAATATGCGCGATCCATTCCGCGTCGCGGATCAGCGGCTCTTTCAGCGCGTGGTTCAGGGCATGCTGCTGGGGCGAATTGCCCTTCCAATCGTCGTTGTTGCGGTGTTGCAGGATGCCCATGTCTTGCAACCGCCCGAGCACGGCATCGGTGCCATCGGCGCAATCGTTGGTGTAGATCAGGAAGTTATCAAAGCCCACGGCGCGGTGATAGGCGACCCACTCAAGGATATAGGGGGCCTCGTTCTTCATGCAGCCGACGATGACATTGCCGCTGTTGCCGGGCGGTAATTGGCGCGGCGGGACGGTGGTATAGGCGGGCGCAGGCTGGTCCTCGCCCTCGGGCGCCGTGTCGTTATGCGGACGAAAGGGGCTGCTGAGGATCATCTCGTGGTTGACCTTCACCCGGTTCAAAAGCTGGGCATAGGCCGCGCGGGCGTCTTCTGGGGCGGCGGGGTCCGATAGCATTGCCTCGAATTTCGCCGCCGACTCGCGCGCCGTCTCAGCCTCTGCGCGTTTCTGCGCCAGTGGGGTCGCGGTTGTTCGGATACGGTGGGCGAAGGCGGCAAGGTATTGCGTGGCGCGAAAGCCGCGTTCGGGGTCTGCTTCGGTCCAAAAGGGTTCCGGCCTGTCGGGGGTGAGCGCCGCGGCCAGCGCGGGATATCGGGTGATGAGGGCAGCGTTGTCGCGGGCGAAATGGTCGGAGATTGGGGCGAGACTGCCGGGCGCGATCGCTGCGCCACCGATTTGCAGCGCCTGCAACATCTGGCCCCATGTGCTGCGCGGGCAGGTGAGGTCATGCGCTTGCAGATATCGGATCAGTACATCGTTAAACGCGCGCATTCGGGCCAGCCAAGGCGCGGGCAGAGGGGCTAGCGCGCGGCCCGGGTCGACCGGACCGAGGGGCGCGGTCAGGTCAAGGCTATCGGAAACCTCCCGCGCCCCGTCTTTGGACAGGAGATGCGGCAGGTCGAGCGGGCGGAATTCGACCTTTTCGGCCCCAAAGGCATCTGCCCAATGACTGTGAAGCGCCTGATAATCCAACCAGAAGGGCGGGTTTTGCACATCCGAGAATAGGCCAAAGTCGGGGGCATCCTCAGCAGGTTCGAGCGCGCCTTGCCACCACTTGCCACGCTCCGCCAAGGCGAGTTCCTGCGTCAGCGGATGGCGGCGGCCTTCGGTCACGGCAAAGGTATAATGCGCGGTGAGAAGTCGGGCCTGTTCATCTAGATGCGCGATAATGCGGATGTCATCGAAATAGGGACAGAGCAGATCGCGCAGGTGGGCAAGTTCCTCGGGGCGCGACAACAGGTTGCCCAGCTGTGCCGCGCTCAGCACCACATGATCGGCGCGGGTCTCGGCCAAATCACGAGGGATCAGGGCGTGAAATTCATCACGCAGTGTGGCGTCGATCAAAGCACTGTCGAGCCCGCGTCGATGGCGCAGCAGTCCAACCACATCAGGCGCGGCGCAGGCGGCATAGAGGCGGACGTGGTTCCAATCGGGGGCCAAAACACCTTGTTTCAACAGCGCACCCTTTTGCTGTTGCAAGATATTGCGCAGTCGCGCGGCGGCTTTTTCGGTCGGGCCGATGAACAGGGTGAGGCGCATCACTCGGCGTCTTCTCTGCCGGTGTTGCTTTGGCCCCACCATGGCAGGTCGATGCCGAGGTAGGCGGCGATCTTGTCGCGGGCGCCGGGGTCTTCGATGTCGAATTCCAGAAAATTGGCGCAGCCAGCAAAGACCCGGCGGCAAAAGGTGAAATGCCCCTCGACCCATTTGGCGAGCTCGGCCTCGCTGCGGCCAAAGCCGCGGGGCAGGCCCGGCACATCCGCCTGTGGCAGGCGCCGGCGGCCCAGATTGTTCCAGCGCATCATGCTGTTCGCCGTCTTTGCCGGATCGCGGTGCGACAGCAGGAACTTGATGTCGGGGTGATGTTGCTGAATGGCGCTCAGCAGCCCCCAGTCGGTCTGCGGCCATAGGCTGCGGTCGTGGCGCACGGCGCTCATCTCGTTGATCACGTCGAATTCTTGCAGCCGCGCCAGCGGGTCGCCGTTGGCAAAATAATCGGCATAGATGATCCGGCCGACATGCTCTCCGGTAATGTCAGGCAGAGCGCTTTGCCCTTTGCGGATGCGCCAATCGGCGACCTTAAGCCCCGCGTGGCGCAGCGCATCGGTGAGCGTGGTGGTGCCGGTCTTGGGCAGGCCAAGGTTGATGATCCGTGGGCCGGTCATTTCAGTCCAATCTCGGCGCGGACCTGCGCTTCGGCGGCGGAGTAGGGGCTAACCTCGCGCAGTTGCGCCTGCATCGCGCGGTAGACCGGATCGGCCAGCAGGGCATCGCGGCGGGCGCGGTGCGCGGCCACGGCTTCGGCATGAAGTTCAGCGATGCCGGGCAGGGATTTGAGGCGGTCCATCTCGGCGCGCAGGGCGGGCAGGTAGCGCTGGATCGAGCGATCCTCCCAAGCTGCATCATTACGGTCGCGCCAATAGGTGTCGTCAAAGGCGCGGTGTTCGCGGTTCACGTCACCCCGATCATTCTTGACTAGATAGCTGTCAAGCGAGCGCAGCGCGTAGTGGTTCAGGGTCGCAAAACGCCGCGCGCCGCGGGCAGGAAAGGCACGGATGCGGCGTTTGTTGGCAGCGCTGCGGAAGGGCGCGGGCACCTGCCTGCCTGCGCCGTCCGTCCAATGGGGTTGGACTTTGCTGTCATCATGAAAGGGGCGGTGGGCGCCGTAATAGCCCAAGGGGAAATCTTGTCGGACCAATGATTTAACCTCTATCGCCGTATCGGCGCACCAGATGTCGGGGTTATGGCTGCGGGTGAATTGCGCGATGATCGGTTCATCGACGAACTCCTCGATCCCGCCATTGGCGAAGAACTGGAAATGCAGCGAGATTGCCTGCGGATCGCCGCAGGCTGCGATCAGCGCGGGCAGGCGGTGGTCGCCCACATAGATGTTCAAAAACTCATCCACATCCGCGACCCAGACCCAATCGGCCCGTGTGACGACGGGCTGACCCCGCGCATCCTTGAGCGCCTGCATCTGGTAGTTTCGGTTGGTGGCCGGGTTGGGCAGATGGGTAAGGATGCCCTGCGCGCCAAGGGCGTCGAGCAACCGGTCAGTCCCATCGGTGCAATCATTGGAGTAGAATAGGAAATCCGTAACCCCGATCACCCGATTGAAGGCGATCCATTCCAGCAGAAACGGGCCCTCGTTCTTGACGCAGGTGACAGCGGTGATGCGCATGTCAGACCCCGACGCGCCGTATCGCGATGAAAATGCTCTGTCCCATATCCGCCCCTGTGTCCCCGTTGTTCCCGGTGACCGTCGATTATTGCTTAAGACTATGCCAGCGCGGAGAAATTACGTCAATCTGCCCGCGCCCTCTCAGACCCCTTGACGGGGCGGGGCGGGAATGCACCACTGGGGCCATGAAAAACATTGATACGATCGACGCGGTCCAAGAGATGCTGAGCGCTGAGGGCTATGTCTGTGACCGCGCGCTCGGGGTTGTGGTTTTCCTCAGCCTCACGTTGGGGCGGCCCTTGTTTCTGGAAGGCGAGGCGGGTGTCGGCAAGACCGAGATTGCCAAGGCCTTGGCCGCCGGGTTGGGCCGGCGGTTGATCCGGTTGCAATGCTACGAAGGGCTTGATGCGTCGAGCGCGGTTTATGAGTGGAACTTTCCCGCTCAGATGGTGGCGATCCGCACGGCAGAAGTCGGGGGCGGCGCGGACCGGCGTGCGTTGACACAGGAGCTTTTCAGCGATGACTACCTAATCGAACGCCCCCTTCTGCAGGCGCTGCGCCCGGATGAGAATGGCGCACCGGTGCTGCTGATCGACGAGTTGGACCGCACCGACGCGCCTTTTGAGGCGTTTCTGTTGGAAGCGCTGAGTGATTTTCAGGTGACCATCCCCGAGCTTGGCACGATCCGTGCGCCGGAGCCGCCGATTGTGATCCTCACCTCAAACCGCACGCGGGAGGTGCATGACGCGCTGAAGCGGCGGTGCCTTTACCATTGGGTCGATTACCCGGATGTGGAACGCGAGATGGCGATCCTTGCCGCCCGCGCGCCTGAGGCGGCAGAGGCGCTCAGTCGCGAGGTTGTGGCTTTTGTTCAGCAATTGCGGACTGAGGATCTGTTCAAGAAACCCGGCGTGGCAGAGACCATCGATTGGGCGAAATGCTTGCTGGCCTTGGACGTGACGACCCTAAGCCCCGAGGTCATCGCCGATACGTTGGGGGCGGTGCTGAAATACCAAGATGACATCGCCAAGCTGCAAGGCTCTGAGGCCGCGCGCATTCTCGAACAGGCCCGGGCGTCGCTGGTGCCCGCCTAAGCAGAATGGCTGAGCAGATCCCCCTCGACCTGCCGGACGACCCGAAGCTGGCGGGGAATATCACCCATTTCGCCCGCGCTCTGCGACGGGCGGGGCTCTCGATTGGACCGGGGCGCGTGATAGAGGCGGTGGAGGCGGTCGCTGCCGTCGGTTTCACCAGCCGCCGCGATTTCTATTGGACGCTCCACGCCTGTTTCGTGAACCGCCCTGAACAGGCGCGGGTGTTTGCGCAGATATTCCGGCTCTATTGGCGCGATCCGCGGTATCTGGAACATATGATGGCCGCGATGCTGCCCGCCATCCGCGGTGTGCAGGAAGACCGTCCCGCAACCCCTGCCGAAAAACGCGCGGCGGAGGCTTTGCTGGACGGGGCCGAAGCGCCGGAGCGTGACGATCAGCCCGAACCGGAAGAGACCCTCACTGAAGTGGATGCGAGCCTGACCATGTCGGCGCGCGAGCGGCTCCGGACGCTGGATTTCGAACAGATGAGTCTTGCCGAGATGGCTCAGGCGAAACGGATGTTGGCCAAGCTTACTCTCCCGGTTCCGCCAATGCTCAGCCGGCGAAATGTGACGGCGGCGCGGGGGCGGATCGACGTGGCCCGCACGATGAAAGCGGCGCTTCGGCGTGGGGGGGAGATGGAACGGCTTTACCGGATGAAGCCGCGGGAACGCTATCCGAACCTTGTGGTGCTCTGTGATATTTCGGGCTCGATGAGCCAATACAGTCGGGTGATCCTGCATTTCCTGCACGCGGTGGCCAACCGCAAAGGCGCGGGCTGGGCGCAGGTGCATGGTTTCACCTTTGGCACGCGCCTGACCAATATCACCCGGCATCTCGCCACCCGCGACGTGGACGCCGCACTGGCAGCGGCGGGCGCGCAGGCACAGGATTGGGAGGGCGGCACGCGGATCGGTGCAGCATTAGCGGCGTTCAACCGCGATTGGTCACGGCGGGTTATGGGGCAGGGCGCGGTGGTCCTCTTGATCACCGACGGGCTTGACCGGGACGATCCGGCGGATCTGGCGCGGCAGATGCAGCGGCTGCAATTGACCGCGCGGCGGGTGATCTGGCTAAATCCGCTTTTGAGGTGGGACGGGTTTGCGCCCAAGGTGGCGGGCATTCGCGCGATGCTGCCCCATGTCGACAGCTTTCGCGCGGGGCATTCCATTGCGTCGTTGGAGGCCTTGGCCGAGGCGATCTCGCGCCCCGATGATCTGGGCGAAAAGGCGCGCATGTTGGCGGGGTTGAACGCGGATGGCTAGGCGCGAGGCCGAGGGAAGCGGGGCTGCGGGTCTCTCCAAAACCAGAAGGTTTCGGAACCACCCTTGAGTGATCCCGGCCTGTCACCCGCCTGTCGTCGGCTCAAGCGAAATAGCCGCATCCCCTGAGGGGGCCCCTCGGCGATTTAGCTTGCCCCGCCGCCCTGCGCGCGACCGCTTGGTCTCAAGCAAGGGCGGCTCCGAAACCAGAGGTTCAGGCGAAGGTCTGGGCAAAGGTGCTGCGGTAAGTGGCGCGCAGGTCTGCCAGCAGGGCAGAGGCCGCGCCGAAGCTGATCTCCTCTCCACCGAATGCGCCGACTTGGGCCACCGGCACGCCGGTCTCTTTGCCTGCGGCGATCAGGGCCTCAGCGGCCTCGGCGGTGCAGGCGACGAGGTAGCGGGCTTGGTCTTCACCGAAGAGGGTTGCGGTGTCGTCGCTTTCGATCTCGACGCCGATGCCTGCGGTTTCGGCCAGTTCGAAGGCGGCGAGGGCGAGGCCGCCATCGCCGAGGTCGGTGCAGGCGGAGATTTGGCCGGACTGAGCGCGGATGAATTCACCGTGGCGGCGTTCGGCCGCGAGGTCGACATGGGGCGCATCGCCCTCGGCCCGGCCGAAGGCTTCGGCGAGGAGAGCGGATTGGCCGAGGTGGCTGCCCGCGCTGCCGATCAAGAGGGCCACATGCCCCTCGCGCAGTTGGTTGCTGATGATCTGGTCAATATTGTCGATCAGGCCGACCGCGCCAATGGTGGGCGTGGGCAAGATGCCCTTGCCGTCAGTCTCGTTATAGAGCGATACGTTGCCCGACACGATTGGCATGTCGAGCGCGCCTACGGCTTCGCCGATGCCTTTGATCGCGCCGACGAACTGGCCCATGATCTCGGGCTTTTCGGGATTGCCGAAGTTGAGGTTGTCTGTTGTTGCCAAGGGTTTGGCGCCCACAGCGCAGAGGTTGCGATAGGCTTCGGCCACGGCCTGTTTGCCGCCCTCGGTGGGGTTGGCTTTGACGTAGCGCGGGGTCACGTCGGAAGTGAAGGCCAGCGCCTTGTCGGTGCCATGGACCCGCACGATGCCAGCGCCGAGGCCGGGCAGGCGGACGGTGTCGCCCATGACCATCGTGTCGTATTGCTCATAGACCCATGCTTTGGAGGCGTGGTTCACGGAGCCTATGAGGGCGCGGAGGCCTTCGATGGGGTCGATGGTTGGCGCGTCGGACAAAGCGGCGGCGGCGGGCGTTTCCACCCAAGGGCGGTCGTATTCGGGCGCGGTGGAGGCGAGTTTCGACAGCGGCAGGTCGGCTTTGACCTCGCCATCGAGACAGATGAGGAAACGGTCTTCGGGGAGGGTTTCGCCCACGATGGCGAAGTCGAGGTCCCATTTGTCGAAAACCGCTTTGGCTTCGGCCTCAAGCTCGGGGCGCAGCACCATAAGCATACGCTCTTGGCTTTCGCTGAGCATCATTTCATAGGCCGTCATATGCGGTTCCCGCGTCGGCACTTTTTCAAGGTCGAGGCGCACGCCGAGGCCGCCTTTGTCGCCCATTTCCACGGCGGAGCAGGTCAGGCCAGCAGCGCCCATGTCTTGGATTGAGATCACGGCGCCGGTTGCCATCAGCTCGAGCGTGGCTTCCATCAGGCGCTTTTCGGTGAAAGGGTCGCCGACTTGGACAGTCGGGCGTTTCTCTTCGATGGTGTCGTCGAATTCGGCGGAGGCCATGGTCGCCCCACCGACACCGTCGCGGCCTGTTTTCGCGCCAAGGTAGACCACCGGCATGCCGACGCCGGAGGCGGCGGAGTAGAAAATCTTGTCGGCATCCGCGAGGCCCGCTGCGAAGGCGTTGACAAGGCAGTTGCCATCATAGGCTGTGTCGAACCGCACTTCGCCGCCAACGGTCGGCACGCCGAAGCAGTTGCCATAGCCGCCGACGCCTTCGACGACGCCGTGCACAAGTTGGCGTGTCTTGGGGTGGTCGGGGCGGCCAAAGCTCAGCGCGTTCATCGCAGCAATCGGGCGCGCGCCCATGGTGAAGACATCGCGCAGAATGCCGCCGACGCCTGTGGCCGCACCTTGGTAGGGTTCGATGTAGGAGGGGTGGTTGTGGCTCTCCATCTTGAAGACCAGCGCTTGACCATCGCCGATATCGACCACGCCTGCGTTCTCGCCGGGGCCGCAGATCACTTGCGGGCCATCGGTGGGCAGGGTGCGGAGCCATTTCTTGGACGACTTATAGGAACAATGCTCGTTCCACATGGCCGAGAAAATGCCCATCTCGGTGTAGTTTGGCTCGCGCCCGAGGATGTTGACGACCTCGGCGTATTCCTCGGGGGTGAACCCGTGGCTGGCGATAAGGTCGGGTGTGATGGCTGGATCTTGCATGTAAATTCCCCGGCTGGCGCGTTTGCGCCCTCATACAAGGGGAAATGCCGGGGGGGAAGTGGCTTTGACCGCCTGTGGGCTGAAAGAAGGCGATGGGCCAAAAAAAAGGCCGAGCTAAAAGCTCGGCCAAGTCCAACAGGGAGGTATGAAGCGACGCGCCCTCAGGCTGTCAATCTTCATAATGGTGAAATAGGAGGCAGGGCTGTTCAAATCAAGGCTATTTAACATCGCAAGTCATCATGGCCGATATGCGCTTATTGCATGGCTTGCGGTGGGGTTGCGGTTCAGTTGTCGCCTTCGACCCGTTCGCGCCATTGTTTACGGTAGGTTATGATCTCTTCCTGCACAAAATCCTTAAAGGCGGCGACGCGCTTGGATTGGCGAAGCTCTTCGGGATAGGCGAGGTAGACCGGCACTTCGGCGGATTCGATATCGGGCATCACCTGCACGATATGCGGGAAATCTTGGATCAGGTAGTTGGGCAACACGCCGAGGCCAAGGTGATGCACCACGCCTTGCAACACGCCGAAGTAGTTGTTCACCGTCAAGAGCGAGCGCAGGTCATACATCATCAGTTCTTTGACCAGTTGCAGCCCGGCGCCGACTTGATCGCTGTCGGTATTCTGACAGATCAGCCGGTGATCGGCCATATCTTCCATCCGCTCCGGCGTGCCGTGTTTTTCCAGGTATTCAGGGCTTGCGTAGAGGCCCATCCGCACGGTCATCAGCCGTTTGCGCACCAGATCGGCCTGACTTGGTTCTTTCATGCGGATCGCCACGTCGGCCTCGCGCATCGGCAGGTCGAGCACGCGCTCTTCGAGCATTAGGTCGACCTTAAGGTCAGGATATTGCTCATAAAGTTTCGGCAAGCGCGGGGCGAGCCAGAGCGTGCCGAAACCAGTGGTGGTGGTCACGCGCAATTCGCCAAAGACTTCTTCCTCACTGTCGCGAATGCGCGCGGCGGCGGCGTCAAGACGCTTGGCCATGGCCGAGGTCGCGTCGAACAATAGCTCGCCCTGTTCGGTCAGGATCAGCCCGCGCGCGTGGCGGTGGAAGAGGTTGGTATTAAGCTGTTCCTCAAGCCCGCGAATCTGCCGACTGACGGCAGATTGCGAGAGGTTAAGCTTGTCACCCGCATGGGTCAGCGACCCGGCATCGGCCACGGCGTGAAAAATTCTGAGTTTGTCCCAATCCATGGCCCGTACTTTCCTTGCCCAGCCTTTCTCCTACCTTAATAGCCGGGAGAAAACAGCACAAACCGTCCCCTGCAGGGCTGCCGCTGCGGAATAACTGCTATACAGGTCAGCAACTGTGACCTATATAGGACGCAATCATGCAAGACTGACGTGCTAGGGAGGGCCCGCCATGACAACGCAAAAGATTTCACTGAACGATCGTTTCGACCTTGAGAAAAGCCCGGTGCTGCTGAACGGCACGCAGGCGCTGGTCCGGCTGATGATGATGCAATCCGCACGCGACCGCGCGGCAGGGTTGAACACCGCAGGCTATGTGACCGGCTACCGGGGCAGCCCGCTGGGCGGGGTCGATCTGCAAATGCAGCGCGCTGAAAAGAAACTGGCCGAGCATAACGTGCGGTTTGAGCCGGGTCTAAACGAAGACCTCGCGGCGACGATGCTTTGGGGCAGCCAGCAAGCCGAGTTGCGCGGCGAAGGGAAATACGACGGTGTCTTTGGTCTGTGGTACGGCAAGGGGCCGGGTGTGGACCGCACCGGCGATGTGATGCGCCATGCGAATATGGCGGGCACCTCGCCCCATGGTGGAGTGCTGATGGCGATGGGGGATGACCATACCGGCGAATCCTCGACCGTGTTGCACCAGTCGGAATGGGCGATGGTGGATGCCTATATGCCGGTGGTCTCGCCCGCCGGTGTGCAGGAAATCCTTGATTACGGCATCTACGGCTGGGCGCTCAGCCGGTTCTCGGGCCTTTGGGTCGGCCTGAAGACGATGAAGGACACCGTTGAGGCGACGAGCGTCGTTAATGGCGATCCGAACCGGATGAAGCTGATTACGCCGGAGTTCGACATGCCTGATGGCGGTCTGAGCATCCGTCTGGGCGATACGCCGCATCTGCAAGAAGCGCGGATGATCGACTACAAACGCTTCGCCGCCGAGGCGTTCTCTCATGCCAACAAGATGGACAAGCGCGTCTGGGGTAAGCGCGGGGCCAAGATTGGCTTTGCCGCTGCGGGCAAGAACTGGCTCGATCTGGTGCATGCGCTGAGCCTGCTGAACATCGACGAGAACGAGGCCGAGCGCCTAGGGATCACCACTTATAAGATCGGTCAGACCTTCCCGCTCGACATGCAGGGGTTCCATGAATGGGCCGATGGGCTCGATCTGGTGGTGGTGGTCGAAGAAAAGCGCAAGCTGATCGAAGTACAGATCAAGGAAGCGCTGTTCAATGATACCCACCGCCGCGTCTATGGCTGGCACAAGGGGGGCGCGGGCATGGAGCATGGCGAAGAGTTGTTCCCGACTCGTGGCGCGCTCGACCCTATTCTGATCGCTGAAAAGATCGGCGGCATCCTGTTGGAAGAGGGTCGCGAGACCGATGGCATCCGGGCGGGGCTTGAGGCACTGAACGAGGCACGCCGGTCGGACAATGCCGAAGATATCGCAGCACGTCTGCCGTATTACTGCGCGGGCTGCCCGCATAACTCCTCGACCAAAGTGCCTGAAGGCTCGCGCGCCTATGCGGGGATCGGCTGTCACTATATGGTGCAGTGGATGGACCGTGAGACCACGGGCTTCACCCATATGGGCGGCGAGGGCGCGAACTGGATCGGCGAGGCGCCGTTCTCCAATACAGAGCATGTGTTCCAGAACCTTGGCGATGGCACCTACAACCACTCCGGTGTGCTGGCCATTCGGGCCGCCATAGCGGCGGGGACAAACATCACCTACAAGATCCTCTATAACGATGCGGTTGCAATGACCGGGGGGCAGCACAACGAGGGCGACCTTGACGCCTACCGCATCGTCGAAGAGTTGAAGGCGATGGGCGTGAAGAACCTCGCCGTGGTCTATGACCAGAAGGAAGACGTGGACCTGTCGCGCTTCAAGGGTGTCGAAATCCACGAGCGCGCCGAGATGCCGAATGTGCAAAAGGCCTACCGCAAGCACAAGGGCGTCAGCGCCATCGTCTATATCCAGACCTGCGCCGCCGAGAAGCGCCGCCGCCGCAAGCGCGGGCTGTTCCCGGACCCCGACAAGCGCGTTTTCATCAACGAGGACGTTTGCGAAGGCTGCGGCGATTGCGGTGTGCAGTCGAACTGCGTGGCCGTGGTGCCGAACGAGACCGAGCTGGGCCGCAAACGCGCCATTGACCAGTCGCAGTGCAACAAGGACTTTTCCTGCCTCGACGGGTTCTGCCCCTCCTTCGTGACGCTGGAAGGGGCAAAGATCCGCAAGGACCCGACCACCGAACTGACCATCCCCGACCTGCCACAGCCCGAACTGCCCAAGATCGACGGCACCCATAACGTCGTCATCACCGGCGTGGGCGGCACCGGGGTCGTCACCATCGGCGCGCTGCTGGCGCAGGCGGCACAGCTTGATGGCAAGGGGGCTGGCATGATGGAGATGGCCGGCCTTGCCCAAAAAGGCGGCGCTGTGCATATCCACTGCCGTCTGGCCGAGCGCCCCGAAGACATCAGCGCGATCCGCGTGGCCACCGGCGAGGCGCATGCGCTCATTGGCGGCGATCTGGTCGTCTCGGCGGGGCACAAGACACTGGGGCTGACCCGCGCCGGGCGCACCGGGGCCGTGGTGAACTCGCACCAGATTATCACCGGTGATTTCACCCGCGATACCGAGTTTCAGATGCCCTATGACCGGCTGAGCCTCGCGCTTGAAGCGCGGTTGAAGGACGATGTCGCGATGTTTGATGCCTCTGATCTGGCCAAGGCGGCATTGGGCGACTCGATCTTCTCCAACATGATGATCTTCGGCGCCGCATGGCAGCGCGGCCTTTTGCCCCTCTCGTTCGAAAGCCTGATGCAAGCGATCGAGATGAACGGCGCGGCGGTAGAGCGCAACAAGCGCGCGTTTGAGATTGGCCGCTGGGCCGTGCTCTATCCCGAAGACGCCAAAGCGGTAAGCCAGCCTGATAACGTGGTGGAATTACCCAAATCGCTGACTGAGAAAATTGCTTTCCGCGAAAATCACCTGACCGACTATCAGGGCAAGGGGCTGGCCAAGCGCTATACCAAGATGCTCGACGGTATTGAAGACCGTGACGTCAAGGCGGCGGCGGCGATGGGCTATCATAAGCTCTTGAGCTACAAGGACGAATACGAGGTCGCCCGCCTGTTGATCACCAGCCGTGACAAGGCGCGGGCGCAGTTCGATGGCGATTTCAGCATGACTTTCCACATGGCGCCGCCGCTCTTGTCCAAGATGGGGCCCAACGGTCGGCCCCAGAAGCGGGAATTCGGCCAATGGCTCGAAGGGCCGCTGCGGGTCATGGCGAAGTTCAAGGGGCTGCGCGGCACGCCTTTCGATCCCTTCGGCTATACCGCCGAGCGCAAGATGGAGCGCGCGTTGATCAAACAGTATGAGGCAGACATGGCCGAAGTGCTGCCCAAACTGACCGATCAGACCCGCGACGCCATCGTGGCGCTGGCCGAACTGCCGTTGCAAATTCGCGGTTTCGGTCCGGTGAAACAGGCCAATGAAGCCAAGGCCGAGAAGCGCCGTGAGGAACTGCTGGCGGTGATCCGCGCGGGCGGCACCTCCACGGCCAAGGCAGCGGAGTAATACGGCTGTTACATTTCTGGGCTAGGGAAAGCATCAGTGCGATCCTGAGGCCCAGATGTGACCTACGCCCGTGACATAAGCTATGCCCATTCCGCCCGAACTCGAGGCGGGAGGGCGCTCATTCGATTGATGGAAAACACTACCGGGCGGGTGTCTTTGTTGAAACGGGCCAAGGGCTACGAAGACGATGTGGCCGCGGGGCTGGGGTTCTTTGATGCCATGGTGCGGCGCTGTGGTTTGACATTGGATGTGATGCGCGGGTCCTTGGCCGATATTCCAAAGCGCGGCCCTGTCATTCTGATCGCCAATCACCCCTACGGCATTCTGGACGGGCTGATGCTGGGCCATATCCTCAGCAAGACGCGCGGTGACTTTCGGATCATGGCCAATGCGGTGTTCAGCCAAGCGCCGGATCTGGCGTATCATCTTTTGCCGATCAGCTTTGCCGAAGACCGCGCCGCGCTGGCTTTGAACCTCGCCACACGCCGAACCGCGTTAGATTATCTAGCGCAGGGCGGGGCAATTGGCATCTTTCCTGGCGGCACGGTTAGCACGGCGGCAAAACCCTTTTCCCAGCCGATGGATCCGGGTTGGCGTAGTTTCACCGCACGGATGATCGCCAAATCTAACGCCACGGTCGTGCCGATCTACTTTGACGGCCACACTAGCCGACTGTTCCAAATCGCCAGCCATCTGCACGCCAATCTGCGCATGGGCTTGCTGATTAAGGAGTTCCGCGCGCGTGTCGATACCCCCGTGCGCGTGGCCATCGGCGACCCGATCCCGCGCGCTGCACTTGACCCGCTTGCGGGGGACGCAAAAGCGATGATGGATTTCCTGCGCAAAGCCACCTATGAGTTGTCACCAAAGCCGGGCCAGTATCAGGGTCTCGGTTACGAGTTTGAGGAACGGCATAGAGCCGACAGGTGACGACAGACCATGGCAGTTGGTATTTTCGATTCGGGGCTGGGCGGTCTGACCGTCTGGAACAAGGTGCAAGAACGGCTTCCGGAGGTGGATTTTGTCTATCTCGCTGACAGTGCCCATGCGCCCTACGGCGTGCGCAACGCGGATGACATCTATGATCTGACCTGTGCCTCCGTACAGCGGCTGTTTGATGCGGGCTGCGATCTGGTGATCCTCGCCTGTAATACTGCCTCTGCTGCTGCGTTGCGGCGCATGCAAGAGGGTTGGATTCCCCGCGACAAACGTGTGCTGGGCGTCTTTGTGCCGCTGATTGAAGCGATGACGGAGCGGCAGTGGGGCGACAATTCCCCGCCGCGCGAAGTGGCCGTGAACCATGTGGCGCTCTTTGCCACCCCCGCAACCGTGGCGAGCCGCGCGTTTCAACGCGAACTTTCCTTCCGCGCGATCGGTGTGGATGTCGAGGCGCAGGCCTGCGGCGGGGTGGTCGATGCTATTGAAGAGGGTGACATGATCCTCGCCGAGGCGTTGGTGCGCAGCCATGTCGACGCGCTGAAGCGCAAGATGCCCGATCCAGATGCGGCAATCTTGGGCTGTACCCATTACCCGCTGATGCAAGAGGCATTTCAGGCGGCCTTGGGGGCCAAGGTAAAGGTGTTTAGCCAAGCCGAGTTGGTCGCGGAGTCGCTTGCGGACTATCTTGTACGGCACCCTAATATGATGGGTAGTGGCGAGGCGGCCTTTCTGACCACCGGTGATCCCGCCCGCGTAAGCGACCGTGCGACGCAGTTCCTGCGACGACAGATCACATTCACCGCCGCCTGAATTCCAATTACATTTCGTTCCGAACAAGGGGACAGACCATGACCCAGAACATCGCCATTCTTGGCGCCTCCGGCTATACCGGGGCAGAACTCATCCGGCTGATAGCTGGCCATTCTTCGATGAAGATCACCGCTTTGGGGGCGAACTCCAAGGCGGGGCAGACCATGGCGGAGGTCTTTCCGCATCTGCGCCATCTTGATCTTCCGGCGCTGGTCACGATCGAAGAAATCGACTTTTCCCAGATTGATCTGTGTTTCTGCGCGCTGCCGCATAAGACCAGCCAACAGGTCATCGCGGCACTGCCCAAAGATCTAAAGATCGTCGATCTTTCCGCCGATTTCCGCCTGCGCGACCCCGAGGATTATGCCAAATGGTACGGCAACAAACACGCGGCTGTCGATGTGCAGAAAGAGGCGGTGTATGGGCTCACCGAATTCTACCGCGCGGAAATCGCCGCCGCGCGTCTGGTGGCGGGAACGGGCTGCAATGCGGCCACGGGGCAGTTTGCCCTGCGCCCACTTATCGCGGCAGGGGTGATTGATCTGGATGACATCATCCTAGACCTGAAATGCGCGGTCTCGGGCGCAGGGCGCTCGTTGAAAGAGAACCTGCTGCATGCGGAATTGAGCGAGGGCTATCACGCCTATGCGCTTGGCAGCACGCACCGCCATTTGGGTGAGTTCGATCAGGAATTCTCGGCCATTGCCGCGCGGCCCGTGCAGGTGCAATTCACCCCGCATCTGGTGCCCGCAAACCGTGGTATCTTGGCCACCTGCTATGTCAGAGGGGATGCACAGATCATCCATGAGACGATGCAGAAAGCCTATGCAGAAGAGCCCTTTATCGAGGTGTTGCCCTTCGGCGAAGCGCCCAGCACCCGGCACATTCGCGGCTCGAACTTCTGCCATATTGGCGTGGTGGCCGACCGTCAGACCGGGCGGGCGACGGTGGTCGCGGCGCTCGATAACCTGACCAAAGGCTCTAGCGGGCAGGCGTTGCAGAACGCGAATCTGATGCTCGGTCTGCCGGAAACCGAGGGGCTGATGATGGCCCCGCTGTTCCCATGAAGAGCCTCAAGAAACAGCGCCGGATCCAGATCATCGCGGTGGCAGCGGTGGCCTTGGTGCTGTCTACCGCCTTGATCGGCTATGCGCTGCGCGACGGGATTAACTATTTTCGCGCGCCCAGCCAGGTCATCGCCGAGCCGCCCGGCCCGGCAGAGGTGTTCCGCATTGGCGGGCTGGTCGAAGAAGGCTCGCTGAAACGCGGGCAGGGCGAACAGATTCGTTTTGCCGTGACCGATGGTGGTGCCTCCGTGCCGGTGGTTTTTACCGGGGTGCTGCCTGATCTGTTTGAAGAGAACCAAGGCATGGTCGGCACCGGGCGTTATATCGATGGGACTTTCGAAGCCTCTGAAATCCTTGCCAAACATGACGAGACTTACATGCCCAAGGAAGTGACGGACGCGCTGAAAGAGCAGGGCGTCTACCGCGAGCCCGAAGGCTGATCTGCGCGCAACGCACGCGGGGCTGAGGCCCCGTTAACCCATCCGGCCGAGCCTGTCTGCACCCAAGACAGGAGAGCCCGCGATGCAGACCGTCCGAGAGATCGCCAGCGCCATCGTCGCCCGGGAGGGCGGCTTTGTGAATGATCCCGATGACCCCGGCGGGGCGACGAAATTCGGGGTGACGATCCATACCATGCGCCGATTGGGGCTGGACCTGACGGGGGATGGGGCGATCAATGTGCCCGACGTACGCCGCCTTAGCCGCGCGCAGGCGGTGGATATCTTTGTCAGACATTACTTTAACGCCCCGCGCATCGCGGAATTGCCCGCGCCTTTGCAGCCGAGCGTCTTTGACATGTATGTCAACGCAGGCAGCAATGCGGTGAAGATCCTGCAAAGCTTGCTGCGCGAGATGGGGCAGGAGATCGCGGTTGACGGGGTCATCGGGCCGCAAACCATCCGCGCAGCCCATGCCGCGTGGCGGGCCGCCCCTGATCATCTGGTCGACGCCTACGGCATCGCGCGGTGCAACTACTACTTTCGTCTCGCCGACCGTCGCCCCGCCAGCCGCAAATACGCGCGCAGCCGGGCAGGCGGCAAGGGCGGCTGGATCCGGCGCGCGGAGGAGTTCATCGCACCGCAATATCACATGAGCGACGCCGATTTCGCACGGAGGGTGGCACAATGGGGCTGATCGAACGTATTTTCACGACGGTTTTCGGCGGCGAGCGCAATGTCATCCGCGACACGGTCGAAGTGTTTCGCGAGAATGCCGAGGCCGGGGCGCAGCGTGCCCATGCGGTGCAGGGCCAAGCGATGGCGCAATATGGGGCCGAGTTCGCCCAGGCTCGGCAGGGCGGCTTTGACCGCTTCATGGATGGGATCAACCGTTTGCCCCGCCCGATGCTGGCGCTCGGCACATTGGGGCTGTTCGTCACGGCAATGGTTAACCCTTTGTGGTTTGCCGAACGGATGCAGGGCATTGCGCTGGTGCCAGAGCCGCTTTGGTGGCTGTTGGGCGTGATCGTGTCCTTCTATTTCGGAGCGCGGCAGCAGATGAAATCGCAGGAGTTTCAGCGCGCGATCGTGGGCACCATCGCGCGGGTGCCCCAGGTGGTCGAGAATATCGAGACCCTGCGCTCGCTGCGCGCAGATAGCCCCCATGTGGCCGACACGGGTGCCGATAGCCGCTTGGCGCTCGCTGTGGTCACACCGTCGGACAACGCGGCCCTAGACGCGTGGCGCCGCAGCCGTGCCTGACTGCGACCGATTGACCGTTTTCCACGTTTGATTTGCCATGGCTTAGGGGGCTTAGGCCCCCTATAGTCTGCCCCATGATTACAGAGCTTGGACATTTCGCGCTTGTGCTCGCCTTTGGCGTGGCCCTTGTACAGATGGTGGTGCCGATGTGGGGCGCTTGGCGGGGCCGGGCTGCTTGGATGGCGATGGCCGAACCGGCGGCGGCGGCGCAGTTCATCCTGATTGCCCTGTCCTTTGGCGCGCTAATGTGGGCCTTCATCACCTCGGATTTCAGCCTGCAACTGGTGGTGGCCAACAGCCATTCCGCCAAGCCCATGCTGTATAAGATCAGCGGGACATGGGGCAACCACGAAGGCTCGATGCTGCTTTGGGTGTTGATCGTGGCGCTTTTCGGGGCCATGGCCGCGTGGTTTGGCGGTAATCTGCCGCCGCGCCTGCGCGCGCGGGTGCTCTCGGTACAGGCGGCGATTGGGGTGGCCTTTCTGGCATTCATCCTCTTCACCTCGAACCCCTTTCTGCGCATGGGCACGCCGCCTTTTGACGGCCAAGACCTGAACCCGCTGCTGCAAGACCCCGGTCTGGCCTTCCATCCACCGTTTCTTTATCTCGGATACGTCGGCCTGAGCATGGCCTTCAGCTTTGCGGTGGCGGCCCTGATCGAGGGGCGTGTGGATGCGGCTTGGGGGCGTTGGGTGCGGCCTTGGACACTGGCGGCTTGGGTCTTCCTGACCATCGGCATCGCGCTTGGGTCTTGGTGGGCCTATTATGAGCTTGGCTGGGGCGGTTTCTGGTTCTGGGATCCGGTCGAGAACGCGAGCTTCATGCCCTGGCTCTTGGCGGCGGCGCTGTTGCATTCGGCGATTGTGGTCGAAAAACGCGAGAGCTTGAAAAGCTGGACTATCCTGCTGGCGATCCTTGCTTTCGGTTTCTCGCTGATCGGCACCTTTATTGTGCGTTCTGGTCTGCTGACCTCGGTCCATGCCTTTGCCAATGACCCTGAGCGCGGGGTCTTTATTCTGGCCATTTTGGGGTCTTTCACCGGCGGGGCGCTGGTGCTCTACTCGCTGCGTGCATCGGCGCTTGAGGCCAAGGGCGTCTTTGGCCTTTTGAGCCGTGAGACCGCCTTGGTGGTGAACAATCTGCTGCTGGCTGTGGCCTGTTTCGTCGTTTTCGTGGGCACCATGTGGCCGCTGGTGGCCGAGATGTTCCTTGACCGCAAACTCAGTGTCGGCCCGCCATTCTTTAACGCTGCGTTTACTCCTTTCATGGTAGCGCTTGGACTGATCCTGCCGATCGGCAGCGCGATGCCGTGGAAACGGGCCAAGATCATGCGCGCACTATACCCGCTGCGCTATGTCTTCCTCTTGGCGCTGGCGCTTGGGGGCTTGGCCTTTGCCATGCAGTCCGGACGCGGGCTGTTGGGGCCTGTGGGCATGTTCCTTGGGGCATGGCTGCTGATGGGTACCGGGGTGGATGTGATGCAGCGTTTGGGCCGCGGCCCGGGTAAGTTGCGCCGTCTTCGGCGTCTGCCGCGCGCTGATTGGGGCAAGGCCACGGCGCATGGCGGGCTGGGCATCACCATGGCCGGGATCGCGGGGCTGATGGCTTGGGCCGTGGATGACATCCGCGTGGCCCGGATTGATGAGCCTTTTGACGTGGGCAGCTATACGCTAACCCTCCGCGACGTGAGTGAAGTCAGGGGGCCGAACTACCTCAGCACTATGGCCGAGATCACGCTGGCGCAGGAGGGTGATGTGATCTCGACCCTGCGGCCTGAAAAGCGGTTCTACCCCGTGGCGCAGATGCCGACGACCGAGGCGGCGATCGACTATAATCTCGCGCGGGACATCTATGTGGTGATCGGCGATGCGCAGGACGGCGGCGGTTGGGCCGTGCGGACCTATATCAAACCGATGACCAATTGGATTTGGATTGGTTGTGCGCTGATGGCGCTTGGCGGGGTACTGAGCCTGAGCGACCGGCGCTTCCGTGTCGCGGCGGGCGCACGCAAACAACCTGCGGGAGTGCCTGCGGAATGAAGCGACTGATCCTGATCTTGGCCTTGCTCGCCAGCCCGCTTTGGGCGGTTCAGCCTGACGAGGTGTTGGACGATCCCGCATTGGAGGCCCGCGCGAGGGAACTGAGCCAAGGTCTGCGCTGCCTCGTTTGCCGTAACGAAAGCATCGATGAGAGCAACGCAAGCCTTGCGCGCGATCTGCGAATACTGCTGCGCGAACGGTTGGTGGCAGGCGACAGCGATGAGGAAGCGGTGGATTTCATCGTCGACCGCTACGGTGAATATGTCCTTCTTAACCCGCAGGCCACGGGGGGCAATTGGCTGCTGTGGGGGGCGGGGCCGCTGATGCTTTTGCTGGCCGGAGGGCTCGGTGTGGTCTATCTGCGTGGCCGTGCGCGCAGCAAAACCCCGACCGAGGCCCCACTTTCACCAGAGGAAGAAGCCCGCCTGCGCGATATTCTCGACCGCTGACGCGCCGTTGTACTGGCAGTGACAACTTGCTTTGATATGCTGCGGCCAAGCAATCAAGGATAGCAAGATGGACTATGAAACGATCACCTATGCGCTGACCGATGATGTCGCATTGATCACGCTGAACCGCGCCGACAAGATGAATGCGCTGACCACCCAAATGCGGGCGGAGCTAACCCATGCGGTGACCGAAGGCGGGCGCGCGGCGCGGGTCGTGGTCCTGACAGGGGCGGGCCGGGCCTTTTGCTCGGGGCAGGACTTGGCCGACCGGGCAGGCGGCGTCGCTGATCTGGAGAAAACGCTGCGCGAAGAATATGCCCCGCTGCTGCGCGCCATCATCAACTGCCCCGTGCCGACCATCGCCGCCGTGAACGGCCCGGCAGCGGGAGCGGGTGCGAATATCGCACTGGCCGCCGATGTCGTCTTTGCCAGTGAGAGCGCTTATTTCATGCAGGCTTTCACCCGCATTGGCTTGATCCCTGACGCGGGCGGCACCTATGCGCTGCCGCGCCAGATGGGCATGGCCAAGGCGATGGGCGCGGCCCTTTTCGCCGATAAGATCACCGCGCGGCAGGCCGATGACTGGGGCATGATCTGGCAAGCCGTAGCGGATGCCGAATTCGACGCCCATTGGCGCGCCAAGGCCGCGCAATTGGCCGCTGGTCCCACAGCGGCCTATGCAGAGGCCAAGAAAGCGATCCGCGGGTCTTGGGACAATGGGTTAGAGGATCAACTGTCGCTGGAAGCCGAAGCGCAGGGCCGCTGCGGAAAGTCACAGGATTTCGCCGAAGGGGTCACGGCCTTTACCCAAAAGCGCAGCCCCAAGTTTCAGGGGCGGTAAGGCTAGCAGCTCCGCTCGACCAAAAGCACATCGCTTGCCGAAGGTGCCGGGCCATTGGCCCGCGCCACCACCGCCACCGCGACCCCATCCGCCAAAACCGTATGCACAGAATTCGACACCTGCGCGATGGTGATCCGCGGCGGGGTCTGGCCCTTGTCATAGACCACCGCAATCTGATCGCAATCATGCAGCGTGTCGGGCACCAGTGCACCCTGAGGGCCGGGGATTTCACTGGCCTTGGCGGGCGTCAGACCGGTGGCGCAGTCCCAGCGAAGCCCTTTGGTCCGTTCTGATGCGGTCATCGTGCTTTCCTTCGTCGCGGGCGGGCTGCAAAGCTGCCTAATGTCATCTACCTTTGGGGCGGCCTCCAGCCGGACCGCGAGAGGAGAAATCCCTCAATGCAGTGCCGCGATGATGCCTTTCCCACCCCGAAAAAGCCTCTTGATGGGAGGGTATCGCCCCGGGGGGATTCCCGTCAAGCGGGCCGGGGTCATTGTCAGGCGAAGCGAAACAGTGCCGTAATTTGGCCGTAATTTGCGCCTCGGTGTTTCGCAACTGGCAAAACGCTTGGAAACATTCACTGTTTTTCGGAACCATTGCATACGCCGCGAGAAGTGGCGTTGATTTTCGCGATTCGGAACCGGGGTGTTCGCACCCCGCTTCGCATTTCAATTGTTGCCCTAGGGTCAACAACGTCTGACGCCGGTGGCGTTTGCATGGCTGGGGTAAAATGCGAAACGCCCCGGAATTCCGGGGCGTTTGCGATGTCACTGTCGGTTGGTTCAGCGGTTCTCGATGTCGACGTAGTCGCGCTTGTCCTCACCAAGGTAAAGCTGGCGCGGACGACCGATTTTAAGCTGCGGATCGCTGATCTGCTCTTTCCACTGCGAGATCCAGCCCACGGTCCGCGCCAGCGCGAAGATCGGGGTGAACATCGATGTGGGGAAGCCCATCGCTTCGAGGATGATGCCGGAATAGAAATCCACGTTCGGGAAAAGCTTCTTCTCCGCGAAATACGGATCTTCCAATGCCGCTTTTTCGAGTTCCTTGGCGACCTGAAGGATAGGGTTGTTTTCAACACCCATCAGCTCCAGAACCTCGTCGGCGCTTTCCTTCATCACGGTCGCGCGCGGGTCGTGGTTTTTGTAAACGCGGTGGCCAAAGCCCATCAGGCGGAAGGGATCGTTCTTGTCCTTGGCGCGGGCGATGAACTCAGGAATGCGATCGGGCGTGCCGATTTCCTTGAGCATTTCCAAGCAGGCTTGGTTCGCACCGCCATGCGCCGGGCCCCAAAGGCAGGCAATGCCAGCGGCGATACAAGCAAAGGGGTTCGCGCCGGAAGAAGACGCCAGACGCACTGTGGAGGTTGAGGCGTTCTGCTCGTGGTCCGCGTGGAGGGTAAAGATCCGGTCCATCGCGCGGCTCAGGATCGGGTTTACCTCATGGTCTTCGGCCGGAACGGCAAAGCACATGCGCAGGAAGTTCGACGCATAGTCCAGATCGTTGCGCGGATAAATGAAGGGCTGACCGATGGTGTATTTATAGGCCATCGCCGCGATGGTCGGCATCTTGGCAATCAGACGGATCGTCGCGACTTCGCGCTGGTGCTCGTCGTTGATGTCGGTGCTGTCGTGATAGAAAGCCGACATTGCGCCGACCACACCGACCATGATCGCCATTGGGTGCGCATCGCGGCGGAAACCACGGAAGAAATTCATCATCTGTTCGTGCAGCATGGTGTGGTTGGTCACCAAGCATTCGAACTCTTCCAAGGCTTTGGGGCCGGGCAGCTCACCGTATAGCAGCAGGTAGCATACTTCGAGGTAGTGCGATTTGCTCGCCAGTTGCTCGATCGGATAGCCACGATGTAGCAGCACGCCTTTGTCACCGTCGATGAAAGTAATCGTGCTGTCGCAGGCCGCGGTCGAAGTGAACCCCGGGTCGTAGGTAAAGACACCCGCCTGAGCGTAAAGCTTGCGGATGTCGACAACATCGGGGCCGTCGGTGGGGCTGTGAATCGGCAGCTCAAAGCTCTGATCGTCGATCGTCAGCGTTGCGGTTTTATTGTTATTGGTCATGAAATCCCTTCCCGAATGTAGGCTGCGGAGATGCTCTCCGCCGTCTGGGCCTAGCCCCAAATGGGGCTGTCCCGTTCAGTTATACCTGCCGCCCAAAGAAGTGGTGAACCAAAACTTAGGCCGCGGCGTCCGTCAGTCGGGCAAGGGTCTCATCGCGCCCCAGCACCAACATCATGTCAAAAACCGATGGGGTGACTGCCCTGCCAGCCAAGGCCGCCCGAAGCGGCCCCGCCAGCTTGCCAAATTTGGTGTCATGCGCGGCAGCAAAGCCGTTCAGTACCTCCTCCAGCGTTTCTTTGTTCCAGCTAGCATTTTGCAATTGCGGCGTCAATTCCGACAGTATGCCACGGGATACCGTATCGAGGTTCTTTGCCGCTTTCTCATCCGGGGTGATCGGGCGCTCCGCTAAGACAAAGGTCGCTTTATCAAGCAGTTCCGGGAATGTCTTCGCGCGATCTTTGAGGCAATACATCGCCTTCTCCAAACCCTCGGCTTGGGGTGCCGTAAGGGCAGGCTGACCTGCGGCCTCCAGATAGGCTTCGATTTCGCGCCGCAGCGCGGCATCATCCGCCTGCGCGATATGCTGGCCGCAAAGATTTTCGAGCTTTTTCAGGTCGAATTGCGCGGGGCTTTTGCGGATGCCGTCAAGGTCAAACCATTCCTGCGCCTGTGCATCGGTAAAGAATTCGTCATCCCCATGGCTCCAGCCCAGACGGGCGAGGTAGTTGCGCATGCCCGCCGCAGGATAGCCCATCACCTGATATTCCTGCGCACCCAAGGCGCCGTGACGTTTCGACAGCTTCTTGCCATCCGCGCCGTGAATCAGCGGGATATGCGCCCAGACCGGCACGTCCCAACCCATCGCCTCATAGATCATCATCTGGCGGGCGGCATTGTTGAGGTGATCGTCGCCGCGCACCACATGGGTCACGCCCATATCGTGATCGTCCACCACCACGGCCAGCATATAGACCGGCGTTCCGTCCGAGCGCAGCAGGATCATATCGTCGAGCTGATCGTTGCGGATGGTGACATCGCCCTGCACCTGATCGCGGATCACGGTGGTGCCTTCCAGCGGCGCCTTGATGCGGATCACGTAGGGCGCGTCAGGATGGCTCGCCGGATCGGCATCGCGCCAAGGGGAGCGATAGAGCGTGCTGCGCCCCTCGGCGCGTGCGGCCTCACGGAATGCGGTGATTTCGTCTTGGGAAGCGAAACATTTATAGGCTTTGCCCGCTGCGAGCAGCTCGTTCGCCACTTCGGCGTGGCGGGGGGCGTTTTCGAACTGGCTGACGATTTCGCCGTCGTGATCCAGACCCAGCCAGGACATGCCGGCGAGAATCGCTTTCGTTGCTTCTGGTGTGGACCGCGCGCGGTCGGTGTCTTCAATGCGCAGCAGGAATTTACCCCCACGGCCACGGGCATAGAGCCAATTGAACAGGGCGGTACGCGCCCCGCCGATGTGCAAGAACCCGGTAGGAGACGGGGCGAAACGGGTCACAACAGGGGCGTTCATGGCGGTGGGCCTTTCGGTCAGAGATATGGTGCTCGGAGCGGCGTTTACCGTTTGGTAACCCTACCGGTCCTAGGATTTGACGTCTGTCTACCCAGTGCGATCCGCGGGGGCAAGCATGGGCCTTTGGAACCAGTTCAGCGCCATAATGCTGCGCCAGCGGGGGCATCTGTTCGGCTGGGTGCCGGTGTGCCTCGCTTTGGGGATCGGTTGGTATTTTTCGCTGGCGGCGGAGCCTTCGGTAGCTTTGCTATGGGCCACCGCACTCGCCGCCGCCGCGTTGGCGCTTGTGGCGCGGGCCTTGCCTGAGGTCACTGCACCCTTCGCGGTCGGTTTGGCCTTGGTTCTGCTGGGGTTGCTCCTTGCGGCGTTTCGGGCGCATTCGATAAGCGCCCCCGTGCTTGGCTGGCGCTACTACGGCGCTGTCGAAGGGCGCGTTGTGGCGCTTGACCGCAGCCAATCGGATGCGCCGCGTATCACGCTTGATCAGGTTCGGTTGGAGCGGGTGCCGCCCGCACGGACGCCGAGCCGAGTCCGGATCTCGCTCCACTCAAAACTCCACGGCGCGGTTGCGCCCAAGCCGGGCATGCTCGTGATGACCACGGCCCATCTGTCGCCGCCCGCGGGCCCGGTTGAACCCGGCGGCTTTGATTTTCAGCGCCACGCTTGGTTCGTGGGGCTGGGGGCGGTGGGCTATGCCCGGGTGCCGCTGTTGGGGATCGCGGAACCCGCCGAAAGGGACCCCGATCTGGCCCTGTTTCGGCTGCGCATGGCCGCATCTGCACGGGTACGCGCGCATCTGCCCGGAGACATTGGCGGTTTTGCCGCCGCCATCACCACCGGCGACCGCAGCGCCATTTCGCAAGCCGCGCTGCAAAACCTGCGCAGCAGCAATCTGGCGCATCTATTGGCGATCTCGGGGCTGCACATGGGGCTGCTCAGCGCGGTCGTCTTTGGCGCGGCGCGGTTGATCCTTGCTCTGCATCCGGTTTCGGCCACTGGGTGGCCCAGCCGCAGCATCGCGGCGGCGGCTGCGCTTATCGCCGCCACCGGCTATCTCGCGCTCTCAGGCGGAAATGTCGCGACCGAGCGGGCCTATATTATGTGTGCCGTCGCATTATGCGCGCTGATGATCGGGCGGCGGGCGATTTCGTTGCGTGCCGTTGCCGTGGCGGGGATCATCGTGCTGACCCTGCGCCCCGAGGCGCTGATGGGGCCGGGGTTCCAGATGTCCTTCGCCGCGACCACCGCGCTTGTCGCTGTCTTTAGCTGGATGCGCGACTTCGAGGGTGAAGTCATCCCCAAGCGCCTGCGCCCGGTCGCTGCTGTCGTGATCTCTTCGGCCGTTGCGGGTTTCGCCACCGCGCCAATCTCCGCCGCGCATTTTAACACGGTCGCACATTACGGGCTGGTGGCAAACCTGCTTTCGGTCCCCTTGATGGGCGTCTTGGTCATCCCCGCCGCCGTGCTGGCCGCCATCCTCGCGCCCATCGGGGGCGAGGGGCTCCCGCTTTGGGCGATGGGGCTCGGCCTCAGGTGGATACTATCGGTCGCGGATCTGGTGGCAAATCTGCCCGGCGCGCGCAGTTTCGTGCCGGGGCCGGGGGGATGGGTGCTGCCGCTTCTGTCGCTTGGATTTCTATGGCTCATCCTGTGGCAAGGCCGCCTGCGCTGGTTGGGCGCGCCCGCGATGCTGTTGTCCTTCGCCCTTTGGGAGGGGGCCACGCGCCCCGATGTGCTTGTCGCCGATACTGGGACGTTGGTGGGTGTAATGACCCCGGCGGGCAGGGCGCTCAGCAAAGAGAGGGGTGCCGGATTTGTTGCCCGCAATTGGTTGGAAAATGACGGCGACGGCGTCGATCAGGCCATGGCCGCCCAAAGGTGGGCCGCGCAAGAGGCTGGAATTATCCACCTTTCAGGAAAACGCGCCGTCGCTGCATTTACCGGCTGTCAGCCCGAAGAGATCGTGGTGGCATCTGTCGAGATAAAGACCGCCCAGGCTTGGGGCTGCCCGATCTATGATCCCGTTCGCCTACGTGAAACCGGCGCACTGGCGCTAACCAAATCGTCCCAGGGTTGGCAGATCACCACCGCGAGGGACCGTGCCGGCCTGCGTTTGTGGAACAGCGGGCCAAAGCGTCAGTAGGTGCGGATCAACCCCACCAGTCGGCCCTGAACCTTAACCTTATCCGAAGGCAGTACGCGGGTTTCATAGGCCGCGTTCGCCGCTTCCAACGCGACCGAAGACCCCTGCCTACGGAAACGTTTCAACGTCGCCTCTTGATCCTCGACCAACGCGACCACGATATCACCGTTGTCGGCCACAGCTGTCTCGCGGATAACCACGATGTCGCCATCGTTGATGCCCGCCTCAATCATCGAGTCGCCCCGCACTTCAAGCGCGTAGTGCTCGCCTTGACCGGCGATCATTCCACCCGGAACCGTAACGCTGTGCGAGACTTGTGAGATCGCCTCAATCGGAACACCGGCAGCGATCCGGCCCATGACCGGCACATCAAAGGCATGTTGCGCCGTCACCGATTGTGCTGCGGGCGGCGGCGGGGTGTCGGGGCGATCCCCGTCAATCACGCGCGGGGCAAACCCGGGCGCACCGCCAAGGCTTTCAGGAAGTTTGACCACTTCGATCGCGCGGGCACGATGGGCAAGGCGCCGGATAAATCCGCGTTCTTCTAGTGCCGTGATCAAACGGTGAATGCCAGATTTTGACCGCAGATCGAGCGCCAACTTCATCTCATCAAAACTCGGCGGGACGCCGTCGCGCTGCACGCGCTGGTGAATGAAAGAAAGCAAATCGAGTTGTTTTTTGGTCAGCATCGCAGGGCCCCTGAAGCTTTTATCGCTTTTGTTCTAGGGATGTTCTTGTTTTGTGTCAACCGCTGCGGGCGTTAAATCAAAATGTACTGCTGCATATCCCCGGCATTCCTTGCTGGATCCGCGGGCGGACGAACCATCAAAGCATCCGCCTGCGCCAAGACGGACAGAAGCGATGAATCCTGACGATCATCCGGATAAAGCTCCCCATCGCGAAGCTGAGCTCGCATATAGTGCGCTCGCGGTCCATTCGGACCAATGCCGCGCCCGAGTGGCGCATCGCGCAGAGTGGCTTGTACGTCTTGCAACCCCAACATCCGCCGCAGCATCGGCAACACGAAGACCGCCCCGCAAACCATTGCTGAGACTGGGTTTCCCGGCAGACCGATCATTGCTGAAGCTCCGATTTTGCCTGCCATCAGGGGCTTGCCCGGGCGCATGGCGACTTTGTAAAAAGCCTGTTGCATGCCGAGTTCTGCCGCGACCGGCGCAATCAGGTCGTGATCGCCTACCGAAGCGCCGCCGATCGTGACAATAAGGTCCGCGCCGCGGGCCAAGGCGAAGGCTTGTTTGAGCGAGGCTGCAGTGTCGCGCGCGATGGGCAGCATACGCACCTCGGCGCCTGCATCCTCGAACATCGCGGCAAGGCCGTAGCTGTTGGAGGCGATGATCTGGTCAGGGCGGGGGCTCTCGCCGGGTTGCACCAATTCATCGCCTGTGGCGAGGATCGCGATGACGGGTTTGCGGGTGACGGGCACTCTCGCGACGTTCATCGCGGCGAGCAACGCCACGTCGGCGGGGCGCAGAATGCGCGGAGCAGTGAGCTCTTCGCCTTGGGTGAAGTCACCCCCCGCAGGGCGGATATTGTCTTTGTCATCAATGCGGTGGCCAAGGATGATAAGGTTGCCGCGCCGGGTGATATCCTCTTGGATCACCACGAAATCGGCCCCATCGGGGATGGGTGCGCCAGTGAATATGCGGATGGCTTGCCCGGCGCGGAGCGTCCCTGCGTAGCCATGGCCCGCCGCGGCCTCGCCAACCACCTTAAACATCGCGTCCGGCTCAACCTCAGCCCAGCGCAGTGCGTAGCCGTCCATAGAGGACGCGGCGAAGGGCGGTTGGCTGCGCTGCGCCATCACGGGTTGTGACAAGACGCGGCCATTTGCGGCCCGCAGAGCGATTTCCTCGGTTTCTAGCGGGGTGACGAGGTCTAAAACAGCCTCCATTGCCGCTTCAACGCTGATCATGTCGCCTCATAACGGCCTGATTTGCCACCGTCTTTCAATGTGACCCGCGTGCCGCCAATTTCCATCGCCTTATCTACCGCTTTCGCCATGTCATAGACTGTGAGCGCGGCGACGGAGGCAGCGGTGAGGGCTTCCATCTCAACTCCCGTTTGACCGGTTGTCTTGACGGTGGCCGAGATCCGAATGCCCGGTAGGGTGGCGTCGGGCGCTAGGTCAACGCTGACTTTGGTGATCGGCAAAGGGTGACAAAGCGGGATCAGATCCGCTGTGCGCTTGGCCGCCATGATCCCCGCAAGCCTTGCGACGCCGAGAACGTCACCTTTCTTGGCACGTCCTTCGGTAATGATTTCAAGTGTTTCGGGTGCCATCTTGATGTAGCTTTCGGCTCTGGCAACGCGAGAGGTGACGGCCTTGTCCGAGACATCGACCATATGCGCGTCACCCTCGGCGTCGAAATGCGTCAGCGCCATTACATACCCCCCGGGACGAGGGGGCTGGCCAGTAGATCGCGGGTGGCCTGTTCAACATCTTCTTGCCGCATGAGGCTTTCGCCGATCAAGAAACAGCGCGCGCCATAAACCGCCATATCGGCGAGGTCCGCAGGGGTGTAAAGGCCGGATTCACAGACCAGCATACGATCGGGCGGCACCGCTTCCGAAAGTTGACGTGTTACATCAAGAGAGGTCTCGAAGGTATTAAGATTGCGGTTATTAATCCCAATCATCCGGCTGGTAAGCTTTTCGGCGCGGGCCAGTTCGGCGGCGTCATGCACTTCGATCAGCGCATCCATGCCCCAGTCCTGCGCGGCTTGCTCCAACTCGGCGGCCTGCGCATCAGAAACAGAGGCCATGATGATCAGAATGCAATCCGCGCCAAGGCTGCGCGCTTCGGCGACCTGATAGGGGTCGTAAAGGAAATCCTTGCGCAGCACCGGAAGATCGCAGGCTGCGCGGGCATCGACCAAAAATTCCTTCGCACCTTGAAAACTGGGCGTATCGGTCAAAACCGATAGGCAGGTGGCGCCGCCTGCCGCATAGGCGCGGGCAAGGTCGGCGGGCTCAAAATCTTCTCGGATCAACCCTTTCGACGGGCTGGCTTTCTTGATCTCGGCAATCAGGCCATAGCCTTCGCGGGAGGCTTCGTGCAGGCGCTGCGCAAAGGGGCGCACGGGCGGTGCTGCACGGGCGGCGGCCTCCATGTCAGCCTGCGATTTTTCGGCCTTGGCAGCGGCGATTTCTTCCAGCTTATAGGCTTTGATTTTTTCCAGAATAGTGGCGGTCATGGCATCCTCACGGCTTTGTCCAATGTATGCCGGGCTTGCCTTGGCCCTGCAACCAGTCATTCACCCGGCTGAAGGGGCGCGAGCCAAAGAAGCCGCGCCGGGCGGAAAGCGGCGAGGGGTGCGGTGTCTCAATCTTGAGGTTTTGCGCCGGGTCAACCTCCGCCGCGGCCTTCTGCGCATGGGCGCCCCAGAGCAGATAGGCGCGAGGACGATCCGAGATGCGGGCCAGCACCTGAGCGGTCAGCGTTTGCCAGCCGAGTTTCGCATGTCCGTTCGCAGAGCCCGCTGGAACCGTTAGCACATTGTTCAACAACAAGACGCCTTGATCGGCCCAGAACCGCAGATCGGGGTCTTCAGGCGGTGCACCAAGATCGTCCTGTAACTCTTTGAAAATATTGGCAAGAGATCGTGGTATCGGGCGCACATGAGGCTCGGCTGAGAAGGCATAGCCGTGCGCATGGCCGGGCGTTGGATAGGGGTCTTGGCCGAGGATCACCACCTCCACCGCTGCAGGTTGAAGGTGTTCAAGTGCCGCGAATATCTTGGGAGCGGGCGGCAAAATCTCACGCGGCTCGGCTGCTAGCTGTTCGGCGATACGCGGCCAGTCCGCAGCGAAAAAGGGCAGTTCGGCCCATTCGCCAAGCGCGCTGAGGCTTGGCGGTGTCATTTCGACTGGCTGATCTGCGCCACTTTTTCGATCCGCTCACGCGCAGCACCGCTGTCGATGCTTTCACGAGCCATTTCGACGCCGGTTTTCAAATCGGGGGCCACATCCGCAACGACCAAGGCAGAGGCCGCGTTGAGCAACACAGCGTCGCGGTAACCCGATGGAGCGCCGTCTAACAACGCTTTGAAATGTTTGGTGTTCTCGGCAGGCTCACCCCCGGCGATGGCCTCGAACGGATGCACGGGCAGTCCCGCGTCTTCGGGGTGCAATTCGCGCAAGTTAACCACGCCGTCTTCCAGTGCGGCGACCCAGCTAACGCCGGTGATCGTCAGTTCATCCGTGCCGTCGGATCCGTGCACGAGCCACGCTTTTTCAGAGCCGAGTTGTTTCAGCGTCAGCGCCATTGGTTCGATCAGGTCACGGGTATAGGCGCCGGTCAACTGGCGCTTCACCCCTGCGGGATTGGTGAGCGGGCCGAGGATGTTAAAGATCGTGCGGGTGCCAAGCTCGGACCTTGTGGGCATGACATGGGCGACGGCGGGGTGATGCATTGGGGCCATCATGAAACCGATGCCCGCCTCAGCCAATTCACGTTCGACCACCGCAGGGCCGACCATGACATTGATGCCAAGCTGCGAAAGCGCGTCGGAAGCGCCGGATTTCGAGCTGAGGTTGCGGTTGCCGTGTTTCGCTACGATCGCCCCGGCGCCTGCCGCGACAAAGGCGGCAGCGGTGGAGATGTTGAGTGTGCCCTTGCCGTCGCCTCCGGTGCCAACGATGTCGATCGCCCCTTCGGGCGCGCGCACGGCGTTGCATTTGCTGCGCATGACCTGTGCCGCGGCGGCATATTCGGTGACCGTTTCGCCCCGGGTGCGCAGGGCCATGAGAAAACCGCCGATCTGGCTTGGCGTGGCTTCGCCTTCGAAGAGGATTTCAAAGGCCTCTACAGCCTGATCCGAGGTGAGCGGCCCGTTGGCAGCGGCGTCGAGCAAGGGTTTCAGCGCGCTACTCATGCCGGGACCTTCATCTCATTCAGGAAGTTTTGCAGCAGGGCGTGGCCATGCTCGGACCGGATCGATTCTGGATGGAATTGCACGCCGTGCAACGGCAGGTCGCGGTGTTGCAGCCCCATGATCGTGCCGTCTTCGAGCGAGGCGGTGATCTCAAGACACTCCGGCAGGCTTGCGCGTTCCACCACCAGCGAGTGATAGCGCGTGGCCCCAAAGGGCGAGGGCAGCCCGGCAAAGACACCGCGCCCCTCATGTTGCATCTGGCCCAGCTTTCCGTGCACGATGTCATCCGCACGCACGACCTTGCCGCCAAAGGCTTGGCCCAGCGTTTGATGACCAAGGCAGACACCCAAGAGCGGCACCCGCGCTTCGGCAGCGGCATGGGTCAACCCTAGGCAAATTCCCGCTTGGTCAGGGTCACAGGGGCCGGGAGACAGCAAGATACCGGCGGGGTTCATGGACATCGCTTCATCCACGCTAAGCGCATCATTGCGGTGCACCTGCACATCCGCGCCGAGGCTGCCCAGGTAATGAACCAGATTATAGGTAAAGCTGTCGTAGTTATCGATGAGCAGCAGCACAGGCAGGCATTTCTTTGTATTAGGACTGGAGAAACCACGCCGGGGCGCGGTATAGGTTTTGGCATACATGTTCAGGCTTGAACCCTATCGTCAAGAGTTTGGGGCAAGCCAATTGAGGGATCGCCGGGCTTTCTGGCCGTGGCGCAGACAGCAGGAGTAGCGCAGATGGCACGCGGAATTCTAAGCGGGCTGATTTGGGGCGGTGTGGCCAGCATCGGCGTCGCCGGTGCGGTGTCGCTGATGATGCCCTTGCCGCTGCCGCCGCAGGTGGGCGATGCGCCGGGCTCTGGTCCCGCGCCGGCGCGGGTGAATGTGACCGATGCAGGCGATCAGGGGCGCAGCCGCGATTCCGCGCCGGTGTTGAACGCCCCCGCGCCGCGTGCGGATGTCCCGCAGCAAGACAGCCTTGCCGCGCTCGACCCTGACACCCAGACATCAGCCAGCTTGCCGGAAACGGGCGATGCCGAAGGGCTTAGCACCCCCGCAGCGCCAGAGGGCCAGACCCCGAGGTCTCCCGGCGCGGAAGAGCCAGTGCTGCCGAACCCACAAGCCATGGCGCCCGGCGTGCCGCAGCCTGTGGATGAGCTTTCGATCAGCACCGAACCTGCGCAGCCGCCTGCGCCGGATGTAGCCGATATCGAAGGCGCCTTTGACGCCCCACAGGGCATGGAAGCGCCGGAGGTGGAGGAGGCCGATCCAATCACCTTGCCGGCGGAAGAGGTGTCGGTTGAAGAGGAAGCTGTGGAGCCCGCTCCGCCGACGGATGTGGTCGATACCACACCTGCTGCTGAGGCCGAAGCAGACACGCCCGAACCCATGGCGGACACTGAAACCGCCGCAGCAAACACCCCTGTGCCAGAAGATCTGGAGGCCGTAAAGGTCACGCCAGAACCCGCCGAAGCCGAGGGCGATAGCCGCCCGGCCATCGGCACACCGGCAGCTACGCTGACTGATCGCAACACGGGCGTTGTGATCAACCGCCCCGGCGCGACAGCCGTGGCAGAGCCCGGCGAGGCTGACGAGATCGTAGTTAAAGACCCGCGCCCCGTGGTGGTCAATAGCCTCGCTGGTGAGCTGCCCGAGGGCAAGCCGCTGATGAGCGTGGTGCTGATCGACGATGGCACCTCGGTCACCGCAGGCAGTGCTGGTTTGGCCGCGCTGCGCAGCTTTCCCTATCCGCTGAGCTTTGCCGTCGACAGCACTCTGCCAAATGCGGCAGAGCGGGTAAAGATTTACCGCGAAGCCGGGTTTGAAGTCTTGGCAATGGTCGATCTGCCGGAAGGCGCACAACCCAGTGACGCCGAGACGACCTTTGCCGCCACGCTCGACCGGATCGGCCCCGTAGTGGGTGTACTAGAAGGGACCGAAAGCGGTTTTCAAGGCAGCCGTGCGCTGACCGATCAGGTAACAGATATCCTCGCGCAGTCAGGTCACGGTCTGGTTACGCAAGACAAAGGGCTCAACACCATGCCCAAACTGGCGCGGAAAGCGGGTGTGCCTGCGGATCCGGTGTTTCGTGACTTTGACAGCAAGGATCAGACCGCGCGGGTGATCCGCCGCTTCCTTGATCAAGCGGCGTTCAGGGCCGGGCAGGAGGGGGCGGTGATCATGCTGGGCCGCCTGAGGCCCGATACCGTCTCGGCGCTGTTGCTCTGGGGGTTGCAGGACCGGGCCAGTGATGTGGCCTTGGTTCCGATCTCTACAGTATTGCTGCGTGAGGAGTGATCTCGCGCAGGCTTAGATGATCTCATCTTCGTCAAACAGCGGGTCTTCTTCCAACTGGCTGGCCAGATCATCCACCGTTGCCTCCGCCGCGCGGGGGCTGAGTTTGGCAAGGTGAAAGACCGCGTCGCCTTCGTTGACGATGGGCAAAATCGCCCGCCCGATGAGGATCCCCGGCGCATCGGCCAGCAACTCGGCCTCTTCCTTGCCAAAGGGATCAGACACGATAGCAAGAAGATCGTCCTCGGCCACCGTCTCACCTTCGGCGCGGAAGGTGCGCAGGAGCCCTCCCGCAGGGGCGCGGAGCCAATGGGACGCGGTGCAGATATAGGGCGCGCTGCGGGCGCGGGCGATGCCCTTTGCAGGCAACATGTCTTGGCCGCGCATGACCCGCAGGATCCCCGCAAGCCCCGCACGCACAGCCATTTCGTCAAAGCGCAGCCCTTCGCCCGCCTCATAAAGCAGGATCGGCGTGCCCTGTTTTGCCGCAACCGCGCGCAAAGAACCGTCCCGTAGGGGTGAGGTCAGCACCACCGGCGCGCCGAAATCCATCGCCATCTTTTGGGTCACCTTGTCAGCGGGCGAGACGCGCACCTGCGGTAGGTTCGTGCGGTGAATCGCTGCCGAATGTAGATCAACACCAAAGTCGCAGCGTAGCACCACCTCCTGCAGGAATATATGCGCCAGCCGCGCGCCAAGGCTGCCCGAGGGCGAGCCGGGGAAACAGCGGTTCAGGTCGCGGCGATCGGGCAGGTAGCGTGAGCGGTTCAGAAAGCCAAACGAGTTCACCACCGGCACCACGATCAGCGTGCCACGCAGGGCAGAGAGTTGCGGCGCGCGCAGCAGACGGCGGGTGATCTCTACGCCGATGACCTCATCCCCATGCACGGCGGCAGAGACGAACATTGTCGGGCCCGGACGCTTGCCGTGATAGATCTCAAGCGACAGATGCACCGGCGTGTGATCCGGCAGGATCGAGACAGGCAGGTCGACCGCAAGGCTGCTGCCGGGGGCAACGGAATGCCCCGCAATCTGAAAGGGGGCACGGTTCGGCATGGTTAGTTGTTCCCTTTACCGCCAAAGCGCGACGCATCGGCAGCGGCGCGGCGGATCGCACCGGATTTATGCACGGTTTCCATGAACTCGGCTTCTGGGTCGCTGTCATAGACAACGCCGCCGCCAGCTTGGATGTAGAGCGTTTCGTCCTTCACCACAGCCGTGCGCAGGGCGATGCACATATCCATATCGCCGCCCGCGCTGAAGTAGCCCACGCCGCCGCCGTAGACGCCGCGCTTTTCGGGTTCCAACTCGTCAATGATCTCCATCGCGCGGACCTTGGGCGCGCCCGAGACGGTGCCTGCGGGCATTCCGGCAAAGAAAGCGTCGAGCGCATCTTTGCCCTCCTTCAACTCTCCGACCACGTTGGAGACGATGTGCATGACATGGCTGTAGCGTTCGACGATGAACTCTTCCGTCGGGCGCACGGTGCCGATCTTGGCGACCCGGCCCACATCGTTGCGGCCCAGATCGAGCAGCATCAGGTGTTCGGCCAGCTCTTTGGGATCGCTCAGCAGATCGGCCTCTAGCGCGCGGTCTTCCTCCGGCGTGGCGCCGCGTTTGCGGGTGCCAGCGATGGGGCGAATGGTAACTTCGTTGCCAAAGACCCGCACGAGGATTTCGGGGCTTGCGCCGACCACATGGAAGCCGCCGAAGTTGAAATAGAACATGAAGGGCGAGGGGTTGGTCCGCCGCAGGCTGCGGTAGAGCGCAAAGGGCGGCTGTGTGAACCCTTGGGCCCAACGCTGGCTTGGCACCACCTGAAAGATATCGCCCGCCTTGATGTAATCGCGCGCCTTTTCGACGGCGGCCTTGTATCCGTCGTGGGTGAAATTGCTCACCGACTCCGGCGCGTCTTCGGCCTCTCCCAAATCGCGGGAGGTCTGCGGCATGGCGCGTTCCAGATCGCGCACCGCGTCCATCACCCGCTCGGCGGCTTGGGCATAGGCGGCGCGCGCGGTCTGGCCCTCGGACACCCACGCTGGGGACACGATTGTAACTTCGCCCTTCACCCCATCCAGCACGGCCACAACCGAGGGGCGCATCATCACCGCATCAGGCAGGCCCAGAGGGTCAGGATTCACATGGGGCAGATGTTCGACCAGCCGGATCATGTCATAGCCGAGATAGCCAAAGAGACCGGCGGCGGCTTGGGGCAGATCATCGGGCAGGGTGATGCGCGATTCTGCGATGACATCGCGCAAACGGTCCAGCGGATCGCCGGGCATGTCCTCAAAGGCATCCGCATCATAGCGAGCGGCGCGATTGAGGGCGGCGGTTTCACCCCGGCAACGCCAGATCAGGTCGGGCTTCATGCCAATGATGGAATAGCGCCCGCGCACGTCACCGCCGGTGACGGATTCCAGCACAAAGGCGTTCTCTGCCGCGCCGGTGAGTTTCAGCATCAAGGACACAGGCGTGTCCAGGTCGGCGGCAAGGCGGGTGTAGACGATCTGGTTTTCGCCCGCTTCATAGGCGCGGGCGAAAGTGTCGAAATCCGGGGTCAGGGCCATCAAATTTGCCTATCAGGGAAAGTTCACATGCACGGCACTGACCGCGCGCTGGTCGATCTGGGGATCGGCATCGCGCATCACTGCATTGCTGTAGATATCGAAAAGACCTTGGGCCAGCGCTTGATCCAACTGCTGTGACAGGCGGGTCATCAGCGCTTGGGTCTGGTCGTCTTCGCCCGCGGGGGTCACGGCATCAAGGCGCAGCACCACGACGCTGTCCCCTGCGGGCAGGACCGCGACGCCACCCTCGTCGAGGTCAAAGACCTGATCCATGAAGTCGTCGGGCGTGCCGTCGACATAGGAGCTGCGGGTCATGCCTTCGCCAAGCTGCGGCGTGAGACCGGAGGCTTCAAAACCGTCCGCTTCGGCCAATGTGCCGGTCAGGCTCTCGGCCTTGGCGGTCAGAGCCTCCACAATCTGGGCATTGCGCCACGCGGTCTCAACCGCATCACGTGCCTGCTCAAAAGGTTCGGGGCGCTCTGGCTTGGTCTCATCAAGGCGCATGGCGAAAACGCTGCCGTCTTCCAACTGGTCGATCTGCGGGAAGGCATCGGCGCTCAGGCTTGCTGCGGCCTCCCGGAACGCGCCATAGGCCGCGATGCCTTCGCTGCTCTCTTGGGTCCAGTCGATGGTGCCGAGGTTCATTTTGGTTTCCTCGGCCAGATCTTCGAGCGTGGCCCCCCCGGCGAGACGGTCGTCGATTTCCTGTGCGCGGGCTTCGACGGCGCGGGTCGCGCGGGAAATGGCGAGGGTTTCTTCCAGCACCTCACGGGCCTCTTCGAAAGGCACGTTTTGTGCAGGCAGAACCGCGTTTACGCGGAAGAGAGCCGGCCCCAGCGAAGTGGGCAGAGGGCCGACGATGTCGCCGCTTTGCGCCCCAAACACCGCGTCACCTGCGGCGTCGAGATCGGATTTGGCCACATCGCCCATGTCCACATCCGCCAGTGCCAAGCCGCGTTCTTCGACCAGCGCCTCAAAGGTGGTGCCGTCAACTTCGAGCGCTGCTGCGGCCTGCGTGGCGGCCTCTTCGTTGGCAAAGACCAGACGCTCGACCAAGCGACGCTCGGGCTGGTCGTATTCATCGCTGCGGGCGTCATATTCGGCGCGCAGCTCTTCTTCGGGCACCTCAACCTCGTCCAGCAGGTCTTCGGGGCGGAGCCATGCATAGGTGATGCTTTTGCTGGCGGGCAGCATGAAGTCATCGGTGTTGGCGTCGTAATAGGCCTGAAGCTCTTCTTCTGTCGGCTCAGCGACGGGCGTGTCGAGGTCATCCGCGCTCAGCCGGGCCCAAGTGAAGCTGCGCTGTTCGGCGACGTAGTCAACGAGCGTGCGGGCGTAGGTGTCAGGCATTGAGACGCCGCCCAAGATCGCGCGCTGCAGCAGGCCACGCGCGGCCTCTTCGCGGATCGAACGCTCGAACTCGGCCTCGCTCATCCCGCTTTGCTGAAGGGCGAAACGATAGCCTTCGCGGTCGAAGTTTCCGTCGATGCCTTGGAAAGCCGAAATGGCCACGATTTCGTCGCGCAAGGTGGCATCGCCGATGGAGATGCCCATTTCGTCGGCTTCATGATCCAGCGCGCGGTTGCGCACGATGCGTTGCAGCACCGCGCGGTCCAGACCCATTTCTTGGGCGCGGGCAAAGGACAGGCTCTCGCCGGTTTGTGCTTCAATCGCGCGGATTTCCTGCTGCAACTGGCGGGCGTATTGATCGACCGAAATGGACTTGTCCCCGACACTGCCAATGCTGCGCAGATTGCCGCTGAGGTTGATCGCACCAAAGCCGCCAAGACCCAAGATCAGAAGGCCCATCAAGGCCCAAACGGCGGTTTTCGAAAAGCTGAAGCCTTTTTTGGCCATGACACGGTCCCTCGTTAATTTCGGACCTGTCTATGCGTTGCGTGGCAGGGCTGCAAGCCTGTCGAAAAGCACTTCGAGGCCGGCGGTGTCGAGGTTTGCAAAGGCGATGCGCAACTGGCTTTCGCCACGCGCGTCTCCCTCGGGCTGGAACATCGTGCCGGGCAGGCAAAGCACGCCTGCATCGCGCACCAATTGCGGGGCCAGTTCTGCAGAGGAGAGGTTAAAGGGGTGTCGCAGATAGGCGAAATAGCCGCCCAGCCCGAGCAGTTCCCACCCCAGCGGCTCGATCTTGGGCATCAGCGCAGCAATCGCGGCGCGGCGGGCAAGGATTTCTTCGCGTTCATCTGCCAGCCACGGGCCAAGGTTTTGCATCCCCCAGAGCGCGCCATGCTGGCCGATCTGCGCCGGGCAAATGGCCACGGTATCGAGAAACTTCTCAACCTCCGCCAGCCGCGCCGTGCTGGCGATCAGCGCGCCGACGCGGTGGCCGGTCAGGCGGTAGGCTTTGGAAAAGGAATAGAGGTGAATGAGCGTGTCGTGCCAATCGGGGTCGCTGAACAGCGCGTGGGGCGGGCCGGGGCGGCTGTGAAAGTCGCGGTAGGTCTCGTCGAGGATCAGCGCGATGCCGTGACGGCGGGCCAGATCAAAGAAGTCCTGCACAAGGGCGGCGGGATACTCCACGCCGCCGGGGTTGTTGGGGGTGACCAGCGCGATGGCGCGGGTGCGCGGGGTGATGGCGGCCGCGGCCTTCTCGGGGTCGGGCAGCATGTCGGCTTCGACAGGCAGCGGCACGGCGGTGACACCGCTCATGTCGAGCCACATTTTGTGGTTGAAGTACCAAGGCGTCGGGATGATCACCTCATCGCCTTCGCCGCAAAGTGTGGCAATGGCGGCGGCAAAGGCTTGGTTGCACCCCGAGGTGATACAGACCTGTTCATCGGTCACCACGCCCGCGTATTTCTCTGCCGTTTGCCGCGCCAGTTCGGCGCGCAGTTCTGGCAGGCCCAGCACGGGGCCATAGAGATGCGCCTCATCATTGTTCAGCGTGACCTCGGCCATCGCCCGGCGCAGCCCCTCCGGGGGCGGATCGACGGGGGCGGCTTGGCTCACGTTGATCAGCGGACGGTCATCGGTGAATGTCACGCCATTCAGCCAGCGCCGCGCCTCCATCACCGGAGGGAAGAAAGTGGTGGCGGTGCGCGAAAGCGTCATGGGTGTATCCGGTCAGGTAAGGGGCAGGGAGGGTGGCCTAGGGCCCCTTAGTCCTTGCCGCGGTAGGGTTCGACATATTGCAGGGCCATGTCCCATGGGAAGAAGATCCACGTGTCCTGGCTGACGCCGGTGATGAAAGTATCGACCTGCGGCTCGCCTTCGGGCTTGGCATAGACGGTGGCGAAATGGGCGTTGGGGTAAAGCTCGCGCACCAGTTCGATGGTCTTGCCACTGTCGACCAGATCATCGACGATTAGAATGCCGGTGCCATCGCCCATCATCTCAGCGTCAGGGGATTTCAGCACCTTGGCCTCGCGGCGCTGGTCGGCGGCGCCACCGCCCGAGTGGTAGGACATGACCGAGATCGTATCGACGGTGCGGATGTCGAGTTCCCGCGCGACGATCATCGCGGGGGCCATGCCGCCGCGGGTGATCGCCACCACGGCACGCCACGCGCCATCGTCGGGCCCAAGACCATCGAGCCGCCACGCCAGCGCACGGCTGTCTCGGTGGATCTGATCCCAGGAGATGTGAAAGCCCTTTTCATGGGGCAGGCGCGAGGCGTCCTTGGATTTGGTCATGGTGGTCCTTTGCAGCAGCTGGCGCGGGCACCCGCGCGGGAATGATGTGGGGCGGCTTATTCCTTGGACATGTCGGGCGCGTCAACCGCCTTCATGCCGACGACGTGATAGCCTGCGTCGACATGCAGGTTTTCACCCGTGGTGCCGCTGCCCAGATCCGACAGCAGGAAGAGGGCGGCCTTGCCCACATCTTCGGTGGTGACATTGCGGCGCAGGGGCGAGTTGTACTCGTTCCACTTCATGATGTAGCGGAAATCACCGATGCCGGAGGCGGCCAGCGTTTTGATCGGCCCGGCAGAGATTGCGTTGACGCGGATGCCGTCCTTACCAAGGTCTTCGGCCAAGTATTTGACCGACGCTTCAAGTGCTGCCTTGGCCACACCCATCACATTATAATGCGGCATGACCTTCTCGGCACCGTAGTAGGTCAGCGTCAGGGCGCTGGCACCGGGCGACATCATCTTTTCCGCGCGCTGCATCACAGCGGTGAAGGAATAGACCGAGATATCCATCGACATGGTGAAGTTACCACGGCTGGTATCGACATAGCGGCCACGCAGTTCCCCCTTGTCGGAAAACCCGATGGCGTGAACGATGAAATCAAGCCCGTCCCAGCGTTCTTTCAGCCCATCAAACATCGCGTCGATTGAGGCTTCATCGCCCACGTCGCAGGGCAGAACGATGTCGCTGCCAAGCTGCTCGGCCAAAGGCCCCACACGTTTCTTGAGCGCATCACCTTGGTAGGAAAAGGCAAGTTCCGCCCCTGCATCGGCCAGCGCTTTGGCCACGCCCCATGCGATGGATTTGTCATTCGCCAGACCCATGATGAGCCCGCGCTTGCCCCGCATCAATTCGTTTCCCATTCCGCCGCCTTGTCTATGTTCCGTTTAGGTTGTCTTGGTCTAGGCGATTGCAGCGCGGCCATCAAGACTGCACGCGCGCGTTAGCACCCGTGATTTGCCATAAGATCGGCGGCTAACTGACGGAAATCGGGTAAGGTTGTCCTTTGAGTTGCCCATTGTTAACTATTGCCTTAGCGATTAACTCAGACACCGGCGAAGAACCGGTGACGGGCTCGAACACTCTAAAAGGGGATGCTGAATGGAAACGCGGACTGGTATATTTGCGGGGGATGATCCCTTTGCGATTGCGCAGCGTTGGCTTTCCGAAGCAGAGGCGACTGAGCCGAATGACCCCAACGCCATCGCGCTGAGCACGGTAGATTCGCAAGGGCTCCCAAACGCCCGCATGGTGCTGTTGAAAGAGATCGAACCGGACGCCTTTGTCTTTTACACTAATTACGAAAGCCAAAAGGCCCAGGAACTGGATGGCGCGGGCAAGGCGGCTTTTGTCATGCATTGGAAATCATTGCGCCGTCAGGTGCGGGTGCGCGGGTTGATCAGCCGAGAAGACGGGCCAAAGGCCGATGACTACTACGCATCGCGCTCGCTCAAGAGCCGTTTGGGGGCTTGGGCCTCGCGCCAATCGCAGCCTCTGTCGGGGCGCGGGGCGTTGATGGCCGAAGTCGCCAAGGTGACCGCACAGCAGGGGGTGAACCCCAAACGTCCGCCGTTCTGGGGCGGCTACCGGATCACCCCTCTGGAAATTGAATTCTGGGCAGATGGCGAATTCCGCCTGCATGACCGTTTTCAATGGCGCCGCGCGGATGCCGCAGCGCCTTGGGCCGTCACGCGGCTCAATCCTTGATAGGGCGGCACGGATTAGCGATGAAAGATGTGTCTGATACCCAACCGGCAGAAACGCCGGGGCTAAACGATCCCCTTGAGGGCGTGGTCAAATGGTTCGATCCGCTCAAAGGCTTCGGCTTTGTCGTGGCCGAGGCGGGCGGGGCCGACATATTATTGCACGTCAATGTCCTGCGCAATTTCGGCCAAAGCTCTGTCGCTGATGGGGCGCGGGTGACGGTGCGGGTGCAGCAAACCGATCGCGGCGCGCAGGCGGTCGAGGTGCTCGCCGTCACGCCCCCCAGTGAGCCGCCCGCCGCCGTGGTCGAATTCGCAGGATTTGACCCCGACCAACTTGCCACCGCCGTGTTCGAGCCCGCCCGTGTGAAATGGTTCGACAAGGCCAAGGGTTTTGGGTTTGCAAATGTCTTTGGCTGCGCGGAAGATGTGTTTCTGCATATCGATGTGCTGCGCCAATCCGGACTTTGTGATTTGCAACCGGGCGAAGCGCTTGCCATGCGGGTGATTGTTGGCGATCGGGGCCATCTGGCGGCGGAGGTAAGTTCATGGGACGCGGTGATAGACGGCTGAAGGTACACCATCTGACAGGGCATATTGCAGGGGCGGCGCTTGCCAGCCTGCTGCTGACCGGTGCGGCGCTGGCCGAGGTCTGTCGCGCCGATAGCGTGAGCCTGCGGGGCGACTGGGGCAAGGCGCGGTTCTCCGTAGAAGTGGCGGATGACACGGCGGAGCGGGCCAAGGGACTGATGCACCGACGCTCTTTGCCGCTGAGTGCGGGGATGCTCTTTATCTATGAAACGCCGCAACCGCTGAGCTTTTGGATGCGCAACACGCTGATCACGCTCGACCTGCTGTTCATCGACGAGAGAGGCGTGGTGCAGAAAATTCACCACTCCGCCATACCACTGGACGAGACACCGATTCCGGGCGGGGATAATCTGCTGTCGGTTTTGGAGATTAACGGCGGTCTGGCGAAACGTCTGGGCATCACTGAAGGCAGCGAAATCCGTCATCCGGCCTTTGCTGGGAACACCCCGGCTTGGCCGTGCTAAAGACTTCGTCGTTTTTCTTAGTTTAAGGTCAATCGGGGCTTTTCAATCGGCGGGGTTATGGCTAAAGAAGCCCCAGTCGGAGCGTGGCGCAGCCTGGTAGCGCACCTGTTTTGGGTACAGGGGGTCGGAGGTTCGAATCCTCTCGCTCCGACCACTTTCTTCTAGCCTTGAGATTATCTCAGTCCTTAGCGATCTAGGGGCTGTATCGGCTGGAATATTTCCATTCTGCACAAGATATAGTGTCTGCCGCCTGTGCTTTGGCAGATTTGCGCCAATGCCCGCGAAGACCGTGATGATTCTGTCGCGGTTTTGCATTGAGCGGACGGGCAGGGGCACTGGACCTCTTCCGCAGCGATGTGTGGCCAGCTTCGGCGGGGCTGTCGCCCTCTCGGGCGTCGCGGGCTGTGGATGAATTCGCCCAATCCCTCAAGCACCGCCCCTAACTCTGCCGGGGCAATGGATTATTTGGAATTCAGCGCTGCATCGGGCTTGCGGGTATCTTTGGGGATATCCTGAGGCTGAATCACTTCGCGCGCGGATGGGCCAAGTCGGGGCGCATCGGTCAACTGTCCTCCCGGAAATAAAACGTAAAAAAACCGTTGACCGATTAGGTCTATCTACGTCAGTTTGTGGGGGTCAAGTAAAGCGCCACAAGATGTTGTGTGAAACGCAGCAGGCGCTTTGGCAGTGGGGACAGAATACAAGAACCAGTGTTTCAATGGGAATCCAGCCGCTCGCGTCAGCAGGTGGCACGGCGAAGCTCTGTCCAAACTGCCAACAAACGGGGGGAGACGGTCTGCTTAGAGCGGGTCGGCTTAGGATTTTAAAAGTTTAGAAAAGGGCAGCGACGATGAAGATTGAACGGAATTTCACCAAAGCCGGGCAGGACGCCTATGCGGATTTGGACTTTGTCACCACGGTGTCAGAGATCCGCAACCCTGACGGTTCGGTGGTGTTCAAGCTCGACAACGTCGAAGTCCCGAAATCCTGGAGCCAGGTCGCAAGCGACGTGATCGCGCAGAAGTATTTCCGCAAAGCGGGCGTGCCAAGCGCCACGCGCCGCGTCAAAGAAAAGGGCGTGCCGGAGTTTCTCTGGCGCTCGGTCCCCGCCGAGGACGCCGAGATGGGGGGGGAAACCTCCTCCAAGCAGGTCTTTGACCGTTTGGCGGGCGCTTGGGCCTATTGGGGTTGGAAGGGCGGCTATTTCTCGACCGAAGAAGACGCCCGCGCCTATTACGACGAAATGCGCCACATGTTGGCCAGCCAGCGCGCGGCCCCCAATAGCCCGCAATGGTTCAACACCGGGTTGCACTGGGCCTACGGCATCGATGGCCCGGCGCAGGGGCATTACTACGTCGACTACAAAACCGGGAAACTGACCCGTTCGAAGTCTTCCTATGAGCACCCGCAGCCCCATGCCTGCTTTATCCAGTCGGTTGCCGACGATCTGGTGGGCGACGGCGGTATCATGGATCTCTGGGTCCGTGAGGCGCGGCTTTTTAAATACGGCTCAGGCACGGGCACCAACTTTTCATCGCTCCGCGGAGAGGGCGAGAAGCTGTCGGGCGGCGGCAAGTCGTCGGGTTTGATGGGGTTCCTCAAGATCGGGGACCGCGCCGCTGGCGCCATCAAATCCGGCGGCACCACCCGCCGGGCCGCCAAGATGGTGATCGTCGACGCCGACCACCCCGATATCGAGGATTTCATCAACTGGAAGGTGCTCGAAGAGCAAAAAGTGGCGAGCATCGTCGCTGGCTCCAAGATGCATGAGCAGAAGCTGAACCTGTTGTTCGACGCGATCAAGGCATGGGACGGTGCCGAGGCGGATGCCTATGACCCGGCCAAGAACGAGGCGCTGAAACAGGCGATCCGCGAGGCCAAGAAGGTCGCGATCCCCGAGACTTACGTCAAGCGCGTGCTGGACTATGCCAAACAGGGCCACACCGGTATCGAGTTCCCGACCTATGACACCGACTGGGACTCTGAGGCATACAACTCGGTCTCGGGCCAGAACTCCAACAACTCGATCCGGGTCACCAACGCCTTCCTCAAGGCAGTGGAAAAGGACGCCGATTGGGAGTTGATCAGCCGCACCGAGAACCGTGTGGTGAAAACCATCCGGGCCCGCGATCTTTGGGATCAGGTCGGCCATGCCGCATGGGCCTGCGCCGATCCGGGCATTCAGTACCACGACACGGTGAATGACTGGCACACTTGCCCCGAAGACGGTGCGATCCTTGGTTCGAACCCCTGTTCGGAATACATGTTCCTTGACGATACGGCCTGCAACTTGGCGTCGATGAACCTGCTGACCTTCCTCAAGGGCGGCGTTTTTCAGGTCGAGGATTACATGCATGCCGCGCGTCTGTGGACCGTGACACTGGAAATCAGTGTGATGATGGCGCAGTTCCCCTCCAAGGAAATCGCGCAGCGGTCTTATGACTTCCGCACGCTTGGTCTGGGCTATGCGAACATCGGTGGCCTGCTGATGAACATGGGCTATTCCTATGACAGCGACGAGGGCCGCGCGCTTGGCGGTGCCTTGACCGCGATCATGACCGGCGTGGCCTATGCAACGTCGGCAGAAATGGCGGGCGAATTGGGGGCCTTTCCGGGCTATGCTAAGAATGCTGAGCATATGCTGCGCGTCATCCGCAACCACCGCACCGCAGCCTATGGCAAGGCGGATGGCTATGAGCAGCTTTCGGTCAAGCCAGTCCCGCTGGATCATGGAAATTGCCCACAGGACGGGCTGGTCGACATCGCCAAATCCTGCTGGGACGAAGCGCTGAAACTGGGCGAAGCCCACGGCTACCGCAACGCCCAGACCTCTGTCATCGCACCCACCGGCACCATCGGGCTGGTGATGGACTGCGACACCACGGGGATTGAGCCTGACTTCGCGCTGGTGAAGTTCAAGAAACTCGCCGGGGGCGGATACTTCAAGATCATCAACCAATCCGTGCCCGCAGCGCTTGAAAAACTCGGCTACGGGTCGGCCCAGATCGAAGAGATCGTCAGCTACGCCGTGGGCCACGGCACCATCGGCAACGCGCCTGCGATCAACCATACCACGCTGGCGGGCCACGGCTTTGGCGCGAATGAGTTGGCCAAGGTGGATGCCGCGCTGAAACAGGCGTTTGATATCCGTTTCGTGTTCAACCAATGGACGCTGGGCGAGGCGTTCTGCACGCAGGTGCTGGGCATCCCGACCGAAAAGCTGAACGACCCGACCTTCGATCTGCTCCGCTCCCTCGGTTTCAGCAAAGCAGATATCGAAGCGGCCAATGACCACGTCTGCGGCACCATGACGCTGGAAGGCGCGCCGCACCTTAAAGCAGAGCATTACGGCATCTTCGATTGTGCCAACCCCTGCGGCAAGAAGGGCAAACGCTATCTGTCGGTCAACAGTCACATCCATATGATGGCGGCGGCGCAGAGCTTCATCTCGGGGGCGATCTCCAAAACGATCAACATGCCGAATGACGCCACCATTGAGGACTGCCAAAAGGCCTATGAGCTAAGCTGGTCCTTGGGCATCAAAGCCAATGCGCTTTACCGCGACGGTTCAAAGCTGAGCCAGCCGCTGGCGGCCGCGCTGGTCGAAGACGACGATGACGCCGCCGAAACGCTGGAAAGCGGCAACGCGCATGAGAAAGCCGCCGTGTTGGCCGAGAAGATCGTCGAGAAGGTAATCGTCAAAGAGATCATTAAATCGCACCGCGAGAAGATGCCGCAGCGCCGGAAAGGCTATACCCAGAAGGCGAATGTCGGCGGGCATAAGGTCTATCTGCGCACCGGCGAATACGAAGACGGTAAGCTGGGTGAAATCTTCATCGACATGCACAAGGAAGGCGCGGGTTTCCGGGCGATGATGAACAACTTCGCCATCGCGGTTTCCGTGGGCCTGCAATACGGCGTGCCGCTGGAGGAGTTCGTCGATGCCTTCACCTTCACCAAATTCGAGCCCGCGGGCATGGTGCAGGGCAACGACAGCATCAAACAGGCGACCTCGATCCTTGACTATGTGTTCCGCGAACTCGCCGTGTCCTACCTCGACCGGACCGATCTGGCGCACGTGAAGCCTGAAGGCGCGACCTTTGACGATCTGGGCCGGGGTGAGGAAGAGAACCTTGGCAATGTAAGCGAGCTGAGTGAGAAGGCGGCGAATAAATCGCTTGAGGTGCTCAAGCAAATCAGCTCGTCCGGGTATCTGCGCAACCGCCTGCCGCAAGATCTTGTGGTGCTGCAAGGCGGGCAGAGCGCGGACGCAGATGCGGGCCTGCAGGGCCTCGCGCCACAGATTAGCGGCAGCGGTGACATGGCCTTGGCGGTAAAATCCTCCACTGCCGTCAGTTCCGGCGCGGTGAGCCTCGATGCGCGCGCCAAGGCCAAGATGCAGGGCTACGAAGGCGAAGCCTGCGGCGAATGCGGCAACTACACGCTGGTTCGCAATGGCACCTGCATGAAGTGCAACACCTGCGGCGGCACGAGCGGCTGTAGCTAAACGGGATTGTGGCGGCCATTTGCGAGGGTCTTAAGGCCTGAGGTCGCTTAAGTGCTCGCAATTCAAAAAGTCAAAGCTTCAGGTCCATTGGGTCTGGAGCTTTATTTATGTCGGGGAGCTACGTCTGTACCCTCTGGTTCAGGCGATTTGCGTTTTTCGATGTCGGAGAAACGAAATCACGTTTGGGGGCATTGGTTCGATGCGCACCCGCCCGAATAGCGAAAAGGCAGGCTGCCGCCACACAAGCGCCCAGCCCGCACCGCCGCTTTTACCGCGCAGCCAGCCTCAGTCATGAAAACCTTCACTGCCCGCGCCCGGGCGCAAACGCCGCTCCGCGAGTGGTGTAGCTTCATCACATGGCACTATACTTGACTATTTTTATAGGATTCATATCTTTACTTACTAAAATAGTCAGGTTAAGCGGTGGCCCATTCAAGTAGCCAGCCGTTGGAAGCGCGGTCAGCAAGAAAAAAATCTTCTCCGCGAGGGACTTATGCGCCGTACCAACGACACCCAAAACTGCACAGACAAAATTCACAGACATTCCACGCTGGTGGTCGGGGGCTTCGGAGCCTCCTTGGCCATGGCCTGCATGGCCACACCCGGCGCCGCGCAGGACAGTGATCTGATCATCCTGCCGACAGTCGAGGTCGAGACGACCGAAGAACCGACCCCTCAGCCGGCGGTAAAGCCTGCGCCGCGCGCCACCCAGCCAGCGCCACGCCGAGCGGCCCAGCCGCATGCCGCGGAACCCACGGTCTGCACAGCTGCATTGGCGGGCACCCCCGTCTGCGCCGCCGAAGAGGCCGCAGAGCGTCAAGCGCAGGAACTGGCCGATGCGCAGGCCCGCGCGGCCGCAAAAGCGGCGGCAGGTGGCAGTTCTTACGTAGATTCAGACGCCCCATTCAAAGCCAATACGCTTGCCAACAGTCGGATGCCCGGCCCGCTGAAAGACAATCCGCGCACGGTGACAGCGATCACCCAAGAGGTCTTGGAAACCACCGGCACAACCAGCGTGCGTGAGTTGGCGCGGTCGACACCGGGCATTTCGCTTGGCTTCGGCGAGGGCGGGAACTCCTTTGGAGACAACATCTATATCCGCGGGTTCAAAGCCAATAACGACACCTATACCGATGGCATTCGCAGCCCCGGCACCGGTGTCGCCGAGACGTTCAACACCGAACAGGTCGAAGTCACCAAAGGCCCGGCGGGCACAGTCGGCGGGCGCGGGACCACGGGCGGCGCGATCGATGTGATCTCCAAAAGCCCGCAGGATGTTAATTTCACCAAAACGGTGACCACTGTCACCGACGCGACCACCCTGCGTCAGACCATCGACACCAACAAGGTCATCAACGACCGCCTGCAACTGCGTTTCAACGGAATGCTGCAAGATGGCGAAGTGGCCGGACGCGATGAGATCACCGATGACCGCCGAGGTGCTGCATTGGCGCTGAAATTCGCGGCGACCGATGCGCTGACCTTGGAAGGCAACCTGAGCTACACCAAGATCGAGCAGACGCCCGATTGGGGGGTGCCCTACGTCAATAACGAAGACCTGGGCTTGGTCGGGCCGGTCACGGAATACGGCATCGACCGGGATACTTTCTATGGGGTGCCGGGCCGCGATTTCCAGACTGTCGAAGAGACGGTGGCCACGGCCAAGGCAACCTATGCCTTTGACAACGGCATGACGCTGACCAACACATTCCGTGCGGCACGGTCGACCAACGACTATGTTTTGACAGCACCAAGCAGCCTGATCGACAATGATTCCACCAATCCCGAGGATTGGGAAGTCGGGCTCAGCTTCAAAAGCTGGAACCAGCAAACCGATGTGCTTGCCAATGTTCTGGAACTGAGCGGGGCCGCCCAATTCGCCGGCGCGTCGCATTCTTATGTGCTCGGTCTTGCCACCTCGCGCGAAGAGATTGAGAAGTTGAGCTACTCGAACCTCTCCAGCGAGGATTACGAGCCACCGGCTGGCCAACGCGGCTGCACCGTCAGCGCCGTCAATCCCGATCCCATCGGGGAAGGCTGCTGGAGCGGCGAAGAACCCGTATTGGGAACGGACCTTACGGAAACGACGGTCAAGACCACCTCCCTCTATGCGCTGGATACCGTGACCCTGTCGAACCGCCTGAAGGTCAACGGCGGGCTGCGGGTGGACATGTATGACATCGCCCGCAGTGGCGGCACCGGAGAGGATGCCTATGAGCTGTCGCGTGATGATGTCATGCTGAACTGGAACTTGGGGGCGACCTATGCCTTTACTGACCGTCTGAACATCTATGCAGCGGCGGCCACTTCGACCAACCCTGCGGGGCAGGAACTGGAAGCGGGCGGCGGTTTTTACGGCGGGCTAGATGATAACGGGTCAGGGCTTGCACCCGAAGAGAATACCTCGCTTGAAATCGGTGCGAAATACAGCTTCACGCCGAACCTTCTGTTCACCGCGGCGCTCTATCAAACCACTAAAGACCAAGCGCGTGAGGATATCGGGCCACGCGGTGCGACCGTCACCTCCGACTCGCTGAAGTACCGCATGCGGGGTCTTGAACTCGGCATTGCGGGCAAGGTGACCGAACGGCTGAGCCTTTTCGGCGGCGCCAACTTCATGGACAGCGAAGTCTTGCGCAGTGCCGACAGCGACAACATCGGTCTGTCGGTGGCAAATGTCGCACATGAGCAGTTGAACTTGTTGGCCACCTATCAGGTGACGGACCGTTTGATGCTCGGCGGGCGGGTGAACTATCAAGGTGCGATTGATCTGGGCAGCGTGGCCGCCAATGGCCGGTCCATTCCCGACGCCTTTACCTTTGATTTGCTAGGTGAATACGAAGTCGCCGACAACACCATGTTGAAGATGGCCGTCACCAATGTCGCGGATGAAACGGTCTATGACGCTGCCTACCGTTCGGGCACGCCATTCACCTATGTCGCGCCGGGCCGTGAAGTTTCCTTCTCGCTGGAAATGAAGTTCTAAACCGCAGCCATCAAGGCGGGCAGCCCTTCTGGGGTTGCCCGCTGACAGCAAGAGGTATGATATGCTGATCACGATCCCTTCGATCCTGAGCAAAGACGACGTCAAACAGGTCCGCGCGCATCTTGATGCAGCTGATTGGGAGGACGGGGCCAAGACCGCAGGCGCGCAATCACGGGAGGTCAAACGCAATCAACAATTGCCGCCAACCTCGGACACGGCGCAAACATTGGGCAAGTTCATCTTGCAAAAGCTGACCAGTGATCCGCTGTTTCTGTCTGCCGCGCTGCCCGCAAAAATCCTGCCGCCGATGTTCAACAAATACGCACAGGCCGAAACCTTTGGGGCGCATATCGACAATGCCATTCGGGTCAACCCGCTGACACAGGAACGGCTGCGCACCGACCTGTCGATGACGCTATTTCTCAGCGAGCCAGAAGACTACGACGGCGGCGAATTGGTGATCGAGGATCACTATGGCCGCCAGACCGTGAAACTGCCTGCGGGGGATATGATCCTCTATCCGGCCACCAGCCTGCATGAGGTCACCCCCGTGACCCGAGGGGTGCGTGTGTCGTCGTTTTTCTGGCTGCAAAGCATGATCCGCTCTGACGCGAACCGCCGCATCCTGTTCGATCTGGATCAAACCATTCAGGCGCTCAGCGAAAGCATGGGGGCCAACGATCCCGAAACGGTGCGACTGACCGGCATCTATCACAACCTTGTTCGCACATGGGCCGAGACTTAAACGATGAAGCTTTCTTTGGTTTTTCCCGCTGCTGCGCTTTGTATCGCCGCAGCCCCCGCCGCCGCTTTCGATCTTGAGACGGTGACCACACTCCTTGAGCAGGCCGAGCATGACGAGATGTCGCCCCTTGGCATGTTCATGGCGGCCGATTGGGTTGTCAAAGGCGTCATGTTGTCGCTGCTCTTTGCCTCGGCACTGGTCTGGGTGATTTTTGTCGCACGGGTGATGATCCTGCGATGGGAACGCGGCGTGCTGCGCCGCCGGTATCGCGATCTGGACAAGGCAGGCTCGCTGGTTGCGGCGCGTGCGCGTTTCGCCAAACGCAAAGGCGTCATGGGGCAGATGGTGCGTGCAGCCGAACGTGAGCGCGCAGCCTCGGGGATGAGTGCCGGGATGAAGACGGGGATGAAGGCCGGGATCAAGGAACGCGCGGGGTCGGAAATCGCGCGGATTGAGGCCGGGGCCGCCCGGCGCATGGGGCTGGGGGCAGGGGTCTTGGCCAATGTCGGCTCGGTTGCCCCTTTTGTTGGGCTCTTCGGCACCGTTTGGGGGATCATGAACAGCTTCATCTCGATCTCGGAAAGCAAAACCACCAATCTGGCCATTGTCGCGCCGGGCATTGCCGAGGCATTGTTGGCAACGGCCATCGGCCTTGTCGCGGCGATCCCTGCGGTAATTTTCTACAACATCCTCGCGCGGGGGCTGGGGGGCTATAAGGTGATGCTGGCAGATGCGGGCGCGCTGGTCGAGCGGACCTTGTCGCGCGATCTGGACCTTGCCGATGATGAGATTGCAGGGGCACGACCGGCCTACCATCTGGGGGCCGTTTCACCCCCGGCGGCGGAGTAGGCGGCGTGGGTGCCCGGCTGCGCGGTGACGACGATGGCGATCTCAGCGAAAACAGCGAGATCAACGTCACCCCCTTTATCGATGTCATGTTGGTTCTGCTGATCATCTTCATGATCGCGGCCCCACTGTCGACGGTCGACATCCCGGTGGAATTGCCCGTGGCGGTGGCCGAAGCCCCGGAGCGCCCTGCCGAGCCGGTTTTCATCACCATTACCGAAGACCTCGCCCTTTCGGTGGGCGAGACGGCCACGACGCACGACAGACTTTACATCGACGTCGGCATCGCCACCCTGCAAAAACGCGACACGCGGATCTTCATCCGCGCGGATAAATCCGTGCCCTATGGTGAATTCATGCGGGTGATGAACATCCTACGCGCAGACGGGTTTCTGAAAGTCGGGTTGGTCGGACTGGATGAAAATGTAGAAGAGGCAGCCATGCCAGAGCCGGAGGCGGCGCAGTGAGCCTGACCTACGCCTCGCGCAGCGTCAGACCCGTTTTCTGGGGCCTTGCAATCGCCCTGAGCGGTGCGCTGCATGCAGGGCTTCCGGTCTTGTTGCTAAATCAGCCCCCCGCCGCAGAACCCGACGAGCCCAAGACAGAGGGGATCACCGGCGCGGTGATGTTCGATCTGTCGGATATCATCGCGGCCCCCTCGGCCCTGCAAGAAGACAGCGTGGCGCAGATCGAGGCTCAGGATGCGCCGACGGTAACCGAAAGTCCTGAAGTCTTGGAGGCCGCCAAGGCCGCCGAACAGCCAATTTTAAGTCAGATACCCTATGACGTTGAGGACGAGAGCCTGAAATTCGGCGTGGCCGCCCCCGAGCCCGAAGCCGAGACGGAGGAGGTGGCCGAAGAGATCGCCGCCGAGCAGGACCCCGAGCAAATCGACGCGGAAAGCCAGATCGGCGCCGAAGCGCGGCAGGCCTCTGAGCAATCTGTCGCCGGGGTTGAGGCTGACACCGAAGCGGAAACCGCCAAGGCCGAAAGTGAAGGGCTGACCGCCGAACAGACGGAAGAGATCCGCGACTGGCAGAAAAGCATCGTGTTGTTGATCAGCGGTGCCAAAACCTATCCGGCCAAGGCGCGCAGCGACCGGATCGAAGGCGAGGTGCAGGTGCGCTTCACGCTGGACCGTTACGGGGCGCTGATCGCGGCTGAGGTGGCGCAATCCTCGGGTTCAGAAATCCTCGACATGGCGGCCGTGCAGACGGTCAAGACGCTGGAAAAGATGCCCACGCCGCCCAGCTATCTGAAAGGCGACGAATTCACGCTGATCATCCCGCTGCGTTATAGTTTCAGGTGAACTATATCGCGTTCTATGTCTTGCACCGCCGCGCAGCCGCTTAGCAACATAGCGATTTCCAACTCGTCGCGCAGCAAGCGCAACACATGGCTGACGCCCAAATCGCCAGCCACCGCCAAGCCGCAGGCGATGGGCCGCCCGATCAAAACGGCCTTTGCCCCGAGGGCCAGCGCGATCAGGATATCGACCCCGCGCCGGATGCCTCCGTCCATCAACACAGGGTAATCCGGTCCGACCGTGGCAACTATGGCGGGCAGGGCGCTTAGCGTTGAGGGCGCTCGGTCCAGCACCCGGCCACCATGGTTTGACACGATGACGCCTGCCGCGCCGATCCTCTGCGCCTGCGCTGCATCCTCTGGATGCAGGATGCCTTTCAGCAGCAGCGGAGCCTTTACCGTCTCGATCAGCCAAGCAACGTCAGCCCATGTGGGCAGGGTCTCGGCGATGTGGTCAAAGATGATCGACTGCGCGTCTTCACGTGGCGTGAAGGTGGGCGGCGTGAACCGCACGAGATTGACCGCGCTGACATCGGGCGGCAGCTGAAACTGCGCCTCGATTTCGCGGTCCCGCACCCCTTGGACGGGCGCATCAATGGTCAGGATCAATCTGGTGAAACCCGCGTCCAGTGCCATCTGCGCAAGCGCTTGCGTGGCCTCTCTGCTCCCCATCCAATGCAGCTGAAACCAGTCACTGCCGGGGCCGCTGCTGCGCACCCTGTCGAGCGGTTCGCTGCTCTGCGCGCTCAGAACCATCTTGATCGACTGAGCCTCGGCCGCGCGGGCGGTCGCGCTCTCGCCTGCGTCATGGAGCAGTCGGTGATAGGCAAAGGGCGCAATCAGAAAGGGCGCAGCGAGCTTTTGTTCCAGCAGCGACGCCTCTGTCGACCCGCCCCGCAGATCGCGCAGCACCCGTGGTGTGACCTGCGCCTGCTGAAAAGCGGTTTCATTGGCTGTAGCGGTCTGCCCATCCCCGGCACCGGCCAAGAAATATGCGCGGTTGCGCGGGCTCATCCCTGCGCGTGCACGGCTGTAATAATCGTTCAATGTGCGGGGCAATTGGTCTGGATCAGGCACTGTAAAACTCAATGTTCCGGCTCCATGCAACGCCCGACCCTGTAAGCCGCCAAAGCCTAAGCTCCAGCGGACAGGCGCTATTTACCGCAATTGGACGCTGGGTAAAACCCAATGCTGGCCTGATCGGCTCAGAGAATGAACATTCCCAACATCGGTTTTGTCATGAACCAGCGCCGTTGCGGGCCGGCCCGCGCTGTACCATTTCGCTCAAACCCCCTCACGTCGCTGCGCATCCCGTACCAAAGCCGCCATTCGGTAAAACCCATGGGCCATCTTGGTGAAGGGTGTCAGCAAAAAGAACGCGAGCACCGCGCCGAGGTGAATAACCAACAGTCCCGGCATCCAGCCAGAGCCGCTTGCCGCATAGAGCAACAGCCCGCTCAGCCCGACAAACCCCAGCAACCCGGTAAAGGCGATCTCTCCGCCAAAGGCATTGGTCGCACCGAGCGATTTGTCCGACCGCAGTTTGAGCCAGACCATTTTGGCACAGCCCAACACCAACAGAACACCGCCCGACAGTCCAAGGATTTTGGGGGCGGAGAACAACCCATAAGGAGCGGGCATATCGAGGAGGTAGTGCATCAGCGTCGCCACGCTGGTCGAAGCGAAACAGAGCAGAAAGCCATACATGATCGCCTGATGCGCATAGCGCCGGGCGTGCGTGAAGCGGTCTTCGTCTTCAAAGTTGCAGCCGTCGCCATGCCCGCCCTTAAGGTTGCGCATGTTCGCGATTGAGGCGACGGCCCCGCGCAGATGCGAAAGGCGGACCGGAGCACCGCCCACCGTTTGCCAATAACGCCGCAGCCCGATGGCGATGCTGAGCAGCGGAAATAGAAAGGCGGGCAAAAAGATCCCCACCATCGCATTGTGAGACAACACCGCATAGAAACCTTCGCCCCCCGCAGCGGCCAGCGCACGGGCGGCCCAAAACAGCAATGCAAAGCCCAAAGCAGTGGCGAGTACGACGGCGAGGCCGTTTTTCTGAAAGGCTTTCCCGGCGGCACGTGGAAAGGCAAACTCTTCCCAACTGTCTTGGCGCACATCGGCCAAGGCTTGCGGCAGGTTCAGTTCAAACTCATGCGGGGCGGTGTATTGGCAGGCGTAGTAGCAGCCCCGGCAATTGTGACAGAGATTCGCCAGTTGCGTCAGGTCTCCGTCCGAGAAGGCGCGTTCGGCCTGCAGCGCGGGAAAGACCGAACAGTAGCCCTCGCAATAGCGGCAAGCGTTGCAGATTTCGGCCTGACGGCGGGCCTCTTGGAGTAGATCAATTTGCATGGGCTGCGGCCTCCTTGCCTGCGATACGTCCGAAAACGGTGCCGATGGTCATGCCGAAACCGGCGAGGTAGCCTTGACCCAAGATCGACCCGGCCATGGTCTCGCCCGCTGCCCAGAGGTTGCTGACAGGGCGGTCGTCGATGGAGCATTGCGCGTTTTCATCTACCTTCAGCCCGAGATAGGTAAAGGTGACGCCAGTGCGCAGCGAATAGCCGTAGAACGGCGGCTCGGTGATCGGTCGCGCCCAGTTGGTTTTGGGTGGGGTGAGACCCGTGGTCGCCACGCCATCAAGCTCGGTGGGGTGGAAGGCACTTTGATCGCCGCAGGCTTCGTTGAATTCGGCCACGGTCTGCTCCAGCGCCTCACCGGGCAGGCCCATCTTATCCGCCAGTTCCGCTAGCGTATCGGCTTTGATCGGGGGGAAGACGGAAGGCATGAACAGGTTCAATGACTTCGCGTCGATGATGACATAGCCGACCTGATCGGGCTGGGCGGCAACCAAGCGGCCCCAGATGGCGTAGCGTTTGGGCCAGACATCCTCGCCCTCATCATAGAACCGCTGCGCGTCTTTGTTGACGACGATGGAGAAGGGAACGCAATCAAGCCGTGTGACGATCCCGCCATCGAATTTCGGCGCGCGTCCGTCGATGGCGACGGCATGACACTGGGTCGGGTCGCCGACCTGTGCGATGCCTTGATCCAAGAGGTCCGCCAATACCACGCCGCGGTTATAGGGCGTGCCGCGGATCAGGAAGTTCTTTGCCGCTGGCCCCCATGCGCGGGCCAACCAGTCGGTGTCCCCCTGAAAGCCGCCAGAGGCAACGACGACGGATTTGGGCGAGAGGCTCTTGGCGGCCCCCTCATGGGTGTAATCCACCCGCGTTACCCGGTCTCCTTCCAGCTCCAGATGGGTGACGGCAGCTTCATAGAGCACATCCACCCCCAATCCTTCGGCGGTGCGGTAATAGGCGTTTACTAGGCTTTTGCCACCGCCGCGAAAAAAGGCGTTGGTGCGTGCTAAGGACAGGGTGCCAGAAAGCGACGGCTGAAACCGCACGCCATGTTCTTCCATCCATGGCAGGCATTCCTCAGAGGTGCGGATGGCGAGACGCGCGAGATGTTCATCCGTTTTCCCACCCGTCACCTTCATCAGGTCGGCGAGGTATTCCTCTTCGGTGTAGCTTTCGACCAATGGGCCCAAAGGGCCATGGTGCATGCAGCGGAAGTTGCGGGTGTGGCGCGAATTGCCGCCCCGGTAGGGTTTTGGCGCGGTCTCAAGGATCAGCACACGGGCGCCCGTTTCAGCGGCGGTGATCGCGGCACAAAGGGCTGCATTGCCGCCGCCGATTACGACGATATCGTAGGTCTCGGTCACAGCAGGTCTCCGTCATAGGTTTCATCGCGCGTGGGCTGCGCGCGCAGGGCGCGAACCCGGACCCGTTGGGCCGCTTCGATATGCGCGCGCATCGCCGCTTCGGCGAGGGCGGCATCACGGGCCCTGATCGCATCCAGAACGCCAAAATGTTCCTCCACCGCTTTCTCGGCACGGTCAGGATCGGTCAGCGTCGTCGGGCCGAGGATCATCAGCGTCTTTTGCAGCGTATGGATCGACCGGGTGAGAAAACGGTTCTTCGCGGCGTCCAGAAGGGCTGCGTGAAACTGGCGGTTGAGGGTGAAGGCCTCGGGTACATTGCCCAGGGTGGCGAGCGATTGGTTCATGTCCTGCAACTCTTCGATCTCGATGTCCGAGGCGGCGCGGGCAGCGAGCCGTGCGGCGGTGCCCTCCAGCACGGCGCGCATCTCGTAAAGTTCCATCACCTCGGCATAGTCCAGAGTGCGGATGCTCGCCCCTTGCCGGGGGATATGCGCCACGACGCCATCGGCTTCCAACTGGCGGATCGCCTCGCGCACGGGGGTGCGGGAGACGCCCAAGCGCTCGGCCAACTCCGTTTCACGCAGGCGGTCGCCGGGGTTGAGCCGTCCGGCGCGAAGTTCATCCATCAGCTGATTGTAGGCAGAGTTGCCCTGCGGTGTGCGGTCTTCTTCGCTCATAAAAACCCCCTCCGATAGGTATTGCATACAGATGGATACATTCGTATCCAGAAAGGGTCAAGCCCGGAAGAAAAAGTGAGTTGACCCCTATGCGCCTCTCCCAACCGACCCGCCGTCGTGCGCTGACATTGATCCTCGCCGCGGCTGGTACCGCGTTCTTTTGGTGGCTCGATCTGCCGCTGCCATTCCTGTTCGGGCCCATGGCCGCCTGCCTTATCGCGGCTTTGTCGAACGTGCCGATCAAAGGCTTCGGCCAAGTCTCGGTCGCGGCGCGCACGATCCTTGGGGTGGCGGTTGGGGCTTCGATCACGCCTGATCTTTTTCACCAACTGCCACAAATGGCGATGTCGGTGGCGCTGGTCCCGGTCTTTATCGCGCTGATCGGGATTATCGGCGTCCCGTTCTTTCGGCATGTTTGGGGGTTTGATGCGCCGACGGCCTATTACGCCGCGATGCCGGGCGGCCTGCAGGACATGGTGATCTTTGGCACCGAAGCGGGCGGCGATCCACGGGCGCTGTCGTTGATCCATGCCACGCGGGTGCTGATTATCGTCACCCTCGCGCCCGCTTTCCTGACGCTGGCTTACGGGGCCGGGCTGACCAATCCTATCGGCGCGCCGGTAACGGAACTGCCGGTGAGCGAGATGGCCTTGATGGCCGCCGCAGCCCTGATCGGCTGGAAGGGGGGAGAGCGAATCGGTCTCTTTGGCGCGTCCATCCTTGGCCCGATGATCGTGACCGCCCTCCTGTCACTTTCCGGCCTGATCCACAGCCGCCCGCCAGCCGAGGCCATCCTTGCCGCGCAGTTCTTCATCGGCTGCGGGATCGGCGTGCATTTTCTGGGCGTGACATGGGGCGAGCTGACGCGGGTGGTGCTGGCGGGCATCGCCTATGTGCTGGTGCTCGCCGTCTTGGCCGCAGGTTTCACCGGGCTCGTCACTTGGGCTGGGTTGGGCAACCCGGTCGAGGCGTTCCTTGCCTTCGCGCCGGGCGGGCAGGCCGAGATGACGGTGCTGGCCATCGTCACCGGTGCGGATTTGGGCTTTGTCATCACGCACCACCTGACCCGCATCGTGCTGGTGATCGTCGGCGCCCCGCTGGTCGCGGGGCTTATGGCGCGTAGACGGAAGGGTTGATCATATGGATCGGTGCACCTGCCGCATAGGCGTTAACCTGTTCGAAGATATCCGCGAATTGCTTGTCGAATTCATCCTCGGTGACAAAGCCGATATGCGGGGTGGCGATCAGCTTGGGGTGTGACAGCAGCGGGTCGTTGGGATCCGTTAACGGCTCGGTATCAAAGACATCCACCGCCGCCGCGCCGAGATGCCCGGCTCTGAGCGCTTGCAGCAGCGCGCCTTCGGCAATCAGCCCGGCGCGGGAGGTGTTCACCAGTACCGCGCGGGGCGACATGGCACTGAGGTCTTCCGCGGTGACACTGCCGCGAGTCTCAGGTGTCAGCCGCAGATGCAGAGACACCACGTCGCAGGACCCGAAAAACGTCGCGCGGCTTTCGGCGACGGTCTCACCATCCGCTTTCGCCCGCGCGCGCCCGGCTTCGGAACTCCACCAGATGACCTCCATCCCGAAGGCGCGGGCATAGTCCGCCACCACACGTCCGATACGCCCATAGCCATAAAGCCCCAGCCGCCGCCCGCGCAGACTGCGCCCTACGCCCGTCTGCCAGTTGCCTGCCTTTACGCTCGCCATCTGCTGCGGCAACTGCCGCAGGGCCGCAAGGATCAGCGCAAAGGTGAGTTCAGCTGCCGCATGGTTGGCCCCATCCGCACCTTTGTTGGAACACAGCAGCACGCCCTGATCGGTGCAGGCCGCGACATCCACATGCGGATAGGCGCCGCGTTGCGAGATCAGGCGCAGGTTCGGCAAGCGCTCCAGCAACCCCCGCGTCACCTTGGTCCGCTCGCGAAAGAGCACCACGCAATCAGCATCCTGTAAGCGGTCGGCCAAGATCGCCTCGTCAGGCTGATGGTCCGTCCAGACGGTGACATCATGCCCCGCCAGCAGGTCAAAGCAAGGCAACCCGCGCAGGGTGTCGAACCAGTCGTCGAGGATATGAACCTTCATCCCTACACCTATGCGGACAGCGCGTTGATCGCTTTGCTCACCCGCTCATGTAGGATCAGCAGATCGGGGTCGCGGTCCTTCTGCGTGCCGATGCTGGCAATCAACTCGGCGCGCAGTTTTTCCAGATCACGGCGGGCGGTGTGGATTTTCTCGTAATTGGTCATCATTCGCTTCTCAATGGGACAACAGTACGGGGATTTTGATCTTTTCCAGCACCTCGGCGGTCACGCCACCAAGGAAATCTTCGCGAAATTTGGAGTGCTCATAGGCACCCAGCACCAGCAGCGAGGGATCATGGCGCTCGCAATAGGACAGCAGAGTCTGCGCCACCGGATGGGTGGTGGGAAAGTTCTCATGCACCGCTTCGACGCCGTGGCGGTCGAGATGGGTCATCAGATCGGCGATCGGCCAAGCGGTGCGTTTGCCCACCGTCAACACGCTGACCCGGCCATCGGCCTCAAGCAAGCGCAAGCTGTCCGACAGCGCCCGCGCGGCGGCGCGCCCGCCGTCCCATGCCAGCGCCGCGTGGCTGTGCTGCGCGCCTGCGTCATAGCCCGCGGGCACCACGATCACAGGACGCCCAGATTGCAAGGCGATGCGGTCCGGGTGGTGGGTCACATGGGCGTCATCACTCTCGGTACGGGCACCGACGATCAGCATGTCGTAGTACCGCGCGCCTTCGGAAAGCAGTATGTCGACGCGGCCGGTCTCCTCGCGGAAATCCAGCGCGTCGCCCAGACCGAGGGCGGGGCGGAGTTCTTCGAACCGGCGGATGACCTCGGCCAAGATTTCGCTATTGGCTGCCTCCAACAGGGCACGGGCCTCTTCAGGGATCCAACGGGAACGACGGTCGATCACCTCATGCGCGGTATGCGCAAGGATCGCCGTCACATGTGCGCCGCGCTGTTTGGCGAGAGAAGCGGCATAGCGCAGCGCGGCGACGGAGGCGTCGGAGCCGTTGAAGGCGACAAGAAGGTTCATCACGGGCATGTCAGCGACCCTCCCAAATGCGCGAGGGGACAAAGACACAGCCATCCGCCAGCTTGCGCGCCGTCCGCAGCAGACCAGCAGAGTTCAGCGCGAAGCCGTCGGACGTGTCGTAATCCACCAGCACGTCAATCGTGCCAGAGGCATGTTCGAGCACAACGTCGGCGGGGCTTTGAATGGGGCGTTCCAACAGGCCATCGGCCACACTGCCGGGCGTGAGCGCGCAGGACGCTAGGCATTGCGCCCCGGTCACCGCCATGGAGGGGTGCGTGTTCCACGGCATGAAATAGCGCGTCGCGATGGTACCGCCTTCGCGGGCGGGGGCCAGCAAGCCGAACTTGGGCGTAACGGATTTTGCCACATCCCCCATGCCCATAGCGGCCCCGGCCTGAAGGCGAATGGCCTCCATCCGCGCGAAGAAATCTTTGTTCGCGTCGAGTTCGGCGACGCTTTCATACCCCGTCAGACCAAAGTCCGCCGCGCGGGCAATGACCATCGGCATGGCGACATCCATGCAGGTCACTTCGATTCCGTCGAAGGTATCGCGGATGTTGCCCGTGGGCAAAAACGCCCCGGTCGAAGAGCCGACGACACCCATGAAGTTTAGCGCCACGGCGGCACCGGCTCCGGGCACGCCCGCGATCTCGGTGTCGCCGTCATAAGTGAGCACACCGCCGGGGGTCAGCACTTTGGAGAGCACCTTGGCCCCGGTGTTGACGGCGTAGATTTTGACATCGGTCACATCGCCGGTGGGTTGGACGAGGCCCAATTCCACCGCCGCAGGACCGACACCCGACAGGATGTTTCCGCAGGTCGGTTTGAAATCGACCAGCCGATCCTCGACCGAGACTTGGGCAAAGAAATAGTCCACATCGGCCCAAGCGTCGTCCGAAGGCGAAAGCATCGCGACCTTGGTGGTGACCGCCGCGCCGCCGCCGATGCCGTCGATGTTGAGCGGATGGCCAGAGCCCACCACGGCGAGTAGCACTTCGGCCAGCGTTTCGCGGTCTTCCGGCAGATCCGCGCGGTTGAAGTATGGCCCCCGCGAGGTGCCGCCGCGCATGAAGAGATAGGGGATAGCAGTTTGTGTCATCTCTAAGCTCCTCAGTTCAGCGGCCACGGCAGATCGACTGCGCCTTGCAGCAGACCGGGTGGGAAATCACGGTTAAGCGCACCGGCCATGACGCACATCAGCGCGATGCCGCAGGCGGTCAGGATCAGGGTTTTCGGCCAACGTGCTTGTGCCCGGACCCGCAGGAAGCTGACCAAAAAGCCCAAGAGTGCGAGGATGAAGCCGACGAAGTAGGTGGCGATGATCAGCCCCACGAACCAAGCCAGCGTGCCCCACAACCCGTAGGGCGCATCCGCGTCCTCGCCCGAGACTTCCTTGTCGGCAAAGATCGCATCGCTTTCGCGGCGCAGGATCATCTGCACCAGCAGGATCAGCAGCGCGGCCAAGGCGATGCCCCCCACAACCAGCGGCACGATCTTATCGGTCATGTTGTAGTCAGGGATCAGCGAGGCATTGATCAGCGCGGCCACGACGTAGCCCATGATGATCAGCAAAAAGACCAACGGTGCGCGTTTGGATCCTGACTGAACGTCGCCTTCGGCCATGATCGACTTGGCCTGACGCAGGCCCAGCACGACAGAGACCACGGTGACGATCAGCAGCACGATGACGATTGGAGAGAAGATATAGTCCATGCCTTCCTCAAAGGATTTGCGGAACCGAAACGATGCGATCTGAAACGCTTGGTTCGAGAATTTCTCGACCGGGTTGGACAGCACGAAACCGATGAGGAAAGCCGGGCGCGACCAGTCAAAACGGCGCAGGAAGATGCCGATCAGCCCGATCAGGAAGAGCGCGAGGATGTCTTCGAAGTTCTGCCCGGACTGAAATGCCGCGAAGGAGATCAGCATGAAGAGGAACGGTGCGAGGTAGGTGAAGCGGATTGTGGTTAGCTTCGCGATGCCGCCCGAAGCCGCGATGCACAGAAGCGTGCCGACGACATTGGCCAGCGCCAGCAACCAGACGATCGAATAGGTGATGTCGAGGTTGTCGCGCAGCATCGATGGGCCGACTTCGATCTCGCCAGATCCCAACAGCGCGATGGCACCAATGAAGATCGCCATGGAGCCAGAGCCCGGAATGCCGAAGAGCAGGGTAGGGACCAAGCCGCCGCCCTCTTTCGCGTTATTCGAGCTCTCCGGCCCGATCACACCGCGCACTTCGCCTTTGCCGAAGTTCGATTTGTCCTTCGTTGTTTGAACTGCGTGCCCATAGGCGATCCAATCAACGACAGAGCCACCAAGTCCGGGAATAACGCCAACCACCACGCCGATCAGCGAGCAGCGCACCGAGAGCCATTTGTTATCAACCCAGTCCCGCACGCCTTCGCCCCAGCCCGCGCCGAGTTTGGCTTCTTTGGAAATCGCCCGGTCTTGGCGCAAAAGCGATACGATCTCGGGCACGGCAAAAATGCCAAGGCCCACGATCACCAGTTTCAAGCCGTCCGTTAGGTAGGGGATGTCATAGGTTGCCATCCGCAGGGAGCCGCCCGCGTCAGCCTCGCCGATGGTGCCGATCAGCAGACCAAGCCCCGCGGCCGCCAGACCTTTAAGCGCTACGCGCCCCGCCAGCACCGCCACCATCGACAGGCCGAGGATCGAGATCATCAGCATCTCGGGCAGGCCGAACGACAGGACGATGGGCCGCGCAACAACGATGAACAACGTCAGGAAAGCCGCGCCGACCAGCCCGCCGAAGAGCGATGAGGTGAATGCCGCCGAAAGCGCCCGCGCGGCTTGTCCCTTTTTGGCCATCGGAAAGCCATCGAGCACCGTGGCTTGGCTGGCCGAAGACCCGGGGATGCCCATCAAGACCGAGGCAAAGGTGTCAGAGGTTGGCACCACCGCGACCATGCCGATCATCAGCGCCAGACCCAGCACAGGGTCCATGCCGAACATGAAAGGCAAAAGCAGCGACAGCCCCGCGATCCCGCCGAGGCCGGGAAAGACCCCGACAGCGAGGCCCATGACCACGCCCAGCACCAGATATCCCAGAACCATAGGTTGCAGAATGAGAGCCCATGCCTGGCCAAGCGCAGGCAGAGCGGTTGCGAACAGATCCATCGCACCGACCTCGAAATGTTAGAATAAAGGGGGGTGGCCCCGGGATTGACCCGGGGCCGAGAGGGTTCCGCTTACTTCAGCGAAACGCCATAGGCTTCTTGCAGCCAGTTGGTGACGAAGGCTTTCGCCTCTGCAGAGACGGTCGTGCCACGCTGTGTTGCCTTGGCTGCGCCTTCACCTACGAAGACGGGGTATTCCCCGACGCGCTTCTCGGCAATCTGGGCAAAGTCGTCGCGGTTGCGCACCGCGTCAAAGGCCGCCGTGTAGGTCGCGATCACATCGTCGGGTGTGCCTGCGGGCAGGAAGGCAATTTTTTGCACAGGGAAACCTGCGATAAAGAAGGCTTTCCATGCGTCCCAAGCCTCACCTTCGGTGGCGCAGCCTTCGGTGGCTTCGCAAACTTCCTTGAAAGTCGGGATGTCGGGGAAAGTGGGGTCGCGAACGATGTCGCCGTCTTCGTCAAGTGCGCCCCATGTCATCATTGGCACGGCCTGACCTTTTTCGACGAGATCCGCAGAGGCCCCGAGGTAGCTCGACGAGGTTTGGTAGTCGATCGTGGCCTCGCCGCGCTCAAACATCAGACGGCCATCGCCGCGTCCCTTGATGCCGAAAACTGGCTCGACATTCATCCCCAGCATTTCCCATGCCAGCAGCGGCACGAGGTCAAGGCGCGTGGCCCCCTGCGAGCCGTAGATGAAGTTGACGTCTTTGAGGTTATTGGCGGTGCCGTCGAATTTCTCACCGTCTGTGGGGTTCAGATAGGCGACCCCGCCGGTGCCCGACGCCATGACTGGGTTCCAGTCGCTGTACTCATACCGCACGCGCGGATCGTCCAGCAGATAGGGGAACTGGGTCGAGCCGGAGGTGCCGAAAAGGACCGTGCCCTCGTCATGCTCTTGCTCTTGGAACCAGTTGGCGCCTTTGGTTGAACCCGCACCCGGCATGAACTTGACGACAACGGTGGGGTTGCCGGGCAGTTCTTCGGACAAAAGCGGCGCAAAGAAGTTGGCCCATTTGGCCGAGCCGCCGGTTTCCGAGAAGGGGATGACCCACTCGATTGTCTTGCCTGCAAAATCGACCTCGGCCAGCGCCGGGGCGGCGAGGCAGGCGGCGGATGCAGCGGTTGCCGCGAAATACTTGATAGTCATAGGTGTCCTCCCGTAGACATTCTGTAGCGGTCAGACTTTCACGTCTGCCGTCGTTCGGATTTGTTTTAGGGAACGAATCCCTCCTCCAACACGGGCACTCTGCCTTTCCAACCTTGCGCGAAACTTGCGCATTAGGATTAAGTTTTAATCATGCGCATAGCAGTCATCGAAGACAATGAGGCCCTTGCCCAAGGAATTGCCCATCGCCTGCGCGATCGCGGCCATGCGGTGGATCTGCTGCACGATGGGGAAGACGCGGATGCCTTTCTGAGGCACGAAGGGGCCGACCTGATCGTACTTGATTGCAACTTGCCCGGCTGTGATGGGCTGGAGGTTCTGAGCCGCCTGCGCCGCCGTGGCGATGGCACGCCGGTGATCCTGCTGACCGCGCGGGCGGAGACTTCAGAGCGAGTAGCAGGGCTGGATGCCGGTGCCGATGATTACCTGACCAAGCCCTTCGAGATGGATGAGCTAGAGGCGCGACTGCGGGCTATGGCGCGGCGCAAGAACCTTGAGTTCGCCGCCCGCGACGCGATTGGCCCCTTGGTCTTTGACCGAACCAACCGCCAGTTGTTGAAGGAGGAACAGCCCTTGGCTTTTCCTCGTAAAGAACTGGCGACGCTTGAATGCCTTCTCGAAAGGCGCGGGCGGATCGTCTCGAAATCCCAACTGATCACCCATGTCTATGGCACCGGGGCCGCGCAGGAAGACAGCGCCATCGAGCCGCATGTCTCCCGTCTTCGCAAACGGTTAGAGCCCTTCGGGATCCGCATTAAAGCGGCACGCGGCCTGGGCTACATGCTGGAGGTCGATAGCGCATGACCTCGATGTCGCTGCGCTCGCGGCTGTTCATGCTGATCCTGCCGCCGCTGCTGTTGCTTTCGATCGTTCTTGGGTTTTGGCGCTTCGAAGTGGCGCAGCGCACTTCTGAAACCCTGTTCGACCGCAGCCTGTTGGCCGCAGCTTTGGCGATCTCCCGCGATGTGGCTATTTCTGGCGGGGATGCGCTTTCCCCCAGCACGCGGGATTTCGTCTCGGACGCCGGGGGCGGTGAGCTTTTTTACCATGTCACGGGCCCAGGTGGCATCTACATCACCGGCTATGCCTATCCCCCCGTCTCTGGCGGTCGGGCGGGCGAGGATCGGCTGAACTACACGATGGCTGAATATCGGGGCGAGCCGGTGCGGGTTTTGCGGATGCGAGAGAGTACGACCATCGGCAACCTGACGGGCGATACGATCGTCACCGTCTGGCAGAGAGACAGTGATCGCAATGCCTTCGCCGCCGCATTGGCGCGCCGCGCGGCGGCCTTGATCGCCAGTCTGATGGCGGCCCTTGCTTTGGTGGTCTGGTTCGGGGTGAAGATCGGCCTGCGCCCCTTGAACGATTTGCAAGATGCGATCCAACACCGATCCCCCGATGACCTGCGCGACATCCGCCGCCCGGTCCCGGCTGAGGTATTTGGTATCGTCGCCACCTTGAACCGGCTTTTCGGGCAGGTACGCCAGAGCATCGAGGACCATCAGGTATTTATCTCCAACGCCGCGCATCAACTGCGCAACCCCACCTCTGCACTGTTGTCATTGGCCGAGGTTTTGCCAGATGTCAGCGACCCGCAAGAGCGTCGATTGAGAGAACGCGAATTGATTGCTGCGGCCCGCAAATCGGCGCGGCTGGCCAACCAGTTGCTGTCTCTTGAACGGTTGCGCTACGACGATGCCCCTGCATTCGACCGGCTTGAGCTCAACGCTGTCGTTGCCGAAGTGTGCAGTGACTTTGCTCCCACCGTCCTGTCGCGGGACATCGGCTTTGGCTTTGAACCTTGCACCACGCCGGTCCACGTTGCGGGCGACACTGTGCTGCTCGCCGAAGCGATCACCAATTTGCTTGAAAACGCGCTGACCCATGGCGGCGGCAGCCTCACCGCGATCCGCGTCAGCACCATGGTAGAGGGGCGATTTGCAGTTTTGGCTGTAGAAGATGACGGCACCGGCATTCCCGAAGGCAGTGCCGAGGCCGCGTTCGAGAGGTTTGGCCAACTAAGCGAAGGGCCGGGCAGTGGTCTCGGTCTTGCGATTGTTAAAGATGTCCTGCGCCGGCACGGCGGCCAAGCCGAACTGGTGCCGCAAGACAAGGGGTTGATCGTAAAGATCAAAATCCCACTGTCTGCGCCAACTGTCTGAACAGCAGTTCCGATCAAGGTGTCACGCGAACCTTGAAAAACACGCTCCCTTCGGCGCCTGCGGCATGCGTCCCGCTGCAATCCCACCGCAGGGGGCCTTCATATCCCGGCAGGTTGTCGCTTGGGTTTGCCAAATCGCAGATCAGCGAGGGGCTCACGGTTTGCGGCGTGGCTACAGCCTCTGCCAATTGTGTATAGGGCGGCGTTCGGTCGTAAATGACGATGGCGGATGCAATGCGCTGGCTCGGGTTCACCACAGTGATGCGGTAAACCAGTACATCCCCGGGCGAGGCTTGATTTGAATAGCCTTCGCCCGTGCCTTGCGTTTCATTCTGGACGGTTTTCACCAAAACGAGCTGACTGCCACCGACTTCAACCGTGACGCGATCCGTATCGGTTGTAATGTGCGAAGCAGTGGTTCCGGAAAAGTCCGTGGCGGCTTGCACCTCGTAAGTCAAAGCGCTGCCCGGAGGCAGGCCGCCACCCGCCGAGACCCTCGAAATCAGGCAGAGTTCATCCCCCGCTTGAACGGAAATTGGCACGGTCAGCGGGGTGTCGGGCGCGCCATCGCAATCGTTGTCGATAAAGAGTGCAACCGAGAATGCACCGACCGCAGGCTCGGAAATGTTCTCTACGGTAAAAGTGGTGATGCCAGATGAATTGGCTCGATAGAGATGCGGCAAAAGGGCGATTTGGCCCGCTCCGATGTGCGCGTCACGGTCCTCACTCAAAGTGGGAAGTGGAATAATGCCTAAGGTAAGTCCGCTGTAATCGGTCTCTGGCGAAGGGGTGAAGCTGAACGAGCCATCATGTGGATCGCTGTTTACCAAGCCCGGCAATGAGCCCGGTCGCTCAGAAATCGCTCTCCACCCTTCGGCGGGCACCGTGGAGACGGTCAGGCTGCCGGTGTAGTTCGGCGCGAGCCGATAGGACCATCGTCCATCGGCGCCGACCTGCGGGCTTGCCAGAAGCGCACCGGCATCGTCCAGCAGCTGAATGGTGCCTGCATTCGTGCCCACCTCATCGCCCGTGGCAGAGCCATCATGCGCGACCCCGCCGCGCCCATCATCCCGGATCAGCTGGCCTGAAATTTCACCGCCCGAGGTTGCAAGAGCGATCGTGACGCTGGCTTCGTCGTCGTCGGCAATCCCGTCCTGCAAGTCATCTTGGGCGAGACCAACAGCTGGATCACTGTCGAGGTCGGGTAGGGAACTGCTCACGATCTCGACGACGTTTGTATAGTTGCCACCCGCCGTGACCCGGACACGTATGGTAAGAGTCTCAGTCGCACCCGGCAGGATTTCATCGACAAACCAAAGCCCTGTACTTGGGTCGAAGTAATCCCTAGTCGGAGGGGCCGTGTCGCTGATATAGGCGAAACCTGCGGGGATGCTTTCAATCACCTTGACTCCCGAAGGCGAGCCGGGGCCGTCGTTTGTCACGCTGATCACCCAGTCGATGATGTCGCCTTCGACAGCGGTTGTGACGGGAGAGGTGGTGCCCGCTTGATAGGCCTCTTTGGTGATTGAGAGGTCAGAAAACTGCGGATCGAAACCAAAGTCGTAGGCCACTGTAAAGGCACCGGAATCGGCCTTTACACCAACGAGGGGGTTTGAGGTTCCGATCTGCGCGCCGGGGGGGAGGTCTGCGTCATTCACATCGACCTCTACCCGGTAGGTGGTGCCCGCAGGCAAGCCGACAAAGGCATATGTTCCGTCAGGCTCAGTATCGACGGTCCGGATGAAGCTGTCATCGTCCAGATCATTCGGCGTTGCGTTATCGGAGTATAAATCCACTCGGATACCGCCCGCCAAGTTCTCTTCCGCGCCGTCTTTTATGTCGGAACCGTCTTGATCGATATAGATATTGCCACCCAGACCGGACAGTACGAAAGGTGTCCCGCCGCGGCACGAAGTGCCATCGCTGAAACCGCCCTCATCCGTGCCCGTTGCCAGTCTTAATCGATTGCCGGTCGACGTATCGATTAGGTAGATTGAGTTCGATACCTCCTCGTAGGCATACATCTGACCGTTCTCGTCAAAGAAAACCGCAGACCAGATGCCCGTGTAGACACTGGGCCCAAATTCCACCACCGTGGTGAAACCGGCGAGACCATTGTTCGCGAACACGCGAAACAGGCTGCCGGTGTCTTCGTTGATGCCGTAGATGAATCCGTCCAATGGATTTACGGCGAAATCGGACACCATGACGGCTTGGGAAAGGGTCAATTGCCCGGCATCAATGGGGGTGTTGGGGTCGGTCAAATCCAACAACTGCCAGGTGACGTTGTCTGCTTCGTAGACCAGTGTACCGTTGGGCAAGATATCACCCGCATCTTCGGCCCGTTCGGCGCTGTTTGGGAATGAAGGCATTTCGATAAAGTTCCCGGTGCCGTCCACGCGCCACAGCTCATCTTTGCCGGGGCGGACGCCATAGATATAGCCATCAAGTTCGTTGTATCCCCAGCCGGCTTCTATCCGGCGCGGCGCTGTCCCGAGGGGTTGCGATGACATGGAGTAGCCCGACCCGGTGTCGGTAAAGCGCAGCTTGCGTAACTGTGTTGGATCGTCAGACAGCAGGTATAGGCCACTGTCGCAGGAGACCGGAGGAACATCGCCGGAAACTGTCAGCCTGTAGTCCTCAACCTCTCCGTCAAGTGCGAGGGGCACAACGCCTTCGGTGGTTGACCATCTGAACCGCGCGAATGTCGGCGTGAGCACGGAGCTTCCGGGCACGTTCACATCAAATCGGATCTCGCCATTCAGCGTGCCATCTTTATCCGAAGCGCTGCCGTCTTGCAGATCAGAGGCGATCTGCTCAGTGGCGTCGAAAAGCCCGTTGCCGTTAAAGTCGATCCACGCCTGAAGATAGGCCACGCCGCCTGTCAAACCGCCGACCCCGCCGGTCACCTCGTTTACGAAAACGGTTATTTCAGTCGTGCCGCCAGCAAAAAGCTGGGGGAGAGTGACTCCGTCTTCGTCGTCATTACCGTCAAGGTCGTCGCCCAAAGCATCGGCACTTGCTTGAGAGGCAGCCTCGGGGTCAGGAGGGAGGGCTCCTAAGTAGGTTCCCGCGATCCCGGTTTCAGCGATGATGTGCAAAGGGTCGCCATAGCTTGCCGGAGCATCACCGCGATCGACCAGAGGGGCCGCGGCGATATTGATCGGGTAGTCTTCGACCTCCCCATCCAATGAGACATCGGCCACGCCGACGACCGGAGTTGTAGACCACCGAAAGCGGGCAAAGGTCTGGTCTAGTACTGCGTCACCCGGGACAATCACGTCAAATTGGATCAGGCCATCGCCCGCGACCTGATCCCCGCCGGTGCCATCATCCTGCAAATCGCGCGCGATTTCTTCGGCGGTTGCAAGGGCCATGACATCGTTGCCGTCATAGTCGATCCAAGCGGTCAAAAAACCACCGTCGCCTTGGACACGTGCTTCAAGCGTTGCGATAAATCCTTGGATGAGCGGGGGAATCGTTATGCCATCGTCATCGTCCGACCCCGCATCATCGGCGTTCCCTGGCCCTGCATCGCTTGTCAAAGCATCGCCCAGATAGACCTTGGGCTCTGACCCCATCGTATGGAGTGCATCCCCATAAATCGACGGGGCGTCGGTAAAGTCGGCACAGGCTTGGATGTCGGTCAGTTGCAGAGATCCGGCGAAATTTGCGTTGTTGTTTTTGCGGGTGCCATGATCGATCACGATCCGATCAACCGGGGCGCCAAAACCGACTTCCACGGCGAAATTCTCGGGTAGGGCCGCTGTCGAGAATGTGCTGTCGCGCTCTGCCAAGACAGAACCATCCGCATTGGCTCGGCGAAACATGGAGGCCGAAAGCGGGCCGTCAGCGATGGCAGGTTGCACGCGCACGCCATTGCGTTCGCCATAGATCGCTACGGATTCGTCAAATTCCAAACTCGTGATGTAGAAAAGGACGGAGTCCATGGGGGTGTCAAAATTGATATTCAAGGTGGCATATTGCTGTGTGAACACGGGATTGCCGCCATACCCGGCAGAGTAGAGTTCATTTGCGTTTCCGATCGCGGCTGCGCGGCCAATTCTGGCATCAGCGTTTGCAGTTGCAGTGAGTGAACCGCCGACACCGTAGCGGGTGAAAGTAGATGTCGCGCCGAGGGCTGCAGGGCTGTCTGATGTCCAATCAACGATTGAAAAACGGGTTCCAGAACAGGTTGGAAGCGTATCGGCTGGCACGGCGGTGACGTTAACGCTGACGCTGTCGGTATCGGCACCGCCTTCATTGCTGGAATTCGCCGCATCGGCAGTGATGCTGCCTCCCGCCGCGGTAGAGACATAGGCATCAAACTCGATGGCGCCGCTTCCAAGGCCGTTCAAGCTGGTCATCGGAAGGAGCGGGAAAGTGCCGTTTGTCGGGGTGGTCGCAGGGCGGATGTCTTCGCCCGAGATGACCTGAAAGTTCGTCGTACCCGAAATTTCCGGCGGCAGGGTCACCGAGGTTTGCACATTGGTCATAGGGCTAAGCGACGTATTCACATAGCTGACGCGGTAGGTCAGCGTGGCGCCCTGCGGAACGTCGCCCCCCGAATACGGGGTGCCGTTCACCGCTGTAATGGAGATCGACACGAAAAGGTCTTCAGGCCCCGCAGGTGAGACGGCTGAGGTTCCGGCGACCCAGTAGCGCCACGGGTTGTCGTTCCCGGCAGAGGCACCTTCGGCGGAGTCTCCGCCATGACCTTCGGCATTGAAATATCCAATGTTAGCCGGGTCGCTGACTTTTACTTCCATGACGGCGTAAAAAGTCTCTCCCTGCGCGATCCCGCCGAAGGCGTAGCGCACTGCGTTTGTGCCGCTCGGCAAAACCGACGCGGCGCTGCTATTCAGGTTAAACCCCGCGGTCGTTTCGGTGCAGACTTCGAAAGAATTAACGCCCGGGTCCAGCGTTTCGGGAAAAACGGAACCGGCGCCAGTGGCTGGCCCGTCTGGCCCCGCGAGCAGCGGATCATCCGCTTCGCAGGAACCGGGATAGCTGATCCGGTTCCAAGGGCCGGTGGTGCCGTAGCGATCCCAATCGGATCCTGAATCCGGGCCTGCCACGGGGCTGCCCGCGCGAAAGGGTGTCGCCCCCCGACCGCCCGTGATCGTGGTTTCTTCTTGTGTTGAGAAACCGTTTGGGTCGATTGTCCCCCCAGAACCGAAGGCGTTGATCTGAACCGCGTCCCATTTGTTGTGAACGCGGGCGGTGCCGGTCCCGCCAACGCTGCTCCAAGGACTGCCATTCGTAGGATTGACGAGGTACCCGTTTTCTAAAGTGGCAATATCCGACCCGTTTGCGAACAATGCAGTATCCGGACGGGTTGAGTAGAAAATACCAGTATCGCCATAGATATAGGCCAGCCCGGCATTGCAATTGGCGATGGAAAACCCCGCTGCTTGGCACTGCGCCGTGTCAGAGGGAGCCCAGCCGTTGGGAGAGATATCAAACGCTTGCTGGCCCTTCGGACCCCAACCCTTAGACACGCCAGACCCCGTCGAGGCACGCGCCGGGCGGGCGTCGCGGGCCGCGCCTGTAGCATCAGTTATATAGGCGGATGCGACTTCGGTCCCGGCGGGCACATACAACGTGGCATAGCCGCCCGGACCATCAAGCGTGCCTTCGGCTATGACGGGAAAGTTGGCAATGATGGCGATGTTATCACCGGCTGAAATTGGCGGCAGCCCCGCCGCGACCCGGTCCGCGATCTGCTGACGGCTTGCATCGGTCAGCGAAACGCCGCCGCCGCCCAGCCATGCGCCGTGCGAAAGCACCATGGTCGAAAAACAAAGCCAAAAGAATGCCCCCAGAACGGCCTTGGCGCTCGCGCAGAATAATCTAAAGAATATCATGACTTACTCTCAATTTGTCCTGCACTAGGCTTTCATCAGGCAACTTTTGCGTCAATCTGAGCAGGTGGGTCTCGGGCATATGCTTTGGGCTAGGTCTGCTAGGCCTTGGAGAGATTTCTTAACCGCGCAGGGTTAACTATGTATTGAAAGGCGGCTGGGTCGGATGACTGCGGCTGCTGGAGGCCGGGCGCGCTTGGCGCTGTCGCTTGCGTCGGCGCGCCAAGACGACATCCGGGGTCAAGCGCGGTCTGATGGGCCCCACCGCCAGGCCTTGGCCGTAAGGCAAAACAGCCGTTAACCAAAATTAAACCAGTCCCTCCCTATCAAGGATGTGAAAGGGAGAATTTGATGAAACGTCTTGTTATATTGGGATTTCTCACCGGATCGCTGGCGGCCTGTGTCGAACCTCCGGCCTCACCCATGGAAGCCGCGGCGCGGCGGGCGGCGGCGGCGGAATTGACCGCCAAACAATGTGCAGGCTTTGCGGGCGGCTATGAGAGCGTGCGCAAATTGCGGCACGACGCGAACCAGAATATCGCCACGGCAAGGCGGCTTGGGGCGACGGATGCGGCGATTGCTAAGGCGCGAACGGATGTGCGCATGGCCTTTGATATGCAGGTCGCCTTTTCCAACCCACAGCAGGCTTGCAACATGATGGTGGGCGAACTGGCTTGGGCTACGGGGTGACCCGCTCTAGCGGTGCGCCACGTCGAGCCAGATCGGCAAATGGTCTGACGCGCGGCGGGTCTGCGAGGTCTCGACCACGCCACCTTGGCGCACTGTCAGATGCTGATCCAACGCCATGCGATCAAGAAAAGCCACGGGCATCCGGGCGTGATAGCTTTTGCCCGGTGCATGGATCGTAAAACGTTTCGCCAATCGCCCCAGTCCGACCTTTTGCGACCATTCGTTCAGATCGCCCGCGATCAACGTGGGGCAGGCGGCGCAGGCATCAAGGTGAGCGATCATGGCGCTTAACTGTTCCTTGCGGGAGGGGCGCAGCAGGCCAAGATGCGAGGCGATGACCCGCAATTGACGCGCGCCGATGTGCAGGTCGGCCACCATGGCACCGCGCGGCTCGACCCCCGGCAGGGTCAGATGCGCCACCTGATCAATCTTGGCAGAGGGGCGCACCAAAACGGCATTGCCGTGCCAACCGATGCTGACATCGCTTGGCGTCGGCACGGGGCGCATGCCCGTGACCTCTTCGACCCGATCCAGCGGCAGGGCAGAGGGGCGCGGGGCGCGGCGGCGGTCGGCTTCTTGCAGCACCACCACATCTGCATGCAGGCTGCGGATGATCCGCATGATCCGCTCCGGATCGCGGCGTCTATCTGTGCCCAGGGCCTTGCGGATGTTATAGCTGACGATGCGCAGCGATTGGGGGGCGACGGCGGGGATCATAGAACAGGCGCTCCCAAACGAAACAGCCCCTCGGCCACCTTGCGGATCATCCCCGTCGGAGGCTTCTCCATGGCGCAGTGTTCAGAGAGATGTTCATACCAGTCATACAGCTTTGCGACCGACCCCGCATCATAGACAAAAAGTGTCACCTCAAAGTTTAGCAACATACTGCGCACGTCGAAATTAGCGGTGCCCACAAGCCCCATATCGTCGATGATCCCGGCTTTGGCGTGGATCATCCCGGGTTGGTAATACAGCACATGGCCGCCAGCTTCGTGCAGGTCGCGCAGGTAGGCACCGCGGGCAAAATCCGCCAGCCGTTGGTTGGAGCGTTCAGGCACCAGCACCCGCACATCCACACCGCGGCGGGCTGCGGTGGTCAAAGCCGCACCAAGCGCTTCGGTCGGCACGAAATAGGGGGTCACGAGCCAAATCCGCGCCTCAGCCAAATGGAGCGCGCGGATCAGACCGTCGTGCAGCGGGTCCTCGGTGATATCGGGGCCGGAAGGAACCAATTGCACCGTGGCGGTCCCGCCCGTATGCGCCGCGACCGATGGGGCAGGGTCCAAAGCCTCCCCGCTGGCCACGCCCCAATCCGAACGGAAAACATCGCCGAAACTCTGCACCGCGCGCCCCTCAAGCAAGAAGGCAAGATCGGTCCAGCCGTCCTCACGCGCTTTGGGGCCGAGGTAGTGCGCGCCGATATTCATGCCGCCCGAAAAGACCCGCGCATCATCCGCGATGATCATTTTGCGGTGGTTGCGCAGGTTCAGATGGCCAGAGCCCGGCACCTGCAACAGCGGTGAATAAAAGCGCACGTCACCCCCCGCCGCACGTAAACGACGCAGCGCGGCAGCGGGGCCGCGCAGGGTGCCCAAGCGGTCCATCAGCAACCGAACTTTGACACCGGCCTTGGCGCGTTCGGTCAGCGCGTCGACAAAGATGTGCCCGGTGTCATCATTGGCAACGATGTAGAAAAGCGCGTCGATCCGTTTCTCGGCCCCTTGGATCAGAGCCATCACGGTTTCATGCGCCGCCGTCGGATCCCCCAAGAGCCGCAGGTCTTGCCCATGGGCGGCGGCGGGCAGGCCGAAATACTGCATCGTCGCGTCCAGCGTATGCACCGGACGGGGCGGCGGCCCTCCGGTTTCCCCTTTGAGGAAATGCACCGGGGCGTAGCGCGAAGATTGTTTGCGAAAGCCCAGCCCCAGAAACAGCGGCACCGCCACCCATGGCAGTGCGATGATGAACAAAAGCCAAGCCGCCGTCGATTGCGGCGTGCGGCGCTGTTGCAAAATCACGATTGCCGCCAGCAGCGTCAGGATCACGATGATGACGATCTCTAGATGGGTGGTGATCCAAGACATGGGGTGGGGTCTGCTCCTTCTTGCTGACAATAGAGGCAAATAACCCGTTCACCTTTGACAGCAAGCCTTGGTCGGTGTCAGGCGTCGAGGAATGATTTCAGTGTGGTTTTTGAGGTGGTGGCTGTGAAAGACGGATCCTGCTTGCAATCCTACCGTCGGTGCAGGGCCGATCCACGCAGGCTTTTTGCGTTTAGGAGACCGTGGCTGGGGCTTAATTATCCGTATTGCGGCAGCAAGTATCTGATGTAGCTATATAATTAGCGCTAAGCCCCAAGCCAGAAACAAACTTGATACATAACTTAAGCGGCGGTTGGCCGAGGGTATGTTGCAAATGTGCGACAATCAGCGCATCGCAAATCTGTGATGTGAAAAACCTGAAACCCAATACTAGATGAGGCGTTGCGTGAGTGACCCTGCGGCGAGGATCGCAGGTCACCTGTATTTAAGGAGCAGAACATGAAACGCACGACAACAATCGCCAGCATCGCCCTGATCGCATCCAGCGCCTTCGCGGGTGCAGCAGCAGCCGGTTCGCTGGAAGACACCACAGTTGAAGCACCGGTTTTCACACCTGCGCCGACACCCGTGGCCGTTGATGGCGACTGGACAGGCTTCTACACCGGTCTTCAGGTTGGTCAAACCGACATCGACAGCGACAGCGGCACCCTTGACGGTGACGACACGTCCTACGGTTTCCACGCCGGTTACGACTATGACTTCGGCAAGTTCGTACTGGGTGGTGAACTCGACTATGACAAAACCGACATCGACCTGGGCAACACAGGCGTCGCCGCGGATTCCGTTGCACGCGCCAAACTGAAAGCCGGTTACGACTTCGGCAACACGCTGGTTTATGCAACAGCTGGTGCAGCCCGCGCCGACACCGACGTTGGTGATGAAACTGGCCCCTTCGCCGGTCTGGGCGTCACATATAAAGTCACAGACCGTTACACCGTCGGCGGCGAAGTGCTGCAGCACAAATTCGATGACGTAGGCGGCACAGGCGACGATCTGGACGCGACAACCATCTCCCTGCGTGGTTCCATGCGCTTCTAATCTGTCTTGGCGGGGTAACTCGCTTGGATAGGGGTCGGCTTCCGAAAGGAGGCCGGCCTTTTTTGTGCGGACAGGCCGCGTGGCGGGCATGTCATCTGGCAAAGAGGGGCAGTGCCGCCTCAAGCAGGCTGTCATTTGAATGTCATGGCCACGCCCTGCGCGCATAAAACTTAACCGGACAAGGGGCTTGGCGCAGGGCGGCGGGCTTGCTACAAGCTTGTCATGAACACCGCAACGCTCATTATTTGCTGCATTACCCGCTGAGACATCCTCGCGGGCCGCTGTTCACGTCATTCCCATTCTGACAAAACTATGCCAAGCCCGCGTCACACCCGCGCAAGGACGCCTGCCCATGACCCGTGACCTGACGATCAAGCTGCACAACACCGCCACCCGGAAGAAAGAGGATTTCACGCCGATTGATGCGCGGAATGTGCGGATGTATGTCTGCGGCCCCACGGTCTATGACCGGGCGCATCTGGGCAACGCGCGGCCCGTGATCGTGTTTGATGTGCTCTTCCGGCTGCTGCGGCACGTCTATGGCCCCGAACACGTTACTTACGTGCGCAACTTCACCGATGTCGATGACAAGATCAACGCACGCGCCGCCGACAGCGGGCGCAGCATTGGCGAGATCACAGCCGAGACGACCCAGTGGTATCTCGACGACATGGCCGCGGTGGGCGCCTTGGAGCCCGACCACATGCCTCGCGCGACACAGTATATCCCCCAGATGGTCGCGATGATCCGCAGCTTGATCGATGAGGGCTACGCCTATGAGGCCGAAGGCCATGTGCTGTTCCGGGTGCGCAAATATGCCGAATATGGCGCGCTTTCGGGACGGTCGGTCGACGATATGATCGCAGGCGCGCGGGTTGAAGTCGCGCCTTACAAAGAAGACCCGATGGATTTCGTACTCTGGAAACCTTCGGATGAGGCCACGCCCGGTTGGGAGTCGCCTTGGGGGCAGGGCCGTCCGGGCTGGCATATCGAATGCTCCGCCATGGCGCATGACCTGCTGGGGGAGCGGTTCGACATCCACGGCGGTGGCATCGACCTGCAGTTCCCGCACCACGAGAATGAGATCGCCCAATCCAAATGCGCGGGCCACGGCTTTGCCAACTACTGGCTGCACAATGAGATGTTGCAGGTCGAGGGCAAGAAGATGTCCAAGTCCTTGGGCAATTTCTTTACCGTCCGCGATCTGCTGGACCAAGGCGTGCAGGGCGAGGTGATCCGCTTCGTCATGCTCTCGACCCATTACCGCAAGCCGATGGACTGGACCGAGAAGAAGCGCGAGGAGGCTGAGAAGACCCTTCGCAAATGGTATCTTCAGGCGGCGGAGGCTGAGGCCGCAGCGCCTTCTTCGGACCTCGTCACGCTCTTGGCGGATGACCTCAACACCCACGGTGCGTTGACCGAATGCCACCGTCTGTCGAATGCGGGCGATACGGCGGGTCTGCGCGGCGCGCTCTCGCTTTTGGGGCTGATGGATGAGTTGATCCCCGATTGGGCGGCGGTGAAGGCGCTGGACCTCAGCGACATCGAAGCCTTTCTGAGTGATGCCCGTGCTACCGCGATGGAGACCAAAGATTTTGCGCAGGTCGATCGGATCAAAACCGCGCTCACCTCTGTCGGGATCGAAGTCCAGATGAGCAAGGACGGCGTGAAACTGACCCCACCGCCCGGCTTTGATCGGGCGCAGCTGGAGGGGCTGTTGTGACGCGCGAACGTCTCTGGCTTTATGACACCACGCTGCGCGACGGGCAGCAGACTCAAGGCGTTCAATTCTCCACTGACGAGAAACGCCAGATCGCCGAAGCACTCGACGCCCTCGGCGTAGATTACATCGAAGGCGGTTGGCCCGGTGCGAACCCGACCGACAGCGCCTTCTTCGACGCGGCACCGCCCACCTCGGCACGGCTCACCGCTTTTGGCATGACTAAACGCGCGGGCATGTCGGCAGAAAATGACGACGTTTTGGCCGCCGTATTGAACGCCGGAACGCAGTCGGTCTGTATCGTCGGCAAGACCCATGACTTCCACGTCAAAACCGCCCTTGGCATCACGCTGGCGGAAAACACCGACAACATCGCCAAATCCGTCGCCCATCTGGTCGCCCAAGGGCGCGAGGCGCTGTTTGATGCCGAACATTTCTTTGACGGCTATAAGGCCAACCCCGACTACGCGCTTGAGGCGATCCGCGCGGCTTATGACGCGGGTGCGCGCTGGATCGTGCTTTGCGACACCAATGGCGGCACGCTGCCGGAAGAGATCGGCCGCATCACCCGCGATGTGATCGCCGCAGGCATCCCCGGTGACCGGCTGGGCATTCACACCCATGACGACACCGAAAACGCCGTGGCCTGCACGCTGGCCGCCGTCGACGCGGGCGCGCGCCAAATCCAAGGTACGCTGAACGGGCTGGGTGAGCGGTGCGGCAACGCCAATCTGACTGCGCTGATCCCGATCCTGCTGCTGAAAGACCCATACGCCAGCCAGTTCGAGATTGGCGTGACCGGCGCCGCGCTAAAAGGGCTGACGCGGACCAGTCGAATGCTCGACGAGATCCTCAACCGCGTGCCGATGAAACAGGCGGGCTTTGTGGGGTCGTCGGCTTTCGCGCATAAGGCCGGGCTCCATGCCAGCGCCATTGCCAAAGACCCCAGCACCTATGAACATATCGACCCCGCTCTGGTCGGTAATACCCGCGTCATTCCAATGTCGAACCAAGCCGGGCAATCCAATCTGCGCAAACGGCTGAGCGATGCCGGGCTGGCCGTGGCCAAGGGCGATCCGGCGCTTGGCCGGATTTTGGAGGTGGTCAAGGACCGTGAGGCGCAGGGCTATGCCTATGACACCGCTCAGGCGAGCTTCGAGCTTCTTGCCCGCGACGTGATGGACCAGTTGCCGCATCTGTTCGAGGTGGAGCGCTACCGCGTTACGGTCGAACGCCGCCGCAATGCCGAAGGCCGGATGGTTAGCCTTTCCGAAGCGGTCGTGGTGGTCGATGTCGACGGAGAAAAACGGCTCTCAGTCTCGGAATCGCTGGACGAGGACGGCGCGGACCGTGGCCCGGTCAACGCGCTGTCCAAGGCGCTGGTAAAAGACTTAGGGAAATACAGCAGCCTTCTGGATGACATGCGTCTGGTTGACTTCAAAGTCCGGATCACCCAAGGCGGCACCGAAGCCACCACCCGCGTCATCATCGACAGCGAAGACGGGCAGGGGCGGCGCTGGTCCACGGTGGGCGTCAGCGCCAACATACTCGACGCCTCCTTCGAGGCCCTGCTAGATGCGATACGTTGGAAATTGATCCGGGACCGCGCCCAATGACAGACGATATGACCGCCTTTTTCACCCTGCACCGTGATCTGCCGCGCGAAGGGCCGGGGGAGCCTGCGGATGTGAGCTGGGCCGTGGAGCAGGTCGACCTGCCCGCAAGGGCCGAGATCGCGGATGTGGCCTGCGGCCCCGGCAGCGACATCGGCGCCCTGCGCGCAGCGATCCCGCAGGGGCATGTCACCGCACTCGATAAAACCGCGCATTTCGTCGACACCGCCCGAGGGCGTTTTGTTGCGGATAGCAATGTCACCCTGCTGCGCGCGGATATGGCTGCCATCGCCAATGAATACGACCTGATCTGGTGCGCCGGTGCGGTCTACTTCCTTGGCGTGACAGAGGCGCTGAGCCGCTGGCGCAAATCCCTGCGCGCGGGTGGTGTGGTGGCATTCTCCGAACCCTGCTGGCTGACCGATACCCCTTCAGAGGAGGCCCGCGGGCAATGGGCCGACTATCCAGCGATGAGCGACGCCGATGGCATTGCCGACCGGGTGCGCGCGGCGGGCTATGAGGTCGTGGCAACCCGCGTTCTATCGGAGGAGGCGTGGGAGAATTACTATACCCCGCTGGAGGCCCGCATCGAAAAGCTGCGCCCCGGCGCGGATGACGCATTGGCAAAGGTGCTTGATGCAACAGAGGCGGAAATCGCCTGCTGGCGCGCGCACCGGGACGAATTTGGCTATCTGTTGACGGTGGCACGCCCCGCATGACCTTCGACGCCGACCTGAACGCCTGCGCCGCCATGGTAGAGCGCGCTGACCCATGGCGCTTTCGCGCGGCCATGGCGGCGCCCCTTCAGGCGCGCAAGCTGCTCTTCCCGCTCTATGCCTTCAACGTCGAGGTTGCCCGTGCGCCTTGGGTCACCCAAGAGGCGATGATCGCCGAGATGCGCCTGCAATGGTGGCGCGACGCGCTGGAGGAGATTGCCAAGGGCGGTCCCGTCAGGCGTCACGAAGTCACCACGCCGCTGGCCCGCGCCATCGCGCGTGAAGATGCGGAACTACTCGATGAACTCGTCGCCGCGCGGCGGTGGGATATCTACAAAGACCCCTTTGAGGATGCTGGCCACTTCGAGCGCTACATCGACCAGACCGCAGGCCATCTGATGTGGGTCGCCGCGCGCCGCCTTGGCGCGACGGAGGAAGCGGTGGTGCGGGATGCGGCCTATGCCACTGGCATCGCCGCATGGTTCTGTGCGATTCCGAGTTTGGAGGAGGCGGGCCGTGTGCCGCTGCTCGATGGCACGGCGGAAGGGGTTTCGGCTCTTGCCAAGGGAGCACTGGACCGCCTGAAATCGGCGCGGGCCAAACGGGGGCAGATCCCAAAGGCGGCGCGGGCCGCATTGTTGCCTGCCGCCCATGCCGGACCTGTTTTGCACGCGGCTGTGGCAGACCCGCAAAGGGTCTCCGAAGTAGGCTTGCCTGACCCGCGCCGCCATTTCGCGCTGCGGGCCATGGTGTCGCGCTGGTAGGCGCTTAGCTCAGCTGCGTTTCCTTGCGGCTGCGCAGCACCAACCAGATCAGCGAGCCACCGGCCAGCACCAAGAAGGGCACCATGGCGAGGTTCACCGCTGCCCAGCCTTCTTGCGCCGTGCCACCCGAACAGTTCATCAAACCGCCCGAGGCGAGCGAGGCGACGGTCACGCCGCCGAACACCAGCAGATCGTTCAGGCCCTGCATCCGTCCGCGCTCATGCGGCTCATGCGCGCCCGCGAGCATGGTGGTGGCCCCGATGAAGCCAAAGTTCCAGCCCAGCCCCAAAAGGATCAGCGCGACAAAGAAGTTGCCTAACTCCACCCCCTGAAGCGCCACCAGGCCAGCGGCGGCAAGGATCGCAATGCCAAGGCCCATGATCCGCTCGACCCCGAAACGGTTGATCAGATGACCGGTAAAGAACGACGGCGCGAACATCGCCAACACATGGCCGGTGACCACATAGCCCGCGTTGTCTTGGCTATAGCCGCAGCCGATGACGGCAAGCGGGGTTGAGGTCATCACGAGGTTCATCAGCGCATAGGACACCATGGCGCAGATCACCGCGACGGCGATGCGCGGCGTGGTCAAAAGTTCCCAACGGCTACGGCCCTTGGGCGCGTCATGGGCGGGGACTGGCGGCTTGGGGATGTCGATGAAAAGAAACAGCAGCGCGCCGATAAGGTTTACCGCCACCACCGCCAGATAGGTGCCAAGAAAGGGAACCACGAGGCTGCCCGAGGTCGCCGTGGCCAGCTGCGGCCCGATGATCGCAGAGACCAGCCCCCCGGCCATGACGTAAGAGATCGCCTTGGGGCGGAAGTCATCCGACGCGGTATCGGCGGCGGCGAAACGGTAAAACCCTTGGGCAGACATGTAGACGCCGGTGAGTAAGGAGCCGACCAGAAAGACTGGGAAAGACGCCAGATAGAGCCCGTAGGCCGCGACCGCGCCGCCCAGAGCGCCCCCCGCTGCGCCCAGAAAGAACCCCGCCCGGCGGCCATAGCGTTGCATGATGGCCGACACCGGCGTCGCCGAGAGCATGGAGCCCAAAACGATCATCGAAATCGGCAGTGTCGCAAGACAGACATTGGTCGCCAGTGACTGACCGGCAAGGCCTCCAACGAGGAAAATCATCGGCATCTGCGCGCCGAGAAAGGCCTGTGCCGCCACCAGCACCGCTACGTTGCGCCGGGCGCGTCTGTCGTCGATCATGTCTGAATTCCTCACTTCCCGCCAAGGCGTAGCCCTGCCGATGCGTAAGGGCAAGCCCGGCATCGGTTTTTGCGCCTCCGATCCCGCTTGCGCCCGGCGGCAAGCTCGCCGATGATTGCGCCGATGACCGCCCCAAACCGTCCTTCGCTGAACCTTCTTCTGCTCGCTGGCACTGCCGAGGCGCGGCAGCTTGGCGTCGCCTTGGCTGAGGCCGGGAACAGGGTCACCGCGTGGCTGACGGAACCGCCGCGCGGGAGCAATCCGATGCCGATGGCGTTTGAGATGCGCGATGCCACGGATGCAGCGGCCCTGCGGCGCGATATGGCGGGCTTTGATGCGGTGCTCGATCTCAGCCATGGGTTCGATGCGGGGCTAAGCCACTCAGGTTTTGCCGCCGCCACGGCCATGGGCAAACCCTTCGTCAGCTTTTCCCGGCCTGTCTGGCCTTTGGACAACCCGCTGCTGCAATCGGTACCCGATGTGACGACAGCCGCCCGTGCGGTGCCGCCCGGAGCCCGCGTCTTTGCCGCGACCGGCTGGGCGAGCCTGCCCGCGTTCCTGCCCTTTGAGGGTGCGCGCCTCATGCTGCGCCAGACCAGCCGCCATGACCGGCCCGCACCCTATGACTTTGTCGACCTGATCTTTGGTGATCCGCCATTCACCGTGGAGAGCGAAACGGCATTGTTCCGTGACCTTGGCGTCGACCTGTTGATCTGCCGCAACCTCGGCGGGCAGGCCAGCCGTCCCAAGGTCGACGCCGCACTTGCCCTTGGCCTGCCGGTGATCCTCATTGAAAAGCCGCGCCTGCCAGAGGGGGCGCGCTGCCTGAACGACCTTGACGCGATGATGGACTGGGTGGCGCAGCTGTGAGCCTTGCGCCCCCGATCACCTGTGACGCCGATGTGGCCGAGGGAGCCGCTTGGCTGGCCGAGGCCGAGCCGCGTTTTGCCATGGCGCTTTCACGCACCGGTCCGCTGCCACTACGTCTGCGCCCACCGGGTTTCGCGGGCCTTCTCGACATCATCGTGGGGCAGCAGGTGAGCGTGGCATCTGCCCGGGCGATTTATGCGCGGCTGGTGGAGGCGGGGTTGGACCGCCCTGAAAACGTCCTGCACGCGGGCGACGAAGGTCTGCGCGCTGCAGGGCTGAGCCACCCCAAAGCGCGCTATGTGTTGGCCTTGGCGGAACGTGATTTCGACTTTGACGCACTTCACTGCCTGTCCGATGACGACGCCATTGCCACGTTGGTCGCCATGCCGGGCATCGGGCCGTGGACCGCGCAGGTCTATGTGATGTTCTGCATGGGCCGTCGCGACATCTTTCCCAGTGGCGATCTTGCGCTGCAAGAAGCCGTGCGGGGGCTGTTTGATCTGCCCGCACGCCCGACGCCAAGAGACCTCTCCGCCATGGCCGCCACTTGGTCACCTTGGCGGTCGGTTGCGGCGCGCTTGCTCTTTGCCTACTACCGGGTGTTGAAACAAAAGGAAGGATTATCATGACACGGGTTTTGAACGCGGAGCGCTGCGAGCCGGTCTCTGGCACCACACGGTCGGTTGTGGTGTTCCTGCATGGTTATGGGGCCAATGGGGCTGACCTGCTGGGCCTCGCCGATCCGCTGAGCGAGCATCTGCCCGATACGCTCTTCGTTGCTCCAGATGCACCCGAAGCCTGCGCCGGTGCGCCGATGGGGTTCCAGTGGTTCCCGATTCCGTGGATCGACGGATCGTCCGAAGAGGAATCGATGCGCGGCATGATGAGTGCGGTCGAAGACCTCGACGCCTTCCTCGACGCGCTGATGGTGGACGAAGACGTGCTGCCTGAGCAGGTCGTGCTGTTCGGCTTCTCCCAAGGTACGATGATGTCGCTGCATGTGGCCCCGCGCCGCGAGGATGCGGTGGCGGGCATCGTGGCCTTTTCGGGCCGCCTGCTGAACCCCGAGGCGCTGGCCGAAGAGGCGCGCGTCAAGCCGCCGGTGCTGTTGGTGCATGGGGATGCCGACGATGTGGTGCCGCCGCAATCCCTGCCGCAGGCCGCCGAAGCGCTGCAAGAGGCGGGGTGGCAGGACGTTTACGCCCATGTGATGAAGGGCACCGGCCACGGCATCGCGCCAGATGGCCTGAGCGTGGCGCTGGCCTTTATGCGCGACAAACTGGGGCTTTAACCCTTCGTCTCATCCCAGAGCGACGGCTCTGCGAATTCGACCGAATTGCCAGCCGGGTCGCGCACATACAGTGAGCGCGCCCCGTTGGGCCAGTCAAAGCTGGTGTCTTTCTCGATCCCGGCGGCCTGCAGCCGCGTCTCCATCGCGGCGATCTCATCCCGTTCCATTGCAAAGCAGACATGCCCCGGCCCCCGCGCCCCATGGGGTGGCACCGGCATCTTCGGATTGCCGGGCGGCTGGCTTGTTGCCGTGGGGTTGAAGACCAGCAAGACCGAGGGGCCGAGCGCAAAGAACATATGCCGCCCCGGCACCTCTTGAAACAGTTTCAGCCCCAGAATGTCGCGGTAAAACTTCCGCGCTGCATCCAAATCACCGACGTAAACGGCGGCTTCGAGCAGGGACTGCGGGGCGGGCGCATCGGGCAGGGGGCTTTTCATCATGCCACAAGGTTAACAAACTCTGCCCATCTGTCACGCCTCTGTCGTAATCTTTGGGCAAAACCGGCGACATCTAGTGGTTCACCTTTGTCTTGCCAGAGAGAAACCGCGAGATATAGTGACTAAAACGGGCAGAGGACGCGACCAGATGGACGGCGATTTCAGGACCGAATTTACCCGCCACCCGGCGGCGCTCAAACACCACCCCGCGCTGGTGCTCAACGCGGATTATCGGCCATTGTCTTATTATCCGCTGTCGCTGTGGCCATGGCAAGAAGCGGTAAAGGCCAAATGGCTCGACCGGGTCGAGATCGTCGCCGAATATGACGAGGTGGTGCGCAGCCCCTCTACGGTGATCAGGATCCCTTCCGTTGTCGTCCTCAAAGACTATGTCAAACCTCAAAAGCGCGTGGCCTTCACGCGCTTTAATTTATTTCTGAGGGATGAATTCCGCTGCCAATATTGCGGCGCGAAGGGGGATCTGACCTTTGACCATGTGGTGCCCCGCGCGGCCGGTGGGGTGACGAGTTGGCAAAATGTTGTAGCGGCCTGTAGCCCCTGCAACCTGCGCAAAGGCTCGCGGCCCTTGCACCGCACGGGGCTGGCTTTGCGCAAACCGCCGCGCCAACCCGCCGCCGAAGAGCTGCGCAACATGGGGCGCAAATTCCCGCCCGGCCATCTGCATGAAAGCTGGATGGATTTTCTCTATTGGGATGCCGAGCTTCAGGCCTGAGGCTTAGATATCCAGTTCGACCCAGATCGGCACATGGTCCGACGGTTTGTCACGCCCGCGCACATCGCGGTCAATCTGGCAATCGCGCAGCCGGTCCGCCACGGTGGGGGATAATAGGAAGTGGTCAATGCGGATGCCGTTGTTGCGATTCCAGGCCCCGGCCTGATAATCCCAGAACGAATAATGCCCCGGCCCTTGGGTGCGCGCCCGAAAAGCATCCGTAAGCCCGAGGTTCACAAGCCGACGCCATGCGGCGCGGGACTCGGGGCGGAACAGGGCATCTTCGCGCCAACTGTCGGGTTTGGCGGCGTCTTCGGCCTGCGGGATGATGTTGTAATCGCCCGCCATGAGGAAGGGTGTTTCTTCGGCCAGTAGCGTCTCGGCACGGGCTTGTAGCCGCGCCATCCAAGCGAGTTTATAGTCATACTTTGGCCCCGGCACCGGGTTGCCATTGGGCAGGTAAAGCCCGCAGACCCGCAGCGCCATATCGTCACCGACGACCGTGGCCTCGATCCAGCGGGCCTGATCGTCTTCGTCATCGCCGGGCAGGCCGCGGCTCACATCCTCAAGCGGGCGTTTCGACAGGATCGCCACACCGTTGAAGGATTTTTGCCCGTGGGTCTCGACGTTATAACCGCGCTCTTCGAGCATGTCGCGAGGGAAGGCCTCGTCGACCGACTTGATCTCTTGCAGCACAACCACGTCCGGCTGCGCCTCGTCGAGCCACTCGGGCAAGGCCGCGGCGCGGGCTTTGATACCGTTGATGTTAAAACTCGCGATTTTCATATCCGGCCCTCTTTCGACGTGGGTCTGCTATCGCGCAAATGCGGTGGCGGAGCAAGGGGGAGGGCTGCGCGCTTAGGGTGATTCTTAGGCGGCAAGTTCTAGTATAGGTGGAGCCGCGGAGATCTCCCGCGTTCCATTGTTCTGCAACAGCCCTGTGGAAAGTTTTTAGTTCGCACCATGCGAAGGACGGAAAGTCGAACAATTGGTCGAAACTGTGGCGCGACGCTAATGTGGATAACTTAACCAGTACAATAACTTAGGCGGAAAATCCTTGGCGAAACACTTTTAAAGTGCATCAGTAACTGGACTACATCTCTAAATTGCAAAGCCCTTTGAAAGGACACCACGATGACCGCTATTTCCGCACGTAGCTTTACCCCCGTAGCAGCGCCAGAAACACAGGACAAGCCGATGATGCTCGGCGCGGGGGTTGGCCTTTTCACCACCGGTCTTAACCGCAGAGGCGGTGACATGCTGATGGGCGAGGGGACCGCGATGTTCACCACCGGTTTGCACCACGACAGCGGCAGCATCGCGCAGGGGGCAGGGGTCGGTCTTTTCACAACCGGCCTTGCACCGACCGAGGCGCAGGTGCTGCGCTTTGATGCCTGAAACTGGTTCAAGCGGGCGGCCCCGTCGCCCGCTGTTTCCCATCTGGAGGCGCTATCATGACTAATGTTGTTCTGCTGAGACCTGCCGACTGCTGTGACCTGGCCACTCAAACCGCCCGCTTGATCCGCAGCTTTGCGAAGGAGCGTCGCGCTCAGGGGGATGTTTTTTGGCTCAAGGAAAACGCCGAACTGCTGGGGGTGCTGGCAAGCACGGGGGCCGCGCTGGACGCCGAGGCGCTAGAGCCGCTCGCCGCCTTCCACGCAGGGTGCCGCGATCTGCTGCGCGATTTCCCACAATACTACCGTTTTATCCTGTCGATCTGCCTCGACCTCGAAGCCATCGGCCTGCCAAAGCAACACGGCGCGGCGCTCTGCGGCAGGGTTGCGCGGGCGGATCTGGAAGGCGCAGAACTGTCAGACCTGCAACGCGCCGAGGCCCGCCGTCTGCTGCGCCGTCGGGGTGTCGGGCCGCAGGTCGGTGACGGGGCGCTTGGCCAGCGGCTGCGCGACTTCGTCTCGCGCAGTGTCACCTTTGCCATGCCCAATCGAAAGGCGGCTTATGAGCTGACACATATCATTTTCTACTTGTCGGATTATGGCCGCCAGATTCCCGAACTGCCAGACGGGACACTAAAGAGCCTGCATTTCACCGGGCTGCTGGCCTTTCTGGATCAGGACATGGATCTGCTGGCCGAGGTCTGCGCCGCGCTGCGTTTCAGCGGCAATTACCCAAGCCCACTGTGGGAAGATGCCATCGCGGCCTACCACCGCGCCCTGCGCGTTCAAGCCGAGCCCGATGCGCCCATGCATGACGATTATCACGAATTTATTGTCACCGGCTGGGCCATGAAAATCGCAGACCGTCCGTCGCAGGCCCAAACCATGCCGCAAGGCGCGCTGCGCTTTCACGCGGCCCGCAGCGGGCAGGGTGCGCTGCGTCCGCTGGCGGCTTGCCTGAATGATATGGGGGCGCGGCGCCGCGCGGATTGGGGGTATATGCGCCCCCATGTTCTGTCTTATCTCGGACCTGACAGCCATGCGATCTTGCTCGCAGCCGAACGCTCTGGCCCGCATTTCGAACAGTTTTTCGAGGGGTTCGCACGAGCGCGCGCCTGAACGCGCCCGGATGTGCTCACATCGAAAAGGACGTGCCGCAGCCGCAGGCCGCAGTGGCATTGGGGTTTTCAATCGTGAACCGCGCGCCGATCAGCTCTTCGGTGAAGTCGATCACCGCATCGGCCAAAAACGGCAGGGACACGCTATCGACCACCACCTTCTGACCACTGCCTTCCAGAACGAGGTCATCCTCGGCAGGTTCGTCCAGTGCGATGTCATACTGAAACCCCGAACAGCCGCCGCCTTCGACAGCGATGCGCAGGGCTTTGCCTTCGTCGGCGGCCCCGATCTCGGCGAGGCGTTCAAAGGCGCGGGGGGTGACTTTGGGGGGCAGGTTCATCTGCGGGCTCCGATGCATCGGTTTTCTTTCGCGTTCCCTTAACATATAGAAACCACAAGGACAGGTCACAAGGACCGCAAGAAGGACCAGCCGCAATGCGCGCAGAATTCGCCTCGGACCCGGACACTGCCAAGGGACGGCTTGTGCCCGAAGAGGAAAGCACGTTTCGCTCCTGCTATCAGCGGGACCGAGACCGGATCATCCACGCCTCCGCCTTCCGGCGGCTCAAACATAAGACTCAGGTCTTTGTGGAGCATGAGGGCGATTATTTCCGCACGCGGCTGACCCATTCGATTGAAGTGGCACAGGTGGCGCGCACCATCGCAGGGGCGTTGCGCCTGAACGGCGAGCTAACCGAGGCCGTGGCGCTGGCGCATGATCTGGGCCATACGCCCTTTGGCCACACCGGCGAGGATGCGCTGCACAAGTTGATGTCGCCCTACGGAGGGTTTGACCACAACGCGCAGGCGATCAAGATCGTTACCACGCTGGAGCGGCACTATGCCGAATTCGACGGGCTAAACCTGACGTGGGACACGCTGGAAGGCATTGCCAAGCACAATGGGCCGGTCACGGGCGACGTGCCCCATGCGCTGGCTGACTATAATGCGCGCCATGATCTGGAACTGCACACCCATGCCAGCGCCGAAGCGCAGGTGGCCGCGCTTTCGGATGATATCGCCTATAACAACCACGACCTGCACGACGGTCTGCGGGCAGGCCTGTTCACCGAAGCCGAGATTGCCAAACTGCCCATGGTCGGCGCGGCCTATGCGGAAGTGGACCGGCTTTACCCCGACACCGACAGCTATCGCCGTCGCCACGAGGCTTTGCGCCGGGTCTTTGGGGTGATGGTCGGTGATGTGATCGAAACCTCTGCCAAACTGCTAAAGGAAACGGGCGCACAATCCCCTGATGACATCCGTCATCAGGGCCGCCCGGTGATCCGCTTTTCGGATCCCGTCTGGCAGGATCTGCGCGAAATTCGAAAGTTCCTATTTACCCGCATGTACCGCGCCCCGTCGGTGATGGAGAATCGCGAGAAGGTGACAAAGGTCGTCGAAGACCTCTTTCCGCTGTTTCTGTCTCAACCCAACCTGTTGCCCCGCCATTGGGCCGCGGCGATTGAAGCGGCAGAGGATGAAACCACGCTGGCGCGGATGGTCTCGGACTACATTGCAGGCATGACGGACCGCTTTGCGTTGCAAGAACACGCCCGTCTCTTTGGCAGTGATTTGCGCAGCTTCCGCTAATCTTTGCAGCATGGTAGCCTGCCCCCTGTGATCCATAGGTGACCTGACATGATACAAACCCCTGTTCTGCCGGAAAGTCTGGCCGGTGACGCGACCTTCGCGATCCTTTCGGCGGGGCAAGCGCCGGGCCCAACGGTCGCCAAGCGCGCGGCTGGTCTGGGGGCGGAAGTCGTGGCAATGGACCGCGACCCCGCCGTTCTGGCACGGCTAATGAGCCAGTCGCCCGCACGGGTCGAAGGACTGGCGCTTGCCGGGGATCTGGTCAGCCGGTTCGAGCCGCTTTACCGCAACTGGGGCGGCACACCGCTACATTTGGTGCTGAACCTGATGCCGCTTGATCCCGATGATTGCGCCCAAGGCATGGACGCGCAGATCCGGGGGCTTTCTGCGCTGGTGCGGGCCTTGGGCCGTGGCTTGGTGGCTGGGCAGGGGGCTGTCGTGACCGTCCTGCCGCGCCCCAGCCAGCCGCTGGCGCTTGCTGGTCATGGGATGATCGGCGCTTTTGAGGCCGCCAATGCCGCGCTCGATAAGGTTTTTGGCGCACGCGGGCTGCATTTTCATCTGATCACTGTGCCCGAGGGACAGACTGAGTTGGCCGCAGACGCCGCGCTGTACCTTGGGTCTGAAGCTGGCCGACGGCTCCGAAGTGGGCGTTTGGACCTCGGCTGACAACGCCGCTTCAAACGCCATTCCCTTACATGGGCCATCGCGGCCCGCCGCTTCATTGACTGCACCCCCGCACATGATAAACGGGCGGGGAACAAGGATACCCGACATGAACTTATTTGCCGAAATTCGCCATCTCATCATTGCGACACTGGAACAAATGGTCGCGCAGGATGCTCTGCCTGCGACCCTGAACTTTGACCCGATCACCGCTGAGCCGCCACGCGACCCCGCGCATGGCGATATGGCGACCAACGCGGCAATGGTGCTGGCCAAGCCCGCGGGCATGAAGCCGCGCGACATCGCCGAAGCACTGGCCGCGCAGTTGCAGAACGATCCGCGCATCACCTCTGCCGAAGTGGCCGGCCCGGGCTTTATCAACCTCCGCCTTGCGCCTTCGGTCTGGCAGAACGTGGCGCGGCAGGTGCTCAGCCAAGGCACCGACTTTGGCCGCGCGATCCTCGGCGCCGGTCAACGGGTGAACGTCGAATATGTCTCGGCCAACCCAACCGGCCCGCTGCACGTGGGCCACACCCGTGGTGCGGTCTTTGGCGATGCGCTGGCCAGCCTGCTGGATTTCGCAGGCTATGACGTAACGCGCGAATACTATATTAACGACGGCGGCGCGCAGGTCGATGTGCTCGCACGGTCCGTGTATCTGCGCTACCTCGAAGCCAATGGCAAAGAGGTTGCCTTCCCCGATGGCACATACCCCGGCGATTACCTGATCCCGCTGGGCGAGGCGCTGGCCAAGATGTATGGCGACAAGCTGGTCGACCAGCCTGAGAGCGAATGGCTCGATCATATCCGCGACTTTGCGACCGACGCGATGATGAACTTGATCCGTGAGGATCTGGCGGCCCTCGGCGTTGAGATGGATGTCTTCTACAGCGAGAAATCTCTTTACGGCACCGGCCAGATCGAAGCGGCGATTGCCTCGCTCGAAGCCAAAGGGCTGATCTACGAAGGCGTGCTGGAGCCGCCAAAAGGCAAGAAGCCCGAAGATTGGGAGCCGCGCGAGCAGACGTTGTTCAAATCCACCGAACACGGCGATGACGTGGACCGCCCGGTCAAGAAATCCGACGGGTCCTGGACCTATTTCGCCCCCGATATCGCCTATCACTACGACAAGGTCAGCCGCGACTTTGACATGCTGATCGATGTTTTTGGCGCAGACCATGGCGGCTATGTCAAACGGATGAAGGCGGCTGTGTCGGCATTGAGTGATGGTCATGTGCCGCTCGACATCAAGCTGACGCAGCTGGTGAAACTCTTTAAAAACGGCGAGCCGTTCAAGATGTCCAAACGGGCAGGGACATTTGTGACCCTGCGCGATGTGGTCGATCAGGTTGGGCCGGACGTTACGCGCTTTGTCATGCTGACGCGCAAAAACGACGCAATGCTCGATTTCGACTTCGACAAGGTGCTGGAGCAAAGCCGCGAAAACCCGGTGTTCTATGTGCAATACGCCCATGCTCGGGTGGCTTCGATACTGCGCAAAGCGCTAGAGGCCGGGGTCGAGGTTGCCGATGCCACGCTGATGGATGCGGATCTGACTAAGCTGGATCATGATGCAGAACTTGGCTTGCTGCGCAAACTAGCCGAATGGCCGCGTCTGGTCGAAACCGCCGCGCGCAGCAACGAGCCGCACCGGGTGGCCTTCTACCTCTATGAACTCGCGTCCGACTTCCACAGCCTTTACCACTTGGGCCGTTCCGAAGACGGGCTGCGTGCGTTGCAAGAAGGGGACGTTGCCACATCGCAGGCAAAAATCGCCCTGTCACGTGCCGTTGCGATTGTAATTGCGGCGGGTCTTGGTATTCTTGGGGTCACACCGGCGCAGGAGATGCGATAACCGCACCAGCGCGCCGAAAACAGGCAACCCCATGACCAGACCCGCGTGGCGATGTATCACAGCGGGCAAAGAGGCAGAGATGGCAGATTTCACGTCTTCCCCGACGACGGCGGGCTATGCGCCCGATTCCGCGCATGGCTACGCAGTGGGCAGCGGGCCCAAGACCCTGACAACGCTCACCAATATCGCAGGCGCTGTGGTTTCCTTGGCGCTTGTCGCGGGGATTGGTGTTTGGGGCTACAAGCTGCTGGTGCGTGATGTGACCGGCATCCCAGTGGTCCGCGCCATCGAAGGCGAGATCCGCGTGCGCCCCGAACAGCCGGGCGGCGAATTGGCCCGCCATCAGGGCCTATCGGTCAATGTCGTTGCCGCCGAAGGCAGTGCCGGTCGCCCCGCAGATCAACTGCGCCTCGCGCCGCGTCAAATGGAATTGCAAGACGAAGACCAGCCCGTTCAAGTGGCGATGGTTGCCGCAAAGACACAGGGCAATGCGACCCCCGCTGTCGCCCACGAGAATGACGGCGACCTGATCGATGCCTCCGCCGCGATCCGCTCTGGCAATGTTCAAGACCTCGTGGCGCAGCTGACCAATGGTGTCGCACCGCTCTCCGGGGCGGGCGCCTCTGGTGATCCGGTCGATGCCGCCGTGGCGATGGCGCTAGCCGATACTTCCGTGCAGCCGAAAGTGGTCAAGGCCGTGTTGAATGCGCCCGGCGTACGCAACTCCCTGCGTCCACGGCGCCGCCCGGCAGGCGGTGCCGTGGTGACACCCGCCGCAGTCCAGAGCAATCCGGTCGCAACCGTCGCCCAAGAAGTTGATCCCGCGGCCCTTCCCGCGGGCACCCGGATGGCGCAGCTTGGTGCATTCGACAGCCCAGAGGTTGCCCGCGAACAGTGGGACCGTCTTCAGGGCCGCTTCGGCGCCTACCTTGAAGGTAAAAACCGCGTTGTTCAAAAGGCGACCAGCGGTGGCCGGGTGTTCTACCGCCTGCGCGCCATGGGTTTTGACGATATCGCCGATGCACGGCGCTTCTGTTCGGCTCTCGTGGCTGAAAACGCGGATTGTATCCCGGTGGTGATGCGCTGATGCGCCCCCTCGGGGCCACGATCCTCGACGCGACGGGCCTTCAGCTCAGCGTCGAGGAAAAGGCGTTCTTTCGGGACGTGCGGCCCTTCGGCTTCATCCTTTTTTCTCGTAACATCGACAGCCCCGACCAAGTTCGCGCACTTTGCGAGGAGATGCGCGAGGCGGCAGGCCATGAGGCGGTAATTACCATCGATCAAGAGGGCGGCCGCGTGCAGCGGATGCGCGCCCCGCAGTGGCGCGATTGGATGCCGCCGATGGAACTGGCCGCGCGCGCCGGGGAACAGGCGACGAAAGCCTTCACCCTGATGTACCGGATCATCGCTCATGAGCTACATAGCGTCGGCATCAATAGCAACTGCGCGCCGCTGATCGATGTGGCCGGGCCAAACACACACCGCTTCCTGCGCAACCGCTGCTACGGCGAGACGCCGGGGCAGGTGGCCGAGATTGGCCGCGCCGTTGCCGATGCGCTGCTGGCCGGGGGCGTGCTGCCGGTGATGAAACATTTGCCCGGCCATGGCCGCGCGACGCTCGACAGCCATCACAATCTGCCCCGTGTGGATGCCCGCCGCATTGATCTTGAGGCCGTGGATTTCGCGCCGTTCCGCAGCCTGCGCGATCTGCCGATGGGCATGACGGCACATCTGGTCTATAACGCATTGGACGACACCCCCGCGACCCTGTCGTCAGAGGTGATGCGGATCATCCGCGATGATATCGGCTTTGATAACCTTGTGATGACCGACGATATTTCGATGAAGGCCCTGCAGATGACCCCGGCGGAAAGCACCCGTGCTGCCATTGCCGCGGGCTGTGATGTCGCGCTTTTTTGCAACGGACCGCTGGAAGAGCGCCGCGCCGTGGCCGAAGCCGCAGGCGAAATGACCCCCGCTGCCCAGAGCCGTGCCCTGCGTGCGTTGGATGCGCGGCAAACCCCCGATGACGTTGACATCGACGCCCTCAGCGCCCAGCTTGAGACGCTTCTGGGCGGGGCTTTGCATGGCTGACACGACATTCGAGGAAGACGGGGGCGGGGCCGGTGGCTCCGTGGCCGACCGGCTGGCCGCCGAGGCGTTCATCATTGATGTCGAAGGCTATGAAGGGCCGCTTGACCTGCTGCTGTCGCTGAGCCGGACGCAAAAGGTCGATCTGCGCAAGGTTTCGGTGTTGCAACTGGCGCGACAGTATTTGGCCTTTGTCGAACGGGCAAAGGAGCTGAGGTTGGAACTGGCGGCGGATTACCTCGTCATGGCCGCATGGCTGGCCTTCTTGAAATCACGCCTTTTGCTGCCGCCGGACCCCACCGAAGAAGGCCCCTCGGGCGAAGAAATGGCCGCCCATCTGGCTTTCCAACTCGAACGCCTGCAGGCGATGCGGGACGCTGCCGCGCGCCTGATGGCGCGGGATCAACTGGGCCGGGATTTCTTTGCCCGCGGTCAGACCCAAGAGATCACCACTGTCAAGAAGGTCACCTATACCGCGACGCTGCTGGACCTGATGCAGGGCTACGCGCGCACCCGCACGCGGGAGGATTTCCGCCCCTTTGTGATGGACCGCGACAAGGTCTTTACCATGGAAGAGGCGCTGGAACGGATGCGCGGGCTGATCGGCTATGCGGGCGATTGGGGTGATCTGAACAGCTACCTGCCCGAGGGCTGGGAAAGCGATCCTGAGCGCCGTCGCTCAGCGACCGCTGCGACCTTTGCGGCCTCCCTGCAATTGGTCAAGGAGGGGCATATGGAGATCCGGCAAAAAGAGATTTTCGCCCCCATCCAACTGCGCAAGAAGGATTGATGCGTGTCGGAAGAGATTGAAACGAAAGAAAAGAAACTGTTCGACGCGCCCTCGCTCGCCGAGCAGGAACGTATGATCGAAGCCGTGCTTTTCGCCAGTTCCGAGCCGATCACCTTACGTGAACTCGAAGCGCGCCTACCGCGCGGTTCGGACGTGGGCGAGGCGATGGCCTTTCTGCGCCACCGCTATCAGGGGCGTGGCGTGCAGGTGATGAAAGTCGGCGACGCCTATGCTTTTCGCACCGCGCCTGACCTTGGCTTTTTAATGCATCGGGAAACGGTCGAGACCCGCAAACTCAGCCGCGCCGCGATCGAAACCTTGGCGATCATCGCCTATCACCAGCCCGTCACCCGCGCCGAGATCGAAGAGATTCGCGGCGTGGCCGTGTCGCGCGGCACGGTGGATCAACTGCTTGAGATGGAGTGGATCCGCTTTGGCCGCCGTAAGATGACGCCGGGCCGTCCGGTGACCTTTGTGGTCACGCAGGAGTTTCTGGATCACTTCGGTCTGGAAAGCGCGCGGGACCTGCCGGGGCTCAAAGAACTGCGCTCTGCCGGGTTGTTGGAAAAACGCCCGCCTGCGGGTCTGCTGCCCACCGTGGGCGATGGCGAGGACGAGCCAGAAACCACCGAAGGCCAGAGCGAGCTGTTCGAAGATTGATCGGGGCCGGGGCTGACTTACGCCCCGCCGCCACTACATCAGTTTTGCTGATCCAAGGGAGAGGGCTGATGAAACCGATCGTCAATATGGTTCTGTGCCATGTCATGCGCCGCTTAACGGCAAGAGGTGCTGGCGGGGGAAAACGGCCCGCGGGCAAGGGCCGTTCGCGCGGGGGCACCGCTTTCAATGCGCGCAATGCGCAGCGGGGGGTCCGCTTGCTGCGCCGGTTTCTTCGCTCGCGGTAGGCGGTCAGACGGAGCGGAAATGCTTCGACAGTTTCAGACCCTGACCTTGGTAGTTCGACGCGATGTCAGCGCCGTAAAGCTGGCTGGGGATCTGCGCCATATGCTCATAGACCAAGCGGCCCACGACTTGCCCATGCTCCAGGACAAAGGGCGCCTCGTGACAGCGCACCTCCAACACCCCGCGTGAGCCTGCACCACCCGCTTCGGCATGACCAAAGCCCGGATCGAAGAAACCCGCGTAATGCACGCGGAACTCTCCGACCATTGCCAGATAAGGTGCCATTTCAGCGGCATAGGCGGGCGGGATCGTCACCGCCTCGCGGCTGACAAGGATATAAAACGCGCCCGGATCAAGGATGATCTGGCCATTGGTGCTGTGCACCTCCTCCCAATAGGCGGCGGGGTCGTAGTGGCCAATCTTGTCGAGGTCGATCACCCCGGTATGCGGCTTCGCGCGGTAGCCGACAAGGCTGGTGCCGGGCAGTCGCAGATCGACGGAAAAGCCCAACCCTTCGTCGATCACGGCAGTGCCGTCCACCAGTGGCGTGGTGTCATGCAGCGCGCGCAGGGCGTCATCATCGAGCGTCGCATCCCCGCTGCCAAAGCGGATTTGATTCAACCGCATACCGGGGCGCACGAGTACCGAGAAGGAGCGGGGGCAGATCTCGGCATAGAGTGGGCCGGTATAGCCCGGCGCGATCCGGTCAAATTCGGTGCCGCCGTCGGTGATGGTGCGGGTCAGAAGATCAAGTCGCCCGGTGGAGCTTTTGGCATTCGCCACGGCAGAGACGCTTTCGGGCAGGGCCAGCCGCTCCATCAGCGGCACCACATAGACGCAGCCTTTTTCAAGCACGGCCCCGTCGCTGAGGTCAACGCGGTGCATCTCGAATTCTTCCAAACGATCCGCGACCTTGGCCCCGTGCCCCGCAAGGAAAGACGCGCGCACGCGGTAGGCGACATTGCCGAGCCGCAGGTCAAGGCTGGCGGGCTGGGTCTGGGCCGAGGTCACCGCCGGATCGGCGGCAATGGCACCGCTGTCGATCATCGCTGCAATCTGCTGGTTGGGGAGCACCCCGTTCATCGCATTGGGCATCAAACGGGGCCTTTCAAATGACAAACGCCCGCGCGTTACCGGCGCGGGCGTTTTGTTGTAGTCGGTTGGTCGGGCTAGCAGGACTCGAACCTGCGACCTTCCGTCCCCCAGACGGACGCGCTACCAGGCTGCGCCATAGCCCGACTACGTGGGCTTCATACCCGATCTCGCAGGGGGCGCAAGGGGGAATTGCCAAACTTTTCATCGCGATTAGTAATTTGTTTCGGCGCCGGGTTCCGCGGCCATACGCGCGCGCAATTCGGCCAGATCCAGCAGCAAACCGGCGACCTGAGGTTGCACATCACGCGGCAGACGGTGGACACGAGCGCCAACGCTCAGCAGCCCCGGGCGGGCCGGGAAATCGGCTTCGGGAGTGAAATCAGGCAGATCGATGATCGCGGGTTTGGGCGTGTCGTCAGACTCGTCTTCTTGGGATGCGGCTTCAGCGGGCTCAGGCGCTGCTTCGGTTGCCTGTTCAGGTTCGGGAGCCAGTGGGCGTTTGAGAAAATCGGGGAGGCTGGCGTTTGATGCCGGTTCCGGCTTGGATGGTTCCGGCTCGGACGGTTCTGGCTCGGACGGTTCTGGCTCGGACGGTTCTGGCTCGAGCGGGATGGACACCGCCGGGGCGGGCTCATCCGCTGTATCAACGGCAGGTTCATCCAAATGCGGTGCATCCGGCGTCGCGCTGTCAGCCGGGGCCAGCGGATCAGGTGTGGCCCGTGGGTGGTCATCGGCGGGCGGCACGGGCGAGCGGCGCGGCATCGCCACAGGCGCGGCCTCCGGTGCCTTTTCGACATGCGCCGCCTCCGTTGCGCTTGCGGGCTCTCCGACGGGCGCGGCGTTCACATCCAGATCAGCAGCAGGCTCTGCCTCTTCGCCGTCTTCGTCCGAGACATTGGCCTCAGTCGCGGCGTCAGGCTTTGCGCCGCCAAAGTTCAGAACCACCCCGGTTTCCGGGCGGATGATGTCAGGTTTGGGGGCGGGCCGAGGCTCCGCAAAATCCAGCTCATCAAGCGGGGCGGAGAGGGAGGACACATGGGTCATCCCTTCCTCCCGGAGGATCTTTTGGACGCCTTTGATGGTCAGCCCGTCATCGTGCAGCAGTTTCTTGATCCCACCCAGCAACATCATATCGGCCGGGCGGTAATAGCGCCGCCCGCCAGCCCGTTTGATGGGTTTCACTTGGGTGAACTTACTCTCCCAGAACCGCAGAACGTGGGCCTGAATACCGAGCCAGTCAGCGACTTCGGAGATGGTGCGAAAAGCGTCCGGCGATTTGACCATGGGTCAGGACTTGTTGCCTTCGGCAACGCGGTCTTTCATCAAATGCGAGGGGCGGAAGGTCAGCACGCGGCGCGGGTTGATCGGAACCTCTTCGCCGGTTTTCGGATTGCGGCCCACACGCGCGGTCTTGTCGCGTACCGAGAAGGTGCCGAAGGAGGAAATCTTGACCTGTTCCCCGTCGACCAGAGCGTCGGACATATGCTCAAGCACTGCTTCGACCAGTTGAGCACTCTCATTACGAGAAAGACCGACTTCACGAAATACAGCTTCGCTTAAATCCATGCGCGTCAATGTCTTGTTCGGCATTATATCCCCCATGCTTTCCAATAGCATATGCTGCTCAGAAATTTAGAGTCAACATCAATGCCCGGATCAAGCACGATTCGGCAGAGATTTTCCGCGTTAGCTCAGGGACTTACCAGCGCAGCACAACAGAGCCCCACGCCAGACCGCCGCCAATGGCTTCGGTGACGATCAGATCGCCCTGTTTGATCTGGCCGCGCTCACGCCCCACAGACAGCGCCAGCGGGATCGAAGCCGCCGAGGTGTTGCCGTGGTCCTGTACGGTGACGACCACGCGCTCCATCGGCAGGTTCAATTTCTTTGCGGTGCCTTGGATGATGCGGATGTTGGCCTGATGCGGCACGATCCAATCGACATCTTCGGCGCTGACGCCGGCGCGGTCCATTGCGGTATTGGCGGTGGCGGCAAGTTTCTCGACCGCGTGGCGAAACACCTGGTTGCCCTGCATCCGCAGATAGCCGGTGGTGCCGGTCGACACACCGCCATCGACGTAGAGCAGTTCACGGTAGCGCCCGTCAGAATTCAGATCCGTCGCGAGAATGCCCCGGTCGGACGGGCTGTCGCTGCCTTCCTGCGCTTCCAGCAGCAGCGCGCCCGCGCCGTCGCCGAACAGCACACAGGTCGACCGGTCGGTCCAATCCATGATCCGGCTGAATGTCTCGGCTCCGATCACCAGTACATTGCGCGCCTGACCGGATACGATCAACGCATTGGCGTTCGCCAGCGCATAGACAAAGCCCGCGCAGACCGCCTGCACGTCGAAGGCAAAACCGCTGGTCATGCCCAATTCGGCCTGCACCATGGTCGCGGCGGAAGGGAAGGTAAGATCAGGCGTGGAGGTCGCCACGACGATCGCATCCACGTCAGAGACATCGCGCCCCGCGTCTTCAAGCGCCTTGCGCGCCGCGGCGCTGGCCATGGTAGAGGTCGTCTCTCCTTCGGCGGCAAAGTGGCGGCGTTCGATGCCCGAGCGCGAGCGGATCCATTCGTCATTGGTGTCGAGAGTCGCTTCAAATTCGGCATTTTCCACGACACGGGCGGGCAGGTAGTGGCCACAACCAGTGACAACGGCGCGCAGGCTCATTTGACGGACTCCTCGGCTGGCAGCGTCGCGGCAACGCGGGCGGCCAGCTTGTCATTGAATTTATTCTGCGACAACTGCGCGGCGAGTTTGATCGCAGCAGAGATGCCGGTCGCATCGGCAGAGCCGTGCGATTTCACCACTGTGCCGTTCAGACCCAGAAAGACGCCACCGTTCACACGGCGCGGGTCGATCTTTTTGCTGAGGCGGCGCAGGGATGTATAGGCCAGCAGCGAGGCCAGACGCGACAGGGGCGAATATTTGAACGCTTCGCGCAGGCGGTTGCCGATCATGCTGGCGGTGCCTTCGCCGGTCTTGATCGCGACATTCCCGGTGAAACCGTCGGTCACGATGACATCGGCGCGGTTGCCCGAGATATCGCCGCCCTCAACGAAACCCACGAAATCAAACCCGGTGGCATCGCCTTGGGCCCGAATCAGATCGTAGGCTTCTTTGAGTTCAGTACGGCCCTTATGCTCTTCGGTGCCGACATTCAGCAGACCGACGCGAGGGCGTTCCAGTTCCATGCCGTTGCGGGCATAGGAGGTGCCCATCAGCGCAAAACGCAACAGATCATCGGCGTCGGCGCGCACATCGGCGCCTACGTCAAGCATCACGTTGAACCCCTGCGGGTTGGAAGACGGGTAGAGCACGGCAATCGCAGGGCGGTTCACGCCCGGCAATTTACGCAGCCGTATCATCGACATCGCCATCAGCGCGCCGGTATTGCCGCAGGAGACAGCCACGGCCGCCTCTCCGCTGCGCACGGATTCGATGGCAGACCACATGGAGCTGTCTTTGCCGGTACGCACAACTTGGCTCGGCTTGTCGTCCATCGTGACGACATCCGTGGCGTGACGTATCTCGCAACGGCCCGACAACTCACCACGTTTGACGATCAAAGGCTCCAACTGATCGCGGGGACCATGCAGGATAAAACCGATGTCGGGATTTGCTGTCGCAGAAAGCGCACACCCGGCAACAACTGCTGCCGGGCCTTCGTCACCCCCCATCGCGTCGACCGAGATCAGGGTGTGTCCGGCTTTCGCGTTGGGGTGATCGGGCTGGGCCGTCATCAGTGCGAATGCCTCACTGCCTTAGAGAAAACCTTGGAAACAACCGTAGCTTATGCTGCGTCGTCTTCCAGGTCTACTTCTTCGGTCAGGGCGACAACTTCGGTGTCGTCATAGTGACCGCAAGCAGCGCAGATGTGGTGAGGGCGCTTCAGCTCACCGCAGTTCGAACATTCGTTCGGGTTCGCTGCGGACAGCGAATCGTGCGCGCGGCGGTTGTTGCGGCGGGATTTGGATACTTTATTCTGTTGGACAGCCATGTCTGGTGCCTTTGCCTTCGGGGTTGCTGACCTGCATGAGGCATGCCGCAACCGTGTTTCAATTCGGACCCCGTTTCGGGCGTGACGACGCTTTAGGGCCGCAGCCGCGCAATGTCCAACCTTAATTCGGGTGAGGGCGGCAAAATAACGCGAATTCGCCGCGATGCAAGCGCGAATACCCGCGATTTTCCGCCTGTTTCTTTAGGTTTTGTCTTTCTTTAGCGCATCGCGCAGAGCGCCCAAGCCTGCAAAGGGCCGCGCGTCTTCGTCGGTCATTGGCTTTTGCCCGGGTTCGGCATGGACCATCTGGCCCAGTTCGACATCGCCCTTGCGGGGGTATTCCGGCACTTCCAACGCCAGCGCCTCAATCATCACCTGCGCAGGGTCGATCCATTGACCCAGCGGTTCGGTCGTGTCGTCCTCGGGCATTTCGACCTCCTCCTCATCGGGGAGTTCGAAATCATGGACGAAGCGGCGGGTGATATTCGCGTCGATGCGCGTGGTGACGGGTTCCAGCGTGACCACGCAGGGCTGCACCACGGTCGCGCCCAATTTCCCGTCAAGCTGCCAGTCCTGCTTGCCAAGGGGTTTGATGCTCCCAGAAAAGCTGAGCTTGCGCAGCGCGGAGAGGTTCAACTCCTCGGCGATCTGCGCAAGCGCCTCTGCCTCAGGGCGTAGCGCAAAGCCGTTTGGCTCCGTCTGGGACAGGTCTGCGACCCGTAGAGCGGTGGGCGTAGGTGATTTGCGCGACATGAGATCCGACTTTCGTTTCTTGTACACTTGGGGTGCCTTGGTGTATGCGAAATAAAAGCCATAATCCGTCAGGGCAAGAGGGCAGAGCAAATGCGCAAATCGAAACAGACCGGCAAGACGAGTCTCCGGCTCGCAGGTATGGGCCTCGCACTGCTTCTGACAGCCTGCAGCCCGCAGTATGAAAACCACGGTTATGTGCCACCGGAGGACCAGCTTGAGCAGGTCGTTGTCGGCAGCGATACCAAAGAAAGCGTCGCCCAGAAGATCGGTGTGCCCACCGTTTCAGGTGTTTTGAGCGATGATAGTTACTATTACGTTAAGATGCGCAAACGGGCTCTGGGCTTTATGGCCGCCAAAGAGATCGAGCGTGAAGTGGTGACCGTCAGCTTCAATGAGGCCGGTGTGGTGTCGAATGTCGAACGCTTTGGGCTGGAACGCGGGCAGGTTGTGCCGCTGTCGCGCCGCGTGACGACATCGCCGGTGGCCGACAACACCTTCCTGCGTCAGATTCTGGGCAACCTCGGCCGCTTTAGCCCCTCGGCATTCGGCGGCTAAGTTCTTCCCGGCATGTCCCGCCGGACGGCTGGCGGGGCAGGGCTGTGGACAAGCAAAGGCAACCTCGCAGATGACCCATGCGCCCCCGGGCCGATATCTGATGCGCGAAGCCTTCACGCCTGCCGACATTACCCGTGCGCAGACGCTTCGGGCGCAGTGCTTTCAGACCGGAACCACCCCAGACAAAGACCCCTTCGACGCGGCTGCACGGCATTTTCTGGTCGAGGACCGCGCCAGCGGTACGCTGATCTGCTGCTTTCGCCTGACGCGGTTTCAGGGCATTAGCCTTGGCCAAAGCTATGCCGCGCAATTCTATGACCTGAGCCGCCTGCACTGGATGGAGGGCGCCATGCTGGAACTTGGGCGCTTTTGCATCCATCCAGATTGGCATGACCCGGATATTCAGCGCCTCGCTTGGGGGCAGTTGGCACGAGAGGTTGACCGCAGCGGCGTGGCGCTTTTGTTCGGCTGTTCCTCATTTGCGGGCACCGACGCCGCCGCCTACCGTGATGCCTTTGCCCTCTTGAAACAGCAGCACCTTGCCCCGGCCCCCTGGCGGCCAGCCGCCAAAGCCGCAGATATCCACGCCTACGCCCGCGAGAGCCATACCGCCAATCCCCGGCGCGCGCGCCAGCAGATCCCGCCGCTGCTGCGCAGCTATCTGGCGATGGGGGGATGGGTCAGCGATCACGCCGTGATCGACCGACAAATGAACACGCTGCACGTCTTTACCGGGCTTGAGATCGCCGCGATCCCACCCAACCGTGCGCGGCTTTTGCGCGCATTGGCCTGACGCGGGCGCGCCTTTGGACATTGACCTTGCCCGCGCCGAGAGATAGCTGGCGGGCATGGCACGCGCACCCCTTTTACAACTCACCGACATTTCGCTGACCTTTGGCGGCGATCCTGTTTTCGAAGACCTTTCACTGGTGGTTCAGACCGGCGACCGGCTGGCTTTGGTCGGCCGCAACGGATCGGGCAAATCGACCCTGATGAAAGTCATGGCCGGGCTGGTCGAGCCTGACAGCGGTGCGGTGATTGCCGGGCCCGGCGTGTCGGTCGGCTATATGGAGCAGGAACCCGATCTTACGGGGTTCGAGACGCTTGGCGATTTCGCCGCCCACGGTCTTGATCCGGGCGAGATGTACAAGGTCGAACGCGCGGGCGAGGGGCTGAAGTTCGACCCCGCACGTCCTGTCGCCACCGCTTCGGGCGGTGAACGCCGCCGCGCGGCGCTGGCGCGGCTGATGGCCGAAGAACCCGAATTGATGCTGCTGGACGAACCGACCAACCACCTTGATATCGAAGCCATTGCGTGGCTCGAATCCGAGCTAAAGGGCACCCGCACGGCCTTTGTCATTATCAGCCACGACCGCGCTTTCCTGCGCGAATTGACCCGCGCAACACTTTGGGTGGACCGCGGTGCCGTGCGCCGACAGGACATCGGTTTTGAGGGCTTCGAGGCTTGGCGCGATCAGGTTTGGGAAGAAGAGGACATGCAGCGTCACAAGCTGAACCGCAAGATCAAGGCCGAGGCCCGTTGGGCGGTCGAAGGCATCTCTGCGCGGCGCAAACGCAATCAGGGCCGGGTGCGGGCGCTTCAGGACCTGCGCGCCGAACGGTCGGCCCAGATCAAACGGCAGGGCACGGCGGCCATGGCCTTGGAGGCCGGGCCGAAGTCTGGCCGCAAGGTGATCGAAGCTGCGGGGGTCGCCAAAAAATTCGGTGACAAACAGATCCTGCGCGATTTCTCGATCACCGTGCAACGCGGCGACCGGATCGCGCTGGTGGGGCCGAACGGCGTGGGCAAGACCACGCTGCTGAACATGCTGATCGGGAAAGAACAGCCCGACTCAGGCGAGATCAAGCTGGGTACAAACCTTGAACTGGCGCTTTTCGATCAGGCCCGTGCGCAGCTTGACGGGGACATGACCCTTTGGGACAGCCTGACCGGGGATCCTGACATGCGCGTGTCAGGCAAGGCCGATCAGGTGCTGGTGCGCGGACAGCCCAAACATGTGGTCGGCTATCTAAAAGAATTCCTCTTTGATGAGGGGCAGGCCCGCGCGCCTGTCCGCTCGCTCTCAGGCGGGGAAAAGGCGCGGCTGCTGCTGGCCAAGATCATGGCACGGTCCTCGAACCTTTTGGTGCTCGACGAGCCGACAAACGATCTGGATGTCGAGACGCTTGACCTGATGCAAGAACTCTTGGGCAACTACGACGGCACCGTGCTGCTGGTCAGCCACGACCGTGACTTCCTTGACCGCGTGGCCGCCACCACCATCGCCATGGAAGGCGACGGGCGTGCCACGGTCTATGCGGGCGGCTGGAGCGATTATCTGGCGCAGCGCGGGCAGGATGATTTTTCCGACAGCGTGGTAAAGTCCAAGCCCGGCAAGGCCGAGCCGAAAGCAGAGAAGAAACAATCCGCCTCAGGTCTCAGCTTTACCGAAAAGCACCGGCTCGAAGCGCTGCCGGGTGAGATTGAGCGTCTTGAGGCAGAGATCGGCAAACTCGAAGAACTGCTCAGCGACGCGGAGTTGTTCACCCGTGAGCCGGTGAAGTTCCAAAAGGCCACCGATGCGCTGGTGCAGCGGCACGAAAAGCTGTCCGACGCCGAGGAAGAGTGGATGACGCTGGAGGAAAAGGCGCAGGGTTAACCCCCCGCGTCTTTCAGGGCGATCTGCGGCCGGTATCCATTGCGGAAAGCCGCGACGCTGCTGGGCGGGGTGAGCAGGGTGACACGGCCCCGAGGGCGTGGTTGCGGCGGGCCGTAGCCTGAGGGCTGATAGGGGTGGAAAGCGTCGCCAAAGAGCACGCCACTCTGGCCTTCATGATCTAAGACAAAGGACCCGTCAGGCAAGTCGTGCACCGCCACATCCGCATGTCGCCGCTGTTGGAAAATGCGCGGCACGGCGCGTTCGGCGTGCAACTGACGGTCAAGGGCCGCAGCAGGCCCCGACACATCGCAGCACGCCCGAAACCGCCGGTAATCCGCGGCGCGGCATTCCGCGCAGGGCCGGTGACCGGCAGCAAAGGCCACGGCCTCATCCAGAAAGAAAAGCTCGGTATAGTGACGCGGGGCCATCAACTGCCGCCGACGGCCCTTGAAGCTGAGCACACAGCACACCCAATTCTGATGCGCCCAACGGCGTTTGGGGTGCAGACCGTTTTCATCGTGCAGGATACCGCGATTGCCCATGAACCCACCCCGCGCGGGGTGGGCGATGATCTCTCCATCCGGCTGGACGCGGTTCTGCAGCGGCATCAGCGCATCCGCAGCGCCCCATCGAGGCGGATAACCTCGCCGTTGAGATAGCCCATTTCAACGATGAACCCGGCCAACCGCCCGTATTCCGACGGATCGCCGAGACGCGGCGGGTTCGGGACATCCTTGGCCAGATCCGCTTGCACTTCTTCCGGCAGCCCCGCCAGCATCGGCGTTTTGAAGATGCCGGGCGCGATGGTCATCACGCGGATGCCGTCTTTGGCCAAATCCCGCGCCATGGGCAGGGTCATACCTACGATCCCGCCTTTGGACGCGGCATAGGCGGCTTGGCCCTTTTGCCCGTCAAATGCGGCGATTGAGGCGGTGTTGATGATCACCCCCCGCGCGCCATCGTCTTCGGGAGTGTTCTTGGCCATGGCCACCGCTGCAAGCCGTGCCACGTTGAAACTGCCGACAAGGTTGATGTCGACCGTGCGTTGAAAGGCGTCCAACGGGTGCGGCCCGTCGCGGCCTGTGGTCTTGATCCCAAGCGCAATGCCTGCGCAGTTCACCGCCGCCGTGATCCAGCCCATCTTTTCCTGAGCATGGTCCACCGCTTTTTGCACCGAAGCCTCATCCGTCACATCGGTCATTACGAAATGCCCGCCGATTTCCTTGGCCACAGATTCGCCCCGGGCGGCGTCACGATCCAGCAGAGTGACCTGCGACCCCTGCGACGCAAAATAGCGCGCTGTGGCTTCGCCAAGCCCCGATGCGCCTCCGGTGATGATGGCGGCTGTACTGTCTAGTTTCATGATGGCTCCCCCCGATATGAACGCTTGTTCAGTTCAACACGAAGTCTCGACCCATGCAAGCGATGCCGTTGCGGCGGCGGGCGGGGAAGGCCGTGGCCATCCCCCCTTGGCAATCAGCCGACCTGCACCAGCGCGTGGCGTTTCTTGCCCGCGCTCAGCTTGATCGGAGAGGACAGCGCGCCTGCATCAAGCATCATGCCCGCATCGGTCAGCGGCTGGTCATCGATCCGCGCGCCGTTCTCGGCAATCAGGCGCTTGGCCTCTTTGCCGGAGCCCGCAAGGCCGGATTTCACCAGCAGTTGCACGATAGAGACGCCATCGCCCACATCCGCCGCCGAAAGGGTCAGGGTGGGCAGGTCATCGCCCACGCCGCCTTTTTCAAAGACTTCGCGCGCTGTGGCTTCGGCGTTGCGCGCTGCTTCTTCGCCGTGCAGCAGGCCGGTGACCTCGTTGGCCAGACGCACCTTTGCCTCGTTGATCTCGGACCCGGCGAGCGCGCCCAGACGGTCGCATTCATCGACCGGCAGCTCGGTGTAGAGTTTGAGGAAACGGCCCACATCGGCATCGGTGCAATTGCGCCAGAACTGCCAGAACTCATACGGGCTTAGCATATCGCCGTTCAGCCAGACCGCGCCGCCTGCCGATTTGCCCATCTTCTTGCCGTCGCTGGTCGTCAAGAGGGGCGAGGTGAGACCGTAAACTTCGCCGTCGATCACCCGGCGGGTCAGGTCGATCCCGTTGACGATATTGCCCCATTGGTCGCTGCCGCCCATCTGCAGGATACAACCGTAGCGACGGTGCAGCTCCATGAAGTCATAGGCTTGGAGAATCATATAGTTGAATTCGAGGAACGACAGCGATTGCTCCCGGTCCAGCCGCGATTTCACGCTCTCAAAGCTCAACATCCGGTTGATCGAGAAATGCCGCCCGATGTCGCGCAGGAAGTCGAGGTAGTTCAACCCGTCGAGCCATTCCGCGTTGTTCAGCATCAAGGCGCCATTCTCGCCCTCGCCGTAATCGAGGTATTGGGCAAAGACCTGACGGATGCCTTCGATATTGTCGTCAATCGCCTCGGGCGTCAGCAGGGGGCGTTCATCCGACCGGAAGGATGGATCGCCCACCTTTGTCGTGCCGCCGCCCATCAGGGTGATCGGCTTGCCGCCGCACTTTTGCAACCACCGCAGCATCATGATATTGACCAGATGCCCCACGTGCAGCGATTTGGCTGTGGCGTCATAGCCCACATAGGCAGGAGCGGCACCTTTCATCAGGGCGTCGTCCAATCCCTGATAATCGGTGCAATCGGCCAAAAAGCCGCGCTGCATCATCGTGTGGATGAACTCCGATTTGGGATGGTATGTCATGGTGACTTGCCTCAAAACTGTATTGCGGGGCAATCTATATGCGCACGAGCGGCAAAGGAAAAGGCCATGAATAGGGCCATGCACAGGCAACATGTCGGAACCGGTGTGGTGACGGCATTGGGAATGATGTCGGGCACCTCTTTAGACGGGGTGGACGCGGCTATTTTGCGCACCGACGGGCATAACATCACCAGCTTTGGCCGCAGCGCCTATCGCAGCTATTCGGCAGAAGAGCGTCGGGTGATCGCCGCCGGATTCGGGAAATGGCACGGGGCCGAGGTCGAGGCGGCAGCCCAAGCGGTCGAGGCCGCGCATCTGGCGCTGTTGGATGATCTGTTAAAAGATGAGTCCGGCGTCGAGCTTGTCGGTTTCCATGGCCAGACCCTTGCCCATGCGCCGCGGTTGCAAGGCACGCTGCAAGTGGGCGACGGGGCCCTGTTGGCGCGCACCATCAACTTGCCCGTTGTCTGGGATTTCCGCAGCGCCGATGTGGAGCTGGGCGGAGAGGGCGCGCCTTTGGCCCCGTTCTTTCACCATGCCTGCGCCCGTTTTGCTGGGCGGGAGGGCCCGGTGGCTTTCTTGAACCTTGGCGGCGTGGGCAACCTCACTTGGGTCAATCCGCGCATCGCACGCCCAGAGGAAGAAGGCGCGCTGCTGGCTTTCGATACCGGTCCGGCAAATGCGCCGATCAACGATTTGATGCAAGCCCGCCTTGGCCAAGACTTTGACGAAGGCGGCAAACTGGCCGCGCGCGGCAGGGTGGAACATGGCGCGTTGGAGCTATTCCTTGCCGAGCCATACTTCGCACGCATGCCGCCCAAATCGCTCGACCGGAATGATTTCGCGGAAATGGTGGCGCTGGTGGGCGAACTGTCCGACGCTGACGCCTGTGCCACCCTGACCGCCATGTGCGCCGCTGGCGTCGCCGAAGCAATGCAGCATTGCCCGGCCCCGCCTGAGCGCGTCTATGTCACGGGGGGCGGGCGACATAACCCGGTGCTGATGCGGATGCTGGACGTCAGCCTTGATTGCCCTGTCGCTCCGGTGGAGGACATCGGGTTGGATGGCGATATGCTGGAGGCGCAGGCCTTCGCCTATCTGGCTGTGCGGGTATCACGGGGCTTGCCGACATCGTGCCCCGGCACAACTGGTGTGCGGGCCGCTGTGGGTGGCGGTACTGTCAGCCGGGTATAGCCGCGTTCATGCAGACCCGGCGCTTGCCGGTATGTCGGTCAGCGGCAACTCATAAAAGCAGATCGCGTCGCGTGTGAACTCGGGCATCGGTTGGTAAGCACCGCGCTCAATAAATCCCAATGATGTATAAAGCGCGCGGGCAGGGGCAAAGGCGATGGACGTGTCAAGATAGACCTTAGCAAACCCATCCTCCCGCGCCTGATCAATCAGCCTTTGACAGATCGCGCGGCCCGCGCCGGTGCCACGGGCTGCATCCGTCACGAAGACACGCTTGATCTCGCTCTCGGTATCGTTCAGCGCATGGGACATGCCGCAGCCCAGAGGGATGCCGTCACGCTCGGCCAGCAGGATGATCCCACGCGGACGGGCGTGTTCCTCGGCCAGACGGTCCATCAAGGCGCTGTATTTGTCGTGGGGATAGAAGGTCTCGACAATTCGCCGCTCGGTCGGGGCGAAGTTGTACAGAAAGTCACGGTAGGCCCAGCAAAGTTCAACCACCGCCGCGAGATCCGCAGCGGTGGTGACAGGGCGAATTGCGATCTCAGACATCAGCCGCGCAGGATCGAGCGGCCCGCGTATTGTGCGGTCTCGCCCAGCATTTCTTCGATACGGATCAACTGGTTGTACTTGGCCAGTCTGTCGGAACGCGCGAGCGAGCCGGTTTTGATCTGACCGCAGTTTGTCGCCACGGCGAGGTCGGCAATCGTGGCATCCTCAGTCTCGCCCGAGCGGTGCGACATGACGTTGGTGTACCCCGCGCGATGCGCGATATCGACAGCCTTGAGCGTCTCGGTCAGCGTGCCGATCTGGTTGACCTTCACCAGCATCGAGTTAGCACAGCCGCGTTTGATACCGTCAGACAGACGCGTCGGGTTGGTCACGAAAAGATCGTCACCCACCAGTTGCACCTTATTGCCCAACACTTCGGTCAGGGCTTTCCAGCCGTCCCAGTCATCCTCGGCCATGCCGTCTTCGATGGAGATGATCGGGTAGTCGTTTACAAGAGCCGCCAGATAGTCGGCGTTCTCTTCGCTCGACAGGGTCTTGCCCTCACCGGAGAGGACATATTTGCCGTCTCTGTAATATTCCGTCGCCGCGCAGTCGAGGGCGAGGAACATGTCTTCGCCGGGCTTGTAGCCTGCTTTTTCGATCGACTTCAGAATGAAATCAAGCGCATCGCGCGACGAGCTGATGTTCGGGGCAAAGCCACCCTCGTCGCCAATCCCGGTTGACAGGCCCGCGGCGGAAAGCTCTTTCTTCAGCGTGTGAAAGACCTCGGCGCCCATGCGCACAGCTTCGCGGATGTTCTCCGCAGCGACCGGCATGATCATGAATTCCTGAATGTCGATCGGGTTGTCGGCATGTTCGCCGCCGTTGATGATGTTCATCATCGGCACGGGCAGAACGCGAGCAGTTGTGCCGCCGATATAGCGGTAAAGCGGCTGTGTGCAGTAATCCGCAGCGGCTTTAGCAGCGGCCATCGACACACCCAGAATGGCATTCGCGCCCAAGCGGGATTTGTTCTCGGTGCCGTCGAGTTCGATCATCATCTCGTCGATTTCGACCTGCTCGGTCGCATCAATGCCCACCAGCGCTTCCGCGATCTCGCCATTCACGGCGGCACAAGCTTCCAACACACCTTTGCCCATGTAGCGAGACTTGTCGCCATCGCGGCGCTCATTCGCTTCATAGGCGCCAGTGGATGCGCCGGAAGGAACCGCTGCACGGCCCATGGTGCCGTCTTCGAGGATAACGTCGACTTCGACGGTCGGGTTGCCCCGGCTGTCGAGGATTTCGCGGGCGTGGATGTCGATGATCGTGCTCATGGGCTTTGTCCTCATGTTCGGGTTTGCAGCGGTTTACCCCGGCAGGCCCGGCTTGGAAAGACCGCGGCGGGGCCGGGGGGTGATTTTGCGTTCGCGCAGCAGGGTATAGACCCCCGAGGCGATGATGATCGCGGCCCCAACCAGCGTCAGTGTGTCGGGAGTTTCTTTAAAGACCAAGATTCCGGCAACCAGCGCGAATAGCATCCGCATGTAGCGAAACGGCGTGACGAAGCTGACTTCGCCCACGCGCATGGCGGCCACGATGGCGTAATAGGCCATCACACCGATCACCATCGCCGCGGTAAGATAAATCACCTCGGCACCACCCGGCATCACGGCGGGGGTGCCAGCGGCGGCCATCAGGATCAACCCCGCCGGGACCAGCACGATAAAGGCAAGAAAGCTCAGCTGCATGGAACTGATGCTTTTGGGGACTTTACGGGTCGCCAGATCGCGCAGGGCAAGACCGATGACTCCAGCGACAGCAAAGAGCGACAGAGCGTTGAACCCCTCCAAACCGGGGCGCACGATCAGCAGCACGCCAAGAAAGCCTACAACAATCGCGCTCCAACGCCGCCAGCCGACGGGTTCACCCAAAAACAGTGCGGCCCCAAGGGTCACGGCGAGCGGCGTGGCCTGAAGGATGGCAGAGGCCGAGGAGAGCGGCGTCAACACAATGGCAGTCACGAAACACAAGGTGCCCAGCACCTCACCGACGGCGCGCAGCAGGATCGGCCCGGTGAGCATATCCGCAGAGAACAACCGTCGCCCCTGAATGCGCAGGATCACGGCAAAGATCGCCCCGCCGCCCGCGCCCAACAACGCGATGATCTGCCCCACGGGGAGGGCATCGCTCGTCAGTTTGACGAACATGTCTTCGATGGCGAAACCGGCCATGGCCAGAACCATCAGCATTGCGCCGCGCAGATTGTCCATGATCACGCCCCTCCATCCGTGGTATTGCCAGTCGCCCATGAACCTTTTGCGACGAAAGGGCAAGGGTGCGCGATGCGCGCCATGCGTGTGACACTGGCGCCCGCTCTACCGGGGTGCTAGCCCTACCGCATGAGATGGCCGATCCCTTCGCTCGCCCCGCGCGATACTGTGCTGACCCTTGCGACCGGGGGCTTTGGCGCGCTGCTGTTCTGGTGGCTCAATGCGCCTGTCTATATGCTGCTGGGGCCGGTGATCGCGGTGAGTGGTCTGGGGCTGGCCGGTCGGCGTACGGCAGTCGACCCGCGGCTGCGGGATGCTTGTTTCGTGGTTTTGGGCATCGCTGTTGGCGCGGGTTTCAACCAAGATGCGGTGAATGCCATGGTGCGCTGGCCGCTGGCCTTTGTGTTTATGACAGGGGTGATCTGGGGGATTATGGCCGTCTGCCGCTGGATGCTGGCGCGGTATTTTGGTTTCGACGCGCGCTCCGCGCTTCTGGCCTCGGCCCCCGGGCATCTGAGTTTCGTCATGGCGATTGCCAGCGACGGAGGCTCTGACGTGCCGCGCATTTCGATCACCCAGTCGGTTCGCCTTTTGGCACTGACCATCATCGTGCCTTTTGCCGCTTTGCTGATGGGCGTCGACATGACCGGCAATATTGCTCCCGCGGGCGCGGGGATGGGGGTACTTTCAATCTTCGTGATGATCTTTGCGGCCGTGGTCGTGGGGCTGATCTTTGCCCGGCTTTCGGTGCCGGCACCGCTGCTTATGGGGGCGATGGTGGTCTCTGCCATCGCGCATCTGACCCAGTTGGAGACCGGGGTACTGCCGGGGTGGCTGACCCTTATCGCCTATCTGGTGCTGGGCTGCCTGATCGGCACGCGGTTTTCGGGCATCACGCCCGCGCGGTTTGTCAGCGGGCTTGGCGCGGGGCTGGCGATCACGGGCGTTGCGGTTGGGCTGGCGGGCCTCGGCGCGGTGCCGGTGGCTTGGGCGCTTGGCATGCCGCTGGGGCATGTGTTGGTGGCCTTCGCGCCCGGCGGGCTGGAGACGATGATCGCGCTTGGCGCGGTGCTGGCGGTGGTGCCGGGATTCGTCGCTGCCTGCCACATCATGCGTCTGGTAGTGCTGAGCCTGCTGCTGCCCACCATGCTCTCCCGCGTGGCGAAGCAAGAACAGCGCGCCGCCGAGTGATTCCGTCCTAGCTTTTCAAGCGGACCATGAGCCGGTTGCCATCTTTGCGCGTTTCCAGGGCTTTGAGGTTGGCGGCTAAGGCGCTCAGCTTGCCATGGCCGTATGTCCGGCTGTCGAAATCCGGATGCGCCGCCTGAATGGTCTGGCCGATCTGGCCGAGGTTGTACCAATCGTCTTCGGTGTCGATCTTGTCCATCGCCGCTTTGAACAGGGGCAGGGCGTCGGCCACCTTGGCGCTGGAGCGTGACGTTGTGTCCGGCTCGGCTCCATCAAGGTTTTCGATCAGGATGAAACGGTTGTAGACGTTGCGCAGCGAATCGTGGGTCTTCTTTTCACCGATGCCGATCACCGTCACCCCATCCTCGCGCAGACGGTTCACCAGCGCGGTGAAGTCACTGTCGGATGAGACGATCACGATGATATCGAAGCGGCGGCTGTGCAGGATGTCCATCGCCTGAATGACCAGTCCTATGTCGCTGGCGTTCTTGCCCTTGGTGTTCGCGGTTTCCTGATGGGCCACCAAGCCCAACTCGCGGATCGGCGCCTTCCATCCTTTGAGGTGGTCATTCGACCAATCGCCATAGACGCGGCGCAGGGCGGGCTCTCCGATGGTTGTGACCTCCCGCATGATGGCCGCGGCATGTTTGGCCGGGACATTGTCGGCGTCGATCAACACGGCCAGAAGCGGGCGGTCACGGTCGGTCATGGGTCATCCTTCTTGATTGGCACACCGTAAAGTTCCATCCGGTGCCCCTGCAGTTTGTAACCCAATTTACGCGCGATACGTTCCTGAAGCTCTTCGATTTCTGCGTCGACGAACTCAATCACCTCGCCGGAATTCACGTCGATCAGGTGGTCGTGATGTTCGCGCTGCGCATCTTCATAGCGCGCCCGGCCATCGCCGAATTCTAACTTGTCGAGGATGCCGGCCTCTTCAAACAGTTTCACCGTGCGGTAGACCGTGGCGATAGAGATGCCGCTGTCAATTTCAGTTGCGCGGGCCAGCAGTTCTTCGGCATCGGGATGGTCGTCACTGTCGTGAATCACCTGCGCGATGATCCGGCGTTGACCTGTCATGCGCAGGCCCATGGCCTCGCACCGTTTGATAATCGGGTTGCGCATCGTTTCGCCCTTCGTCCGTCGGACCACGTTCCTAACATTCTAGCGCGGCCAGACGCCACCGCAATTGAACCCTGCCGGTTGACTTTTGCCCGCGCGCGGCCCATGTGGGGGTCAAGCGAAGCCTTCTGCCGCGTGAGCAGTATCAGCGCCAAGTCCCATAAGGGGCCACTGGATGCTGACGACAAGGCCCGCCGATGTTCCCAAAATCACGCGTGGGGCCAAGCGCGACAGACGGGTGTGAGGCATGTGGCCTGCGCCCGCGATCTGGCTTGCGCGACCCCGTGGCGCCTGAAATGGGCGCGGCGACTAAGGATGGCGCGCGCTCCTGCGTGCCGGAAAGTGAACGAATGAGCGATTTTGACATGATGGGCCTGCCAAAGAAACTGGTAGCCCGGTTGAATGAAATGGGTCTGAAAGATCCAACCCCGATCCAACGCCAAGCAATTCCCCAAGCCATGAATGGCCGCGACGTGATGGGCCTTGCCCAGACCGGCACCGGCAAGACGGCGGCCTTTGGTGTGCCGCTGATCGCGCAGATGATGGAGCTTGAAGGCCGCCCCGCGCCGCGCTCCGTGCGCGGGCTTGTCTTGGCCCCGACACGCGAGCTGGCCCAACAGATCGCCGTGAACCTGCGCGGCTATGCCGAAGGCACACCGATCAAAGTGGCGATGGTTGTCGGCGGTCAGTCGATAAACACCCAGATCAAGCGTCTGGAGCGCGGTGTTGATCTGTTGATCGCCACGCCGGGCCGTCTGCTGGACCTGCTGGACCGCCGCGCGGTGAAGCTCGACACGACGACCTTCCTCGTGCTGGATGAGGCCGACCAGATGCTCGACATGGGGTTCATCCATGACCTGCGCAAGATCTCGAACCTGATCCCAAAAGAGCGTCAGACGATGCTGTTCTCGGCGACCATGCCCAAGCTGATGAACGAGATCGCGAACAGCTATCTCAGCAGCCCGATCCGCATCGAGGTCTCACCTCCGGGCAAGGCCGCGGATAAGGTGACGCAAGAGGTGCACTTCATCGCCAAGGCTGAAAAGACCGAACTGCTGAAAGAGCTTTTGGCCAAGCACAAAGGCGAGCGCGCGTTGGTCTTTGGCCGCACCAAGCACGGTTCGGAAAAGCTGATGAAGACGTTGGTCAAAGCCGGTTTCGACGCCGCTTCGATCCATGGCAACAAAAGCCAAGGTCAGCGGGACCGGGCGATTGCGGGCTTTAAAGGTGGCGACATCACCGTGCTGGTGGCCACCGATGTGGCGGCCCGTGGTCTTGATATCCCGGATGTGAAACACGTCTATAACTTCGACCTACCGAATGTGCCCGACAACTATGTGCACCGCATTGGCCGGACCGCGCGCGCGGGCAAAGACGGCGCTGCCGTGGCCTTCTGCGCACCGGATGAGATGGGCGAATTGAAGGCGATCCAGAAGACTATGGGGATTTCGATCCCGGTGGCCTCGGGCCGTCCTTGGGAAGTGATCGATGAGCCGTCCAAACCCAAAGGCCGTGGCCGTGGGCGCGGTGGCCGTCCCGGTGGCGGCGGTGGGCGTCCCGGTGGTGGTGGCGGCGGCGAAGGCGCGGGCAAGCCAAGCGGTGGTCGTCGCCGTCGGCGCGGTGGCGGCGGCGGGAAGCCGGGCGGCCAGCAGGCAGCCTAAGCCGACACTTGGAAGTTGAACGACCCAATGGCGCGCTGTGACAACCACAGCGCGCCATTGACTTATCCGGCTCGCGCGGCTGCGGTCTTTGCGGTGCTTTTGGGCTAGCTGATCCTGTCGGAAGACATCGGGCTTACCGTTTGGTTCGCCCTGATGCTGGTGGCGACAGGGATCCACCTGATCAATCGCAAACCTCGGCGCCGTTAGGCTCAGGTGCCGCAGAAGGTCGCCGGGACGATCTCATCTTCGGTCGGGGGGCGCTGAAGCTCGGGATCGGTCTCTTCAAAGGGCGTCGCCAGGGCTGTCATCAACCGCTCGAACGGGGCCATGTCGCCGGCAACGGCGGCTTCGATCATCTGCTCAATCCGGTGGTTGCGCGGGATCACGGCGGGGTTCGCCGCCTGCATGACCGCCTGCGGGTCCGGCTCATCCTTGATACTGCTGCGCCAGTTTTCGGCCCATGTGTCAAAGGCGTCGCGGTTGGTAAAGTGATCACGCGCTTGATCGGTCCCAAGGGCGCGGAACGTGTTGGTGAAATCCGCGCCGTCGGTTTGCATCAGGCTCAGCAGTTCATTGATCAAATCAACATCCTCGGGCCGGGGGTTAGAGATGCCGACCTTGGCCGCAAAACGGCGAAGCCATGCGGCTTCGATCAACTCGGGCATGTCGTGGACGATTTCGGTGGCGTCTTCGACGGCGGTCTCTTTGTCGTCCATCTGTTGCAAAAGCGAGGTCGCCAGTTGCGCCATGTTCCAGACCACGATCTGCGGCTGGTTGCCATAGGCATAACGGCCCTGCCGGTCGATCGAACTGAACACACGGCCCTGATGAAACGCATCCATAAAGGCGCAGGGGCCATAATCGATCGTCTCGCCCGAAATGCTGCAATTATCGGTGTTCATCACCCCGTGGATAAAGCCGAAGGACATCCACTGCGCTACCAGTTCCGCCTGAGCCGCACAGACCGCGCGCAGAAGGCCAAGCGGGCCCTCGGCCTCTGGGTAGTGTCGCGCGATGGCATAGTCGGTGAGGGTCTTGAGCGCCTCCGTCTCACCGCGATGGGCAAAGACCTGAAAGGTGCCGACACGCAGATGGCTTGCGGCGACCCGGGTGACGATGGCGCCGGGCAGGGGGCCGCTTTCGCGCAGGATCGGCTCGCCTGTGGCGACAGCGGCGAGGGCACGGGTGGTCGGCACGCCGAGCGCGTGCATCGCCTCACTGATCAAGTATTCGCGCAGCACTGGCCCAACCCAAGCGCGGCCATCGCCCATACGCGAATAGGGCGTCGGGCCGGAACCTTTGAGCTGAATGTCACGGCGCTTGCCGACGCTGTCGATGACCTCACCCAGCAGGATCGCACGGCCATCGCCAAGCTGCGGGTTGAAATTGCCGAACTGATGCCCGGCGTAAAGCTGAGCCAGAGGGGCCGCCCCTTCGGGCACCGCATTGCCGCCGTAAACCTGCGCGCGGGTCTCTGCATCGCCCCCTTCGATCCCCAGCAATGCCGCCAGATCAGCGTTCCATGCCAAGAGCTTGGGTTCTTTCACCGGCGTGGGGTCCAGCCGGGTAAAGAACCCCTCAGGCAAGGCGGCATAGCTGTTATCAAAGGGGATACGCATCACAGTTTCCGAGACATAAGCATGTAATCCTCGCGGGGGCGGAAGCCCGCACGGGTGTAGACTTTGAGCGCCGCTTTGTTGGTGCGGTCCACCTCAAGATGAATGGCGCGCAACCCGCCCGCGGCAAGCGCCCGTGGCAAAGCGATCAGCGCTTCCGAGGCAATGCCGCGCCCCCGCACGCCGGGACGGACGTAGATTTCATCAATAATGGCGTCCAGCCCGCCGAATTCAACCGACCAGCCGAAACAGATCACCACATAGCCAATCGGCGCGCGGGGCGGGCCGATCAGATAGGCGGCCCCATGGGGGATCCCCTCCAGCAGCGGCGCAAGCCCGTTGCGGCGCTGCTCATCAGTCATCTGAATGCCCGCTTCGGCATGAAAGGCAGTGACCAGCCCGACCAATTTATCAAGATGCTCAGGCGCGCCGAGGGTGAGATGTGCGCTCATAGGCGGGCCAGCCTTTCGGTGAGCAGCGCAAAGAACCCATCGGCATCAAGGTCGCCCACGAAAAGCGCGTTGGGCGCGCGGTCGGTCACGCCCCACCAGTCGGCCACGGTCATGCCCATGGTCAGCTCTGACTGGGTCTCGATCTCGACGTTGATGTGGCGACCTTTGAACAGGTCTGGATTTATCAGATAGGCGGTGACGCAAGGGTCATGCAGCGGTGCGCCTTCGGAGCCGTATTTCTCTTTGTCGAACCGCTCGAAGAAATCGGTCATCTCGGCCACAGCGACACTCACCGGCGTGCCAATCGCGCGGAAGGCATCGTTGCGCGGTTTGGTGACCAGCGCCTTATGCGTCACATCGAGCGGCATCACGACGATGGGGATGCCGGATTTAAACACGATATCAGCAGCATGCGGGTCGACGTAAATGTTGAACTCTGCCGTGGGGGTGATGTTGCCCCCCTCGAAATAGCCGCCGCCCATCAGCACGATCTCTTGCACCTTCTCGGCGATATCGGGCGCCTTTTGCAGCGCCGTCGCGATATTGGTGAGCGGGCCCAAGGGGCAGAGGGTCACGCTGCCTGCGGGATGGGCGCGGAGCTGTTCGATGATGAAATCGACCCCATGGCCCTCGGCCAGCGGCATGGTGGGGTTGGGCAGGTCGGGGCCATCTAGGCCGGTCTTGCCGTGCACATGTTCTGCCGTTACCAAGTCACGGCCCAGCGGGCGGTCGCAACCGGCAAAGACCTTCACATCCCGCCGACCCGCCAATTCACACACGATCCGCGCGTTTTTCGAGGTAAGATCCAGCGGCACATTGCCCGCGACACAGGTGATGCCCAGAATGTCGATCTCTTCGGGGCTGGCCAGCGCAAGGAGGATCGCGACGGCGTCGTCCTGTCCGGGGTCGGTGTCGATAATGATTTTGCGCGGGGTCATGGGCTTACTTTCGTCAAATTGCTTGGGGCAGAGCCTTGCCGGAGGCTCATGTCTTTGTCCAGCCGCAGACCCGGCGATTAGCCGCGTTCCGCCAGTTTCACTGCATCCCAAAGCGCATCCATCTCGGCCAGATCACTGTCTTGCGGGGTTTTGCCCATTGCCGCGAGCCGGGCCTCAATGCCCTCGAAACGCCGGGTGAATTTGGCATTGGCGGCGCGCAGAGCGGCTTCGGGGTCGAGCCCAAGGTGGCGGCCCAGATTGGCCATGACAAAGAGAAGATCGCCGTATTCCTCCTCAACCTCGGCCTGCGAAAGCGTGTCTTTCGCCTCGACCAATTCCGCGGCCTCTTCGGTGATCTTGTCCAGCACCTGTGTCGTCTCGGGCCAGTCAAAGCCGACCCGCGCTGCACGTTTTTGCAGCTTCATGGCGCGCAAAAGCGCGGGCAGGCCAATCGCCACCCCATCCAGCGTGCCGCCCTGTGCCTTGCCAGCGCGCTCTGCGGCTTTGATCTTTTCCCAGTCGGCGGTCTGCTGTTCGGCGCTTTTGTCGCGGGATTCGTCGCCAAAGACATGCGGGTGGCGCGCCACCATCTTATCGCTGATGTTACGCACCACGGATTGAAAGGTGAAATGCCCCGCTTCTTCACCCATCGCCGTGTGATAGACCGATTGGAGCAGCAGATCGCCCAGCTCGCCCTCCAATTCCGCCCAATCACGCCGGGCGATGGCATCGGCAACTTCATACGCCTCTTCAAGGGTATAGGGGGCGATGCTGTCGAAATCCTGCTCGATATCCCAAGGACAGCCCGTCTCGGGGTCGCGCAGGCGGCGCATGATTTCAAGCAGCCGTTCGATCCCGGCATCTGAATCGTGAATGAGATCGGCTTTTGTGTCGTCCGGCATTGCAGGCCCCGTATGTCTGGTGTCAGATGCACCCTGACCAAACCAACCCCAAGGAGTCCAGCCCATGCCCGTGGTAAACCGCATCAATGCCTTTGCGGAGGATATGACAGCGTGGCGGCGCCATTTGCATAGCATCCCCGAGTTGGATCTGGAGTGTCATGAGACGGCGGCCTTTGTCGCCGAACGGCTGCGGGAATTTGGCGTCGATGAATTGCACGAAGGCATCGCGACAACCGGTCTGGTTGCCATCATCAACGGACAGGGCGCAGGGCCGACGATCGGCCTGCGCGCCGATATGGATGCCCTGCCCATACATGAAGCGACGGGCAAGGACTACGCCAGCACCCGCATGGGCAAAATGCACGCCTGCGGACATGACGGGCATACCACGATGTTGCTGGGCGCCGCCCGCTACTTGGCCGAAACGCGCAACTTCTCGGGTCGGGTCGCGCTGATCTTTCAACCTGCTGAAGAGGCCAGCGGCGGCGCTGGTATCATGGTCGAAGAAGGCATCATGGAGCGGTTCGACATCGCGCAGGTCTACGGCATCCACAATATGCCCGGGTTGGACGAAGGCGCGTTTTTCACCACCCCGGGGCCATTCATGGCAGCGGTGGACGAGTTTCACATTCACATCAAGGGCAAAGGCGGCCATGGCGCGATGCCCCATGACACCCGCGACCCTGTGGTGGCGGCCTGCGGCATCGCCACGGCGATCCAGACCATCGTCAGCCGCAATCATCTCGCCTCGCAGGATTTGGTGGTCTCGGTCACGCAAATCCACACCGGCAGCGCCGATAACATCATTCCTGAGACCGCCTATATCAACGGCACCGTGCGCACCTTTGACCGCGAAGTGCAGGAGATGGTGATGCGGCGCATGCAGCAGATCGTGGACGGGCAGGCGGCAAGCTATGACGTCTCAGCAGAGCTGGTCTATGAGGTCGGCTATCCCGCCACGGTCAACGATCCGGCCAAGACCGAAACCGCCATCGCGGCGGCAAGCGAAGTGGTGGGTGCGGACCGCGTGCATGGCGACTATGGCCGCGAAATGGGCGCGGAAGATTTCAGCTTTATGCTTGAAAAACGCCCCGGTGCCTATCTGTTCCTCGGGACCGGTGAAGGCGCAGGGCTGCACCATCCAGAATACGACTTCAACGACGAGATCGCGCCGCTCGGCGCATCCTTTTTCGCCCGTATCGTTGAGCGGGCACAGCCAGCAGGAGGCAAGTAATGGCACTGGAAGACGCGGCCAAGCAGATGGATATGGCCTTTACCCGCGAGGACCTCAAAGGGCCGAGCTATGAGTTGACCTTTGGCGGGGCGACCTCTTTCCTGCGACGTAAATACACCAAGGATCTGACCGGCGTGGACATCGCGGTAACCGGCGTGCCCTTCGACCAAGCGGTCACCAACCGCCCCGGCACCCGCCTTGGCCCCCGCGCCATCCGCGAGGCGAGCGCGCTGCAAGCGCCCGACGCGCCCTATGGCTGGGACTTTGACGTGCTGAGCGAATTCGCCATCGCGGACTATGGCGATCTGGCGTTTGATTATGGCCATGTCAGCCAGTTTCCCGCCGCTCTGACCGCGCATATCAAGACCATTTTGGATGCCGGCGCGGCCTCTGTCGTACTGGGCGGGGATCACTACATCTCCTTCCCGATCCTCAAGGCCTATGCCGAAAAATACGGTCCGATCAGCCTGTTACAGTTCGACGCTCACACCGATACGTGGCAAGATGACGACATGGACCGGATCGACCACGGCACGATGTTCTACAAGGCGGTCAAGTCCGGCATCTTTGACCCTTCGACCAGCGTGCAGGTTGGCATACGCACAACCAACGAAGACACGATGGGCGTCAACATTATCGATGCCCGTGAGGTACATGAGAAGGGGCCGCAGGCCACCGTGGCTAAGATCAAAGAAATCCTCGGCGATCGGCCCTGTTACCTGACCTTCGACATCGACGCACTGGATCCGGCCTTTGCCCCCGGCACCGGCACACCGGTCTGGGGCGGGCTGACCTCGGCGCAAACCTCGATCATGCTGCGCGATTTGGCCGGGATCAACATCATGGGCGGCGACGTGGTTGAGGTCTCTCCGCCCTTCGACACCACAGGCGCGACAGCGATCGCGGGCGCGCATGTCGCGACCGAGATTCTGTCGTTGCTGGGCCACCGCATGAGAACCGCGTGAGCGAAGGCCACAACATCATCGGGCGGCCCTCAGGCCTGGGGGCCGCCCACCTGACCGCGACCACCTGCGTCGCCTCAAATCGCCGACCTTCGAAAGGTGCTTAAAATGCTGTTCTGGATCATCGTGATCGCCCTCGTCGCCTTGGTGGCCTATGTCCGATTTGCGCCAACCGATACCGCGCGTTGGCATGCGCAGGCCGAAGGGCAAAAGATGGGCAAGACCCAAGGCACCAACAGCTATATCTGGCGCGCACCGGTTGACGGCGGCGGGCAAGAGACCTTGGCGCAGCTTGACCGTGCCATCATGCAGACACCGCGCACCGAGGTTGTCGCAGGCTCACTGGCCGAGGGGCAGGTCACCTATGTCACCCGCACCAAATTGATGGGCTATCCAGATTTCACCACCATCGGCGTCTACGGTGACAACCCGCGCTATGTCGAAGTCTATGGCCGCTCGCGCTTTGGCCGGTCAGATCTGGGCGTCAACGCCAAGCGGGTCAATGCTTGGCTCGCTCAGGTTGAGGCGCGATGACAGGCAGCCTTGCTGCACCTCGCGCCACATCGGCACGTTGAGCGACATCTGACATTGCGCCATGAACATGCGGCCACCGACCTGTAGGCAAATGGTTTCGCCCAGTTCCACGCGGTCGCCAGTGCTGTTGGTGCAATAGCAATCAATCGTCTTCCCGCCCGGCGCTTTGACATCCGCAAGGGCAGGGTGCAGGGCCGTCAGGGCCAAGAGGCAGGACAGCGGCAAGATGCGTTTCATAACCTATGATAGCATAAGCCGCCTCTTGACCAAAGCATTTGCATAAGCGACAGGAACCCCATGATCCCGATGCACCGCCTCGCGCAAATCTCGCAACGCTTCCAGTTTCTGGAGGCCAGCATGTCTGCGGGCTCCGATGGGGCGGATTTTGCAGCCCTCGCCAAGGAATACAGTGATCTCAAGCCCGTGGTGGATCAGATCGACCTTTACCAGCAGCTTCAGCGGGACCTCGAAGAGGCCGAGTTGATGTTGAAAGACCCCGAGATGGCCGAGCTTGCCCGCGAAGAACTGCCCCGTCTAAAGGCGCGTCTGCCGGAGGTGGAGCAGGGCTTGCAACTGGCGCTTCTGCCGCGCGATTCCGCCGATGCGAAACCCGCGATGCTAGAGATCCGGCCCGGCACCGGCGGCGATGAGGCCGCTCTGTTCGCAGGCGACCTGCTGCGCATGTACCAACGCTACGCCGAAGCGCGGGGCTGGGGGTTCGACCTGATCGAAAGCCAGATGACCGAGTTGGGCGGCGTCAAGGAGGTCGTGGCCCATATCACCGGGCAGAACGTTTTTGCCCGGCTGAAGTTCGAGAGCGGCGTGCACCGCGTGCAGCGCGTGCCCTCGACAGAAAGCGGCGGGCGTATCCATACCTCGGCAGCCACCGTGGCGGTGCTGCCCGAGGCCGAAGACGTGGATATCGAGATCAACGCCAATGACCTGCGGATCGACACAATGCGCTCTTCGGGCGCTGGTGGGCAGCACGTCAACACAACCGATTCCGCCGTGCGCATCACGCATATCCCGACCGGGATCGTGGTGACCTCATCCGAGAAATCACAGCACCGCAACCGCGACAAGGCGATGCAGGTGCTAAAAGCGCGGCTTTATGATATGGAGCGCAGCCGGATCGACAGCGCACGGTCCGCCGACCGCGCGGCGCAGGTGGGCACGGGCGACCGGTCCGAGCGAATCCGAACCTATAACTTCCCCCAAGGGCGGATGACCGACCACCGGATCAACCTGACGCTCTACCGGCTTGAGGCCGTGATGCAGGGCGATCTGGATGAGATCGTCGATGCGCTGACCGCCGACGCCCAAGCGCGTCAACTGTCGGAGATGGAGGGGTGAGCCCCCAGACAGCCGCCCAAGCCATGGCCGCCGCTGCCGGACGGCTGCGTGCCGCGGGCGTGCCCGACCCGGCGCGGGATGCGCGGCTTTTGTTGGCTCATGCCGCCGCCGTGGATGCCGCCCGCGTGACCCTGATCGCGCCCGAAGAAATCGCCCCCGAGGTCGCCGAACGCTTTGATCAACTCATCGCCCTGCGGGCCGTGAGGGTGCCGGTCTCACAACTCATTGGACGGCGGGCATTCTATGGCCGCGACTTTGCGATCAGCCGCGATGTGCTTGACCCGCGGCCTGAGACGGAAACCCTGATTGATCTGGCCCTCGGCAATGATTTCACCCGCATTCTGGACCTTGGCACCGGGTCAGGCTGTATCCTGGTCACCCTGTTGGCCGAAAGGGCGCGCGCGACGGGGCTGGGCGTTGACCTTTCCGAAGCTGCCTGCCTTCAGGCCAGCGCCAATGCGGTTCAGCATGGGGTGGCCGAACGGGCCGACATCCGTCAATCCGATTGGTTCAGCGCCGTTGATGGGCGCTTTGATCTGATCTTGTCGAACCCACCTTATCTGGCTGCCGATGAAATGGCGGCGGTCTCTCCGGAACTGCGTCAGCACGAGCCAGAGATGGCCCTGACCGATGGACAGGACGGGCTGAGCATCTATCGCATTATCGCTGCCGAGGCGCAGGGCTATCTCACGCCCCAAGGCCGGGTCATGGTCGAAATCGGCTGGCAGCAAGGCGAAGCGGTGCAGGAAATCTTTGCCGCCGCAGGCTGGGGACGGGTGACGCTGGCACATGATCTGGATGGGCGGCCAAGGGTCGTTTCAGCCGATAAACCGGCGTGAAATCGCGAAAAATCCGCCATTTGGCAGGCCAAGCGGCAGTTTCTTCTTGCCCAAGCCTGTCTGGCATGGTTAGTCAGGGGTGTTGCAGCGGTGGATGCCATAGGCGGTCCCGCGCGGCACTATGCCCAACATATCGCTTAGGCCGGGTTCAAGACGTGCTTTGCACCCCCCGGTGAACGACACACAGCACACAAGGCTGACATCATTCCATGAATTCTCCCAGATCACGCTCCCGGTCGAAGAATAACCGCAAACGCTCGTCGCAAGGTGGCGGCGGCAATGTCGTCAATCGTGTTTTTGACAGCTCCGGCCCCGAGGGTAAGGTGCGCGGCACGCCGCAGCAGGTTATCGAGAAATACAACCAACTGGCCCGCGACGCACAGTTGAGCAATGACCGTGTTGCCGCCGAGAACTTTCAACAGCACGCCGAGCATTACCTGCGTCTGCTGAGCGAAGCGCAGCGCGAGGTGGATCAGCGCCGCGAAGAGCAAGAGCGCCAGAACCGTGAGCGCCAAGCTGAGCGGGATCGCGAGCGCGCAGAGCGTCAGGAGCGCGAGGCGCAGCAGGGCGGCCATTCTCAGGGCAACCAGTCTCAGGACGACCAGCCGAAGGCGGACAAGCAGCCCGAGCCTGCGCAGCAGCAGCAGCAAGCCGAGGCCGACACGAACAGCGAAGAGAGCACGCTGGTCGACACGCCCGAAAGCAAGCCCAAGCCGAAACGCGCTCCGCGTCGCAAGCCCAAGCCGAAAGCGGCAGAGGCACAGCCGCAGGACAATGGCAGCGATGGCGATGGTAACGACACCGCCAAAGCCGCAGAATAACAAAAGCCCCGCAAATTGCGGGGCTTTTTCGTGTGGGACTTTGGTAGGGCGCGCGGGGTGGCCTTACCCTTCCATCCCCGCCTGCACATATCTGACACGTCCGTTGCGCCGCAGCACTTCTTCACGCGGCTCCCAGTCGTAGCGCGGGTCGCTCATCACCGGCGACCAGAACAACTCGCCGCCCTGCCGCCATGGATCAAGTACAAGCCCTGCCTCCATCTGGGCACCCGCCGCCGAAATGATGGCCGTCGAATGATCCAGCAGGATCCGCGAGTCGCCATTGGCGATGGCCCGGTGCATGTCGAGCGTGGCGAAACCTTCGGCCAGCAGCCGTTTCTCCAGATCCTCTGCCCAATGCCAACACAGGCCCCGTGGCTTGCTGCCGTTGTTGACCTTCACGTTATGAATCAGCGGCGGGTCGGTGATTTGATAGGCAATCGCCAACTCATGGGTATGACGGTAGGCGATCCCCGCCGCACGGGCGGCCTCTGCCGGGTCCACGCTGGGAGAGAGTTCTGTGATGGCACGGGTCAGCGCCGAGATATCGGCCTCAGTCCCCAGTGGTGGTGGCCCGTTGCGGGGCAAGGCACAGGCGGAAAGCGTCAGCAGCAGCGTGCAGACGAGCAATAGACGGTAGAACATTTTCACCCCTTGGCGATTTCACGGGCAAGGGCGCAGAAGCCCTCTAGCGGCACCTGCTCGGCCCGGTCGGTGGGTTTCAGCCCGGCGGCGTGAAGGCGATCTTCGATATCCGGCGCGGCGCCCTTGAGGGCCGAGCGCAGCATCTTGCGACGTTGATTGAACGCCATCGCGACCACGCGGCTGAGCACAGCGGGATCAGCCGGATATCGCGGCTCGGGCAGGGCGGTCAGATGCACCACGCTCGACGAGACCTTTGGCGGCGGCGTGAAAGCCCCCGGCGGCAATTGCATGACGATCCGCGCATCACTGCGCCATTGTGCCAGCACGGCCAGCCGCCCGTAGGCTTTGGAGCCGGGCGTCGCGACGATCCGCTCGGCCACTTCGCGTTGGAACATCAGCGTCAGGCTTTGCCAAAACGGCGGCCACTCAGGCGGGGTGAGCCAGCGCACCAGCAACTCGGTCCCGACGTTATAGGGCAGGTTGGCGGCCACGCGGATCGGCGGGGTCAGATGGCTCAGCGGGTCGATCTCCAGCGCGTCCCCTTCGATCACCGTCAGGCGACCGGGGTAATGTTCTGCCACCTCGGCCAGCGCGGGCAGGCAGCGGCGGTCCTTCTCAATCGCCAGCACACGCCGCGCGCCCTCGGCCAGCAGACCGCGGGTCAGGCCACCGGGGCCGGGGCCGATTTCCAGCACGTCGCAATCGGCCATATCCCCGGCCTGTCGCGCGATCTTGGCCGTGAGGTTCAGGTCCAGCAGGAAGTTCTGGCCCAGCGATTTCCGCGCGGCCAGTTCGTGTGTGTTGATCACCTCGCGCAGCGGCGGAAGGTTGTCGATTGTACTCATGTTTTCTGGCCCATCTGCCATGCCAGTTTGATCGCTTCGATCATGCTGGTCGGGTTGGCGCGCCCTTGGCCCGCGATGTCAAAGGCGGTGCCGTGATCGGGGGAAGTGCGCACGAAAGGCAACCCCAGCGTCACGTTCACCCCCCGGTCAAAGTCCAGCGTCTTGATCGGGATCAGCGCTTGGTCGTGATACATCGCCACCGCCGCGTCATAGCCTGCGCGGGCGCGGGCGTGGAACATCGTATCGGCGGGCAGCGGCCCGGCCAGGGCATAGCCTTCGCCTTGCATTTCGATAATCAGCGGAGCGATCCAGTCGATCTCTTGCTGCCCCATGCTGCCGCCTTCGCCCGCGTGGGGGTTCAGCCCGGCCACAGCAATGCGCGGACGTTCAACGCCGAAACGGCTCTGCAATTCCTGCGCCGTGATCTCAATCGTGCGGCGCAGGCCCGCCGGTGTCAGCGCCCGTGGCACCTGATCGAGCGCGATGTGGATCGTGGCGGGCACGACGCGCAACTGGTCAGAGGCCAGCATCATCACCACGTCGTCGACACCAGCAAGTGCTGCGAGATATTCGGTATGGCCGGGATAGGCGAAATTCGCGCCGTCCTGCAGCGCCTTCTTGTGGATCGGCGCGGTGCAGATGGCGCAAGCGGCCCCAGTCTGCACCAGATCGACCGCGCGGGCGATCACGTCAATCACCCCCTGCGCATGGCTAGGTTGCGGCACCCCGGCGAGCGCGGTGCTTTCGAAAACATGAGACAGCACAGGCAGCGCATCGGTGCTCGGTGCACCTACATCTTCGGGGCTTTGGATCAAGCGGTGCGGCACATCTTGAGGCAGGTGGCGCGGGTCGCCGATCCAGAACATCGGGATGTCAGACGAAAGCGCCGCCCAAGCACGGGCGGCGATCTCTGGGCCGATACCTGCGGGTTCACCGCAGGTGATGGCCACCGGCCGGGAGGGGCTGCTCATTGGCGGGTGATACGGGCTTCGGCGCGGGCCTGTTCCAACAGCTGCGTGGCGTAGCCCTCAAGCTTGCGCTGCCGGATTGAGCTTACCACCGCGTCGCGGTTCACATCGGCATTGGCCGCCGTGGTGCGGTTGCACAGCATCAGGAAAACCAGCGTCTCCCCATTGGCACGGGTCAGCGTTGTCGAGACTTCGCCGGGGTCGAGTTTGGCCAGTTCGATGGCCACGTCCTGTGGAATCTCACCAGGAGCCTTGGTGCCACGGTCGAGCACATTCGCGGGCTGGCCCTTGGCAACGCCATAGAGGTCATCGCACTGATCCACCTGACCGCGCAATTGTGCGGCGCGCGACAGGGCGGCCTCGGACCGGCCACCGGGGATGTAATAGGCGGCGTAGTCAATCTCGGAATATTCAACGCTGGGCTTGCCAGTTTCTTCGATGCCGCGCAGCTGGAACAGGGCCACGGCATTGGGGATCGGCAGCGGGGCCGTCACCTCACCGGGGGCCAGCGCCAGCAGGATCGGGCGCAGGCTGGCGGGCAGATTTTCAAGCGGGGTCCAAGGCATCTTGCCGCCGCGCCCGCGTGAGGCGGTGGCGGAATATTGGCTCGCATAGGAAGAGAATTCAGCCTCAGAGCGGCTTTGCGCAATCCGCTCGGCCAGCGCATTCACCTGATCGGCGTTCTGCGGCGGGGCGGGGATGATGATCTCGGACAAAAGCACGCGCAGGCCATTGTTGCCCCGGCTGCTGCCAAGGGCGCGGTCGACCTCTTCGTCGGTGATGTCGACGCGGCCATTGTAGCGCGCGCGGATCAGATCACGCCACGCGGCGCTGATCACGATGAAGTCACGAAAGGTCTCTTCCGAGATCTGAGCCTGACCCAGAACCTTGAGAAATTCCTCGGTCGTCAGATCCGCGCGGCTGGCAAATTCGGCCATGCCGGATTGAATGCCCTCTGGCGTGACTTCAAGCCCGGCTTGGTCAAGCACTTGCCCGCGCAGCCGGTCGTCGATCAGACTGTCGATCACGCTGTTGGTATCCGTTCCCGGCGCGCCGATCAGCTGCATGAAACGCTGCCGCTGCTGGACTTCGTAACCGGTGATGACCTCATCGTTGACACGGGCCACGGGCGCAAAAAGGTTCTGCGCCGCTGCGGATTGGCCGACCACCACAGCAAAGGCGAGTGCCGCAGTGCTACGGATCCCGGCACGGACTGTCTGTTTCGTTACTTCCCACATGAGCGTACGTATCTTTCTGTTCCGGTGTTTGCGGCAAAGCCCCTGAGGCCGATGTTAAAACCGATATCCGTTGAGGGCTCAACACTTGTTGAGGATGAATAGCTGCGGTTAACGGAAAGGTCGACCTGCACGCATTCATTGTTGTAGCTCAGGCCAAGACCTGCCGTTGCGGCGCGTTCATCGGCAAGGTCGAACCGCCATTCGGCCGAGGCTTGCCATTGGCTGTTGATCGAATAGCTGCCGTCAAAGGTGATCTCTGACACATCTTCGTCGCGGTCCTCTGCGGCATCTTCCTGCAGCCAGACATAGCTGCCCGCGATCTGCCCGCGCTTGAAATCCCAGATGCCGCGCAACTCAGCCTTGGCGACTTCGAAATCATCATCAACCAACCCGCGCCCAATGAGCGCCAAACCCTCGTCACTGCGCAATTGCCCGGCCAGCAGGAAATCGGAATGGGTGCCCTGCAAGCCCGAGCTAAAGGTGAAAGCATCGTCGGCCTTGGCCCTGATGACCTGCCCGAAAGAAAAGCTGGTATCCAACCCGGTCGGATCAATCCGCGCCCAGTTCACACCAAAGGCCGCGACCGCACCGCGTTCACGCCGGTCGGGGCGCGGAAAACGGCTAAGCGACAGGAAATTGCCTTCGTCATATTCAACCAGCGTGCTTTCCTCATTTGGGATGTTGAGCCGATCGCCCCCGGTCCATCCGAATTGCACAATCGGTTCGAACTGTTGCACCACACCGCGCGCCTCACGACGCTGCATAGGGTAGCGAAATGAAACAGAAGCCTGTGGTACGAGGTCGTAGTGCCGCTCACTGTAAAAGGCATCCTGCGCGATGTTGAACAGACCAAAGCTCGCCCCAGCCTGGAGATCGGTGACCAGACCGTTGCCAAAGGTAAAGCGCCGCAGCCATTCAGCCTCGCCATTGAGCCGCGACACATCACGCCCGTCGGCCTCGCCATCGCCGTCGCCATCGGTGCTGAGACCAGAGGCCCGGCGGTGGCTATGGGCCTCAAGCGTCAGGCGAACCTCACCACCAATTGAGGTGGGGAAATAGCGCCGCTGGTGTTCGCCGTCCAAGACCAGATTGGGCAACAGATCATTGTCTTCGCCATCGCGCAACGATTGGTAGTTCAGCAAGCTTGCCCGCACATATTGATCCCGCCGCGCGCGGCTGACAGTCAACTCGCTGGTCAGGCGGTCTTTGTCGGAATAGCCGTAGTCACTGAGGTAGGACCGGTCGCTGGTGACCTCAATCCCGAAGTAAAGTTTATAGTCCCGCCGCAGATCGAAGGTGCCGGTGCCAAACAGGTAGCCACGGGTTTCACCCGGCTCCAATTCGTCATCGGTGATCGCGCCGTCAAAGTCGATCCGGCCAGAAACGAAAGCCTGACGGTAGCGGAATTCAAGCGTGCGGGTTTCGGCGGAAAGATAGGGCGTCAGCGTCAGATCGCGGTGATCGCCAATCTTGATGAAATAGGGCAGTTTCAGCCCCACGCCCAATTGCGAGGTTGAGCGGACAGACGGGGCGAGAAAGCCGGTCGCGCGGTCCAATGTCGGGTCGGGCAAGCGGAGGCGCGGCAGATAGGCGACGGGCACGTTCTTGATACGGAACTGCGCCTCGTCAAAGTAAAGCTGCTGGGCCAGTTGGTCATGCACCACCCGTTTGGCGCGGATTTGCCAAAGTGGCGTTTCGCCATCTTCGCATACTTTACAAGAGGTTACGGCGGCTTTGTAAAGTTGACTATAGCGCCCTTCGACACGGTTGATCTGCACGGCAGCCAGCTGCAACTGCTGCTCTAAAATCATCCGTGCGCCGCGCAGCAGCCCTGATTGCAACCCCGCATCGAGGGAGGCCGCATCGGCGAGGATCGTGGTATTCTCCCCCTCTGACAGGACAATCGGCCCTTCAATGCTTAAAGCGCCAGTGGCCTGATTATAGCGGATCGCCGTGGCACGCAGCCGCGTCTCTCCTTGGAAGGCTTCGACGTTTCCCTGCGCAACCAATACCTTGTCACGGGTAATGAATACCTGATCGGCCACCAGAACGGCGGGGCGGTCGCTGGCCGGGGCGGTCTGTGCGCTGACCGTCAGCGGCGCGAAAGTCAGGGGCGCAAAAGTAAGGGCAAGTCCAACAAGGGCCGCGCGCATGTCAGCCATCCTCCGCGTGCAAAAGCAGGCCTAACGCCAGAAAAATCGCGGCCACGGGCGGTGCCCAAGCGGCGAGGGTTACGGGGATTTGGCCGTTTTCGCCAAGGATTTGTGCGAAACTGCGAATGAAATACAAACCGAACCCCAGCAAAATCGAGGCCAGCACAGCAACACCGGTCCCCCCAAAGCGGGTATGGCGCATGGTGAATGCGCTCGCAACCAGAACCATGGCGACCAGAAAGAAGGGTCGCGCCAGTTCTGCTTGCAACCAGACCTCATGCTGGCGCGTGCTGAACCCTGCCTGTTCCAATTGGCGAATGAACTCGGGCAACTCATAGATGGAAACGGCAGCGACCCGGCCAATGCTCTCGCGGATGCGCTCTACGGTCAGGGATGAGGGGATGGTCAGGGTCTCATGCTCCTCAGAGGCGCCTTCGGCGTTCACCCCGGCCTCCAGCGGCCAAATCTTGGCGCCGGTCAATTCCCAGTCGCCACCGCTCAACTGCGCGCTTTCGGCTTCGATCCGGCGGATCGGACCTTTCTCGGCGTCATAGCTGATGATCGTCACATTATAGAGAACGGAGGCATCGCTGTTGGTGCGCCACGCGCGAATGACCGATTGGCCTTCCTCCGTGCCCTGACGCAGCCAAAGCCCCTCGTCGCTCACAGACAGGGCCGAGCGACCGTTGGAACGGTATTTCTGGGTCAATTGCTCGGCCCGTTCACTGGTCGCGGCGACGATGGGGTTGAGAAAGGCCACCGCCAACGTGCCGATGATCAGCGCCACCACCACCGGTGCCACCAGCGCGCGCAGGGCAGAGCGACCCGCAGCGCGGGTCACCACCAACTCCGAGGACCGCGCAAGACCGATGAAAAGCGCCACCGTGGCAAGGATCATGATCAGCGGCAGGATCATATTGATGGTCTGCGGCATATGCAGCAGCGTCATCCCCAAGACCTGATCCCAGCCCACATCATCATCGGCAAAGCGCCGGGCCTGATCCACACCATCAACCAGCATCACCAAGGCGGCCAGCACCCCGGTGATGACGAGAAAGCTCATGAAAAAGCGGCGGGCGAAGTAGAGATGAAGGATCATGCGGCCGCCCCTTTGCCACGTAGCCGCCGCCTTATCCAGCGCGGATGTGCCGCCTGCCAAAGCATTGCCAACGTCAGCACGGCCCCGATAAGCGAGGGCAGGTAGGCCAGCGGCCAGAGGGCCGCAGTCTCACGGATTTGCACCACCATCGTGCCCCGCAGCCCGTCAATAGCGATGAGCAGGCCAAAGGCGATCACCGCCTCGCGCCAGACGCCAAAACGGGAAAAGCCGCCAAGGATCAAAGTGGCAAAACCGATCATCGCTGCGACGAGGCAAAACAGCGGTTGCGCAAAACGGCCATGCAGTTCTTCGGCAACGACGCCCGCTGTGGTGTCAGTTTGCGCCGCAACCTCGCCCCAATTCCAAAGCAGATCGGGCGTCACCATGGCGCTGACAGACGGGTCGATCGCATCGCCACTGCTCACCAACGGAGAGATATCAAAGGAAAAGTCGCGGAATTTGGCCGTGGCCAAGCGATTGCGCTCGGTGTCCAGCCGCTGCGCCATACCGCTGAGCATGATCAGCGTCGTGCTGTCGCCATTGCGCGCCAGATAGGCTTCGGCGGCGGTATAGATCACCCCCTCATTGGCCTTGCGCCGATCCGACAGAAAAACATCACGCAGCACACCGTCGTTGTCGATGGCCCGGGTGTAGAAGGTCACATCGTCGGAAGGGTGTAGAAAAGTCCCTTCTGTCAGCAGCCGCGCGGTAAGGTTGCGCGAGATCTCGGCCTCGCGCTGTTTTAACTGACCCTGCGCCATAGGCACCAGAAAATGGCTGAGCACCGTCATCATCACCGCCACACACAGCCCAAAGACAAAGACAGGCCAAGCCAGCCGCCATGGGCCGGAGCCTGCGGCCTGCAGCACGGTCAACTCAGATTCGCCCGACATGCGGTTGGTCACATAGACCGAAGCGGCAAAGGTCGCGATGGGCAGGACGGTGACGATGAGCTTGGGCAGGCCAAGGGCCGTGAACTCCAAAAACACCAGTGCAGATTGGCCATCGCCGATCAAACGGTCGAATAGGACCACCGCGCGGTTGATCCAGAACAGCGCCACCAGCACCAGAGCGAAAAAGCCGAACATAACCAGAAGTTGCGACAGCATGTAGCGGTCAATTCTTGCCACTCTGATCCCCCGAGATGCTCTGACGGCCTTTGCGCAGATCCTAAAGCAATTCGCGGGGCGGGAAAACTGCTATCTGGCCATGCGCGGCGCGCCGCGATAGGTCTGGGGCAAAATCAACCATGAGGCATGCCATGACCGATCTGACCCCCATCACCTTCGCCGAGACCGACATCGACAGTATCGCGGGGCATTCCGGGCGGATCGCGGTGTTCCTAGAGCCTGAGGGCCGTTTGGATGCCGGGGCGCGGCGGGTCAATCGGCTGACCAAAGGCGCTTTGCAGCGGCTGGTGGAGAGTGAGCGTTTTGCGGCGCTGAAGTCCGGTGACATGCTCAGCATGGGCTATCCGGCTGGCATGGCGGCAGAGGCCGTCGACGTAATCCACATGCCGCGCCGGGCCGATGTGATGACCGCCCGCAAAGCCGGTGCCGCGCTGGCCAAGCGCCGGGGCGACAGTGATATGCTGATGCTCGCTGCCGCGACCCGCCGGGTGGCGGATGTGGCCTTTGGACTGGCGATGCGAGACTATGGGTTTGAAGATCACAAATCCGCCCCCAAGCCGCGTAAAGGCAGTGTTGAGGTGATGTGCTCCAAACCCGAGGAGGCCCGCGAGGCCGCAGCGCCGTTGATGGCGGTGGCCGAGGGCGCTTTTATGACGCGCGATCTGACCAACGCGCCTGCCAACATTCTGACGACGACCAACTTTGCAGAACGTCTGGCCGAGATGGAGAGCTTGGGCCTGAAAGTTGAAGTACTGGATGAGGAAGAGCTTGCAAGCCTCGGTATGCGCACGCTTTTGTCTGTGGGTCAGGGGTCTGACAGCCCTTCCAAAGTCGTCGTGATGCGGTGGGATGGCGGCGCAGATGATATGGCCCCGCTGGCGCTGGTCGGCAAGGGTGTCGTCTTTGACACAGGCGGCATCAGCCTTAAACCCGGCGCTGGCATGGAAGACATGACGATGGACATGGGCGGCGCGGGCGTTGTGTCGGGCGTGATGCGCACGCTGGCGCTGCGCAAGGCCAAGGCGAATGTTGTCGGACTGGTGGGCATTGTCGAGAATATGCCTTCGGGCAATGCGACCCGTCCGGGCGATGTGATCACAACCATGAAAGGCGACACGGTGGAGGTCATCAACACCGACGCCGAGGGGCGTTTGGTGCTTTGCGATGTGATGTGGTACGCGCAGGACCGCTTCAAACCTGCCGCGATGATTGACCTGGCGACGCTGACGGGTGCGGTCATTATCGGGCTGGGTCATGAAAACGCTGGCGTCTTCTCGAACGACGACGGGCTGTGCAACGATTTCCTGAAGGCCGCAGAGAGTGAAGGCGAGGGCGCATGGCGACTGCCGCTGGGGCAAGGCTATGACGATCAGTTGAAAAGCCGGATCGCCGATATGAAAAACATCGGCGGGCGTCCGGCGGGATCGATCACGGCGGCGCAATTCCTCAAGCGCTTCGTCAAGGATGAGACACCTTGGATTCACCTCGACATCGCCGGGGTCGCCTCGTTGAAGTCCGAGAGCACGCTGGCACCCGCGGGCGCGACGGGCTGGGGCGTGGCGGCACTGAACCGTCTGGTCGCCGACCGTTTCGAGAAGGGCTGAGCCGGATATGGGGGCGGCTTACTTCTACCACCTGACCCAGCGACCTCTGGTCGAGACGCTGACGATGCTGCTGGAAAAGTCGCTCGCCAACGGGTGGCGCGTGGCGCTGCGCGGAACCGATCATGCGGGGCTGCAAGCGCTCGACCGGGCGCTTTGGACCTATTCGGACGACAGTTTTCTGCCCCATGGCATGGCGGGCGGACCGCGGGACGCGGATCAACCGGTGCTGTTGACCTTGGAGGATGGCACGCCCAATCGCGCGGATTGTTTGATGGCGGTGCATGGTGCCGATGTCACCGCCGAAGAGATCGCGTCGCTGCAACGGGTCTGCGTGCTGTTTGACGGGCATGATCCCGTGGCACTGGATCAAGCACGCGGCCTGTGGAAGCGCCTGAAATCCGAAGGCGCGTCGGCGCAATATTGGTCTGAGGAAAGTGGTCGCTGGGAAAAGAAGGCCGAGACTTAAAAGACGGCAGTGCAGGGGCAGGGGCCGAAAGCCCGCCGCCCCTGAACACGGATCAGGCCGCTTTGTCGAGCGCGGGTTTCGAGGCAGCGGCGGATTTGCTCGCTTCGGCCTCCGGCGCTGCGGGTTCGACCTTGCTCACATAGGATTTGGCCGCTTCGACCGCGCTGTTGTTCACCGGCGCGATGGTGTCCAGCAAGGCGCGTGTACGCTGGCTGTCGACGCTGCGCTGTGCTGCGGCGCGGGCAAAGGCTGCGTCATCCGCACCCGTCGGCTTTTGCGATGTCTCAACCGGCTTTGCCTGGGTCACGGCTTGCACCGTTTCGGTCTTGGCAGGCGCTCCCACGGCTTGGGGTTTGGAAGCCTCCTGTGCCGCCGTGCTATTTTGCGTGGTCTGCCCCTCACTGGCGGGTTTCGTTTGCGCCTGTGGGGAGTTGTTGTTGGTCTTCTCGGCCTTCTCTGGCTTTTCAGCCTTCTCCGCCTTGGCGGGTTTATTGCTTTGTTGGTAGGAGGATGACCCACCGATGATATTTGTCAGCATAGCAGCACTTTCTCCAGAATTGGGTACAGTTGTGCTTTGCAAGTATCTGGGCAAAAGGGCGGAAACCTGTTCAATTCACGGCGAATGCGGCGTGATTTTGCGGCGAATTTGATCTTTTGTAGCGCAATTCGGGCAAGGTCTCGCCCTATTCGATCAGCGGCTCAGGCGCAGCTCGCCGCCGCTGATCTCGATCCGGCCCCAGCGTTGCAGGTAGCCCATGCCGAGCAAAGATTGCGACATGATCCCGTCATTCACCACCGCGGGGACATTGCGGTCAACCGCATCGCCCACCACGACCTCATCCAGCCGCACGAAAGCGGTGCGCGTCTCGCCATTGGCGGTGCCCGCGCGGCCGAGGTAGTCGAGCCCTTCGGGGGCAATGCCAATCCGCGCAGCATCCGCTTTGGTCAGCACAATGTCCGACGCGCCCGTGTCGACGACAAAGCGCACCGCCGCGCCGTTGATCTCGGCCGTCAGGTAGTAATGCCCATCGCGCCCGCGCGGCAGGACGATCTCACCCTGTTGGTTGACGGAGAGTTGTTGGCGGGCGGTGTCGCGGGTGATGTCTTGCCACAGGCCAACGCCCGCCGCCGCGCCGGTAAAGATCAGCCCCCAGACCGCCGCCTGTTGCAGCGTCTTGTTCATATTGGGCCGGCTTTGCAAAAAGAACCAGCCCGCCAGCATCGCCAGCATCGCCAGCAGAACGATGAGGTAGATCAGATGTGCGGTATCGATTTCGGCCATGAATGCGCCCCCTTACACCTCATATAGGAAGCGAGCGGGCAAATGTCAGCCGGGCATCGGGCCGGGGCCAAAGCCAAAGGCCGCCAGCCCGTCGAGCACGAATTGAACCGAGAGGGCCGCCAGCAACATGCCCAGCAGACGGGTGATGATATTGATGCCGGTCTTACCCATCGCCCGCTCCAACGCGCCGCTGACCTGCATCGTCAACGCCATGACCACCAGCGTCAGCGCGGTGATCACGATGATGGTCAGCAGCCCTTCGCCGCCCGGTTTTTCACCCGTCAGCAGGATCACCGAGGCGATGGAGCCGGGGCCAGCGATCAGCGGAATGGCCATAGGGAAAACCGACGGATCGTCGTGGTCATCCTCATCCGCGCGGTCTTCGCGGCGTTTGGTGCGGCGGTCGAACAGCATGTCGAGCGCGGTGATGAACAAAAGAATGCCGCCCGCCACACGGAAGGCGGGCATCGAGATGCCGATAAAGCCCAGCACCGCCTCGCCAAAGGCGGCAAAAATCAACAGCACCAAGCCCGCCACACCCACCGCGCGCCATGCGATCAGGCGGCGTTGTGCATTGCTCATCCCACGGGTCAAGGCAAGGAAGACCGGCGCGATGGCGATGGGGTCGATCACCACGAACATCGTAACGAGAGCGGTGATCATATAGGCGGTGTCGAGGGTCATAGGTCTTCCTTGGCGCGGGGCTTCTTGCCAGAATGCACGAGGGCCGCCCCTTAGGCGACCCCCGCGATGTGATAAATTGGGCCATGCGGGGTCAGGCTGTGGCTTTCTCCAGCTTTTCTTGCGCGCCGACCCAGAGGCTCTCCGCACGCTCCAGCGCTTCCATCACTTCAGCGTATTTCTTGTTCCAGACCTCAAGCTCGCCGGTCTTGGCATCTTCGTAGAGCGCCGGATCGGCCAGTTTCTTGGCTAGCTTGTCGCGCATCTCATTGATTTTTTCCATGCGTGTTTCGGCCTTGCGGACCTCGCTGCGCAGGGCCAGCACCTCATCGCGGCTGGCGCGTTTGACTTTGGGGGCTTCTTTGAGTTGTTTCGACGGCTTCTTGCTGACGGGCTTTTCGGGTGTCAGCAGCATCTTGCGATAGGCTTCGAGGTCTTCCTCATAGGGTTTGACCGTGCCGTTCGACACAAGCCAAAGCCGGTCGGCCACCAGCGACAATAGGTGCATGTCGTGGCTGACAAGGATCACCGCGCCCGAGTAGCGCGTCAGCGCCTCAACCAGCGCCTCGCGGCTTTCGATGTCGAGGTGGTTGGTCGGCTCATCGAGGATCAGCAGATGCGGGGCGTGCAGCGTGGCCAACAGCAGCGAAAGCCGCGCCTTTTGGCCGCCTGACAGGCGGCCTACCTCGGTTTCGGCCTGTTCGGGGCCAAGGCCAAAGCCCGCCAGTTGCGCGCGCAATTTCGATTGCATCACACCGGGGCGGGCGGCGATCATATGTTGCAGCGGCGTCTCTTCGACGATCAACTCATCCACTTGGTGCTGGGCAAAGAAGCCCACCCGTAGTTTAGAGGAGTTTACCTGCCGCCCGGCCATCAGCGGCAGACGGTCCGACAAGAGTTTCGCCAGCGTCGACTTGCCCTGACCGTTCTTGCCCAAGAGCGCGATACGGTCGTCTTGGTCGATGCGCAGGTTCAGCCGCGTCAGCACCGGGTTGTCGTCGCTATAGCCGACCGAGCCGTTCTCAATATTGATGATCGGCGGCGAGAGTTCCTCGGGCTCAGGGAAGGTGAAGACCTTGCGCGCCACATCCTCGGGCGCGGTGATCATGTCCATCTTCTCGATCATCTTCAGACGGGATTGCGCCTGTTTCGCCTTGGAGGCTTTGGCCTTGAAGCGGTCCACGAAGCTTTGCATATGATCGCGCCGCGCCTGCTGCTTCTTGGCCATCGCCGCCTGCAACGCGCGTTTCTCGGCGCGCTGGCGGGCGAATTGGTCATAGGGACCCTGATAATACGTCAGCTTGCGGTCTTCGAGGTGCAGGATACCGCCCACGGCGCGGTTCAACAGACCGCGGTCGTGGCTGATGATCAGCACCGTATGCGGGTATTTCGCCAGATAGCTTTCCAGCCACAGCGCACCTTCAAGGTCGAGGTAGTTGGTCGGCTCGTCGAGCAGCAGCAGGTCGGGCTGGGCAAAAAGCACCGCTGCCAGCGCCACGCGCATCCGCCAACCGCCGGAAAAGGCAGAGCAGGGCATCTGCTGCTCTTCGTCGTCAAAGCCAAGACCCTTGAGGATCGACGCCGCGCGCCCTTCGGCGGACCATGCGTCGATATCGGCCAAACGGGTCTGAATGTCAGCGATGCGAGAGGGATCCTCGGCGGTCTCGCTCTCTTTCATCAACCGCGCGCGTTCGACATCGGCTTCCAGCACCGTGTCGATCAACGACGTCTCGGATGAGGGCACTTCCTGCGCCACGCCGCCGATCTTGGCGCGTGAGGGCAAAGACAACTCGCCGCCGTCCAGCGTGAGTTCACCACGGATGAGCTTGAACAGCGTGGTCTTGCCCGCGCCATTGCGCCCGACGATGCCCACTTTGTGGCCCTCGGGGATCACGGCAGAGGCCTCCTCAAACAGAGGGCGGCCTTCGACGGAGTAGTTGATTTCTGAAATGCGTAACATGCACGCCGTTTGGAGCAAGCCGGGCCGAAGGTCAATCACGGCTTTTCATGTGTTAGACCCCATGCTAGGGAGCGCGCAAATCAACACCCGCTATGGAGTACAGCCAATGGCCCTCGAACGCACTTTCTCGATCATCAAGCCCGACGCAACCCGCCGCAACCTGACCGGCGCCATCGTCAAGAAATTCGAAGACGCTGGCCTGCGCGTTGTCGCACAAAAGCGCATCCACCTAACAAAGGCGCAGGCGGGCGAGTTCTACAAGGTGCACGCTGAGCGTCCCTTCTACGACGAACTTTGCGAATTCATGGCCTCCGCGCCGATCGTTGCTCAGGTTCTCGAAGGTGAAAACGCCATTGCGAAGAACCGCGAAGTCATGGGTGCCACCAACCCTGCGGACGCCGCCGAAGGCACCATCCGCGCAGAATTTGCTGAAAGCGTTGGCGAAAACTCCGTTCACGGTTCCGACGCACCGGAAACCGCAGCGGTTGAGATCGCCTACTTCTTCTCCGGTCTGGAACTGGTCGGCTAAGCCACCGTTCTTCGGAAAACGATTGAAAGGGTCGCCTTCGGGCGGCCCTTTTGCGTTTAGGGATCAGTTATTGAGCGTGGGGTGATGCGAGGACATGCGCCCTTCGACGTTGCCCGTGGGCGGCGCTTTGGCGGCTTGGTCTTTCAGATGACGTTCCAGCAGATCGACGTTGCGCAGTTTCGACTTCCACCCGATGTCAAAAAGATCACCCACCAGCGGGACCGAACCGATAACGTAGTCGATCCCGGTGTTGACCAACATCTTTGCCAGCATCCCCTTTGGTGCGCCCATCCGGTGCGATTCTTTAAGGATATAGGCGGAAGGAAGCAGGGCGAGCGTATCGCCCACCACGGGCACGAAACCCAAAATCGAATCCCATCCCATGCGCACACCGACAATCGGCAATTTAAAAGCGCTGTCCATGCTGACCGCCAGACGGCGCAGACGGGCGAGGTCGGCTTCGTGAGAGGGGGCGTGGGGTTCCATATCTGTCCTTGCGTGTTGCTCTAGGCTGCAAACGCGCGGTCAGGCTGCAAAGTTCCCCAAAGCACCGGCTCCATCCGGCGCGTCGCGGGGCCTGCTCAAAGGCTGGCGTAATCGGTGATCAATGGTGTGGGACGCTGCGGTGGCTGGGCCGAAGTGCCCTTGGGCGTCTGCTCAGGCTTGGGTTTTTGCGGTTGCGGCGTTCTGTCAAGTCGGGCCATCGGGTAGCTCCTTTGCTGCTCGCTGGGGTTTGATGTCTTTCACCCTAGCAACCAGCTTGAGCGCGGTTCAGGTCCATAAATGGGCCGAATTGCGCCCAGATTGAGGCATTTGTTGCGATTTTGCGACGGAATCCACGGTTTTTCCCTATAAGCTGAGGGCGAAATGCGCCTCTGCCTGCAAGACACCCTGCGGGGCAACGCGGCCGCGCCCTGTCAAATCGACCAAATGCGCCAGCACGTTTCGCGTGGCAGCCCCTAATAGCGCGGCGGGGGTCTCGGTATAGATGGCGCGGGCGAGGTCTTCAGCCGTGGCGGGCCCGGCACTCAGCGCCTTAAGGATCGAAGCCTCCCGCGTGCGGCGGTGCGCCACCAACCAGTCAAGCCGCGCATTGGGGTCAAGGACCGGCGCGCCGTGGCCGGGGTAGAACACCCGCCAATTCCGCGCGCCCAGCTTTTCGCAAGAGGCCATGAAGTCGGTCAAATCCCCATCGGGTGGAGAGACCAGAGAGGTGGCCCAGCCCATGACGTGATCCGCTGTGAGACAGGCATGCCCCCATGCGAGGCAGAGGTGATTGCCGATATGACCCGGCGTGTGCAGCACCTCCAGCACCCAGCCGTCCCCCTCCAGCACATCGCTGTCGGCCAAGGTATGATCTGGGCGAAACCCGTGATCCACACCTTCACCGCCGCCCATCAGCCCCGCCTCGGCCAGCCCCTGCATCACCGCCGAACGGCCCGCCGTAGCGTCGCCAAAAGCCCAGACCTCGGCCCCGGTCCGCGCGGCCAAAGGACGGGCGAGGGGGGAATGATCGAGATGCGTATGGGTCACGATGATATGGCTGATGCGCTGCCCCGGCTCTATCGCGGCGAGGATCGCTTTAAGATGCGCGGGGCTGTCGGGGCCGGGGTCGATCACTGCCACATCGGTCTTGCCCAGAAGATAGGTATTGGTGCCGCGATAGGTCATTGGCGAGGGGTTGGGCGCCACGATACGGCGCAGCCCGGGCTCCAAGGTTTCGGCAAGGCAAATCTCGGGGTCGAAGTTGTCGGGCGGCAGCATGGTTTCACCTTTCGCTGGGGCAGGGGGCTGGCTAAGGTCTAGCCATGAATTTTGCCTGGCTCAAACGATATGTGCCACGCGGCATCTACGGACGCGCCGCGTTGATCCTGCTGTTACCGGTGGTGTTTTTGCAGTTGGTCGTTGTGGTGATCTTTGCCCAGCGACATTTCGAAGGCGTCACCGGTCAGATGACCGACACGGTCCTGCGCGAGTTGGAACTGGTCATGCTGGCGGTCGGCACGGCACCCGATGCCCAATCGGTGCCCATGGCGGTAGAGGCGCGGGCGGGGCCGCTTGATTTCGTGGTGACCCGCGCCAATCCTCCGCTGCCGGATGAAGACAGCATGCTGTGGTATGACTATTCGGGCCGGGTGCTCATCCCACGGATGAGAAGCCGCATGGAGGGGATCAAGGCATTTGACCTCAGCGATGATGATTTTGTCGTGCTCTACGTCGATAGCGTGCATGGCCCGCTGCGCATCCAGTTTGAACGGCGGCGGATCTCGGCCTCGAACCCGCACCAGCTTTTCGTTTACACGGTGTTTTTCGGCGTGCTTTTGAGTGTTATTGCGTCGATCTACCTGCGCAATCAATTGCGCCCCATCAAACGCCTGGCCCGTGCAGCCGAAGCCTTTGGCCGGGGCCGGCATGAGCCCTATACCCCTACTGGCGCTGTCGAAGTGCGCGCGGCGGGCAACGCCTTTGTCGACATGCGTGCACGGATCGAACGGCAGATCGAACAGCGCACGCTGATGCTCTCGGGGGTCAGCCACGACCTGCGCACCCCGCTGACCCGGATGCGCCTTGGCCTGTCGATGATCGACGAAGAGGATGCGGCCCCGCTGCTGGCCGATGTGGATGATATGCAGCGGATGCTGGATGAGTTTCTAAACTTCGCCAAGGGTGCCGCCGAGGGCGAGCCGGAGAAGGTGGAGCCGCATGGATTTGTACGCGCAATCGTCGAAGATGCCGAGCGCGGGGGGCGTCAAGTCACGCTTCTACCGCCCGAAGGCACGGGCGAGGGCATGGTAAAACTGCGCAAGGTGGCAATGCGCCGGGCGGTGGATAACCTGATCTCCAACGCCGTGCGCTATGGCTCGCAGGCCGAAGTCTCGGTCATGCTGAGCGACCGCACCCTGCGTATCCGGGTCGAAGACGACGGCCCCGGCATCCCGGAAGAGCGGCGCGACGAGGCGACACGGCCTTTCTCGCGGCTCGACCCTGCGCGCAATCAAGACAAGGGCGGCGGCGTTGGGCTGGGCCTTGCCATCGCCTCAGACATTGCGCGCGCCCATGGCGGGGTGCTGCGGCTTGGAGAATCGGCGCGGCTCGGCGGGCTGCGTGCAGATATTGTCATCGCGCGGTGACCCCGCGGCAGGATTGTGCCGCGCGCGCGGCTTTGCCACAGTGAGCCGACCTTAGAACGGAGCGCAGCCATGACCCCCTACGACATGATCAAAGCCCATCTCGACACCGCCGTGCCTTTTGCCGCCCATGTCGGAGTGAAACTGCTCAAGATCGGTGACGGTACTGCCAGCGCTGAGCTGGTGCAGCGACATGAGACCTCTAACCACATCGGCACCCAGCACGCAGGCGCGATGTTCACCTTGGGCGAGGCGGCCTCGGGTGCTGCCATGGCAGGGGCGATTGCGCCGGTGATTATGGACATGCGCCCCGTCGCGGCCATGGGGCAGATCACATTCAAAAAGATCGCCGAAGGCACGCTGACCGCCCACGCCGAAACCTCGCGCCCCGGTGCCGAATTGCTGACCGCGCTGCAAGAGGACGGAAAAGTCGCCTTTGACGTGGCGGTCGACATCCAGAATGAGGCGGGCGAGACGGTCGTTCAGATGCAGGTGAACTGGCATGTCAGCGCCAAACGCTGAGGTTTGGGCGAAAAGCGGGGGCGGAATGGTAGGCCCGGCAGAACTAGGACACGATATATAACAGTTACTTAGGCTCCGGTTAGCCATCAAATGGCCCATTGGAAACAAACAACAATACGGATTGTGGCTAATGACCTGCTCCCCTGAAATGTCCTCGATTTGAGGTTAGCCTGTTCTCCAATTGAGGAGACAAAAGATGAAGAGAAGCCGTTTCAGCGAAGAACAGATTATTGGCATCCTGAAGGAGCACCAGGCAGGGCTCGGCGCG